>NC_009615.1:147500-1347500 GCF_000012845.1 Parabacteroides distasonis ATCC 8503
AGAAATTGTAATTTTGTGCTTTTGTAATAGCTAAGAACCTCATATGGATACTGAAAAGAAAGAGAATAAAGAAGTAAATAAACTTTCGCTACTTATCGTAGCAGTTATAGTATTGGTACTGATTATTGCTGGTGCCGGTTATTATATTTATCATCAAAAGCAGCAAATGACTGATTTGGTGGAAACCTTTGATCTTGAGAAAGAATCTTTGGAGGATGAATATAATGAATTGTCTCTTCAATATGAAGGTTATAAGTTTAGCGTAGGCAATGATTCCCTTGTTGCCCTATTATCTACGGAGCAAGCAAAGGTACAACGTTTATTGGAAGAATTGCGTACGGTGAAGGCTACGAATGCGAAGGAAATAGCTCGCTTGAAAAAGGAATTGGATACCTTACGTAAAATCATGCGTAACTATGTTGTCCAAATCGATTCCTTGAATCGTGAGAATGAGCAATTGAAGGTTGAAAAGAAAGAGGCTGTTCAGAAATATCAGAGGGCTACTTCACAAGCTGCTACCTTGAAAAAGGAAAAAGAGAAATTGACGGAAAGAGTAACGTTAGCTAGTCGTTTGGATGCGACGGATATTAACGTGACTCCTGTGAACTCTCGAGGTAAACTCGCTAAGCGTATTAAGAAGATGCAGCAATTCGTCGTGACTTTCAAGATAGCGAAGAACATTACCGCTCCTGTCGGCGAAAAGATGGTATATGTACGGATCATGAAACCGGATGACGATATATTGGTGAAAAGCCGTGCGGATGTATTCGCTTTTGAAGGAAAGGAAATCAATTATTCTATGAAGAAAATGATAGAATATGAAGGTGAGGAGGTGGCAGTGACCATGTATTGGAATATCGAGGAATTCTTATCTCCGGGTACTTACCGTGTGGATATTTTCTCTGACGGTAATTTGATCGGACAGAAGAGATTTACCTTGGATGATTAACTATGAAATTATCTCCCGACTTTGAGAAGTTCCTAAGTTTTATTCCGGAGATTCTGTCTCGAGATGAATCTTTCCTAAAGGATTTGGAAAGTTGTACTCGAGGTGTGACAATCCGGAAAGGGGATTATTTGATTCGTACGGGCGAGTTGTGCCAAGATGCCTATTTTATTAATAAAGGGCTTTTTATCAATCAATATATTAATGAGAATGGGAATGAATGCGTAACCGGTTTCTCCTCGGATAGTATGTACCCTTTTGTTTCTACAATAGGTTATTTTACACAAGTCCCTTCCGAGTTTGAGGTGAAAGCTATCGAGGATGGTGAATTGCTCTGTTTTTCCCGGACGGATATCGAACGTTTGTCGTTGGGATATCCAGCTTTCGCTACCTGTTATCAGAATGTGATGCTGATGATTATTTCCAAGCTCTATTCAATGTTCGCTGTCCGTCAAACCTGTAAGGCGGAAGAATTCCTGAAATATCTTTATACGAACCACCAATGGATCGTAAGCCGGGTCCCTGATAAATATATAGCTCAATATATGGGGGTTAGTGATTCTTGGTATTGTAAGTTGAAGAAACGTATCCTTTATTGAATTAGTTCAATTTTATATTCGCTTTAAACCTATACTTTTGTGCGGGTTTTTATATTTTTGTCACATAGGGAATATGATGGCATTATATAGGTAGGTTAAAACGATATAAAGATGAAACGAACTATCTTACTATTAACATTTGTAGTCACGGTGAGCTGTATGCACGCTCAGCGAATGTTGACATTGGAAGAGTGCCGGAATCTGGCGATCCAGAACAATAAGGAGCTACAAATCTCTGGCGAAAAGATCAAGATGGCGGATAACGAGAAGAAAGCCGCTTTTACCAAGTATTTTCCTCAATTATCGGCAAACGGTGCCTATATGTGGAACCAGAAGGATATAAACTTACTGGACATGGGCGCTTTGTCCTCATCCTTGAGCTCTTCTTTAGGTGGCTTGGCCCAATTACCGATGATCCAACATTTGATGAGTGGGGTGAACGATATGCAACATTTGGATGTGCAGAATATCTGGGTGGGTAATGTATCGTTGGTGCAGCCTGTGTTCATGGGCGGGAAGATCGTTAATTATAACCAAATCACTAAGTTTGCCAAGCAATTAGCGGAGTCAATGAATAATTTACAGTTGCAGGACTTGATTTATAAGACTGACGAGACCTATTGGCAGGTCATATCTTTGGTGAATAAGAAGAAATTGGCGGACGCTTATGTGGATTTGCTCCGTAAGATGGATAGTGATGTGACCGCTATGATCTATGAGGGAGTCGCTACCGAGGCCGATGGTCTTTCTGTCAAGGTGAAACTGAATGAGGCGGAGATGGCTCAGACTAAGGTTGAGAATGGTCTGGCTTTAACCCGAATGCTTTTAGCGCAAATTTGTGGTCTGTCTTTAGAGGAGGATTTATCGCTTGCAGACGAGAAGCTGGATAATTTTCCGGTAGAGACAACACAAGCCTCGGCCGATCTGAATGAGGCTTTCATGAATCGTAATGAACTGAGAAGTTTGGATCTGGCAACGAAAATCTATAAGCGAAAAGAACGTATTGCTTTGGCAGAGATGTTGCCTAATGTCGCTTTAGCGGCGAATTACTTCGTCACGAATCCGAATGTTTTTAATGGTTTTAAAAATGATTTCGCCGGTATGTTTAATGTCGGAGTTATGGTAAAGGTACCCTTGTCCGGTTGGTGGGAAGGCACTTATAGGCGTAACTCGGCGAAAGCGGAAACGCGCATAAAAACACTGGAATGGCAGGATGCTCGTGAAAAGATCGAGTTGCAGGTAAATCAATCCGTTTATAAAGTGAATGAAGCGGGCAAAAAGTTGATCGCTTCTTCCCGTAATATGGAAAATGCGGAAGAGAATTTGCGGCGTGCGAATTTCGGTTTTGAGGAAGGGGTTATCCCGGCTTTGAACTTAATGGAGGCGCAGACAGCATGGGTTTCTGCTCGCTCTAGTTTGATTGATGCTCAAATCGAGGTGAAATTAACAGAAGTTTATCTAAGCAAGGCTTTGGGTAAACTGTCCGCAAATGAATAAGAGTAATAACAAATAAAAATATACACAGAGATGAACGAGAACAAGAAGTTTTCTATCAGTAACATGATGTTAGCTTTTATCACGGTATTGGTCGTGATCGGATTGGTAGCCTTGGCGGGTTTCTTCCTGCTTACACCGCCTGACGATATTATAATGGGGCAGGCCGAGGCCACCCAAGTTCGTATCTCCGGTAAGGTTCCCGGACGTATCGCTTCTTATCGTTTTGGCGAAGGCGATCAGGTAAAAGCCGGAGATACTTTGGTCTTTTTAGATACGCCCGAGGTTATGGCGAAGCTGAAACAAGCGGAGGCGGCTCGTGCGGCAGCGGAGGCGCAGAACGCTAAAGCGATTAAAGGAGCCCGTGAACAGGAAATCACGGCCGCTTATGAGATGTGGCAAAAGGCGCAAGCTGGATTAACTATCGCTAAGAAATCTTTCGATCGTATTCAGAATTTATACGAGAAAGGGGTGATGTCCGCTCAAAAAAGAGACGAGGTGGAGGCTAATTATAACGCTATGGTAGCGACAGAGAAGGCTGCCCGTTCTCAATATGAGATGGCAAAAGAAGGTGCCCGTAAGGAAGATAAGGCTGCCGCTGCCGCTATGGTCCAACGTGCGGAAGGTGCTATCGCCGAAGTGGAGTCGTATGTGGGCGAGAGCGCTTTGGTGGCTCCGATTGACGGGGAGGTTTCAGAACGGTTCCCGGAAGTCGGTGAGTTGGTTGGTACAGGCGCTCCGATCATGAATATCTCTGATTTAAATGATGTATGGGTAACTTTCAGTATTCGTGAGGATCTGTTGAAAGATATCAAGATTGGTTCGGAGGTAAATGCTTTTATTCCAGCGTTGGGGGACCTACCGGTGAAGTTGAAAGTCTATTATATGAAGGATATGGGTTCGTATGCCGCATGGAAAGCGACAAAGACGAATGGACAATATGACTCGAAGACTTTCGAGGTGCGTGCTCGTCCGTTGGAGAAAGTCGCTGATCTTCGTCCGGGAATGTCCGTGATCTTAAAGAAAAAAGGGAAAGAGATCGTATGACCTATAAAGAAAGTTTGCATAGAATCTGGCTTATCGCGAAGCGTGAGGTGCATCGGCTGGTGGCTCAACCGATTTACTTCTTTTGTATGCTGATCGCTCCGGCTATCTGTGTCATTTTCTTTGTATCGTTGATGCATGAGGGATTGCCGACCGATCTGCCGATAGCGGTGGTGGATATGGATAACTCTGCTACCTCACGCAATTTGATTCGCCAGCTGGATGCCTTTGAGCAGACAGAGGTGTATATGAAAACCATGTCGTTTACCGAGGCTCGTCAGGAAATGCAGAAAGGGAATGTATATGGAATTTTTTACATTCCATCCGGTTTCGCCGTGGACGCCACATCTGGAAAGCAGCCCCGGTTGTCTTTTTATACGAATGGTACCTATTTGATCGCCGCTTCCTTGCTGTTTCGGGATATGAAAACGATGTCAGTATTGGCGGGGGCCGCTGTGGGTTTACAAACCGGACAAGCTAAAGGATATACCGAAGCGCAGATCATGGGACAGCTACAACCGATCGTGATCGATACGCATCCGATCGGCAATCCGTGGTTGAATTATTCGGTATATTTGAATAATACGGTTTTGCCGGGTATCATTCAGTTGATGGTATTTCTAGTGACAGTATTCAGTATCGGTACGGAAATTAAATATTCCACATCCCGTAAATGGTTGGATATGGGAGGGAGTTCTATCGCAGTTAGTTTGTTGGGAAAGTTATTGCCGCAGACGGCTATTTTTACGGTCGTAGGCTTTATGTATTGTGCGGTGTTGTATGGATTTAATTCTTTCCCGTTAAATAGCGGTTGGTTTCCGATGCTTTTGGCGATGTTTTTGCTGATTATATCCTCTCAGGCGGTAGGCGTATTTATGATCGGCGTATTACCGATTCCCCGTTTAGGGCTTAGCTTCGCCAGTCTGTTCGGAATGATCTCGTTCTCCATTGTCGGATTCTCGTTTCCGGTACAAGGTATGGACCCTACGTTGCAAGCGTTGGCACGTTTGTTTCCTCTGCGGCATTATTTCTTGATTTATGTCGATCAAGCCTTGAACGGGCGGGCGCTATTCTATACGTTGGGCGAGTACGCTTGGTTGTTGGGATTTCTGATCTTGCCGTTCCTTATCGGGCGGAACTTGAAGAGGGCGTTGTTGGATTTCAAATATCTACCGTAAAAACTGTATGTGATGAAAAGAGAACATCGTTTACGATATATCATAAAGGAAGGTCTTCTGGATACGTTTTATATTTGGAAAGATGAATTGAGAAACGTGTTTAAGGATGCGGGGGTCATGATCTTCTTTTTCTTGGTGCCTTTCGTATATCCGCTGCTTTATTCATTTATATATAATAACGAGGTAGTACACGAGGCGAAGATGGTGGTGGTAGACCAAAGTGATTCCTATTTGAGTCGTGAGTTTACCAGACGGGTTAACGCCACGCCGGATGTGGAAGTAGTGGGTGTTTGTCCGGATATGGCGGAAGCCAAGAAGATGTTAGATGAGAAGAAGGCCTATGGAATTTTGTTCTTTCCCCCGGATTATAGTAAGGACCTGCATGAAGGGCGACAGACAACCGTCTCGTTGTATTGCGATATGAGCGCCTTATTGTTTTATAAGGCTTTCCTTTTGGCGACGACAGAGGTGTCATTGGATATGGGTAAGGAACTTCGGATGCATAATAATCCGTCGTCTACGGATAAGATGGACCAGATCACGGTAGACCCGATCCCGTATGAATCGGTAGCGTTGTTTAATTCCCAGAATGGCTTTGCCAGTTTCTTGGTACCGGCTATCTTGATCTTGGTGTTGCAACAGACTTTGATATTGGGTATCGGAATGTTGGGAGGAACGGCCCGGGAAAAGAACCGCTTTCATAGTCTGGTGCCTATTTGCCGGCATTTTAATGGGACTTTGCGTATCGTGTTCGGCAAGTCGCTGACTTATCTTTTGCTGTATGTGGTGGTTTGCATCTGGGTATTGGCTATTGTCCCTAAGTTATTCTCCTTACCTCAGGTTGGTGAGCCACTGACTATTTTGTTGTTTTTACTGCCTTACCTGTTTGCCTGTATTTTTATGTCTATGACGCTATCTGGATTTATGACGAGTCGTGAGTCACCTATGTTGGTATTCGTTTTCACGTCTGTCATCTTGTTATTTATCTCGGGTGTCTCTTGGCCGGAGGCGGCTATTCCTCCGTTTTGGAAAGTGGTGGGTTATTTGTTTCCTTCTACTCCGGGTATCCAGGGATTTATTCGTATCAATACGGCTGGCGCTTCCTTGCATGAGGTGGCGCATGAATATCGGGTATTATGGATTCAAGCGGGCGTATATTTCATCTTGTCTTGTATCATTTACCGTTATCAGATCATACGTAGCCGCAAGATGATTATTAAGCAATATCGGTATATGAAGATGCGACGGATGTTGCGAGAGAGAGAATAATCCCTCGTTTAGGTCTACCCTAATCGCTCATTTAGGGTGTCCCTAAACGGGGGATTAGGGTGAGGGTAAATGTGTGATTAGATTTTAACTTTCGGTTTATACATATCCTCAGCCGTCAGGCCACATTCTTTCATCATGCGGATACTGTAAGACAGATCGCTGACGTTTGGTGTCACGTTGTTACTTCCAAACGTGAATTTAACGCCGGCGGCTTTCGCCTTCATAATGATCGCTTTATTTGGAATATTGTATAGTTCGTTGATCTCTAAAGCTTTTCCGCTTTTTGCCAATGCCTCGACGAAACGGTTCATGCGGGCCTCCGTCCAGAATTCGTCAAAACGCTTATCCATCGGAGATGGCAAGAAACAAGGATTTACATAGATATCTACCGGCTCTTCCAATACGGAGCAGATACGATCTACGATCATGTCCATATATTGCTCCTCATTCTCGATCCAAGTCTCTTCCGGAATCCATAGGCGGGTACGGCGACCTTTATTGTCCTTGAACGTCAAAGCGTCCGTAAACACATAGTCGAATTCTTTAAGAGTCTCGGGAGAGAATGTGGTTATCCATTCGCGTCCTTCCGCTTGCATGCCAAGGATGAAAGGCTGTGAGCGCATCTCATTTAGGTAATCCATGACTTGTTGGTCGTTCGTGATTGGGAAACCGATGCCGCAGTTCGGTGCGATCGTATAATTGATACCGGTCTTGCGGGATTGCTTAGCGGCAACTTCCTTGGTTAAGCCACCTTTTAAGTGCACGTGATAATCTAATACCGGGAAATCCGATTGATGTAATTTAATGATCTCGTCATTTTGCTCATCGTTAGCTTCCGCCAATTGTGCGTTGATATCGATCGTGGATTCATCAATTACGTTCACGGTGATGTTCTTGATCTGGATCTCACCGCTACCATCACTCTCTATGGCAAATGTCCCTTCCGATAATAAGGCATAGGCGTTAGCGTCCGTACGATATGGGGCGGTCGGTTGGATATACTCCACAACCGGTTCGCCGTTTATATTTACATCAATCTCTTGTCCGGCTACCCGGATATCCATCTTGAACCATTGATCTTCTTTTACGAAGCTTTTGGTCAAATTCCTCACGGAAACAAGACTTCCTGTCATTTTCCACCAAACCTTATCAGCCCGGTCATTATTGATAGCGATACGATATCCTTTCTTCAAGGTCGGGTCCGTATGGAACCAGACGGCGCCTTTGCCTCCCGGGGTAGTACGTAAATCAAGGGTCAGATCGAAGTTTTTGTATTTGCCGTTTTTCAGTACGGCCAGTGCATCCGTACCTTTCAAGGTCATTATGTCGTCTTGAACGGAGACATCGCCTGTCATTTTCCATTTGTTACTATCTTTGCCATCGAATAAGGTACCACTGCCGGAAACACTACAGGCTGTGGTCAGGACAAAGAGAAGGCCCATCGCTAGAATTGATAATTTTTTCATGATATAAATGATTTAAGTAATAATATATCCTCCAAAGATAACGAAAATTAAAATACAATGTCCTTTTTGAAGATTTTAACTTCCATAAAGATATAAACCTAAGAATATAGTCTTACTTTTGTAAAAATTCTCAATCAAACTTAATTAATAGTACTATGCAGAACAGACGTAATTTTTTGAAGCAAGCCTCTTTGATGCTTGCGGGTGGGTTGGTAGCCCCGCAGTTATTATCTTCTTGTGGCGGTAAATCAGGACAAGCTGCCGCTACAGCATCGGAGTCTTCTAAATATATAGGGCTTCAATTGTATTCTTTAAGAGACCTTGTAAAAGAAGAAGGTATCCAGAAAGTATTGGAAACCGCCGCTAAGATGGGTTATAAGAATCTGGAGACAGCAAGCTATGATAACGGAAAGATTTACGGTTTAGCTCCCGCTGAATTTAAGAAAATGGTGAATGACCTAGGTATGAAGTGTACGAGCGCTCACCTTGGACAGGCATTTACGAAAGAAAAAGAAGCCGAGGTTATGAGTTGGTGGGATCAAGCGATTGATGCTCATAATGAGTTAGGCGTTAAATATATGGTTCAACCGTGGATGCCGGTTAACGATAAGACTACATTGGATGACTTGAAGATGTACTGCGATTATTTTAACACGGTTGGTTATAAGACCGCTGCCGCTAGCATCGCGTTCGGTTATCACAACCACGACTTCGAGTTCCGTAAGATCGACGATCAGTTGATCTATGATTTCTTGCTGGATAACGTAAGCCCGAACCACGTATTCTTCGAGATGGATGTATACTGGGTAATGATGGGTGGCGGTGATCCTGTCGCTTACTTGAAGAACCGTCCGAGCCAGTTCAAGGCTATCCATATCAAGGATGAGAAAGAGATCGGCGCAAGTGGCAAGATGAATTTCAAGCCTATCTTCGATCAAATGTACGCTAATAACGTAAAGGATTGGTATGTTGAAGTTGAGCAATATACAAACAATGATCCGGTTGCCAGCGTTCAGCAGAGCTATGATTTCTTGAATAAGGCTGATTATGTGAAATAATCCGTTCGATGATAAAAAAGAAGAGGCTACTTCATTATCGGGTAGCCTCTTTTTTTATGTTCGCTTATTTGGAATACTCGTTCAATCGGGTGGATTTCGCAAGCTCGATGATTTGTTTCCAATCTTTAGCTAAGTTTTCCATATCCGGATATAGTAAATCCGCTCCGGCATCTAATAAAACTTGATCGGGGAGAGGTCCGGTGTTTACGGCTATCGTAAAGATATTGGCTGCCACGGCAGCTTCTACTCCCATGGGAGCGTTCTCTACCACAAAAGCTTCGTTAGGCTTCACATGCGCTTTTTGAAGTCCCATTAAATAAGGTTCGGGGTGTGGCTTGCCATATTTCACGTCGAAAGCCGTAACCATTTTCTCTCGGTTGAAATGTCCCGGATAGGTATGGTTTAGCTTATCGATCAAGCTATGTTGGCCGGAACCGGTGACAACCAATCGTTGCAGTCCAGATGCTTCCACTTCTTTTAGAACCTCTGCGGCGCCGGTCATGGGGGCACCGTCATTATAGGTATTGAATAGATCCGCTTTCTCTTTATAGATCGTTTGCTTCTCCTCGGCGGTAGCGTCTCGTTGGAAAGTGCGTTGGTATAGCTCGTTGATCGTGCTTTCCCCAGTACGTCCTTCGAACATATAAAAGTCTTCCGGCCGAGAAGTTAGCTGATGGAGGGTCGCTACCTCATGCCATGCCCGTGCATGAAAACGCATAGAGTCATATAATACACCATCCATATCGAAAAGAACAGCTTTGGGAGAAAGGGATTCCTGCCTGTGTTTACGCAGATATCGGATAATCGCTTCTTGAATCATGTTATTACCTTCTTAAAAACCAATACAAAGGTACGTAATAAATCGGAATTAACAGAAATGGGAGGAAAGCTTCTTGAAATTAAATAAATATGATATATAATGGAATTTCATTTTATGAAACAAAAATGGTTTAAATGGGTGCTTACTTTTGATCCACCTACATGTACACCCTAACCGGATTGATAAATTTTATAATTATCTGGATGAGTTGATAGATGTATTGAAAAATAAGGGATATAAATTTATTTCGTTGAGATAATTAATCAATAAATTATGACGTAGTTCGGTGAGAACTTAGTTGTTTAATCATTGCAAATATATGAATATTTGGGGAATATCAAAATATCATATATTAAAAATCAATGCATACAGAAATATTATATACCTAAATGCAGGTATAATTGAACCCCTTTCAGATAGACAAGTGAGACTTTGGTAGAAATATAATTAATAAGAAATAGTATACAGTATTATGATATCACTTATTCATAGCAAGTTATAGCCTTTGAAAATTCGTTATTAATGCGCTAACTAGAGTTCTCACCGGACTCTTTTCTGGTGAAGAATGGTATATTTATTATCTAGTATGAATAGAGGAGAATTAGTACAATCTCTTGTGGAAGAAACAGGATTGCCGAAAAATGTTGTTAGGGCCGTAGTGAATGCGTTACCGACTGTTGTGGCGAAAGGAATACGGGAAGGAGAATCTATTTCCATGAAAGGATTTGGATCTTTTGTACCTTGGCAACAATCCGAGCGATTGGCACGTAATCCGAAAACAGGGGAGGAAGTAATGATTACTCCACGTGTCTCGGTCAAATTCAAAGCCGGGAGCGATTTACTTAAAGAATTAAATGAGTAATAAAAACTATTCAAACGAAAAAACGGTTTCCTCGTGATGAGAAAACCGTTTTTTTATGGGGTAAATCGTATTATAAACGTGCTTTGATAGCTTCGCTTTCTTTCTCGTATCCCGGCTTATTCAACAGGGCGAACATATTCTTCTTATAAGCCTCGACACCCGGTTGATTGAAAGGATTCACACCTAACATATAACCACTGATACCGCAAGCTTTCTCGAAGAAATAGAACAACTGACCGATATAGAATGCGCTTACTTCTGGCATATTAACCTTAATATTAGGAACACCACCATCTACGTGAGCCAACTGAGTACCTAATTCGGCCATCTTGTTTACCTCGTCTACATGCTTGCCTGCCAAGAAGTTCAAGCCATCTAAATCGGCTTCATCTGTAGGGACCAATACGCTATGATCTGTAGCTTCCACGGAGATAACCGTTTCGAAAATCGTACGCTCACCGTCTTGGATCCATTGCCCCATGGAATGCAAATCGGTTGTCAAATCTACGGATGCTGGGAAAATACCTTTACCGTCTTTACCTTCGCTCTCTCCGTAAAGTTGTTTCCACCATTCTGCGATATAGTGCAATTTCGGATGGAAGTTAGCCAAGATCTCAATCTTTTTACCGTTCTTATATAATTCATTACGAGTAGCGGCATAGATAGCGGCCATATTATCAGCGAAAGGAACGCTCGCGTCTGTAGCTTTTTCCATGGAAACTGCTCCAGCAACCAAGTCGCGGATGCTGATACCTGCCACGGCGATCGGAAGCAAACCTACCGGAGTTAAAACAGAGAAACGTCCACCTACGTTATCAGGGATGATGAAAGTCTTGTAACCTTCTTGATCTGCCAAAGTACGCAAAGCGCCTCTCTTAGCGTCCGTGATAGCTACGATACGATGTTTAGCCTCTTCCTTGCCAACAGCATCTTCCAATTGTTTCTTCAAGATACGGAAAGCCAAAGCCGGCTCTGTAGTCGTACCAGACTTGGAGATATTGATAATACCGAATTGCTTACCTTTCAAAACTTCGCTTAATTCATAAAGATAATCCTCTCCGATATTGTGTCCGGCGTATAACATAACCGGGTTTTTACGGTCGTTTTGCAACCAGTCGAAGCTGTTGTTTAACGCTTCTACTACCGCTTTGGTACCCAAATAGCTACCACCGATACCAATGGCTACGACCACCTCACATTTAGAACGAAGCACGTTCGCCGTATTCTCGATGTCGGCCAACTCTGCGTCCGTGATAGAAGAGGGGAGATGCAACCAACCCAAAAAGTCGTTACCTGCTCCGTTACCGTTATGTAATGTGGCAATACATTCCATTGCCTTGGCCTCTTGAGCGTAAACCTGTTCCTTGGAGACAGTGCCCAGAGCCTTGTCGATGTTTAAACTGATGTTTTTCATATGCTATTTTATTTAAACGTTTCCGTTAATTGACGAATGACCGTTGTCGGCGATTTCTTCTCGTACAATATATCATAAACAGCGTCCAGTATCGGCATGTTCACTTTATATTTCTCGTTGATCTCACGCATACACTTGGTTCCATAATATCCCTCGGCGATCATTTCCATCTCCAGCTGCGCTGTCTTCACGGAATATCCTTTACCGATCATGGTTCCGAAAGTACGGTTACGGCTGAACCGGGAATAAGCGGTAACCAGCAAATCGCCAAGGTAGACGGAGTCGGTGATATCCCGCTCCAGCCCGTGTACGGCGTCCACGAAATTACGCATCTCCTCAATAGCGTTCGAGATAAATACGGCTTGGAAGTTATCGCCATATTTCATTCCATGGCAAATACCGGCGGCGATAGCGTACACGTTCTTCAGTACGGCGGCGTATTCGATACCGGTCACATCCTTACAGAAGGAATTCTTTAAGTATTGATTCTTGAAAACGGGGGATATCGTACGGACCTTCTCGATGTCAGAACAAGCCAACGTAATGTACGAGAGCCGTTCCAGAGCGATCTCTTCCGCATGACAGGGACCACCGATAACTGCTATATTTTCTGTTGGAACCTTGTAATACTCCGCGAAGTAATCCGTAATCAACATATTCTCATCCGGTACGATACCCTTGATCGCCGAGATGATAAACTTATCTTTCAAAGAGGTCTTCACCTTCTTCAAATGTTGTTTCAAGAAAGGGGAAGGCGTAGCGAAGATCAAGGTATCCGAGTCCTTGATCGCTTGGTTGATATTGGAATAGAAGTTTATCTTGTTCGTGTCGAATTTCACGGCGGTGAGGTAACACGGATTGTGTCCCAACTGCTTGAACTCCTCGATACGATCGGGCCTACGCATGTACCAGTTGATACTATCTTGAGTTGAAAGTACGATCTTGGCTAAGGCGGTAGCCCAGCTACCACCTCCCATTATCGCGATTTTTCCGGGCAAATCCATCGTATCACGCTTTTATTCTCCTACATTGGCTATCCAAGCTTCTATTTCTTGGACCGTAGGATTTTGCAGTTCTAACTTATATTTTTTATTAAGCTCGCAAAGCTCTTGTCTTAATTTGTTTGCGTTCGCATTTTTCAGCATTTCAACCGTCAGATAGCCGGCTTTTTGCAAAGCGGGAACCCACTCCTCTGAAATGCCTAAGGCCACGTATTTGTCTGCGTTATCTTTTTTTACAGTTTTCTCCGGACGCATTTGCGGGAAAAGCAATACTTCTTGGATTGTTGTCTGTCCGGTCATCAACATAACCAGACGGTCGATACCGATACCGATACCCGACGTAGGAGGCATACCGAATTGAAGGGCGCGTAAGAAATCTTGATCGATGAACATCGCCTCGTCGTCCCCTTTCTCGCTCAAGCGTAATTGCTCCTTGAAACGTTCTTCTTGGTCGATCGGATCGTTCAGCTCGCTATAAGCGTTCGCCAATTCCTTTCCGTTTACCATCAACTCGAAGCGTTCGGTCAATCCCGGTTTGCTACGGTGCATCTTAGTCAGCGGACTCATCTCAACCGGATAGTCGATGATGAAGGTCGGCTGGATAAACGTACCCTCGCAGAACTCCCCGAAGATCTCGTCGATCAATTTACCTTTACCCATCGTATCGTCGATCTCCATCTTCAATTCCTTGCAGATCGCACGAATCTCGTCCTCTGTCTTACCTTCCAAGTCGTAACCCGTCTTTTCCTTGATCGCCTCCAAGATCGGCAAGCGGCGGAAAGGAGCCTTGAAGCTGATTGTCTTACCGTCGATCGTGCTCTCGCTCGTACCGTTCACGGCGATACAGATACGCTCCAACAGCTTCTCAGTGAAGCTCATCATCCAGTTATAGTCCTTGTATTGGACATAAAGTTCCATACAAGTGAACTCCGGGTTGTGCGTACGGTCCATACCCTCGTTACGGAAATTCTTACCGATCTCATATACACCCTCGAATCCACCGACGATCAATCGTTTCAAATACAACTCGGTAGCGATACGCAAATACAGATCGATATCCAAAGAGTTGTGATGCGTGATGAATGGACGTGCGCTGGCTCCTCCTGCGATAGATTGCAGGATCGGAGTCTCTACCTCCGTGTATCCGGCCTCATCCAAGGCGGTACGCATGGTCTTGATGATAGCCGCACGTTTCATGAAAATATCTTTTACACCCTCGTTTACTACCAAATCCACGTAACGCTGGCGATAACGAAGCTCCGGGTCATTAAAACCGTCGTAAGCGACACCGTCCTTATATTTAACGACCGGTAGCGGACGAAGTGATTTAGACAAAACTGTCAATTCTTGCGCATGAACGGAAATCTCTCCCATCTGAGTACGGAAAACGAATCCCTTGATCCCGACGAAATCACCGATATCCAGTAATTTCTTGAAAACGACATTGTAGGTGTCCTTATTCTCATCCGGGCAAATATCGTCACGGGAGATATAGACCTGTATTCTACCCTCGGAATCCTGTAATTCCATGAAGGAAGCCTTACCCATGATACGACGGCTCATGATACGGCCGGCGATACTTACCGGGCGTGGCTCAGCGTCGTCTTTGAATGTCTCTTTTATTTCTT
The DNA here is from genome assembly GCF_000012845.1 of Parabacteroides distasonis ATCC 8503. Taxonomy (NCBI): domain Bacteria; kingdom Pseudomonadati; phylum Bacteroidota; class Bacteroidia; order Bacteroidales; family Tannerellaceae; genus Parabacteroides; species Parabacteroides distasonis. The sequence goes on from NC_009615.1 coordinate 162,280, forward strand.
TGGAAAATGCGTTCGTTACATACTCAGCTGCGGGATAAGGCTCTATCCCCATCTGACGCAACTGCTCCATGCTATTACGTCTTATTATTTCCTGTTCACTCAGTTCTAATAGATTCATTATGCTATTATTTTGTATAATACGGCGCAAAAGTACAAAATATTTCTGATTTATGCTGACTTATGTGGTAAAAGGTTGAGGTCACCGATCTTGTTTGTTCATGGATAAAGTCTCTTAGGATCCTTGGTGAAGTATCTTAGGTTTGTAGGCCAATGAACTTAAGACCCAATAATTTTATCTTTCATCACTAAATACAATTCTCTATCTTGAATCCAAGGAGAACTTTTCTCGAAGTTCCTCTTTGGAATAGTTTACTACTTCATTCATATCATGCATCGCTTTTTCGCTATGTATCCTTGAACGGAACATCCCATTTTGATCCCGGGGATGAGACAAATGGAATAAACAGCCCTCACTCCGATAAATCCGGTAGCCAAAACTCAACCAACGGTAATGTCTTTCTCCGTCCTCCAAGCCCCAGCCATAGAAATCCTCATTCTCCATACCCGCTTGCAGGTATTTTTCCGTTTGGGCGAAGACCGCTCCCCCGACTGCGCCTATCACTCCCTCTACTGTGTACAAAGAGTTCATCTTTGCTTGATGTTTTTTTAGGAAATCTAAGTCACGATGGAGCCAATAATGTTCCCTCAATATATCTGACGTATCTAAAAAATTACCATCATATGGATAAGCGACATCAGAAGTCCTAGTTCTAAGCTGTTTCACCGCATCCAATATTTGAAGGTGGTCCAGTATCACATCTGCGTCCCAAATACAAACAAGTGGAGTATCAACCTGCTTTGCGAGGATATTCAAGTATTTGGTCTTGTAGAATACAGGATCTTTATCCACGAGGAAAGTGTACTTCACCGTATCATCTTTTATTAACGAGGGGATAATCTCATTTTGGTATGATGAGGCCTCCAGAATTAAGATGCGTGTCCGGAAATAACGTACTATTGAGTCCACGGACATCAACAGGTTCTCCAAACGGATCATGGAATCGATCCGTACAGGAATAATAAATGTTGTATCTGTCAAGTCTATTCGCATAAATATCTTTGCTTAATGTTTAACAATGCCAACACCGTACCGGGGAAACCATTCAGCAATCCTCTGTGTATATTATAGTAGTATTCGTTCTCCATTAGGGCATCCCAAGCGTCAGACGAGATGATCCGATCGTAAATTAGGTGCGGATTGAAAGGGATGGTGTATTCGGGGAAGTCCCTTTTTAATCCCTCCAACAAGAAATATAGAGAAGCGTATCCATTACTGATATAGATATCCCTGCCTTTGATCTCTCTATTATATATTATGTCTAGGTTGATTGATTTTCTTAGTTCATCCACATATCTTTGCCAATCCGGCGAACAAACCCGTAAAGGTAACATGCCCCATAACAGATATAGTCGGTTCAAATGCAGATGAGGCAAATGGGAGAACATATACAGAGATAGTTGTTCCAGAACCTTTTGTATCCGATCCTTGTAAAAATCATATTGTATAAGACAGGACAGGGTTTTCATTAATATCGGTACGTGATATTGGTAAATGGAAAACGTATAGGATTCCTCGAAAAAGGAGGCGTCTATCAAATCGGCCAATTGATTAACTAACTTGATTGCTAAGCCCTCGAAAGGGAAACGCTCATTATCGTTTGTCTGGATTTCCAGCCTTTTATAAATGTAATATAAGAAATGGATGAGTTGAGACAGGGAATACCTAGATTCCATATTTCCGAAAACCAGCTTCTTGAATAGCAAATCATCGATACCACTTAGCAAATCATTAATATCACCGTCTACAAATTGCTTTTTTACAATATAATCCAATCCTAACGCAACTCCGCATAAACCTTCCTCCACGGTGAGTTCTGCGTTTTTAGAGAGATCGTTTTCCAAGAGATCGTCCAGCAATCGCTCAGCCTTCTCTTTATAAATAGCTTCTTGCGTATAATCATACAAATGGTATAAATAGATGAGTAATCCCATTTTGCCATGAGCCAACCCGAAAGGGTAACTTGTATGTAATGAGCCTATCAAATGCTTATTTAGCGAATCTATTTGTGATGCTAATTTATTCATAGTACTTAATTTATTAAATACGACATATCCTTTAACTCATATTCTTCCGGCAATAAATAACCATTTGTCAAAACTGTTGGAGTGGAACTTATTGTATTGCGCCTAACCCATTCGTTTTGTGCTTGAAAATTGGCTAACATATCTTTGTCATTAGGATTTAATCTGTATCTTTTATAGCAATCCTCTTTTTTATGACGCCCTTTTGCATACCAGTCAGATAGGAATCGTAAATAATCCGATTCATTATTTAGTAGATACATGGAGGTCAGTAGCATGGCGCTAGGTTCTAATTCCTTGCTAAAAGAGGTCAAGATGATTTGTATGCAAATCTCTTCTTTATATTCTTTGAGTAACTTTTCTATTTGGAGATGTAATTTTGCGCAAGGAGCACAGTGTGGATTAGAGATAATGGTAATCCACTCTTTGGCATCCCTATTGCCCAATAATATTCCTGTATTTTTGTCAATGTCATATTGAGGCTGTTCGTTTAATAAGCTCTTAAATACAGAGGCATTCAGTTTTATGCTGCTAAGTTTATTGTTGCTTCGTTGGATTTGCTTTTCTTTTACGTATAATGTAACAGTAAAATGGAGCGATAGAATGACGAGCCCATACACGCATCCAATGGTAGTGAAATCAAATAAATCCCATTGATTGAAATCCATGCCTATCGCGAATAGAGAGATAAGAAAGGTGATCCATACGGTAGCTTGTACAGATAAACATAAAGCGCACCATTGTTTTACCCTAAATTTTTGGTACCATACGCTCCACGCTGTATAAGGTAATGCGATTATATTCAGAGTCTCTGCATATATAACATATTGGGGCAACAAGGCGATAAACAATATTGCGGAAAGAAAATATCCTAAGCCGAAGACACTCCAACTGATCCCCAAGAAATGAGATGCTTGGGAATCCAATGTCCCGTTGCAATCACTGGATTTCAAAAACAAGGAACAAATTTTGTTGACATATTTATCCGAGCCTAAGATCTCTCGAGAAAGCAGGATACCGCAGAAAGATGCTCCGATCACATTAACACCCCATAACCCCCAGATTCCTATCTCCATTCCTCTGTTGGTGATAAGGGCACACCCTATTAATGATAGAAGTAATGAAACGAAACATGCGATTACTATCCGCTGTCGTAAGTATTCCTTTCTATGCTCTTTATAATCCGGTTCAATAGATTCATCGGTGGATTCGAAAAGAAGGACGATTCCTGACCATCGTTCCAAGAATACCGGGATAGATAATGTGATGTTTTTACCTCGCCATGAATAGATGATTGCCTCGGTAGAAACATGTCGTACCAATACAAACTCATGATCTACGTAAGCCACAAAGGGTACATCCAATGAGGATAAGCATTCTTGTGTTTTTTGAATTTCGGCTGCTACATTCTCTATCTTATAATAACGTAGCATCTCGGATAATCCAAACAGGCTGTTTTTGTGTGGATGCTTCTCGTAGAATCTTAGGGTAAAATCCTTCGTGTATTTTATCGATAAGATTTCTAAAATTTGGATGAACAGATTGTCATGTTCCATAGCTTAGAGTTTTTAGTGATTATCTCAGCTTCCCGATAAACAGCACTGGATTACTCTCCTCGTTCAGTCCGGGGAAGCGTCGTGCGAACTCTTCCTTCTTCAAAACGTCTTCCGGATACATTAGCATGGCGCACCAGCCCTCATCTAACGAGAAGAACTGTTTGGGCAACCACCGGAAGTTGTCATCGAACTTGATGTTCTCTAAAACTCTTGCGTTTCCATCTTTTTTGTCGATTAAGGCAACCCCTTCAAGATCATCCCTTTTTCCCTTGAAGGAGAGTAATATTGTTTCCTTTGATTCCACGTAATCTGGGATATGACCGATGTATCCTTTTTCAGCTTCCTCCATTACGATTTGCACATAGTCCTTTCCGTCTTGTGCCCAAAATCCCGCTGGAGGAATTTTATTGTCGATATTTATTCGATATCGAACTTTAGTACTATCCATCGTACACTCAAGTATCTCATTGCCTTGATAGCCATGAGAGATTATAAGTCCTTCAAAACGTTCGAATGAGTTTGTGAATGAGCTGATATATTTATTTTGTTTCTCTATGGAGTCATAGGTGCTGATATAGGTTCCGTTCTTATGATTGATTATTCTGTAACGCAATTGCCTCTCGGTAGGCGTACATTTTATAATGTATGAGCTGTCATTGAATAGGATGATAGCCTCTATAAGTCCAATATTCTCATGATCACTCCATTTGCGAATAAATTTGAACGAATTGGAATAAGTAGTGACATCTCCTGATGAGGAAATTAAGATATCCCCATTAGGCCATATCGTGAAATTCCCTAAGAAGAAGTATGATTGTGGATCCTCCCCTTTTTTAGATAAGACACGTTTGATTTTTCCTGATTTATCATATGCTATTAAAATGTCATCAGAGCCGATGTATATGTCCTCTTGGAAGAGGGCGATGTTTCTGATTTTGTAAAGTACGTCTATCAATGCATCGTCTCTTGTTTCCAAGGGGACATACCGATATTCCTCAAACATTTCATCCACGTCTTTTTCTACCCGATGTGAGAGTGGAATAAAATACTCGATTGTTTCGTCCTTGCTATTATCCTTGGCTTGATCCGGATTACAACAGATAAGCAAAAGAGCGACTAAAAATAGAAGATAGATCATGATCGTTTTTGTTTTAAGAAAAAAAGCGGGTTTTAGCAGATGGCGCCTGCTAAAACCTGTTCTTTCTTTTGTTACTAACCTCCTATGGTATTGCAGTTTTGTACTCCTCCAAGACCATTGCATTTAGAATCACACTCAGAGCAGCTGGAGGCTTCAAAGGAACCGGAACTGTTCCAGCAATGACAATACGCACTTCCTCCCCCTAAGATTTTCATCATTTGCTCTTTTGGAAGAACTTTACCTTGTTGGTTTAGTACGACTTTTGTCAGTTTTTTGAGTTTGTCCATAATTTGAAAGATTTAAAAAGTTAATAGATGTGTAATGCTTTGATGTTTACAAATAAAATTAAAAAAATATTAAAAACAAGAAAAACGGTGCTTTGTGTGTTTTGTTTAATGTATTTTATCTATTTAATTGTATAGGGTACAAAAATTAACTTTTACGGGAAGGTCATGAGAAATGATGTAACCTAATTTTATTTTGAACTTCCTTGTTCTTTTATCGGTTAACATGAAGCTTAGAAAAACAGCTCATACTAACTTTCAACCCTGTGAAGTTTTTCAGGAGAAGGTTCTCTAAGATGTGAAGTACCTTAGAAAATAACAGTAAAATCTGTGAAGTAAATTTAGGCATAGTCAGTACGCTCATACATTTAAGATTGAGTAGTACTAACTTTCCTAAGTAAGTATATATCCTTTGCCACTAGCAGTATATATTCTATGGGCAAGTAAGTACTACTGCTTTTTTTCGGTTATATAAGTTGACAGACAGGTTTGTTTAGATCTTATAGTAGTAAGGCCGCACTCCTTCCGGCAGGAAGAAACGGATATCCTTGTCGGCTTGGTAAGCGTTACGGATAAATGTGGAGGAGATTTCCATCAAGGGAGCGTCTACCTTTTTCACGTTCGGATAAATGGCCGGGATCGAGATGTCGAATCCTAGGCGGGGATAAATCAGCAGTTTGTAGTCTTGGAGTATTTTTTCGTGTTCTTTCCATCGGGGAAAAAGCTGCCAGTTATCGGCTCCCATGATAAAATAAAAGTCCCGATTCGGATAGTTACGGGATAAGGTTCGTAGGGTATCAATGGAATAAGAAGGTTTCGGTAGGTAGAACTCAATATCGCAGACCCTGAATTTAGGATATCCGTCAATAGCGGCTTGGGCCATTTCCAGCCGTAGTGAGTCATCGAGCAGGTCATCCTTTTTCTTCAGCGGATTGTGAGGCGTGACTACGAACCACACCTCATCCAATCCCTCGAACTCACATAGCCAGTTCGCCAAGGCGAGATGGCCTATGTGAATGGGATTGAATGATCCACTGTAAATCCCGGTCTTGAGTCCCATACGATTTTTACTTAACCCTTCTTTTGCCAACCCTTATAGTTGATGAAACAAATGAATATATTAAATATCAGGGCACCCCCGATGATATACTCCTTATAATACAGGCTAATACCACCTAATACGAGGCTCGCTATCCCACAAACGATAGAAAGCCCCATCATAAAACGGGTATTCTTGAATATATTAGACATAGACTATTTGTTTAAGAACTCACGAATGATCTTCAACGCGTCTTTTTGGGCAGTCTCCAGATCATCGTTTACGACAACCTTATCAAACTGTCCCGTGAACCCTAATTCATACTCAGCCTTGGCGATACGGCTTTCGATAACTTCCGGGCTGTCTGTTCCCCGTCCTTCCAATCGCTTCCGTAGGTCATCGATGCAAGGAGGTTGGATAAAGACAGACAGGGCACGGTCTCCATAGAATTTCTTGATATTGCATCCGCCTACCACATCCACATCGAAAATCACGTTATCCCCTTCGTTCAAGATACGCTCTACCTCGCTCTTTAACGTACCGTAATATTTATCGGTATACACCTCCTCATATTCCAAGAAGTCTCCATTAGCGATACGACTGCGGAACTCTTCCGGCGTAAGGAAATAATATTCCACACCATTCTTCTCGGTTCCCCGCGGAGCCCGGCTGGTAGCCGAGATGGAGAAGCGAAGGTGTAAATCTTGTTTCAAAAGATAATTAATAATGGTTGATTTTCCGGAACCCGAGGGTGCGGAGAAGATAATTAATTTGCCAGCCATTCTCGTTAATCTTATTATAATACGTTTAGTACCTGTTCCTTGATTTGTTCCAACTCGTCTTTCATCTGGACCACGATCTTCTGCATCTCGGCGTGGTTGCTCTTTGATCCGAGCGTATTGATCTCACGCCCCATTTCCTGAGCGATAAAACCGAGCTTCTTGCCTTGGCCGTGACCGGATTCCATGGTTGAGATAAAATATTTCAAGTGGTTGTCCAAACGGTTCTTTTCCTCGTTGACATCCAGCTTCTCGATGTAATAGATCATCTCCTGCTCGAAACGATTCTTGTCATAGTCCTTCTCGGCTATCTTTTGCAGGTTATCCATGATACGAGCCTTGATCTTCTCGATACGTTCCCCCTCGTATTTCTCCACTTCTTTCAACAGAGTGGCGATATTGGCTATCTTTTGCTCAAAAAGCTTTTGAAGCATGGCTCCTTCTTGGATACGGAAATCACACAGGTGCTTGATAGCGTCCTTTACCGTTTCTAAAACCACCCCCCATTCGGATTCGTCCGGTTCTACGGTCTCGGACTTGATTGCGTCCGGCATCCGGAGCAAGGTCTGGAACCAATCGTTCGGAACGCTGATATTCAGTTTCTCTGCGATCACCTTGATTTGGTTGTAATAATTCTCTACGGCGGCAAGATTGATCTGTGTAGGAGTATCTTTGCCTATATATTCTATAAAGATATTGAACTCAACTTTTCCCCGCTCCAAAGATTGAAGTAACAGGCTCCGAAGCTCCATTTCCTTATCCTTGTATATGGAAGGGATACGGGTGGACAAATCCAATTGCTTACTGTTTAAAGCCTTTATCTCTACGGTTACTTTTTTTGAAGGGAGCTCGGCAGTAACCTTACCGAACCCAGTCATTGATTGTATCATTTTTCTCAAAAGTTTGCGCAAAGATAGTGGTTTCCTTTTAGATTTGATGTTTATTTTCTCATAAATAGATGTTTCTCATAGGGCTGCCTTGATAGTATAATGAATTTTTGTATACCTTCGCAGCCTAATCAGATTGAAGGATTGAGATTGTTTGTTCGTTCAATTATCAATTGTTAATAGTTAATTATTATGTCATTGATCTTAAATATCGAGACATCCACTTCCGTATGTTCAGTAGCCCTGTCGGAAGGGGAGGAGGTGGTCTTTGAGAAGGCTTCCTTCGAGGGGCCGTCTCATGCGGCGTTATTGGGCGTTTATATGGAAGAGGCATTAGAGGCTGCGAAGTCGAAAGGGATGAAACTGGATGCCGTGGCGGTAAGTAGCGGACCCGGATCTTATACGGGGTTACGCATCGGGGTGTCTGTGGCTAAAGGATTATGCTTTGGGTACGGTATTCCTTTGATCGGTATTCATACGCTGGATATTTTAGCGTCTGCCGCTATCCGGAAAAATAAGGAGGAGGCCGATTGCTTGTATTGCGCTATGTTGGATGCCCGTCGTATGGAAGTCTACTCTTCGATTTATGATTCCCATCTCAACACGATACGTGCTACGACTGCTGATATCGTAGATGCTGATTCGTATGCTTCTTTTTTAGAGAACGGTAAGGTTTGTTTCTTTGGAGACGGTGCCGCTAAATGTGAGACGGTAATCACTTCTCCGAACGCCTGTTTTATAGATGGTATCTATCCATTAGCTGTAAATATGGCATCCTTGTCGCAGAAAGCATATGATGATGGCCGTTTTGAGAATGTGGCTTATTTTGAGCCTTTCTATTTGAAAGAATTCCAAGCAACGATCGCTAAGAATAAAGTGCTGAACGAGGCGTTAGGGAAAAACAAATAAGAGTAAGGGTACACAACCAAATTCATGTTCCGGCTGTTTATTCTAAAATGAATAAATCAGTTAAAGACATGAGAAAGAAAAGTGTGAATACGCTATTGGTATTTGGTGTGGTTGTCGCTATAATCCTTTTGATGATCTGGTTGTTCCTCGGGACAACGTTGGTGGAGGATACGAGTACGGAGATTACTCCGGTTCCTATAGAGCAAACTAACTGAGAACAATAACATAAAAAGGCGGGATCCTTTCGGACCTCGCCTTTTTTAATATAGATAGTTGTTTTATTAACCAAGGAATCCTAGCAAGATACCGGCAGCTACAGCGGAACCGATTACACCTGCTACGTTCGGACCCATAGCGTGCATCAACAAGTAATTGGTCGGGTCGTATTCCAAACCTACGACTTGAGAGATACGAGCTGAGTCGGGAACAGCAGATACACCGGCGTTACCGATAAGCGGATTGATCTTATTGCCGTCTTTCAATATTAAATTGAATAACTTAACGAACAATACACCGGCGCAAGTAGCGATCACGAATGATAACGCACCTAGACCGAAGATCTTGATAGAGTTCAATGTCAAGAACTGTGTAGCTTGGGTAGAAGCACCTACCGTGATACCCAATAAGATCGTGATTGTATCGATCAGCGGACCACGAGCAGTCTCTGCCAAACGACGAGTCACGCCACTTTCTTTCAATAAGTTTCCGAAGAATAGCATACCTAACAATGGTAAACCGGACGGAACCAAGAAGCAAGTAAGCAACAAGCCAACGATCGGGAAGATAATTTTTTCCGTGGAAGAAACGGCTCTCGGCGGTTTCATACGGATCAAACGCTCTTTCTTAGTCGTAAGCAATCTCATGAACGGTGGTTGGATAATAGGAACCAACGCCATGTATGAGTAGGCGGATACCGCAATCGCACCCATTAAGTTTGGCGCTAACTTAGAAGAAAGGAAGATAGCCGTCGGACCGTCAGCACCACCGATAATACCGATAGCACCTGCTTGGTTCGGCTCAAATCCCATTTGAAGAGCAATCGTATAAGCACCAAAGATACCGAACTGAGCCGCTGCACCGATCAACATCAACTTTGGATTGGAGATCAATGCGGAGAAGTCGGTCATGGCCCCGATGCCGAGGAAGATCAATGGCGGATACCATCCAGAGGTCACACCCTGATAGAGGATGTTCAGTACAGACCCTTGCTCATAAATACCTACTTGAAGACCTGCGTCCTTGAAAGGGATATTACCGATCAAGATACCGAATCCGATAGGGATCAAAAGCATCGGTTCAAACTCATATTTAATCGCCAGGAATATAAACAACAGACCTACCAGAATCATGATGAGATGTCCCGGAGTAGCGTTGTATACACCTGTATAGGTAAGGAACAGTTGTAAGTTCTCACCTAAGAATGTTAAAAAGCTCTCTTGCATAGTCTTATCCGATTACTACGAGATCAGCACCTTCTAGCACAGAGTCTCCCTTGTGTACTTTAATTTCTATAATCTTACCGTCACGGTCTGCGTTGATGTTGTTCTCCATCTTCATAGCCTCAAGGATAATCAAGGTTTGACCTCTCTTCACGGTATCACCTACGTTGCACTTAACCTGCAAGATAACACCTGGTAGCGGAGTCTTAACAGCCCCTTGTGTCGTAGAAGCCGCCGGACGGGAAACAACAGGGTCTCCACTTGCCGTAGTCGGGGCTTGAGCTGGGCGTTTCAATGTAACCATTTGTTTCTTTGCCGGTTTCTCCATCTTAACTTGGTAGGGAGTTCCGTTTACTTCAAGTTCTGCGATATCATCCACTACAGAATTGATGTGTACTTTATATACGTTACCGTTAATGGTATATTTAAAACTTTTCATTCTTTAGTTCGTTTTTAGATAATTACTTTTGAGGAGTTTGACGTAAGCCATAGAGTTTTGAACTCCAAGGAGAATAAGCTCGTTGTACCTTACGTATAGTGAGAACCGTGTTCTCGATATCGTGATTATCATCGCTCATTTCGTATAGAGCGGTAGCGATGGCGGCGAATATCTCTCCAGATTCTTGTCCTGCGTCTGCGGTAACTGAAGCAGAACCTACGGCCTTCTCTACGTTACGTTTGCTAGCGGCGATAGATAATTTACCAATCTGCTTAAAGATGATGTACAACAAGAACAGACCTAAGAATACAACAGCCATAGCCGTGATAGTCATACCGATACCTAAAGAGTCATTAACCCTGAAGTTATCGATTTTCTCATTGGAGTCCAACGTCAAGTTGTTCGTACTGGGAGTGACTTTCTTTAACTGTGCCCAGTCTTTTTCGCCATCAATCACTCTACCGTAGCTAATGTCTGCTAATTGGCCTGCCGGAATTGTGATCTCATCGATCAAGGTCTTACCGTCGGCGTCATATAAGGCAACATAATTCTCCTTAGAGGGATCTAATACGAAGTTAACGTGGAATGTACCTCTGCCCGGCTGTCCGTCAGCCCAAAATAGTGTGTGCTGGCGGGGTTGGATCTGAGTTAATACGTCTCCCTTCGGGATCGGATATTTCATGGGATTGTTTTTGTCGTCTGTCAAATAGCATCCCGCGATATTTACCGTTCCGGCCGAAGTGTTGAACAACTCAATCCAGCCATGACGTTTGCCATAGTCATCAACGAAGTTATCCTCGTTGATAACCAATACTTCATTAATTCGCATGGAGGTTGCGCGCTGTGCCTTTGCCCCGAATGAAATGAGCAAAGCGAACAGTAGCAATACCCCTATTTTCTTATTTATCATATTCATCTCCTGTTTTACGGATTATAGAGGCAGGTTATCATGTTTCTTAGCAGGATTGCTTAGCTTCTTAGTCTGCAATTGCTGCAAAGCACGAATTATACGGAAACGAGTGTTACGCGGTTCGATAACATCGTCGATATAACCGTATTGAGCTGCGTTATAAGGATTAGCGAATGCTTTCTTATATTCAGCTTCTTTCTCTGCTGCGCATGCTTTCGGATCTTCAGCGGCTGCTACTTCCTTGGCGAAGATAACCTCTACGGCACCGCTCGGGCCCATAACGGCGATCTCGGCTGTCGGCCATGCGTAATTCATATCACCACGTAAATGTTTAGAACTCATCACGCAATAAGCTCCACCGTAAGACTTACGCAATGTAACGGTAATCTTAGGAACGGTAGCCTCACCATAAGCGTAAAGCAATTTAGCGCCATGAAGGATTACACCGTTGTATTCCTGACCTGTACCCGGAAGGAATCCCGGAACGTCAACCAATGTTACCAAAGGAATATTGAAAGCGTCGCAGAAACGAACGAAGCGACCTGCTTTACGAGATGCGTTGCTATCCAAGCATCCTGCCATAACCTTCGGCTGGTTGGCTACGATACCGACAGATTGTCCGTTGAAACGAGCGAAACCTACGATGATATTCTTAGCGTAGTCCGCATGGACCTCTAGGAACTCGTTGTTATCGACGATCGTACCGATAACCTCGTACATATCGTAAGATTGGTTAGCGTTATCGGGAATGATATCATTCAATACATCATCCAGACGATCGATCGGGTCTTTGCACTCAACTAACGGAGTTTCTTCCAAGTTGTTCTGTGGTAAGAAACTGAGCAATTTACGGATCAATTGCAAACCATCCTCTTCTGTATCGACAGCGAAATGGGCTACACCCGATTTCGTGGTGTGTACGCTGGCTCCACCCAACTGCTCTTGGGTTACATCCTCACCTGTTACGGTTTTTACTACTTTCGGACCTGTCAAGAACATGTAGCTGGTACCACGTGTCATGATGTTGAAGTCTGTCAAAGCCGGAGAATAAACGGCTCCACCGGCGCAAGGGCCGAAGATACCGGAAATCTGGGGAACAACACCAGATGCCAAGATGTTACGTTGGAAAATCTCTGCGTATCCTGCCAAGGCGTTTACACCTTCTTGGATACGAGCTCCACCGGAGTCGTTCAAACCGATAACGGGAGCGCCCATCTTCATGGCTTGATCCATTACTTTACAGATCTTCATAGCCAAAGCCTCAGACAAGGCTCCACCGAATACGGTGAAATCTTGAGCGAAGATATATACCAAACGTCCGTCGATCGTACCATAACCTGTTACGATACCATCGCCTAAATATTTAGTTTTCTCGATACCGAAGTTTGTACAACGGTGTTGAACAAACATGTCGAATTCCTCGAAACTACCTTCGTCAAGCAACATGGCGATACGCTCACGAGCGGTATATTTGCCTTTTTTGTGCTGTGATTCGATTCTTTTCTCTCCTCCACCCAAACGAGCTTGCTCACGAAGTGCGATGAGCTCTTTTACTTTTTCAAGCTGGTTACTCATTGTATTTTGATTTGTTGTTAGAAATGAACGGATTAATTATTTGTTGCCCGGCATGCAAAGTTCTGTCAATACGCTGCAAGTTGATTTCGGGTGAAGGAAAGCGATGTTCAAGCCTTCCGCGCCACCACGGGGAGCTTTATCGATTAATTTAACGCCTTTTTCCTCAGCCTCGTTCAAAGCTGCCTGTACATCAGGTACCGCAAATGCGATATGGTGGATACCTTCACCTTTTTTCTCGATAAATTTCGCAATCGTGCTATCTTCGCTGGTCGGCTCTAGTAATTCAATCTTAGTCTGTCCTACCTTGAAAAATGCGGTTTTTACTTTTTGGTCTGCTACTACTTCGATATTGTAGCATTTTAATCCAAGAACGCCTTCATAATAGGGTAAACAAGCCTCGATACTCTTCACTGCGATACCTAAATGTTCGATATGTGTAAGTTCCATGTCAATAATAATTTAAAGATTTAGTAAATGTTTGTTTCTATTGTGTGCAAATGTACACTACTTTTTATGAATGAGGAAATAATTTTTTGTTTTTATCTCCCAGTAAATGTGTTTAAAGATACATTTTATTAAAAATCGACAATCAGACGAACGTTCAATTGACGTCCGGTCAGATAGTTTGGAACTGCGTATTGGACATTATATACATCTGTTATCCAATAATAGGAACTAACGTTTTTGATGTCTAATATGTTAAATACATCCAGACCTAGCCAAATGTTTTTCAAATGGCGGAAGAAGCCCCTGTCCATGATAGCGTCCGTGCCTCCTGCCAATTGGTAGGAGAGGCCGATATCTACACGTTTGTAGGCGGGCGTACGGAAATAGCCGGCTTCGTATCCTTTGCCCGGGATTGTCTGGGGAAGTCCTCCGGATAGAACTCCTTTCAGATTTAGCTTGACTCGTTTATAGCCCGGGAAATAATCTTGGAAGAAGAGTGAGATGTTGTAGCCTTGGCTATTGGCCATAGGAACGGTCGTTGTTTCCCGGATGGTTTGCTGGGCTTTCATCAAGGAGAAGCTGATCCATGAGTCGGTACCCGGTACGAATTCTCCGAAGAATTTGACATCGAGTCCCATGGCGTAACCTTTGGCGCAATTCTCGCCGTAATAGCGGATCTTGACGTTATCTACGGTGTAGGGATTCAGATTGTCCAGCTTTTTATAGTACATCTCGGCGGTCACCTTGAAATTCCGGTCTACGGCACGGAACGTATAATCTCCTCCCAAGATGAAATGGATGGAGCGTTGTGACTTTAGATCTTTGTTCAATACCGTGATATTATTGCCGTTCTTATCTTTGTCTACTCTACGTAATTCCTTGTAGAAGGGCGATTGATAATACAGTCCGGTGGCGAAACGGAGCGTCAAGTCTTGGTCGAAGTTCGGGATAAAGCCCAATGAGGCACGGGGACTGAAAAGGAACTCCTTATTATAAGTCCAATAACTACCTCTAACCCCTGCGACTAACGTGAACAGACCTTGCTTGGTCCTGAATTTGAACGCGTCTTGCGCATAAGCGGAAAAGCGTGTGCTTTCTATCTGATTATCAGAAAAGAGGTTCGAATATACGCTTACGTTATTACCCGTTTGGGGCAAAGAATAACCCGAGGAATCCCTTTTTTCCCATTCACTGATCTTATCATTGATTTTTTCCATTTGTACCGTGGCTCCCCATTTCAACGTATTGTTTAAAAGGCGGGCCATCCCATAATGCCCGACATTCATGACGGTGGAGTTCAAACGGTTTCGTGCGTGCTCGTGATAACGGCCTACGGACATGGCGGCTGACGCATCGTCATCCGGATTTTCCGCTCCGTTCTCGCTCAGCCAATATTCTCCGGCAATATCGTATCCCTCTTCTTCCTTGCTTTTGAAAGCGGAGGCTTGAAGTCCCAACTCTGTGTTCTCATTGGGATTGTGTTTCAATGTAAGCGCACCGAATAAGGTTTGGAAACGGTCTCTTTCCCTTCCGTCGAAATAGACTTTGAAGTTCTTGGGATGCTCGGCTGTACCGAAAGAGGTTTCCCGACTATAAGGGGTGAATTTATAATTATTGTTAGCGAGGTTTCCCAAGAAATTGATTTCCCATTTAGGGGCCAATTGGTACGTGATGTAAGTTTGCAGATCGATAAATTTAGGGTCGTATTCAGCGTCTGTATCCATGGTACCCAAAATAGACCGACCGCTTTTAAAGCGGAAACCCGTTACTTGGGTAAATTTACCGATAGAACTGCCTACATAAGCATTTGCGCCCAACAAGCTCGCGGAAGCCGAACCTTCGAATATCTTAGGCTTTTTATAGGTAATATCCAGCACGGAACTCATCTTGTCTCCGTAACGAGCCTCGAAGCCACCGGCGGCGAAATTGACCGCCTCCGTTAGGTCCGGATTGATAAAGCTAAGGCCCTCTTGTTGTCCCGAGCGAATCAGAAGCGGACGGAATACCTCGATACCATTCACATAAACGATATTTTCATCATAACTACCTCCACGTACGGAATACTGGGAACTTAGCTCGTTATTGGACGATACGCCGGCAAACGTAACGACCAAGCTCTCTATACTACCTCCGGAGGGATCGGGCAATAACTTGATTTTGTCTGCGTTTAGGGACTCCATGGTCGTGGTCTGCTTGCGGATGGCAGTAACGGATACTTCCCCTAAATCAAATGAGGTATTGTTCATCTGTACGTTCAGGCGCATGTCGGCTTGTGCCGAGGGAATGATACGCTCGGCTTTATTATATCCCAGACAGGAGTAAATAATGGAGATAGAGTCTCCCGGCGATATGGAAAAGGAATAATATCCCTTCTCGTTGGTCATGGAGCCGATCAACGTGTTCTTAACCCGGACATTCACTAATTCCAGGGGGTTACCGTCGGCGTCACGGACATAACCAGTGATTTTTATGCGGCCCTCGCCAAAGGCACTCACGGAAATAAGTATAAATAGCAGCGCGGCTATCGCACGAATCTTCATAATCTATTGTTCAATTATAAAAATACTAACGAGAAAAAAGAACGATACGTATATATGGGTGCAAAAAATTATATTTATATTTGCGAATCTTAATATTAAAAGAGTACAAAGAACGAAAAAAATGGAGAGTTTTGCAACACTTATACAAAATAGAAGAAGTACACGTAAGTTTACCGAACAACTACTTTCACCCGAGCAGGTAGAACTGATCTTGAAGGCGGCGTTGATGGCTCCGGCCTCAAAACGTAGTAATCCTTGGCAGTTCGTGGTCGTGGAAGATAAGGAAATGTTGAAGAAACTTGCCGGGTGTAAGAAAAATGGTTCCGCTTTTCTGGAGGGTTGTGCCTTGGCCGTGGTTGTCTTGGCGAATGTGATGGAAAGCGATGTTTGGATCGAGGACGCTTCGGTCGCTTCTATTTATATGCAATTGCAAACAGAGGATTTGGGATTGGGCAGTTGCTGGTGTCAGATCCGGAACCGGGTAACAGAGGACGAGGAGGATTCGAATAATTATGTTCGTTCGTTGCTGGATATCCCTTATCAATTGGATGTCTTGTCTATCATTGGTATCGGTTATAAGGATCAGGTTCGTAAGCCTTTTGATGAATCCCATTTACAATGGGAGAAGATACATATAGGAAAGTTCTCTCTTCCGGAAGAAAATAAAGAGACGGGAGAATGAGAGTCGTATTTGTTGGTGCCGGAAACTTAGCTACCCGGCTTTCGTTGGAAATGCGTAAGTCTGGAATGAGTATCGGGCAAGTATATAGTCACACAAGTGAGCATGCTAAGATTTTAGCTGATGAATTGGGATGTGGGTGGACCGTGATCCCGGAAGAGATTGTGGAAGATGCCGACTTGTATGTTTTCTCTTTGAAAGATGCCGTGCTCCAAGATGTTATCGCCCGTGTAAAACCGAATAACGGTTTGTGGGTGCATACGGCAGGGAGTATGCCTATCTCTGTATTTGAAGGTCTTACGGCTAGATATGGGGTGGTTTATCCGTTACAAACGTTTAGTAAGAGTAGGGAGGTGGATTTCAAGAAAATACCGTTCTTTTTAGAGGCGAACTCGTCTGAAGATGAGAAGGTGCTGGGAGAGGTGGCTAGGGCGCTCTCCTGTGATGTCCGTTTCCTCTCCTCCGAGAAGCGAAAGAACTTACATTTAGCGGCGGTTTTCGCTTGTAATTTTACGAATCATATGTATGCGCTAGCTGAAAAGATCTTGGAAGAACAGCAAATACCGGGAGAGGTCTTGCTACCTTTGATAGACGAGACAGCCGCTAAGGTACATGTAATGTCGCCGGCGCGGGCCCAAACGGGACCAGCTATACGATATGACGAAAATGTGATAAACAAACATATGGCTATGCTTAAAGATCCGGATATGCGAAATCTATATGAGCTGATTAGCCGAAGTATACATAAGGAGGCTCGACATGAGTAGTATAAACTATGATTTGAGAAAAATAAAGGCTTTTGTCTTTGATGTAGACGGGGTGCTATCCTGCGATGTGATTCCGCTTCACCCGAATGGCGATCCGATGCGTACGGTCAATATCAAGGATGGCTATGCCTTGCAATTGGCCGTGAAGAAAGGTTATGAGGTCGCTATAATTACGGGCGGATATACGGAAGCCGTACAGATTCGCTTTTCTCGTTTAGGAATACAACATATTTATATGCGTAGCGCTGTAAAGGTGCATGACTTTAAGGATTTTATGGAAAAAACGGGCTTGTCTCCTGAGCAAATCATGTATGCGGGTGATGATATTCCTGATTATGAGGTAATGACGCGAGTTGGATTGCCGGTGGCACCTGCGGATGCGGCTCCGGAGATCAAGGAGATAGCGAAATATATATCCTCCCGGCGAGGTGGCGAAGGCGTAGCTAGGGACGTGATCGAGCAAACGATGCGGGCGCAAGGACACTGGTTCGGCGAGGAGGCTTTTGGGTGGTAAAATTTTGGTGAATGTGTAACGCTTAATCGAATAGGTTATGTTAGAGAATTTAAAAAAGTACAAGATCGTCTTAGCCTCTAATTCTCCGAGACGACGGAATTTGTTATCTGGTCTGGATATCGACTTCGAGGTGAGGGTAATTTCGGATATTGACGAGTCTTACCCGGATTCTATTGACTCCATGGAGATCCCTTTATATATTGCCCGTTCGAAAGCGGAGGCCTATAAACCGACTATGGCGGATGATGAATTGCTAATCACGGCAGATACGATCGTTTGGACGTTTGACGGGGTTATGGGAAAGCCTGCGAATCGAGAGGAAGCTTATGCTATGCTTCATGCTTTGTCGGATCATGTACATCAGGTAATAACCGGTGTTTGTATCATGACGAAGGACAAAAATGTAGGCTTTTCCGTCGAATCTGCGGTTTGTTTCGCTAAATTGGGTGATGAAGAGATTAATTATTATTTGGATAAATATAAACCTTATGATAAAGCGGGAGGGTATGGCATTCAGGAGTGGATCGGTTATATCGGGGTAGAGGCTATCAATGGTAGCTTTTATAACGTGATGGGATTACCTGTGCAAAAGCTTTATCAGGAATTGAAACATTTTTAATCTCAATTCAAGGTAAAGTATTTATCCTTCATATAATATTCTATCTGATTTAATGTGTGCGCTAAGGCTGGGGGAATCGGTAAGACGACCGGTTTCTCCACATTCCATTCCGGGTCATTTATGATCATGTCGGATAGACTGCCCGCATGTATTAAGATAAGGCGGGTAGGGGCTGAGGCTATAACCTTATGATTGGTGTTTTGCGCAAGTAGCATGAAATGATCTTTTGCCACTTCCGCTATATGTGTCCCTTCTTGGCTGTAAATAATAAGTTTTCCCGAAAATACGAAGATTAATAGGTTATCCGTGGTTGTGGTATTAAACAGGGAATCTCCGGCTCTCAGTATTTTGCATTCAAGTTGATTTAGATAACGCTTCATGTAGGAACTTAAGGATTTTCGAGGATAGCCAATGTTTTTCTGTTAGGAAGGTATTCCAACATACCTTTTGAGTAGGTGACTTTCTGTTGTCCGTTGTTGTCCGCATAAATAATGAAATACTCTATTTGGGGGATGGATTGTGCCAGTAGCTTCGCTTTCTCGACTCCCAAAACCATGAAAGTCGTAGCGTAAGCGTCTGCTGTCATACAATCTTCCGCCACGATTGTCGCGCTAAGGATATTTTGTCCAGCGGGATAACCGGTCGCTGGATTGATCGTATGGGCATATTTCTTACCATCCTTGATGTAGAAGTTTCGGTAGTCACCAGAAGTAGCCACCCCCCCTTTTTGGCATAATTGTACGATCTCTTCAACATCATTTGTTACGCCACTTGTCCCTATTTCCGGCTTGTTGATGCCGACTCGCCAACAGTCACCTTGTTGATTTACGCCTTTCATGGTAACCTCACCACCTATTTCTACCATGTAGTTCTTTACGCCTTCCTTTTCCAGCAGGCGGGCGATGACATCGCAAGCATAACCTTTTGCGATGGACGAACAATTCAATAGAATCCGGGGATCTTCTTTGATGATTTTCTTTCCTTCCAATCTTACTTTTTGATAACCGACGAAAGCCTTTATGCTATCGATCATCTGCGGGGTTACGCTATCCATCTTACTGAATCCGAATCCCCATAGATTAATTAATGGAGCACAAGTAATATCAAAAGCTCCTCCTGATTTTTGGGAGATTTCTTCCGCCTTATTGAATACTTCGGTAAACCATTCGTCTACCTCCACATCCTCGTTATTATTGACTTTCGCGATCGTGGAGTTGGGGTTGAAAGGATTTAAGGAGAGGTTAAAACGTTGCAGCTCGCTGTCGATCTTATCGGTTAGGATTTGCTTGGCCTTGTATTTGATGTGGTAACTTGTATGAAAAACAGAACCACTCTCTTCGAAATATTGGCCCTTGTCCGAGCAAGCCGTAAGCGATAAGATCAACAGGCTGACTAATATGGTAATATTCTTGCGCATCATTATGAAATTTTATGTCGCGAACTTACATAAAAAATTCCATATATGCCCCTTTCATGGGGGAGACGCTATTGTGTGTATAAATATCAAGGATTCCTTTTTTATATTGTGACTCTGATTTTATCCAATGTGCACGCCTTTCGGATAGGATCTTTTCTATCTCTTCCACGCTTCTCTCAATACTGTCGGTACCGATTATATCCAATGTTCTCGCTGGAATATCGATACGGATCAAGTCATCGTTCTCGACCAAGGCGATTGGTCCCCCCTCGGAAGCCTCCGGGGATACATGTCCGATCGCCGGGCCTCGGGTCGCTCCGGAGAAACGACCGTCGGTGATCAATGCGATGGTCTCTACCAACTCAGGATCGGAGGCGATCGCTTCTGTCGTATAAAACATTTCTGGCATTCCACTTCCTTTCGGTCCTTCATAACGGATAAATACCGCTTCTCCCGGATGGATTTTCTTTTGTAATACCGCCTCAATAGCGTTCTCCTCACAATCGAATACCCTCGCTTTCAGGGTGACTTGCATCAAGCGGGGTGAAATCGCCGAATGTTTTACGACTGCCCCTTCGGGCGCTAAATTTCCTTTCAATATAGCGATGGCTCCTTGTGCCTTGATCGGTGTATGAAGAGGTTTGATAATATCGCCAACCTTTACTCCTAGGGCAGGAAGATATTTATGGCAATTCTCATAGAAGCCGTTGAGTTGTAAATCTTTTAAGTTTTCTCCCAATGTTCTGCCGGTAACGGTCTTGACATCGAGATGGAGGAATTCCTTGATTTCTTTCATGATCGCCGGTACGCCTCCCGCATACCAGAAATATTCGCCGGGCCAAAAACCGCTGGGACGTATATTTAAAAGGTAGGGGATCTTACGATGTATCTTGTCGAACAAATCCGGTGATAACTGGATTCCCAGTTCATGGGCGATAGCTGGAAGATGAAGCAGGCTGTTGCTGGAACCCGCTATGGCGGCATGTACCATGATCGCATTTTCAAACGCTTGTATCGTCATGATATCGGAGGGTTTTAACTCTTCTTTCGCCAGTCCGAGTGCATGTTCTCCGGCTTTACGGGCGGTTTCTTTTAACTCGGGTAAATGGGCGGGGATCAAGGCGGAGCCCGGTAAAGCGATGCCAAGCGCTTCTGCCATTACTTGCATCGTAGAGGCGGTACCCATGAAAGAGCAAGCTCCACAATCCGGACATGCGTCACGCTTATAAACCATGAATTGTTCTTCCGTTATTTCTTTTCGCTCGTATTGGGCGCTATAGGTACCGATTTGTTCTAACGTGAGTAGGTTGGGACCGGCTTTCATTATACCACCGGGCATGAATATAGCAGGCATATCTAGCCGGGCTATCGCCATCAAATGCGCAGGGACGGATTTGTCGCAACTGGCTATAAAGACACCAGCGTCGAAAGGAGTCGCTTTTACATGAATCTCCATCATGGCGGCCATGATATCACGGGAGACTAATGAGTAGTTCATACCATCGTGTCCCTGCGCCTCTCCATCACAAATATCAGTGACGAAGTAGTTTGCGGCACGTCCCCCCTTTTCCTTTATACCGATTCCGGCCTCGTCCACCAATTTATCCAGATGGGCGCTTCCCGGATGGCTATGTCCGTAACTGCTTTCTACAATGATTTGCGGTTTACTCAATTCGTCGATTTTCCAACCGCTGCCTAGCCGGAGTGAATCCAGCTCCGGCGCTAGTTTTCGTAATTGCTGGCTTTTCATGTCTATTAATTAATGTATAAGGTTATTTATTCAATAAGGTATCCCTAGCTAAAGAATAAATGCTCTATTAAAATTTTTGTACCGATACCGATTAAGATTAAACCTCCGATGAGGTCCAGCTTCAAGTCGATTCTCTTGCCGAATCGGTTACCGAAATAGACACCGAAGGCAGAGATAGCGAAGGTGACAACACCGATAGTCGAGGCTTGCAGCAAGAGTGGTGATTTTAAGATCGCCAGAGAGATTCCTACGGCGAGGGCATCGATACTTGTCGCTATTCCCAATCCGCATAATGTCCGGTTACATAGAGGATCGAATTTCCCGTCTTCCTCCTCTTCCTTCGTGCTATCGTATATCATTTTTCCACCTAAGTAAAGCAAGAGGGTAAATGCGATCCAATGATCGAAGGCGCAAATGTATTTTTCGAATCCTAATCCCATCGTATAACCAATCACGGTCATTCCGGCTTGGAATATACCGAGCACGCTCGCTATCTTAATAATATTACCGGCGGTGCAGTTGTTCTTAAGAACTGCGCCGCCGGTAACTGATACTGCTAGGCTATCCATGGATAAGCCGATCGCTAGTAGCAGAACTTCAATGTATAACATACTAGAATGATTCCCGTTTAATAATTTCTTCTATGGGCTTACGTCTCTTTGGAGTCTCATCGAATAATGCCGGGTCGGAAGGATAGCCGAACGGTATCAATACAACAGGCTCGATCGTTTCCGGAATTTTAAAATGTTTACGGCAAAGTTCCGTGTCGAAATTGCAAACCCAACAAGTTCCCAATCCTTGTTCGGCAGCGGCTAAACAAATGTGTTCCGTAGCGATAGCCGTATCGATATCCATATGATCCTTATGATCGCCCCGTTTCCAAGATTGCTGATGATCTCCGCAAACGATCAAGTAATAAGGCGCTTGCTTGAACCATTCCCGGGGATAGCATTCTTGTAATTTAGCTTTTCCTTCCGCACTTTGAACCCATACAAAATACCAAGGTTGATAATTTACCGCCGAAGGGGCCAAACGAGCTGCTTCTAGGATATAATCAATCTTTTCTTGCTCTACGTTTTTGGGGGCATACTTTCGGATAGAACAACGTTTTCTCGCTAATTCTAGGAAACTCATATCTCATCCTCTATTTTATAGTTATTGCGATTCGGAGAATTGCGG
Organism: Parabacteroides distasonis ATCC 8503; assembly: GCF_000012845.1. Classification (NCBI taxonomy): domain Bacteria; kingdom Pseudomonadati; phylum Bacteroidota; class Bacteroidia; order Bacteroidales; family Tannerellaceae; genus Parabacteroides; species Parabacteroides distasonis. The sequence goes on from NC_009615.1 coordinate 185,289, forward strand.
GAAATCAACTCCCCGATAAAGCCCGCTAGGAACATCTGGGTTCCCAGAATCATCGCTGTCAATGAAATATAGAAATAAGGGGAACTTGTAACCAAAGGTCTTAGATCTCCAGAGTACATCGAGATCAATTTCATGCTGAGTACGATTACTAGAGCGATAAAACCAATGAAGAACATAGCGCTTCCCCATAAACCGAAGAAGTGCATCGGTTTCTTTCCGAATTTGGAAGTAAACCAAAGCGTGATCAAATCAAGATAACCGTTCACGAAGCGATCCAACCCGAATTTAGTAGTTCCGTACTTGCGGGCTTGATGTTTCACTACTTTCTCGCCAATCTTGTGAAATCCGGCAATCTTAGCTAAATAAGGTATGTAACGGTGCATATCGTTATACACCTCTATATTTTTAATGACAACATTCTTATACGCTTTCAATCCGCAATTGAAATCGTGTAAGTTCTTTATTCCCGAGAATTTACGAGCTGTCGCGTTGAATAATTTCGTGGGGATCGTCTTAGACAACGGGTCATATCTTTTCTTTTTCCAGCCGGATACCAGATCGTACCCGTCTTCGGTGATCATCCGGTAAAGTTCGGGTATCTCATCCGGGCTGTCCTGCAGATCGGCGTCCATGGTAATGACCACGTCACCTTTAGCCCGTTGGAATCCGCAATGCAATCCCGGCGACTTACCGTAGTTGCGACGGAACTTGATTCCCCGGACGTGTGGAGAACGTTGCTTCAACTCCTCGATCACTTCCCAAGAATTATCCGTACTGCCGTCATTCACGAAAATGACTTCATAGGTATAATTATGTTCTTTCATCACCCGCTCTATCCACGAGAATAACTCGGGTAAAGACTCGGCTTCGTTATACAACGGGATAACAACTGATATGTCCATTATTTGTCTGTAATTAACTTTTTAGCGGTTTTCAGTGATGGAACCTGTCGAATTGTTCCTGCACAAGAGAGCCGCTACCGGTATAGAAAGTATGATGCCGTAAAATACGTTATTAAATATTCCTTGTATGGCCATGTGGATTGGCGAGATACGAATCTTGCTGAGCGAGTCGATCATCTCCGAGCTGACTTGGCTATCCTTTAGTACAGTCGTTAATTGCCCGATCGCATTTGCCACGAAATCAGGCGAGGCGATGAACTGATAAAAGACAAAGTATTCAAGCGAGACGATCAATGCGGCGAAAAAATACAACATCGTGCCGAATCTCCATGCATGAAAGAAACTGATCCTTCCACCGATGTCGTGCCGATATCTTTTCGTCATGTAGTAGGCGATGAAAGGGACGGCGAGCGTCAATAGCCAATAGACAAGACTTAAGGAGGGGACGGAAACGCTGAAGATGAAAAAGATGTATTTCACTACCCAATATATACCCATGGCCAAACCATAAGTCATAGCGCCTTTTAAAAGTAAATTCTTATTCTCTTCCATGATGCTGCAGTTTTGAATTCTTATCAGCAAAATTAATATATTAATGCAAATGCGCAACTATATTATGCCTAAAATGCGAAAAAGGAAGCCTATTTATAAGCTTCCTTCTTTAAGATGTGTCTTATCTGAGCCTCTTGTCGGATTCGAACCAACGACCCCGAGATTACAAATCACGTGCTCTGGCCAACTGAGCTAAAGAGGCAGGTGGGTAAGCTTACTACATCGCGCCGCTACGACCAAGTACCCTTGCTGCGGTCAAGCCCTGGGGGATTCCGAGGGAGCATGCCGTGTAGGACTTACCCGGGTGCAAAAGTAGATATTATTTTTTACTTTGCAAGCGTTTTCTTACTCTTGGGATGATAATTGTTTATAAAGAATTGAAAACCTTATGCTTTTGGTTGTGTTAAAGAATGTTTTATGTGTTGTGGCCGATGGTTTATCAAAGAATGTTGATTTTTTCATTGTGAGGCAAAAATATTTTCATCATGAAGAAAAAGTATTTTCACCATGAAGAAAAAGTATTTTCATCACGATGAAAAAACAGTTTACTTGGAAGAGGTTCCGCTTTCCAATATGCTGACGATGGAGAACAACGTAAAGCAGATCGCTCCCAGTCCGGCCAATACCCGTGCGGGAATGGCATAATAACTATGCTCGGCCGCCATCTCGAAAAGGAAAGCGGAGAGGAAAAGGCAGAATAAAGCCGTGAATATAGGAATTAATGGAATCCGGTTGGCAAGCTTGAATTCTTCCCTCCATATTTTAGACAGCAAGATCACCTTGCTGGAGATACTATAGCAAACTAATCCAAGGCCGATCATGATATATCCGGTTGAGGCATTAGCCGGGTCGCTATCTCCTAATACGAAGAGACCCCATATCAGACTGATAGATCCCATCAGGATGACAAAACGGTGCCATAGCCTTTTTTCCAATCGGGAATATGTGTTTCTTATTTGTCGGGCGATCGTGGCGACTAAAGCGATTAAGCTAGTGCAAATACATGCTAGTCCGGCCATCACGTGCCCGGCGACGAAGTATTGGGAATGCTCCTCGCTATGCGCTAGCAACCGGTAAGCCCAAATCCATGCGACTATGGATATAAGAGATGCTACAAGGATCAAGAATAACCCTTGCCAAAAGTTGAACGCTTTATCCGGTATTCTGGGATCGTCGCTTTTGGCGTTCATTTGTATTAAGGTGAATCGGGTAGAGGCGGTAGCCGTTGTCGCTACGCATGCGGTTATAAGGCCCACCCCGCAAATGACATGGCCTGCGACAAAGTCTGCTGGCGCCGGTGAGGACATGAGTAAGATAAAGCCCGCCAGAAAAGTGATGGTTGCCGAGAGATATCCAAGGATAGGCAAAGCGAATCTGGCTACATTATCATATGTATGGATAATTTGACGAATAATGGTCGCTGCCGTAGCGAACAAAGCTATACAAATAAAGCCAAGAGAGAATACGACAGGTCCGGCGACGAATCTGCTGGAGTCCACTCCATAGTTAAAGACAAAAAATCCATAACCGAAACAAAAGAGGGCCATTAGCAATGGAATCGCCCTGAATAAGACACTAATCCCGTAATTCATAACTTGTTTTTTATTTAGATTTTTCTTCAAACAGAGATGCGATCCTTTTTGTTCAAGAAGAATTTTAGAGGTTATACGATGTTTTTGCGTGTTATTTCATCATTTTTGTTTTTCTTTGCGGAAAATATCAGAGAAGTGAATCTTATTATAGAACAAGGTAACACGTCATCAAAGGTCGCTGTGTATAAAAATGGGCATATAGAGGCTTCTTTTGTATACAAGCAATTCGGTGTATCTGTGGTCGCTGCTCTTTTTGAGAAGTACGCTTTTACGCAAGGCATTTTATCGACGGTGATAGATACGGACGATGAGTTGATCGCTTATCTAAAAAATAAGCTTCAGCGTTTTGTCTTTCTGGATGAACATGTAGCTTTACCGATCAAGGTGGAATATGGGACGCCGAAAACGCTAGGCAAGGACCGTTTGGCCGCTGTCGTGGGGGCGAATTATTTGCGGCCGGGAAAAAATCTGCTGGTTATCGATGCCGGTACCGCTATCACGTATGAGGTGATAGAAGCGCCGGGTATCTTTCTGGGAGGGAATATCTCTCCGGGGATGACAACCCGTTTTCGAGCGTTGAACCATTTTACGAAGAAACTGCCTTTGGTAACGGAAGAGGATGATATACCGCTTATCGGGAGAAGTACGGAAACGGCTATCCAAGCGGGTGTGGTGAATGGGATTGTTTACGAGATGGACGGATATATTGACGAGCTGAAAGTAAAATATCCGGATCTTTTGGTTTTTTTAACAGGCGGTCATTCGTTTTATTTTGAAAGACGGCTAAAAAACTCCATCTTTGCAGACATTAATTTAGTGTTGACAGGATTAAACAGAATCTTAGAGTATAATGTTGAAAATTAATAAGGTAGTAATAATAAGTTTTCTTATCTTTACACAATTGCCATTGTGGGCTCAAAATAACACGAACTCGCCTTATACGCGATTTGGATATGGAGAGTTGGCGGATCGATCTTTTGGTGCCGGAAGGGCGATGGGTGGAGTCGGTTATGGATTAAGGTCCTCTAAACAGATAAATCCATTAAATCCAGCATCTTATAGTTGTATGGATTCGTTGACATTCCTTTTTGATTTTGGTGCGTCCGGTCAGGTGTCTTGGTTCTATGACGGTACGAATAAGCAACGACAGATGAATGGAAACGTGGAGTATATCGCTATGCAATTTCCGATCACCCGGCGTTTAGCGATGAGTATTGGTTTATTACCTTATTCATATGTAGGATATGATTTCGGCGAGAGCCGTACTGAGGGCGGTTTAAGTTGGGGAGAAAGCTTTAGTGGCGAAGGTGGCTTAAGCGATGCCTATTTAGGGCTCTCCTATGATATTTGGAAGAAGCGTCTTTCCATTGGTTTGAACGCCGGATTTTTATTTGGAAATATAACACATTCCCGCAACTTGATTTTCCCGAGTTCGACAGGGGCGGACGATGTGTATAGAAACCAACGTTATGAGATTCGTGATTTAAAGTTAGATTTTGGTATTCAATATACGCATCCTTTGAGCAAGACGGAGCATGTCACGGTAGGTTTCGTTTATTCTCCTGGGAAAAAGCTGAATACGACTGTGTATGATACTCAACTTGTCGGTTCTTCGGCTACATCCGGATATACAAGGAACGATACAATTAAGAATTATCGGTTTGATATGCCAAACTCTTATGGAGCGGGTATCTCTTATGTGAAGGAGAACCGGTTGACGTTAGCTGCGGACTTCTTATATGAGGACTGGGCGAACGCTTATTTTGATAACGAGAAAGGTCAATTCAAGAATCGTACACGTGTAGCGGCTGGTGCCGAATTTATTCCTCGTTATGATAATCGTAATTATCTGGGACGTATCAGATACCGTGCCGGTTTTCATTATAGCAATTCGTACTTAAGAGTCAGTCGCTCCGAGGAGAATGGTTATAAAGGACATGGTTATAATGAATATGGGGCGAGTATCGGTTTTGGGCTTCCATTGATCGATAACCGTTCATTAGTGAACCTGTCATTTGAATACGTGAAGATCCGTCCGGAATTACGTACAATGATTGATGAGCAGTATTTCCGGTTTACGGTGAACTATACATTTAACGAATTATGGTTTTTTAAACGAAAAGTGGATTAAACCGGGAATGGCCGAAAGGGTCTAATGAGTATGATACTTTTTTGAAGGAATATAAATTTATAGCTAACTTTAATAGAAAGAGATATGAAGATCAAAGTTTTATTACTAGCGCTTGGATGTACTATGGGTACATTGGGTGCTTATGCGCAGAAAGGAGTAGATAATGGTACACAGTTCGGTTCCGGTGAGGATAGCGTGCGTTGTATTACCAATATCAGCTTGTTCGTTCCTTACGCGAAAGCCGGAAACTTCAAAGATGCCTATGATTTCTGGAAGATCGTGTACGATGAGTGTCCTGCCGCTACAAAAGATATCTATTTGTACGGTGTGAAAATTATGGGCTGGAAGATCGCCCAAGAGAAAGATCCCGCTAAGAAGAATGCTCTTATTGATGATTTGATGGGGGTTTACGACAAGCGTGTGAAATATTTTGGAAATGATCGCCGGTATGGAAAAGACTGGATCGTTGCTCGAAAAGTGCAAGATTATTTAGCGCAAACAGGCGATAATGCCGACTATAATCAGGCCTATACTTGGTTGAAGGAGATCGTTGATGAGAAAGGTGCTGATACGGAGGCTCTAGGTCTCTCCTTGTTTAGTTTCTCTTCTATGAAGAAAATGCTTAACGATCCGAACTTCAAAGAGCAGTATATTCAAGATTATTTGAAGGTTTCTGCTGGCTTGGATGCTCAGTTAAAAGCTGCGCAGGCTGCAAACAATCAAAAAGAAGTGAATGCCTTGACCGCATATAAGAGTGGTGTTGATAATGCCTTTGCAAATAGTGGTGCTGCCGATTGCGAGACTTTGCAGAATTTGTATGCTGCTAAGATCGAGGAGAATAAGGATAACTTACCTTATTTGAAAGAGACTATATCTTTGTTGAGAAGAACAGGTTGCCAAGAAATCGAGGCTTACTTTTTGGCATCAGACTATGCTTATCGTCAAGAACCTAGTGCCGAGGCAGCTGTTGGGCTAGGAAAGAAAGCCGTTAAGATAAAGGATTATGATACGGCTATTAAATACTTTGATGAGGCCGCGAATTTAGAAACGGACGCGACTTCAAAAGCTGATGATTATTATATGATCGCATTGTTGCTGTTTGAGCAAAATGCTTATTCGAAGGCTAGACAATATTGCCAGAAAGCTTTGGAGGTAAATCCAAACTATGGTAATGCTTATTTATTGATCGGCAAGATGTATGCCGCTACTTCTAAATCTGTCTTCCCGAATGATGGAGTGTTGGCAAGAGCTGCTTATAATGCCGCTATCGATAAATTTGAGAAAGCGAAACAGGTAGATCCGAGTGTTGCTGAAGAGGCTAATACTTTGATATCATCTTATCGTGCTCACCTTCCTTCTACGGAGGAGATCTTCATGCACCCGGATTTGGAGAAGGGCAAACCTTTCACTGTCGGTGGTTGGATCGGAGAGCGTACAACGATTCGGTAATTATGATAGGAAATCGTTTTCATTGTAAAACGGAAAATATGGGCATAACAACTACCTTCGTGGTGGTTGTTATGCTTCTTTTGTTTTCTGCCTCTTGCAGTAAGGAACATAAGGAGGTGGTTGATGTTGAGTTTGATCCGGACAAGACTTATACGATGAAGGCTACGGATGTGTCATCCTTGATCTCCGATTCTGGTATCACGAGATATCGCTTGAAAGCGAAAGAGTGGCAGATTTACGGGAAGGCGGCGGAACCCCATTGGTATTTCCCCGAGGGGATCTACGTGGAGAAGTTCGATACCTTATTCCAGACAGAAGCGAGTATTAAGGCGGATACAGCCTATTATTATGATAAAAAAGGGCTTTGGGAGCTGATCGGTAATGTAGAGGTGGAAAGTCTGCAAGGGGAGCATTTTGAGACTTCCCAATTGTTCTGGGACCAGAAGCAGGAGAAGGTTTATTCTGATAAGTTTATGCGTATCGAGCAAGAAGATAAGATCATAACAGGCATAGGCTTTGAGTCGAACCAAGATATGACTCAGTATAAGATATTTAACTCACAAGGTATTTTCCCGGTGAGCGATGCTCTGGCCGATACGACACGGACAGTTCAGGGGGATAGTGCCCGGGGAGATGTGTCACAAATAGATTCAATAAAAAGTAATTAAGGTGGGGACGCTGACTTATATTTTAATTTCCCTCGCATTTTCCGCATTCTTTTCCGGGATGGAGATCGCTTTTATCTCCTCCAATAAGCTTCGTTTCGAGCTGGATAAGAAGGAACGTAGTCTATCCAGTAAGATACTGGGTATTTTCTATCGTAATCCAAATTTGTTTATCTCTACCATGTTGGTAGGAAATAATATTGCGTTGGTCGTTTATGGTCTTCAGATGGCAATCGTATTGGAGCCGTTTATAGCCAAGGTGGTTGCGAATGAGGCATTGATCGTTTTTATCCAATCCGTGATATCTACGATCTTGATCTTGTTTGCCGGGGAGTTTATTCCCAAGACCATATTTAAGTTGAATCCTAATTTATCACTCAATATATTTGCGATACCATTATTTATTATATATATCATCCTGTATCCGGTCTCCAAGTTCTCTTCCCTGCTATCTTTTTTGATTTTGAAGTTAGGGGGCGTGAAGAACTTGAAAAGTTCACCTCAGGCATTAGGCAAGGTAGACTTGGATTATTTTATACAGCAAAGTCTGGAAGATGCACCTCAAAATTCGGATATGGATACGGAGGTTAAGATTTTCCAGAATGCCTTAGACTTCTCGAATGTCCGTTTGAGGGATTGTATCGTGCCCCGGACGGAGATCGTAGCCTGTGATACGTCGGCTACGATGGAGGAATTGCGTTCTAAGTTTATCGAGACAGGACTTTCGAAAATATTGGTGTATAACGAGAATATTGACAACATTATCGGATATATCCATTCTTCCGAGCTTTTCAAGAATCCGGAGGATTGGACCCAGCATATCCGTAGCGTATCGATCGTTCCGGAGACGATGGCAGCGAATAAACTGATGAAACTGCTGATGCAAGAGAAGAAGAGCTTGGCTGTTGTCGTGGATGAGTTTGGCGGTACGTCGGGTATCGTGACACTTGAGGATTTGGTGGAGGAGATTTTCGGAGAGATTGAGGACGAGCACGATATGAAGTCGCATGTGGCTAAAAAAGTATCGGACAATGAGTATTTGCTGTCGGGTAGGATGGAGATTGATACCTTGAACGAAATGTTCGGGTTGGATCTTCCTGAGTCGGATGATTATGTCACCATCGCCGGTTTTATCTTGCACTTCTATCAAAAATTCCCGAAATTGAACGAGACTGTCCAGATCGATAAATATTCGTTTAAGATAATCAAAGTAACGGCTACGAAGATCGAACTTGTACGTATGAAAGTAGGGATTTGATAAAAAAAAGGATTATATGCTGTGGAATTTCCTTTTTTTCATATCTTTGTGCCCTTAAAATGTGAAATAATAAACTTTAAAAAATAATAAAGATAAATGGCTACGCTGGAAAAAATTAGAAGCAAAGCAGGACTGCTGGTACTCGTGGTGGGTTTGGCATTGTTCGCTTTTATCATTGGAGACTTTTTAAACTCTGGTTCTACTTATTTTAGGCAATCACAGGAACGGATCGCCGAGATTGATGGAGAGGTTGTAAAAATTCAAGATTATCAAGGTCGCGTTGATGAGATGGCCGAGATGTATAAGATGCAATCCGGTTCAGCCAGCCTGCCCGAGGAATATATGACACAGATTCGCCAGTCCGTATTCGATGCGATGGTACAAGAGGTCGTGTTGGACGAGGCTACTGCTAAATTAGGTATGGGAGTAAGTCCGGAAGAATTGTTTGATATGGTTCAAGGTGAGAATATCTCTCCGTTGATCCAACAAATGCAAATGTTTACGAATCCTCAGACTGGTGCTTTTGATAAGGCCGCTTTGTTGAATTTCTTGAAACAAATCGATTCCGATAATATCGCTAGCTATCCGGCAGATCAACAGGCACAGCTGATTCAAGCTAAGAACTTCTGGTTGTTCTGGGAGAAGAACATCAAACGTCAACGTTTGGAGCAAAAATATACGACATTATTGAGTAAGGCTATTTCCGCGAATTCATTGGACGCTAAGGAAGCTTATAATGATAATGCCGAGAATTCGGATATCATTTACGCTATGCAATCATATGCTACGATTCCGGATTCAACGATTGAGGTAAGCAAGAGCGAGATCGAGAAATTGTATAACCAACGCAAGGAGCTTTATAAACAAAAAGAATCTAAGGTAATTAAATATATCGCCGTAGATATCCGTCCGAGTAAAGAGGATTATGATAAGGCACAGGCCGAGATCGAGAGCTTGAAAGAGGAGCTAGCTACGTCTGAAAGAGTGGCTGATGTAGTAAACGAGAACTCTGAGGTTCCTTATGTTGACGCTTTCTTCACGGAGAAGGCTTTGGATCCTGAGATGAAACAATTCGCTACGACTTCTGAGGTTGGCGCTGTTTATGGTCCTGTATTCGAGAATGACAAATACAGAATGTTTAAGCTAGTCGATAAGACGGTCGCTCCGGACTCAGTAAAAGTTAGCCACATCATGTTGGCCGGTAAATCTGAGGCTGAGACAACAGCTTTGGCTGATAGCTTGATGGGGGCGTTGAAAGGTGGCGCTAATTTCGCTGAATTAGCTAAGAAATACTCAGCAGACCAAGCTGCCGAGAATGGTGGTGAACTAGGTTGGTTTACAGAGGTTACCGCTTTGAGAGGTGTGAATGATGATTTTAAGAAGGCTGTCTTCTCAACTCCATTGAATGAGGTAGCGGTTGTGAAATCTTTATATGGTACTCACCTTGTAAAAGTAACAGAGAAAACAGGAAATGTTGAAAAATATAAGATCGCAGATATCGACATGACTGTATCTCCTAGCTCTAAGACCTATAGCAACATCTACAATGAGTTGAATCAGTTCGTATCTAAGAACAACTCTATGGCTAAATTGGAGGAGAATGCGAAGGAAGCCGGTTATAACTTGATTTCAGGTGCAACGGTTACTACAGATGATCAGTTGTTAGGTTCTATCAAGAATTCACGTCCGGTAATTCGTTGGGCGTTCCAGAACGATAAAGGTTCTATCTCTGAGATCTTCGAGTGTAGTGATAAATTTGTCGTGGCTGCTGTAGAAGGAAGTATTTCCGAGGGGTATCGTCCGGTTGATATGGTCGCTCCGGCTTTGAGAGCTGAATTGGCTGCCCAGAAGAAAGGCGATAAGATCGCTCAGGAATTGGCTGCTAAGAATTTAACTTCAGTTGAGGCATATGCTGAAACGATGGGTTCTTCTGTAGACTCTGTGAAGTTCGTGAACTTTGGTACTCGCCGTATCGCTGGTATCGGTATCGAACCGAACTTGAACGCTATGGTTTCTATGGCTCAAGTTGACCAAGTAAGTGCTCCGGTTAAAGGTAACAACGGTGTATATGTGTTCAAAGTATACGCAAGAAATAAAGATGGTAAGGAGTTCAACGAGGCTGAGGAAATCCGTGCGTTGGATGCTTCGAATGCGTATCGTGTAGGATTCCAAGCTATCCAATCTATGGTCAACAACGCTAAGGTGGAAGACAACCGTATCCGTTTCTATTAATAAAGAGTATTTATACTTAAGATAAAAAAGATCCCCTGTTTTGCCGTCAAAATAAATATATCTTGACGACAAAACAGGGGATCTTTATTTTGTGGAATATTTCTCGTACTTTCGCGAATAAGAAAATATCGATAGAATGGTTGACAAAAGACAATTATTAGGGATGACCTTGGAGGAACTGAAAGGTGTAGCGTCTGAGGTGGGTCTTCCCGCATATGCGGCTAAGCAAATGGCCGATTGGATTTATAAGAAGAAAATAACCCGGATTTCGGAGATGACGAATATAGCGGTAGCCAAACGTGCTTTATTAGAGGATTCATTCGAGATCGGGGCTTATCCGCCATCTGAGTATCAAAAGTCGAAAGACGGTACGATCAAATATCTATATGCTGCCGGACCGGGGCGTTTTGTTGAGTCTGTTTATATTCCTACGGATGATCGGGCGACTCTTTGCGTCTCTTCTCAAGTCGGATGCAAAATGAATTGCTTGTTTTGTATGACGGGAAAACAAGGCTTCACGGCAAACCTGACAGCGAACCAGATATTGAACCAGATCCAGTCTTTGCCGGAAAACGATTCATTGACGAATATCGTTTTCATGGGAATGGGGGAGCCACTGGATAACGTAGACGAGCTTTTCAAGGTTTTGGAAATACTCACGGCCCCGTATGGATATGCGTGGAGCCCGAAGCGTATCACGGTTTCAACCATCGGTGTGACGAAAGGCTTGAAACGCTTTTTAGAGGAGAGCGAATGTCATCTGGCCGTAAGTCTGCACTCGCCCTATCCTATGGAACGTCTTTCCTTGATGCCGGTTGAAAAGGCATTCCCAGCGAGGGAGGTGATCGATTTAATCAAACAATATGATTTTTCGCATCAACGACGTGTCTCTTTTGAGTACATTGTTTTTAAAAATTTGAACGATAGCTTGAAACATGCCGAAGCTTTGAGTTGTTTATTAGGTGGAATACCTTGTCGGGTAAACTTGATCCGTTTTCATGCGATACCGAATGTGTCTTTAGAGACTTCCGATATCGCTAAAATGGAGGCGTTCCGGGATTTCTTAAACGCCAAAGGAGTTGTATGTACGATAAGGGCATCACGAGGGGAGGATATTTTCGCCGCTTGTGGAATGCTTTCTACCGCAAAAAATGTTACATTTGTATAATATAAAACACACGGGTATGAAAACACGTTCTTTATTCATCGGTATGTTGCTGCTTCTTGTTTTGATGGGAGCATGTAATTCGGGTTCTGTGATGACTCAAGCTACGGGCTTCGCATATGAGGTTGTCGTGGTTATGGATCAAAAGGATTGGAAAGGCCCTGCGGGAGAAGCCATAAAGTCTGAGTTGGCCTCTTCGGTGCCCGGACTGCCGCAAGCCGAGCCTTCTTTGAAGATTACCTACGTACAACCAAAGGATTTTACAGGTCTGTTACGGTATGTAAGGAATATATTAGTGGTTACGATAGATCCCACCGCTTATACGAAAGTTTCTGTAGGCTACGAGAATAATGTCTGGGCTAGAGGACAGGTGGTTGTTTCGCTGAAAGCTCCTAATACGGAGTCGATCGTCGAGTATTCAAAGACCCATGAGAAGGCGTTGGTCAACTTCTTCGTAAAGGTGGAGATGAATCGTGCGATAGAGCAATTACAAAAGGAATATAGTATGGTGGTTATGGATAACCTGAAAAGCGACCTGAACGTGATGTTAAACGCTCCGGCAAACTTCACGTACTATAAGGATACGACAGATTTCTTCTGGTCTTCCAATAACGCTAACACAGGCCGTATGGACTTAATCGTATATACTTTCCCTTATACTGATCCGAATACGTTTACGGAGGAATATCTGGTCGCTAAACGAGATTCTGTATTGAAGGCGAATCTGCCGGGTTCGTTCCCGGGTTCCTATATGCAAACAGAAACGCGTGCGGGAGTGGAGTATACGCCAATAACCTTAAATGGTAAATATTGTGGCGTGATGCGCGGTTTGTGGAGAATGCAAGGCGATATGATGGGAGGCCCGTTCGTAAGCCACACCCGCTTGGATGAAAAGAATCATCGTGTGGTTGTAGCCGAGGGATTTGTGTATGCTCCGGAGACAGACAAGCGTAATTTCATGCGTAGAATAGAAGCTGCCTTATTTACGTTACGTTTGCCGGGTGAATTTGATGAACCGGTAACTGAGACATTGGATATCCCCAAAGAGAAAAAGTAATAAACAAACAAAATATATGGAAGAACGACTGATTAAAGTGGGGATCACCCACGGAGATATAAATGGTATCGGCTATGAGGTGATATTAAAGACCTTTTCCGATACCCGCATGGCGGAGCTTTGCACGCCGATTATCTATGGCTCGTCCAAGATAGCCGCTTATCACCGGAAGGCATTGGAGCTTCCTCCTATCAATATGAATATTATTTCACATGCGGAGGATGCGGGAGTAAACCGGGTGAACATTATTAACTGCGTGGAGGACGAGACCAAGGTGGAGTTGTCGAAATCTACGCCGGTTGCCGGTGAGTCGGCTTTCAAGGCGTTGGAAGCGGCGGTTACGGATATGAAGCGGGGAGTAGTGGATGTACTGCTTACCGCCCCGATCAATAAACATAATATCCAGAACGAGGATTTTCATTTTCCCGGGCATACTGAGTATTTGGAGAAATGCTTCGGTGGCTTGGATAAAAAAGCCTTGATGATCTTGATGAAAGATGATCTTCGTGTCGCTTTGGTGACGGGGCATATTCCATTGTCGCAAGTTGCGTCTTCCCTCAACGTGGGCGATATCGTGAATAAGCTGCGTATTTTCAATCAGTCGTTAAAGCAAGACTTCGGTATTGTGAAGCCACGCATCGCGGTTCTTTCCTTAAACCCTCATGCGGGTGATGCCGGATTGCTGGGTACGGAAGAGGAGACGATTATCATACCGGCAATGCAAGAGGCGGAGAAAAAAGGCGTAATGTCATTTGGCCCTTATGCGGCTGACGGTTTCTTTGGTTCGCAGATGTATGATAAATTTGATGGTGTCTTAGCGATGTATCATGATCAAGGGCTCGCTCCTTTCAAGACGTTGGCGATGGATGACGGGGTGAACTATACGGCAGGATTGCCGATCGTACGGACTTCTCCGGCACATGGAACAGCTTATGACATAGCCGGGCAGAACGTGGCCTCAGAAGAGTCGTTCCGCCAAGCCTTATATGCGGCGTTGGATATCTTCCGGAACCGGTTACGTTATCAGGAGGCTACCGCCAACCCGTTGCGTAAGCAATATTTCGATAGGGGGGGAGATAATGAGAAATTGGATTTGACGAAAGACGACGATACGGACGGATTATAGTAGATCTTTCCTGACAAGTTTCAATAAATACATAAAATGTCATGTTAATAACGAATGGATGTTATTGACATGACATTTTTGTATGGGACGTGGGACGCTTTTTGGTTTTAAACTTTTAAGATAGGAAAAGTTTGCGTAAGTTTGCGGTTTAAAACGAAAATTACGATTATGTTTAAAGACAAAACGATAGTATATACATCCGGAACGTTTGATATGTTCCATTATAATCATCTTAGGATGATCAATTACGCCCGTAGTTTGGCGGATATATTGATCGTCGGGGTTAGTACAGATGAGTTGGTCTCTTCTTATAAAGCGAAGCCGATCATTCCGTTCCATGAACGTTTGCAGATCATCGAGGCGTTGAAGACTCCCGATATCGTTATTCCACAACATTCCTTGGATCATACGGAAATCGTGAAGAAGCTGAATATCGACGCTTTCGTGGTAGGTGATGACTGGTTCGGAAAGTACGACTATCTGAAGGATTTAGGCGTTCAGGTATTTTATTTCCCTTACGGAACGGGGGTTTCCTCCTCGAATCTGAAAAAAACGATACATGATTCTTATGAGGCGAATCTGACAACCCAACGTCAGGCGAAGCCGGAAACAGTGAAAGGATCTGCCGCTAAATAACGATCAGTTTCATGGATAAATTTATTTTAATTACCGGTGGGACAAAAGGGATAGGAAAGGCGGTAGCGTCCTGTTTAGGAAAGGCCGGATATAACCTTATACTGACTTATGCTTCCGACCAAGCGGCGGCCGAGGAGGTACGTAGCGAGTTGGTGGGGCGTTTCGATATACAGGTTTCTATTCTGCGGGCCGATATCTCGGATCGGAATACGATCGGGGTTATCGATTCTTTCTTGGAGGAGAATAGGCTACGTTTGGACGGCCTTGTGTTCAATGCGGGAATGACCTGTCGGGATCCTTTTGAGGAACTTTCATTCGAGGATTGGGACCGGGTTTTCTTTGCTAATATCCATTTCCCGATCTTCCTTTTACAGAAGATTGTTGGACGGATTAATAAGGGGGGAAGTATCGTGTTTACGGGTTCCTTGATGGGAATACAGCCTCATTCGGTATCCTTGGCATATGGAGTGACGAAAAGTGCTGTTCATGCGCTGGTCAAAAACATGGTGAAGTTCTTAGTTCCCTATGAACTGCGTGTGAATGCCGTGGCTCCCGGTTTTGTCGATACGGAATGGCAGAAAACAAAGCCTGCCGAGATCCGTCGGAATATAGAGAACAAGGTCTCTTTGGGACGGTTCTGCGACCCGGATGAATTGGCGGAAGTTTATAAAATGTTGATAGAGAATAGTTATTTTAATGGCGAGGTAGTCATTGTGGATGGCGGTTACTCGTATAAATAAGAAACAAATGAGCGAGTTGGATAAGGAATACGAAGCATCGTTAAAGTCGATAGAAACAGAAAATAAGATAGACCGAATTTTTTATCGTCCGATAGGATTTCGTATTGCTCGTATGTTGCGAGGCACGGGGATTACCCCGAATATGATTACGGTTATCTCGATCTTCGTGGGTGCGGCGGTCGGATTTATGTTTTATCACGATAATTTGACATATAATATCTGCGGTATATTATTGTTGGTATTTGCCAATATCCTCGACTGCGTGGATGGGCAGCTGGCACGTCTTACAGGGATCAAGTCCGCTATCGGGCGTATCTTGGACGGATTCGCCGGGGATATCTGGTTCGCTTCGATCTATATCGGATTCGCTCTTCGTTTGTCTCATGATTACGGTACGGATTGGTTCTTTGCCTTGGCGGTCTTATCCGGTCTGTCTCATTTAGTCCAAGCGAATATCACGGATTATTATAAGACGCTTCACCTTTATTTTATCAGTAAGGATAAAGGCTCGGAGTTTCAGTCTTTGGAACAGGTGGAGGCGAAACATAAGGAGATGAAGTATGGCATTAACAAGTTTTTCTACTTCTTATATCGTTGGTATACGATGTTGCAAGTGAAGGCTACGCCTACCTTACAGAGTATGTTACAAAATTTGCACGCGAAGTATGGGGACAATATTCCGGAGAATATCCGTGTGGACTTTCGTAAACAGAGTCGTCATTTAATGCGTTACATAGACTTGTTGACCTTTAATGGCCGGACGATGGTTATGTTTGTGATCGTACTAACGGGACAGGTCTGGGCTTATTACCTATACGAGATCATCGTGTTGAACATCGTACTAGCGATAGTGATGAGGAAACACGAGAAGATGTGTGCCTCGTTTTTAGGATAAAGTATGAAGAAGAGTGTTGTTGACATTTACGATTTGCAAGAGATGGCCCCGTTCTTCAAGGGGCGAGTGGGGACATGGTTGGGTAAGTTGCTGATAAAGTGCTTACGTGTGGATCTGGTTAATAAGGTACATGCCCGGAATTGTCATTTACGGGGCGCTGAGTTTACTTCCGCTTTATTGCATGACCCCATTATCGATCTCAGCTATGAGGTTCATAATAAAGAGATTTTAGATCATCTGCCGGAAGGGGCTTTTGTTACCGTTTCCAACCATCCGATCGGTTCGTTGGATGGAATCATGCTGATTGATATTTTCGCTTCCCGCCGTCCGGACTTTAAGGTGATGGTGAACGGCATCTTGACCAAGATCGGGGCGATGGAGGATAATTTCATATCCGTGGTGCCCGATTCCCACAAGCGAGGGGCGAATCCGGCGAATGTTAATGGCGTGCGACTATCCCTGCAACGCCTGAAAGAAGGTCATCCGATGGGTTTCTTCCCTGCTGGAGCGATCTCATTTTATAATAAAAAAGAGAAACAGGTACGGGATTTATCGTGGGCGCATAGCGTGATCCGCTTAGTTCGTAAGGCGAAAGCACCGGTATACCCTGTTTATTTTGATTTCCAAAATACCCATTTTTTCTATTGGCTAGGGAATATCAGCTGGCAAATACGTACCTTGCGTATTCCTACAGAGGCTTTCAATAAGCGTGGAAAGAAAGCGGATGTATATATCGGTGAGCCTATCTCGCCGGAAGAAATCGCCGCCATCCCGGAAGACAAGGATCTTGCCGAGTTCTTGTATAAACGTACATATGGTGCTAAAAAATAAGAAACGACCGATAGAATCTGTTATCAATAGTGGTAGTTTGAATTAAGATTTGTAATTTTGGCAGAGTAACTGAAATAATTACAGATTTTAAAAGTGAAAGAGTGATGAAGGTTGATGTACAACAGATAAAACAGCGTTTTGGGATTATTGGTAATAACCCGGGATTAAATCGTGCGATCGATGTTGCGCTCCAGGTAGCGCCAACCGACTTATCTGTTCTTATTACAGGAGAAAGTGGTGTCGGAAAGGAGACTTTCCCGCAAATTATTCACCAGAACAGTCAGCGTAAGCATGGACAATATATAGCCGTAAACTGTGGCGCTATTCCGGAAGGGACGATAGATTCGGAGCTTTTCGGGCACGAGAAAGGTTCTTTTACCGGGGCGTTGGCCGACCGTAAAGGGTATTTCGAGGTAGCGGACGGTGGAACGATCTTCTTGGATGAGGTAGGAGAGCTGCCAACTCCTACGCAAGCACGCTTGCTTCGTGTGTTGGAGACGGGTGAGTTTATCAAGGTCGGTTCCTCCAAGGTACAGAAGACGAATGTACGTATCGTTGCCGCTACGAACGTGAATTTAGTGCAGGCGGTTTCGGAAGGTAAATTCCGTGAGGATTTGTACTATCGTTTGAATACGGTGCCTATTCAAGTGCCTCCCTTGCGGGAGCGTCCGGAAGATATCGTCTTATTATTTCGTAAGTTCGCCAGTGATTGCGCCGAGAAATACCGGATGCCGCCGATCCGCTTGGATGATGAGGCCCGTCAATTATTGGTTTCTTACCGTTGGCCGGGTAACGTGCGTGAGTTGAAAAATATCACGGAACGTATCTCCGTAATCGAAGAGACACGGGATATAACGGCGGATGTCCTGCGCCTTTATCTGCCGAACGTAAATGTTGAGAAATATCCGGTATTGGTGAAGCAAGATTCGGATCAAAAGATATTTAACAGCGAGCGGGAGATCCTTTATCAAGTCTTGTTCGATATGAAAAAGGACGTGAACGAGCTAAAGAAATTAGTGCATGATATCATGGGAGGGAATATCCCGATGCCAACGGTGGCGGATGATACCCCTTATGCGCATCCGATCCATCCGGCGGCGGTTCATGCCATGCACCCGACGATCCAAGATGCCGAGGATGTGGAAGAGGAGACTTTATCCTTGGAAGAGGTGGAGAAGGAGATGATCCGTAAGGCTCTGGAGAAGCATAACGGGCGACGGAAGAACGCGGCGGCCGACTTGAAGATATCGGAGCGTACGTTATATCGAAAAATCAAGGAATACAATTTGGAATAAAAATATGCTAAAGAAGATTGTCAACATACGTTTGTCGGCAGCCAATTGGCTTATACTCTCATTTTTGACGGTATTGGCTACGGCTTGCTCTATTTCCTATAAGTTTAATGGAGCCTCTATCGATTATACGAAGGTGAAGACCATTACGATTCGTGACTTCACGAACCAAGCTCCCTACGTGAATCCGACCCTTGCGCCGCAGTTTACGGAGGATTTGAAGGATATTTACATCCGTCAGACTCGTCTGCAACTGGTTCCGAGCAATGGCGACCTTGAGTTGGAGGGTGAGATCACTGGTTACGATTTCGCTCCAATGGCCGTGAAGGAGGATGCTATCGCCTCGCAGACGAGGTTGACGATCACGGTGCGGGTTCGTTACTCCAACCGGGTTAACCCGGATGAGGATTTTGAGCAGTCGTTCTCCGCTTACCGCGAGTTCGACAGTAACTTGATGCCGCAGCAGGTAGAGGGAACATTATGCGAGGAAATCATAGAGGAAATAGTAGACCAAATCTATAACGCTACGGTTGCCAATTGGTAGAATGAGGGCGGAGGATTTATATCGTTTGATGGAGGAGCCTTCGGAATTGACCGAGGGGACTCTTCTTGAGTTGCGACGAATCGTGGAGGATTACCCGTATTTTCAAGTGGCACGGATGTTGTATCTAAAGAATCTGGCCGTATTAAATGATATGAGTTTTACCTCGGAGCTGGAGAAGATGGCGATATTCTTGCCGGACCGGAAAAAGCTGTTCCAACTGATAGAGGGAGATAAATATGGCTTGAACTCCCGTGTGGAGCATGAGCCGGATATGCGAAAAGAGGATACTTTCTCCTTGATAGACGCATTCCTCTCTAACCGTAACGAGGAACCGGAGCCTAAGAAAGAAGCCTCGTTCCTGTTCCAGCCATCGGTATCGTCAGATTATATGTTTTGGTCATTATCGAAAGAGGAAGAAGAGAAGCCATCTGGAGAGGATGCGGAGAATAGGCTTCGACATCACGACTTGATCGATTCGTTCATTAAAAATGACCAACAGCGTATGCCGGGTAGTGGGCTGGAAATCCGTGAGGAAACCAGCCGTGCGGAGACTCCAGAGTCGGTGAAAGATTTGGATGATGAGCAGTCCAAATCGCTGGAAGACTCGTGCCTTACGGAAACTTTAGCTCGGATTTATATAAAACAGAAACGATATGATAAGGCTTTGCAAATTATTAAAAACTTAAGCTTGAAATATCCAGAAAAAAATGTTTACTTTGCAGACCAAATCAGATTTTTGGAAAAGTTGATTATTAACACTAAAAAATAAAACTAAGATGTACGTATTTATTTCTATCTTAATCCTGATCGCCTCTATACTATTAATCTTGATCGTGTTGATCCAGAACTCGAAAGGTGGAGGTTTGGCTTCAGGGTTCTCTTCTTCTAACCAAATCATGGGTGTACGTAAGACCACGGACTTTTTGGAGAAAGCTACTTGGAGTTTGGCGGGTACCGTAATCGTATTGAGTATCTTGATTACCGCATTTATCCCCAGAGCGGAGCATGCCGCTCAATCTGAGATCAAGCAACAAGTAAACGACGCTATCTCTATCGATCCGAATACGATCGCTCCGGACTTTGGTACGGCTCAACAACCGGCAGTTCCGGCAGAGGAAACTCCCGCTACTACTACACCTGCGGAGGAAAGCAACAGATAAGAATCTTATTTGAAAACAATATAGAAGTCATGTCCACTAACAATGGATGTGACTTTTTTTTGTGCTACTTTAAGTGTAAGCTTCTTTAGGTCTTGATCTTTTCACCTATGTGAAAAGATCGTATCACAAGGGTGAAAAGATCGTATCACGTATATGAAAAGATCGTTTCATCTTTGTGAGACGATTATTACGAATAGAGGTTTCTATCTCTTCATAGAAAGAAATGATTAGTTAAGTGGAATATTGTTTGTATATTTGTTACATATAATAGTAATAAGTATAAATATTCAGATATGGATATGATAAATTTTGATGGGTTGTTGATCGGTATCGTTACATTCTTGATTATCGGTCTGTTTCATCCGGTAGTCGTGAAGGCCGAGTATTATTGGGGGACGAAGTGCTGGTGGATATTCCTTGTCTTGGGGATTTTAGGGGTGATAGCTTCCCTGTTTATAGACAGCGTGTTTGTGTCCGCTATTTGCGGCGTATTCGCCTTCTCATCGTTCTGGACGATCAAGGAGATTTTCGAGCAGGAGGAGCGTGTGCAGAA
The DNA here is from genome assembly GCF_000012845.1 of Parabacteroides distasonis ATCC 8503. NCBI lineage: Bacteria > Pseudomonadati > Bacteroidota > Bacteroidia > Bacteroidales > Tannerellaceae > Parabacteroides > Parabacteroides distasonis. Next base: position 206,069 of record NC_009615.1, read on the forward strand.
AGGTTGGTTCCCTAGAAATCCGAAAAGAAAATACCCTTGGGACGATAGTGAGGTGAAATGAATTCTTTTCGTATCTTTGCGCTCGTGAAAGCGATATAAAAGCAATAAAGCTATGAAGACAAAGAGAAAAAAGCAAGATCCGTTAGTCGAGTACATAAAGGCTAACCGGAAAGGCAGTCGTGAGGCCGAGTTAGAAAACCACGGCAGGCCGGTCAGTCATAACCGGATTCATGTATCGAAGAAAGTTTATAATCGTAAAAGAATGAAGGCAGATGCCCAGAGGCATCTGCCTTATTTGTTTTTAGTGGCCTAAAAGGAGACCTTAGTTCGCTGTATTGTTATTGATCGGTGTCTTTTCCTTGAACCACTCCACTAGTATCCCATTCTTGAAGCTTAGGATGTAGTAGCCTTCAGAGTAGTCGGCTATCGTCATGGTTACCGTCTTATAACTGATACTCTCTATCGGACCGTCGGGGGTTATCCGTGCGCCAGCCGACTCAAAATCCTTTCCTAGTATCGATATAACCTTTTGCTTGGTCATCCCTAGCTCTATCTTATGCATTCGGTTGTCCATTTTATAAGGATTCATTACCGTAGCGCATCCCATCAATAGGAACATTGTCAGCAACACGTATATCCCTTTCACCATCTTCATCTCTCTTTTTGTTATTTGTTGTATTGGGGGCTAAAGTAGACATTATCCCGGATATATAGTAATACGAGGATATAAAAAAAGAGGAAAACCTTTCGATTTTCCTCTTTTCCTAGAGCGGAAGACGGGGCTCAAACCCGCGACCCTCAGCTTGGAAGGCTAATGCTCTATCAACTGAGCTACTTCCGCAATAATATGTTGCGAATTAAAAAGGTGGGCAGTGATGGATTCGAACCACCGAAGGCGAAAGCCAGCTGAGTTACAGTCAGCCCCATTTGGCCACTCTGGTAACTGCCCCCTTGTTCTTAATTGCAGTGCAAAGGTACGATTTATTTTGAAACCTGCAAGCGTTTAGGCAGAAAAATTTACCATTTTTATTGCGGTAACCGCTGCCTCGTCCCCTTTATTGCCATATCTACCTCCCGCACGATCCTCGGATTGCTGCATGGTGTCGGTAGTTAACAGGCCGAAAATGAAAGGAATATCGTACATTAAATTCAATTCTGTAATGCCTTGCGTAACGCCGGAACAAACGTAATCAAAATGTGGCGTATCGCCTCTTACGACGCATCCCAGAACGATCACAGCGTCTAATTCTTTAGTCTCGGCCAATCTTTTGGCTCCAAAAGTCAGTTCAAAACTACCCGGAACTCGTTTAACTACGATGTTCTCCGGTTTCACCCCGTGCTTTTCAAGCGTGTTGCAAGCACCTTCCAATAACTTCTCGGTAATGTTCTTGTTCCATTCAGCAACTACGATGCCGATGTTCATCTCTGAAGCATCAGGTACGCTGTTGAAGTCGTACTCGGATAAATTCTGATAAGCTGTAGCCATACTTGTCTCTTTAAAAGAAGAGGATGCCTTGTTTGACCGAGACATCCTCTGTTATACTATATAATATACTGTTTATTTATTTTCCTGCCGAAGCACGGGTGATATACTTATCGATATCGGATGCCTCCATGGAAGTGTAATACTTGTCCTTGATAGTCGTGTAAGCCTTTACAGCCTTGTCATACTCTTTCAAGTTCTCGTAAGCGATACCGGCCTTCTTCAAGTAAATCGGGCTGATTACCTCGTTGTCGGCCTCCTTAGCGGCTTTCTCGAAATAGCTGATTCCTTCTTTCGTATTACCCATGTTCACGTAGCAATCACCGATCAAGCCTGTAACCGCCGGAGATACCATTTGGTCCTTTCCGCTGAAAGATTTCAATAAATCGAGCGCCTTCTGTGTATCGCCCATCTTGTAGTAACAGATACCTGCGTAAGCCTTCGCCAAGTTTCCGGCGTCCGTGCTTCCATATTGGTCGATGATAGCCTCGAAACCTTCATAGTCAGCTCCATTGCCGTTTAAAGCCAAGGCGAAAGAATCTCTGGCGAAGTATTGCTCGCCCTTGAACATGGCGGCGGCGGCTTTTTTCTCCTGAGGAACTAAATAACCATGCTTGATTCCCAAAACAGCTCCAACAACGAGTGCGACAGCTATTATACCGTAAATAATCTTCTTTGAATTGTTTTCAATGAATTGCTCCGATTTGGAGACAATCTCTTCTACTTCTAACTCCTTGTTGGTGTCCTTTTCTTTAGTAGCCATAATGTGTTATAGTTATTTATTAATTTTATCGCTGATTTTAAGCCATACCATACGGTTGGCGATTCAAAGCGCAAAAGTAGTTTTTTTTGCTGATATAATCTATACTTAGAAGTATATTTTTTAATTTTGTACGATTAATACGGTTTAGATGATACTAAAGAAGCTTTCTGTTCTCAATTACAAAAATATACTTCAGTCCGAGGTTATTTTCTCGCCCAAGATGAATTGCTTTTTCGGCAATAACGGGATGGGGAAGACGAATCTATTGGATGCTATTCATTATCTCTCGTTTTGCAAGAGTCATGTCAATACGCCTGATAGCCAGATAATAAACAGTGATCAAGATCTTTGCGTGGTGCAGGGTAACTATGATTATGAGGGACGTGAGGAGGAGATTTTCTGTGCCATGCGGCGTAGGCAACGCAAACAGTTCAAACGGAATAAGAAGGAGTACGACAAGCTGTCCGAGCATATCGGCCTATTACCGTTGGTCATGGTCTCTCCGGCTGATGCCGACTTGATCCGGGGGGGGAGCGATGAGCGACGCCGTTTTCTGGACTTAATCATCTCGCAGCAGGACAAGCCTTATCTGCATGCGCTTATCCAATATAATAAAGCGTTGCTCCAACGGAATACGTTGCTGAAAGATCAGAGCATGGATGCCTCTCTTTATGAGGTATTGGAGATGCAGCTGGGTATGTACGGCCAAATCGTTTACGAGAAGCGGAAAAAACTGGTGGAGGATTTTACCCCGATCTTTAATGAGTACTACCAGACGATCTGCGGCTCTGCCGAGGAGGTAGGGCTACATTATATCTCGCAATTGGAGGAAACGGAGCTTGCCGGTAAATTGGCGATGAGCCGGGAACGGGATCGTATATTGGGCTATACCTCTTCCGGTATCCATAAGGATGAGCTGGAAATGACGTTGGGCGGGTACCTGATTCGCCGGGTTGGTTCGCAAGGACAGAATAAGACGTATCTGATCGCCTTGAAACTCGCTCAGTTCGCTTTCCTAAATAAACGGGGACAGACTACACCTATCTTGCTGTTGGATGATATTTTCGATAAGCTGGACGCTAGCCGTGTGGAGCAGATCATCAAACTGGTCAGTGAGAATGGCTTCGGGCAGATCTTTATTACGGATACGAACCGGAAGTATCTGGATGAGATCTTATTGGCTATGAATCATGACTATGCCCTCTTCCGTGTGGAACGTGGCGAGGTACAACCTATGGAGGAATAAGGATGCAGAGAAGAAATACACAGACATTGGGTGAGGTGCTTCGTGACTTTTTCGAGGATAATACCGAGTTGTACGAGAAAATGATGGAGATCCGGGTTCAGCGTGCGTGGGGAGAAGTTTTAGGGCCTACGATCATGCAGTACACACGTAATATATATGTACGTGATAAGGTGCTTCATGTCTCATTGACTTCCTCCGTACTTCGTAGCGAGTTGACGCTTTGCCGGGAACGGTTGGTGAAAAGCTTGAATGATTACGCGGGTGCCTCGGTCATTACCAACATCGTTTTTCATTGAGTGTGGCTTTACCATTCGCAATATTACTTACAGGGTCAAGTAACATATACTGCCCAGCCTCGGTAAGTATATATGGCTTGACCCAGTAAGTATATATTCTGCGGAGAGATCAATAGATGGTGTCTTCTGTTATTACGTAATCCATTTTCTTGTCGAGTGGCTCTACCGGGACTTGCGGTATCATCTGGAACCCGAAGCATATGCCAACCTTGGGAGCGTTGAGCGTGGAAAGAAGGCGGTCGTAGAATCCCCTTCCTCGTCCCATGCGGTTCTTGTCTTTATCAAAGGCGACTCCGGGCACGATAATCAAGTCGATCTCATTCTTTGGAACTTCTATGCCGTCCGCCTTAGGCTCTAATATTCCGAAAGGTCCGGGTTTTAGGGATTCCGGTCCTTCGTAAAGAAGCAATCTCAAATCATCACCGACGATCAAGGGCAACAGAAGCTTTTTCTTCTGGTACCATTTCTCGATAAAGCCGGCGGTCTGTACTTCTCCCGGTATGGCGTGATAAAGGGCGATGCAAGAAGCCGCTTGGAACAGTTCCGTCTGTTCCAAGCGGTCCATGATCTTATCCGATAGCTCGCACAAGGTAATCCTCGAATATTCTTTTTTTCGAGAGGCCATATCTTTTCGTAGGGCCTGCTTGGCTGTGTAAGTCTCCATTCGCTGATTGTTTTAATAGTTCCGCATTCGGCACAGATTTTCCCTCTTGCAAGATCTTGATCGCACGTAATAAGGTAACGTCATCTTTTAGGAAAATGGGGTAGAAGCCCGCCTCGTCGAAGAAATTCCTTACGATATACGCTTGCAATTGGTTCTCGATTAACTTGCCGGATATATTAATTAATGTAGGACGTCTCTTGATGCCCTTGGTAGCGGCGAAGTTCACGAAGTCGGAAAGGAGCGGTTGTTGCTGCAAGTAATTATATAATTCCTCCCAAGTCTTGAATGAGCCTAGTTTCTCCCGATGGCGGTCTGAGTACTCGAGCGCATACAGGTAAAGCACGCCGCTATTTACCACATTTGAGTAGTAAGAGGTAACGCCGCTCGTGTCACGAGGGATAAAGATATCTGGCATGATACCGCCCCCGCCGTATACGGTACGTCCGCCTACGGTCTGGTATTTCAAGGAATCATCCATCTTGATGCTATCGGCCGAGTCGAACTCGCCGTGCATATATCGGTTATAGATATCTTGGTCGTAAGCGTCCGTATTACCCATCTCATATTTCTTCTGGATGCAGCGACCGGACGGCGTGTAATAACGGGCGATGGTCAATCGCATCTCTGAACCGTCGCTCAATGACATTTGAGTTTGTACCAGACCCTTGCCATACGTTCTTCGTCCGATAATCGTACCACGGTCGTTATCTTGGATCGCTCCGGAGAATATCTCACTGGCGGAAGCCGAGATCTCATCGGTCAATACTACGATCGGGGCGTCTTTACAAGTTCCGGTTCCGTTTGCGTATACGTCGGAACGGGGGAACGACTTACCTTCCGTGTAGACGATCAAGCGTCCTTCCGGCATAAACTCGTTAATCATATTGATAGCGGCATCCATATATCCGCCGGTATTACCCCGTAAGTCGATCACGAAAGAGGTACAGCCCGCTTGTTTCAGCTTGGCGATCGCCGTGATGAACTCATTATAAGTATTCCGGGCGAATTTGCTAACCTTGATGTAACCTATACCTTTAGCCGCTTCGAAAGAAACATCGACCGAATTAACAGGGACATCTCCACGGGTTACGTCAAAATAGAGCAACTCAGGAGAATTTCCTCGCTGTACGCCTAGTTTCACCGTACTGTTCTTTGCGCCCCGGAGTGTCTTCATGATCTCTCCTTGGTTCTTTTTCTTACCGGAGAAAATAGAATCATTGATCGAGATGATCCGGTCGAAGGGCAGTAAACCTGCTTTCTCTGCGGGACCACCGCTAATTACGCTGATCACTAGGATCGTATCGGTTTGCATATTAAATGATACGCCAATACCACTGAAAGAACCTTCCAGCTCCTCATTCACCACGGAAGCGTCTTCGGCGGGGATATATACGGAGTGAGGGTCTAATTCACTGAATATTTTCGGGATCGTACTCTCTACCAGCTTAGACATGCTAACCGTGTCAACATATTGCTCGTCGATAATGTCCAAGATGGCATTTATCTTGTTACCGCTGGAGTAGGACCGTTTTTTTCCTTGACTGATAGATAAATAATGGTTCCCAATAAAGATACCTAAAGCGATACTAGCCGCGATGATAACCGGGAGCCATACGGTCAGTCTTTTGTTTTTATCCATAAAAACGTTTTATTTATTCGTTCAAATCTATATAATCTACTATGATACCGGCACGCTTCAATAATTCGCAGCCGTCCGCTATGCGATAATTCTCGGAATAGACCACTCGCTTGATCCCGGATTGTATGATTAATTTTGCGCATTCAATGCAAGGGGAGGAGGTCACATAAATGGTCGCTCCTTTACTGCTGTTCGATGAGGCTGCCACTTTTGTGATGGCGTTAGCCTCCGCGTGTAGAACATAAGGCTTGGTGACATTGTTCTCGTCTTCGCAAACATTTTCAAAACCGGCGGGTGTTCCATTGTATCCGTCGGATATGATCATTTTATCTTTTACTAATAATGCGCCCACTTGGCGTCGTTTACAGTACGAATTCTCGGCCCAGATAGCGGCCATTCGCAGGTAACGTTTATCTAATTCGTGCTGTTTTTCTGTTTTCTCGCACATTTGTTTACTCTTTTGTCTTTTAATCCAGACACAAAGGTAGTGATTATTTAGATTTACCGGGCGATAAGCCCGGTAAATTATTACTTCTTAATACCATTACGGATTAATAAGGCGTCTATCGTAGGCTCTTGTCCACGGAAACGCTTGTATAACACGGCGGGATCTTCTGTACCACCTTTGGATAAGATATTGTCACGGAAAGATTTCGCGACCTCCTTGTTGAAGATTCCTTTCGATTTGAAAACGGAGAAAGCGTCGGCGTCTAATACCTCGGCCCATTTATATCCGTAATAGCCTGCCGCGTATCCTCCGGAGAAGATATGTCCGAAGCTTGTGCCCATCAAGGCTTCCGGTACTTCCGGTACGATTACCGTCGGAGCCCAAGCTTTTTTCTCGAATGTCGCTACGTCACCGTCGAAAGGTTGCTCCAACGTATGCCATGCCATATCCAGCAAGCCAAAGCTTAATTGGCGGCAGCAAAGGTAGCCGGCGTTGAAGTTAGAGGCGTTTACCAAGCTTTGTATCATCTCTTGCGGGATTTTCTCTCCGGTCTGGTAATGAACGGCGATCTGATCTAAGAACTCTTTTTCAGTCAACCAGTTCTCCATGATCTGGGAAGGTAATTCTACGAAATCACGATAAACGCTGGTTCCCGAAAGGCTGGAATAGGTTCCTTGCGCTAGCATGCCGTGCAAGGAGTGCCCGAACTCATGCAAGAGCGTGTTCACCTCGTCGAAACTTAACAAAGAGGGCTTCGTGTCTGTCGGACGGGTAAAGTTCATCACGATAACGATCTGAGGACGGCTATCTTTTCCGTCTTTATCTTTGTATTGAGCCTTGATATTGTTCATCCAAGCGCCGGATTGTTTTCCGTCACGAGGGAAGAAATCCGTATAAAGGATAGCAAGGAACTTACCATCGGCATCGTATACCTCATAAGCGTCTACTTCCGGATGATAAACCGGGATTTTCTTGTTTTCCTTAAAGGTGATACCGTAGAGCTGGGTAGCTAATCCGAATACGCCTTTCTTTACGTTGCTTAACTCGAAATAAGGGCGAGTCATCTCGTCGTTTACCTTGAAGCGGATATCCCGTAACTTCTCGGAATAATAACTCCAGTCCCAAGGCATAACGGTGATATTCTCTTTCTCTGTACCTAATGCGAATCCTTCTACTGCATTGTATTCGTTGATCGCTATCGGTTTATAAGCTTCGAGTAACTGATTCAATAATTTGTATACGTTCGCTGAGTTTTTAGCCATCGTGTGTTCCAGCGCATATTCGGCGTAATTCTTGAATCCCATCAACTGGGCGATCTCTAGGCGGATATTAACGATCTTTTTGATAATGTCCTTATTGTCGAACTCATCCCCTTTATTTCCTACGCTCATGTATTCACGATACATTTTTTCTCGCAAATCACGCTTGTCGGAATAACGCATAAATGGAATGTAACTCGGAGCCGAGAGATTGAATAACCATCCATTTTTATCTTTACTTTTGGCTAACATGGCCGCTGCGTCACGAGCACTTTCGGGTAAGCCGGATAGTTCGTTCTCGTCCGTTATTAGTAATTCGAATCGGTTTTTATCTTTCAAGGCGTTTTGATCGAACTGCAAGGTTAACATGCTTAGGTCCATACTTAGCTTGCGGTATTTTTCCTTGTCATCTTTATTTAACGTAGCCCCATTCGCTTTAAACGACTCGTAAAGGTCTTCCAGCAATTTAGCATCCTCGGTAGAAAGGTTCAATTGTTCTTTTTTATCATAGATTGATTTGACCCGAGCAAGTAGCTTCTCATTTAAGAAGATGTTATTGGATGTCTGGGATAACTTCGGGGAGACACGTTGCGAGATTTCCATCATTTCGTCGTTAGCCTCTGCCCCTAATACATTAAAAAAAACAGAAGAGACTGTTTCTAATAATTTGCCGCTACGTTCCAGAGCTACTACCGTATTCTCGAAAGTAGCCGGTTGCGGGTTATTGGCGATCTCTTGCACCTCTTTTTCCATTTGCTTGATTCCTTCGTCGAAAGCGGGCTCATAATGCTCGATCTTGATCTTATCGAAAGGAGGGGTCTCGAACGGTGTTTTAAACTTCCCGAAGAAAGGGTTATTTGCTGCGTGTGTCATTTGAATTGCGCTTAATAAAATTACTACATTATATAATAACTTCCTCATATTAAAAATTGTTTGAAAATTTCCGCAAAGGTAGGCATTTTAATCACAGGAACATTATAGGCATCTGTTTTTATATTCAGATTGATTTAAAATGAAAAATAGAACATTTCCTATGACTAAACCGAGGCTTGTTTTCGGGGGGCTGTACCTTGATTTTGAGCTTTGATGAATATGATAATAGGATTGATTTAACAAAAATTTATATGTTTGAAAACACTCCTTTAGAGCACCTTTCTTTTTAAAGCCTTGATCTATAAGTTTATCGTAGAAGAAGGATGCCTTTTTTTCTAAATAAATATAAAAGACAGTTTGTTTTTTTAGTTATTAAATAATACTTTTGATTCTCAGAAACGAAAATAATTTCATTTTGATATTAAAGAAAGTAACTTAAAACCCAAATACACATATGAGTTATCTTAAATTTGACAAAACAGTAATGATAAACCTGGAAGAGTCGCTGACTCGTGAGGTGCTTCGAACCAACCGTTTGGGAGCCTATCACTGCACTACTGTTGTTGATTGTAATACCAGGAAATACCACGGACTACTCGTTATGCCTGTGCCTGCGATTGATGATGACAACCATGTGTTACTATCTTCTTTTGATGAGACGGTAATTCAACATGGTGCCGAATTTAATCTTGGGTTGCATAAATATGCAGGCGATAATTTCAGTCCCAAGGGACATAAGTACATCCGCGAGTATAGCTCAGAGACAGTACCTCGTACGCTTTACCGTGTAGGAGGTGTGATCTTCTCGAAAGAGAAAGTGTTTTCCATGTACGAGAATCGTATCATGATTAAGTATACGTTGGAAGATGCTCATTCCGCTACGACCTTACGTTTCCGTCCTTTCCTCGCTTTCCGTAGCGTGAAGAACTTAACGCAAGCCAATGGTAACGTGAACCAATCTTACGAGGAAGTCACAAACGGAATCAAGACATGTATGTATCCCGGTTATCCGGAACTGTATATGCAATTTAACAAGAAAGTTAAATTTGTGTATGAGCCGTATTGGTACAATGGCATCGAGTATCCGAAAGAACAAGAGAGGGGATATCCTTATCAGGAGGATTTGTATGTTCCCGGATATTTCGAGGTCCCTATCAAAAAAGGGGAGACTATTATTTTCAGCGCTGGCGATAGTGCAGTGGCAACTACCCGCTTGAAGGCACTGTATGAGAATGAGGTCGTAGCTCGTACACCTCGTACTAGCTTCTTCAATTGCTTGAAGAATTCCGCTCAGCAATTTTATTTTCGTCCCAAGGAAGACGACGCTTATCTATTAGCGGGCTATCCATGGTTTAAAGTACGTGCGAGAGATTTGTTCGTAGCTCTTCCGGGTAGTACGTTGTCTATCGATGATCCGGTTCGTTTTGAGAAGATCATGCATACGGCGATGCCGGCGATGCGGGCGTATATGGAGAGTGGGCGTTTCGATGCGGTGATTCGTGAGATCGAGCATCCGGATGTCTTTTTATGGGCGATCTGGGCGATCCAACAGTATGCTAAGCATGAAGGCGTTGAAAAGGCACGTGAGCTATATGGCGATTTCGTGAAAGAAGTTATCGATTATATACGGGACCAGAAACATCCCGATATGAAATTGATGGAGAATGGTTTACTTTTCGCTAATGGAAAAGATAAGGCGATTACTTGGATGAATTCTACCGTAAACGGAAAACCTGTTGTAACTCGTTCCGGTTATATAGTGGAATTTAACGCTCTTTGGTATAATGCTCTTTGTTTCTATACAGAATTGATGGGGGGAGTACCTGTCGAGGGTATTGATCCGATTATCAAGTCGATGGATAAATCGTTCCCGGAAACCTTTGTGAACGGGTATAATTATTTGTTCGATTCCGTGAATGGTTCTACGGTAGATTGGAGCGTACGGCCTAATATGATTTTCGCTGTGGCATTGCCTTATTCCCCATTGACGAGGATGCAGAAACGTGCCGTAGTGGATATCGTGACGAAAGAGTTGCTTACCCCGAAGGGCTTGCGTTCCTTGAGTCCGAAGAGCGAAGGATATCGCCCGTATTATGTGGGGCCGCAATATGAACGAGATTTGGCTTATCACCAAGGTACTGCTTGGCCGTGGTTGTTAGGCGCCTATTTGGAAGCTTATTTGCGTGTATTCGGAAAGAGTGGCGTTGCTTTTGCTGAACGTATGTTGATAAGCTTGGAGGAGGAGATGTCATTACACTGTATCGGGACGATCCCGGAATTGTTTGATGGTAACCCACCGTTTACCGGACGTGGAGCTGTCTCTTTTGCGATGAATGTTGCGGCTATCCTCCGTGTTGTGGATTTGTTGAAGAAGTATAACGCCGAATAAAACTAAGTACCATTATGAAAGCATTAATGTTTGGATGGGAATTTCCTCCTCATATCTTGGGCGGTTTAGGAACGGCCAGTTTCGGTTTGACACGAGGCATGGCAATGCAGCCCGATATGGATATTACTTTTTGTATACCGAAGCCCTGGGGCGATGAAGACCAGAGCTTTCTAAAGATAGTGGGTGTCAACCAAGTTCCGATTGTTTGGAAGGATGTTGACCGTGAATATGTGCAGCAACGGGTTTCCAAAGCGGGAATGAACGCTGACCAGTATTATAAGTACAGGGATCATATTTATGCGGATTTCAGTTATCGTCATGTGACTGATTTAGGGTGCCTTGAGTTTTCCGGACGTTATCCGGATAATCTTCTGGAAGAGATCAATAACTATTCGATCGTTGCGGGAGTAATCGCTCGTACGGAAGAGTATGATATCATCCATGCGCACGACTGGTTGACTTATCCGGCGGGTATTCACGCTAAAAATGTGAGTGGTAAGCCTTTGGTAATCCATGTTCATGCTACGGATTATGATCGTAGCCGTGGTAATGTGAATCCGGATGTCTATGCGATTGAGAAGAATGGTATGGACAATGCAGATCATATCATAACGGTGAGTAATTTGACTCGTCAGACGGTGATCGAGAAATATCATCAAGATCCCGCTAAGGTAACGACCGTACATAACGCCGTAGAGCCTTTAAGTCCTGAGATTTTAGCGATCCCAGATAAAAAGGGTGTAAAGGATAAGGTTATTACATTCTTAGGTCGTATCACGATGCAGAAAGGGCCGGAATATTTCGTTGAGGCTGCCGCAAAGGTTTTGGCTAAGGCTCCTTATGCACGTTTCGTGATGGCTGGTAGTGGTGATATGATGGATCAAATGATTCGTTTGGCCGCAGCACGTAATATTTCAGATCGTTTCCACTTTACCGGATTTATGAAGGGCAAGCAGGTCTATGAGGTGTTGAAAGCCAGTGACGTATATGTGATGCCTTCGGTTTCTGAGCCTTTTGGTATCTCTCCGTTGGAAGCCATGCAATGTGGTGTACCCTCTATCATTTCTAAACAATCCGGTTGCGCCGAGATCTTGGATTATGCGATTAAGGTGGATTATTGGGATATTGAGGCGTTAGCGGATGCCATGTATTCTATTATTACTTATCCTGCCATGCATGAGTTCTTGAAAGTGGAAGGTAAGAAAGAGGTGGATAATATCAAATGGGAATATGCCGGACAAAAGGTTCGTCGTATTTACGACAATGTGATAGGTAACAAATAAATTAACGACAAGACAAAAATAAAACAAACAATATTATGAAAACGATCTGCTTTTATTTTCAAATACATCAGCCGTTCCGTTTAAAAAGATATCGCTTCTTCGATATAGGTAACGACCATTACTATTACGATGATTTCCAGAATGAGGAGATTATCCATCGTATAGCTGAACAATGTTACTTGCCGGCTAACCGGACTATTTTGGAGATGATTAAGACCAGTGGTGGTAAGTTTAAGGTAGCGTTCTCTATTTCCGGCGTAGCGTTGGAGCAGATGGAGATTTATACTCCGGAAGTGATCGATAGCTTTAAGGAATTGGCGGCTACGGGGAATGTGGAATTCTTGTCTGAGACTTATGCTCATTCTCTTTCTTCCTTGGGAGATCCGGAGGAGTTCAAGCATCAAGTAAAGAAACAAGAAGATAAGATCAAGACTTTATTCGGGGTTAAACCGAAAGTGTTCCGTAATACGGAGTTGATTTACTCGGATGATATTTCCGCTATGGTTTCTGAGATGGGCTATAAGGGGATGTTGACGGAGGGTGCTAAGCATATCTTAGGTTGGAAGAGTCCGAACTATATGTATTCTTCTTGCGTAGCTCCGAAGTTGAGTTTATTATTGAAGAATGACCGTTTCAGCGAGGATTTATCGAACCGTTTCAGTGATTATAGTTGGAATGAGTATCCTTTGACAGCCGATAAGTATATGTCATGGATCGCTGCTACTCCGGATTCAGAGCAAATCATTAATTTGTTTATGAATTATGAGGTGCTGGGATCTTTGCATCCAGCTTCAACCGGTATTTTTGAGTTCTTCAAGGCTTTGCCTCGTTTTGCTGCGGATAAGGGGATTAGCTTCTCTACTCCATCGGAAGTATTTACATTGATCAAGCCGGTAGACTCTATCTCCGTTCCTTATCCGATCTCTTGGGTAGATGAGGAGAGAGATTGTAGTTCTTGGTTAGGAAATGTATTGCAGCAGGAAGCGTTCCGTAAGATTAATGAGATCGGTGAACGTGTTCGTTTGTCTCAGACTCGTCGTATCCGTCAGGACTGGTACTATCTGCAGAGCAGTGACCATTTCTATTATATGAGTACAAAGCATATGGGACAAGGTGGCTTTAGCCCTTACGATAATCCGTATGATGCATTTAATAACTATATGAATGTTCTTTCCGATTTCATTGTTCGTGTAAATGCGGAATTCCCGGAGAATATAGAGAATGAGGAATTGAATTCATTGCTTTCTACGATTAAGAATCAAGGAGAGGAAATCGAGAGTCTACAGAAAGAATTAGATAAATTAAAAAAGAAGGCGGCGAAGAAATAAGTCGTTAATTGATTTGACTAGACTATTTTTGGAGAGTGACGGGTCCTTTTAGGGACCCGTTATTTTTTGCCTTAGAGATACGGATATAAAAAAAGCGAGATGAAAAACATCTCGCTTTTTTTATTATATAGATTCTTTGCTATCTGACATATTTACATGATGTAATACCAATTTTCATCACCTCTTCATCCTTTCGTATCTTTACACCTGAGGGAGCTAGATAATTCGTGATGGCTGTTGTAACAACTGTACTTTGACCGTAACTGTTACCTGTGGTCGTTGTCCGTTGAACAGGGATAAGAAGTAAACTCAAATCTTTGTCCGGATTATTCTCCATCTGATATTTTAATAAATTGGCAAGATTCGGGAATGAGTACGTACGAGTAGTCGCATCGTAAGCCTTGGATAGAAACGAGGTTACATTATTGTCAATTTGACTACCCTCAAAGAAACTCTTTACAGAATCCTCCGGCAAGATCAATAAATAAGGAGGAGGAGCCAGCGCATATTGCCAATCTTCTTGCGGCATCGCTTTTAACTCTAGTGGTAAATTATTCACGATACGTTTTTCCATGATCGGAGTAATTTCCTGTGTCGGAAGAACGATGCGTGTACAAACGCCGGCAGGAGTCTTAAAAAATGCATAGCTGTCGTTCGGTTGTAGCAATTGACTCATATCCGTATTTTTGAAACGACTTAGCTGAATGACCTCTTTAGTGACGGAGAAAGCTTCCCACGTGGTTATTAAAGAGTCTTTTCCTGCTGTGCTTTTAACCGCATAATTATAATATATCTTAAGGACAGAGCTAGCCACGGACAATATATTACCACTACCGAAGGTAGTTGTTACATAAAGCCCCGGGAAAAACTCATTGAAAGTTTCTTGATTCTTGAATGTACCCGGATTATTAATCGTTTCATCATAAAATTTTTGTCCGAACTCAGTAGGCATTTTAATGCTTACATGAGGGCTGTAACCATCAGAGTTTCTAAGGGAGTCGGATATACTTGTGTTATAAGCTGTATAAGCTTGAGCACCCATTGACTCTTGCATATTGCAATATTGCTTAGGGTCAATATTTGTATAAAAATTCTTTTGTAACGGACTTGTAATTTTAAAGATCTCCGCACGCATAGGCGCCAAGGAGTCTCCTACCCATACACCGTTTTTATTGGAACCATTATAATATATATTGAATTCCACCGAATCAATTTTTCCCTCATAAGGTGTATGCTTAAATTGAAAATCACTCGGACAATAGAATTGGCACATATAATCCGATACAAGGTTACCATACAGCGGATCGTAGAGTTCACCCAACTGGGCGCTAGTAGACCTTGCGTAAATAGAATCTAATTGCACCGTAGTGGCTTGTATCTGGAACGTGTCCATATATACCGCAATTGTATCGTCGCCTGGCTGAATACTTGTTCCTATCGAACTAAAATCATCATTACACCCGGCCAAAATGCTAGCACCAAGGCCAAGTCCAAGTATTAAAAGCTTGATTTTCATTACTACATTTATTATTTCGTGTTAGAATCCAATACCACGTCGTAGAACTTATTGAACTCGTCCATATAAGTTTCCGGTGACTGATAGGGAAGGAAAGGAGTATCTTTCTTGGCAGAGATATAATCAAGGACTTCTTGATTGATCGTCTCGCTACCTTGGATTACACCATCAGCGAAATCAATCGCTAATTTGGTTAGGCCCACAAAACTTGTATCTGCCTTGATTAACTTCAAGTCAGCTTCTTTGGCTCCGTCCGCCTTCAGTTTTGTCGCGAAATCTTTGTTTAGCGGGTTCTTGAAGTCATCGTTGTAGATCGAATAAACGATTTTCGCATTACGCAGGCACGGGTCATCGGCATACATTCTCTTGATGTAAAGAGCTGTTAACGCTGACATCCAGCCATGGCAATGGATTACATCAGGAATCCAACGCAATTTTTTTACGGTTTCCAATACTCCGCGTACATAGAAGATCGAACGATCGTCATTATCTTCATACTCATTTCCATTCTCATCGCTGACCGTGGATTTCCGTTGGAAGAAATCCTCGTTGTCAATAAAGTAAACCTGCATCCGGGCCGATTGAATGGATGCTACCTTAATGATCAGAGGATGGTCCGTGTCGTCAATAATAAGATTCATACCAGACAGACGGATAACCTCGTGCAACTGATTGCGGCGCTCGTTGATATTTCCGAATTTTGGCATGAATGTCCTGATTTCGCGACCACGCTCCTGAATTCCTTGCGGCAAATTTCTACATATTGTCGCAATCTCGGATTCGGGAAGGTAGGGAGTGATTTCTTGGGCTATAAACAAGATTTTTTTTGCATCCATTCTGTAAACTAGTTTTATAAAGACGCTACAAAGATACGAAAAATCTTTTATTTACGGTAATTATTTAGTTGCTTTGCACCGTCAATTAAGCATCTATCTGATGAAAATAGTAAATAGTATTAAAGATTTGAAGGCTTATCTTGCTGAGGCAAAGCAGGATAATAAGAAAATTGGCTTTGTTCCTACCATGGGAGCACTGCATAATGGACATCTTAGCTTAGTACAACATTGCGTGAAAAACAATGATGTATGTGTAGTCAGTGTTTTTGTAAATCCAACCCAATTTAATGACAAACACGACTTGGAAACGTATCCCCGTACGTTGGAGGCTGATTGTGTGTTATTAGAATCTGCCGGCTGTGACTATGTATTCGCTCCCTCTGTAGAAGAGATGTATCCGGAGCCAGATACCCGTACATTTGATTTGGGAACGGTATCTGAGGTAATGGAAGGCGCTAAGCGTCCGGGGCATTTTAACGGTGTAGCGCAGGTAGTAAGTAAGTTGTTCTATATCGTAGAGCCGGATAACGCTTATTTCGGGGAAAAGGATTTCCAGCAGATCGCTGTGATCCGGGCGATGGTGAAACAATTGAATATCCCTGTAACGATCAATGCTTGTCCGATCGTTCGTGAGGGCGATGGCTTGGCCTTGAGTAGCCGGAATACCCGTTTGACACCGGAACAACGTCAAAAAGCTCCGTTAATTGCTCGTACGTTAAAAGAAAGTACTACCTTTGTGCCCGGAAAAAGCGTACAAGAAGTGATTGACTATGTTGTCAATACGATTAATAGCGATCCAGTCATGGAAGTTGAGTACTACGAGATCGTAGATGGCAATACGTTAGAGTCTATCAAGAACTGGTCGGATACCGATTATCCGGTAGGTTGCATCACGGTATATTGCGGAGAGGTACGTTTGATCGACAATATCAAATACTAATTATAAGTCATACATGTTTATAGAGGTAGTAAAGTCAAAAATTCACCGGGTAACGGTAACGGAAGCTAACTTAAACTATATCGGTAGCATCACTATCGACGAGGATTTGTTGGACGCCGCTAATTTGATCGCGAACGAGAAGGTCTCGATCGTGAATAATAATAACGGAGAACGTTTTGAGACGTATATTATCAAGGGCGAACGTGGCTCGGGAGTGGTTTGCTTGAACGGAGCGGCTGCCCGTAAGGCTCAACCCGGAGATATTATTATCGTTATGTCGTATGCCATGATGGATTTCGAGGAGGCGAAAACATTCAAGCCTTCCGTGGTATTTCCCGATACGGCGACAAATAAGTTGATATAGCAGACGCTAGGCTTTGTAGAGATCTCTAATCATAAGAAAAGCTCGTCGGGATGCGGCGGGCTTTTTTTATCTTCATAAATTTAAGTAATAAGCGAGTTATGTACACGAACAGGAATATATGGAATGTTAGCTACCCGATCTTTTTGAGCTTGTTGGCGCAAAACGTGATAAACGTGACTGATACGGCTTTTCTAGGTAGGGTTGGTGAAGTCGAGTTGGGGGCTTCCGCTATGGGAGGACTTTATTATATCTGCGCTTTTACGATCGCCTTCGGTTTTAGTACGGGATCTCAAATCGTGATTGGCCGTAGAAACGGAGAGGGACGTTATGACCAGATAGGGCCTGTCATGATACAAGGCGTTTTCTTCCTATTGTCGCTGGCTGCTATATTGTTCTTGTTTTCTCGTTTTTTCGCGGGAGACGTGATGCGTGTATTGATTTCTTCGGACGCTATCTTGAATGCCACGGAGGAATTTTTGGATTGGCGTGTGTTTGGCTTCTTCTTCTCTTTCGTGAACGTGATGTTCCGGGCTCTTTTTATTGGTATTACCCGTACAAAGGTGTTGACATTGAACGCTGTCTTGATGGCAATGACGAATGTCTTACTGGATTATCTTTTGATTTTCGGACATGCCGGATTCCCAAAGATGGGTATTCAAGGGGCGGCTATCGCTTCCGTCATAGCCGAGGCGGTATCGATTCTCTTTTTCGTGGTTTACACGAGACTTACCGTAGATATACGTAAATATGCGCTTAACCAGATTCGTTCTTTCGATTTTGGCTTGTTGAAACGGGTGCTGGATATTTCCGTGTTCACGATGCTGCAATATTTCTTGTCTATCGCTACTTGGTTTATGTTCTTTATCGCTGTGGAGCATTTGGGGCAACGGGAGTTGGCGGTGGCGAATATCGTACGTAGTATTTACGTCGTGATGTTGATTCCCGTTAATTCCTTGGCGACCACGACAAACACGTTCGTGAGTAATAGTATCGGGGCGGGAGCGATCAATCAAGTTATACCGACTATCTGGAAGATCTGTAAGTTATCGTTGGGCATTATGGTCGTGTTTGCCGCTATTGTCAGTTTGATGCCGGGATGGGTCGTGTCTGTTTATACGAATGACGCTTCATTAGTGGCGGCCTCGGTTCCATCCGTCTACGTGATTGTCGGTTCTTTATTGATCGGATCGGTAGCTAATGTGGCGTTCAACGGGGTGTCGGGTACGGGAAATACACGTTCTGCGCTTTTTATGGAAGCGGCGGTATTGATTCTGTATGTGCTTTTTGTATATGTCGCGGGGATGCGTTTACGTTTGCCGGTAGCCGTATGCTTCTTGACAGAGGCTATTTACTATAGTGGATTGCTCGTCGCTAGCGTAATCTATTTAAAGAAAGCCTCTTGGCAAAATAAAAGAATATAAGTATATGAGGGGAAAAAACACGTACGTCTTTTTTTGAACTGTGAATATTGGGAAATTGTTCGTATTTTTGTATTGTAATCAAATAAGAAAGGTAACTCATGTCCACGAAGCAATGTGAAGATATGTTGGTAGGAAAAGGAGTACGGCCTACTGCCGCACGGATCCTTGTCTTGCAAAAATTATCAGAACGAACCAGCCCGGCTTCCCTGTTCGAATTGGAGGCGGAGTTGGAGACGTTGGATAAATCGACCATTTCCCGTTCATTGGCCTTGTTATTGGAACATCATGCGATCCATTCTTTCGAAGATGGTAGTGGCTCTATAAAATATGAGATATGCCAGAGCCGTTCGGAGACATGCCCAGTGGGTGATAGGCATATTCATTTTTTCTGCGAGGTATGCCGTAAAACCTCTTGTTTGAATAATATCAAGATCCCGGTCGCTCAATTGCCGGAAGGATATATAATGGATACCATTAATTATACGGTAAAGGGTGTTTGCCCATTGTGTAATAAGCGACGTTCCTAGAAACCCTGATAATTTGCAATCAAGTTGCAACTCCCTTCTCTTACCTTTGTACCGTAATCAAGAAGTAAATAATTAAAATAGATAAGATTATGAGTACAACATGTGGATGCGAACATTGCCATTCGCACGGAAGTTCCGGTTTATGGATGCCGACGATTTCTTTCGTTTTGTTGGTGATAGGACTTATCGGGAAGTACTCGGGGATAAGTTGGTTTGCTGAGTCTTGGATAGAGGCCATTTGGTTTCTGGTCGCTTTTTTGCCGGTAGGACTTCCTGTTATGCGAGAAGCTTGGGAAGCGGCTTTGCGGAAAGACTTTTTTAGTGAGTTCTCGTTAATGGCGATCGCCTCGATTGGGGCGTTTTGTATTGGGGAGTATCCCGAGGCCGTAGCCGTGATGCTTTTCTATACGGTAGGAGAGAGGTTGCAACTTCTAGCCGTGAATAAAGCCTCGAAGAATATCAGTGACTTGTTAGATGTCCGGCCGGAACGAACGGATGTATGGCGGACGGGTACATATATGAATGTATCTCCGAAGGATGTAAAAGTAGGCGAGCGGATCGAGGTGAAACCCGGCGGACGTGTGCCTTTGGATGGCGTTTTATTGGAAGCCGAGGCACAGTTCGATACCTCGGCATTAACCGGGGAAAGTATGCCTCGTTCTATCCGTGAGGGTGAGGAGGTGCTTGCCGGAATGATCGTGCAGGGGCAGGCGGTACGTATACAAGTGAATCGGCCGTACGAGCAAAGTGCCTTGGCCCGTATTTTGGCTTTGGTGAAAGATGCCTCGGAGCGGAAAGCGCCGGCGGAATTGTTTATTCGGCGTTTCGCACGGATTTATACCCCAATCGTGATTCTTCTGTCGTTTCTAATCGTGTCGGTTCCTGCTTTGGTAGGGATGGTGACGCCTTCTTTCCAGTATGTTTTCTCGGATTGGTTATATAGGGGATTGGTTTTCTTGGTTATTTCTTGTCCTTGTGCCTTGGTTATAAGTGTTCCGCTCGGATATTTCGGTGGTATAGGCGCCGCTTCTCGTGCCGGGATATTATTTAAGGGCGGTAATTATTTAGATGCGATCACACGGGTAAATACGGTAGCGTTCGATAAGACCGGTACATTGACTACCGGGCGTTTTGAGGTCACAACGGTGGAAAGCACGGAGATCCCGGTTTCTGATCTTTTGAGTATTTTGTTATCAGTAGAGCGGAAAAGTACCCATCCGGTAGCGCAGGCTGTAGTTCGCTATGCGGAAAAACAAGATAGCGTGCCGATGGAAATCACTGACATGCGGGAATTGGCAGGGCATGGTGTCGAGGCTATCGTGAACGGTCGGCAGGTGCTTGTCGGTAACATTCGTTTATTGGCCGAACGTGATATTCCTGTCCCGAAGGAATTATCCGATAGTGTTTCTACCGTGGTGGTTTGTGCGATCGATGGGAAATATGCGGGGCATCTTCTCCTTTCGGATACCTTGAAGAAGGATGCCGTGGATGCGATTCGTCGGTTAAAGGATTTGGATGTTAAAGATATTTGCTTGTTGTCCGGGGATAAGCAAGAGATCGTGAATCAATTCGCTGAGCGTTTGGGTGTCGATAAAGCGTATGGTAATCTGCTGCCGGAGGATAAAGCCGCTTATATAGAGCGATTAACGGCGGAGCCGGATAAGTCGGTTGCCTTTGTGGGCGATGGGATGAACGATGCGCCGGTACTGGCTTTAAGTGATGTCGGTATTGCGATGGGTGGATTGGGATCGGATGCGGCCATCGAGAGCGCGGACGTGGTTATCCAAACGGACCAGCCCTCTAAAGTAGCGGAAGCTATTTCTATCGGACGTGCTACCCGGAATATCGTCCGTCAGAATATCGTGGGATCTATTGGCGTGAAGGTGATAGTCCTTGTGGCGGGAGCCTTCGGTTTTGCCACGCTTTGGGAAGCTGTTTTCGCGGATGTAGGTGTATCTTTGCTGGCGGTTCTTAATTCGATCCGTATACTAAAACGTTGAGAAGTGAAGAATTTCGAGATCGCTTTCATCGCATACTCATCTCTTTTTCGTACCTTTGCCCCTTAATCCAGTAGAAAATAATATAAATACACATACGAATTATGTTTGAGAACTTAAGCGAAAGGTTAGACAGATCGTTTAAACTGTTGAAGGGCGAAGGCAAGATTACCGAGATCAATGTGGCGGAAACATTGAAGGATGTGCGTAAAGCGTTGTTGGATGCCGACGTCAATTATAAGGTTGCCAAGAGTTTTACGGATACGGTAAAAGAGAAGGCTTTAGGACAGAACGTGCTTACATCGGTTAAGCCTAGTCAGTTGATGGTTAAGATTGTTCACGATGAGTTGGCCAGCTTGATGGGAGGTACGGCAGTCGACGTGAATTTGCAGGGAAATCCCGCCATTATATTGATGTCCGGTTTGCAAGGTTCGGGTAAGACTACTTTCACTGGTAAACTAGCGTCTTTATTAAAGACCAAGAAAAATAAGAAACCATTATTAGCCGCTTGCGACGTGTATCGTCCGGCAGCTATCGAGCAGTTGCGTGTAGTCGGAGAGCAGGTAGGTGTTCCGGTATACATGGAATTGGAGAATAAGAATCCGGTGGAGATCGCTATGAACGCTATCCGCGAGGCACGGGCTAAAGGCAATGACGTCGTGATCGTGGATACCGCCGGTCGTTTGGCTATCGATGAGCAGATGATGAACGAGATCGCCGCTATCAAGAGCGCTATCCAGCCGGATGAGACCTTGTTCGTGGTAGATGCCATGACGGGTCAGGATGCCGTGAATACCGCGAGGGAATTTAATGAGCGGCTGAACTTCGACGGCGTCGTACTTACGAAGTTGGATGGTGATACCCGTGGTGGTGCCGCTTTGTCGATCCGTACGGTTGTTGATAAGCCGATTAAGTTTGTCGGTACGGGCGAGAAGATGGATGCCTTGGATATTTTCCACCCTGAACGTATGGCGGATCGAATCTTAGGCATGGGTGATATCGTGTCTTTGGTGGAACGTGCGCAAGAGCAATATGACGAGGAAGAAGCGAAACGTTTGCAGAAGAAGATCGCTAAGAACCAGTTCGATTTTAACGACTTTATCTCCCAGATCCAACAGATCAAGAAGATGGGTAACTTGAAAGAGTTGGCATCCATGATCCCGGGTGTAGGAAAGGCATTGAAAGATGTGGATATCGATGATAACGCGTTCAAGAGTATCGAGGCTATCATTTATTCGATGACTCCGGATGAGCGCAGCAACCCGGCTATCTTGAATGGCTCACGCCGTCAGCGTATCGCCAAAGGTAGCGGTACGAGCATCCAGGAGGTAAACAAGCTGATCAAGCAATTTGATGAGACCCGTAAGATGATGCGTATGCTTACTTCCGCGAAGTCGGGGAAGATGAAGCTACCTTCGATGAAGCCCTCGTTCAGACGTTAATTAACAGGAGACAATCAATAATATGGAAGAACAACATTATCAATTGCTGGATGGTAAGGCCGTTTCCGCTCAGATGAAGAAGGAGATGGCTGAGGAGGTAGCCCAGATCAAGGCTGCCGGAGGTAAGATCCCTCACTTGGCTGCTATTTTGGTGGGCCATGACGGTGGTAGCGAGACTTATGTGGCTAGTAAAGTCAAGACTTGTCAGGAGATTGGTTTTAAGTCTACCTTAATTCGCTTTGAGGAGGATGTTACGGAGGAAGAATTGCTTCGTAAGGTCGATGAGTTAAATAATGATCCGGATGTGGATGGCTTTATCGTACAGCTTCCGCTTCCGAAACATATATCCGAGCAGAAGGTGATTGAGGCGATCGATTATCGTAAAGACGTGGACGGTTTCCATCCGATTAACGTGGGACGTATGTCTATCGGTTTGCCTTGTTTCGTATCGGCTACGCCTGCCGGTATCTTGGAATTATTGAAGCGTTATCATATCGAGACGCAAGGAAAGCATTGCGTGGTTTTGGGACGCAGCAATATTGTCGGCAAGCCGATGGCTACCTTGATGATGCAGAAATCTTATCCGGGCGATTGTACGGTGACCGTATGCCATAGCCGTTCTAAGAACTTGAAGGAGATGTGCTTGTCTGCTGATATTATTATCGTGGCTTTAGGTGTTCCTGAATTCTTGAAAGGGGATATGGTGAAGGAAGGCGCCGTGATCGTTGACGTGGGAACAACCCGTATGCCAAGCAGCATAACCAAGAGCGGATTTAAGTTAACGGGAGATGTCTTGTTTAACGAGGTCGCTCCTAAATGTTCCTATATCACTCCGGTTCCGGGTGGCGTAGGGCCTATGACAATCATTTCTTTGATGCGTAACACATTGTTAGCGGGAAAGAAAGCGATCTATAAGTAAGTGGATGGATAAAAAAGTTCGCAAAAGGTTTGTGTAATCAGAATTTATACCTATCTTTGCGCCGTCTTAAAGGGGGAATCCTTTGAAAGGCGGATATGGTGAGAGTAGCTCAGTTGGTTAGAGCATCGGATTGTGGTTCCGAGGGTCGTGGGTTCGAGCCCCATCTTTCACCCATTGTGGTTTTTTAGATAAAAATCTTGTTATGAATAAAACAAGGTTTTATGAACCAAGGCGTCTGTGAAGAATGAAAGGTTTTTTTATATGGTGAGAGTAGCTCAGTTGGTTAGAGCATCGGATTGTGGTTCCGAGGGTCGTGGGTTCGAGCCCCATCTTTCACCCTAGAATGAGAAAAGGATATGTCTATTAGGGCATATCCTTTTTCTATTTCTTATAATGGGCATTGTAAGTCTTTTATGATGCCCATCATAAGGAGCTTACAATAGGCATTGTAAACTCCTTATAATAGCGATCGTGCTGACCTACTCTTCGGTATATAAACCTTCTCTTGATAATTGCTTATCCAGATTCGCTACACCGAGGGCTATGATAGCGGTAACCGTAGCCGTATGTTCTTGGTATTCGGGGATGTTCTTTGTGTATAAATCCCGTTCCGTATGCCAGATTTCGCCGTAATCAAAATCATATCCTTTGAAATCCTCTGTGGTGAAACCTAATGTGGGGACACCTTCGATGGCGAAAACTGATGCGTCTGTTCCCCCCATGCGTGTCGGGCGTTTACGGGGTTCACGAACTTTTACCTCGAAAGGATAGTCCGGACGGATTTTTTGGATGGGTTCGCTGATCTTCACGAAATCATCATACATGGCTTGAGGGACGGAGATACCGACAGGAGGTTCCGGGCCACCGTCACGATTGAACAAATTAGCGATTTTGGGTAATTTATCCTTATGCGCTTTCACCCAAGCTTGTGCTCCTAATAAGCCAAATTCCTCACCGGCGAATCCGATAAATAAGATCGTGCGCTTAGGCTTGGCTCCGGATTTGGCGATCATGCGAGCGGCTTCCATCATCGGTCCGATTCCAGTACCGCAATCGATGCCTCCGGTAGCCACGTCGAAAGCATCTAGGTGACCGCTGATAATTACATATTCGTCCGGGTATTTGCTGCCTTTGATAGACGCTACGACATTATGGTATTTAACCGGGCCTAATTTAAAATGATTACGAATATCGAACTCTAGTTCGAATGTACGTCTCTCTTTCACCATTTGTTCGATGATCGCGAATTGATGCTCGTCTAATTTGATATCCGGAAGTTCCGGCAGATTGTCGAAGTTCGTATTCGGGTCGTTCATCATTTTCCGGTCGTATAACGCACGGATAGGTACGGTGGAGGATTGGATAAAACCTAAAGCTCCGGCCTCGCACATTTCCTTATAATATAATCCGGGGAATTCTTTATAAGGCAACATCTCGTTTTTCTCCCCGTTTTCCCAGTTGCGGCGTCTTAGATCATTGTTTTTCTTCATGATCTCGTTGTTCTCTTTCTTGATCTCCGCACGGATGGAATCTCCCGAGGCGGAGCGGTCGATAGGCCAACCTACATTTTTCCCTGAGATAAGAACCCAAGCACCATTCAATCTTCCTTTGATTTGCTGGAACTCCTCGTCGTTACGAGGCTCCATCACCGCATGCCCACGTTGCACGCCTTTCGTTCCGGAAGTGTAGGAAGGGGTGGCGAAATGCAGGATCATTCCGTTGTCGCTCAACAAGCGTCCGAACCAAGGTCCTCGATTAAAGCCGACAGGGACGGTACCGGCCTCTTCTAATTGGACATCGAGTCCCCAACTCTTAAACTCACGCACCATCCACTCGGCGGCGTTCTCATAAGCGTCGGAACCGATTAAACGTCCGCCAAAGCGGTTCGTAAGGATATCCAGCTGATGCATCACTTGATTATCGTTCTGACCCATCTCGATGATTTTTTTTACGGCAGCGTCCTGAGCTGGTACAGGGGAGACTGTCATGCAGGCTAATGCCGCACAAACAAGTAAGATTTTTCTCATAAAGTAGTGTTTATTTCATTGATATGACTGTTTATTATTCAGTGTATGCAAATAAAGGAATAAATTTTGACTTATTGCAAATGAAATGGCAGTTTCTTTTATAACTTTGCGAAGTAAACAGATGGCGAATGAAAACAATGCGTAGCTTGAAGTGGTTAAGACCCCTCTTGGTAGTACTCTTTATGAGTTACTACGTGGGTGGCACGGCCTTTACCCATACGCATCATTTCCTAAACTCTAGTATCACTCACTCTCATCCCTATCTGCCGGGAGCCGACGGCTTGCCTCATCATGAGCATAGTACGGTAGCGTTTAATACGATTGAAGAGCTGACCGAATTGTGTCTGGAGTTAATTCCGTACTTACCTTTGGTTATGGCTTGGGCGCTTTTGATGGTAGTGCTCGTCTTTCTAAAGAAAGAGGTTGTCTTGCGTCTTGTGCGGCGTGGCGAATCCCGTGCGCCTCCCTCGTTTGGTATAGTAGTTTGAATCAAGCATTAGAATCACTTTTTATACTAAACATTTTACGCATCTTATATGAAATCTATATTTTTACTATTGCTTCCAGCGATAGTACTATGCTCTTGCCATACCCAAAAGCAAGAGGATGAGTCTGCGCATGCCGTAACACTCAAAGGGGATATTATACATATCGGTTCCGAATCTCCTGTTTTATCCAAGTTGACAAAGGAAACGGTTAAACGGGAACCTTACCGTATGGAGTTTACCACCTCGGGGGTCGTACAGGCGATTCCTTCTAATTACGCAGAGGTGGCTTCACCGGTAAGCGGGCGAATTACGAAATCGTTCGTTCGCTTAGGGCAGAAAGTGGCCCCGGGTAGTCCGATCTTCGAGATTAGCGCTCCCGCTGTTTATGAGGCGGGGAAATCTTATTACCAAGCTCGCCAAGAGATGGAACTGGCTTTGAAAAGCTTGAATCGGGAGAAAGACTTGATGAAAAACAAGGTTGGTGTCCAAAAGGAATTGGAAGAGGCCGAGGTGAATTACGAGTTAAAGAAAAAAGACTATGAGAATATGGTAGCCGCATTGAAAGTCTTTCAGATTAATCCGGATGAAATGGCTTTGGGGCAACCATTGATCGTTCGCTCGCCTATAGCCGGTGAGGTCGTGAAAGATCGGATCGTAATCGGGCAATATATGAAAGAGGACGCCGAGCCTGTAGCTGTCATCGCCGATTTGAGCAAGGTATGGGTGGTCGCCCATGTAAAAGAGAAGGATTTGAGTTTAATACAGGCTTTGGATGAGGTGGAAATCCGGTTGGTAGCCATGCCGGATAAACCGATATCGGGAAAGATTTATCACATCAGCGAGATGCTGGACCCCGATACCCGTTCGGTGGAGGTCTTGATCGAGTGCGATAACAGTACCCGTTTGATGAAGCCGGAGATGTACGGCACGGTCAAGCTGAGCGACCGTGAGGCGGAGGTGATCCGTATACCTACTTCCGCTATCTTGCAGGAAGAGGAGAACATGTACGTATTGGTGGAATTGGGGAATAACGATTACCGGAAACAAAAGATCGAGACCGGCCATACTGAAGATGGCAAGACGGTGGTTTTATCCGGCTTGAACGTAGGTGACGAGATCGTAGTTACGGGAGCGTTTTATTTACTTGACGCACGCTAACGGATTATGAAAAGGATTATTTACTTGGCGATACATCGGCGAGGACTGATGTTCGTGTTATTTCTGTTCTTAGCGATCGTTGGTTATTATTCTTGGACGCGGTTGGCGATAGATGCTTATCCGGATATCGCCGATACCACCGTGCAAGTCGTGACGCAGGTTCCCGGATTGGCCGCCGAGGAGATCGAGCAACAAATCAGTATTCCGATCGAGCGGGCTATGAATGGTCTGCCGGGATTAAACGTAATGCGTAGCAAGAATACGTTTGGTTTATCTACGGTCGTATTGGTTTTTGATGATGGTATTGAGGATTATTGGGCCCGGCAACGTGTACAAGAGCGGTTGGTAGACGTGGAGCTTCCTTATAATGCGGTTCCCGGCTTAAATCCTTTGACTTCGCCGACGGGAGAGATCTTTCGTTATGTGGTGGAAAGTGACCGTTTAGACTTGAGGGAGTTGACCGATTTGCATAAATGGGTAATTATTCCGAGACTGAAACAGGTTACGGGTGTAGCGGATGTAAGTAATTACGGCGGTATCACTACCCAATATCAGATCGAGGTGAACCCTTATAAGATGGAGCAATACGACATTACCTTAGGGGATATTACGGAAAAGATAGAGAAGAATAACGTGAACGCCGGTGGTAGTATGTTAAGCCGGGGGGATTTGAGTTATGTGATCCGTGGAATCGGTCTGGTTAAGGACTTGGAAGACTTGGGGCATATCGTGATCAAGACAGTGAATGGTGTCCCGGTCTACTTGAATGATATCGGTAAACTGAAATACGGAAACTTGGAGCGTAAGGGCGTTTTAGGTTTTACGGACGGTACCCGTGATTACTCCGATGGCGTGGAAGGTATCGTACAAATGCTCAGGGGGGAGAATCCGTCCCGGGTGTTGGATGATGTGCATAAGGCGGTAGACGAACTAAATAACGAGACACTTCCCGAGGGAACCCGTATCCATCCGTTTATGGATCGTACGGATTTGGTTAATACGACCTTGCATACCGTATCGCATACGTTGTTCGAGGGTATGGTATTGGTTGTCTTAGTACTGATCTTATTCTTGGGGAGTTGGCGTGGCGCTTTGTTGGTGGCCTTAACCATTCCCTTGTCTCTATTGATTGCCTTTATCTTGATGCATGTTACGAATATTCCTGCGAACCTACTTTCCTTAGGCGCTATAGACTTCGGTATTTTGGTAGACGGAGCGATCGTGATGATGGAGACGGTCTTGAAGAAAAGGGAACGGCATCCGGATGAGGTATTGACGGAAGATTCGATCTTGCGCCGTACGACTGAGGTGGCTCGCCCGATCTTTTTCTCTACATTAATTATTATAACAGCCTATCTTCCTTTGTTCGCTTTTGAGCATATTGAGAAGAAATTGTTTACGCCGATGGCTTATACCGTAGGGTATGCTTTGCTGGGCGCTTTGTGTGTGGCCTTGTTCTTGATTCCGGGATTGGCCTTTTATGCGTATCGTAAGCCGGGAAAGATTTACCATAATCGTTGGTTGGAGAAACTTTCCACGGCTTATCATTCACAAATTGTCCGATTGATGGAGAAGCCAAGACGGGTTATTGTACCGTTACTGGCGATATTGCTGGGAGCGGGGATTTTAAGTTATACCGTAGGAAAAGACTTCTTGCCTCCGTTGGATGAGGGGGCGATCTGGATACAGGTACAGCTTCCTCCGGGTATTTCCATTGAGAAATCGAAGGAGATGGGGGCGGAGCTTCGGAAGACTTTGAAAGAGTTTAAGGAAGTCTCATATGTAATGACTCAAGTCGGTCGCGATGATGAGGGGGCGGAAGCGTTCTCACTCTCTCATGTGGAGTGTGGCGTGGGATTGAAACCCTATAGTACATGGAAATTCGGTAAGACGAAAGCGGATCTGATCGAGGAAATGGCGGCTAAGTTGGAGACCATGCCCGGCTACTCGGTCGGTTTCTCCCAGCCGATCATCGATATGGTGATGGATCAGATCGCCGGGGCTCATAGTGATTTGGCGCTGAAGATTTATAGCGATGATATTACGGAAAGTCGCCATATCGCAGATCAAGTCGCTAATGTGTTGAAGGAAATACCGGGTGCTGCCGACGTAGCGGTAGATCAAGAGCCTCCGTTGCCGCAATTGCAGATTATTGCGGATCGTGCCCGTATCGCCCAGTATGGCTTGAACGTGTCGGATGTGGCTGATTTGATTGAGTTAGCGATCGGTGGAGCTTCTATTTCCCAGATATTTGTCGGAAGTAAAAGTTAT
This sequence comes from Parabacteroides distasonis ATCC 8503, assembly GCF_000012845.1. Taxonomy (NCBI): domain Bacteria; kingdom Pseudomonadati; phylum Bacteroidota; class Bacteroidia; order Bacteroidales; family Tannerellaceae; genus Parabacteroides; species Parabacteroides distasonis. The sequence goes on from NC_009615.1 coordinate 235,646, forward strand.
GACGTGATTTGTCGTTTCGATGACGCTAGCCGCAATTCTCCCGAACGTATCGGAAATCTATTGCTGACTACCGGTTCCGGAACAAAGATTCCTCTTTCGCAAGTAGCGGAGATTAAGATGACAACTGGTGCCAGTACGATTACCCGTGAGATGAATAAGCGGCACTTGACGGTACGGGTTAATTTACGTGGCGTGGACTTGACGGCGTTCTTGAATAAGGCAAATGCGTTGATCGATAAAGAGGTGAAATACGATCATGATTCCGTGCATTTGAAATGGGCCGGACAGTTCGAGAACCAGCATCGTGCGTATGCCCGTTTGGGGGCTGTGGTTCCTTTGGCGTTGGGGCTGATGCTGCTTTTGTTGTTTGCGGCTTGCGGTAAATTCCGGCAGGCGGCTTTGATGATGAGTGTCGTTCCCTTGGCTTTGTTTGGTGGTATGTTGGCGTTGAATGTGCGGGGAATGACATTGAATGTCTCCTCGGCGGTTGGTTTTATCGCCTTGGTCGGTGTCGCTATCCAAAATGGCGTGATCATGATTTCCCATATCAATAACTTACGTACGAGGGAGCGGGATTTGAAAGATGCGGTGATAACGGGAACCAAGCACCGTTTCCGTCCGATCTTGATGACGGCTACGGTTGCGGTCTTGGGATTGCTTCCTGCCTCTGTCAGTACGGGGATCGGTTCGGACGTGCAGCGTCCCTTGGCTACGGTAATCGTTTACGGGCTTTTATTTGCTACGGTAATCACGCTTTATGTGCTTCCCGCTTTATACTATATGATCGAGAAGCATTATGAGGGGAAGGATTTGACGCCGGTATCGGAGGAAAAAGAGCTGCACGCTTAATCCGGCGGTGGAATTAAAAAGATGTACTATGTTTAGATTAGAAGATATGAAGAAATATATAATCCTGTCGTTACTCTGCGGATGCTTATCTGCGAATGCCCAGACCATGGTTCCGCTTACGTATCGGCAATATATGGAGCGGGTTGCGGAAGGTAACCTTGAGTATGCGTCGGAGAAATTGAATGTGCCGGCCGCTAAGGCCGAGGTAACGGCGGCAAAGGTGTTTAACGATCCGAACCTTTCCGTGTCTTATTTCAATAATGAGAATAATTCCTTGCAAATGGGAGAAGGTGTTGAAGTAGAACTGAGCAAAACTTTCTCTTTTGGAAAACGGGGTGCGAATATCTCATTGGCACGTAGCGAGAGTGAGTTGACCGAGGCTTTGTTGGCCGATTATTTCCGGAATCTCCGGGCAGACGCTACGATTGCTTATATGGAAGCCTTGAAGCAACATGAGTTGTATAAGGTAAAGGAGAATGCCTATGAGAATATCCGGACATTGGCGGAGAGCGACAGTATCCGTTTCTCATTGGGGCAAATCCGTGAGGTGGATGCTACGCAGAGCCGGGTAGAGGCCGGGGTCTTACGAAACGAGTTGCTGCAAGCCGGAGCGGAATTAAAGAATGCTTTCTCGAACTTAAACTTCTTGACGGGGACTTTCAGTACGGATACTTTATTTCACCCAGAGGCTGAGTTACGTACGGAGCCTCGGGATTTTATTCTTGCTGACTTAATCACGGCGGCAAGCGAGGGGCGTACGGATTTGGTAGCCGCCTTAAAAAACAAGGAAGTGGCCGCTAGAGCCTTGAAAGTAGCTCGCCGGGAGCGGAATACGGATGTGGATTTGTCTATCGCCGTAAGCCGTAATGCCCGGGTTTATAATGAGGAAGCCCCGGCACCTCCTTTTACCGGAGTGACGGCAGGTATCGCTGTTCCTTTGAAATTCTCTAATTTCAATAAGGGGACGGTTCGTGCCGCTCGTTATCGGGAGCAACAAGCGGAAGCGCAATATAAGCAGGCTCTTTTGCAAGTACAGACGGAGGTGATGCAGGCATATCGTAATTATCAATCTTTCGCCGAGCAAGTTAATCATTATGAGGATGGGCTTTTAAGGCAAGCTCGTGAGGTGATGGATGGCAAGATTTACAGCTATAATAGGGGGGAAGTCTCTTTGTTGGAAGTCTTGGACGCCCAGCGTACTTACGATGAGGTACAAGCTCAGTATATTGAGACGCTGTTTAATTACAGCTCAGCCTTGGTCGAATTAGAACGTTCGACGGGTATTTGGGATATTGAGATTTGATTTGCGCTATAATTCAGAAAAGTAACAAGGGATAAATTGTAAGACGCTTACATTTCTATCCCTTGTTATTTTATCTGAATAAATCCATCAGTTTATCCGGTGATTGCCTAGTATCGAATATCTGATATTTCAGTAAATGATTCTTCTGCATGTTTAGACCATTGGATTTCTTTTACCATGAAGCCAACTTTTTTTGTAGTTTTTTCTTCAGCGCTTTTTGCGTACAATAATCCCCATTGTTGAAATCTACTTCAGATTCAGCTATCTTACAAGTTAATTCAGCCTCGTCTGGTGCCCAAGGATAAAGACTCTCCTTTTGCTTGGCAAGGCATAGACGTTTTATATAGGTCTCCACTTTCGATAATCTTTCCTCATCCATGCCTTTTATCAAGTCATAGAGATATTCTTTCCGTAAATTTAATTCCATCGTTGTCATAACGATTTGTTTTTTAGGTTTCTTAAACTAGACAAAGATAGCGTATATATTTGGATATTATGTATTTTTGCATCTAAAAAATGAGCGCATGATATTCTACTTTACAGGGACAGGAAACTCCCGTTGGGTTGCGGAAGCGTTAGGAACGGCTTTCGATGAGCCGTTGGTTTCCATTGCCGATGCGTTGAATGAGGGTAAGGATGAGAATGTTTATCCATTGAGGGAGAGGGAGAAAGTGTTTTTTGTGTTTCCTGTCCATTCTTGGGGGCCGGCTGTATTGGTGTCCCGTTTTATTTCCCGGTTGATCCTGTCTGGATATAAAGGGCAAGAGGTTTATTTCGTCTGTACTTGTGGTGATGATTGTGGATATACGGATCGGATCATGCGGAGCACCTTGGCGAGACGGGGAATTACCTTAACCGGAGGATTCTCTATACAAATGCCGAACAATTATATCTTAATGCCCGGCTTCGACGTGGATAGTAAGGAGGTAGAGACTGAAAAACTGAAAAAAGCACCGGAACGTGTAGACGAGATCGTAGAGGCGATCCGGCAGAAGAAAAATCCCTCTTTGTATTGTGCGGGAAGTGCCCCTCTTTTGAAGAGCTATATGGTCTATCCGTTATTTACTCACTTTGCGATAGGCAGCAACCGATTTTATGCTACGGATACCTGTATCTCTTGCGGTATCTGTGCGAAGGTCTGTCCGACCGGTACGATTTCCCTGTCGGGTGACGGAAAACCGGAATGGGCTGATACTTGCGTTCAGTGCGTTGCCTGTATTCATCGTTGTCCGGTGCGTGCGATAGAATATGGGACGATCTCGTTGAAAAAGGGACGTTATCATCACCCAGAGTTTAAGTAATCAATAAATAGAATAGAGAAATGAAGCAATTTTGTATGATGGCGCTTGCCGGCCTTTTGGTGGTTGGTTGCCAAGAAGTTCCAAAAGGATATGTTATCAATGGCGAGGTAGAGAATATGCCCGACGGCAAGATTTACTTGAAGTCATTCCGTAATAAAATGTTCTTTGACGTGGATACGGCAGAGGTAAAAGACGGGAAATTCACCTTTAAGGGTGAGGTAGATCAGCCTTTACTTTTTGGTTTGGCAACCGAGAATATGAACTATCCGGTTCAGCTCTTCTTGGAGAATACGGATATGAATGTCAAGATCGGGAATGACGGGGAGACCATCACCGTACGGAACTCGCCGGTGAATGATGTCTTTCAAGAAAATGCGGAGAAGGTATTTGAGGAAGGGTATGATATTGACAGTTTGATTTCGAAATATCCGGATTCTCCGGCGGCGGCGTTCTATCTATATCGTTATTTTACCTACCAATTATCTTTGGATGATTTGAAGGCGACTCGTGCGAAGATTTCCCCGGCATTGGCGAATAGTCCTTATGTGAAGGACTTGGACGGTATTATCAAGCAATTAGAACACGTACAGATCGGACAAGTCGCTCCGGAGTTTTCCTTGCCGGATACTGCAGGAGTTTCTGTGTCATTGTCGGACTTTAGGGGAAAATATGTGTTATTGGATTTTTGGGCCTCTTGGTGTCCCCCGTGTCGCAAGGAAAACCCTAACGTGGTAAATGCCTTCCAGCAATATAAGGATAAGAACTTTACGATCGTAGGTATATCCTTGGACAAGGATAAGGCTAAATGGCAGAAAGCGATTGCAGACGATCATCTGACTTGGGCTCACGTTTCCGACTTGAAATATTGGGATTCTGAGATCCCTGCTCTTTATGGGGTACGAGGTATTCCGGCAAATGTGTTATTGGATCCGAATGGGGTGATCATCGCCAAGAATATCACTGGAGAAGACTTACAGAATACCTTGAAGGAAGTGATTAAATAAGGATACGTTACTGCAACCCGCCTTGCAGTAGTGCTGCAAAGCCGTTGCAGTAGTATAAACAAAGGGAGTGTATTGGATTAAGCCTAATACACTCCCTTTGTTATGGATAAGTTATGGCTTTTCTTTATTTAAGCGGAATAAGGGTAAAGCCCCAGTTGTATTCCCGGTTTGCGGGTAATGTATAAGCTGGTTCCGGACGTGAACCCCAGCTATCATAACCTGCTACACCTTGTTGTTTCAAGTCGACGCAAACTTCAACGAAGTCGCGAGGCGTGATATTGTTGATATGATGCTGGCGACGTAATACGTTCTTTGCTGCGGCTTCATCATGGTTCGCTACTTGCTCTGGTGTGAAATTACTCCATTGACGGGGTAGCCCAGTTGCTTCCTCGTCATCGAAATCCTCTATGGAATTACGCAAAGCGTTAAATCCAATCGTATTATCCGCTTGGATCAACAAGCCTTTCTTGCCGGTACTAAGTGATACCCAACGAGTGTCGGTATGATGACCGTTTTCCTGCGGGCGTACATATGGGAAATATAATTCCTCGGCTGTAGATTTATATAAGCCGACCATACTACCGGCGTTTCTATCCAAGTAGTTCTCAGCAGGTCCTCGTCCGAAATATTCCACTTGATTCATGCTTGCCGGTAAGCGGAAGCGAACACCGATACGGGGAACATTCAATTTGGAAGCCTCTTTACGGGCGGCGTCACGTCCCGGAGTGAAAGTTGCCGTGCGAGTAGCTTCCGATACCTCGGTTTGGGCGGCATCCATATCCGTGGATGTGAAACGGGCGGCCACATTTACGGCTCCGCTTGGATAGATCGTATAATTAACAATGTATAGATTTCCTGCCGGCAATAAATAGTTCACGCTAACCACGGCGTTATTGCCATCCATAGTGACGGTAGCGTCTGTCACGTTGAAGTTCTTGCTGCTTTCCTTCCAGACTTGCAAGCGTTTTGGCATACCGTTTCCGTAATCGTTATCGGTCGGCGCACGCCAGAAGTTCGGTTGGATACCGAAACCCTCGCTGAAATATTCCGTACCATCCACTTTATAAGAAGTAACGATTCCTGTCTTCCTGTTAAACACGAAGTTTACCTTTGAGGAGGATGCCGATAAGTTATCTCCATTTGTCGAAACCGTTAATTTAGGGCCGCTGGTCTTAAACGCCTTCTTGGGGCTTTCGATCGGTAAGCGGAATTGATCGCAAGCGATTTCGTGTCCGATAGGGATTAACGGCTCTTTTTCTACGGTCGTTACGTTGAAGTTTACGAAATATTCCGTACCGGCTTGTGGCTTTAAGTTGCCTACGGGAACCGTAAATTCCTTAGAAGCTTGGGGTTCTATGTCCAAAGAGACTTTACCGGAGCGTACAACTTTATTATTGGCTGTTACGCTATAGTGGACCATATATTTCTTTAGGTTCGTGAAATAAAAACGGTTCGTGACGCGGAATAAACCGTTCGCTAAATCGATCGCCTCAAACCCGATATTTTGATGGGCGTATTTAACCTCTGCCATAGCGGGATGCGGGGTACGATCCGGGTTTACTATACCGTTGCAAAGGAAGTTTCCGTCACTAGGGGCGTTTACTCCATAGTCACCACCATAGGTATAATATTCACGTCCATTCTTATCTTTTTCCAAGATACCTTGGTCCACCCAGTCCCAGATGAATCCGCCTTGCAGGTTCGGGTATTTATAGATAGCTTTCCATTGATCCCATAAGTTGCCGGAAGAGTTTCCCATCGCATGTGAATACTCCGAAGGAGCTACCGGACGATCACTACCCTTACGCCCGATTTCCTCTAGCCATTCAGCGCTCGGGTATTGAGGTACGTACATATCCGTATTCCATTCCCAAAGGGCACGTTCATAGTTCACCGGACGATTCATGCTATTTATTTCCTTGTCTTTCAGATATAAATAAGTTTGATAGAAGTTGTATCCGTTTCCAGCCTCGTTTCCGAGTGACCAGAAAGTAACGCTCGGATAATTCTTGTTTCGTTCGTACATATTCATCGTACGGTCCATATGCGGGATCAGCCATTCCGGATTATTACCCAAAGTGCCGCCTTTTTTCAGGCTGTAATACATACCGTGAGACTCGATATTCGCTTCATCGTAAACATACAATCCGTATTCGTCGCAGAGTTCATAGAATTTACGGTCTTGCGGATAGTGGCATAGGCGGACAGCGTTGATATTGTTTTGCTTCATCAGCTCGAAATCCTTACGCATGAGTTCCTCGGTTACGTAATGTCCGGTTTCCGGGTTATGCTCATGAATATTGACACCCTTGAACTTAACCGGTTGCCCATTGAACAATAAGACCGTATAAGGTTTTCCGTCTTCCGCTACTTGGTCAATTTGCTTCATCTCGAACCGGCGGAAACCAACGTTGAATGGAACTACCTCGATTACCTTACCCTCTTCTTTTATCGTCATCAATAATTTGTATAGATTCGGATGCTCGGCACTCCAAGGGGCTACGTTCTTTAAATCATACTCGAAAGATACTGTTTGAGGACTTGCAGGACTTACCCATATATCATTAGCCTCGGAGGTCACAAGATTACCTTTTGCGTCCAAAAGCTCATATCCGACATTTAAATTTTTCGTTTCTTGGGTATGATTCTTTAAGTCTACCGCCAGTTTGAAGATTCCATTCGTATACGTATCGTCCAAGGTTGAGACGACACGGAAATCTTGAATACTGGCCTTGGGTTGAGACCAAAGGAATACGTCACGTTCGATACCGCTCATTCTCCAGAAATCCTGACATTCCAAATAAGAACCGGTGCTCCAACGGAATATCTTTAATGTAAGCACATTCTTTCCGGGTTGCAGGTATTTATTGATCAGGAACTCGGCGGGATTTTTGGAATCCTCGCTATAACCCACTTCTTTCCCGTTTAAATATACGTAAAGGCCGGATTTAGCTCCGCCGATGTGTAAATAAATATCCCGGTTATCCCAACTTGCGGGTATCTCGATGTCTCTGCGGTATACGCCAACCGGATTCGCTTCCGGCAATAACGGAGGTTGGGGATTTCTTGGTTTAAACTCGTAACCATGATTCGTATAAATGGCTACGCCATGTCCTTGTACTTCCCAGTTTCCGGGAACGGTTATATCATCCCATGAAGAGGTATTAACGGAAGGATCTGTGATATTTTGAGGAAGATCTTTGTAAGAGTCGACAAAGAAAAATTTCCAAGTACCGTTTAATAGGAAATAGTACGGGCTTTTCTCAAATCGAGAGGTGAGGGCGGTTTCTCGGTCCGCATAACTCATGAAGGAGCTTCTGGGTTTTTCCTTGTTTACGGCTACGACTTGAATGTCTTGCCAATAAGGTTTTACGGGTTGGGGTGAAGAACCGTCCGCATAAGCCATTCCGGAAATAAGGCAACCTAATGCTCCGGAAAGCATCATTTTTTTGATAGAGTTCATATTCATCGTATTTTATTTAGATTAGCACTGGGGAATTGAAAATTGAGAATTGAGAATTAGAAGTGACTCTACGTAATTTTCAATTCTCAATTCTCAATTTTCAATTATTTAGCTGCATAGTAAGAATATCCGTCAGCTACCTGTTGGAAAGCTAAAACACCTGCTTGGTTTAGCTCGACATTCATTTCCTTGCCATCGGGTAAATACATGACAACTTCGTCATCACCATTGAATTTTAATAATTTTGTGCTTTCTCCGTTAGCTTCTACATTCCAGCTTTGGTCAGCCTCGTTGAAAACTAAGTCAACCGCTTTCTCATCGCCTTCCTTTTGGATATGGTATCCATCAACTTTTGTTTCTACGGTATAAACGCCGTCTTTACCATCGATTGTTTTAACGTTACCTACATCCGCTACAGGATTACTTCCGCTCCAAAATTCGATAGAGTTGATCACAAGGACATCAGCCAAAGCGGAAATCTCGTAAACCGGGACAATCCAGAAAGCAATGAACACTAGCTCATTAACAAACTTACTGTCGATGCTTCTATTCCACGTTAAAAGTTTGTTTGTTAAACCAAAAGATCCTATACAGGACGAAAATAGGATACTACTTGCCACCGTAGTCGCTAGTAATAAAGTTAAGCTTTTCTTTTTCATAATTTAATAATTAGTTATTACAAGGGACGAAGATAACAACTTTTTCATGATAAATAGTGGTTATAAAGGAATAAATGGAATAAGTGCCTTAATATTAGTCAGGCTTCTATAAGTACGTAGTTCTGGCGGAACTCCGTTTATTACTCATATACACTAACTTCATGTTTGAATTTCAAACCATATACCTCTTTGATGTCCATAGCTCCATACTAAAAAAGATTATGGTTGAAAAGATTGTTTGTTAAATATTTTAATAATTAGGTGGTGTCGTTTTAGATTCGTATGCGAAAAATTAGTCTTTTTTGTTTTATAATTAAAAATAGTGCTATATTTGCTGCGTCTAATGATTATAAGTTCCGCCAGAACGATGAAGAAGCGCTTTCATGGTAGTTAACCGAGGATTTATAATTATACATTAATGATTTAGAAGAGTGAATATTATAAGAAACGAGATCTAAAATAGTATGCCTTAAGTCTTATAATAGTAACAGCTATTTAATAAACAAAAAACGATTCTTATGTTGAAAATTGTAAGACCTGTCAGTTTTGTTCTATTGTCTGCAGCGTTTTGTTCCGGGGGTGTGGTTCATGCTTCTGATCGTGCGGCGATAACTCCGAGGGTAGGTATTTCCCAGCAAGAAGGTAGTTTGAAGGGAACGGTTAGTGACAGTTTTGGCCCTGTGGCTGGAGCGTCAATAGTTGTAAAAGGTACTACGAATGGTACTGTAACCGACATGAATGGTAATTTCGTGTTGGATGTGAAGAAAGGGGATGTGATCCAAGTATCCTTTATCGGTTATCTAACTCAAGAATTCAAATATAATGGAGAGCCTTCCATCAATGTATCCTTGCAGGAAGATACCCAGAAATTAGATGAGGTGATCGTTGTCGGTTATGGTACGCAACAGAAGGCGAACTTGTCGGGAGCGGTAGCCCAATTGGATAGCAAGGAGTTGACAAGCCGTCCTATCTCCAACGTGTCTTCCGGTCTTCAAGGTATGATGCCGGGTGTAACCGTTACCTCGGGGCAAGGCCGTCCGGGACAGGATGGTAGTACGATCCGTATCCGTGGTGTCGGTACTTTGAACTCTGCCAGCCCATATATCTTGATCGATGGTATCGAAAGTGGCTCCATGAATGATATCGATCCGAATGATATTGAGAGTATTTCTGTATTGAAAGACGCTTCTTCCGCCGCTATTTACGGTTCGAAGGCTTCTAATGGTGTTATCTTGATCACGACAAAACGTGGTAAGACGGGTGCTCCTCGTATTTCTTATAACGGATATGTGGGTGCCTCGAAAGCTACTTCCATGATTGATCGTGTCAGCTCAGCCGATTACGCACGTTTGTGGAATCGTTTCGAGCCGGGACATTATAGTGACGAGGACATCCGGATGTTTGAGGATGGCTCTGATCCTTACGGACATCCTAATACGGACTGGAATGATGAGGCTTATCGGACAGGTTTGTTGCATAAGCACAATGTTAGTATTACAGGAGGTGCGGAGAACGTGAAGTATATGGCTTCGGCCGGATATTTAGGGCAGACGGGTATCCTTCCTAACTCAGATCGTAAACAGTTTAACGGACGTACGAATCTGGATATGCAGTTGACGAAGAAACTGGCTGTTCGGATGAACATGTCTTTTATCAAGAATGACTTCTCGGATCCGAATGCTAGCTATTATGGTGGTTCTTCCGACCAGATTATCCGTCAATTGAATATTATTAGCCCGATGATCCCTGTCAAGGATAAGGATGGCAAATACGGACAAACTAACGATGGTAACCCTATCGCATGGTTGGATTCCGGGCAGACGGTGGATAATTGTAACCAGAATTTTACGGGGGCACTTTCTGTTGATTATGATATTATTGATGGGCTGAAGGCTACTGTGACGGGTGCCTATGTGAACGAGGACCAACGTCATACGGAGCGAGTTCTGAGCATACCGGATGATCCGGCATCTGCGTCTCGTACCACTTCCTTGGTTGAACGTTTCGTGAATTGGAAACGTTATAATTTCGATGCTTTGCTGAATTACAGCAAGAACTTTGGTCAGCATGGCTTGAAAGTGATGGTAGGTTATCATGCGGAGAAGTATGAGGTTAGCAAGAATCAGATGCAGAGGAATAATTTCCCGAGTAATAGCCTGAATGATATGGATGCCGGTGGGGCTTCTACACAAACAAATGATGGTTTGAGCCGAGAGCTTGCCATGCTTTCCTATTTTGGGCGTATTAATTATGATTTTGCGGGAAAATATTTATTAGAGGCAAACTTCCGTGCGGATGCTTCCTCTCGTTTTGCTCCGGGACATCGTTGGGGATATTTCCCTTCTTTCTCCGGTGCTTGGCGTATCAGCGAGGAGGAGTTTATGGAAAGTACGCATGATTGGTTGAGCAGTTTGAAGATTCGTGCTTCTTGGGGTATGTTAGGTAATCAAGACGCCTTAAATAAATCGAATCCTTGGGAGAACCAATATTATCCTTGGATGCAGACTTATAATTTGGATGGTAATTATCCTATGGGAGGCAACTTGACGACGGGATATTATCAGAAAGCCTATCGTATCGAGGATTTGTCATGGGAGAAATCTACGACTTGGGGTATTGGCTTGGATGCGGTTATTAATCATGTGACTTTCACGTTTGATTACTATGATCGCAAGACTACGGATATCATCATGGAGGTACCGGTCCCGACTGAGTTTGGCTTGGATCCTTATTTCGACAACGTGGGTTCTATGCGTAACCGAGGTGTCGAGGTACAGCTAGGTTATAACAATAAGTGGAATGACTGGTCATTGAATGTGATGGGAAATATGGCCTATAATAAGAACAAGATCGAGGATTTAGGAGGTGTAGACCGTATGACAAATCCTGATGACGGTGATTTGTGGCGTTTTGTTGGAAAGCCAATCGATTCTTACTATGTATATAAGGCTGATGGCTTTTTCCAATCTGACGCGGAGGCACAGCAATGGATGGATACCTATAAAGGAAAAGACGGCTACCCGTTCGGACAGGATTTCCAAGCTGGTGATTTACGTTATGTAGATACGAATGGAGATGGAAAGCTGGATGCGGATGACCGTGTATTGTCTAAGACTATCAATCCAGTTGTTACATTTGGTTTGAACTTGAATGTAGGCTATAAAGCATTTGACTTGACTTTAAACTTCACCGGTGCGGCTAATGTAGGCCGTGCGTTTACGAAAGAAGCGTTTGGTGAGTTCTCGGGTAGTGCCGGACATCCTTCTACTGCATGGCTGGATAGCTGGACACCGGAAAATACCAATGCAAGTATGCCGCGTGTAGCGGAGTCTAGAAAATCTCCGAGTGAGGCTTCTAACGTGATGTCTGATTTTTGGGTAATTAATACCAGTTACCTGCGTCTGAAGACATTGCAATTGGGATATACGCTTCCAAAGAGTGTGCTGAACGCTATCGGTTTGTCGAATGTACGTGTTTATTATTCTGCGGAGAATTTGTTTACGATAGATTCTATGCCATTGAACGTAGACCCGGAGACGGTTAGTTCCCGTTTGTCTAGCTACCCATTAGTGATGACAAATTCTTTTGGCGTAAATGTGACATTCTAATTAGTTAAGACCATTTAAATAGAAGATTTTATGAAACGATTATCAATATATATGTTGGCGGCTGGTATGGCTGCGTTATCTACTTCGTGTTCGGATTTTCTGGATACGGTGCCTAAGGATCAGTTGGCTCCTTCTACCACATGGCAGACAGAGGCGGATGCGAAGGGCTTCATAGTAGGCTGTTATAAGGATTTGCTAGATGGAAATACGTTGCTTTATCTGGATTGTGGCTCAGATATAGGCTATAATAATTTCCCTTGGGAAGGATTCCGCCCGTGGGGGGATGGGTCATTGTCTAGTTCTAATCCTGGGCAGATCCTTTATGATTACAAGTCGATTCGTAAGGCGAATACATTCTTGGAGAATGTAGACAAGGTGACGTTTTCTAGTGACGCTGTAAAAGCTAATTATGTGGCTCAAGCTAAAGCGATCCGTGCTTATAAGTATTTCTTGATGAATTGGTGGTATGGTGGTGTGCCTATTATTAGTTCTTATTCAAGTGCGGACGAGGCTAAAGTGGAACGTAATACGGAACAAGAGGTACGCGATTATATAGCTAAGGATTTAGACGAGGCCTTAGCTGGGATTGCGGAGGCTCCGGAGGCTCGTGGCTATATCGCTAAAGGTGCTGTTTTAGCTATCAAGATGCGTGAGGCTTTGTATTATGGTGATTGGCAAAAGGCAAAAGACGCAGCTAAGGCAATCATTGATTTGAAGCAGTATGAGTTGGATCCGGATTATACGAATCTTTTTAAGGTATCGGGAGTGGATTCTAAAGAGATAATCCTAGCGGATCAGAATATTGAGACGTTGGACGGATTGGGAACCATCGGGCAAATGTATAATAATGTTGACCAAGGTTGGTCTTCTATCGTCCCGACCCAGAATTTGGTGGATATGTATGAAATGTCAGATGGATTGACGAAAGAAGAGTCGAAGACTTATGACGCAAAGCATCCGTTCGCGAATCGCGACCCTCGTATGGCCATGACCATTTTATATCCGGGACGTGACTGGAGAGGTGATGTCTTGAATACTTTGGATGAGAAACTTCAAGATGGTACTGTCAACAAGAACTTCCCGACTTATACAGATAATGCTTCCAAGAGTGCTTTGACTTGGGCGAAATACTTGGATCCGATGGATCAATATGGAGATGTTTGGAGTTCGGGAGCTTGTCCGATCGTATTCCGTTATGCGGAGGTTCTATTGACGTATGCGGAGGCCGCGAATGAGCTGAGCGGTCCTTCTGATGAGATCTATGGTTATTTGAACCAGATCCGCCAGCGTGTAGGAATGGGGGAAGTGGATAAGGCTAAATATGGGACGAAGGATAAACTTCGTGAATTGATCCGTCGTGAGCGTACGGTAGAGTTGGCCGGCGAAGGCTTGCGCCGTGCGGACATCGTCCGTTGGCAGGAAGATGGAAAGATGCTTGCCGAGAAAGTCATGAATGGTGATTTGTTACGTGTTACAGGAACGATTAATTATGGGGAGTCTGAGCCTACTAAACGTGCGGAAATCACGGGTACGGCTGTTATTGAGACTCGCCAGTTCTCTTCTCGTAACCGTTACTTGCCGATTCCTCAAACAAGCATGGATAAGAATCCGAACTTGAAACAGAATCCGGGTTATTAATTTCCTATAAAGATGTTAGATAAAGAAGGGGGAAGGCCGAGAGGTTTTCCCCTTTTTTAGTTACATTTGGCGGATACTGAGATTGTATGTCTCATGTGTGCTTTAAGTATATAAATTGATTCCGTTATGAAAAAGAAACTGATAGCTTTCGTTTGCTTTCTTCTCGTATCCTTGTCTGGTCTGCCCCAGTTGCCTGTACGGTTGAACGAGCGTCCGGTGGTGTTGAATACGTCTACCGGGGTATTAAAAGGGAAGATGGTAACTCCCAATCAGGAGTCCGGTTATCCTGTGGTATTGATCATCCCCGGCTCCGGCCCTACGGATATGGACGGGAACTCCGCCGCCTTGCCGGGTAAGAATAATTCCTTGAGATATTTGGCGGAAGGGCTGGCAGGGAAGGGTATCGCTTCCCTGCGTTATGATAAGCGGGGTATCGCTTCGAGCGCCTCGGCCGGAAAGGATGAGTATTCCATGCGTTTCGAGGACGGGATCAAGGACGCACGAGGCTGGATCGATTATTTAAGCAAGGACAAACGGATCTCCGGAATCTATGTGTTGGGGCATAGCGAGGGAGCGTTGGTCGGTATGGCGGCTTCGGTGGATAATCCGAAAGTGAAAGGATACATTTCGGTGGCGGGTGCGGGGCGTCCCGCTTATGAGATCATAGAGGAACAGATGGCCGGTCAACCGGAAGTGATCCGGAATATGGTGAGATCCATAAACACGTCCTTGAAGGAAGGGAAGCTCGTACCGGACGTGCCGATCGGTTTGCAAGCCCTGTTCCGCTCGTCGGTACAGCCTTATATGATCTCATGGTATACGTATAATCCGCAGGAAATCATCAAGAAACTAAAAGTCCCGGTGTTGATCTTGCAAGGGGATAAGGATATGCAAGTATCCGTAAAAGACGCCGAACTATTGAAGCGATCCCAACCTTCGGCCGATTACCATTTGATCGGGAATATGAACCATCTGATGAAGACTTGCGATACGATGGATCAGCAAAAACAGATGGCTACCTATACCGATCCGGCCCTTCCGTTGCATAAGGATGTGCTGATATTAATTGAAAAGTTTGTGAGTAAACCTTGAACTGTTGTATCTTTGCGGTCATAAATTAAAGAGACAGTATGATTTCGGTTGAAGGACTAACAGTGGAGTTTGGCGGTTTTACGCTTTTTGATGATATTTCTTTTGTGGTAAACAAGAAGGACCGTATCGCTTTGGTGGGCAAGAACGGAGCGGGCAAATCTACAATGTTGAAAATATTCGCAGGCCTGCAATCGCCGACTTCTGGAACTGTTAGCGTACCGAAGGAGGTCACGATCGGATACCTGCCCCAGCACATGCAATTGGTGGATACCCGTACGGTTCGGGAGGAGGCGGAATGCGCTTTCGAGCATATCCATGAGATGGAGGAGGAGATCAATCGCTTGAATACTCAATTGGCGGAGCGTACGGATTATGACTCCGAGGGCTATCAAAAGCTGATTGATCGTGTCACGTATCTATCGGAGCATTTCCAGATGATGGGAGGAAACAACTACCATGCGGAGTTGGAGCGTACATTGGCCGGACTAGGTTTTAGCCGTAGCGATTTCGACCGCCCGACGTCTGAGTTCAGCGGAGGCTGGCGCATGCGTATCGAGTTGGCGAAGCTCTTACTCCGTAGGCCGGACGTGTTGCTGCTGGATGAGCCGACGAACCATCTGGATATCGAGTCCATCCAATGGTTGGAGAACTTTATCGCTACCCGTGCCAACGCTGTGATCTTAGTGTCGCACGACCGTGCCTTTATCGATAATACGACTTTCCGGACCTTGGAGATCGAACTAGGTAAGGTCTACGATTATAAGGTAAAATATTCGGAGTACGTCGTACTTCGCCGTGAACGCCGTGAGCAGCAGCAGCGCGCTTATGAGAACCAACAGAAGAAATTGGCCGATACCGAGGCGTTTATCGAGCGTTTTCGTTATAAAGCCACGAAGTCCGTACAGGTACAATCCCGCATCAAACAATTGGAAAAAGTGGAACGTATTGAGGTAGACGATGTGGATACAGCCATGTTGCGGCTGAAATTTCCGCCCGCTCCCCGTTCCGGTTCTTATCCGGTGATCTGCGAGGAGGTGGCGAAGCGTTATGGCGATCATCTGATCTTCGATCATGTGACGCTTACGATCAACCGGGGTGATAAAGTCGCTTTTGTCGGAAAGAACGGTGAGGGTAAATCTACCTTGGTGAAATGTATCATGGGAGAGATTACCGATTTCACCGGAAAGCTCCAATTAGGCCATAACGTGAAGATCGGTTACTTCGCCCAGAACCAAGCGCAGCTATTGAACGAGAACCTTACCGTTTTCGATACGATCGATTACGTAGCCCAAGGGGATATCCGTTTGAAGATACGGGATATCCTAGGTGCTTTCATGTTTGGCGGCGAGGCCTCCGATAAGAAGGTGAAAGTCCTGTCGGGTGGCGAGCGTACCCGTTTGGCGATGATCCGCTTGTTATTGGAGCCGGTCAACCTGCTGATTCTCGATGAGCCGACGAACCACTTGGATATGCGTTCGAAAGACGTGCTGAAAGACGCCTTGAGGGAGTTCGACGGCACGGTGATCGTGGTTTCCCACGACCGTGAGTTCTTGGATGGCCTAGTCGATAAGGTCTATGAGTTCGGTAACCAGAAAGTCGTCGAGCATTTAGGCGGCATCTATAATTTCTTGGAGCATAAGAAAATGGATAGCTTGCGTGAATTGGAACGTTCTACTGGGACGAGTACTTCCATGTCCGGTACCGGTGAGGCTCAGGTATCCCATAACAAGCTCTCCTATGAGGCAAGGAAGGAACTGAGTAAAGTGATTAAGAAAGCGGAGAAAGCTGTTGCCGAGGCCGAGGCCCGTATCTCGGAGCTTGAGAATGGCATTGCCGTTATCGAGGCGAAGCTGGCTACGCCGGAAGGTGCCTCCGACGCTTCTCTCTACGGTGAATATTCTGCCCTAAAAAAAGAACTTTCCGATGCGATGGATCTATGGACCGAACGGACAATGGAGTTGGAAGAGTTGAATACGCAGGATTCATGAAAAGGCTGCTAGTCAGTGAAAGGCAGCTTATCTGATCTTTTTGATTCAAATACTCCTGTTTTCGTGACAAGTGCTTGCCGTTGATGATGCGAAATAGCGGAAGAGAGAGTGCGAGAGCTGGCTTTTAAAAGGGAGAATATCCCTTTTCCCATGCGTGATAGGCCGCATTGGGCTACGCCAGTACTGCCATCGGCCGACGCATATGCCGCCGTTGGGCATCGTGACTACTCAAGAATAGGGTTATGACTACTCGTGAATAGGCATTCTTACCCTGCTAGAACCGTATTGTAACCCTATAAATGATACCAATCTCTCCCTTTGATATGAATTAGGATGAATTGATTTCGCTAGAATAAAAGGCTGTTTTGGGGTATGGTGTTGGCCATTAGTTGATTACTGAAATTTTCTTTCGGATTTAGAGGCGAGCTGTACTTAGGGCCCGGAATATTCGATTCTCCGGAGGTTCGGATTACAAAGTGTCATTTTGATTATTCTTTGAAAATAACCTCTAATAGCTTACTCGTTTTAAAAAGAAAGTCCTTAACTTTGCTATCCAAAGAAACGCGAAAGCTTAAAACACATATCATGTTAACACAGATCATTAATGGAAAGATTCTTACCCCGCAAGGCTGGCTGAAAGACGGCTCGGTATTGATAAGCGACGGGAAGATTTTAGAAGTGACAAACTGCGACTTAGCGGTAGTGGGGGCAACCTTGATAGACGCCAAAGGTATGTACATCGTCCCCGGAGGCGTGGAAATTCACGTGCACGGAGGTGGAGGCCGTGATTTTATGGAAGGCACCGAGGAAGCTTTCCGTGCGGCGGTGGCCACACACATGAAACACGGTACTACCAGTATCTTCCCCACCTTATCCTCTTCTACCATCCCGATGATCCGTGCCGCCGCCGAGACCACCGAGAAACTGATGGCCGAGAAAGATAGCCCGGTTCTGGGGCTTCACTTAGAAGGACATTATTTCAATATGAAAATGGCTGGTGGACAAATCCCTGAGAACATCAAGAATCCCGATCCCGAGGAATATATCCCTTTGCTGGAGGAAACGCATTGTATCAAGCGCTGGGATGCCGCTCCGGAACTTCCGGGAGCGATGCAGTTTGGTAAATATATCACCTCGAAAGGCGTGCTCGCCTCGGTAGGGCATACCCAAGCCGAGTTTGAGGATATCCTGACCGCTTATGAGGTAGGTTATACCCACGCCACCCATTTCTATAACGCCATGCCGGGCTTCCATAAACGCCGCGAGTATAAGTATGAGGGAACGGTGGAAAGTATCTATCTGCTCGATGATATGACCGTCGAGGTCGTGGCCGATGGTATCCATGTGCCGCCTACGATCCTTCGTCTGGTCTATAAGATAAAAGGTGTGGAACGCACTTGTCTGATCACGGATGCCTTGGCTTGCGCTGCCAGTGATAGCCAAGTCGCTTTCGATCCCCGTGTCATCATCGAGGATGGCGTGTGTAAGTTGGCCGACCGCTCGGCCTTGGCGGGTAGTGTCGCCACGATGGACCGCCTGATCCGTACGATGGTGCAGAAGGCCGAGATCCCCTTGGAGGATGCCGTGCGTATGGCCTCGGAGACTCCCGCCCGTATCATGGGCGTATCCGATCGCAAGGGAACGTTGCAGCGGGGCAAAGACGCCGATATCGTCTTGTTGGACCGTGACTTGAATGTCCGTGCGGTCTGGGCGATGGGTAAGTTGGTTGAAGGTACGAATAAACTATTCTAAGCAAGAACGATTATGTTGACACAGATTATAAATGGCCATATCCTTACGCCGCAAGGATGGATGAAGGATGGTTCCGTATTGATTAGCGACGGGAAGATATTGGAGGTTACAAATAGCGATTTAGCGGTGATTGGCGCCAAGGTGGTGGATGCGAAAGGAATGTCGATCGTTCCCGGTTTCGTGGCGATGAATATCCATGGCGGTGGGGGCTTCGACTTCTCCGAATGTACGGAAGAGGCTTTCCACGGTGCGGTAGCTGCCCATCAGAAGCATGGGGCCACGACGATATTCCCTACCGTGTTGGCTCCGGAAATCGGGGTGATCGATAAGGCGGTGGCCGTATGCGAGGAGATGATGAGGAAAAAAGACGGCCCTATCTTGGGATTGCATATCGAGGGACCGTATCTGAATCCGAAGATGGCGGCGAGCCTGTTTATCGATAAGGAGAATCCCGCCGACCCGAAAGAATATAAAGAGATATTGGAACGCACGGATTGCATCAAGCGCTGGGATTCCAGCCCGGAGATACCGGGTGCGCTTGAGTTCGCCCAATACTTGAAGTCGAGGGGAATCCTATCCGCTATCTCGCATACGGAAGCGGAGTTTGATGATATTAAGACCGCTTACAATGCCGGTTTCACGCATGCGGCTCATTTCTATAACGCCATGCCTGGTTTCCATAAGCGTCGTGAATATAAGTACGAGGGAACGGTGGAAAGTGTTTTCTTGATGGACGATATGACGGTAGAGGTGATTGCTGACGGGCGTCATTTACCCTCTACGATCCTCCGATTGGTCTATAAGTTGAAAGGAGTGGAACGTACTTGCTTGGTTACGGACGCTCTCTCATGCGCAGCCAACGAGGGTAAGCCGTTATCCGATCCCCGCATTATCATTGAGGATGGCGTATGCAAGTTGGCGGATCATTCTTCATTGGTGGGAAGTATCGCCACGATGGACGTACTGGTACGTACGATGGTGCAGAAGGCTGACATTCCTTTGGCCGATGCAGTCCGTATGGCTTCCGAGACTCCGGCCCGCCTGATGGGGGTAAGCGATCGCACCGGAACCTTGCAAAGAGGGAAGGATGCGGATATCGTGATCTTGGATCGTAAGTTGAACGTGCGTGCGGTATGGAGCATGGGAAACTTAGTTCCGGAGACAAATACATTGGTCTAAACACGTTAATAATAAAGAGAGGGGCTGTCTTGGCTGGCCGGGACGGTCCTTTTTTATTTTTAGGCGATATAGATCAAACCTTTCGGCTAATAAATTTGTTCTATCAACGTATGGCGAAATCAGTACTTATTTCATATATTTGTGATTCAAGTAAGATTGTAATACTAAATCAATAATTAAACATGAAAACGAACCTTAGTTCTCAAATTACTCTGACGCGTATACCGTTGCGGTATTATCGCCCGGAAAATGCTTTCGAGCATTCAGTTTTAACTCGTTTGGAAAAGATTCCGACAAACATTTACGAATCGGCCGAGGAAGGTTCTTTCGCTATCGCTAAAGAGATAGCAACACAAATCCGTAAAAAACAAGATATTGGTAAGCCCTTCGTGATCGCTTTACCCGGCGGACGTTCTCCGCTAAGCGTTTACAAGGAGTTGATCCGTATGCATAAAGAGGAGAAATTAAGTTTCCGCAATGTGATTGCTTTCGTGGAATATGAGTTCTATCCATTGGCTAATCCCAGCGCCGGAAATCTGGCTCGCCTAAAAGAGGAGTTATTCGATCAGGTCGATATCGATCCTGCGAATATCTATTGCCCGGACGGAAGCATGCCGAAAGACGCTATCCTAGATTTCTGTCGCCAGTATGAGGAGACGATCCAATCCGTGGGAGGTATCGATTGCATGTTGCTAGGTATCGGTAACTCCAGCAATATCATGTTCAACGTGGGTGGAACGACGATCAGCTCGCGTACCCGTATGGTCTTGTTGGAAGGCGCTTCCCGCAAAGAGGCTGCCCGTACGTTCCCTTCGCAGGAGAATGTCCCGGCAGGTATCATCACGATGGGTATCTCTACGATGATGAACGCCCGCAGCGTGATCTTGATGGCTTGGGGCGAGGATAAGGCTAGCATTGTCGCTAAGACCGTTGAGGGCAAGGTTAGCGATGCCGTTCCTTCCAGCTATTTGCAGAATCATCCGAACGCCAAGGTCGTGATCGATCTTTCCGCCGCTTATGACTTGACTCGTATCAGTCATCCTTGGTTGGTGACTAGCTGCGAGTGGGATAATAAGTTGATCCGCCGTGCGATCGTTTGGTTGTGTCAGTTGACGGACAAACCGATCTTGAAATTGACAAACAAGGATTATAGCGAGCACGGATTGGGTGAGCTATTGGCGTTATATGGTTCCGCTTACAACGTAAATATCAAGATATTCAACGATATCCAGCATACGATTACCGGATGGCCGGGTGGCAAGCCGAACGCCGACGATTCCAATCGTCCGGAGCGTGCTAACCCGTATCCGAAGAAAGTGATCGTATTCAGTCCGCACCCGGATGATGACGTGATCTCCATGGGCGGAACCTTGCGTCGTTTGTGCGACCAGCATCATGATGTGCATGTGGCTTACGAGACTTCCGGTAATATTGCCGTAGGCGACGAGGAGGTAATCCGTTATTGCGAGTATTTGCGTGATGTATGTGAGAAATACTCTCCCGACTCGGCCGTGAAGGATAAGGCGAACGAGATCATCAACTACCTGCGTTACGAGAAGGTGGAGAACGGCGAGCCGGAGCGGAAGGATGTCCTCTTTATGAAAGGAACGATCCGTCGGGAGGAGGCCCGTCACGGTTGCCGCTACTCGGGCGTGAAGGACGATCATGTTCATTTCTTGGATCTTCCGTTCTACGAGACCGGATTAGTGAAAAAGAATGATTTGAGTGAGGTCGACAAGGATATCGTAAAGGCCCTGTTGCTCGAGATCAAGCCGGATCAAATGTTTGTCGCCGGTGACTTGGCTGACCCGCACGGAACCCACAAGGTTTGTCTGGATGCCGTACTGGCCGCTATCGACGAGGTGAAAGACGAGGAATGGATGAAGAACTGCCGTGTATGGATGTATCGCGGCGCATGGGCAGAATGGGAAATGGACCATATTGAGATGGCCGTACCTATCAGTCCGGAGGAGTTGCGCTTCAAACGTAACGCTATTTTGAAGCATCAATCGCAGGCCGAGAGCGCTCCGTATCTGGGTGACGACGAGCGTTTGTTCTGGCAGCGTGCCGAAGATCGCAACCGTGCTACCGCGGAGTTGTATCGCCAATTAGGTTTGGCTTCTTATGAGGCGATCGAGGCGTTTGTACAATATATCCCGTTGAGATAATATCTAGCGATAGAATAATCTGAAAGCCCTATCTGATTAAGTTCGGATAGGGCTTTTTGTTTTTGTGTTATTTTTTTCGTGTGGGCGTAAGTAGATCTGTTTCTATGATCGTATATAGATAAAGGAGAAGCCTTGAACTGTCTAATATAATACAAGAAATGTCCACATTGAGCATGAAAGACTATATTATTAAGAACCATGAGTTGGATAAATTTAAATTATTATATCTGGAGAATGCCCCCAGACTGATCTTTTATGCCTCGAAATATGTGGATAGCGATACGGCGGAAGATTTAG
This sequence comes from Parabacteroides distasonis ATCC 8503, assembly GCF_000012845.1. Lineage (NCBI taxonomy): Bacteria > Pseudomonadati > Bacteroidota > Bacteroidia > Bacteroidales > Tannerellaceae > Parabacteroides > Parabacteroides distasonis. The sequence continues at coordinate 257,947 of NC_009615.1, forward strand.
TGCATGATATATTCATCAAGATCTGGCAAAAGAAAGAGATTTATTCCGTGGAAGAAGGCTTGAAGACATACCTATTCCGTTCCGTTCAAAATGCTTGCCTCGATTACCTAAAGCATAAATCAATAGAAATGACTTATGCGGATGAGGTTGCTCGTAGACTAAAGATAGAGGAGATAGATTATTATAATCAGTCGGATGCGGCGGAGCTGGAGAAAGAGCGTCTGGACTCCGTTTACCGGGAAATAGCCAAGTTACCGGACAGATGCCGAGAGGTTTTTACGTTGGCTTATGTGGACGGGAAGAAATCAGTGGAGATCGCAGGAATGCTAAATATCTCTCAACGTACGGTAGAGGCGCAACTCTATAAAGGATTGAAGATCATACGGAATGTGTTGGCGCTTCTGGCACTGGTTTTATTTTTTAGATGAAAATACGGTAGAATACGTAAGTAAAAAGAGGAAACCGGTCGTATATATTATAAATGAAACAGAAAATGGAATCTAATAATTCGATAGAAGAACTGATCATACGCTATTTGCAGAACGAGATTCAAGAGGATGAACTTCGAGTGTTGGATGCTTGGATTCATGAGAGTGACGCTAATAAAGCCCACTTCTTTGAGCTTAAGGGGCTTTTTGACACTCGGAAAGAAGTGGCGTTCTTGAACCATTATTCCGTGGAGCGTAGTTGGGAGCGAATGGCTGGAAAGCTGGATGCGATCTCTGGCGTATCTGTGAAATCCAAGGTCCTTGGCAAACAGTTCTGGCTTTCATTCTTGAGATATGCGGCGATTATCGTAATCGCTATGGGAATAGGTGTGGGTATGAATCAATGGATAAGCAATCGTTTATATGCCGGCGATATGGAATATAACGAGATCGTAGTGGAAAAAGGCGGACGTGCGAACACGCTATTGCTATCCGACGGCAGTAAGATCATACTCAATGCCTCCACCCGTTTTAAATACCCCACCTCTTTTAATGGAGATGAGCGTGTGGTTCATCTGGAGGGTGAGGCCTATTTCGAGGTTGCGAAGAATCATTCGAAACCTTTCATCGTAAAACTAAAGAACCAACAAATCACGGTACTCGGAACCTCATTCAATATACAGGCTTTCAACGATGATCGCTTTAGCGTCACCACCTTATTAAGTGGTAGTATCCTGTTGGAATCTTTTGACGCTCAAGGACGGAAAATGAGTAGCATGAAGCTAAAGCCGAATCAACAAGCCCGGTCGGATAACCGGACCGGCTCTATTTTCTTGTCAGAGACAGATGCCTCGATCTCGAACGCTTGGGTAGGAGGGAAATATCGTTTCAAGGATGAGACCTTAGTCTCTATCGTAAAACGTCTGGAGAATTACTATGGGGTAAATATCCGCTTGGCGCATGACAGTCTGCGGAACATCCGCTACACAGGAACCTTCTCCTTGGATCAAGGTATACAAGAGGTGCTAGATATTATTAACTCGGAGAAACAATTCACTTTCACGAAAGACGGAAAAGATATCCTGATATCGGCGAGGAGCAAATAACAAAATAATAGATGTATAACCTTAAACATTCGAATTGCCTATGACAAATACCTGATCACAAAAAAGAATCGGGACTGACACCACTCACCCCCGATTCTTAGACGTTCATTATTCGTTTAATCACCTTTATCGCTGTCCTCTAAAAAGTAGCGAGCAAGGTAAGTCATTAATAAAAAATAATTACAAACTTATGGAAAAAGTCTGGAATAGCGATGAGCTATTGCCTAAAAAAATTAAATCAATCATGAAGATCACATTGCTTTTTTTAATACTGGGTATATTGCATGTCTCGGCGGATACCTATGCGCAAAAAGCTCAAGTTACGGTAGAAGTAAAGAACGGGACGTTCTATGATGTCGTCTCGGAGATTGAGAAACAGACCGAGTTCATGTTTTTCTATAAGAGCGAGGATATCGATAATAGTAAGCAGGTGGATATACAGGTGAAGAATCGCCAAGTCACCGACGTGTTGAATGAGTTGTTGAAAAACACGAACTTGACCTACCGCATATCAGGTAAGCACATCACGATCTTGAAGAAAGACGCCGTACAGCAACAAAAGAAAAAGATCTCCGGTATCGTTACGGATCCGGATGGCATACCGGTTATCGGGGCCAATGTCGTGATAAAGGGTACGACGGTCGGTACGGTTACGGATCTGGATGGAAAGTTTAGCTTGGATGCGGCTAATAACGATATCCTGTCATTTTCCTATATCGGCTATGCGGAGCAAGAGATCGAGGTCGGGAATCGTACACTGTTTAACGTGAAGTTGGCCGAGGATTATAAGGCGCTTGAAGAGGTCGTTGTCGTTGGATATGGTACGATGTTGAAACGAAACTTGTCAACATCAGTGGGTTCCGTAGACTCGGAGAAGTTATTGGAGCGTCCGAATGCCACGAACGTATTCCAAGGATTGGCCGGAAAGGTGGCTGGTGTTAATATCGCCTTGAATTCTGGTGCGCCGGGTGGTAGTCCTGCGATAAAAATCCGTGGTATCGGTTCTTTGAATTCTTCTAATACACCGCTATATGTGGTCGATGGTGTGGTTGGCGTGGATCCGGACCAGATTGATCCGAATATTGTCCAGTCTATCGATATCTTGAAAGACGCTACTTCCTCTTCTATTTATGGTGCGAGAGGTGCGAATGGCGTTGTGGTGATAACAACAAAGGAAGGTAAGAAAAATACGACGAATATCTCGTATAATACAGTTCTGTCAGCAGGAACGTTAGCTCGTAAAGTCGATGTCTTAAATGCGGAAGAGGCTTTGGATGTATTCAAGCGTGCTTATGAGGCTCAACCGGGACGTATCGCTCCCCATCTGGATCCGAGCAATATGTTTACGCATAAGAATGACCTGTTCAATCCGGACGGGACTCCGAAATATGATACGGATTGGCAGGATGCCGTGACTCGTACGGCTTTTTCTCATCAGCATTCACTTAGTTTCTCTGGAGGAAGCGATAAGCTGACCGCTGTGGCGAATGTAAGTTACAAAGATAATCAAGGTATAATGTTGGAGACCTATAAACGTCAGTTAAACGCATTTATCAATGTCGGATGGGATTTGAAAGAATGGTTCCATTTACAGGCCATGTTGAATGTTGGATCTAGTAATGCCCGAAACTCGGAGAATGCGATCTCTCGGTATACATTGGAAGCATTACCGTTCCTTCCGGTTCAATATGAGGATGGTACCTATTCCCGTAAAGGAGATTATCCAGGTGCGGAAGATACGGAGAATCCCGTGAGGATTTTAAAGGAACGTAAGAATATCGATAAGAATCAGTACACGTTGGCTAACGTGATTGGTACGTTTAAGATTACCTCTTGGTTAAAGTTAACGACTAGCTTCAGCCGCCAGGATGGTTCTTATATCAATTCATCTTATAACCCGAGTACCTTATTCGGCTATGGAGATACTCAAAAGGGTAAAGCGGAGAAAGCACATCGAAATACGATGTCGTGGACGAATGAGGACTACTTGACTTTTGATAAAAGCTGGAATAAGCATAACTTGAATGTCGTAGCGGGAGCCAGTTGGTATTACTCAAAAACAGAGAAAAGCGAGCTAGGGGCCGAGAATTTCTTCGATGATTATTTTGAGTACAATAATATGGGAGTCGGCACCGTACGTTCTAAGGTTGGCTCAGACTATACGGATAATAAAATGAATTCTTACTATGCCCGTATCAACTATAATTTTGACAATCGTTACTTATTGGGCGCTTCTTTCCGTGAGGATGGTTCTTCTCGTTTTGGCTTGAATAACCAATATGGTTTCTTTCCTTCATTCTCGGCCGCTTGGCGTGTATCCAATGAGAATTTCTTCGAGAACGCAAAAAAGGTGATTGATGATATGAAAGTCCGTTTGAGCTACGGTACGGTGGGTAACGCGGAAATCGGTGATTATGCGTCTATGGCACGTTATGAGAATAAACGCCTTCCTTTTGGCAAGGATATGACGACGATCGTTACGTTGAAAAGTATGGCAAATCCGGATTTACGCTGGGAGAAATCCAGACAACTTGATGCGGGTATCGATTTGAGTTTCTTTAATGGGCGTATCGAGTTTATGGCGGATTATTATCATAAGATTACGACTGATTTATTGTATGAGCTACAATTGCCTTCTAACTCGGGATATGAGAAAACTATGACAAATCTGGGTAAGATCCGTAATCAAGGTCTTGAGATGAGCTTGAATACACGCAATATCCAAAGCCGTGATTTCTTATGGACTACCTCTTGGAATTATACGATGAACCGATCGATGGTACTGGATATAAATGATAATATCATTGGTAAATGGGGAGGACGTATTGAAGAGGGACATCCTTTAAATGCCCTTTACGGCTATGTTCGCCTAGGTACATGGGGAACCGATGAGGCGGAAGAAGCCGCTAAATATAATAAGAAACCCGGCGATATCAAGTATTGGGACAAAAATGGTAATGGAATGAAGGATGGTGAAGACCAAGACTATATCGGAAATGGCGCTCCTAAATTCGAGATGAATATGACAAATACATTCTCGTGGAAAGGCTTCACGTTTATGTTTGATTTACAATGGGTGTATGGTAATAAGTTGATTAACTTCACTCGCCAGTTGATGGGTAACCGTGTGACATTCTCCAATGCTTATGCGGACATTCCGGTGAACGCTTGGACGCCGGAAAACCAAAACACGATGGTGCCTAGCTTGCGCCTTCCGGGAGATGGATATGAGAATGACGTAGATTCTTGGAGTTGTGAGCCGGGTTCGTTCTTGCGTTTACGTAATATCGGCTTGAAATATGACTTTAGTTCCCGTATGCTTTCTGCCGCTCACATCAAGAGTTTATCCTTGGGATTCAATGTGGAGAATGCGTTCTTGATTACGAACTATTCTGGTAGTGATCCGGAGGTGACGAGTTATGATGCTGTATTTGAGCAAGGAGTGGATTTTTATACCTATCCCAAACCTCGTACGTATTCATTTACTTTAGGTGTTAATTTCTAATTGTTTAATCTTTACTTCGTAAAAAACTAAGATATGAAAAATAAAGCGCATGTATGGATGTGTGGCTTGCTTTCGGCGACAATGGCTTTTACATCCTGTACGAATTTTTTAGAGGAAGACCCGAAAACCTTCTTGAGTCCTTCTGAATATTATACGACAGAGAACCAGATAAAGGCGGCTGTGGATGGCACTTATGACGGGCTTGATGATCTGTTGAGTTCCGACCTCGAGATTGCCACAGTTCACCTTTTTAACTTGGAATATCTTGTAGGTACTAGTTATCGTCCTCGTGCGGCCGGTAATGAGCAGAACCAGTTCTTGTTGCTTTCCGGTTTGGAAGAGAGTAACGGCATTATTCGTAACTTCTGGAAGGCTACTTTCTTTCCTTTGGAAAATTGTAATAGCGTGATTCAAAATGTTTCCGCTACGGATATTATTAGCGAGAGCCAGAAAGCGAAGTATCTGGGAGAGGCTTATTTCTTGCGGGCGTATTACTATTTTCAAGGGGTACAATTATTCGGGGATATCCCGTTGAAGACGGAACCTACGGTAGACTTGAATACGGTGAAGATTCCAAGGTCTCCTAAGGAAGATATTTATAACCAGATCGTGGAAGACTTGAAAAAGGCGGAGCAGTCCGGTTTGGATTGGAGTGATAAAACAGGCCATGTCTCTATGGGAGCGATCAAAACCCTTTTAGCCAAGGTTTATTTGACAATGGCAGGTTATCCGCTTCAAAAAGGAAATGAGTATTATCAATTGGCTTACGAGAAAGCCAAGGAGGTTATTGACAGTGGAGCCTTTAGCTTGTTCGCTGATTATAAGGATTTACGTGCGTTAGAGAACGAAAATAGTGGTGAGCATATTTTTATGATCCAGCGTGAGGCGCAAGATGCCGGGGCTCCTTTCCATTTTGGCCTTTTGCCTTATCCGGAACAACCGATTTCCATTACTCCGGCTTATGGGGGTGGTTTGGCTCCTCGTAAAGAGTTTTATGAAAGTTATGATGACCAAGATATTCGTAAACGGAATGAGGAGTTTTTCTATACTTCTAAACCCAAATATGGTGATCCGGAGACAACGATTACTTTGGATGTTCCTTATCTATGCAAATATTGGGATGAGAATGCGGAATCTACAGGAAAGAGCGGGGCGAATATCCCGGTTTACCGTTATGCGGATGTTCTATTAATGTGTGCGGAGGCAAAAGCTACCTTGGATGGAGGATCTACTTCTGACGCTACGGCGGTTGATGCTTATTTCCAAGTTCGTCACCGTGCGTTACCTGATGAGGCGAGACCAACTTCGATCACGGTTGATCAAGTATTGAAAGAGCGTGCGTGGGAACTCTGTTATGAGTTTACAGGATGGTATGATATGTTGCGTACTCACCGTGCGTTTGATCCGGTATCGAAGCAAATGGTTGATTTATTCGGCTATCAGGCGGTTAATCATACGTATCCGTTTAAAGAATCGGATTTGGTTTTCCCGGTACCTTTGCGTGAGAAAGAACTGAACCCTCTGCTCGGTGAGGATGTCGTTCGCTAAAAGTAAGCGGGCGATTCTCTAGACTAGAGGTGTGTGGGAGGATATTACTATCCGTAGTAATCCGGATTATTATCCATGATAAATACGATTACTATTGATAGTAATATTTTTTAACACGGTATATATTATTCATCACAGAAAATTAGAGAAGAGAGAAATAGAGATGAAAAGATATGTTTTGTTTGTCTGTTTGCTTTTATCAGGTCTTGCAAGAGTATATGCTCAGTCGATAGCTCCGTTTCAGAAAGGAGATCGGATCGCCTTCGTGGGAAACAGCATTACTTGCGGTGGTCATTATCATTCATATATCTGGCTGTACTATATGACCCGTTTCCCGGATCAACGCATCGATATCTTTAACGAGGGAGTAGGTGGGGATGTAGCCGAGATGATTTACCAGCGGTTGGATAAGGTTTTCGAACATGAGCCTACAGTGGTGACGCTATCTTTTGGCATGAACGATGTCGGCTATATGGATTTTCGGAAGCCGGGGGCCGATACGATCGCTCGGAACCGGGTAGAGAAAGCTTGTCGGGATTATGCTCTTATCGAGGAGGTCTATAAGAAGTATCCGGAGGTGAGGAAAATCTTGATCGGAAGTTCTCCTTATGACGAGACTTCCCGTTTCAATAAGGTCGCTTTCCCGGGGAAGAATACGCAGATCTTGAAGATCGTGGATTTCCTGAATGCCCGTGCCCGGGAGAATCAATGGGGATTCGTGGATTTCAATCGCCCGATGGTAGCGATCAACCAATGGGAGCAAGCGGCGGATTCCATGTATACCTTATGCGGGAAGGATCGTATACATCCCTCTACGGACGGACATCTGGTCATGGCTTATCTTTTCTTGAAAGCGCAAGGCCTGGCCGGTAAGCTGGTAGCCGATATCCGGATAGACGGAGCGGGGAAAAAGGTGACTCGCTCGGATAATTGCCGTGTCTCGGATTTGTCTGTTTCCTCGGATAACCTTACTTTTACGTACGAGGCGAAATCGCTTCCGTATCCTATCGATACCTCTTATTATGATAATGAGAAACATACGCAGGCAGATGCCTTGAGTGTTATCCCTTTTATGGATGAGATGAATTATGAGGGATTGTCCGTGAGCGGTTTGTCGGATGGATATTACGGGTTGACGATCGGTGGGGAGTTTATCGGTCGTTTTACGGCGAGGGAGTTGGAGCGAGGCATCAATATGGCTCTTCTTCAGAATACCCCGCAGTATAAACAAGCGATGAAGATCCGCCAGATGAACGAGGAACGCTGGTTGAAAGAGCGTAAGATGCGCGAGTTCTATTGGGTGGAATATAACTTGATGCGGAAGACGGGCATGCTTTGGGCCTGCGACGAGGCTGCCGTGGACACTTTACGCAAATACCGTCCCCACGACATCTTCTTGCAATGGAACGGCGACCTTTGGCTACAATACATGCACAAGGGGATTCGTGAGGATTGCGTGAATGAGCAACAGGATCTGGTCAACCGGATCTATGAGCAAAATAAACCAATCCCCTTGCAAATAGAGATCAAGAAATTTACAGACTTGTAGAGACGGGGCGTGCCCCGTCTTCCACCGACTGGAAGTATTCTAAATGTGAATTAATAGTACATATTATATGAAAAAGAAACTAGCGATATTCGTATTAAGCCAATTCTTGTTGGCCGGTTGGGCGGATGCCCAACAAGCCTATTTCATCGATGGCTATCATGGCGGTATCTACGGGCATTACCCGGTGGGACAAACCGCCTTTATCGCCCAGAAATTAAGGCAGAATCCCAACTGGAATATCAATATCGAGATCGAGCCTGAATCATGGGAAGTCGTACGGCAACGAGACCCCGAAGGTTACGAGGCTTTCAAGCGCTTATTTAAGGATCAATCCGTGGAGAGCGGGCGGATCGAGTACGTAAACCCGACCTATGCCCAAAGTTATTTCTTCGGGACATCCGGCGAGAGCGCTATCCGCCAATTCGAATATGGAATACGGCTGATCCGGAAACATTTCCCCGAGGCGGTATTCACCACCTATTCGGCGGAGGAGCCTTGCTTTACCAGTTGCCTGCCCTATATATTGAAGTCATTCGGCTTCTCGTATGCCTCTACTAAGAACCCGAATACGATGTGGGGTGGCTACGTAAGCGCCTACGGAGGTGAGTTGGTGAATTGGGTAGGGCCGGATGGTACGAGACTTACCACCGTCCCCCGTTACGCCTGCGAGGATTTACAACCCGGCTCTTGCTGGCAATCCATCTCGTGGTTCAATACGGAGGACTACATCCATAAATGCTTGGATGCCGGTATCCAGCACCCGGTCGGCATGTGTATCCAAGATGCCTCATGGAGCCATGGTTGGGATAAAGGCCCTTGGCTGGGACAGGATACGACGGGCTATTATACGCCGACCGCCTATAAGACTTGGCGGAATTACATCCAAGACTGTTCCGTCGGGACTACTCAGGATGATTGGTATTTCTCGCAAGAGGATGTCCTAGGTGGCTTGATGTGGGGAACGCAGGTCATGCAGCGTTTGGCCGGAGAGGTACGGGTAGCCGAGAACGCTATCGTGCGTGCGGAGAAAATGGCGGCTTACGCTCGCTTATACAAAGGCATGGAATGGCCGACCGAACGTATCGATGAGGGATGGCGCACGCTTTTATTGTCGCAGCATCATGATTGCTGGATCGTTCCTTACAATCAACTACAAGGGAAAAAGACATGGGCGGAGACGGTTACGGATTGGACTGGGGTGACCATTCAAAACAGCCGTCAGATAATTGATAACGCCTTGTCCTTATTGAAAGAAAAGGAAGGTGAATCCACGGTGTACGTATATAATACCTTGGCTACCGACCGGAATGAATTGGTGGCGGTGGAAGTTCCCGCCTCATGGAGAAACTCAGATTGGGTGGTTCTTGATAAGCGAGGGAAGAAACAGCCGGCTCAATGGCTGACGGAAGACGGCGTTTCAAAACTCTTGTTTCGTGCGCAAGTCCCCTCTGCCGGTTATGCCTCTTATGCGATCCGGAAGGCAGAGGATAAACAGTCCGGAACCTTGAAGGCTGAGAGACAGAAAGACGGTACGTTTCGCATGGAAAGTGATTTATACACCTTGGTGCTAAACCCCTCTAAAGGAGGTGTAATAGAAAGCTTGAAAGCGAAAGCCGTACGAGGCAAGGAATTCGTGGATAACCGGAATGAACGTGGGTTCAATGAGCTTCGGGGATATTTTATCGATGAGGGTGGTTTCCTTTCCAGTATGGATCAACCGGCTGAGGTGAGCGTGTTGGAGCAAGGGCCCTTATTCGTGAAGGTAGCTGTGAAAGGCAAGATTGGAAAGTATTCATTTACCCAAACGATCCGGTTAACGCAGGGAGAGCCTCGCATCGATATGAGTGTTAAGCTGGATTGGATAGGAAGCCCTCGTATTGGTGAGCCGGGTATCGAATTCCGTGCGGATAATCCTCGTAAGTCATTCTATGACGACCGTTACAAACTTCTGGTATATCTGCCTATCCAGATCGCCAACCAACAGATTTATAAGGATGCTCCGTTCGATGTTTGCGAGAGCCGGTTGGAGAATACCTTTTTCAATCGTTGGGATAGCATCAAGCATAATATCATCTTGAATTGGGTGGATGTAGCGAGCAAGGATAACTCTTGCGGTCTGTCATTATTCACGGATCATACGACCAGCTATGCGCATGGTAAGGATTTCCCATTGGCCTTGAACGTACAATACGCCGGTAAAGGCTTGTGGGGCCGGGATTATATCATAGACCGTCCGACCGAGATCTCGTATGCCTTGATCCCTCATGCCGGAACTTGGGAGAAAAGCCGTATTTGGACACAAAGCGAACGACGCAATGAGCCTTTGGTCGCAACCTTGGACGGCGATGCTACCTTGACATCCGGTTCCCTTTTCCGGATAGAGAATAATGCCTACGAGTTGGTCTCCATGGTCTATAAAGGTAATGACCTTTACATCCGCCTATTCAATGCCCAAAGCGATGCCTCCCCTAAAACGATAACCTTCCAAGGACAAGACGTGAAAGCGAGCTTGGTGGAATTGGATAACCGTCTGGTTGAGGACTTAACCGTCACCGAGAAGAAAGGCGCCAGTTCAATGCGTCTCTCTATCCCTCGTTACGGGATAAGGACATTAAAAGTAAGCTGTAAGAATATCTAATGTAGAGACGGGGCATGCCCCGTCTCTCTTTATCCCTAATTAATCCCCGTTTCTCTTGCCTCTTTCGGTGGAAAGATGTTATTTTGCATCCCGAATTAAAAGAATAGGCGTTATGTTGAAATTCTTCAAGACATGGACACTCCCTATCTCCATGTTAGCGGGTGCGATAGGGTATTTTGTTTTCGCCAATGTTACTTTTCTGGAGCCTACAAAGCCGTTCATGTACACTTTAATAGCGTATCTGACGCCCTTTTTGATTTTTGCGCAGTTGCTCTTAACCTTCTGTAAGATCTCTGTCCGGGAATTGATGCCCAGCCCTTGGCATGGTTGGCTATTGCTTATCCAAGCGGTTTCCAGTTTGGTGCTTGCCGCCTTATTGCTCTGGCTGCCAATGAGAGAGGAATACCGGGATGTGTTCGAGGGAGCGATGGTCTGCCTGATTTGCCCAACCGCTACGGCGGCCGCCGTGATTACGGGTAAATTAGGGGGAAGCGCCTCTAGTCTGACTACTTATACCTTATTATCGAATCTATTGGCAGCGATTGTCGTGCCGCTGGTCTTCCCATTAGTGGAACCGCATGCCGAGATTACTTTCTTCGCCGCATTCTTGAAGATCTTGGGAAAAGTCTTTCCATTGCTGTTATTCCCGTTTTTCCTCGCTTTGTTCTTGCGTAGATTCATACCACCTATCCATCGCTTCCTTGCGGGGCTTCGAGACATGGCCTTTTACCTCTGGGCCGTCGCTCTAGCTATCGTGACCGGGCAGACCGTGAAATCCTTGGTCAATAGCGAGGCGGAGATTTATGTAGAAATCCTGATCGCTTTAGGCGGCTTGATAACCTGTATCGCGCAGTTTTATTGGGGAAAGCGCATCGGCAAGAAATACAATGACCGTATTAGCGCCGGACAAGCCTTGGGACAAAAAAATACCGTGTTAGCTATCTGGATGTCTTACACCTATTTGAACCCCTTGTCTTCTGTTGGCCCGGGAAGCTATGTACTGTGGCAAAATATTTTTAACAGTTATCAGCTGTGGAAAAAGAGAAATAAAGAATTGGAAAATTAAATATCGATAGCTGATATATAATAATTTGACCACAGAATATTTTCGTCTTCTTTTTTGCGTATTCACTATTTTTTCTATAAATTGCCACTGTTTATCAGTGAGGTTGGTTGAATATTGTTCCATAACTTAATGTTTTAGTAACCACTAGGTTTTAAATAATATATCAGTTAATTAACTGATATTCAATATGATAGATAATTATATAGTAATTGTTTTAATTCATTTTTAAACAGTTTCTTAATGTCTGAAACGATTGTTGACTTGAATTTTCTTGAGGCTGGAGTTCAATGTTTCCCAATGTATCACTATGAGGAACGTAAAATTGAGAGTAAAACTTTGTTTGATGATGCCGAGGACACCATTCAGAATAATTATATTCGTCGTGATGCCATCTCCGATTTCATTTCAGAACGTTGTCGCAAAGCCTACGGTCCACATGTGAGTAAAGAAGATATTTTTTACTATGTTTACGGCATTCTGCACAGCACGGAATATCGCACCGCCTTTGCCGCCGACCTTAAAAAGATGTTGCCCCGTATTCCATTAGTGGATGAAGCCCTTGATTTTTGGAGTTTTAGCAAAGCAGGAAGAAACTTAGCGGAATTGCATTTGAACTATGAGAATCGTCCTTCGGCAACCGGAGTCATTGTGACCTATAATACCATTCCGCAGAGCGAAATAGAAAAAGTAATGCAATCAGGCGAGATGGAGACAATCAATTATCAAGTTGAAAAGATGCGCTTTCCCTCCAAAACGGATAAAAGCAAAATTATATACAACAGCCAGATAACGATTGAAAATATACCAGCCACAGCTTATGAATACATAGTAAATGGCAAAAGTGCTATCGAATGGATTATGGAGCGTTATGCCGTCATCACTCACAAAGATAGCGGCATCACTAATAATCCTAATGACTGGGCAACGGAACATGACAATCCCCGCTATATATTGGATTTGCTCCTCAGCGTTATTTTATTAAGTATAGAGATGATGGAGATAGTGAATGGATTACCGAAATTAACCTTTTAAATATGGCAAAAGAACGTTCAGCAATAGCAACAATCAAAGGATATTATTATCAATTTGACTATTTTATCCTTCAGTTACTAAAATGCAATAATGAAACTGATTCCATTTGTATTGAAGGCATCGAGGATGTTGATTTAAAAACAGTTGATGAAAGTACTGCTATTCAATGCAAATATTATGCAGGAACAGAATATAATCATTCTGTTATAGCTCAACCATTGCGATATATGTTAGATCATTATCTATCAAAAGCTAATAATGGTATAAAATATAAGATTTATGGGTATTACAAATCAGGTCAAGATAAACTTATATTACCTATTAATATAGAATTTTTTAAAAGTAACTTTATAAGTCTAAAAGCATTTAAAGGTCTTTCGATAGAAGATAAACAAATAATATCATTTTTATCAAATTTGGAGATAGATATTGCAGCAAGAGAGTTTGAACAGCAAGAGACTGATATTTTTAATGAACTAAAAAGACTCTTTAGCTGTAATGATTTTGAAGCAGAATACTTTTATTACAATAATTCATTAAGAATAGTAAAAGAATTATCGATAAATCCGGATATTTCTCAAAGAAGAATAACAAAACGTGAATTTATTGATAAAATCAATAGTAAGGATATATTTTTCAACCAGTGGTTCTTGATAAAAAAAAGCATCAAAGAATATTGCTTAATGATTAAAAGAGAATATTTTTCTCCTTTAAATTTATCTCCTTTTGAACGTTTTTTTGTTATAGAGTGCGACTCGATAATTTCTGATACAGAAATAAAATCTTTACTAATCCAAATTGGAAATAAATATTCAAAAATAGAAGCAAAAAATCCAAGTCCATTCTGCCCTTATGTATATCTATATGGTTTACCTGAGAATAGATTGAAAAATATTTTAAAAAGTTTACATGATGACAACTTTATTTTTATAGATGGCTACGATTATAAAGATGCTGAATTTTCAGTCAATTCAATTGTTAAAAAGGCTACTTGTTACAATGGATTAAAACTTAAAATCTTGTACAATAAGGAAGATTTAGATTCTGTAATAGATAGTATACAAAAGACTCGAAAGATTTATCAATTTTATACAAGAATACCTTTTTATGAAAATACGAACCATGAACATATCAAGATATTAGTTGAACAAACAATTCATATCAATAAAATAATATAATTATTATGGTAGAACAAGAAAAAATTAATGCAGAAGTAATATCTGTATTTCCCAATAAAGTAAAAATATCAGTAGATAAATTAGAAGATTTCTGTTTAGCAGAAGAAAAGCTTAAAGTTGGTTCATATTTAAGAATCGCAGACAATGATAATGCTGTGTTAATTGCCATTATTGAGAACTTTTCCATTGAAGTTGGAGCAGATAAGGAAGGAAATGCAACAAGAAAGTATATTCTTGAAGCTAATCCCTTAGGATTGATTCGTGGTGACAAGTTTGAGCGTGGTGGAGATACAATAGCTATTCCACCTAAAAAAGTTGAGCCTGCTAAGAAAGAAGAAATTTCTAAAATTTATGAAGAATCTCTTGAGGCAAAAGACAAGTTCACTTTCTCTAAACTTTCTACAAATAAAGATATTTCGGTTCCTGTAAATGGTAATAAGTTTTTCAATAAGCATATTGCCATCGTAGGATCAACAGGTTCAGGGAAATCCCATACTGTAGCGAAACTAATTCAAAGTGCTACACATGAAAAAACAGGAGAATATTCTGGTTTGAATAATTCTCATATTATAATATTTGATATTCATTCAGAATACAAATCAGCATTTCCAGATGCAAACTTTATTGATATCAATAATCTTATACTCCCATATTGGCTTCTTAATGGGGATGAATTGGAAGAGCTTTTTTTAGAATCAGGAGATTTTAATAATTACAATCAGGCTTCTTTGTTACAAAAAGTGATAACTGAAAACAAGAAAAAATATAATTCAGAACTAGAAAATATATCTTTTGATACACCCGTGAAATTTATTTTAAATGAAGTAATCACTTGTTTGTCAAATCTTTCTAGAGAAACGAAGGATTATAAAAAGACAAATGAAATAGCAATAAAAGAAGCGCATCAGTGTTTTAATGATGAGTCAGCTAAAATTAATCATTACTTTACGAAAATATATACATTTGAAGAGCCAAAGAGCCAAAATTATTCAAAGGGTACGTACGCAGACGGAAGCATTGACAAATTTATCTCTAGAATAAAAAGTAAAGTTAATGATAAAAGATTAAATTTTCTTTTAGGTGAAATCACAGAAGACGTTACATTCGAAGATACTTTAAAGCATTTAATTGCTTATGAGGAAACAAAACATTCCAATATCACAATTATAGACTTAAGTGGGGTTCCATTTGATGTGTTAAGTATTACCGTTTCTTTGATTTCAAGGATAATATTTGAATATGGTTATTTTTATAAACGACTAAGATGCTCAAAGAATGGTGAGGAAAGAATTAATAACGATGTCCCTATCTTACTTGTGTATGAAGAAGCTCACAAATATGTTCCCAATAGTGATTTGGCAAAATATCGGTCATCTAAACACTCCATTGAAAGAATAGCAAAAGAGGGACGTAAATATGGTGTATCTTTACTCTTAGCTAGTCAGAGACCTTCTGAAATATCAGAAACAATATTTTCTCAGTGTAACAATTTTTTAGCCATGCGATTAACAAATCCAAACGATCAAAATTATGTAAAGAGACTGTTGCCGGATACACTTGGAAATCTTATTGATAAAATGCCGACACTCAAAGCCGGAGAGTGTATATTAATAGGTGAATCAGTTATACTACCTTCAATAGTTCAAATAGATCGTTGTAGCCCAGAACCATCGTCAAATGATATCCCTTATTGGAAATTATGGAAAGAGGAATGGAAAGATCTCAAAATAGATGAGATAAAAAAAGAATGGTATAAATAATAATAAATGAAAATAATCCATACCGCAGATTGGCATTTAGGGCAAACGTTTTTTGAATATGACCGTAAAGGTGAACATACTCTATTTTTGACGTGGCTTCGAGAGCAAGTGAAAGTTCACGAGGTGGATGGGTTGTTTATTGCCGGAGATTTGTTTGATATCCCAAACCTATCGGCTGAAAGGAGTGCAAGTGATGTACAGAGAACTTTTTGATATACTACCTATGCCGGACAAAAGTAAACCTTTCATTGTAATGTGGTATTTGCAGGCTACGTGTTCGAAGATTTTGGAAAAGAACCGTGCCGAACGCACTATTATCGGAAGGTTAGAGTGTTTTTCGTCTGAAGTATTCGACGAAAAGATTGCATACACGGCACTCGGACATTTGCACCGTACCCAAAGGGTGTTAAGGCATGAGAATGCCCGATATGCTGGTGCTCCGTTACCGATGTTATTTGTTGAAAAAAATAACAAAGAAGGTGTTACTGAAGAAAATATAATAGATTAGCATTGAAAAGATTCATGATATGGCAAAAGAAATAAGAATAAATGATAACGAGTACGCTCAAATATTGCAGCAGGCGGTTTCTGAGATTCAAACTGCTCGCACGACCATTGCTCGGCAAGTAAACACTACCGTCAATTCTGTATATTGGAATATCGGGAAGTTACTCTTTGATAGAAATTTAGAGAGTGGATATGGTAGTGGCGTGGTTAAACGATTGTCAGTGGACTTGAAAGAACAGTTTCCGGATATGGGATTGTCTCCTCGTAACCTTTGGAATATGAAACGCCTATACGAGCGTTATTATCAAGAAGATACAAAACTGCTACAAGCTGTGGCAGTTTTACCTTGGGGACATAATTTACTACTGTTGGATAAGTCGTTGTCAGCTAATGAAGCCTTATTCTACGCAGAAGAGTGCTTGCAAAAAGGTTGGTCGAGAGATATGCTGCTCAATGCAATAAAGATGAATACCTACGCAGCCCGTCAGACGAAAATCAAAACGAATAACTTTGATGCCGTACTGCCGATGGCGCATGCCGACTATGCTAATGAAGTATTTAAAAGTTCGTACAACTTAGGATTCCTTAGAATAACAGAGCCTGTTAAGGAGTTGGAACTGGAGAAGCGATTAGTATCTAAAATCAAGTCGTTTATACTGGAGTTGGGCAAAGGTTTTTCTTTTATCGGAAACCAATATCGTCTGGAGTATAACAATAAGGAATATGCAGTGGATATGCTCTTTTTTCACAGAGGTTTGAGGTCGCTCGTTGCGATTGAATTGAAGCTCGGGGCCTTCAAGGCAGAGTATGTAGGCAAGATGAATCTCTACCTTTCGCTGCTTGACCGCTTGGAAAAAGGAGAGAATGAGAACCCGTCAATCGGTATCATTCTTTGCGCCGACAAGGACCACTTGGATGTAGAGATTGCTTTGCAAGATATAAACAAGCCGATTGGGGTTGCCGAGTATCAACTGTTGCTGCCCAAAGACGAACTTCAGGCATTACTCATTCAAGAAATTAATTCCATCGAGGAGAGTGGTGATGTAAGCGAGGAGTAGCAACTTTTGTTTTGCTACTCCAAAAACTTTCCTACCTTTGCATTCGAGCTTTATTTCAGAATACCGTATTGGTGGTGAACAGGTGCGATTATTCGCAAGCAGAGGTAGAAGATTGGGCATCTACATTCGATGTTTGTTCACAAGGACTTCCAAAGTAAAGGTATCGTTACGATACTTTTAAACGATATAGAGCGGTATGCGATTACGGCTGGTATCACACGAGTTACATCGGAAGTGAGCCTAACCGCTCGCCCTTTCTTTGAAAAAAAAGATATATAGTAGAAGTGGAACGAAAACGCAAGGCTAATCAGCTTTGTCTTATTAATTTTTGGATGGCAAAAGAGCTTGATAAAGGTAAAAACTTATAAGATTTCAAGGCGAAAAAAAGTAAGTTAACTTTGCGGCCAAGTAAGTTGACTTAAATGATGAAGTAAGTTAACTTACTTTGGGATTGAAGCTTGCTTGTTTTGAATGCGTGTCTTTTATCTATTTTGAAGATATCCTTCTTGCTCATAGATACGACGGTAGCGGTGGATCATCGCTACGAGTGGTTTCAGCCGTTCGTCAATTACTTTCATCTCTTTAAAACGTTCGTACTGTAGGTTGTAAAGGAGGGTGTTTCCCGTTTGAAGACGCGTCTCGATGTCGGAAGGTATAAAGAAGCGGGCCTTAAGACCGAGATGAGTGAAGAATTCAGTGAGGAAAATGTGAATGCCGGCAAGATCGAAATCCCCAAAATGAAGATAGGGATTGGAAATGGCCCGCAACCATGTGCGAAGATCCGAACTCTGGGGATAACGAGAGACAAATAATACCTTGATGTTTTTGAACAAATGCCTCATCTGCTCTATATGCTGGAAGTTTTCTCCATTCTCGATACCTACCACCGTAACATCATCCGCCAAGCGGAAATGCGTGAAATCTTCTATAAAGAGAGAGAGTCCCTGCGGAGGGTTGATTAGCAGCGGTTCTCCATACAGCGACGTTTCAATGGGCTGATAACTTTTAACGAGGAATCCGGTAAAACTACGGGTACTTTTCGCCTTAGAACGTGATGTAACTTCTACTTGTCTGGCACGGCTCACCGTTTCGCCACTCTCCATTACCTTGATCCACTCATCCAGCGAGACTTGTATCCCATATCGCTGTGCTAAATAGATAGATAACGCATTTGCGTCTCTCAGTTTGAATTTTCTTCTGCTACCATAGACTTGCTGCCAAATCAAATCCTCGGAGAGCAGTTCTTCTGCCATCTGTTTGGAAAGCCCGGAAGAGGGCACGCTCTCGCCTTGCATCATTTGCGACAGTTTACGGGCATCGCCCAAACGTAAATTCTGTTCTCTATCAATCATGGTTCCTAACATTAATTATCATATTTCAATAATGGCGTAACTTTGGTGTTGGCTCCACTGTCCTTACCCAACAAATATGTGTAGCGATAGCTCTCTACATTATAGGTAGTAGGTGAGGAGTTGATAAGCAAAATGTTGCGACTGTTGGCGAAGTCAAGGATACCCTTCACGTTGGTGGGGTGCAATTTCCCGATCTCATCCATCATGCAATGCAAACGAAACTCTCCAAACTTGTGTGAGGCTTTCTCTTTGAAGACATTGATGAGCATAATGTTTACCATGGCCTTCACTAGGATGTCCGTTCCATCCGAACCTACATTTGATATCTTTTCTACCCATCCCGTATCGTTGTCATTCTCCGTGATGCGGAACTCCAGTTTAAACGTATCGGTGAGCAGCAACCGCTTACGGGACGGTTCATTTTGCAATTCCTTCATGAGGTTGAGCAAATAGCGCACGGCCTGCCTGTTGATGACCTCGCGCAGATCCATTTGCGAGAAGAGGTCTACTTCACCCATATTGAATTCGTTCTCATCGCAAAATTTCTTTATTTCCTTGAGGAGTTGCATCAGTCGGTCGCTGCTGGGTTGTGCACGGAGTTCTATCTTGCGTATCACTCCCGCAAAGTTACGGCGCTCGAAATCCTTGTTGATATCGCCTATGGTACGATGTATCTCACCTTCATTCTGGGTAAGCTCGCCTACCGCTTTGGAGATGCGCTGAATGATGTGTGTATAGCGTTCGCTGATTTGTTTCTGAAAATCGAGGATCTTATTATTATCCACAAACTCGCAGAGGTTGGAGGCAAAATCCAGATAGTCTTCCTCCGTAGACAGATCGGTGCGGAAACTGAACGTGTTCTTGGCCGAGAAGTTGCTTTTAAACAGATTAACCATCCGTTTGAATTCTTCCAATTGTTTCATGCGGCCGGTGATATGGTCTTTCAACTCTTGCACCAACTCTGCGCAACTCTTCAAGGTCTGCCTCTCTTCGGTCACTACTACTTCGGGTGGGCAGAAAGTGGAGTCTTCGTGAAATTTGGCGGCCTGTGCCAAACCTTCCTCCAAGCTTCTCTTTGTTTCGATGCCCTTGCCTAATAAGGCTTGCTGATGTTTTTCTTGTATGTTCAGTTTCTCGCTACGCAAAGTGAAACGTTCTTCAAGCGTGGCCAATTCATCCTCAAGCATCTTCTTTCTACTGCGAAGTTGTGGTTCACGATCAAAAAGTTCCTCTTTGTCCTTTTGATAGCGGATGGTGTCGGGGAAATGTTTCTCGATGTAAGCCAGATCTTTTTGAATCTGCAGGATGCGTGCGTCATATTTTCCGATGGCTGCCGTGTCGGCGCCTTTTCCGCTAAGCTCCGCTTGTTGGGAAGCCTCCAGTTCTTTACGGCGTTCCTGCGATTGCTGCTTGTGAAGTTTTATTTCTGTCTCGATACTGTTGCGGTAGTTATTCAGTTCCTGTTCCAGTTGGAGCTTCTTCTCTTTGTAACTTTTCTCGCATACCTTAAGACGATGCGCACGATCAGCCTTCAACTTCTTTATCTCTTCCTCGCAAAGAGCCAGTCGATGAGCCGTATCGTTCTGTTTCATCCGGATTTCAACCATACGCTGTTCACGCCAATCGTCCGTCTTCTTTTGCCATGAGGCGGATTGTGCCATGGCGTTCTTGATGAATGCGGGAAGCTGAAGTTGTTCGGATTCTTGCAGACGCTGTCGGTCTGTTATCTCACGCAAGCGCTTGTTGTATTGTTTCTTCAAAGCCTCCGTTTGCTCTGCCAATTCTTGGTGTAGCATATTGATCCGCTTGACGCACTGTGACAATGCTCCTTGGTATATGGCCAGTTCTGCTTTCAATTCCTCGGGGGTACGGAAATTGCGTTCCAATGCCGTAAGGTCTATTTGCACGCCATACAAGGAAACCTCCCCTTGGTTGGTTACCTGCGGCGCCAAGTCATCGCGATAAAGTATTTTCTCTTCATCGGCTATTTTTCCGATCGTATCTTTCCATGCGGGTTTGTTCCTGTCCAGCCATTCGGCCAGCGAACCTTTGCGCCGTTCGATGAGCGACTCCAGCCGGGCTATTTGTTCCTCTATCTCTTGCTTCTCTTTTTGTGCGTTAGCGAGAGGCTGAGCCTGTGCCAACTCCAATTCCCGTAACTTCATTCCAGCCTCTTGACGCAGGCTTACAGCTTGCGTAGAGAGTTGCTGAATGGACATTTTCAACTCCTGTGCACGAGTATTCAGTTTGTTCAGTTCCTCGTCGGCTTTGGCATGTTCTTCTTTATAGGGATCTTCGTGGGCTATCCGTAGCAACTCATTGTTTTGTTGCGATTTCTCCTCTCGTAGTTGCTGGAGTTTGTCTGCCGAGAGTTGCGATTTCTCCTCAAAACGCGTATATACCTCGTTCTCTTCATTGCGCCGTGTCTGCATCAAGCTCTCGTTCTGCTTATTTGTCGCATATTCCCTTTCGTTCACCAATGCGTGTTGCGCATTCTCAAAGGCTCGAAAGTCGGTATCTACCCGTTCTATAAGTGCACTGTATTTGGCTATGACATCATCGTAGGCACGTGTGAGTTCCTGCCTCCGTTGCTGTTGGCGTGTTAATTCATCGGTAACCGCATTTTTCTGCTCTACCCTGCGAATTATTTCGGTAATGTTCATCTGCTCGTACTCCAGCTGTTTCTGCTTGGCACGTTTTAAGTCGGCATCAACCGAGCCTTTCTCTTTTATCAATTTGTCCCGTCCATCTTGGTATTTCTTTGTCTCCTCACTTTGTAAGCGATGTACACGTTCCAGCTCGGTTTTGTGTCTGGATATTTCCTCGTCAATTAATGGGCGCTGCTTCAAGGCTGATTTCTCTGCATAGCATAATTCGGCACGTCCCTTGGCTATGTGGCTATCCATGTACAATAAGTCGCGATAGCTTTGCATCACTTTCCCGGCTTGTCTTTGTACCGGCGACCCTCCGGGTTTTTCATTGTCCAGCCAAAGCGTAACGTCATTGTAATTCTGTTCGAAATCTTTCGTCTGGTTACGGTAGACATCAAGGTCTATATTCACCTCTTCCTCATTCATGGAGCGGATTATCGTGTCCTTGATGAAATCGGCATCCAGTTTGGAGTTGAGGAACACATTCTGTATGGTTCGGGGGATATTTTGATAATTAGGGCTTTCTACGATAGCGTATTTACGGAAACCTATGAGATCGGGACGACGATTGTTGCCGAAAATAATATCCCGGAACTCTTGATAAGAAACGACGATACGACTGATTTGCGTCTCTGTGCCAATGGCTTTGCGAATAGAGATCCAATCGGCACGAACCTCACGACGCTCGTTGACGAACCATGATGACTGATAGGGTGCGTCAATAAATCGATAAGCCACACGCCCTTGTTGCTTGAAAGCCATCACGCAATAAGGGCCGTTTTCACGCATCACCTCGTAGACGATGAATGAGTTGGCATAAGGAAGGTAGAACTCATCGTAACTTCTTTTCTCTTTGGGTATGCCTAGCCTCAGCTTATCGGCGTTGTAAAAGAAAAGAATAGCCCGGAGCAGCGTACTCTTTCCTACACCCTGCGTACCAATGAAATGCACGTTTCCGTCCAGTTGAATCTCGGAATAAGGGATATGTGCGCTATTCAGGAAAACTATTTTATTCAGGTATCTCATATTGTCCCTCTTCTGTTATGTTAATACAATCTACCAACTCTTCTATATAATGAAAAGCCGTTAGTACCTTCCAAGTGCCTTCGTCCTCGTCTTCATACTCTATAAATCCCATAGTCTTTAACTCGTTGATGAGCTTATCAACGATTTCCTCGAAACCTTTCTTGTCGCTAAAGAGTTCCTTGGCTTGCTCCTTCAGCTCGATTTCGGTACGTATTTGTGTCACTATGTCCGACTTGCTGAATACGAAACCGGGGCCGAAGGCTGAATTGTAGGTTTTCAAGAAGCAGAGATAATCTATCCAGCGAGCGGCGGCTTCGAGTTTACGATCTATATCCGCCTTGCTTTCTTTACGTGCGAAAAAGTAGTAGCCATTGCCGCTTTCAAGATAGAAACCTATGCCTTTATAATATTCATAATAGTCGGTCAACTCCTCTTCGATGGCATCGTAGTAACGACGGACTGCGGGCGAAAGGCTATTGGACGAGATAAATCCGCCATGGCTCAATGTACTGTATATTTCTTCGGTATATTTCATGGTCGATGAATTATTTAGGGAAAACTAAGGGATACTCTACCTGTCCCTTACATTCGTAACGGTCGGAAAAGTTCAAATCTTCGGCATATTCAGAGGCTATCTGGCAGAAAAAGACGAGCTTGTCTTCTGTACTTACCGCATTCTTATAAGCGTAATTCATGACAAAAGCGAAAAGATGCTCGCCGGAAGCCACAAACGAGTTGTACACTTCCCTCAAGTTCACTTGATCGATCACTTCCGCCTTACCTTCCAGATATTCGGCAGGTATTGCTTCCGCTACGTCTCTCGATTTATCGTCACGCCTTTTAAGCTTAGTGGCGAGTTTCTTGATAAGTGTCAGCGCTTCGTCCGAATTGCGCAGGTAATCTATTGAAAGTTTGATGCGATAACAGGGTTGCGGCTCCATCCACACATGGTTACGTTCAGCCAGCACTTGCTTGATATTCGTATTCTCCTCCAGCAGGAATTGCTCTTTAAGATACTTTAGCTTGCGTACTTTCTCGAAGATTCGATTCTGGTATTCGATCATGTTGAGGTAATGAACGATTTGCCGCTGTATCTCCATGAGGTTGTGGGAGGAGTCGATGAGTTGCAACTTCACGTCGCTCACCGTGGCACGCATCTGGGCATCCATTGCCTTGCGGAAGAAGAGCAATTGATCTTTATCGATCGCATCTTCGCACTTGTTGATGAGTTGGATGATATTCTTCAGTTTCTCGCCCAGTCGTTGCAGTTTTACTTTCTTTATCTGATAGTTCGGCTCGTTCTTATACGTGCTGTCCAGATTCCGCTTCAGGTCGATCACGTTGCGTACCGTGGTGAGCACTATGTTCTTGAGCGTACGGCGCACGTCATTATGGTAGTTATATCGCCGTCTCTCGTTATTCTCTTTCAGATAATACTCTATCTGCTCGTTCAGCTTGCTGAGATGTCCTTGTATATAGGCTACATTCACCTCTTCGTTCACTTGCAGCACCTCCTCGAAAAACTTCAGGTAAATGTCTTCCATCTCCAAGAAATCGCCGCTACTACGTATCACTCCGTAATTGATCAAGCTCTGTACCCGCTCCTCCTTATAATCGGTCAGCTCCACCGCGAAATCGTATTTGAAGGAAAGGGAGGTCCGTTTATGAAACATCTCACGTAGCAGTTCCCTCTCTCGGTCGAGCGTACGAACCAATTCTTCGATAGAACGAAATGTGCGCATACTGATACGGTTTTAGAATCCTTTGGCCTGCTCGATAGTAAGCAGGCTTCTCTTTTTGTCGACACCTCCTGCGTATCCGGTTAGGCTGCCATCGCTGCCTACGACACGGTGGCAGGGGATGATGATACTGATTGGGTTATGGCCTACCGCTCCTCCGATCGCTTGCGTAGACATGCTCGGGATACCTTTTTGCCGGGCGATTTCGCCGGCGAGCTCCTTGTAGGTTACGACTTCGCCATAAGGTATTTTGCTCAATAAGTCCCATACCGCAAGTCGGAAAGGCGTATCCTCCAGATGGATAGGAGGGGTGAAGCTGGGAATCTTACCCATGAAATAGCTATCCAGCCACTCTTTGGCTTGTTCGAATATCGGCAGTTCTCTTTCTTGGTGTTCCGCCGATAAAGTGGCGGCAAAATATTTTTGCCCGTCGAACCATAATCCTGTCAGGTGGTCGCCATCGCTGGCTAGGGTTATTTCTCCCAAGGGAGATCGATATTTGTCGGTGTATTGCATGATGTTTATCAAATAAGGGCGTAAGTTAGAAAAATTTTCGAAAGTAGCCAATATCTAAGGGCGGAAATGAGATAAGGAATCCTACTTTTATTTATATTTGCATAGTGAAATTTCGTGAACGGATAATACTTCAACATTTTTAAACAATGATAAAATTATGATCTTAAGTAGAAATTTATCAGAGGCGTTCAATGCCCAAGTTAATGCGGAGATGTGGTCTTCGAATTTGTATTTGTCAATGTCCGTGTATTTCCAGAAAGCAGGGTTGAACGGTTTCGCCCATTGGATGAAGAAACAAGCGGCTGAGGAATTGGAGCATGCTCATAAGTTGATCGATTACGCCTTGGATCGTGGCGGCGATATTACGATCGGCCAGATCAACGTGGTTCCGACAGGCTGGGGAAATCCGTTGGAGGTATTCGAGCATGTTTACAAACACGAGTGCTATGTATCAGAGTTGATCGACAAATTGGTTGATATCGCCGAGGCTGATAAGGATCATGCTTCCCGTGATTTCTTGTTCTGGTTCGTACGCGAGCAAGTAGAGGAAGAATCTACGGCTAAAGAGATCGTGGATCAATTGAAGAATTATGGGGAATGCCATTACGCCATTATGGATCATAGATTAGGAAAGAGATAATAAATTTCCGTCGAGAAATATAAAAAGGCTGTATCTTCACCGGACGCAGCCTTTTTTGTCGTATTTTTACCCGGTAAAGTCAGTAAGGAATACTTATAGATAAATAGAAAATATAAATATGAGATTAAGCGATGTATGGTTTACGGCTCTCTCGGAAAACGAGTCAGGGCAAATGATTACCGTTTACGGGCGGGACGAGTTGAATGAGTTTACCGAATCCGGTAAGTTCAAGGAACGTGTCGAGATCACTTGGAAATACGAGGGAGATGGGAGAGGCCTTCCTAGCGATGACCTTGGCGAGAAAATGGAGGCCGTGGAGGAAGCGCTTCGTAAGGCGATGGAAAAGAAAGACAAGCTGGCTATCCTGACGGGTGTCTATACCGGAGGAGGAGAGAAGGTCTGGGTGTTTTACACACGTACCGTGCGTGTATTCGGCGAACGCTTGAATGAGGCCTTGGCTCCTTTCGAATTACTGCCCATCTCTATTTATACCGAGATGGATCCAGATTGGGAAGAATATAAGGATATGTATGAGATGAAAGAGTGGGCGGTGGATTGAGATCCTGTGCTTCGAGTTTGGCGTGAAAGGTATCTTTTTGATTGAAATACCTTCTTTTTCACGACACGGCTCTCTGGCTATAAAAGCCAACGGGCGTAAACGGGGAGTGCGAACAAGCTGCCACCTCCGCTTTTTAACATGATAAGCGTCGCTTTTTAACGAATATATACGTATCAACCTACACATATGGCTGTATCAACTCACACATATAGCAGTGTCAACCCACACATATAGTCGCGTCAAGCTACACATATAGTGGCGTAAGCCTACACATATATAGGCATCGGCCCTCGCATGCGGTAGCGTTGGGCATTATTACCGCCTTACGACCGTAAAACATGAACTAGGGTGAATTATTTCGGCTGGAACGAAAGGCCGTTTTTTAGCAAACAGCTATCAAACAGAGAATTGCTGTTTTTTTCTCTCGAATTTGGAAGCGAGACGCACTTGGGTACGGAATAATCGATTCTCCGGGACTTCAGATTACAAGTTGTCAAAAAGACAAATGTGTCACTTGTATCTATAGTTCCTCTGCCATTTCCCGATAACCATCGGGGGAGAGATGGTTAATGTATATTAAGACTGTCACTCATCTTTTCATCAAGATGGATGAAAATCTCGGTGGATGTGCTTTCTATGTTGACGACATTAAAAATACGTAAGAACTGCACTTGGTAGTACTATCTGAGCTAATGTATAAAGTTGATTCGTTTCCATAGAGCAAAGGTAGAGATTTTAAATAGATGAAAATAATTATCCCCACCAATTATCAACTGATCCTATAAAAACTCTATTTCTCCAATAATTATACATTTGGCTTATAATTAATCGAATTTAACAACATGACTTTTCGGAAGAAAAGCTTGCTTACGGAATTTCTTTTTGAAATTCTCGCCTGTTTTTGTATGTCCTAGGTGATAAAAATGGAAGGTGTGGCAAATATCGATAATATCAATTTGCTACACCTTCCATTTTATATCAATTACGAAAACTATTCTTCTTTTTACCGGCTCATCAAGAAAGATTTGAATCCCTCGAAATCTTTTGCCAGCTCGATGCTTTGCTTGGTTCCTTCCATGAAGGCTTTCAGTTTCGCCGGGATCTCGATATCTGCCTCCAATATCTTATCGACCGTTCCTTTGAATTTGGCGGGATGGGCGGTCTCGAGGAATAGACCCGTCTCGGTCTCGCTTAGGTCGCTGTCTAGTAATCCTTGGTAGCCACAGGCTCCGTGTGGGTCGAGGATATATCCCGTCTCTTTATAGACGGCTCGCATCGTAGAGGCGATTTCCTCGTCCGTATAGCGATGTCCGGAGATCAGTGCGCATATTTCTTTATGGGGATCATTGAATGCGCCGAATAGGTCGATGATACGGGCGAAATTACTCGGATCGCCTACATCCATGGCGTTCGCTAGGGTGGCGACTGATGGGCGGGGTGTATAAGTTCCTGTATTTAGGTATTCCAAGAATACGTCGTTACGGTTGTTTGCCGCTACGAAACGCTTGATAGGGAGCCCCATCCAATAGGCGAACAATCCGGCGGTGATGTTTCCGAAATTACCGCTCGGCACGCAAACGACCAGCTCGTCCGCTTTTCCCAGCTTGTCCAGCTGAGCGTAAGCGTTGAAATAGTAGAACGATTGGGGCAAGAAACGGGCTACGTTGATGGAGTTCGCCGAGGTCAGTTTCATATGACGGTTTAATTCCTCGTCCATAAAGGCGGATTTAACCAGCGCTTGGCAATCGTCGAACGTGCCGTCTATCTCCAATGCCGTGATGTTCTGTCCTAATGTCGTGAACTGGCATTCCTGTATCGGGCTGACCTTTCCCTTGGGATAAAGCACATACACGTGAATGCCCGGGACACCTAGGAATCCGTTGGCGACGGCGCTTCCCGTATCGCCGGAAGTAGCTACCAATACGTTTACTTGCTTCAATCCCTCTTTCTTTATGAAATAACCGAGCAGACGAGCCATGAAGCGCCCTCCTACATCCTTAAAGGCCAATGTAGGCCCGTGAAATAACTCCAAGCTATAGATATTATCCTTTACGGGTACCACCGGGGTCTCGAAGGAGAGCGTATCTTTTACGATACCGTCCAATACCTCCGGCTCGATGTCTTCCCCGAAGAACATCTGAGCTACCGTGCAGGCGATCTCGTGGAAGGACTGGTTCTTCATGTTGGCTATCACCTCCTCGTCCAAGGAGTCGATATACTCGGGCATATATAATCCCTTATCGCCGGCCAGACCTTTTACGACGGCCTCTTCTAGGCTGGCTACAGGGGCTTGTTTGTTTGTGCTGTAATATTTCATGCTCTAATCGTTTAGAAATTCTTTTATAAATTGATCTTTTTCCAGTATGCCATATTTGCCGTTTGATACGGAGAACTCATCAAATGTGGTAACGGAGTCGGGTTGCTCGCCCGGCTTGTAAATCAGGAATGGAACCGGGGTATTCGTATGCGTACGTATGGAGCAAGGAGTAGGGTGGTCCGGAAGGATAGCGATCGCTACCGGCTCGTCCCATTTTTGCGTTTCCTCGTGGATGATACGTACGGCACGGTCGTCCAGATACTCTATCGTCTTGATCTTTAAGTCTACGTCTCCTTCATGCCCGGCCTCGTCGCTAGCCTCGATATGTAGGTAGACGAAGTCGTTTGTCTTGAGGGCCTCAAGGGCGGCGTGCGCTTTTCCCTCGTAGTTCGTGTCGTATAATCCGGTAGCTCCCTCTACGTGAAGCACCTCGAGGCCGGCGTAAACGCCGATTCCCCGGATGAGATCGACGGCGGAGATCACGGAGCCTTTCCCGAAGCCGTACATCTCCCGCATCGTTCGCATGGCCGGACGGTAGCCCGGAGACCAAGGCCAGATACTGTTCGCCGGATCTTTCCCCGCTGCCATACGTTTGAGGTTCACCGGGTGATCCTTTAAGATCTCTTGGGACTTGAGGATTAATTCGTTTAATAAATCGGCGGTCTCTCGTGCTTCCGGAACTTCCGGTTTTATCATTAAAGGCCGGAAAGGATGGAGGGGTACGTCGTGTGGTGGCGTGCAATCCAGATGCTTATCGCCTCCTTTGATTACCAATAGGTGGCGGTAGGAGACACCTGTATAGAACTTGACATGGTCGGAACCTAATCGCTCGTTCAGGCATTGGATCAACTCGTCCGCTTCCTCCGTGGAGATATGGCCGGAAGAGTGATTCTTCAAGATGTCGCCTTCTACGCAGATTAAGTTACAACGCATCGCCATCTCGCCGGGCTGCAGGGCGACGCCTATACTGGCGGCTTCCAATAC
Organism: Parabacteroides distasonis ATCC 8503; assembly: GCF_000012845.1. Taxonomy (NCBI): domain Bacteria; kingdom Pseudomonadati; phylum Bacteroidota; class Bacteroidia; order Bacteroidales; family Tannerellaceae; genus Parabacteroides; species Parabacteroides distasonis. The sequence continues at coordinate 287,106 of NC_009615.1, forward strand.
ACCCCGTCCCTCGTATACGGAGGGCAGGTCATAGCCTAATACCGCCATGTTCGCGACCTCGCTACCGGGATGGAAACCATCCGCTACGGTTTTCATCTGCCCGGTTACTCCCAGTTCCGCCAATTTATCCATATAAGGAGTCTTGGCGTATTGCATCGGGGTCTTGCCTCCCAGAGCCTCTATCGGCTCGTCGGCCATTCCATCGCCTAAAATGATAATGTGCTTCATACCTATCGAATATTAGCAATGGATATGATGTCGGCGAATACGCCTGCGGCTGTCACGTCGGCTCCGGCACCATATCCCTTGATGATCATTGGATATTCATGATATCTCTCGGTGGAGATCATGATAATATTGTTGCTGCCCTCCAGTTCATAGAACGGATGGTGGCTGTCTACGGCTTGTAGGCCTACCTCGCAAGCGCCGTTCTCCATCTTCGCCACGAAACGGAAGCGTTTGCCTTCCGCTTCCAGTAGCTGGCGTTTCTCCTCGAAACCGGCATCTGTATCCTTGATATTCTTCCAGAAGTCCTCAAGGGAACCCTCGAAGTACTTTTCCGGGATGAACAGGTTCCGTTTTACGTCGGCTTGCTCCACCGGATAACCGGCCTCACGGGCCAAGATAACCAGCTTACGGATTACGTCTTTGCCGCTAAGGTCGATACGTGGGTCCGGCTCGGCGTATCCGGCTTCCTTTGCCATATGGATCGCCTCGCTGAAAGGAATATCGGCGCTGATCGTATTAAAGATATAATTCAGCGTACCGGAAAGTACGGCCTCCAGTTTCAATATATGGTCACCGCTATTGATCAAGTCGTTCATCGTATTGATGATCGGGAGGCCGGCGCCTACGTTCGTCTCGAACAAGAACTTGATGTCTCGGTGGCGGGCGGTCTCCTTGAGCTTGGTATAATTATCGTAGGAGGAGGAAGCCGCTTCTTTATTAGCCGCCACGACGGATACGTTATTGTTCATCAACGTCTCGTAAAGAGCCGCCACGTCCGGGCTTGCCGTACAGTCCACGAATACGGAGTTGAAGATATTCATCTTTACGATCTCCTCGCATAGATGTTCCGGGTTACTCTCTTCCCCGTTCTCCTTCAGCTCCTCCAGATAATTGTCGAGGTTGATCCCTTCCCGGCATAAAAGGGCTTTCTTGGAGTTTGAGATACCTACGACATTCAGCTTCAAACCGTTTTGCCGCATCAGTTTCGGTTGCTGGATGCGTATCTGTTCCAATAAATTGCCGCCTACGGTTCCTACACCGGCGATGAAAAGGTTCAATACCTTATATTCGGATAGGAAAAAAGAGTCATGAATGGAGTTCAACGCCTTGCGAAGGTATTTATGCTTGATAACGAAAGAGATATTCGTCTCGGAAGCGCCTTGGGCGCAAGCGATCACGCTGATGCCCGCACGTCCCAGCGTACCGAACAGCTTACCGGCGATACCCGGGGTACGTTTCATGTTCTCGCCTACGATAGCGACGGTAGCCAGATCCTTCTCCGCTACGGTATCGTTCATATCACCCTGCGCACGCTCCAAGGCGAACTCGTCGTTCAATACTTGTACGGCCAAATCAGCGTCGGCGTTACGTACGGCGAAAGTCGTATTATTCTCGGAGCTGGCCTGCGATACCATAAATACGCTGATGCCATTCTTGGCGAGCGTCTTAAAGATCCGGTAGTTCACGCCGATCACGCCCACCATACCTAAACCTTGTACCGTGATCAAACAGGTATCGTTGATGGAGGAGATACCCTTGATGATGGCCTTGCCTTCCTCTTTCACCCGCTCTTTCGAGATATAGGTTCCGGGAGCGGTCGGGTTGAAGGTATTCAAGATACGGATCGGGATATTCTTATGATAAACCGGATAGATCGTCGGCGGATAGATTACTTTCGCCCCGAAGTTACACAACTCCATCGCCTCCGTAAAAGTAAGCCGGTCGATTACGTAGGCGGAGCTGATCACACGGGGATCAGCGGTCATGAAACCATCCACGTCCGTCCATATCTCCAAGGTGTTAGCGTCTAAGGCGGTCGCCAAGATGGAGGCGGTATAATCCGATCCCCCTCGTCCGAGGTTCGTAACCTCTCCGGTTTCCGTGCTGGAAGAGATGAATCCGGGCACCAAGGAAACCTTGGGCAGCGGCGAGAAGGTCTCTTTTATGAGCTTGTTGGTCAAGTCGAAATCCACGATATGCTTGTTGAATTGCTTGACTGTCTTGATATATTTGCGTGAGTCGAATAACTTAGCGTCCTTGATCACGTTCGAGACGATCAAGGAAGATAGGCGCTCGCCATAACTTACGATCGTATCGGATGTCTTGGCGGATAAATCGTTAATCAAATAAACACCTTTGAAAATATTGCTCAATTCATCCAGTAAAGCCATCACTTTCTTCTGGACATCCATGCGTACCTCCTTGTCCTCTATCACTCCCTCGATCACGTCCAGATGGCGGGCGATGATCTCCGATAATTCTTTCTCGTAGGCAAGGTCGCCTTTAGAAGCCATGGTAGAAGTGGCCAGCAATTTATCGGTGATGCCCCCTAAAGCGGAGACAACCACGATTACGGGCTCTTCGATAGCCTCTACTATTTTCTTTACACTTAAGATACTATTCACGGAACCTACGGATGTTCCGCCGAATTTTAATACTTTCATCGATATGTATTTTTAATGGTTCATCGAGGATTGGCAATCAAGAAAAGGCTTTTTCATGATTAGCAACCGACAATGACCGATTGATTAAACTTATTTATGTAAAAGGAGAAATAAAAAAGGATGCAATACGAGATTGCGACATAGCGTGACGTGGTCTACGCGAATGCTTATTAATAGATTCTAACCCCCCAAGGGGTCATCAATGCCCATGTATAATATGAGGACTCTACACTCATCATTGATTTTGTATTGTGCTTATTCTTTTATATTATGGGGGCAATATTACGCATTATTTTTCATATTGCAAGCGTTTTTGCTAAAAGATTGACTATTTTGTTGTTCAAGGTCCGCCCGGCTCTTGCTTTGGGTCACTAAATAGACGCCGGAGAAAACAAGTGCGGCCGATACTAGTTTCGTTACGCTAAAACTATCCTGACCGATGAATACGGCGATAAAGGAAGCTACGATCGGTTGGATATAATTGTACATGCTGACGGTAGTCGGGCGGATTCGCTTTAAGGCCAGCGGTATTAATAAATAAGGTACGAACGTGGCCCCGAATAACACGAAGAAGATGGCTCCCAACTCTTGGCCGTCGAAGACCTCTTTGTGGAAAGCCGGGGTATTCCAGATGGATTCGATAGCGAAAGGCAGGGTAATCAGCGTGGAGAACAGGAACATCCATTTCATCATCGTGACGGATGAGTACTTGAGTGTTAGAGGTTTGGATACTACCAAATAGATCGAGTACATGAATCCGCTAACCGTAATCAACAGGTTTCCCCCCAGACTGCTCGCTTGATTGGAACCTTGCGTGGATTGTAGTATCAAGGAGATCGCCCCGCATATGCCAAGCAGTACCCCGAACGTTTTCATCCGTGTGATCGGTTCCTTTAGGATCAGGGCCGCCAGGATCATGACAAAGATGGGGACGGCGGTCGCTATGATGGAAGCGTCTACCGGCGACGTGGTATTCAATCCCCAGATAAAAAGCCCTTGGTTCAAGCCTACTCCGCAAAGGGCGCAAAGGCATAGAAGTCCCAAGTCCTTCAACGGCACTTTCTCATAGGGAACAAATAGGGAGGTGATCCAGAACATCACGCAAGCGAAGCTCATCCGCATACTGGTCAGCGCCTCGGGTTGCACATGCTCGGGGAGTAGATATTTGGATACGGGCATATTAATGGCGAACAGGATGTTGGCCGCTAAAATAAGGAGATGCCCTTTTAGCTTTTCTTGATTCATCATAAGTACGATCCTAGATTGGTATAATATAAATGTATACAGGCTTATGTTTTGGTGAGCAAAGGTCTTACTTTTTTTTGTAAATAAGAAATGATCCGTTAGTAAAGTGTTTTACATACGGATCATTGTCTGTTTAGTCAAGGAAGCATCCCGTTTTTATTACGATGAAACGGCCGCTCCTCCCATGATATCCAGCAATTCGTTGGTGATGGCTTGCTGGCGGGTTTTATTATATTGCAAAGTTAATTGTTGGATTAAATCGTTCGCATTGTCGTTGGCGGTCTGCATGGCCATCATACGGGCGGCGTGCTCGGCGGTTGAGGTGTCGAGTAGGATCGTATAGATGGTTAGGTTCAGCAATTTCGGGAAAAGCCGGTTACGCAACTCTTCCGCCGAGGGCTCAAGGATGTAGTCGGTGGCCGTTTCCGCCGCTTCCGTATCCGAGAGGGAAAGGGGAAGATACGTCTTGTGGGTTACGACTTGTGTCGCCATGTTCTTGAAATGGTGATACAGTAATTCCACCCGGTCTGCTTTACCTGTGACGAACAGCTCCATGAGACGGTTCGCCAAGGATACGGCGCTTTCATAAGACGGCTTTTCGCCGATCGTGACGAAATCAGTGTCGAAGCTATACCCCGCTTTATGAAGCTCATCCGCTATTTTCTTGCCGATAGGGTAGAGGCCTACCTCTATTTGCTGGTTCTTATAAGTCTGGATCGTGGCGGATAACTCTTTCCATATATTGGCATTGAATGTCCCGCATAAACCCGTGCTCGAGGCGAATACGGCGATAGCCACCTTGCTCACCTTACGCTGTTCGGTGTAAGGTGAGTCTAGGTCGCATTCCGCCGAAAGAAGACCGTTTAAGATAGCGGATAGTTTATTAGCATATGTAAGTGTATGCTCGGTTTGCGTCTGGGCATGATGAAACTTGGCCGACGATACCATTTTCATGGCGGCGGTGATCTTCTGCGTGCTCCGTATAGAGGCGATCCGGACTTTTATTTCTTTCAATGAACCCATAACTCCTTCGCTGTTTTTTCCAATATACCTCGTATCTCATCATTGATAACGCCGGTCTTTAAGACATCCAGTACGTCCCGTTGGTGAGAGGTACGTAACTCTTGCAAAAACCTTGCCTCGAACTCATGCACCTTGTCCAATGGAACCTCTTTCAGCAGACCTTGCGTTCCGCAATAAAGGATCGAGATTTGCTCTTCCACCGGCATCGGGCTATATTGAGGCTGTATCAGTAACTGGGTATTCTTCTGCCCTTTATCGATCGTGAAAGCGGTGACGGCATCCATCTCGCCCCCGAACTTGGAAAATGATTCCAATTCACGGAACTGAGCCTGATCGATTTTCAAGGTACCCGCTACCTTTTTCATCGCCTTTAATTGCGCGTTACCGCCTACACGGGAAACAGAGATTCCGACGTTGATAGCTGGGCGGTTCCCTTGGTTGAATAAATCGGTCTCAAGGAATATCTGTCCGTCGGTGATAGAGATCACGTTGGTCGGGATATAAGCCGATACGTCTCCCGCCTGAGTCTCGATGATCGGTAAAGCGGTCAAGGAGCCACCGCCTTTCACCTTGTCTCTCATGCTTTCGGGGAGATCGTTCATCTCACGGGCTACCTCCGGCTGGTTGATGATCTTGGCGGCACGTTCCAATAGGCGGGAGTGCAGGTAAAAGATATCACCCGGGTACGCCTCACGTCCGGAAGGACGGCGAAGGATCAAGGAAACCTCACGGTAGGCGACCGCCTGTTTGGACAGATCGTCGTAGACCACCAAGGCGTGTCGTCCGCTATCCCGGAAGTACTCTCCGATGGCCGCTCCGGCGAACGGGGCGAAATATTGCATGGCTGCCGGGTCGGAGGCGGTCGCGCTTACGACAATCGTATAGTCCATGGCTCCTTTCTCTTGCAAGGTGTTCACCAAGGCCGCTACCGTGGAACCCTTTTGCCCGATCGCCACGTAAATACAGTAAACCGGGTTCCCTGCCTCGTAGTTGCTACGTTGGTTGATGATGGTATCGATAGCGATCGAGGTCTTTCCCGTCTGCCTGTCGCCGATGATCAACTCACGTTGCCCCCTCCCGATAGGGATCATAGCGTCTACGGCCTTGATACCGGTTTGCAAAGGCTCGTTTACCGGCTGACGGAAGATCACGCCCGGAGCCTTGCGCTCAAGCGGCATCTCGCAAGTCTCGCCAAGGATCTCGCCTTTCCCGTCGATCGGGTTTCCCAACGGATCGATCACACGCCCGATCATCCCCTCGCTGACATCGATAGAGGCGATACGGCCCGTGCGTTTTACGGTGTCGCCCTCCTTGATTTGGTCGGTCGGACCTAAAAGGACGGCGCCTACATTATCTTCCTCCAAGTTCATCACGATTGCTTCCATCCCGTTATCGAATTGAAGCAACTCGTTCGCCTCCGCATTATCCAACCCGTAGATGCGGGCCACGCCGTCGCTCACCTGCAATACGGTCCCGACCTCTTCCAGCTTGATGCTGGTATGGATTCCTTCCAATTGCTGGCGCAGGATGGAGGAGACTTCACTCACTTTTATCTGTTCTGTCATACTTCTTCTTTTTTATCTGTTTTCGAGTAGCCCGGTACGGATATCCCGTAGTTGCGTCGCATAGCTGGCGTCTATCCGGTAATTGCCGATGCGTAGGCGGAAGCCCCCGATTAGTTCCGGTTCCACGTGGCCGGAGAACTCGATTGTGCATCCCGTCTCTTTCCGCAGCTTGTCTTGCAGGTGAGACTTGACCGCATCGTCTACCGCTACGGCCGTGTCGAATCGTACCCGGGTAATCTTCTTCTCTTTCCGGTACAAATGGATATAAATGTATGCAATGAAGGGCAGTAGTGTCTCCCGTTTATGGGCTAATACCAGATTGATAAAACGTGAATATAGCTCGCATACCTCGATACCTCCCGCCGCCGTAAGCAATTTCACTTTCTCCGGTACGGAAACGATCGGGTTGCTCAAGGCACCCCTAAGCTCTGGCTCCATCGAGAAGCTGTCCGCCAACATCTTCATATCATCATATACCCGGCTTTCCTGTTCCTTGTCTTTCGCTAGGGAGAAAAGCGCTTTGGCATACCGGGAAGAAATAGTTCCTATATCCATACCTTACGATTTACTAAACGATACCTCATCCAGCAGCCGGTCGATCATCTGTTGTTGTTCCTTATCCCGGCCGATTTTCTCTTTCATTACTTTCTCTGCGATAGCGATAGACAGATCCGCTATCTCCGAGCGGACTTCGCGAATAGCTTTCTCTTTTTCTTCGCGGATACGCCGGGTAGCCTCCTCTATCTGCAGATGTGCCTCGGAGACGGCCTTTTTCCGTGCCTCCTCGATGATCCGCTCCTTTTCGGCAAAGGCTTCCTTCAGGACGGCGTTTTGCTTTTCCTTGGCCTCGGCTAGCATCTTCTCGCCCTCGGCTTGGATATGGGCAAGTCGCTCATTCGCCTGACGTGCCGTCTCTAAGGAATTGTCAATGTAAGCTTTCCGTTGTTCGATTGCCTTGACGATCACGGGAAAACCGTATTTGGAAAGGATCACGAAGACAATCCCGAATGAAACGATCATCCAGAATAGAAGCCCTGAATCCGGTGTTAATAAAGACATAGTTTGTTACTTTTTTATTGGAACAACGCTAAGAAACATACGACAATAGCGAACAATGCCACACCTTCTACCAACGCTCCCATAATCAACATCGAGGTACGGATCTCTCCTGCGGCCGACGGCTGGCGTCCAATAGCTTCAACGGCACCTTTACCGATCAATCCGATTCCGATACCTGCACCTATGGCGGCGAATCCCGCTCCTATAGTGGCTCCCATCTTCGCTACGCCCATCCCGGCTGCCGCTTGTAATAAAATAGTCGATAACATAGTGTTTAATTTTAAATTAGTAACCTTAATAATATAATTCTAATACCTTAATTTCTTTGGATTTATTCCCTTACCTTGGCCAATCCGATATAGTTGGCCGACAGCAGGGTGAAAATATAAGCTTGCAAGCAAGCCACTAACAATTCCAGACAGTTCATGAACGCACAGAACAAGACGGATACGATCGTCATACCGAAATTCACGGCTACTCCCATCGTTACCGTTATGAATATCAAACAGGTTAGCGCCAAGATAATCGTATGGCCCGCCATGATGTTGGCGAACAGACGGATCATCAATGCGAACGGCTTGGTGAATACCCCGAAGAACTCCACGAACGGCATGATCGGCAAGGGCAGTTTCAAGTAGATCGGCGCTTTGGGCCAAAAAATCTCTTTCCAATACACTTTCGTGGCGAACAGGTTGACCGCTATAAACGTACAAAGTGCCAATACGCCTGTTACCGCTATATTTCCCGTAATATTAGCGCCTCCCGGGAAAACCGGTATGATCCCGATCAGGTTATTGATCAAGATAAAGAAAAATACCGTCAGCAAATAGGACGAGAACGGCTTATATTCTTTTCCGATCGCCTCTTTGATCACCCCGTCTTGTATGTAGGAGATGGCCATTTCCATCAATCCGATAAATCCGCCCGGCGCCTCGTTCGGGTGCTTTTTATACCAATGGGCGGTCCGGAGAACGATGAAAAGCAAGAGGCCGCAACTGAGGAACAGTCCGCAAACATTCTTGGTCAATGAGAAATCCATCGGGCGAACCTCTTCTCCTGCACTGTTCTTCTCAACAACCTTTCCCGCATGCTCACCTTCCCCGGCGATATAATAATTGTGATGCGTCCGGCCATGATGTAGATGGGATGACAGGAATAAATCCCATCCTCTTTCCTCGCTTTTTACCAAGATAGGCAGGGGAATCGCAATCTCTTGTCCGTTCCATTCCGTGATATGCCATGTATAGGCGTCTTGAATGTGGGAGAAGACGATATCCTGCACGTCTATCTCGCCGGACGCCGCTTTTGCCGGAGTGAGAAAGCTGAGCCACATCCAGAAAGCGATCCATATGTATTTGTTATCTTTGATTGTACTCATCATCCTTTTCCCTTTTCTCTCTTTTCATTCTTTTCTTTTCAAACAGATATAAAATGTAAGTCTCCAGTCCGAGGTAAATGAAATAGAATAACATCAACGTGAAACCAAATGTCTTTAATTGTTGCCCGACAAACGCCGCGTACATCCATAAAAAGACGAAAGCGAGCGTGAACTTACACAACCGGACTAGCATGTACATGGTTACGGTCACATCTCCGTTTTTCCTTTTTACCCGGTCTAGGAAGAAAGTCATCGCCATGGCCATGACCCAGTAAAAGAAGGGAATGGACGGATACCACGAGAAATAGTGTTCCGGCCAGATGGTATATAATAAACCACCCAATGAAACGCCTATTGCCACGTTGATAAACGTGATCAAACCCATTAACCTCATTTTTAATCTGCCATTCATTGTCGTATGTTTTTATTCGACGCAAACGGATAGGATGTCGTCTTTTACCTCTACGAATCCGCTTTGTATCGTTTGTTCTTGTCTTTTGCCGTTTGCCTCGAACCGGATCGTACCCGCCTTCAACGCTGCTATCAATGGGGCGTGATGAGGCAAGATATCGAATGAACCGGCAACTCCCGGGAATGAGACAGATTCGGTCTCGCCTTCGAAAAGAATGCCGTCCGGTGATACAATTTCCAGTTTCATATCGATTAATTTGCTTGTTCTTTCAGCTGCTTGGCCTTCTCCAAGACATCCTCGATGGTTCCTACGTTTAAGAATGCCTGTTCGGGTATGTCATCCGTTTCCCCGTCCATGATCATCTTGAATCCCCGGATCGTATCCTCTATAGAGACCATGACACCGGGTACGCCAGTGAATTGTTCTGCCACGGAGAAGGGCTGGGACAGAAAACGTTGTACACGGCGGGCCCGGTTGACCGTTAGCCTGTCCTCGTCGGAAAGTTCTTCCATACCGAGGATGGATATGATATCTTGAAGTTCCTTGTTCCGTTGCAGGATTTGTTTTACCCGTTGCGCTGTGTCGTAATGCTCCTTGCCTACGATCAGCGGATCAAGGATGCGGGAGGTGGATTCCAGCGGGTCTACGGCCGGATAGATACCGAGTTCCGTGATCTTGCGGCTGAGGACGGTTGTTGCGTCCAAGTGCGTAAAGGTAGTCGCCGGAGCTGGGTCTGTCAAGTCATCGGCAGGAACATACACCGCCTGTACGGAGGTGATGGAGCCCTTCTTGGTTGAAGTGATACGCTCTTGCATAGCTCCCATTTCCGTGGCCAATGTCGGTTGGTAACCTACGGCGGAAGGCATACGCCCCAGCAAGGCGGAAACCTCGGAACCGGCTTGGGTGAAACGGAAGATATTATCGATGAAGAATAATATATCTTTTCTTTCTCCCTCAGAGGCTTTGTCACGGAAGGATTCGGCGATCGTCAAACCGGATAAGGCCACGGACGAGCGGGCGCCCGGCGGTTCGTTCATCTGCCCGAATACCAAGGTAGCCTGCGACTTAGCCAATTCATCGTAATCGATCTTCGACAAGTCCCAGTTGCCTGCCTCCATACTCTTCTTAAACTCCTCGCCGTATCGGATGACACCGGATTGGATCATTTCACGCAATAGGTCATTTCCTTCACGTGTACGTTCACCCACACCGGCGAAGACGGAGAATCCGTTGTTTTTCTTTGCGATGTTGTTGATCAATTCCATGATCAATACCGTTTTGCCGACTCCGGCTCCTCCGAAAAGTCCGATCTTGCCTCCTTTGGCGTAAGGTTCCAATAAATCGATTACTTTAATACCCGTGTACAAGACCTCTTGGGTCGTTGTCAGATCCTCGAATTTAGGAGGCTCACGATGGATGGGAAGAGCCCCGTCTTTAGTAAGCTGGGCCATGCCATCGATAGGGTCGCCGGTGACATTCATTAAACGTCCTTTGACTTGGTCGCCGGTCGGCATGGTGATGGGCATTCCGTATGACACGGCCTCCATGCCTCGTCTCAATCCGTCGGTCGTATCCATCGCTACGGTACGGACGGTGTTTTCCCCGATGTGTTGCTGAACTTCGACGATCAAGATCTTTCCGTTTGGGCGGGAAATCTCCATGGCGTCGTGGATACGGGGGAGGGTTACTGTTTCTTCTGTCCCATAATCAAAGTGGATATCCACTACCGGGCCGATAACCTGTGAGATATAGCCTTTTATTTCTCCCATAAAGCCTATTTGTTATTTATCTTAACCTATTAAAATGTCGTTGCAATATTACGTTTTATGGCGTTTCGATCCTTGAAAATAGAACTTTTTGTGTCTTTTTGAGATTAGTTAAACATTAAACTATTTAGCTGTAGTTCCGAAATAGACCAATTTGTTTCTTATTTGGACGAATCAGAAAGCTATAGTCAAATTTCTAAGGCATAGATAGATAAGGAGATACGAATTTGCTGCCTTTTTGATAGTAAAGGTGACAGTTCTGTTTTATTTTGTTAATCCATAATAGAGGTGTTTTTAATGGTATCGGATAGTTATTTGTGGTTCTGTTGAGCAAGTGGTGATATTTATGTAATTTTGTACGTCAACAATACTAAATAAACATGAAACGAATTATTGAGATATGCGCGAACTCCGCCCAGAGCTGTGTGGAGGCGGAGGCGGGAGGCGCTACCCGTGTAGAGCTTTGCGCCGGGATACCCGAAGGGGGAACTACACCTAGTTATGGAGAGATCAAGACGGCGAAGGCTCTGACTTCCAAGATCGATATCAATGTGATTATCCGTCCGAGAGGCGGTGATTTCTTGTATACGGAAGCCGAGGTACAATCCATGCTATTGGATATAGAACTGTGCAAGGAGCTAAAAGTGCATGGCGTCGTTTTCGGCTGTCTTACGAAAGACGGGGATATCGATGTACCCTTGATGCGGCGCTTGATCGAGGCGGCAAAACCTCTGTCCGTAACTTGTCATCGTGCTTTCGATGTTTGCCGGGACCCATTCACTGCGTTGGAGCAGCTAATCGAGTTGGGATGCGACCGTATCTTGACCTCCGGCCAGCAATCGGATGCCGTGAAAGGAATCCCCTTGATCGCCGAGCTGGTGAAACGTGCGGACGGACGGATCATCATCATGCCGGGATGTGGCGTACGTGAGAATAATATCGGGAAAATAGAGGCGGAGACAGGAGCGAAAGAGTTTCATACGTCCGCCCGAAGTATCGTATATAGTAAAATGGAATACCGCAATGAGAATGTCCCGATGGGAAGCAGTATCGTGTCCTCCGAATTCGAGACGGTGCAAACGGATCGGGAGAAGGTAAAAGCATATATTTAAGTGCTGGTATAGGCGTGAGCCTGTGTCGGTATTGGTGTAGCCCTACGCCTATACCGGCATCGCCTCATGCCTATACCGGCGTGGGGCGATACCAATACTCGTATGCGGGTGAAATGTTTTTTCTTCCCAAAAAGATTGTTTATCTTTGCGCCTCCATTAGATAAAAGATGCTAAATGTAACAGTGAATAATCGTTTTGGGTTTCACCAGCGTATCATGCTTATGATCATGTTGGTGCTGTTACAGTTTTATTCCATTGGAAGCGATTTCTTTCCGGAGAATATTACCACTACCTCGATGGAAATAGTCGATAAAGAGGCACCCGATGTGTTGTTGGATTTTGACGATAACGCCTCCTTGCGAACGGTACGTCAGGAGCAAGTGCAAATCCGAGCCTTGGAGATCGATTTGATATGGGACTTGTTTACGATTCTGGATTTACATGAATTAATTCATTCCTTGGAACTACGGCAATGCGCCAAGCTTCCTTTATTTTATAACCTACACAAAGCACAGAATTTCGTTTGGTTCTGTTCCTATCTGATTTAGTAGAACTTACCTGTTTCTTATTGTCGCGCATGGGGTGATTCGCCTATGTGCTTTTCGTCGTATTCAAATAATTATAAATCTATAAGTTTTATGAGGATAAAATTGTTTTCTAACTATTTACCCTTACTATGCTTAACGGCTTGTGTATGGGTATCTTGTAGCCAAAACCGGGAGAAAAAGTCCGGGAAGAAAGATCATACGCCGGTGATGCGGTTAACCACGACCACGATCGAGGTGCCGCAGTCCTATGTAGCGGATGTACAAGCCGTACAGTTCGTAGAGGTGAAACCGAAAGTGGAAGGGTTCGTGGAGGCCGTCCTTGTAGATGAGGGCGAGCACGTGAAGAAAGGGCAGGTGCTTTTCAAGCTTTCCTCGGCGGAATTGTACGAGGAGGTGAAAGAGGCGCAAGCCAATCACAAACAGGCCCAAGCCGAGTTGAAGATGGCGGAGGTAGAGGTAGACCGCATCAAGCGTTTGGTGGAGAAAGATATCATCTCGCCGATTCGTCTGGAGCAGGCGATGGCCGAGGCGGACGTGGCACGCTTGCAGGTGCAACAGGCCAAATCCCGTTTGCAACGTGCGGAGACTAATTTCTCGTACACGACGATCACGGCTCCTTTCGAGGGATACGTGGACCGCATCCCCTTTAAGGTGGGAAGTTTGGTTACGCCGAGCAGCTTATTGACCTCCTTGACGGACGTATCGGATATGTTCGCCTATTTCAAGATCAACGAGAAGGAGTATCTGGAATATAAACGGACGCAGTTGAGCGGTATCGACCAGCCGGAGTATAATAATCTGGAACTGATCCTTTCCGACCAATCCACCTATCGGTATAAAGGGAAGGTAGAGACCGTGGAGGGCGACTTTGAGCGGGGTACCGGATCGATCGCTTTCCGTGCCCGTTTCGCGAATCCGGAACGTTTGCTGCGACATGGCGTATCCGGTAAGATCCGGATGCTGACCAAGATGGAGAACGTGGTCTTGGTTCCCCAGCAATCCACTTTCGAGATACAGGATTTTACCTATGTATATACGGTAGCGGAAGATGGAAAGGTGAGCGTGCGTAGCTTCGAGCCGTTGGCCCGCCACGGTTCTTATTACGTGACACAGGATTTGCCGGACCAGACCGTCATCGTCTACGAGGGTGTCCAGATGATCACGGACGGCATGACTATCAATCCCGATATGGTAGATGGAGCCACGATCCGTCGCCAATTGGAATCGTCTAATGAAATCGAGAATAATAAGTAAGCCCTATGTTTGAAATATTTATCAGACGCCCTATCTTATCGGGCGTGATCTCGGTGGTAATTGTCTTCTTGGGATTGCTGGCGATCAACTCCTTGCCGATCACCCAATTCCCGGATATCGTGCCCCCATCCGTTACCGTTACCGCCCGTTATACCGGAGCGAACGCCGACGTGATGGCGAAAACGGTGGCGACCCCGCTGGAGCGTGCTATCAACGGCGTGCCCGGAATGACCTATATGACCTCTGTTTGTACGAACGACGGTATGTCCTTGACTACGATCTATTTCAAGGTCGGTACCGACCCGGACGTAGCTTCCGTGAATGTGCAGAACCGTGTGACCACCGTGCTGGATGAGCTTCCGGAAGAGGTGATCCGTGCCGGCGTGATTACGGAGAAGGAGGTAAACAGTATGTTGATGTACCTGAACATCATGAGCTCGGATAGTACCCATACGGAGAAATTCGTATATAACTTTGCCGATATCAATATCTTGCGTGAGTTGAAGCGCATCGACGGCGTGGGATTCGTGGAGATCATGGGTAGCCGCGACTATGCGATGCGTGTATGGCTGAACCCGAACCGGTTGGCGGCTTATAATATGTCGCCGCAAGAGGTTACGGAGGCGATCCGCTCGCAGAATATCGAGGCGGCGCCGGGTAAGACGGGTATCAGCTCCGACAAGATCCCGCAGCAATTGCAATACGTCTTGCAGTATAGCGGTAAGTTCAGCACGCCGGAGGAATATGGCGAGATCGTCTTGAAAGCCCTGCCGGACGGTTCCGTGCTTCGCCTGAAAGACGTGGCTACGATCGAGTTTGATTCCGAGGATTATAATATGATCTCCATGACGGACGGAAAGCCCTCGGCCTCTATCATGATCAAGCAGCGTCCGGGCTCTAACGCCCGTGAGGTGATCCAGCAGATCAAGGCGAAGATGGAGGAATTGAAGGAAACGACATTTGCCCCGGGTATGGAATATAATATCTCGTACGACGTATCCCGTTTCTTGGACGCTTCCATATCGGTCGTGCTCAAGACCTTGCTGGAGGCGTTTATCTTGGTATTTATCGTGGTGTATCTTTTCTTGCAGGATTTCCGGTCTACGTTGATACCCGCTATCGCCGTTCCGGTATCGTTGATCGGTACGTTCTTCTTTATGCAGATGCTGGGTTTCTCGATCAATATGCTGACTTTGTTCGCCTTGGTGCTTGCTATCGGTATCGTGGTGGATAACGCGATCGTGGTGGTAGAGGCGGTCCACGTGAAGATGCACAACGAGAAGCTGCCCCCGTTGAAGGCGACGAAAAAGGCGATCGGTGAGATCGGAGGGGCGATTATCGCTATTACGCTGGTGATGTCCGCCGTGTTTATCCCGGTCGGTTTCATGGATGGTACGGTGGGTATCTTCTATCGCCAGTTCTCATTGACGCTTGCTGTGGCGATCGTGATCTCCGGCGTGAACGCCTTGACGTTGTCTCCGGCTCTTTGCGCCTTGTTACTGAAGCCGGTATCTCATTCGAAAAAGGCGAAGAAGGGCCTTCTGACTCGTTTCTTCGAGGGCTTTAACCGCCGTTATGATTTCTTGGAGCGTCGTTACCGCTTGAATTTAAGATGGTTCTTGAACCGTCGGATGCTGACGTACGCAACCTTGATCCTTTTCTGTCTGGCCACGTGGGGCATGACGTTCGTGTTGCCTTCCGGCTTTATCCCGAATGAGGACCAAGGTATGATCTATGTGAACGTAGACGCACCTCCCGGAGCTACCTTGGAGCGTTCGGAAGCTGCCTTGAACAAGGTGCAAGCGGCTTTGTTGCCGTTGGAAGAGGTGGAGACGATCTCTACCTTGGCCGGCTATAGCTTGATGACCGAGACGGAGGGTGCCAGCTTCGGTATGGGTATGATTAACCTGACCCCTTGGGATCAACGGGAGCAGACAGCGGCGGAGTTGATGAGCGTGTACGCCGATCGTGTCGCCCATATCAAGGATGCGGACATCCAGTTCTTCCTACCGCCTACGGTTCCGGGATTCGGTAACGCGAGTGGCTTCGAGCTTCGTCTGCAAGATAAGACCGCCGGTACGTTCGCCGAGCTGGATGAGGTCGCCAAGAACTTCGTGGCGAAGCTGAACGCTGATCCTCGCCTGACCGGTGTCACTTCCGGCTTCAACCCGAATTTCCCGCAATATCTGCTCCGGGTGGATTTGGCGAAGGCGGCTAAGCTAGGCATCAACGTGAACGAGTCCATGGAAACCTTGCAATCCTATGTAGGTAGTTTCTATTCCTCCAACTTCGTCCGTTTCGGCCAGATGTACAAGGTCATGTTGCAAGCGGCGCCGGAGTATCGTATGAATCCGGAGGATTTGTTCAGCCTGTATGCTAAGAATAAGGAGGGGAATATGGTGCCTTACTCCAACTTCATGACGATGGAGCGTGTGTATGGCCCGAGCCAGATTACCCGTTACAACCTGTTTACCTCGGCCATGATTACCGGCGAGGCCGCCCCGGGTGTCAGCTCGGGTGAGGCGTTGGCGGCTGTTGAGGAGATCGCTTCCGAGGTATTGCCCCGTGGTTATGATACCGAATGGTCCGGTGTGGCGAAGGAGGAGAAAGAGTCCGGTGGGCAAACGTTGGTAATTTTCGCTATTTGTTTGGCATTCGTCTATCTGTTGCTTGCCGCCCAATACGAGAGCTTATTGCTTCCGCTTCCGGTCATCCTGTCGCTTCCGGCGGGTGTGTTCGGCTCGTTCTTCTTGCTGTACGTGGTAGGTCTGGAGAATAACATCTATGCGCAGGTGGCGTTGGTGATGTTGATTGGTTTGCTGGGAAAGAATGCGATCTTGATTATCGAGGTGGCGAACCAGTGCCGTAAGGAAGGTATCAGCGTGATGGGGGCCGCTATTCAAGGGGCTACCAGTCGTTTGCGCCCGATCTTGATGACCTCCTTCGCTTTTATCAGTGGCTTGATTCCGTTGACGATCGCCTCGGGAGCCGGTGCCTTGGGGAACCGTTCGATCGGTACGGCGGCGGCCGGAGGTATGTTGATCGGTACGTTTGTCGGTATCTTCTTGATCCCGGGGCTTTACGTGATCTTCGAGTCGCTGGCTACTTATTTTAAAAAGAGAAAAGAGAAAGAGCAAATTAAAGAAGACGAGTATGTGTATTGATAAGATGAGATATATAATGATAGGCTGCGCCTTGGCTCTGATTGCTTTGGCCGGTTGTAAGACTCCCGAGCTATCGATGGACGAGCGGATCTCGCTTCCGGAATCCGGCGAGATGGGAATGAACGACACTACGTTCGTGAAACCGCTCTCGTGGGATGTCTTTTTCCAAGATACCTTATTGCGAGGCTATGTGGATGTGGCTTTACGCAATAACCATTCCTTCCAGCAGAGCATGGAGCGCATCGCCATGAGCCGTGCGGCCTTGCAGCGGGCGAAGGGGCTTTTGCTGCCGGACGTGAATTTGAACATCGGAGCCTCCGTGAACCGTTTCGGTGAATATACGATGGATGGTGTGGGGAATAGCGAGACAAACGTGCCTTCTTTGCCAAAGGATAAGCATATACCGGACCCTTACCGGGATTTCGGCTTGAGCTTGAGCTTTCAATGGGAAGCGGATATCTGGGGCAAACTGACCCGGAAGAAGCAGGCCGCCGCCGCTCGCTGGATGGCTTCCGTGGAGGCTACCCGTTTTGCCCAGTCGATGTTGATCTCCGATTTGGCGATTCAATATTATGAGTTGATCGGCTTGGACCGGCGTAAGGAGGTGTTGCGGAATGCGCTGGCCAGTGCCCGTCGTTCCCATGAGCTGACCCGCCAGTTGAAGAAGGAAGGGGCGGAGACGCAGTTGGCGGTCGATCAGTTTTATGCCCGTGTGTTGTTGATCGAGAGTAAATTGCTGGAAAACGATCAGTTGATCGGTGAGAAGGAGCGGGCGATCGCTTGCCTGTTGGGTGTTTTCCCCTTCGAGATTCGCCGGATGGGATTCGATGAGTTGCGTAAGTTGCCGGTTCCCTTGTCGGAAGGGATTCCAGCGAACCTCTTGACATTGCGTCCGGATGTACGTTCCGCCGAGATGGGGTTGGTC
Organism: Parabacteroides distasonis ATCC 8503; assembly: GCF_000012845.1. Taxonomy (NCBI): domain Bacteria; kingdom Pseudomonadati; phylum Bacteroidota; class Bacteroidia; order Bacteroidales; family Tannerellaceae; genus Parabacteroides; species Parabacteroides distasonis. Next base: position 305,229 of record NC_009615.1, read on the forward strand.
GCCTCCAAGGCGGATGTGATAGCGGCGAAGGCGGCTTTCTATCCCTCGTTGGTGCTTGGCGCCAGTGGTGGTTTCAATGCGTTTGATGTGGGTAAGTGGTTTCATTCGCCGGCCTCTTTGGTGTACGACTTGGCGGCGGGTATCACGGCTCCTATCTTCCGCCGCAATGAGATCCGTTCGATGTGGAACGAGGCGAAGGCTTCCCAGCGTATCGCTTTATCCCAATACCACGAGACCGCTTTGAACGCTTACACCGAGGTGCTCGATCTCTATTGCGCCAGCCAGACCCAAACGGAGCGTATCCGCTTGAAAGAGAAAGAATCCCTTGCCCACCAACGTTCCGTGGTGAATGCTGGTGAGATGTTCCAATTAAGCTATACCGGTTTCTTGGAGGTTCTTTCCGCCGAGGAGCGTTATCTGGATAGCGAGCTGGAGCATATCGATATCGTCACCGATTTATGCCGGAAGAAGATATTGCTATACCGGGCGTTGGGAGGCGGTTGTTGATTTTTATCGTGACGCTATTGTTATTGTACTGCAACCCGCATTGCAGTGTTACTGCACGCCGGTTGCAGTAGCGCTGCACATGCGTCGCAGTACTACTGCAATACGGGTTGCAGTGAATACTTGATATCGTATGCCTTTGGCTACGTTGCGATAAATCTTGGGAAGATGTGCTCTTTTCTGAAAAGAAGTGCTTATCTTTGAGGCTTATTGTTATCTTATAGTCTAGGCCATTATGAAATATCTGACTCTACTCGTGTTTTTAGGAATCTCGTTGTTGTGCGAAGCCCAGCAAGATTCGATCGTCCCTTTTGAGAAAGCTTATAAGCGTACCTATAATATCCGGAAAGTATCGGGAGTGAAACCTACGATCGACGGTAAGTTGGATGAGGACTTTTGGACGAAGCAAGGCGAATGGTCGGATCGTTTCGTACAGATTATCCCTTATGAGCGGGCGATCACTCAATCCCCGACCCGGGTAAAACTTTTCTATGATGATAAATATATCTATGTAGGTGTATATTGCAAGGACGCCGTGCCGGATAAGATGAATCGTTTTATCGGGAACCGGGATGATAATAGTCTGGGCGATTTGATCAGCGTCGCTTTCGACACCTACCATGATTATCGTGCGGCACCGGAATTCAATATCAATCTAGGAGGAAATAAGACGGATCTGGTCGTAACGGATAAGTTGAACGTCAACCTTAGCTGGAACGCCGTTTGGGAAGGACGAACGAATATCAACCGGGCGGATTCCAGTTGGACCGCCGAGCTGCGTATCCCGTTCAGCCAGTTGCGTTATAACCAGCGATCGGAGGATGGCGTTTGGGGCTTGCATGTACGCCGTATCATCCGTAGGAATAACGAGGTGCAAAATTGGAGCATGATCCCCTTGAAGAATAACGGACATGTCTTTTCGTTCGGAAACATGAGCGGCATGGACTCTGTTCCCAAGCCTCGCGGCATCGAGTTCTTGCCGTATGTAATGGGTAAATACAGGCAGGAACCCCGGATAGACGGCAGCCCTTATCAAAAAGGGTATAGCTGGGGAGGAAACGTGGGCTTGGACGCTAAGTTCGCCCTCTCGGATTATACGTTGGATATGACGATCAATCCGGATTACGGACAAGTGGAGTTGGACCCCTCCGTAATGAACCTTACGGCTTACGAGACGTTTTACGATGAGAAACGCCCCTTCTTCTTGGAAGGAAAACATATCTTGGATTTTGCGAACGGTAGCGATATGATGTTTTATACCCGTAGGATCGGCGCCTCTCCCTCTTATACGCCACGGGGTATAGACAACGTAGGCAGTTATGCCGAGACGAAAGAGAATGTGCCGATTATCGGTGCGTTGAAACTGACGGGTACGAATAAACGGGGCTTGACGATCGGAGTGATCGAGAGTGTAACGGCACGTTCCTCCTCCAAGGTTACCCGTAACGGGGTGGAGGATGTGGAAGTCGTGGAGCCTTTGACAAACTATACCGTGGCCCGTGTGCAAAAGAACTGGAAGGGGAATACCTTGCTGGGCGGTATGGTGACTTCGGTAAACCGTGCCTTGGATCAGCCTTATCTGGAGGATTTCATGGTGCGTAACGCTTTCACGGCGGGTATTGACTTTACCCAGTATTTCAAGAATCGCCTTTATTATATAGATGTAAAGGGAATGTTGAGTTCCTTGCATGGTAGCGCCGGGGCGATCACGGCTTTGCAGAATAGCGTGGCGCATTATTATCAAAGGGCTTCCTCCGCCGATTATCTGGGGGTGGATCCTACCCGTCGCTCCCTGACCGGAACGGGTGGTTATGTGAAAGTGGGACGGAAAGGAAACGCCAAATGGAACTTCTCGGAGACCTTTACTTGGTCGTCACCCGGTTTCGACTTGAATGATATGGGATATATGAAGGAGACAGATTATCTGATGAATGAGACGGAGATCATGTATCGGCAGACCGATATCTGGAAGATATTCCGGTACAACGCCTTTACCCTGTCCCAAAAGAATATGTGGAATTACGGCGGTACTCCTTTTAGCAACAACGCTTCTTTGCGTTGGCAAAGTATGACGATGAACCGGTATGAATGGGATGTCAAGGAAACCTTTGCTTGGAATTGGCTGGATAGCCGCTTGCTGCGAGGGGGACCGGATGTTCGCTTCGGTTCTTATTTCTTAACTTCCGCTAAGTTCAATACCGATAAGGCGAAACGAATGATGTTCATGCTCAAATACGAGGGCGATCATAATTTCGAGGGAAATCGCTTCAATACGATCTCGCCGAGCTTGACATTCCGCTTGGGAAACCATGTCTATTTGTCCGGTCAACTGGATTATGCGTGGAATACGGATGAGATGCAATATGTGGCTACGACGAGTCCGCTTAGCTCGAGTAGCTTGGCCCCTTATTATTATGTCATGGGCCACATGGATCAGAAGACCTATGGTCTCACGCTGAAATTACAAGTGAACGTGACCCCCGATATTTCCATTCAATTTTATGGTGCCCCGTTCACCTCCATCGCTAAATACGATGATTTTAAATTAGCGGCGGATACGAAGTCGCATACCTTTGAGAACCGTTTCCAACGTATTGATCCGGATCAATTGACTTATGCGGATGGAGTCTATACCATCGGGGAGGGAGCTGGGCAGATGCCTTTTAGGAACCCTGATTTTAGGTTTAACGAGTTTCGTTCCAACTTGGTAGCCCGCTGGGAATACTTGCCCGGTTCCACGCTTTATTTCGTATGGGAACACCGGATGTCTAACCGGGACAACTGGTACTCCTCCGGCTGGGGAAGTAATCTGGATCGTATGTGGGGACTCCCCGCTACAAATACGTTCATGATCAAAATGAATTATTGGTTCAATCTATAGTCTATTTGTAGTTCGGATTGAATTATTGAATGGATGTTGGCGGAACCTGATCGTGTTGTTTGTTTTTTATGATTTTTATTTATATTTGCGGTGAAAAGAAAAATGCTTCTCAATGCAAACAAGATTTTGAGGCAAGTTAACCTTGATGTTTAATGAATAAATCTTAAATTTTAGATATGGTGAGAGATGGATAGAACAGTGTGTGGGTAATCTCATTCAGATGAGATGTTTTTGAAAAGAATTTTTAGTATAATTCAAGTGTAAAAGAGACTTAAATCTAGTTTTATGAATAATAAATATTACTTAGCAACGGTGCTTTTAGCGTTAGGAGCGTTCTCTCCGTTGTATGGTGTACAAAATACCCCCCCCCCCCCATAATTATTCTGTAAATCAGAATGATATAAGATTGACGGGTACCGTTATTGATGAAGCCGGTATACCAGTGATTGGTGCAAACATTCTTGTAAAAGGTACGACAAACGGTACGATTACCGATATGGATGGTAAGTTTACGTTAATCAATGTTCCTGAAAACGCAATCTTGGTGGTTTCTTATATCGGATATCTAGACCGTGAGATTCCTGTGGCAGGGAAAAGTACGTTGGAAATCCGTTTGAAAGAGGATACGCAGAAGTTGGATGAGGTCGTTGTCGTAGGTTATGGCGTGCAGAAAAAAGTGAACATGACCGGGTCTATATCGAACGTGAAAGCGGATGATCTATCTGTGATCCCGAGTACAAACCTTTCAAACTCTTTGGCCGGACGTGCTCCGGGAGCTATGATCACGGGCAACTCTGGTTTGATGGGGGCTAAATCCGAGATTCGTATGCGTGGAGGATTCGGTGATCCTTTGTTCGTTATTGATGGGGTGATTCGCGATAAAGAGGCTTTCGACTTATTGGAACCTTATGAAATAGACCAAATGAGCTTCTTGAAAGATGCGGCTACCGCCTCAATCTATGGTTCCGCTGCTGGAAATGGTGTCGTGTTGGTAACGACTAAGGGAGGAACGAAAAACCAAAAACCGATATTTAATTACCAAGGTTCTTATGCGTTTAGTAAACCGACTCAGGAATTGTTTGCCGACCGTTGGGATGCGATTGATGATTTGGACTACCAGAATGCGGTAGCTCGTTTCCAAGGTACGCCGCTTCCTAATGGCGAGGAGGAGTATGCCTATTTCCGTGATAATAAGATCAACTATAACGTGAACGATTATATTTGGCAGAATCCCTGGAATACGAAACACTCCTTGAGCGTGAACGGTGGTACGGATAAGGTAAAGTATTATGTGATGGGATCGTTCTTGGCCGAGGAGGGATCGTATGTGTCGTTGGAGAATAAGAAATTCTCCTTACGTTCGAACCTTTCTGTCGATTTGACCAAGTATATAACCATGAATGTGAACTTGGATGCGAATCAATCGAACGATAAGCGTTTCTACTGGCCTTTCTCTGACGATGACGACCAATCGGTGTACGATTTATATCGTTGTACCTTCAACGCAATGAAGACAACGCCGTTTTACTCTTACTTAGACGGAACGCCCGCTAACACCATCACGGATTATCCGATCTATCAAGACTATGGCTCTTGGCAGGGATGGAATCCCGTGGATCAAGTGGTTGGAAACCGTTATTTGAAGACACGTCGGCGTAATTTGAACGGTATCGTTTCGTTCAATATCAACCTTGATTTCATAACGAAAGGTTTGAGCACGAAAGTGATGGCCTCTTATCTAGGCCACGATTACAACCGGAAGCGCTTTATGACCTTCCAGAAAAACTATAAATTCCAGCAAGCGGATCCGCAAGGCAATCGTTTTTTGCCGGCTCCATTGAATTTGAATGAATATAATACCTTCAACTTCTCGCAGAATTACGAGAATCTGGAGTATAAGACTAAACAATTGTGGACCGAGCAATTCAACTGGTTCGTGAATTATGCCAATACGTTCGGTAAGCATGATGTGGCAGCCATGGTGGTATTCGAGCAGGCATCTAATGGTGGCGAGGAGGTATCGGCCAAAGGTGAGTCTCCGCTTACGAATTTAGACCAGATGTTCAACTACTCATCCGATGCTTTGCGACGCTGGGGCGAGGCGAAGGAGAAGAACGGAGGGCGCCTTTCTTGGATCGGCCGTTTCAATTATACATTTGATCAGAAGTATATAGCAGAATTTTCTTTCCGTTACGATGGTAATACCCTTTTCCCAGACGGTAAGCGTTGGGGCTTCTTCCCCTCTGTATCTGCCGCATGGCGTATCAGCCAAGAGTCTTTCATGGAGCCGACATCTGATTGGTTGAGTAATTTGAAGATCCGTGCCTCTTATGGTACGACGGGTAATGATATGGATTTGAGCAAGGACCCGATTGACAAGGTGGATGCGTTCTCTTATTTGCAAAAGTATCAATTGGGTGAAAAATATATCTTTGGTAATAACTTGGCAAATACGATTGTGGCTGGAGCGACTCCGAACTATGCCTTGACATGGGCAACCTCAACTACTTATAATGGTGGTTTGGATTTTGGTTTCTTCAATAATCGTTTGTCTGGAACGTTCGATGCCTTTTATCGGAAAGAGGTAGATATCCTCGGACCGCGTACGGTGACACTCCCAAGCACGTACGGACAGGCTTTGGCTCCGGAAAACTATGCCGAGCGTTCTTGGCGAGGCGGTGAGTTGGCTCTGACTTGGATGGATAAGGCCGCGAATGGCGAGATTACTTACTCTGCCTACTTGAATCTGGGATTCGCTCGTGATCGTTGGGATGTATTGGATGAGGATGCCACTTATCGAGAAGGGGGTAACCTGCATGCGTTGTCAAAACAGGGTAAGGCTGAGGGAATCTTGACGGGCCTGATCGCCGATCACTTGCTGACGGATCCGGCAGAGGTGGAAGCCTTGAAGGCGAAAGGTTTCAAGCAATTTGGACGGGATCCTTATCTGGGTGGTATCTTGTATAAGGATACGAGAGGCGATGGCTACTCGGAGGGACCGGACGGACGTATTGATAGCAATGATGAGTATAATTTGTTGAGTGAGAATGGTACGCCACGTATCAATTATGGTTTTGGCGGTAGTATCAAGTGGAAGGGAATCACGCTGGATGTGCATTTTCAAGGGGTCGGAAAATATGATCGCTTCGTAGGTGGCGTAGATGGAGGTTTCTATCAACATGGTGGTACGATTCGTCCTTATTTCCCGATTTGGACGAGTGATAAGGTGTATGATCCGGAACTTAATCCGGATGGGGTTTATCCACGTATCACGGGCACGAGTTGGTATGAGTCTGGAGCGGGTAATACGAGTTACTGGATGCGCAATGGCGCTTATTTGCGTTTGAAGAATCTAAATATTGGTTACGATTTGCCTATGGCTATTCTTCGTCCGTTAGGAATCACGCATGCTCAGGTATTTGCGAATGCTACTAACTTGTTCTGTATTTCAGCTGTGACCGAGTTCTTGGATCCGGAACAAGAATATTATGATTCTTATCCTTTGATGAGAACGTTCTCTTTTGGTCTTAATTTCTCATTCTAAATATAATATAGGAAGATATGAAAATGATTCAATTTAAATACGCGATAATTAGTGCGGCCTTTCTGTTAGGTGGAATGACAACAGGCTGTGACACGTTGGATATCGACAACCTAGAGACCTACGATGAGTCTATGGTTTGGGGAGACCTTAACCTGGCTCAGGCGTACGTGAACAATCTGTATGAGGAGTGTTTTGAGGGCTGGAGTGTTTCTGCCGACCAAAATTCGGATCAAGTGACGGGCATTCCTTGGTATTTGGGTACGATCACGGAGACTGGGGATAGTTATAAAAAATGGGACTATACCAAGATCCGCCACATCAATGAGGCGATCTTTAAACTGGAGTCTAGCGTGATAGAGGATAAGAAAGCTGTGGATTTCATGTTGGGACAAGCCTATTTCATGCGTGCCTATATGTATTATTGGATGGTGTTGCATCATGGTGGCGTACCTTATTTGAAAGTGCCGCAAGATAAAGATAAGGATGATTTGTACGTGAAACGTAACTCTACGCCGGAATGTTTCCAGTTTATGATAGAGGATTTGGATCATGCGATTTCCTTGTTGCCTGCCAAAATAGCTGGTAGTTCCAGTGATTATGGGCGTATAGACCAGTGTTTTGCAAAGTCTTGGAAAGCAAAGACCTTGTTACTGAAAGCTTCTCCTCAGTTCAATCCGAAACGTATGTATGATAACGCATACTGGAAAGAGGCTTACGTGGCGGCTAAGGAGGCGTATGATTTTTGTGTGCAGAATGGCATCGCGTTGACAGAGAATCCGGCGGATATTTGGTTGCAAGAAAGAGGTCCGGAGGTTATCTTCCCGGTTATTTATTCAAATCCGAACCGTGTCGCTACTTGGGAGTATGGTACGCGTCCGGCTTCTGTGAGCCGTGATAAACCTTATCATAATCCTACTTGGGAATTCGTAAAGGATTTCCCGATGTTGGATGGTAAGCGTTACGACGATCCTACGGGCAAGTATTACGTAGGTGACGAGCAGGCTTTGCTGAAGGCTTTCTGGAAGAATCGCGATCCGCGTTTCAACAGGGCTTGTTTGTATAACGGACGCGAATGGCCGGTAGCTGGTAGATCTGCCGACAACCGTATGTATAACGCCTTGGGTGTGAGCAACGCAGACGATCAATATGGTGTCAATCCGAATGCGGGTGTCAATGCGGCCAACAATGATATTTTCTCTGGAATGTATAATTACAAAGTGTCTGATCTTTCCTTGACACAAGACAAGGTGATGACGTTCGATATTGATTATATCTTGATGCGCTTTGCCGAAGTGATGTTCATCTATGCGGAGGCCGCTAATGAGAACGGACATTCTGATGTAGCTATCGATTTGTTGAAACAGATCCGTAAGCGTGCGGGTATAGAGGCAGGGGCGGATGGTTTGTATGGCTTGAAGGTTGGTAGCCGTGAGGAGATCCGTCAGGCGATTTTGGATGAACGTCATATCGAGCTGTGCTATGAGGGACATCGTTTCTGGGACTTGCGCCGTACGCGTAATATGATGATGTTGGCCGGTTGGACGAAACATGGTATCGAGGCGATCGCAGTCAACCCGGATGGCTCGGATATGGACTTGAACGTCGCTCGCGACCGGATCGCCAAGAATGAGTTGACTACCGGTGATTTTCGCTACGTAATCCATCAAGTTCCTTATACGGAGGCAGCTGAGCGCCAGTTCGTGATCGAGGAAAGCTTCTATTTCTTCCCGATCAAGAAAACTTACTTGGACGAGAACCCGAATTTGGAGCAGAATAATAATTGGGGAGGTACGTTCAATCCGACTATGGAACAATAATTGATTGATTCTTAGATTGAATAATAAGGAATATGAACATTAGGAAATATATATGGGCGTACGTGGTGGCTATGGCCTTGATTTGTCCGGGCGTGAAGGCGCAGGAACAGATCACGATCGGTGTCATCCAATATGATGTACGCGATATAGATAAGAGTTTCAAAGCCCTGCATGAGCAGGGCTTTGGTTCTTGTGAGTTAAATTATAGTGAAAAAAGATTCACGAAGGAATTGGCGGAGCAGGTGAAGGCCGCTTCCGAGAAGCACCGGATCCGGGTAACTACGTTGGTTGGTGTGCCGGGAAGTAAAAGTACGTGGAATTTTCGTCAAGGACCGGCTACGATCGGCCTGGTACCTATCGATGAGCGTTTCGAGAAGTTGGACTTATACCGTAAAATGATCGATTTTTGTGTACAGGCTGGTATTCCGGCTATGCACTCGCATTTTGGATTTATTCCAGAGGATCCGTCTTCGGCGCAGTATAAGGATTTCATTGAGGTGATGCGTGGCTTGGCTACTTATGCGAAGGAGCGTAATGTCTTGATTTATTTCGAGACTGGGCAGGAGACACCAATCACTTTGATTCGTGCGATCCGGGATATCGGTACGGGTAATTTGTTTATCAATTGTGATTTGGCGAATTTACTAATGTATGGCAAGTCGAACTCCCTGGATGCGGTCAAGTTGTTTGGTAACTTGATTAAAGAGTTCCATGCGAAGGATGGCAAGTATCCGGATCCTAACAATCCGTATGAGCTGGGCCATGAGGTACCGATCCCTACGGGCGATGTAGATTTTCCCGCAGTGATTGCCGAGTTGAAAAAACAAGGATTCAAGGGTGCGATAACAATTGAATGTGAGCTGAATGGTACCCGCCATGATTATGTGATCCAAACTCGTAAATATTTGCAAGAGTTGCTGGATCGATAGGCCGCTTAATCACGATTGTAAGCGGTGTTGAATGCCCATTGTAAGTGCTTTATAATGCCCATTATAAAGAGCCTGCAATGGGCATTGTCGTATTTGTAAGAATTATCGACAGGAGTTGTTATTTTATTAGAGGGAAAAAATTATCTTTGCGTGTATACTGTCTAATTGTTAAAATAGAGGATAATGGAAGAGAAGAAAAGATTGACTCGTTCGAATAATAAGATGATAGGGGGTGTTTGTGCCGGTCTTGCGGAATACTTGGATATCGATCCGACGATCGTACGGATCGTATGGGTATTGATGGTTCTTTTCGCCGGATTCGGTATACTGCTCTACATTATATTATGGTTAATAATGCCTAAACAACAGATCGGGTAAAGGATGAATTTTGAAATATCGTCTTCGTTCAGTCCCACGGGTGACCAACCCGAGGCGATTGCGGCGTTGTCGGAAGGGATCAAGAGTGGTGTTCCTTTCCAGACACTTTTGGGTGTTACCGGTTCCGGTAAGACGTTTACGATCGCTAACGTGATAAAGGAAGTTCAGAGACCGACCTTGATACTCAGTCATAATAAGACGCTTGCCGCTCAGTTGTACAGTGAGTTTAAAGCGTTTTTCCCAAATAATGCGGTAGAGTACTTTGTCTCTTATTATGATTATTACCAACCGGAGGCCTATCTACCTTCTACCGATACCTATATAGAGAAAGACTTGGCGATCAATGAGGAGATCGATAAGCTGCGTTTGAGGGCCACGGCTTCCTTATTGTCGGGTCGTAAGGACGTGATCGTGGTCTCATCCGTATCCTGCTTATATGGCATGGCAGACCCTACGGCTTTCGCCGAGAAAGTGACGCATCTGGAACGGGGTATGCGTATCGACCGGGATAAGCTGTTGCGCCGGTTTGTAGACGCCTTGTACGTGAATAATAAGCTGGAGTTCAAAAGCGGCTGTTTCCGTGTGAATGGTGATACGGTGGATATTTTCCCGGCGATCGAGACCTTCGACGGCATGGCGTACCGTATCGAGTTCTGGGATGATGAGATAGACCGCATCTCCTCTTTCAATCCGTTGACAGGCGAGGAGTATGATGAGCAAGATGAGCTGAATATTTATCCTACCAATTTATTCGTGACCACCCAAGAGCGTATCAATATGGCGATCGGTCAGATCGATGTGGATCTGGGGACGCAGGTGAATTTCCTCAAGGAGATCGGTAAGCCCTTCGAGGCGAAACGCCTGTATGAGCGTGTCACGTTTGATCTGGAAATGATCCGGGAGCTAGGGCATTGCTCGGGTATCGAGAACTATTCCCGTTATTTCGACGGACGCGCGGCGGGAGATCGTCCTTTCTGCCTGTTGGATTATTTCCCGAAAGACTTCCTGCTTGTCGTAGACGAGAGCCATGTGACGATCCCGCAGATTCGTGCGATGTATGGCGGGGATTATGCCCGGAAGAAAAACTTGGTGGAGTATGGTTTCCGTTTGCCCTCGGCGATGGATAACCGTCCGCTTACCTTCGATGAGTTCGAGTCGTTGACGCCTCTAGGCATTTATGTGAGCGCTACTCCCGCCGATTACGAGTTGATAAAGAGCGAGGGAGTGGTGGTGGAGCAGGTGATACGTCCGACAGGCCTGCTGGACCCGATTATCGATGTCCGTCCTTCATTAAACCAAATCGACGACTTGATGGAGGAGATCACGCAGCGCTCGGCAAAAGACGAACGAGTCTTGGTGACTACCTTGACCAAGCGTATGGCGGAAGAGCTGACTACGTATATGACCCGCATGGGGGTACGATGCAACTATATACATAGCGATGTAGATACCTTGGAACGTGTACAGATTATGGACGACCTGCGGAATGGCCTGTTTGATGTGCTGATCGGTGTCAATCTGCTACGCGAGGGGCTGGATTTACCGGAAGTCTCGTTGGTCGCTATCTTGGATGCGGATAAGGAAGGCTTTTTGCGTTCCCACCGATCCTTGACGCAGACAGCTGGACGTGCCGCCCGAAACGTGAATGGAAAGGTTATCTTCTATGCCGATAAGATCACGGCGAGTATGCAGCAGACCATGGACGAGACCAATCGCCGGCGGGAGAAACAGATGGCTTATAACGAGGCGCATGGCATTACTCCGAAGCAAGTCATGAAAAACAGTGTATCCATGCTTGCCGAGAAACAACAAACGGCGGAGCCTTACGCTTATATAGAGCCGGAACCAAGCTTGGTAGCGGACCCGGTCGTGCAATACATGAACCGTACGCAGCTTGAGAAGGCGATCGAGCGGACTCGCAAACAGATGACGGAAGCAGCGAAGAAACTGGATTTCATCGAGGCTGCCCAATTCCGTGACGAGCTGGTGAAATTGGAGGATTTACTGAAAACGAAAAAGGATTAGCTTATGAGAAGGGGAATGATACTGCTCGGTTTTTGGATGTGTGTATGTATGGTGTTTTTAGTGAACGCCCAAGAGCATACATCCCGTAAGTTGTATTGTACGGATGAGGATCGTGCTATTTTCGATCGGTATTGTACTCAGATGGAACCTAAGAAGTCGTTACCCCTAGACGAGCTAATGATCCATACCGCCCTTTTCTTCCGGGGGACTCCTTATGTCGCCTCTACCTTGGAAAAGGAGCCGGAGGGCTTGGTGGTCAATCTGCGGGAACTGGATTGTACCACATTCGCGGAGACCGTATTGGCTTTATCCCGCACCCTGTGGGAAGAAAATCCTACCTTTGAGAACTTCTGTGAGAATTTACAGCAGCTCCGGTACAGAGACGGCACGATCCATGATTACACGGATCGTTTGCATTATATGACCGACTGGTTCTATGAGAACGAGCGAAAAGGAATCGTGAAAGATATGGGGCGGGAGATCGGTGGTGCCTCCCTACCTTTGGATTTATCTTTTATATCCACGCATCCGGATAGCTATAAGCAATTGAAGAACCATCCGGAAAGGGTTCGAAGGATGGCCGATAAGGAAAAGGAGATAAACCTGCGTCCTCATTATTATGTGCCTAAACAGGAGATCGAGAAATGTTCGTCCGGAATCAAGAATGGCGATATCCTCTGTTTTGTTACTTCTATCAAGGGGCTGGACGTGACGCATGTCGGGATCGCCTATTGGAAGGATGGACAACTGACATTTATCCATGCCTCTTTTTCCGCTAAAAAGGTAATCATCCAAGTATCCTCCTTACGAGATTACGCCGAGGGGATAAAGAGCTGTAAAGGGATATTGGTAGCCCGCCCACTATCGATTTATTGAAATAACTCGAAGGCAAACTTGAATCCCATGCTTTGGTAATGCCAGCGATCGAATCCGGCGAATATCCCGATATTAAAGATATGGTTCCCGATCCCGTATCCGACTTCCGTATAGCTAGGCAAGACCGGTGTCCATAGCTGGCTCAGATAAAAGCGTTCGGAGAGGATATAGCGTGAGGCCGTTTGCATGAATTTTTTCGTGGAGTTGATGCGGAGGATCTTGAATAAGACAAAAGGGCTTTCATACATGAAATGCGCTTGTATATACTTATCGGAGGCATTGAACCACTCGCCTTTCAGCAGATTGAAGACTCCGCCGATCTGATCATCCCATGTATCGGGGAAATTCCTGCGGGTGAAATACCTAAAGTCCGCGAAATAGGTAGACTTCTGTTGCGTATAAAGACCGGCGCTGATATGATAGTTCAATCGTCTGCATAGGCCAAGCATAAGGCTTTGATGCACGTCCGCCTCTATACGTCCGTAATCTCCCGAGCTTTTCCCGACTCCGGGGATACCTCTCGCTATTTCGATTGATATCGTGGGATAATACGAATAGACATACTCCTTCCGGTATCCGTCCATGCGATAATATTGGCGGGGGGTATAGGAGAAACCGAGCGTGGGCGTAAAGTCATTATAATTTTGGCTAAGTATTTCCTCTACATCATCCCCGGGATCAATCGCCACTTTCTTTTTAGAGGGGATACGGCGATGGTAAGAGATGCCTGTTGTTAATTGAAACCCATTGAATAACTCAATGGAGTTTTTTATTTCCGCATAGTAATGCTTGAAATACTCAAGGTTTAAATCATCAAAATTGAAGGTGGAATCCTTTAGTTCCTCATTGATCTTTTGGGTGATCTCGGAGGAATAGCTTTCATTACTGTTTCCTACTTCTACCGATAAAATTCCCCGTTTCTGCGGCGAGTATTCCCAATCGCCTCCAACCTTGAAAAATATCTGCTTGCGCTTGAATACGTAACCTATCTCCGGACGAAAACGAATTTGCTTGTCACGGGTAAATGTCTTGCTGATACGGAATCGCTGTTTGTAAGTGATGCCGTTACGGGCGGAATAACCCAATTGGAATGGATTCAGAAGCCCGGAATATTTAATACGGGTCGTTTTATAATCCATATTGACCGTATTCGTTAACTGCTCCGTTAGTTTAACGTACTTCTGGAGATCATCGGCCGTATCGATTTTATTTATATTCTGCTCTTGGGCTTTATTGTATAAGTGGGCTTCATCCGGACTCAAGGGATTGTCACGATGGATATTCCAATACGTGGAATCCCTGATAATAGGAACCGTATCGGACGAGAGCTTGTAATAATTGGTCAGGTCCAAGGATTTCCATTTATGGCTTTCGTTGTCCTCCTCCACCCATTCCACTTCCTGATACTTAAAGGAAGAATGGTAGGTGGTTGCCACTGCGTTTCCCAATACCCTGTATCGGAGGAATAGATCCGCCTTCTCGGGCAGGATGAACCGCCTGAAATCCCGTCCGTAGCTCATGACTAGGTTGAATTCGGCGAAAGAGTAACGACCGTTCATATCGATCTTATCGATCGTCCATGACTGGTCGATGATATATAGATCCCCGCATACCAATTTCTGGCTCCATTGCTTCGGCAGGAAACGGATTTTGTAAATCGTCAAGCCGTTGATAGTTTCCAGCCCTTCCAAATTGAACGTATAAAACTTAAAAGCGTTGCTAGCTATCGGCATGAAGATAGCATCATCGTAAGCGGTAGGGGAGTATACGTTCAAATTCAAGAAGGCCAAGGCCTCCTGCTGCTTTTTCCCGTTGGGTATGCTGTTTCCGTTGACCGCCTTTAGATCATGAAGATAGTTCTGCGGAGCGTTAAATTTAGATTGGCTGACCATCTCAAAAAGCATATCCTTATTTTTTCGGTCGATAGGGAAGATATGGTGGGCGAGACGTATTAACATATTTTGTTTTAAAATTTCTGTACGTCCTTTGATATAGATCTCAGCCTCATATTTCGATACCGTATTTTGGTATTGGGTTGCCTTTTCGATAACAAGGTGCATGATCGAGTCCGCCCGTTCTCTCGTTTCTCGATTCCCCTTGCCAAAAGACAGGATCTTATCACTATAAGTATCAGTGCTCTTCGCGAAAATACTTATAGAGATTAAAATCAAGGTAAGTATCGAATATAACTTTTTCAACGATTTTACATTCTTTCCAGACAAACATAATGAATAAATTTCAGTTTAGACGTGAAAGAAAGTAAAATGTTACAATATGGTGTAATTAATCGTACAAAAGTTTTTATTTTATCAAAAGAAAAATCGTATATTTGTGCTTCATAAGTATGTTATATAGCAGTCGTGGTTAAACAGCAAAAAGAAGAGGTCGATTTATCGGCCAGTTTATCAGAGGTGTGGAGGGTTCTGACCGATAAGGAACGTGAGATCCTCCGTAGTAATTCGACGATCCAGCATTTCAAACGTAACGAGTTGATTTATTGCGAGGGCGACGAACCAAAGGACATGATGTGCTTGTTAAAGGGTAAAGTGAAGATTTACAAGGATGGAGTAGGTGGCAGAAGCCAGATTATCCGAATGATTAAGCCTGTGCAGTATTTTGGTTACCGGGCTAGTTTCGCTCAAGAAGATTACTTGACGAACGCTTCCGCATTCGAGGCTTCTACGGTTTGCATGATTCCTATGACAGTGGTTACGGGCCTTTTAATGAGTAATCCGAATTTGGCTATGTTTTTCATCCGACAATTATCCATTGATCTCGGTATCTCGGATGAACGTACGGTTAACCTTACGCAAAAACATATTCGTGGGCGATTAGCTGAATCTTTGTTATTCCTGAAAGATAGTTACGGACTGGAAGAAGACGGTGCTACGTTAAGCATCTATTTGGCTCGTGAAGATCTGGCAAATCTATCTAATATGACTACATCGAATGCTATTCGCACGTTGTCTACCTTTGTGGCGGAACGTATCATTGCTTTAGACGGTAGAAAGATTAAGTTGATAGATGAAGATCGGTTGAAGAAAATCAGCAAGATGGGATAATTAGATTATTGATCGTAAAAATAAGAAATAAAGGGGCCTTTTTAGTAAGGGCCCCTTATTTTTTATAGGATCGCTTGGCGTAAACGTACCAAACGTGTCAAAAGATCTTCTAATAAATCCAGTCTGAGCATATTGGCCCCGTCGGATTTGGCTTGGCTTGGCTCCGGGTGGGTCTCTATAAACAGGCCGTCCGTGCCTATGGCTATAGCGGCTTTCGCTATCGTCTCGATAAGGGCGGGCAATCCACCGGTCACGCCGGAGGTTTGGTTCGGCTGTTGCAAGGAATGGGTTACATCCATAATGACTGGGAAACCGAATGTTTGCATTTGCGGGATACCCCGGAAATCGACAACAAGGTCGGTATAGCCGAATGTCGTTCCCCGCTCGGTGATCATGACATTATCATTTCCTGCGTCCACTACCTTTTGTACGGCGAATTGCATGGCACCCGGCGAAAGGAACTGTCCTTTCTTTATATTGACGATCTTCCCGGTCTCGGCCGCCGCTACCAATAAATCCGTTTGGCGGCATAGGAAAGCCGGGATTTGAAGGACATCGACATATTCGGCGGCCATGGCAGCTTCCGTTGTCTCATGGATGTCGGTAACGGTGGGAATATCGAACGTCTCGCTCACCTTCCGTAAGATCTTTAACGCCTTCTCATCCCCGATGCCCGTGAAAGAATCCAGACGGGAGCGATTCGCTTTCCGATAGGAGCCTTTGAATACATAGGGTATATGCAGTCTTTCCGTGATACCCACTATTTTCTCGGCGATACGTAACGCCATATCTTCCCCCTCGATTACGCAAGGACCTGCCATCAAGAAGAAGTTCTCGCTTTTATTTAGATCGTTTATTGTTATCATAGCTGATTATTTAGAATTCGCATTGTTGTCGCTATTTTTTCTTCGGTCGGTAGAGTGGCGTCTATCCAATGAATCTCGCAACCCCGGCGCTCCATGCCCCGGAACCAAGTCATTTGCCTCTTGGCGAATTGATGGATCGCTATCTCGAGTTGCGAGACCATCTCCTCAAAAGAAAGCTCCCCGATAATATATAAAGTAAGAAACTTATATTCCAATCCGTAATAGATCAAGTCTTCCGGTTTAACACCCGTAGCCAAGATCGTACGAACCTCATCCACCATTCCTTCGTCCAACCGGGTCCGCAAGCGTCTGGATATTTTTTCCCTACGTAATTCCCGGTCGATGTGGATACCGATGATCAGGCTGTTGATCGGATTATATTCATTTACGTCTGGTGCCTGAGTCTTATAATACTCCTCGATCTCGATCGCACGGATAGCCCGCTGGGCGGTGTCCACGTCCGTTTTATTATGTAATATCTTATAAGAGGCGAGGATGGTTTCCAGTTCCTCCAAGGTTTTATTCCTCAAGGATTCCCTTAGCTCAGGATTTTGAGGCACGTCTAATAGCTTATATCCTTTTAGTACGGCCTCTATGTACATCCCGGTTCCTCCACATAAGATCGGGAGTTTACCCCTCCGCTTCATATCCTCATAGACCCGGAAAAAGTCATGCTGATACTCAAATACGTTATATTTATAGCCAGGCTCGCAGATATCGATCAAGTGATAGGGGATTTGTTTTCCATTCACGTTGTAATCGGCCAAATCCTTACCCGTCCCGATATCCATAGAACGATAGATCTGCCGGGAATCAGCGCTGATGATCTCCGTATCCAACTGGGCGGCGAGAGCGGCGGCGAAGGTCGTCTTTCCAGAAGCCGTAGGCCCTAGAATCGTGATAAGTTCATATGATTTCATGATACAAACGTACGAAAAAAAAGGCCATCCTCAAAGAGGATAGCCTTTTCTATGTAGAGTGGTAATAAATTACTTACCAGCGATAACGCGAGCCATCTCACAAACTTTGTTTGAATAACCCCACTCGTTGTCGTACCAAGATACGATCTTAGCGAAGTTAGAATCCAAAGAGATACCAGCTTTAGCGTCGAAGATAGAAGTGTTAGCACAGCCACGGAAGTCAGTTGAAACAACTGCGTCTTCAGTATAACCAAGAACACCTTTCAATTCGCCTTCAGAAGCCTCCTTCATTGCAGCGCAGATGTCAGCCATAGAAGCCTCTTTCTCAAGAACTACTGTCAAGTCAACAACAGAAACATCAGAAGTCGGTACACGGAAAGCCATACCTGTCAATTTGCCGTTCAATACAGGTAATACTTTACCTACAGCCTTAGCGGCACCCGTTGAAGAAGGGATGATGTTCTCAAGGATACCACGACCACCTCTCCAGTCTTTCTTAGAAGGACCGTCTACAGTCTTCTGAGTAGCTGTAGCAGCGTGAACTGTTGTCATCAAACCTTTAACGATACCGAACTTGTCGTTCAAAACCTTAGCGATAGGAGCCAAGCAGTTTGTAGTACAAGAAGCGTTAGAGATAATGTCTTGACCTGCGTAAGTTGTATGGTTAACACCGTAAACGAACATAGGAGTAGCATCCTTAGAAGGAGCAGACATGATAACTTTCTTAGCGCCAGCTTGGATGTGTTTGCGAGCTGTCTCGTCTGTCAAGAAGAAACCAGTAGACTCAACAACAACGTCAGCGTCAACCTCGTTCCATTTCAAGTTAGCAGGATCCATCTCAGCAGTTAAACGGATCTTGTTACCGTTTACAACCAAAGCGCCGTCTTCTACAGCTACTTCGCCGTCGAAACGACCGTGTACTGAGTCATATTTCAACATGTATGCCAAGTAATCAGCATCCAAAAGGTCGTTGATACCTACAACTTGAATGTCGTTGCCAAAGTTAGCAACTGCAGCACGGAACACCATACGTCCGATACGGCCAAAACCGTTAATACCTAGTTTGATCATTGTAATAAAACTTTTTATGGGTTTATTAATAATAAGTCTTTATTTTTATCTCTTATTCATCGCAAGGAGTAGATATTCATTTTATCCCTTGCTTTAACGACTGCAAATGTAGTCATGTTTTTTGTATTGAGCCTTATAATATAGCTAGAAAAAAGCTGCCCTCTAACATAAATTAATTGTTGGAGGTTATTTCTTTTTCTTGAATAAGAGATTAGAGAACCATTTTTTCGCTTTTTTGATTCCCCACGTCATAATAAATGGTTGAGCGAGATCCCAAGCGATGGGAATCATGCCTTTCGCTATGGATAAATAGTCTGAGATCCCTAAAGCGATGGAGGGTTGTCCAGCCGTTACGGGAGCTGTGTTCTTGTCGTTTGTTTTTGTCGTTGACTTATTGCTCGGGAAAAGGAGAGACGATAATCCGGATAACAATAAACTTCCGGCGTTCTCCTGTATATAAGAGAAATCCTCATTCAATTTCTGTTCCTGTCGCTTACATTGTCTCTGTATGCGTTCTTTGTCAGAAATCAGTTTCTCCAGTGGGGTTTGCCGGTTGTTCATCGTTTGTCGCGTTATTTTTATCGTCATTCGCCGTCATGGCGGCTATTACCTCATTTAATACTTTTGTGCTGATCCTGTCCCTATTCATTATTATAATGCCGATAAGTAGCAGGTACAAGACCGCCACGATACCGAATCCGAACCCGGAGGAGCCGAGCCAATCCCCTAGGAAGAAGCCCAAGGCCAAGAATATGAACAAGATGGCGAAGAACGCCAAGAACAATAATATCAAGCCATATGAGAGAACGGCTATGACTTTACCCGTTCTCTCATATGTGCTCAACTTTAGGAGCTCAAGTTTTAACTCCACATAAGCCGATACATCTTCTTTCAGCTCACGGAAGACTGTTCCTGAATCTTTCTCCATACAAAGCTTATTCAGCTACGATTTCTTCTGTTGCCTGTACTACTTCTTGCTTTCCTTCTTTATATTTGGCAAGAGCGGAGTTAAAACCTTCTTTTACTTTTCCGACAACACCGTTCAATTCTTCCAGTAATTGTTCTCTCTTATCTGTCGCTGCCAAATAACCTACAGCGGCACCAACAGCCGCGCCTACTACAAGGCCAAGTAATAATTTTGAATCTACGCTTTTCATAACTTTTTCTTTTTAGAAGTTTCCACTAAGATAACGTATTTATTTGGATTAAGGTTTATCCTTGTCTTAACTTTTGCTGTTAAAAAAAGTTATCCTTTTAAGACCTTCACGGCAACCCAGTTATTTCTTTCGTTATAAGAATCCAATTTCAGCCCGTTCTTCTGACATTCTGCTTCTATCGCCGGGATATCTTCTACATAAAAGCCGCTCATAAATAGGATGCTTCCCGGTTTCATACTGTTTGTATATTGACAAATGTCATTCAGGAGGATGTTCCGGTTGATATTGGCGAAGACGATGTCGAATAGCCCGAATTCCTTGATTTTCTCGGCGCCGCCCAAGGCAACTTGTATGTCTTCGGTATGATTCAGGCGGATATTCTCTAGGGCGTTGTTATAAGCCCATTCGTCGATGTCGATGGCCGCTACCCGTTTCGCCCCTTTCAGCCGGGCCAAGATGGCCAGCACGGCTGTGCCGCATCCCATATCCAGTAACTCCTTGCCTTCTAGGTCTAGTTTCAGCATCTCGCTTATCATCAAATAAGTCGTTTCGTGATTGCCGGTACCGAAAGCCATTTTCGGGTCTATTATTATATTATATGTATAACCGGGCTCCGCCTCGTGGAAGGAGGCACGGATGATGCATTCGTTTCCGATCCGGATCGGTTTGAAATAATTCTTCTCCCATTCCTCATTCCAGTCCTTGCTTTCTACCCATTTGGAGGTGTAATCGATCCGGGTATTCTCTAGCGGAAAGTCGGCCAGTTTATCATCCAATGTCTTTTTGTCGTATAAAGCCTCGGATATATATCCCAGCAAACCCTTCTCGCTTTCCGTAAAGCTCTCAAAACCGATTTCCCCCAACTCGGCGGCCAGCACGTCATTGATAATCTCTTTCTCGATAGGAGAGGTGTATGTGAAACTAAGTTCGTAGTAGTTCATGTCGTATCTTTTTGTTTATTTTCTATATTGTCCGCAAACATACGAAAAAATCTGTTGCCTATTCAAATATCACGAAGCCTAATACAATTCCGCATATTCTTTCTCCGCGTCGAAGCAGGGGCAAGCCTTGCGAATGTTGGTGCTGAGTTGATAATGTCCTAAGATACGTGCCGACGGGTAATCCCTTCGTAATTGCCGTAACAGGTCCATCAAGGTACACCGCTGGGCATACGTCCGGGTATCCGCGGGAAGTCCTCGCTCATCCAGTCCGCCCTCGTAGCAAATACCCAGACTGTGATCGTTCCAGCCCGAAGCGTGTGCCCCGATCTGGTTCTCCGGCCGGCAGCGGTGCAGCTCGCCATCCCGGGTGATATAGTAATGATAGCCGATGTCGGCGAACCCACGATCCTTGTGTGCGTTCCGAAGCGCTTCCACTGGAAAATCCCGGTCGTAGCGGGTTGCGCTGCAGTGAATTACGAGAAGTTTGATTTCCCTGTAATTCTGATAGAAGCAGTATTGTTTCATTTTTATTCTTTTTTTAGTTTGTGTGTTACTTTTCTCTTGAAAGAAAAGTAACCAAAAGTTCAAGGCCTTAGCGGACGGGCTACTCGTCGGCCTTCGCTCGCTGTCGCGTCCCAACTCGCTTCGCTCAAACAGGGACGCTCCTGTCGCTCACTTCGGTCGCCTCGCTTAACGCCCGCCCGCTAAGGCCGGAGGGAGAGCCGTCCCGGCTCTTTGGGGAGGGGGCGGCTCTTCTACGCTAGAACAGGTTGCAGGCTTGCAGGCCGAAGGCCCCTGCGATGGCGGTAGCAACAGCGATGATCACTTTGAGAATGGTACTCCAAACAGACTTCTTCATGATAATTGATAATTAATAGTGAACAATGAACAATGAATAATGAATAATGAATAGTGAATAATGATATCACGGACGATATAAGAGGAAAGCGGAGCTTTCCTTTGGACGGCCTCAGCGGACGGGCGTGAAGCGGAGAGACCGTAGCGAGCGCCCGGAGCATCCCTGTTTGAGCGCAGCGAGTTGGGATGCGACAGCGAGCGCAGGTCTCGAAGTAGCCCGTCAGCGTCAGCCTTGACCTTTTGGTTACTTTTGGGTCAAGCCAAAAGTGACATACCGATTGGGTCAAGCCAAAAGTGACACGCTATATCTCGTCAGGCGATTCCGAGTCGTCCCCTCCGGAAGCGGGCTTCTTACTGATATCTACAGAGGTCTCCCCGGCCTTCTCCGCACGAAGCACGGCTTGCTGAGCCTTGCGACTGGCCACCGGCTGGAACTCCAGTCCGGCGAAGATGTTCTTCAGGTCCTCACCCGGTATATACTGGATGTTGACACCGGTGATGTTTGTAGATGTGAATTTCTCAAGACTCTCCGCCCCCTCGTTGAGTATCTGTAGACGGAATTTGCCTAAATCGCCGAAATCCACCTGCTTTCCCTCTTGGAGGGCATCAAGCAGGTTCTCGACGGTGGAGATCAATACCGCTACCACGTCCGCACGGCTGACGGTGGTTTGCATGGATACCCGGCGACTCAGTTGCTTGAGCGACAGCTCTCCATTGACCTGTGCCGTGGCGTACGCTTTCGCCGGCTCGTCTTTCTTCAAAGGGTTGGGCCGAAGGGCCACACTGTAATTTAATGCCATAGTTTTAATAATTAAAAATTGATAATTGATAATTGAAAATGGGATCGATCTGTTTTCGATTACGAATGTACGACTTCCGGTTTCCTCCGGAATGAGTCTCGTAGAGGCGGTGTGAAATCGAGGGGAATAAGATGATAAAAGATGAATATTAGTGGATCGGATCGTTGCCGGATTCGTACTTTTTCAGTATCTTTATACCTGTAAATGAATTGAAAAACACCTATTTTATGCAAACAAACAACGAATATCTGGATGAGTGGCCGGTGCGCCCTTATAGCAAACGGGAGTTGGCCATGGCCTATGCTCCCGATATCAGTCCGTGTTCCGCCCTCAACCGCTTGGCGGGATGGGTCCGACATCATCAGAAGCTCAGCCATGAGCTGGATGAGACAGGCTACCAAAACCGGCAGCGGATTTTCACCTCCCTGCAAGTGGAACTGATCTTTCGCTATTTGGGCCGTCCTTGAACGAGGATCTTCCACGTTCGCTTTCGCATGCGTATATCGGCATCGCTTCATGTGTATATTGACGTTAGCCCACACGTATATCGCCGTGGCCCTATGCGGGCGTAGGCGTGAGGCGATGCCGGTGTACGTGTGGGGCGTGCGAGTAATGCAAATAATGCAAGTAATGCAGTACCTGTTTTCCCACACACGTGCGTACATACTTAAAAGAAGAGGAGGAAAAGGGATTATGTTTTCTTATAATCCCCTCGTTTTTCTCCCTTTCGGACGATTCCCTGTTTCTGCCAACGTTGCAAGCAACTGCATGCGGTGTTTTTGGGTATCTTCAGCTTCTCGGCTTCTTCCAAGAGGGATTGATAGGTGAACTCCGTATCCAAGGTGATGAAGAGACGTTCTTGGTCGGCCATGCCCCGGTTCTTCACCTCGTTGGCGGGAAGGAACGAGAGTATGTGTACGGCGTGTAGGTACATAGGCTCGGCCAAGGAAAGGACCGCTTGGAAATCATCCTCTTGGATGGAGAGATCCCAGCGGGTGATGATCCCGTCCTTGATGTTGTCGGCGCAGGTCTGCGGGTCTGGTGTGAGCCGGGGCGACTTGCGCAGGCTGGCGGCGAAGTCTCCCGCCTCCTCGCATTCCCCTGTTATTCGCAATAGGGCGACGATCGACAGGATACGTCCGATATTGATGGCCATCCGTACGACGGAGCTGTTCATCTCGTTGCCGGTGCCCTTCCGGGAGCGCTCGAACAAGGTTTGGAACACCTCGTTGAAGGAGGCGATTTGCGCGTCGGTCAAGCGAAGCGAGATCACCCCCAGTTTCTGGATCTCTCTCAAGTGAGCGATCCAGTCCTTGCCCAATTTCTGGAATTCCAGCGACGTGTCGGTCCGCTGTAGACTGAACTGGTTGATCCAGTGAAGTACACGGGGCATATAATAGAACATTTGCCGGGAGAACAATCCGTTCTCGCTGGAAGGGATCAGCGGCTTCACCTGCCCGGGCGTCCCGCTTATCAATACCGACAGGTGGGAGTGCCGCAGCTCCCGATACTCCCGGTCTGTCCGCCGGTTGTAACTGAGCGGGTCGTGATCGAACGAGCTGCGGATCACCTCGCTCCAATGGCCATAATCCGAGGCGATGGAGTTGCTGACCATGTCCGCCTCGGTCTCGCAGATGATCCCCACGCCGCCCGAGTCGATGATATTCTGCAAGATACCGGTACCGGTGTTGTTGCCGGAGAATATAAACATACGGTTGAGAGGCATTTCCGGTTCCTCGGCTTTCGCCTTTTCCCGTCCCAAGGAATTGAAGGAGGTCATCTCTTTCTTATACCTTTTCATCTCCTCCGCCACGGTCGCCCGGATCTCGTCGTGGATCGGTTGCACGAGCATTCGCGTCCATGCGAGCACGCCTTTTCCGGAGGCGGGGGGAGCGACGATGAAGGTTTGCAAACTGGAGAAGAACCATTTGCCTCCATATAGGAACCGCAGCGTCTGGGCGAGCGAGGCGCCCAAGGTGGTGAGCCCGCCGAGGAGGAGTACGTCCCGTTGCTCCCGGCTCTGTCCGAACGCCATGATCTGCCGCAACATCCGGGGCCACTCATGCCCCTCGGGGAAGAAGGGCAGGTGGGTGAACGGATCGACCTGCTCCTCGATCTCGATCTCTACGTTATTATCGCGCGCACGTGTGTGGGAAAAAGGTGCTGCATTACTTGCATTACTTGCATTATTTGCGTGCGTATCGCGGGGGCGGCTTGGAGGCTCCAGGCGTACGCCCGCCAGTTCGGCCAAGTGGAAGGCCGTACCGAGGTGTATCCTGTGGTCTCCCTTTTTCAAGGCGTTGGAGAAAAGCCGTTCGGCCTTCTCCCGGTTAAACTTCACCGATAGGGAACACAGGGCGATGAACCCTTCTCGTCCTGCCTCGCCGCAATCGTTGGCGATGGCAAACGCCAAGCGCACGTATTCACAATATCCGGGGGCGATATCTACACCCGCCGAACGAACCGCTTCTACTAAGCGGGATAAACTGTCTGACATGTAATTTATGATTTATGAGTTAGATTTCAAATCCTAAAAAGTGCGTTGGGATCATGACATAGGAAACAGGAGCGGACGATGTCTTTGCCGCTCGGGTCTACTTTCTGGGAGCCTCGCGTCTCTCCGTCGCCATACACATATTCCACGTAGTTCATTACGCCTAGGATATGCTCGGAGATATAGGCGGGTGTCTCGTTTCCGGGATGTTCCGGATAGGGGACGAAAGCCTTTACGCCTCGTTCGCTCGGGCTGATGAAGCAGAGAGCGGGGCATAGGTAGGCATCGTCGAACAGCTGTCTTCGGAGGGCTTCCGCCTCCGCGGTAGAGTCCAATCCGTCTACATCCACTACCACCAATCCGCTCGGGGCCAGGAGCCGATCGCTTTTCCGGTAGGAGAAAGTCCCGCAAGGCGTGACATACGGTAGCGTTTGCCGTTTCAGCTCGCTGAATCGTTCCTTGTCACCCGTCTCAAGCGGGAGGCGGAGCTGCCGGGTGAGGCGTTCGAGGGCCGGATCGCCGGTGATGAGTCGGGCCACCTCCTGTAAGGTGACTTCTCGACTGGGATATACGGTAGCCGGTCGTGATACTCGTCCCGTTAGGCTATCTTTGACCGGTGAGATCGGGGCTGCGAAAAGGGACATTTTAAATTCATTTTTCATGTATTCTTTTTCTTAGATTAACGGCGGTGAAGGTCGGATTAATAAAATAAAGTGCGGGACGAACAGTTCGTCCCAATGTTAATGGTGTTGACATGATTAAATAAAAGATAACAGAATAAACAAGGATTTAAGGAGGATTTATATGAAAAAAGAAGACGTGGTGGCGGGTATGTTGGCTTATATAGCCCACCTTCGTGAGGTGGGGCGTTATTCCACGGCGAAGAGTTATCTGGACGCTTTACGCTCGTTCAAGTGTTTTTGCGGGATGGAGGAAATCCCTTATGCCTATATAGACAAAGAGAGGCTCTTGCTTTATCAGGCATGGCTGTCGAAGCGGGGCTGTATGCGCAATACGGTGTCCACCTATATGCGGCGAATCCGGCATATCTATAACTTGGCGGTGGAGGCTGGCGAGGTTTCGTATATCCCGAATCTGTTCAAGGGGGTATTTACAGGCGTGGAGAGCAAGCGGAAGAAGGCGTTGCCTTTGGATTGCTTGCGCTCGTTGATGGGGACTCCGAGAGTTGAGCCGGAGATGCGGAGAACCCAGCTGTGTTTTTGCCTGATGTTCTCGTTCAGCGGGATGGCGTTCGTGGATTTCGCCCATTTGCGGAAAGAGAATGTCAAGGACGGGGTCTTGTCGTACCACCGTCAGAAGAGCGGGTCTTTCATCCGGGTGGAGATCCCGGCCGATGTACGGCTCTTGTTGGATGAGTTGGCGGTTTGCACGGACAAGGACTCGCCTTACCTGTTCCCGTTTCTGAGCGGGAAGAAAACGGGTGAGGCGGCCTATGCGGAATACAACGGCGCCTTGCTGCGCTTTAACCGCGACTTGAGGTCGCTGGCGGAGACTTGTGGTGTGGGTGAGCCGGTCACCTCGTACACGATCCGTCACTCTTTCGCCACGACCTTGAAGGAACAGGACGTACCGATCGAGATGATCAGCGAGCTGTTGGGGCATACGTCTATCAAGACCACGCAAATTTACTTGAAGAGCTTTTCCTTGGAACGTCTGTCGGCGGTGAACCGGGCTTGCTTCGAGAGCGTGTATAAACCGGTATCCGAGGTGGGGTAAGAGATTAGCTACTCGGGAAGTAGCGTAAAAGGAGGTGAAAATTACCCAGCTGTAGAGACGGAGCGTGCTCCGTCTCCCATCGTCTGACGGTAATTTAAATACCATTTTGAGGAGATGAGACGGGGCACGCCCCGTCTCTACAGGGATACACACAGGTTATGGGGCATGGTGGAATGATACCGGGAACAAGAGGTCGTTTCACCCGCGTCACCATGTCTATACGTTTAGGATAAAATGGGAAAATCAAAGAATCGAGAGGATCAAACGCCTACAATGAGTAAACAAGCGGATCTATTCGCTTGTTTTTAGTTATTTTTTACTATATTCGCGGCATGAAAGAATACGCTACTTCCCGAGTAGCTAAATATTCACTAGGTATGGTAATTTTCAGAAATGCCATATTTGAAAACTTAAAGTGCTGTGTGTTAGGCGTAAATAGGGTACGCTTGGCAGGGCTTTGAATTGTCGTTTAATCAGAGGGGAACTCCTCGTATATCTTAGGGAAAAGAGAATCATGCCGACGTGTATTTTGAGAAACGATCGTCCGAAGGGGGGCCTGACACAGGCCGGCAAGCGTCATGACTTGAAAGCCGTGCGCTGGTACGTGCTCACGCTTCCTACCGCCGCGGGTGGACGGCGTGACCGGATCAGTCCCTCCAAAGGCTTGGACGTGGAGCTTTCCCGGCGGGAACGTCGGGGAGAGGCTCTTTTCGAGTATTTCGCCCCCTCGTACGTGGAGGTGCGAAAGGTGGGTGGCAAGCTGGTCAACACGAGGCGACCTTTGCTGTTCAACTACGTGTTTATCCGTTCTTCGGTAGAGGAAATTTTCCGCATGAAGCAGGCACTCCCCTTGTATAATTTCCTTCCCCGTGTCTCTTCCGGGAGTACGACTTATTTCCCGCACCTCTTGGATCAGGAGATGGCGAATTTGCGCTGGGTGGCGGAGGCTTACTCCAACGAACTTCCGGTGTACGTGCCGGAGAGCGCCCGCTTGTTGAAGGGGGATCGGGTACGCATAACATCCGGTTATTTTACCGGAATGGAGGCCGAGGTGGTGATCCAGCCGGGCGGCGGTCATAAGGAGGTGATGGCACGCATACTGGATTGCATGTGGGTACCCTTGTTCGAGGTGAAGGCGGGTGAGTACGAGTTGATCGAGTTGAATGCGAAGAGCAAGCACGTTTATACCCATCTGGACAACGACCGCCTGTCGGAGGGCCTGCACGAGGCCTTGGGACGTTACCATGTTTCCGGCAGTGTCTGCGAGGAGGATCGACGATTGGCCGGCGAGGTACTGCGGGGGTATGCCTCTTTGCGTGCGGAGACAGACGTGATGCGCTGCAAGCTGTGCGCATTGCTGCTCCCGACCTATAAGCTGTCGGGTGATGAGGAGGCTTTCGTTCGCTTGCACGACACGATGCGCGGCTTATTGCCTGTCGTGAAAGCACCGCAATCTCGTGCCCTGTTGCTGGTCACCTTGTACGGCTGTACGGATAACGCTCTCTACCGTCGCATGGCACACGAGCTAGTGGATCCTTGGCAAGTCGATCCCTCGCCTAAGAAAAGCAAATTATCCTTGATCCGCCGGCTGGGCGACTATGATAGATGGCTGGGCCACGAATCAGTTGACAGCTGAGAAGTGGCAGTTGACAGTTTAAATCATAATCCAAAATTCATAATTCAAATTTGATGTCTACCCTTCCTTCCGGCGTTCGTTTGGTGGCGTTGCTGAACGACCATTTGCGCGAGATCATGGGGCGCGAGCGTGCGAACCATACCTCCATGCACTTGTATTGTACGGGGCCTTACTGGGTCGCCTTCGAGCGTTCGGCCTATCAGTTACGCCGTGCGTTCCCGGACAGCGAGACCACGCCGATGCGCCTGTTCGGGTATCCGTTTCCGGTCGTGATGGTGTCCGTAACGGATCGCTCGCTGCGTTCGTACGCCCGCAAGCATATCTTGCGGATAGACGAGCCGGATTATAAGCGATTGACCGTCCCCGTTTTCCCTGCGGAAGATTACCGGTCGTGGCACGACCGGGAGGTATCGGGACTGCCGTATCCCCACACGTACGGATTTCAGAGAAATTAATACGATTATCACATATGTACCGACAACAATTCTTTCCCCGTCTGGGTGATTACATCGACACGCTGCTGAAAGTCACCAAGCTGACCAAATCCATCGTCTGCGTAACCGGAGGTATGGGCGGCAGTACCTATAACGCTTTAAAAAAGGTATAGACATGCATTTCAGCATCTATGTCCGTCTGTTGGACCTCCTTTGGGAACATCTGGATGACGAGGATCGGTTCCGCCAGCTGGCCCACGAGGCCGTGGAGCGGTATATCTCTCACATGCGGGGGAAGATGGATGAAAGAAAGAAATAATCTTATACGTTAGGATCATGCAAACATCTTTGTTTCTATTATTCGGTTTCCTGTTTGCCGTATCGCTCGGCATGGTGATCATCCCGAGGATCTTGGTGATTTCCCATAAGAAACGGCTCTATGATGTCCCGGACGCCCGTAAGGTACATACGATGCCGGTTCCTCGTCTGGGTGGGCTGTCCTTTTTTCCAGTGATCCTGATGTCGATGTTCCTGGTGATCGGTTTTCGTCTGTACTTTTGGGATGTGAACGTGTCCGGCTTGTCATTCAATATGCTTTATGAGTACCTGTTCCTGTTCGTGGGCATGACGCTGCTTTATCTGGTGGGTGTTTGCGACGATCTGGTCGGTGTAGGCTACCGCTATAAGTTCGCCGTGCAGATTGCTGCGGCGTTTCTGTTGGTACTGTCAGGCAACTGGTTCGACTCGTTTGGTGGCTTGTTCGGTATTTACTCGGTGCCGGTTTGGGTAGGGGTGCCGTTCACGGTGTTTATCGTGGTATATATAACAAATGCCATTAACTTGATTGATGGTATCGACGGCCTGGCCTCGGGCCTGTGTTGTATCGCCTTGTCGGTCTTGAGCGTGATATTCTTTCTTCGTGGGCAGTATGTTTACGCCTTGTTGGCGATCTGTACGCTGGGTATCCTTATGCCCTTTTGGTGCTACAACGTGTTCGGTAACGCCAACCGTGGACATAAGCTTTTCATGGGGGATGCCGGCAGCCTTACGCTGGGCTACGTGATCAGCTTCCTGATCATCCACATGAGCGTGACGAACGAGGTCTCTCCGACATTGTCCAACCCGTACATGGTGATCGCTTTCTCTACGGTACTGGTTCCGCTGCTGGACGTGATCCGTGTGGTCTTGCATCGCCTGCGTGAGCACAAGAATCCGTTTTTGCCGGATAAGAATCACTTTCATCATAAGTTGTTGCGCACGGGGATGCGGGTACGGATGGTGATGGTTTGTATCATTGCGATTTCCGCTTTCTTTATCCTGCTTAATAGCTCGTTGGCATGGCGTGTTGACATAACCTATTTGTTTTTCTTAAACCTCTTTTGCTGGAGTATATTGCATGTAGGCTTGAATGGGCTGATTAAGCGTAATCGGGAACGGAAAGAGAGCGAACAACTGCGATAAGTAAAGAATTATTATCGGGATAGGTGTGTGGAAATCGTAAATGTCCGTATCTTTGGCTTCGTGGCTCGTGATCAACAGACACCTGGGTTCTCTCTCATTTAAAAAATGAATTGGAGGAATTGTTTGCGTATATTTATGTGCGGAATTTGATATCCGATGCAATTACATGGGACACTGGCTCATATTAAAATCAGAATTAATTTTTTACAGAACTCGGTTTAGGACACTGTACGGTGCCCTTTTGAGGGTGTGTGCCCTAAATTGAGTGCTTATTACTCATGTTACAACCTTCTATAAAGAAAAACTTCGCTTATAAAAGCGTACTGACTCTTTCCACTTATTTGATCAATTTCATTACGTTTCCATACGTGGCTCGGGTGCTAGGTGTTGAACGTATCGGTTTGGTTAATTTTGTGGATAATACGGTGAATTATTTCTTATTGTTCGCTACAATGGGGGTTGGGCTCCTAGGCGTTCGAGAGATAGCGGCGGTAAAAGAGGATAAGAAACGTAGGGATCAAGTGTATTCAAGCGTGTTAGCCTTGAATCTGTTATTCACCTTGGTATCGTTGGGTATATATCTACTTTGTGTAGTGACAATACCTAAGCTGTGTCAATATGACGAGTTGTTTTATATAGGAACGGCAAAGATACTTTTTACCGTATTTCTAGTGGAATGGTTTTTTACGGGAGTAGAGAATTTCCGGTATATTACGTTGAGAAGTATCCTTATAAAAGTTCTTTATATAATCAGTGTTTTCCTATTCGTAAGAGATACGTCGGACTATCGACTTTATTTTATACTCACGGTAGGAGTGGTTGTATTGAACGCTCTTATCAATCAATTATATATTCGAGAATTCGTACGGGTTAGATGGAATAATATTCAATTATTCAAGTGTCTTAAACAGAACGTGACATTGGGTATTTATACGTTGATGACCTCGATGTATCTCACCTTTAATGTGATGTATTTGGGACTGGTGTCTAATAACACGGAGGTAGGTTATTATACAACAGCGTTTAAGCTGTACTCCGTGGTCTTGGGTTTCTTTACCGCATTCACGAATGTCATGTTGCCTCGGATGAGTTCCTTGCTGGCGAATGGAGAGAAGGATCGTTTCCAAGAATTGGTGAATCGTTCGTTCTCTGTGATGTCGACTTGCTGCATCCCCTTGATCCTCTGTAGTATGATAATGGCCCCTCAGATTGTTTATATCCTATCTGGTCCCGGCTATGAGGGAGCGATATTACCCATGCGGATTATCATGCCAGCGGCGTTCGCCGTAGGTGTGGCTCAGGTATTGGCAATACAGGTATTGATGCCGATGAAGAAGGATAAGGTGTTATTGGTAGCATCGATCATAGGAGCGGTTGTCAGCTTGTTGATTAATTTGCTGGTGGTTCCTTATATAGAAAGTGTAGGCTCTGCGGTTGTACTATTATGTTCTGAGGCTGTGGTTACGGGAGCATATCTGTGGTATGTACTATCGCATAAATTAACATTGATTTCTGTTAAAACTATTGGAAAAAGTGTATTGTATTCTTTACCAAGTGTGGTAGTTTGTTGGGGATGTGGACGGTGGATTGAGAATGAGTTCGTAGGAGTGGGATGTGCGTTTTTGTTAAGCTTGTTTTGTCTGATATATGCGAATAGGGCTTATTTCCGTGGTTTAATATAGAAAAAGATATTCTTTATATTTTATCTCTTCTTTTTACCTTTTATGTGTTGTAGGGTTGTAGTATGTGAATGTCTTGATAAAAAATTACGGACAAATAAGCCTCTGTTTATTCTTATCCTTACTTATTGTGTATTGATGATGGCTTTTTATATTTGAAAAATAGATTTGATTGTATGGATGTGTCAGTTATAATTGTTAATTATAATACATTGGATATTACCAAAAAATGTATTGATAGCTTGTTCGAAAAAACGAAAGATATATCATTCGAGGTTATAGTGGTCGATAATGCGTCAAAGGATGGAAGCTATGAGTGTTTTTTTTATGATGATCGTATAATATATAAATATTTGCCTGAAAATTTAGGCTTTGGAAGGGCGAATAATATAGGAATCAATTTATCTAAGGGGCGAAATGTTCTTTTTCTCAATTCGGATACTGTGCTGTTAAATAATGCGGTTAAAATTTTGTCTGATTTTTTAGATTTAAATTTGAATGTGGGTGCTTGTGGAGGAAACTTGTATGATGGGTGTATGAATCCAGCTCAATCTTATAGAATGATGCTTCCGTCCGTCGCTTGGGAATTGAATAGCTTATTTAATAATTTTTTAGAGAAGATTTGTTGGGGACGTAATACATATTTTAATCATACAGGTAAGGTTTTAGAAGTTGGGTATATAATAGGAGCTGATATGATGGTTAAGCGTAAAGTCCTAGATGAAGTGGGATTTTTCTCAAATGAGTTTTTTATGTATTATGAAGAAACTGAACTTACTTTTAGGATAAAGCGTGCAGGGTATAATGTGATATCTATTCCCGATAGTCGCATTCAGCATTTAGAGGGAAAAAGTTTTGGGTATCAAAAAATATCAGAAAATAGAATCAAATGTTTAGAGGAAAGCCGTTGTAAATATTATAAATTATGTTCTAGTTCGTTAGTTCGGAAAATCACTTCTGTTATTTATTGTTTAAATATTTTTATTCGATTTGTCGTTTTTTGTTTGCTTTTAAGTTTTAATAAGATTGCTTATTATAGCTTGAAAATGAAATATTTTTGCTTGGCGAGTAGAAAGTGCTGATGCTTTTTATATATCCATAAATATCTGTGGCATGTTTTGTGTTATTTAAATTTTTGTTTGTTGGAGGGTTTATTCGATGTGCTTAATATATGAGTCCTGTTTATAGTGTAGAATATAGTATTCCATATTTGTTGATGTCTTTTATTTTCTTGTTCCTTTCATATTATGAGTACCGACAAGGAACAAATAAAAGCGTTAGGCTTATATGTATAGTGTTTTTTGTGTTATTTTATGGGTTGAGAGGTTTCGTAGGATGGGATTGGCAAGGTTATTATCCTTCTTTTGAGCTAATCGATACACTGCGTGATATTTCCATTGATAGCTTTTTTATAATAACAACTACTGGTGTAGAATTTGATGCGGTAGAGCCGGGATATATATTGTATCAATCAGTCGTTAAGACGATTTTTAATAATTGGTACTTTTTTGTTTTTATTTCAACTTGTATAGATGTTTGGGTTTTTGATAAATTTTTCTCTCGCTATTCTTTTAATTATGCGTTTTCATTCTTTGTTTTTATTGCTATTCATTCTGCGTTAGAGCTGGATTTATTACGAAATGTTAAGGCGTTACTTGTATTTATTTTATCAATAGATTCTATATATCGGAAGAAATGTATGAACTTATTGTTGCTTACATTTGTAGGATTAAGTTTTCATAGATCTTATTTGTTGTATGTTGTATTTTACTTTATTGGATTTAAAAACTTTGGATTGAAATTTTGGTGGGTAATATTTGTTGTTGTGAATTTTATTTATTTGCTCGGGTTGCCAGTTGTTTCTTCATTGATTTTTCCTCTTGTCTCTAGTCTAGGGGGGACTATTTCTGATAAAGTTGATGCGTATGCAGCTAGTGACGTGTTTTCGATGTCAAGAGGATTTACTTTTGGGTATTTTATGCGAGCGTTTTTGTTTTTATTGGTTGCTTGTAAATATGATAAAATAATTTCTGATGACAGGAATGTTATTATTGTAAATATTTTTTTTGCTTATATAGTGGCAAGTTTAGGGATGACAGATATGCGAATTGTTGCAGATAGGATGGAATATTCATTGGGATTTATATTGTGGGTTATATTACCACTTTTGCTGCATGTGTATTTTCGAAATGCAAATAGGGTGATTATACTTTCATTAATACTTTTCTTCTGTTTTTTTAAATTAGTAAGTGTTTCTAGTAATGCTATGTGGAAATACGAAAATGTGTTGTTGGGTGCCGTGGACTATGAGCATAGATTAATCACTCATAGAGCCGTTGCAGTTGAAATTTTTAATAATAATTAATATAATATATGAGGGTACAAT
Source organism: Parabacteroides distasonis ATCC 8503 (assembly GCF_000012845.1). Lineage (NCBI taxonomy): Bacteria > Pseudomonadati > Bacteroidota > Bacteroidia > Bacteroidales > Tannerellaceae > Parabacteroides > Parabacteroides distasonis. Next base: position 339,685 of record NC_009615.1, read on the forward strand.
GAGAGTATATATAATTGTTGCTGTTTTTGGTAATACGAAGGAGAATCATGCAGGAATGTATTATCTGGCTAAAAAATTGAAAGAAGAATCTAGAAACAAGATTTCTGTGATATCTACTCCTACAAAGTATGCAGGGGTTTTATCTCCTGTCTATAGACTTTTAAATATTATTATAGGTCTGTATTTAAGGCTAAAAGTGTAGATACTAATTGAAAAGTGCACCGTATTTTAATTGAAAAGAGCTCCATCCATACTTGTTACAAAATTACATATAAGTTTAAAATCTTCATTTATCTTGTCTCATTTTTTGTGTTTCTTTGAGCCTATAAGAGAGTCCGGTCATATTTACCAGATAGGCTTTATGTGTAAGCCTGTCGACCATTGCCGCTACAAGCACCTTGTCCTTTATGATTTCATTCCATCTGTTAAAAGCCAAATTAGTAGTAATGATTGTAGCTTTTTTCCCGGCCCTTAAGGACAAGTGGTTAAAAAGCAGTTCTCCTCCTTCCTTGTCACAACTGACATATCCGAATTCATCACAGATAACCAGATCGTATTTTTCAAACCGTAATTGCAACGCCCGCAGTGTCTTTGCGGATTTGGCTTCCCTTATCTGGGTAAGCAAGACAGGGACTGAAGTAAACAATACGGTAAAATCCTGCTGGCAGGCCTTTATTCCTAAAGCCGTAGCAATATGAGTCTTTCCCGTCCCCGGATTTCCATACAGGACTATGTTTCTTCCCTCCCTGATGAAGTCCAGTGTTTCCAATTCAGGCAATATTATCTGTGCCTCTTTGGGCATGTCTTCCATGACAAGTTCATGCAGATACTTCATTTGTGGGAATCCCGCAGATTTTATCCTTGATTTTCTTCTACATTCCCTTCTTCTGACACTTTCCTTTCCAAGCAATTCGGTCAAGAAATGCAAATGGCTCCAGTTTTCTCCGGCTGCCAATGAAAGGGTGTATTCCAGTTCCTCTTTGAAGGCCAGCAGCTTCAGTTCTGTCGCATAGTCATAAATGGTTTCTTTTTCTGATTTCATATATTATAAACTTAAATGGTTGGTATTATATCATGCGCTTCATTGTATCCTGTCATGAGTGCCGTAATGCCTTCAAGCATATCCACGGCTTCTCTTTCTATATTCTCTTGTTGTGCCGGAAGAACAGGCGACTCCATGGATTCTTCCATCTCTTCCTGTGCGTTGCCATGCAACATGGCCTTTACCTGTTCCGGAGATATCTTTCTGACACCACGTCCGGTCAGTTCCCTGCATGCCCTGATGATGTCTGTCCCGGAAAAACCATTTTCCCATGCATAGTCCAGCAGCAGGACGAATGCCCTGTTGTCATTCTTGAAATAGCTGTCATACAGTCTTTTCAGTTCTTCCGGTGCTCTTTGCCAGACCACAGAATGAGGTAATGCACCCGGTTTACGGGAAAGTGTACGCAAGTAGTGCTCCAGCTTGATGCACCAGTCGCCACCACAATAACTGCGTTGGTGCGAGGCCACTTTCTCCTTCCCGTACAGGATGACGATTTTTTCACTGTAGACCTTGACATGTACTTTTTCTCCTACAAGGGAATCAGGTACGGAATAATGAACATTTTTCATGCTGACAGTCGACCACTTGTCCACGATGTACTCATTGACCTCAAAACAGCCAAGGTTGCCGGGAAAAGGCTTCAGCGATGACAAATCAGCCTCCAGACGCGATGATTTCTCCGCTGTTGAAAGACTGCCCTGCTCGTTGTTGACCTGCGTACACATTCGGTTCAAATGCTCCTGGGCGGAACGTATGTCATTGAAATGGTCAGTCAGGCAGAAAGCTTTCCTCCTGACATATTCCACGCTGCGTTCCACATGCCCTTTCTCCCATCCGGCCCGTACATTACAGAAACGGTACTCAAAACAATAGAAACCGGACATCTTCATCAGGGCTTCCGTAGGCTTCTTGTCACCACCGACAAAGCTCTTGACGGCTACACGCATATTGTCATAGACCATCATGGCGGGGACACCATGTATATCCCTGAAGAAGTTGCGGTGGGATTCCATGAAGGCAAGCGTATTCTGATGCCTGAAAAGGTAGGCGTATCTGCCATTGCTATGCCCGAAAGTGAATACGGCCAGATAAAACTTGGTCTTGACACCGTCAATAAAAAGAAGGACTTCACCCCAGTCAAACTCAACAATGCATCCCGGCTCATAGAACAACCGGATAAAGGCTTCGCTCTTTTTCTTCTCTTTGTATGACTCTATATTTTTTATATAACTGCACACTGTGGCATAACTGATGGTATATCCTTTGGATAACAGAAACTGGTGGATATCCTTCTTCAGCATGCGCTGCTTGCGAAGCCCCGTAGCTACCTTAACGGCATTCTTCTTCAGGCAAAACCCGATCTCGTCCTTAATCTCTTGTGTAAGGCGGCGAGGGCGGCGTTTGGAACTGTCATACTTGGGCTGGACGGTAAGCAAATCACTCAAAGCCTCTTCCGGATTATCAGTACGGATGGCTGATTCGTATTCTGAAAGAATATTGTCAACGGTATGACGGCTGACATGAAGTTCACGAGAGATACGCCGTTTGCTATAACCGCATACTCTATACATGTGTATTATTGATTGTCTTTCTACCATAGTCTTCATTTTACCTTTGTATTTGGATGATACAAAGGTCATTATACTTATCCTATGGCGGCGCACTTTTCAATTGGAATATTGGTGCACTTTTCAATTAGTATCTACACGTTCTTCTCATGCAACACTTCTAAGGCCTTTTCTTGCAGCAGATCGAAATCAAGGGGCTCATGCGAAGTACCTATGCTGGTTTCCGGTTCGTATGTGAGTGCTCCCATACCCCCATTTCCCACTAGACTTAGACGGTCGAGCGCTGACAATTGGGTATCGTTGATGCCTTCTTTGAGCAAGGCCTTATGCAAGAGGTAGCGACCATAGCCATCGGGCAGACTGTCTTCGAAAACACCGAAATTCCCATAAAAAGGTGAGGGCTTTGCGATGAATAATCCCGGTTTCAGCGGAAGTTCCAATGGGGATATACTGAAACCGTTGGAAAGCCATGCTTTATCGTATTCAAAGGCACACTGTTTGTTGTCGGGAGTGAGCGAAAGCGTCCCGACTATCTGTTCGTGATACTTTACGATAAGTCTTTCTATTTTTTTGATTCTCATTACTTATGTACTTTTTTCTTGTTGGTATTCTTGCGGATTTGTAGTAGCTCCTCCATGGTGGAGTATTTTGGTTCGGAAAAAAGCTTCTTTATCTCCGAAGTGTAACCTAATGCCATTGCTATGCCGATAAGGTTCTTGAGTGAGATAAGACCTTTCTGTTCGAATCGCACGATATTACTGACTGCTACACCTGCCTTCTCCGACACTTGTTCGCGTGTCAGATTCTTCTCTATACGTCGCTTGCGGAAGTCGTTGGCTATTTCTTTAGCGATCTCATCCGGGTTGTCTAGCGTATAGTTGTCAAGAACTGATAACATATTATTTGTTTCCTGCATCTTTATTTGGATAATAGTAATATATTATTAGTTGCAAAGGTAGTAAAAAGCTCTGTATTCTCATCGTCTTATGCGTGGCTTTTTAAAAGTTCAAGAAGATGTTTGTGGAATTAAATAAAAAACTCTATCTTTGCACTCGATTTTCCGCAGAGGGTAAATAAGTGGAGCCGGAGACGGAGCCCACCCCCGGGACCTAACCTGTTTAAAAGATTTTAAGACAGATGTACGTAATCGTAGAAATTAACGGACAACAGTTCAAGGCTGAGCAAGGCAAGAAATTGTTCGTTCATCACATTCAGAACGCGGAAAGCGGTGCTGTTGTGGAGTTTGACAAGGTGTTGTTAGTAGATAACAACGGTGAGGTAACAGTGGGTGTTCCTACTGTAGAGGGCGCAAAGGTAGTATGCGAGGTATTATCTCCGCTGGTAAAAGGTGACAAGGTGCTGGTATTCCACAAGAAGAGAAGAAAAGGTTACCGTAAATTGAACGGTCACCGTCAGCAGTTCACTGAGGTGAGTATTAAAGAAGTTATTGCTTAACGTTTAAAGGAGAAGAAAAGAAATGGCACATAAAAAAGGTGTGGGTAGTTCTAAGAACGGCCGTGAATCACAAAGTAAAAGATTAGGTGTTAAGCTTTTTGGTGGTGAGGTTGCTAAAGCTGGTAACATCATCGTTCGTCAAAGAGGTACGGTTCATCATCCGGGCGAGAACGTAGGTATCGGTAAGGATCATACGTTGTATGCGTTGGTAGATGGCGTTGTTACTTTCCGTAGAGGAAAAGAAAACAGATCATTTGTTTCTGTAAAAGAAGTTGTTGCTGAGGCTTAAGTTTCTGCGACCAAAGAATAAGGAAAAGGATATCCTGAAAAGGGGTATCCTTTTTTTATTGCCGATGATAATAAACGTTATGAAGTAAATTTTGGAACATATATAAATAAACTTGTAACTTTGCGGTCTCAAACATAAATACAAACATAAAAAACAATGGGTGGTTTTTTCGGAACTATTTCTAAAGGAGCCTGTATTACGGATTTATTCTATGGTACAGACTACAATTCTCATCTAGGAACCCGCAGAGGCGGTATGGCTACGTACGATAAGGAAGAAGGGTTTACGCGTTCGATCCACAATCTGGAGAATTCTTATTTCCGCACCAAGTTTGAACCGGGGCTTCCTAAATTCAAAGGAAAAGCCGGGATCGGTATTATCAGCGATACGGATGCGCAGCCTATCGTTATCAACTCTCACTTAGGTAAATTCGCGATCGTGACGGTGGCGAAGATTAATAATCTGGACGAGCTGGAAAAGGAGTTATTGGAAGCGAACATGCATTTCTCGGAATTGAGTTCCGGAAAAACGAATCAGACGGAGTTAGTCGCTTTGCTGATTACACAAGGCAAGGACTTCGTGGAGGGTATTGAGAATGTTTACAATAAGATAAAGGGCTCTTGCTCTATGTTGCTCCTGACGGAGGATGGTATTATCGCCGCCCGTGATAAGTGGGGGCGTACGCCGATCGTAATCGGGAAGAAAGACGGAGCTTATGCGGCGACCAGTGAGTCTAGCAGTCTTCCGAACTTGGATTATGAGATCGAGAAATTTATAGGCCCGGGCGAGATCGTCCGTTTGCGTGCCGATGGTATGGAGCAGATGCGTAAACCGAATGAAGGGATGCAGGTCTGCTCTTTCCTTTGGGTGTATTATGGATTTCCGGTTTCTTGCTATGAGGGTAAGAACGTGGAGGATGTCCGGTTTATGAGTGGATATAAGATGGGGCAGAAGGATGACTCGGAGGTGGATTGCGCCTGTGGTATACCGGACTCCGGCGTGGGTATGGCCTTGGGATATGCGGAAGGTAAGGGGGTGCCTTATCATCGGGCTATCGCTAAGTATACACCGACGTGGCCTCGTAGTTTTACCCCGGCTAACCAAGAGATGCGTGCTTTGGTGGCTAAGATGAAATTGATACCGAACCGTGCGATGCTGGAAGGCAGACGCATCCTTTTCTGCGACGACTCGATCGTGCGTGGTACACAGCTTCGTGATAACGTGAAGATCTTATATGATTATGGGGCGAAAGAGGTACATATGCGTATCGCTTGCCCTCCATTGATTTATAGTTGCCCGTTTATCGGTTTTACTTCTTCCAAGAGTCCTTTGGAGTTGATAACTCGTCAGATTATCAAGGAACTGGAAGGGGATGAGAATAAGAATCTGGATAAATATGCTACGACAGACTCTCCGGAATATAAGAAGATGGTCGGAATTATCGCCGAGCGTTTCGGGTTGAGTTCCTTGAAGTTTAATACGCTGGAAACCTTGGTGGAGGCGATCGGCTTGCCTAAGTGTAAGGTTTGTACGCACTGCTTCGACGGTTCAAGCTGCTTTTGATGACATTTTTTGAGAGAAACAGGAATAGCGGGACAATTTGTCTCGCTATTTTTTTGTCATGTAACTTGCTTTGTCTACTTTTATGGCTGTTTTAAAAGAGTGAGTTATGACAGTTTTAGATAGATTTTTAAAGTACGTTACGTTCGATACCCAGTCGAACGAGGAGACGGGTACGACTCCTAGTACGCCGGGACAACGTGTCTTTGCCGAGGCTTTGGTGAAGGAATTGGAAGCGATTGGTATGGAGGAGATCTCCTTGGATGAGAATAGTTATGTAATGGCTACTCTGCCGGCTAATACGGACGAGAAAATCCCGACTATCGGTTTTATCGCTCATTTGGATACGAGTCCGGATATGTCGGGTAAGAATGTCCAGCCTCGTATCGTGACTTATCTGGGTGGTGATATTGTCTTGGATGCGGAAGAAAATGTTGTACTATCTCAATCGATGTTCCCAGAGCTTTCAGATTATAAGGGACAGGATATTATCGTAACGAATGGTAAGACTTTATTAGGTGCCGATGATAAGGGAGGTGTAGCCGCTATCGTCGCCTCTATGCAATATTTGAAGGATCATCCGGAGATCAAGCACGGTAAGATCCGTATCGCTTTTACCCCGGATGAGGAAATCGGACAAGGTGCCGATCATTTCGACGTGGAGAAGTTCGGTTGTGATTGGGGATATACGATTGATGGTGGACAAATCGGTGAGTTGGAATATGAGAATTTCAATGCCGCCGGCGCTAAGATTATCTTCAAGGGCTTGAACGTACATCCGGGATACGCCAAGGATAAGATGCAAAACGCTTCCTTGCGTGCGATCGAGTTTGCTTCTTGGTTGCCGGCCGAGCAACGTCCGGAGCATACGACTGGTTATGAGGGATTCTTCCATTTGACCGGTATGACCGGTTCGGTCGAGGAAGCTACTCTATCTTACATCATCCGTGACCATGACCGGAAGTTGTTCGAGGAGAAGAAAGAATTGCTTCGTACGTTGGTTGATAAGATGAATGAAGCGCATCCGGGATGTGCGCATTTAGAGCTTCGGGATCAATATTACAATATGCGCGAGGTCGTGGAGCCCCAGAAGCATATCGTTGATTTGGCGTTTGAGGCGATGACCTCCGTTGGGGTAGAACCGATCGTGAAACCGATCCGGGGAGGTACGGATGGTGCCCGCCTGTCGTTTATGGGATTGCCTTGCCCGAATATTTTCGCGGGAGGCCTGAATTTTCACGGACGTTATGAGTTCTTGCCCGTTCGTTCGTTGGAAAAGAGTATGGAAACAGTTATAAAAATCATAGAGCTATCGGCTCGTAAATCTTAAATGCAATAATTACATGAAAACAACTCCGTTTACCGACGTGCATATCGCCTTGGGCGCGAAGATGCACGAATTCGCAGGTTTCAATATGCCTATCGAATATTCCGGAATTATCGACGAACACATGACTGTAGTGAATGGTGTAGGTGTGTTTGATGTTTCCCACATGGGCGAGTTTTGGGTAAAAGGCCCGAACGCCTTGGCTTTCATTCAAAGCGTAACTTCTAACGACGCTTCTGTCTTGCCGCTTGGTAAGGCTCAATATACTTGCTTCCCGAACGACAAGGGAGGTATCGTGGATGACCTTTTGGTATATCATTACGAGCCGGAGAAATATTTGCTGGTCGTAAACGCCGGTAATATCGACAAGGATTGGGAATGGTGCGTAAGCCATAATACGGTAGGTGCCGAATTGGAGAATTCTTCCGACCGTACGGCTCAATTGGCTATCCAAGGACCGAAAGCACAGGAGGTTCTTCAACGTCTTACTCCGGTTGATTTATCTTCTATTCCTTACTATTCATTTGTGACGGGTGAGTTCGCCGGTTGCAAGAACGTGATTATCTCCAACACGGGGTATACCGGTGCGGGTGGCTTCGAGTTGTATTTCTATCCGAGTGATGGGATGACGATTTGGAACGCTATCTTCGAGGCTGGAAAGCCGGAAGGGATCAAGCCGATCGGTTTGGGAGCACGTGATACACTTCGTCTTGAGATGGGCTTCTGTCTGTATGGAAATGATTTGGATGATACGACTTCTCCGATCGAGGCTGGTTTAGGCTGGATCACGAAGTTCGCCGAGGGTAAGAACTTTACGAATCGTGCGGAATTGGAGCGTCAGAAGAAAGAGGGCGTAACCCGTAAGTTGTGTGCTTTCGAGTTGCAGGAAAAGGGAATTCCCCGTCATGGCTATGAGATCGCCGATGCGGAAGGGAATGTAATTGGCGTGGTTACTTCCGGTACGATGTCTCCGGTATTGAAGAAGGGGATCGGTATGGGATACGTGAAACCTGAGTTTGCGAAAGCTGGTACGGATATCTTTATCAAGGTGCGTAATAAGAACTTGAAGGCTCAAGTGGTAAAGGCTCCTTTCCGTAAATAAGAGATAAGGCTATCTATAAATAGTTCGAAGGCGATGTTCCTCACGGAGCACCGCCTTCCTTATTATAGAAAAGTTGGACATGATTAATATGTTGTTCCCTGGAAAATGTTCGATTGTGAGTACGGAAGTAGGGTACCGGTCATTCTCAAGTTTCTACCGGAGAAGTTCGGGTCTACGGTAACGGTTGCGTTGTTTGTTCCGTTGGTAAGCATCAAGCTAACGGTAGCGGAGATAAACACACCCTGTACGTTCATGTTCAGATAAACATTGCCCTTGTCATCCTGCTTGGTCTGGATATTGGAGGCGCTACCTTGTACGGTGATACCACCTAATCCGTTAGGACCGGGATACGGAGAGTTGGACGCGATCTGGACCATAGCCTGTCCGTCATTCAAAGATACGAAGTTCGTATTTGAATTTACGTAGAATACCTGTCCGTTCATCGGTTGTATGTTGTTAGCCTCCAATACGAATGATTGGTTGTTGATAGCTTGTACAGCGGCGTTAAACTCTTCTTGGCCTTCTACGGCATCTTGTGCCAGACGCTCTTGTTTCTTGATTTCTCTCTCTACTTTTTTGGCTTCCTTTGTTATCGATTTTTGAGCCATTACTTGTGTCATTCCGCACATAGCGACAGCGAGAACGACGATAAAAGATACAATTCTTTTCATACTTGATTTAGTTTTAAAACGGTTTTAAATTGTATAGATTAAACAGCGTCGTTGCGAAAAAGTTCCTGTGACTTATCCTTTTTATAGATACAATAACATTTCCACGGAGTATTTATGTTAAACAGAAATCGTACATTTGTAAGCGAAGAACATAATACGATAGAATATGGATAAAGTACGTTTTGGTGTAGTCGGAACCAATTTCATAAGTGATTGGGTAATTGCCGGAGCCCGGCAGGATGAGCGTTTTGAACTGGTAGCTGTATATTCGAGAACTCAGGAGACGGCGGATGCTTTCGCCTCGAAACATAATATACCGTATACGTTTACCTCCTTGGAGGAGATGGCGAAAAGCCCGTTGATCGACGCCGTGTATATTGCCTCCCCGAACTTCCTTCATGCCTCCCAGAGTATTCTTTGCATGAGCTATGGTAAGCATGTTCTTTGCGAGAAACCCTTCGCTTCCAACGCGAAAGAAGTACGTGCGATGATCGAGGCTTCCCGTACCTATAATGTCACGTTGATGGAGGCGATGAAGCCTACGCTTACGCCGAACTTTCTTGCCGTGCGAGAGAATCTTGGGCGTGTAGGTACGGTTCGTCGTTATTTCGCCTGCTATTGCCAGTATTCCTCCCGTTATGATAAGTTCAAGGAAGGAATCGTGTTGAACGCTTTCAAGCCGGAGTTGTCTAATGGGGCCATGATGGATATCGGTATTTATACGGTCTATCCGATGGTTGTCTTGTTTGGTCGCCCTAAGAAGATAGATGCCTCGGGCATAGTCCTGTCCTCAGGAGCGGACGGGCAAGGGGCTGTGAATTTCTTGTATGAGGGGATGAACGCCACGGTGCTTTATTCTAAGATCGCCAACTCCGCCTTGCCTACCGAGATACAAGGGGAGGAGGGGAACTTGACCTTGGACCGGATCAATATCATCCGTAAAGTGACGTATTCTCCTCGTTTAGCTCCGGCGATGGGAAAAGGCCCGGAACCGGTTCCGGAAGACCTAAGCGTGGTCGCCGATAAGGATGAGTACTATTATGAGGTAGCGGAATTTATCAACCTCGTCTTGTCTGGCAAGCGGGAGTCAGAAATCAATAGCCTTGATAATTCTTTGATTACATTGGAGATTATCGATGAAGTACGCCGGCAGTTGGGAATTGTCTATCCGGCGGATTGATAACTCTTCGTGATTTTCCTCTTTTTCCATCGGGGTGAAAAACTTTTTCCACCGTGATGAAAAAGCTTTTTCACTACGATGGAAATCCTTTTTCATCACGGAGAAAAAAGGGTTACTTGTATTTTTATTACCTTTGTGTCCTTAATTGTTTAGGATGTACATATATAATTCAATACCCCATATAACGAATACGCTAAATCTGGGAAAGGACCTATTGGAGGTCTTATTTGAGAAAAGAAAATCATTACCGTTTCGCTATGATTATGCGTTGGATATTATCGATGAGAATAAATTGAATATCTTGATCGAGCGTGAGGTGATCCGCAGGAACGGCCCTTATATCGAGATGGATGAGCATTATCTCTCTTTCTATGAGCTGCTTCTGGAGGCGAATGAGGAGATTTCTACCTCGGTGATCGATGAGAATATCCAGTTGGTGTATCAATTGATCGATTATTATAGCAAGGAGGATAACGATTTGCGTAAGTTGGGCTATCTGCGATCGGTCAAGGCGCATTTGCGGAAGATCGGGAAGATCTTGGTACGTAACGTGGTGTCCTTGCAACGGGTGATCGATAATACGTTCAAGAACGAGCCGAGCTATAAGGTGAAGATCGCCAAACTGGAGAATCTGGACGCTAAACGAATCGAGATCAACCGCCTGATCGTGGAAGTGGAGAAGCTGCTGGATCGGGAACGGACTCCCTTTTTCGCCCAAGCCCCGGACGAGGAGCTGTTGACGATCGCCCGTGAGTTGAAGACGGAGTTATTGAGCGCCGGCCATAGCTTGATTCATTCTCAACAGGATATCATTGATTACTTGAACCAGATCCGTACGCAGGTGGGTTTTACCCGTAAGCTGCGTCGTATCAAATATCTGCGGGAGCAGTTTGAGTTACAGGAGAACACGAACGTGCGGGAGGTGGTAGACGCGGAGCGTTCCGTGGTATTGGAGGGCGTGCAGCCTACCTTATTCAAGGTTTCCATTCCTTATTTGCAAACGGACGAGGCACTGGATGTCATCTTGAAGGTGGCCGACGGCATACGGCCGGACAAGGTGATCCACCGGCAGGAGCTGGGGGTGATCTCCGCCGAGCAGATGGAGAATCAAGAGGTGGGGGAGGCTGCTATCAATACCCGGAAGATGATGGATGTTTTTAGCCGGACCGGAGGGGATTTGTTCTCTTTCGTGATGGCGTATGATTATAACCGGAAGATGGATTTCGAGGCGAAGGTTACGTTATTTTGCCGTTTACTCTCCCTCTATGAGAATGAGTTGGAGATAACAGACCGTTTTGGGCATATGGAGCATATAGAATATGCCATTATTCAAAGAACCTAGTTGTAGAGACGGGGCGTGCCCCCTGTGATGAGACGGGGCACGCCCCGTCTCTACAACTGGATAAAATAGAACAACAATAATAATAAGGATGATAGATAATTTACCGGTACAGACCGCACAGATCTATGATTACCTGTCGAAAGGTAATTTTCTGTGCTCGAATACAAGTGTAAAGGAGTTGAGGACACTCTTCTCGGTCGTAGAAGATAATTTTGAGCGTTTACGTGATTATTTCTCGCATATCAATTTCGTGTTGGAGCAGGGGAATAATTACTTCTACTTCTCCCGCAAGGAGCCCCGGGCTACCTTGGAACAAAAGCTTCAGCGTTTCTTCGCTTGGATCGATATCATGGACTTCTTCTGTACGTATGATACGGCCTTCGGGCCCGGTTTCACCTTCTCGCCGGCGGAGATATTGGTACGTTCCCGTATCGACATGGATCTAGAGATGAAGCTGGACGGGTTGAAAAAACATACCGGAGGCAAGGAGAAACGCAAGGATATCCTCGATACCATCTTGGATAGGATGACGAAAGAGGGCTTTATCGAGTGCGTAAGCGATATGAACGGGACGTGGAAAGTGCTCTCCTCGTGGGATTACCTCACAAAGATGATCCATAGTATTAACATAAAGAACGAAGATGAGATATCTCAATAAAATAGTATTTATAAACAGCGCCGCTATCCGTTACTCGGAAGTACAGCTGGATGGAAATATACATTTAATCGGAACGCAGGGAGTGGGGAAGAGTACGATCCTCCGTGCGATCCTTTTCTTTTACAACGCCGATACGCAACGGCTTGGAATCCCGGTCGAGAAGAAATCGTATCAGGATTATTATTTCCCTTATGCCGATTCCTCGATCATCTACGAGGTAGCGAGGGAGGATGGTTGGTTTACGGTACTTAGCTATAAGACGATGAACCGTATCTGCTACCGTTTTATCGCTTCTCCGTACCGGCCGGATCTTTTTATCGACGAGGAGGGAGCGCCTTATCCGTCGGATCGTATCCGCTCGGTGCTCGATAAGAACGGTATCAAGTATAGCGGGGCGATCTCCACGTATGAGGAATACCGGAATATCCTCTACGGAAACTCGGATAATAAACGGGATTACTCCTGTTATTCCTTGATGGAGAGCGGCTCGTATCAGAATATCATCCGTACGATCCAGAACGTCTTGCTGAATTCACGCTTGGAGGCGGATTATATCAAGCAGACGATCATCACCTCCTTGAACGAGGCGGATAGCGTGATCGACTTGAGCCGTTACCGGAGCCATCTATCCGGTTTTGAGGCGCAACTGAATGATATCGGTGTTTTCCGTGAGCCGGGCATGGCGCGGAAGGCCGCTGGGATCTCTACCTTGTCGGACGATATCCGTAAGCGGGATTTACGGATCAACGATCTGTGCCGCCAATTGCGCGGGGCTTATCTGGAAACGGAGCGTATCTTGCCGGAGTTGTCCCGGAAGATACACGAGCAGGAGGCGGTCAAATCGGATTTCTATAAGCAAAGGGATAAGCTGGACGCTGAATCGAAGAACCGGACAGCCACGATGGAAGGCGAGTTGGCCGTGCTGAAAAACGCCTTGTCGGAGGCGGAAGCGAAACGGGTTTTCTATGCCGGAAAAGATATCCAGACGGCGATGGATCGTTGTAACAAATTGGAGATCTTACAGCAGGAACAGGAATCCTTAGTCGTGGAGAAAGATTTGCTTTCTTCCAAGAATAAGGAAGCCTCGGTCTTGCACGCCAATTTGATCGCTAATCTGAAGAACGAGTTGGCCGGCTTCGAGAACGAGAAACAGAAACAATTACTGGCGGCAGAGACTGAGATCAATGCTCGTCGGGAGGCTCGCCGGGAGTATTATCGACGGCTACGGGAGGAATCGCGCCATTCCGCCTCGGAGGAGAAAGAGCGTTTGTTGGTGGATCGGGAGAAACGTACGACGGAGGTCGCCGCCTTGAAGATGCGTATCAAGACTGCCCGGGGGCAGTCGGGAACCTCAGAGGAATTGGAGGCGGTCAAGGGGCGTCTCGGTAATTACGACGCGAACCGGAAGGACTTGGAGCTGAAGATCCGTGAGCTGAAGTACGAGTTGAACTACCAGATGAAAGAGTTCGAGACCGCCGAGAAGCATTTGGATGAGGATTATCAAAAGCTAGCGGAATCCAACGAGGTGAAGATCGAGGCCCTGAGCGCTAAGCTAGCGGAACTGACGGAATTCTTGGATAACCAGAAAGATAGCTTCTTCAACTGGCTGTCCGAGCATAAACCCGGCTGGGAGCAGACGATCGGGCAAGTGTGTGACGAGCGCCTGCTTTACGGGAAAGAGTTTACGGCGGAGGTAGGCGAGGGAGATACCTTTTATGGAATCCGCTTCACCTCCGGGATTCACCGGAATGTCAAGACCAAGGAGGATTACTTGACGGAGAAGAAGGAGGCCGAGGAAAAACGTGCCGGAATCCAGCGCTTCATCGCTACGGCGCGGCAGGACTTGGAGGCGGCCAAGGAGAATCTCCGCAAGCAATATCAATCCTCCGTGAAGCCCATCAAGGAGGATATCTATCACGCGGAATATGAGTTGGAGCAACTGGCGGTCCGCAAGAAAGAGGACGAGTCTCGTCTGTCGGCCTTGCGGGATCAGGCGACCCGTCTGAGGCAGGAGGAGATCCGGCGTTTGGAGGAGGAGTTGAACGCTGCCGAGGCCGTCCTTTCCTCGATCCAGCAGGAGATCGCCACGCTTCAAGGCAAGATGGACCGGGAACTCGCTTCCTTGGATGAGCAAGAGAAAGACGAGCTGGCTGCTTTGGATAAGGAACTCTCCGTCGCAAGGGAAGCTATCTCGGAGGAGATCGCACGCAAGAAAGCGGAGCTGGAAGAGCGCAAATCCGGATATGACAGGGAGCAATTGGATAGCCTGACCGCTAGCGGTGGCGATCCGAAACGTTTGGAGGAGATCCATTCCCGCTTGGCGTATATCGGTGGGGAGATTAAATATATCAACGAGACCAAGGCATTGATTATCGAGTATCTGAAAGATAAACGAGAGATGCTGGATAAGGTACCCGACTGGACGGCGGAGAGCCTGCGCTTGCAGCAGATCATCCACGGGGAACGGGAGGAATTGAAAAAGCGTCTGGCGGACGTGAACCGGAGTATCTTCAAGGTAGATGCCGAGTTGAAGGAGCTGAAGGAGTCCAACCGGAAAGCGTTGGAGAACCGGGAGGAATATCACCGCTCTACCCTGTTGGACTGGTTTACCTCTAGGGAATCCATCTTCTCTTCCATGAACCGTACCGATACGGATGGCGATTGCCGTTCCTTGGTACGGGAGATCACGATCCGCGTCAGCGAGCAATCCCAGAAGCTTTCCGAGCTGCGCAAGGAGATAACCGCCTACACCGGCAATTTCTCCGAGGATAATGTGTTCGCCTTCAAGACGAGCTTCTCGGATGATAAAGAGTATATGGATTTCGCTTGCGACTTGAAGGAGTTTATCGACGAGGATAAGGTCTCGGAATACCAATCGCGTATCAATACCCGCAACTCCGATATCTTCCGGCAGATTACGGCGGATACGAAAAGCATGGTCTCTCAGGAAGGTAATATCCGTGGCGTGGTGGATCAGATCAACGCCGATTTCAAGGAGAAGAACTTCGTGGGGATTATCCAGTGTATCGAGATGCGTATCGATCCGAGCCAGAACAAGATCGTCAATCTGTTGAAGGAGATCAAGCGATTCAACGAGGAATATAGCTGGGATTTGGGGCAGAACCTGTTCGCTTCCTCGGCCGACGATACGGCTACCCGGGAGAAGGCGACGATGTTGCTACGTGAGTTGATCAAGTCGATGGACGCTTATTCCGGCAACTTGATCCGCTTGGCGGATTTCTTCGACCTTAAATTCCGGGTGATCGAGAACCGGAATGATACGGGCTTCGTAGAACGTCTTACGAACGTAGGCTCCGAGGGTACGGATATCTTGGTCAAATCCATGGTGAATATCATGTTGCTGAACGTGTTCAAGCGGAATGCCTCCACGGTATTCTCCGATTTCAGGCTCCATTGCATGATGGATGAGATCGGGAAGCTACACCCGAATAACGTGGCGGGGATCTTGAAATTCGCCAACGACCGGGATATTCTCTTGATCAATGGCTCACCGACCGAGCAGGATGCCCTGTCCTATAAGCACATCTATAAACTGGAGAAGGACGGCGATAGCTTCACCCGGATCCGGAGGGTGATCACGCAGTTCGATTAGGCAGGATCATAGCCGAGGCTTTCTCACCGATCATAACTGAGGCTCTCTCACGGGTCATAGCCGAGGCTTCGACACCCATGAGAGAGCCTCGTCTATGACCATACCCGTGAACGAATGTTAAAGCCCTGCGATCTCATCCAGCCAAAGCGTAGCCATCGCGTCGCTCGGCATTCGCCAGTCTCCACGCGGGGAGAGGCTGATGGAGCCTACTTTCGGGCCGTCGGGCAGGCAACTGCGCTTGAACTGTTGCTGGAAGAAGCGGCGGAAAAAGGTATGGAGCCATTTCTTGAGGGTGGCATCGTCGTAGGTTTCCCCGAATGCCCGCTTCGCCAAGAAGTAGATCTTCGCGGGGGAGGCACCGAAGCGCAGGAAGTGATAGAGGAAGAAATCGTGCAGCTCGTAGGGGCCTACCAAATCCTCCGTCTTCTGCTTGATATTTCCATGCTCGTCGGCGGGAATCAATTCCGGGCTGATCGGAGTGTCTACTATATCTAATAACGTGGTGCGGGAAGCCTCGTCTACCTTGTTGTTGGCAACCCATTCCACCAGATATTTGACCAATGTCTTGGGAATGCTACCGTTGACGCCGTACATAGACATATGGTCGCCATTGTAAGTAGCCCAGCCCAAGGCAAGCTCCGAGAGATCCCCCGTACCGATCACGAGGCCGTTCGCTTGGTTCGCCACGTCCATAAGAAGTTGGGTACGCTCGCGGGCTTGGCTGTTCTCGTAGGTCACGTCATGTACATGGATGTCGTGATCAATATCCTTGAAATGTTGGACGCAAGCCTCCTTGATGGAGATCTCCCGGAGGGTCACGCCCAGGGAGCGTATCAAGTCGCAGGCATTGGTATAGGTACGATCCGTCGTCCCGAAGCCGGGCATGGTGATGCCGATGATCTTATCCCGTGGGATCTTCAAGGCATCGAAGGTCATGACGGTGACCAGTAGGGCCAAGGTGGAATCCAGTCCCCCAGAGATGCCTACGACGGCGGTTTGGGCGTGGGCATGGAGGACACGCTTGGCGAGTCCCGCTACCTGTATATGGAATATTTCCTCGCAACGTTCTTTCAAGGCATCGCCGGAAGGGGTAAAGGGATGCGGGTCGATTACCCGGGTCAAGTCCAGCGCCCGGCTGGGAAGGCTGAATGAGACTACGGTGCCGTTATCCATGTTATGGTTGAGATAACCCTGCATGAAACTGGTGTTGATCCGTCGGTCGTTCTGTAAGTTCTGGATATCGATCTCGCTGATAACGAGTTGCTCCTCCATGGAGAAACGCTCGGATTCCCTTAACAACGTGCCGTTCTCCGCTATGATACCGTTTCCCGCGAATACGAGGTCGGTACTGGATTCCCCGAAACCGGCGGATGCGTAGACGTATCCGGCGATACAACGTGCGGATTGCTGGCAGATCAAGGATCGTAAGTAAGCATGCTTACCGATCAACTCGTTGCTGGCGGATAGATTGAATATCAAGTTCGCCCCCTGCATGGCTAGCTCGGAGCTGGGAGGGATGGGAACCCAAAGATCCTCGCAGATCTCGATACCCACGCGTACCTCATCATACTCGAAGATCAGGTAGCAATCCAACGGCACTTCCCGGTTACCGATCGTGATCATGGATTGCTGTAGGTGTGAAGAGGCCGTGAACCAACGCTCTTCTTGGAACTCCTTGTAGCTGGGCAGGTAGCTCTTGGGCACTACCCCTAGTATCTCGCCCCGTTGGAAAGCGACGGCGGCGTTTATCAGTTGGCTTCCGCTGACAAGCGGGCAACCTACGATCGTTAGTAAATCCAGATCGGCGGTGTTGTTCACTAAATCCAGCAAGGCTTTCTCGGCGTTTCTGAGTAAGGTCTCTTGCGAGAACAAGTCCATGCAAGTGTAAGACGTAACCGATAATTCGGGGAAAGCGATGATCTGGACCTCTTTTTGGGACGCTTGGCGCATCAATCCCTCGATCTGTTGAATATTATAAAAGCAGTCAGCCACTTTAACATGTGGTACGGCTGCCGCTACTTTGACGAATCCGTAATTCATATTTGTTATTGTTTATCTGATAGATGTTCTTAATTTATCGGGGTTTTGACGACAGTCGAATATTGCGGAGATATAGATGATATCATCTTCTATAAAATAGATGATTTTGTAATGCTCATGAACAAGAGACCGAAAGCCTTGCGGCTCCGAGGATAAGGCTTGCTCATAAAAACCGAGAAGAGGATTATCCGCTAACAAATCTGCGTAATGTTTCAGATCCTTGACTTTCTTGTGGGCCATGTTGATAGAAACCTCCTTCTTATAATACTTCGTAATTTCTTTCAAATCTTCTTTGGCCTTGGCTGTCCAATATGGATTTTTCTGTTTCAGAACCATGTCTCTATCTCTTTATCTAGATCCTCACTTGATGTGACTCTACCTTCTCGGGCGTCTTCTACCGATTTCCGTACCTCTGCTATCATCTCCTCTTGCGAGTGGATTACGCAAGGGCGGGGTGTCCTTCTCTTGGAAAAGATCTTTTTGGCAGCCCGTTCCAGTTCCTCCGATATCTCCATGTCATCGATCTTGTTAAGGTATCTCTCCACGAAGCTTTCTCTCCATTGCTGTAACTCTATTGTCGTCATATCAATTTCCCTCCTATATATTTATGCCCCAAAGGTATGTATTTTGTATGGGATAAAAAAGAAGGAGAGGTATACTTCGCAGCATCCTCTCCTTATTAACACAAAACAATCAACAAAAAACTACTGTCTGAATAAGACTATCTGATGAATAAAAGCTCACGGTATTTCGGCAAGGTCCATATCTGGTCGTCGACAACCAGTTCCAACTTGTCGATATGGTAACGGATGGCTTCCATCATCGGGACGATCCGGTCGTGGTAAGCGATCGCCTTCTCCCGCTCGCTCTCGATCTTGTTGGCTATCTTGCGGGCGTTGACCATCTCGTCCACTTTTTCCTTGATGAAGATCGTGCGGTTCGCTATATCCTCGATGATCTCCATGTTCTTGGAGGATAGATGGGCGGCTTTATCGGCGGGGAATAATTCACGCATCTTATATACGTTGTCGATCAAGGAAGACTGGTATTTGGTGGCCATCGGGATGATATGGTTCATTGTCAGGTCGCCTAATACACGGGCCTCGATCTGGATCTTCTTCGTGTACATCTCCCATTTGACCTCGTTGCGAGCCTCCAGCTCCTTGCGGGTCATGACTCCCGTGGACTCGAACATGCGGACGCTGCTATCTTTCAAATAAGCGTCGAAGATCAAAGGCACGCTGGTCTCGCAATCCAAGCCCCGGCGTGCGGCCTCGGCCTTCCATGCCTCGCTGTAGCCATTGCCGTCGAAATGGATCGCCTTGCATTCCTTGATATCCTTGCGGATTACCTCGATGATAGCGGCGAACTTATCCTTTCCGGTGGCTATCTTAGCGTCTACCTCGGCCTTGAACTGCCTCAACTGATCCGCTACAGCGGCGTTCAATACCAGCATGGCGGCGGCGCAGTTCGCAGAGGAACCTACGGCACGGAACTCGAAACGATTACCGGTGAAGGCGAAAGGGGAGGTACGGTTACGATCCGTGTTATCGATCAATAGCTCGGGGATACGGGCGATATCGAGTTTCATGCCTTGCTTTCCCGCTAGGTTGAAATCCTCCGTATCGCTGTTCTCCAGATGTTCCAATACCTTGGACAACTGTGTTCCTAAGAAGCTGGATATGATCGCTGGGGGAGCCTCGTTCGCTCCCAGACGATGGGCGTTGGTCGCACTGGAGATGCTGGCCTTCAGCAAGGCGTTGTGGGTGTACACGGCTTTCAGTACGTTGACCACAAAGGTGACGAAGCGCAGGTTGTCTTCCGGCGTCTTACCCGGTCCCATCAAAAGGATTCCGGTATCGGTTCCCAGCGACCAGTTATTGTGCTTGCCGGAACCGTTCACGCCTTTGAACGGTTTCTCGTGCAACAGGACACGGAACCCATGTTTGCGGGAGATCTTGCGCATTAGGGCCATGATCAGTAAGTTATGGTCATTGGCGAGGTTGCATTCCTCGAAGATGGGAGCCAGCTCGAATTGGTTCGGGGCGACCTCGTTATGACGGGTCTTTACGGGAATGCCAAGTTTCAATGCCTCAACCTCGAGGTCTTTCATGAATTCCATGACACGGGTGGGGATGGCTCCGAAGTAATGATCCTCCAACTGTTGGTTCTTCGAGCTCTCGTGCCCCATCAGAGTACGGCCGGTCATCAACAGATCGGGACGTGCGGCGTATAGGCCCTCGTCTACTAGGAAGTATTCCTGTTCCCAACCTAGGTAGGCGTATACTTTCTTCACGTCCGGGTTGAAGTAGTGGCAGACATCGACCGCCGCCTTGTTCACGGCTTCCAAGGCTTTCAGCAAGGGAGCTTTGTAGTCGAGGGACTCGCCTGTGTAAGCGATGAAGATCGTCGGGATGCACAGGGTGTCTCCTACGATAAAAGCAGGGGAGGAAGGATCCCAAGCCGAGTAGCCACGGGCCTCGAACGTATTGCGGATACCGCCGTTCGGGAAACTGGAGGCATCCGGCTCTTGCTGGATCAGTAGTTTGCCCTCGAATTCCTCAAGTACGCCGCCTTTGCCATCGTGCTCGATGAAAGCATCGTGCTTCTCGGCGGTACCTTCCGTCAAGGGATGGAACCAGTGGGTGTAGTGGGTAGCGCCTTTTTCCATCGCCCATTTCTTCATGCCGGAGGCCACGGCGTTCGCTGTCTCACGGTCTAACGGGGTACCGTTGTCGATGGAGTCCACCAGTCTCTCGTACGCTCTCTCTGGAAGATATTTGAACATCTTCTCACGGTTGAATACCAGCTCGCCGTAATACTTGGAAGGTCTCTCGGCGGGAGTGGTTAGCTCGGTCGCTTTTTTCTCGAACGCCGATTCTACGACTCTAAATCTTAACTTTGACATAATACCTGATGATTATTGTTGTTTATAGTAAATGACTTATCTTAGCCACTTCCTCAGCCTAGCCATGGCCTCTAGGGTGTCATCCCTATCGCCGAAAGCGGTGAGGCGTAGATAACCTTCCCCGCTCGGTCCGAATCCCACTCCGGGGGTTCCGACTATCTTGACTTCATAAAGCAGTTTGTCAAAGAATTTCCATGAGGAGAGGCCGTCCGGGGTCTTTAGCCAGAGGTATGGGGCGTTATCGCCTCCGTACACCGTGAGACCGCAGTTTTGCAGGCCCTCTTTCATGATCTTCGCGTTGGTCATATAATAATTGATAGTAGCTGTCACTTGCTGTTTCCCGGCGGTGGAATAAACCGCTTCCGCACCCCGTTGGGTTATGTAACTGGTTCCGTTGAATTTCGTGCATTGGCGACGGTTCCATAATTTGTTCAACTGTACCCGTTGCCCGTCCAGCGTGAAGGCGTTCAGCTCCTTCGGTACGACCGTGTATCCGCAACGTATCCCCGTGAACCCGGCGGTTTTAGAGAAGCTCCGGAATTCGATAGCTACCTTCTTCGCTCCTTTGATCTCGTAGATAGAGTGGGGGATATTCGGGTCCTGTATATAAGCTTCGTAAGCGGAGTCGTACATGATAAGCACGTCGTTGGCAAGGGCATAGTTTACCCATTTCTTCAATTCGTCCTTAGTCAAGGTCGTTCCGGTCGGGTTATTGGGATAGCAGAGGTAAAGGATGTCCACCCTGCGACTGGGCAGATCCGGTACGAAGTTGTTTTCCGCCGTGCAAGGGATGTATACGACATCGCTCCATTTCCCGTTTTCCAATACCCCGGTGCGTCCGCTCATTACGTTCGAGTCGATGTAGACCGGATATACGGGGTCTGTCACCCCGATACTATTGTCGTGGCGGAGCATGTCACCTATATTTCCACAATCGCTTTTCGCCCCGTCGCTGATGAATACCTCGCTCGGTTCGATAAAGACTCCCCGGCTGGCATAATCGTTCTTGATGATAGCGTCGATTAGGAAAGGATATCCCTGCTCGGGGCCATATCCGTGGAATGTATCCTTGCTCGCCATTTCTTCCACGGCTTTATGCATCGCCTCAATAACGGCGGGGGCAAGTGGTTGCGTAACATCACCAATACCCATTCGAATGATCTTATCCTTGGGATGGGTAACCTTGAAGCTGTTTACCTTTTTCGCGATGTCGGAGAAAAGGTAATTGTTCTGTAGTTTCAGGAAATGTTCATTAATTAGTGCCATACTCAGTTCTTTTGTTTTTATGTTGTTGTTTTTGTTGTTTTGTCTTGTTCCCCATGTCAGACTTTGATGAATCCCTCGAACACGTTGACCGCTCCGCCGGTCATAAAGACCTTACCGCTCCGCTCGTCCCACTCGATGGTTAAAGGGCCCCCATCCATGATGACCTTCGTCTTTCGCTTTGTCTTCCCACGTACGACCCCGGCCACGGCGGTGGCGCAAGCTCCGGTTCCGCAGGCTTGTGTGATGCCGGAACCTCGTTCCCACACCCTCATCCGTACCTCGTCCGGCTTTAGCACCTGCACGAACTCCACGTTTGTCCGGTCCGGAAAAAGCGGGAGGCATTCCAGTAACGGGCCTACGCTTGCCAGACCGACCTGGTCCATCTCGTCCACGAAGATAACCAAGTGAGGATTTCCCATAGAGATGACGGTGCCGGTGTAAATTTCTCCTCCAGCCTCAACCTCCAAGGCCATCTCGCCTACGGCAGGCATTCCCATATCTACCGTGACCTCGGTGACCTCTTCACGCTCTATTTTCAATTGTAGCTCTTTGATACCTGATAAGGTCTCTAAGGTAACCTTGTTCTTTTGCGTTAGGCCGGCCTCATAGACATATTTGCCAATGCATCTGGATGCGTTTCCGCACATCATCGCCTCGGAGCCGTCCGCATTATAGATATGCATACTGAAATCCGCGATGTCTGAAGAACCTATCAAGACCAAACCGTCAGATCCTATGCCTGTGTGCGGCTTGCTCCATGCGATAGATAATTCCTCGGGATTGTCTATCGGATAGGCCATCGTGTTTACATAGATGTAATCATTTCCGGCACCGTGCATCTTTGTGAATCTGATTGATTTTGTCATTTTGATGATATTATTCTTTATGTTATTTCTTTTTGTTTTATTGTGATGCAAATATATAACGTTTTGATAAGTATATAACAGGTGAGAGGCTCGAATGTTTTATAAATATGAGGTTTGTAATAGATTGAAGTTATAATATATGCTTTTAATTATAAATGATAATTAGAAGTGCGTGTTTTGGTTTTATATCGTAATATATGCTTTGTGAATATGGGTTGCTGTAACTGTAAGTAAAAAAACTATATATCTATCTATTTGCTTAAAATAAGTCTGTTTGTCTGACGAGCCTCTTTTTCAAGAAGCCTCAACTAGGGATAGATAATGGATGAAAATACGTATTTAACCACTGATTTCTACGTAAAAGGTCATGTTTTGTCACACGAAAGGTCGCGTAAGGCGATACATATAGTCGCGTCGGGCGATACAACCGTATGAAATGCCTCTTTTATCCGTATAAAAAATATGGTTTGACCCGTATAAATGTGAACTAGCATGAATTATTTTTCTAGAACAAAAGGTCGTATTTGGCTAATATATTACTAAACAATCATTTGCTAATATTTTTTCTCATATTTAGGGACGAGAAGTACATCAGGCCAGAAAAATCAACTCTCCGGGAGTTTGGTTTACAAATTGACAAAAAGAAAGGAGCTACTCGGTTTTGTTTCCGGATAGCTCCTTTTATCAGATTAACTAATTATCTAGATAATTTATTTTACGAACTTAACAGTTGTCTTATGAGCAGATCTCAAGAGCTTAGACTGATCGATTGAGATCATATAAATACCGTTCGGCATATTCGGAGTACTGATGTATTGCTCATCGCTAGTGATGATACCCGTAGAAACAACTCTACCTACCATATTAACGATTACATAATTACCCTTACCATTCTTTACATAAAGACCGCTAGCGGTTGTAGATACCGTAACTTCTTGAACCTCTTCACTGATAGTCTCGTTATCGGTGATGATGCCCATAGCGTCAGATGTAATATATAATGTCGCCATGTTGACATTTTCTTTAATGCCATCGCCTTTAGGATCAACAGCAGGACTAAAGTCTACCGTAATTTTAGTATCATTTGTAGGAGCCGTAGCCTTGATATTCATGACATTCTCTTTATTGCTTCCTTTCAAGAAGTTGATATCTACGATCATCTTTGTATCTTTTAAGCTCGTAGCTTCAACTTTTGTCGTTGCGTCGATTTCCATTACACGAATAACCTCATCTTTTTTAGCTTCGTAAATAGAATCAATTGTAATAGTGTAATTGGTTTCTGCGCTTGCTTTAAGATTACTAATGACACCATTAACAAGAGAGGACATAATAGAATTGATTGCTGTGCTCATTGTTGCTGGCATTGTAACGATCTGTTTAGACATTGGAGTCCAAGCTGTATTTACGTCAGCACGTACTGAATCTGTTGTCGTTAAAACTAGATTTGCTCCAGATACGCCAATTGTCGGAGTCAACTTCTTGTATCCTTTGATTTTGCTAGATGCGGCATCATATGAAGTCAAGACAATAGAATCTGCAGGCATGCCTGTTGTTGATTTCAAGTTTGCATATACGACGGCGTCACCCATTGGCAATTTTGCGTTAGGTGCTTGTAGAGGTTTACCGAATAAGCTAGCCTTGATAGTACTTTCTGTCATCAACTTTGTCATATCAAGAGATATTTGGAAGTTCGGGACTTGAGCTAACGTTGCTGCTAGACTACGTAAATTATCTTCTAAAGTAATCGTATAATCAATCGTACCAGAGCTATTTGCTGTTTCTGTTAGGCTTATCAATTTTCCATCTTTAAGCGGGAAATTAGGGATCATGCTACCCACGGTACCTAACCAACCTAATTTCAATTCTACGGATAAGCTGTTGAAAGGAAGAATGGTTCCTTTGTTCCCGGTCTTGATTAATACCGATAATAAATTTGTGGGTTTACCCGTTTCTGCGTCAACTAAAGCAGCAGCGGATACATCAATTTTCTCTGGTAAATCAATTTTTACGGATTGTCCGTTAAGTGAAACGTTATATTCTTTATAATCACTGAATGTCAGTTTTACGTCATTAACGATCCCTGCGATGAAATCACCCATTCCCGGTGCTATCGCAGAAAAATCCATAGAACTAAGATCCAATTTTAAACTATCAGGAGTAACCGAGATTGGATTTAATTGATCTGCACGTAGGCTTGATACTTGAGGCAAAAATAAAGGGGAATTAATTATGCTTTCGATATTAGGATTTGTGAGAGACATGAAATCAACTCCACTAATTTGCTTTACTTGATCAAAAACGGCAGGAACAATAACTTTAACAACAGCAGCCTTTTCTTTATCTGTTAATTGTTTTTGTTGTTGTGCCATCACTGGGGTGGTAGCCATGAATATAGCGGCTGCCAAACTAATGCATGTAAAGATTTTCTTCATATAAATTTGTTTTAAAGTGTTTTATGACTCTAGCTGGCAAAGTTATTATAAAAATTAAATGCACCAGCGTTTATTATTCATAAAAGTTGGTGCATTTTGCTACTAAAGAAAAGAAATATTCGTCAATAAGCGGATTCATGTACGCCTTTTATGGCCCTGCCGCTTGGCTCGTTCATGTTTTTGAAAGCCGAGTCCCAAGCTAAAGCCTCTGCGGTAGAACACGCTACGCTAGGAATGGAAGGTACGCTTCTCGCTGCGCTTTCGCTGGGGAAATGCTCTTCAAAGATGGAGCGGTAATAATACTCTTCCTTGTTTTGGGGCGGATTGATCGGGAATCGTTTGGCGGCATTCGCCATCTCTTCATCAGTGACCGACTCGGAGGTTATTTTCTTTAATGTATCGATCCAGCCATAGCCTACCCCATCCGAGAATTGCTCTTTTTGCCGCCAAGCGATCTCCTTGGGCAAGCTGTCGGAAAATGCTTCTCGAAGTATCTTCTTCTCGATGATCGTACCCGGGCACATCTTTGCCACCGGATTCAGACGCATGGCCACATCAAGAAACTCTTTATCCAAGAACGGCACTCGTCCTTCTACGCCCCATGCGCAAAGGCTTTTGTTCGCACGCAAGCAATCATATAAATACAATTTGCTTAATTTACGCAGGGTCTCTTCATGGAAAGCCTGTGCATTCGGGGCCTTATGGAAATATAAATATCCCCCGAATACCTCGTCCGCACCCTCGCCGCTTAGTACCATCTTGATACCCATGCTCCGGATCACACGGGCCAATAAATACATGGGGGTAGAGGCTCGGACGGTAGTGACATCATAGGTCTCGATATGATAAATGACATCTCGTAAAGCGTCCAATCCTTCTTGTATCGTATAATGGATCTCATGATGAACCGTACCGATCGCATCCGCTACTTTACGGGCGGCGATCAAGTCCGGGGCATCTTTCAATCCGATGGCGAACGAGTGGAGTTGAGGCCACCATGCGTCCGCTTTCCCATTGGTCTCGATGCGTTTCGCCGCGTATTTCTTGGCGATAGCAGAGGTGATGGAGGAATCCAAACCTCCGGATAGAAGGACGCCGTAAGGGACATCGCTCATCAGTTGGCGTTTGACGGCGGCTTCCAGCGCATCGTGAAGTTGTTGTACGTCGGTAGGATTATCTTTCACGTTGGCGTAATCCATCCAGTCACGGGTGTACCATCTCGTGAGTTTACGGTCTTCGCTATAGAAATAATGACCGGGGAGGAACGGCTCGTAATGAGTGGCGAAGCCTTCAAGTCCTTTTAACTCAGAAGATACCATCAAGTGTCCCTCGTCATCGTATCCGATGTAGAGCGGGATCACGCCGATCGGGTCACGGGCGATCAAGTAAACCCCTTTCTCCTCGTCATAGAGAGCGAAGGCGAAAATACCATTGAGATCCTCGATGAAATCAATCCCTTTCTTCTTGTATAAGGCGAGGATCACCTCGCAATCGGAGCCGGTTTGGAACTCGTAATCGCCTTTTAACCGTTCTCGTAATTCCTGATGGTTGTAGATCTCTCCGTTGACGCAGAGGATGAGTTTCCCGTCGGGGCTGACCAAAGGCTGCCCTCCGGAGGCTGGGTCTACGATGGAAAGGCGTTCATGGGCTAAGATAGCGGTTTTGCCTTGGTAGATACCACTCCAGTCCGGCCCCCGGTGACGGATTCGTTTACTCATTAATAACGCTTGTTTACGCAGGGCTTGCGCTCCGTCGTGTATATTGAATATCGCTGTTATACCACACATGATCATTAAAAATTGAAAGTTGAAAATTAGTTGGTTTGTAAGAAACGGTCGATGGATCGGGCGACATTACGGCCGGAGGCCATCGCTTTTACGACTAAGCTCGCTCCGCTGACAGCGTCTCCGCAGGCGAATAGGTTGCTGTTGGCGGTATATCCGGCGTTGTCTACGGCGATGTTATTGCGGTTGTCGGTAGCCAATCGCAGTTCTTTGATCAATCCTTCTTGTACCGGATGCAGGAAGCCCATGGCGAGGAAAACCAGATCGGCCTCGATGATCTCTTTCTTGCCGGTCTGTCTCATTTGCGGACGGCCTCCGTCTGGGGAGGGAACCCATTCGACTTCTTCTACCTCAACCCCTATCAGGTTGTTTTTCTCTCCGATAAAACGGTTAGAGGCTAGGTTCCACCGGCGGATACAACCTTCCTCATGGCTGCTGCTGGTTTTCAGTACTTGGGGATACATGGGCCAAGGTGTCGCCGGATTCTGTCCGACGGGTGGCTGGGGCATGATCTCGATCTGGGTGACACAGGCCGCCCCATGACGGTTCGCTGTCCCTACGCAATCGCTACCCGTATCGCCTCCGCCAATCACTAAGACTTTCTTGCCTTTGCAATTGATCTGGCTTTTGGGCGGGATGGGGATGCCTTCTAAGATCCGGTTCTGCTGGCTTAATAACTCCAAGGCGAAATGTACGCCTCTTAAATGACGTCCCTCGATAGATAGATCCCGGGGAACCTCGGCGCCGATCGCTACGCAAACAGCGTCGAAATCTTTCACTACATCTTTCGCTAATATCTCTTTGCCGACCATCGTGTTTACACGGAAAAGAATCCCTTCTTGCTCCATGATGCGGATACGGCGATCGATAATGTGCTTGCCTAGCTTGAAATTGGGGATGCCGAAACGTAGCAAGCCGCCCGGTAACTCATCTTTCTCGAATACGGTGACTTCATATCCTTTCCGGTTCAATTGGTTCGCCACGGTCAATCCGGCGGGACCGCTACCGATCACGGCTACTTTTTTCCCGTTGCGTACTGGTTGGATAGGCTGTACGTATCCTTCCCGGAAAGCGGCTTCCACGATAGCCGCCTCGTTCTCACGGATCGTGACAGGTTCGTCGCAGCTAAGTTTCAGTACGCAGCTTTTCTCGCAGAGGGCGGGGCAGACACGTCCCGTGAACTCCGGGAAGTCGTCGGTCTGCTCCAATACGTGATATGCCTCTTTGTAACGGCCTTTGTATAACAAATCTTGCCATTCGGGTTGCTTGTTACCCAGCGGGCAGGCCCAGTGGCAGAAGGGTACGCCACAATCCATGCAGCGGGAGGCCTGCGTACGGCGGTCGCCGCTGTTCAAGGTCTGTTCTACCTCGCTGAAATCATCTATACGTTCGTGGACGGGACGATAGCCCGCCTCTTGTCTATGTATCGTTAGAAATGCTCTTGGGTTTCCCATAGTTCTCTTGTTTTTGTGTAAATATTTAGTAGTCTTTCTGCATCTCCGCAATCTTGCGTTGGAGTTTGCGCATCTGTTCCTCTTGGAGTACTTTCTTGTATTCGATCGGGACGATCTGGATGAACTCATCCACGTACTTGTTCCAGTTATCGAGCATCAATCCGGCCAGATGGCTGCCGGTATGATGATAATGCTTGCGGATCAATTCATGAAGTTCCTTCCGTGAGGTGCTATCCTCGATCAAGGAAAGCTCTACCATTTCCATGTTGCAATAATAATCGAAATCACCATTCTTGTTCCATACGTAAGCGACACCGCCACTCATTCCGGCGGCGAAGTTCCGGCCTGTATTGCCTAAGACGACAACCCGGCCTCCGGTCATGTACTCGCAACAATGGTCGCCTACACCTTCCACGACAGCGATCGCCCCGGAGTTTCGCACACAGAAACGCTCTCCGACCCGGCCGTTGATATAAACCTCACCGCTGGTAGCTCCATATAATAAGGTATTACCGGCTATCGTATTGTCTTCCGCTATAAAGGTGGAGCGTACCGGAGGCATTAAGCTGATGTGTCCGCCACTCAATCCTTTTCCGAGATAGTCGTTCGCCTCGCCTTCCAACCGGAAATGTACGCCGTGGGCCAGAAAGGCTCCGAAGCTCTGGCCCGCCGCCCCCTTGAACTTGATATGCAGGGTGTTCTCCGGTAACCCGATGTTCCCATACCGCTTGGCGATCTCTCCGGAAAGCATGGCTCCTACGGAACGATCGGTGTTGGCTATCGCATAATCCAACGATACTTCCTGTCCGGATTCGATGGCGGCCTTTGCGTGACGGATGATATCCACATCTTTCACGTTGTCGATCGCGTGGAGTTGACGGGTGACTTGATGGATGGCCTGCGTGGCGGCTTGTTCCGGTAGATGGATCAAGCGGCTGAGATCCAATAGGTCATGTTTCTCGATATGATCAGAAGGTTTACGCATGAGTAAGTCCGTACGGCCAATGATATCGTCTAGTTTCGTATAGCCTAGCTCTGCCAGATATTCTCGAACTTCACGGGCGAGGAAGGTGAAGAAATTCACCAAATATTCGTGTCGGCCATGAAAGCGTTTACGTAATTCCTCATCTTGGGTAGCGACACCTACCGGACACGTGTTCATATGGCATTTACGCATCATCACACAGCCTAAGACGATCAAGGCGGAGGTGGCGAATCCAAACTCCTCGGCACCCAGCATCGCCATCAATAGGATGTCCCGTCCGGTTTTCAATTGTCCGTCTGTTTGCAAGCGGACTTGTCCCCGGAGGCCGTTCATCACGAGCGTCTGTTGAGTCTCGGATAGTCCTAGCTCAGGTGGGATTCCGGCGTAACGGATAGAGCTTATCGGGGAAGCCCCCGTTCCTCCTTCTGCCCCGGAGATCACGATCCGGTCCGCTTTTGCCTTGGCTACGCCGGCGGCGATGGTTCCCACGCCACTCTCGGATACGAGTTTCACACTGATCTCGGCTTGAGGGTTCACGTTCTTCAGATCGAAGATCAATTGCGCCAAGTCCTCGATCGAGTAAATATCGTGGTGAGGTGGGGGAGAGATCAGAGAGATACCCGGGATCGAGTGACGGGTTCTCGCTATGATATCGTTCACCTTATAGCTGGGAAGCTGTCCTCCTTCGCCCGGTTTCGCTCCTTGGGCGACCTTGATCTGGATCTCGTCGGCGTTTACCAGATATTCCGTGGTCACGCCAAAGCGTCCGGAGGCTACTTGCTTGATGGCGGAGCGGAGCGATAACCCGTCCTCACGGGGGATGAAACGAGCCGAGTCCTCACCACCCTCGCCCGTGTTACTGCGTCCGTGTATCTTGTTCATGGCTATAGCTATCGTCTCGTGCGCTTCCCGGCTGATAGAACCGAAGCTCATCGCTCCCGTGACAAAGCGACGCATGATCGCTTCTTCCGGCTCTACCTGCTCCAAGGGGATCGGGGTGCGTCGCTTGAATGTCAGGAAGTCACGCAAGAAGATCGGGCTTTCCTTCTCATCAACCACATGGGAATATTCCTTGAATTTCTTGTAGCTCCCCAAGCGGGTAGCCAGTTGAAGCATGGAAATGGTATCCGGGTTCCAAGCGTGTTTCTCGCCATCCTTGCGGAAGGAATAAATGCCTTTATGTTCCAATAAAGAATCCGTGGGGTGGGAGAATGCGTCATTGTGCATGGCGATCGCGTCTGCCGCTATCTCTTCCAAGCGGATACCACCGATGTTGCTGGTGGTTCCCCCGAAGTAAGTATCTGCCAGATCCCGGCTTAGGCCGATCGCCTCGAAAAGCTTTGCTCCCCGGTAACTGCGGATCGTGCTGATCCCCATCTTGCTCATAACCTTGAATAAACCCTTGCAAATGGCTTTTACGTAATTCTTCTCGGCAGTCTCGTAATTCAATTGTATCTCTTGCCTGTCTGCTAGATCATCCAAGATAGCGAAAGCCATATAGGGGTTGATGGCACTGGCTCCGTAGCCTAGTAAGAGGGCGGCGTGCATTACCTCACGCATCTCGCCGGTTTCCACTACCAGCGCTGTTTGCACCCTTTTCTGCACGGAGATCAGATGGTGATGCACGGCGCTTACCGCTAACAGGGAGGGAATCACCGCTTTTTTCTCATCTACGTTTCTGTCGCTTAAAATGATGTAGTTAACGCCATCGGTGACGGATTGCTCCGCTTGCTTACATAATTCGTCCAAGGCAGCTTTCAGTCCTGCGCATCCTTTCTCTGCGTCAAACAAAGTGGGGAGCTTAACACTTTTAAAGCCCTTATACCGGATGTTACACAGGAGATCCAGTTGTGTATTGGTCAAGATCGGATGGTTCAGCCGAACCATTTTACAGTGGCTCTCGGTTGGAACTAAGATATTGCTTCCCACGGCCCCGATATACTCGGTCAGGCTCATGACGAGTTCCTCGCGGATCGGGTCGATCGGCGGGTTGGTTACTTGGGCGAATTGTTGGCGGAAATAATTATAGAGGATTTGCGGACGGGCGGATAATACGGCCAGTGGCGTATCGTTGCCCATGGAGCCGACCGGTTCCGCCCCTCCCGTGCACATCGGTACGATGATACGTTCGATATCCTCACGGCTGTATCCGAACGTACGCAGTAGCTTGTCGTATCCCTCTACCTTATGAGGGATCTTACGGCCGGATTTCAACTCGTCCAATTCCACCCGGTTTTTCTCCAGCCAAGTACGGTAGGGCTGGGCGTTCGCCAGTTGTTCCTTCAGCTCGCTATCGTAATAAATCTCGCCTTTCTCAGTATCGATGAGTAAGATCTTTCCGGGTTGCAGACGGCCTTTTTCCTTGATCTCGTTAGGCTCGAAATCCATGACGCCGACTTCGGAGGCCACGACCATCATGTCATGTTTCGTGATCAGGTAACGGGCGGGGCGGAGACCGTTACGGTCTAGCATGCCTCCGGCGTAGCGTCCGTCGCTAAAGAGCAGGGCGGCAGGCCCGTCCCACGGTTCCATCAAGATGGAGTGATATTCGTAGAAAGCCTTTAGGTCTTCGGAGATCGGGTTCTTCTCGTTGAAACTCTCCGGTACCAGCATCGCCATGGCATGCGGCAGGCTCATCCCGGAGGCCACGAAGAATTCCAATACGTTATCCAGTGAGGCACTGTCACTCATGCCCGGCTGGATGATCGGGCGTATATCGTTGATATCCGGGATTCTGGGGGAGGAGAGTACGCTCTCCCGGGCCTCCATCCATCCCCGGTTGCCCCGTATCGTGTTGATTTCCCCGTTATGTGCCAGTAGGCGGAAAGGTTGCGCCAGACTCCAAGTGGGGAAGGTGTTGGTGCTGAAACGTGAGTGTACCAAGGCCAGTCCGCTAGTGAAATAAGGTTGCGTCAGGTCAGGAAAGTAATGGCGTAGCTGCATGGATTCCAGCATGCCTTTGTAAACGATGTTTTTGGTGGAAAGAGACGCTATATAGAAATCATCCTTGGCCGGCAGGTCGGTGGCCGATACCCTTTTCTCGACCCGCTTACGTATGAGGTATAGCTTTAGTTCCAGCTCTTGCTGATCGTTGCAGCCGATGATGAATATCTGTTTGATATCCGGTTCGGTCGCTTGTGCGTCCTTTCCCAAGATTTCCGTATGAACGGGAACTTTGCGTAAGTGCATCAAGGTTAATCCCTCTTTCTCGATCTCTTCGATGAGGATACTGAGGATGCTTGCTTGCTGTTCCTCATCTTTTGGAAGGAAGATTAGTCCGGTGCCATATTTGCCTTTCTCTGGAACCGGAATTCCTTGCAGGAGGATGAACTCATGCGGGATCTGTAATAAGATTCCCGCTCCGTCACCCGTTTTGTTATCGGCTCCTTCAGCGCCTCGATGCCTCATGTTCTCTAATACTTTAAGAGCTGATTCGATGATGTCGTGCGATTTCTCGCCGTGGATATTTACTAACATTCCTACTCCACAAGCGTCATGTTCATAAGACGGGTCGTATAATCCTTGTCTGCTGTTAAAATGATTCTTGTTTGTTTTCATTTGCTGACCTTATGTTTGTGTATAAATAATTATTGCGTCAATTTGTTTTACAAATATAGGTATTAATGACATAATGTGATTGCTTGCCGGGGCGAAAGAGCGGGAAAAAGATAAGAATATCTTGTCTGATGTTTCTATTTGTAATAATTTACTAGGTTTATTCTTTTTATTTGAAAGGTATTTGGTTTGTGGACTTACTAAATGAAAGATGAGCTAAAAAAGAAGCACCGTCACGTTTTGCGACAGTGCTTTCTATCTGTTTTATCTATTGGGATATTCCCGGATGAAATAGCGGGCTAGGAACTTCCAATTCTCTTGTATGATCGCCTTGCCACGTTCTGGGCTGATAAGGCTTTTCGTTTGCGCGTCGGCCAGCATGCCTCGCTTTACCAGCTCAGGCAGGAAGTAAACGCTGCAATGTTTCACGATGAAGAAAGAGAGCGCTTGCTTGGCGGCACGGTTGGCGTCGTAGAAGGGATTGTTCTCATCCTTGATCAGCTCCACGTCTCGGGTGATGACTTGGGCGCCTTCCTCGGGCGTGGCGTAGATCGCCAGTTTCTTGCCTTGCCAGTCTTCGGGAAGATGGAAGTTCTCGGCGGGGATAAGGCCGGAAGTCTCCGTGATAAATGTTTGTGCATCTTCGGTCTTGTCGAAATAGAGAAGCAGTTTGTCACCTGCGGCTTTGCGGAAAGTCTCGTATTGTTGGCGGTTTTCCTCCAGCATATCGTCGGGCAGGGTGGCTACAGACTCGTCGGCGGTGTTCTGAAATACCGCATGGTCGGGATGCTCGGCGGGCAATATCTTTGCCAGCCATTGCGGGGAGGTCAGACCTAGCAAGGAGGTCTTGCTGGTGTAGGCCATCATGCCGTGGCTGTTGACGAGCAGGTTGTTAAGCTGCTCTTGGTTGAGGTCGGGCTGCTCCTTCCAGCGGTCGTGGGCGAAGTCGCTCAGTTCCCGGGCCGACTCAGGCAGGATATAGGATTCGTAATGGAACCATTGCAATAGACGATCGTAATCCTCTTGCCGCTCGTAGCGGGTATCAAGGGCGAAAAGCTTGGCCATGCGGGTATTCTCCGGCGCCGTGGTCCACTCTTTGCAGAACAGGTCGTAGATAAGCATGCCGGTGGATTCGTTGGCAGGGTTGTCCGGACTGACAAAAGTGCCTTTACGATAGCCGTGATACTGCTGGGTATAATGCCAAAGGAGGAAACGCACGTCCTCAAGGTTCACCTCATCGTCGTAATAATGATCGTCCGGAGTGTAGAAGGGGAGGTATTTGCCGTATAGCTCCTTATGGGTAAGGATGAAGGCACGCCAAAGCCCCATGCCGGAGATCACGTCTTCGAAGTAGGCGGCCATGCGGATACAGATCTGCTTTGTTTCCTCGCCCTCGAAGGAGTTTACCAACTCGGTCTTCTCCATGATATCGTAGATACGGTTCGCTATTCCGGTATAATAGGAATCCACGGGAGTGCTTTGTTTATAGGGATGCAACTGCAACCAGTCTTTCGGGAAAATTTTAATGTTCTTCATGTTATTAAATGTCTTTATGCATTCAGGAGTGCAAATGTAGTAAAAATACGTTAGCTATGTCAAACGATAAGGAAAAGTTGCGGTCTTAAAAATGTAACATTTGTTGTCTTCATTGTTATTGGATCTAAACATCTTTGAAATACCGCCCCCGTACTTTTGCGTCGAAATCAAAGATGAAATAATAAGTAGTAAGATAATGGGAAAGAGTTTAAGGGGCAAAAGATTGAAAAGGTTAGGGCTTTTCTGGGTGGGAGTTTTCCTGTCATTCTCTCTATGGGCACAAACAGGGGTTATTTGCGGGACGGTTACGGACGCAAAGATAAAAGAACCGTTGATCGGCGCCTCGGTTGTGATCGAGGGGACTACGGTTGGCGCTATCACGGATATAGACGGTAATTTCCGTATCGAGAACGTGAAACCAGGTACTTATACGGTAGCCGCCTCTTACGTGTCGTACCAAACGCAAACGGTAAAGGATGTTCCGGTAGTCGCATGCCAAGAGGCGGTGTTGAATATCGAGCTTTCCGATGCTAACCTCCAATTACAGAATGTGGTCGTAGTGGCCCAACGGAAATTGGGAACCGAGATGGCCGTATTAAATACCGTACGCAAGAGCCTTCCGGTCGTGAATGGTATCTCCGCCCAGCAAATCAGTAAAACACAGGATAGCGATGCCGCCGAGGTACTACGCCGTATCCCGGGAATCACCATCGTGGACGACCGTTTCATCGTGGTCCGGGGTCTGGCGCAACGTTATAATAATGTATGGCTGAACAATGCCACGACCCCTTCCAGCGAGACGGACAGCCGTGCCTTCTCGTTCGATGTGCTTCCTTCTTCCTTGATCGATAACATGATGATCTACAAGAGTCCCTCGGCCGAGCTTCCGGCGGATTTCTCCGGCGGTTTCGTGCGGGTGATGACCAAGAATATCCCGGACGGGAACACCTTCAACGTATCCTACCAAATGGGCTTTAACACGAACGCCACCTTCCGTAACTTCCAGCTGACGGACGGCACGGCGAAGGACTACCTTGGATTCGGAGCGGACGTGAGAAACCTGCCTTCCTCTTTCCCCGCCCATTTAGGAGAACACTCCACGGATGAGGCGGCAGCCTTTACCCGCCAAATCAACCAACGTTGGGGGATCAACAAGTTCACCGCCATCCCCGACCAGAAGATTTCCCTTACCTCGCACCGCTCTTATGATGTGGGCGGCTGGAAGATCGGAAATATCACGAACTTGAACTGGAGTACCGAGTTCGATTACTCGGAGACGGTGAATAACAACTACATCGCCTACGACGTGAAGAACGACGTATCTCGTCCCCGCTTTGAGTACAACGATATCCGCTATAAAAATACCTCCAAGCTAGGGGCCCTCTTTAACTGGTCATTCCAACGGGATGGCAGTAAATATGAGCTTCGCAACTTTTTCAGCCAGCGTGGCGTTTCCGCTCTGACACAAAGGGAAGGAATGAACTATTATTCCGACAAGGATATCCGTAAATGGGAATCCCTCTATACCGGGCGTACCACTTACTCTGGGCAGATCAGCGGTGTGCATACCTTGCGAGAAAATGTCAACAAGGTGGATTGGACGGTGGGCTATGCCTTCGCCTCCTACCGTGAGCCGGATCGTAAGATCGTGAACTCCATCCTTGACGAGAACCGTACGGAACAGCCGAACTACTATGTCTCTGACCCGATGCGTTATTACCAAGAATTGAAGGATCACAGCGCCTCGCTAGCCGCCAACTACGAACATAAATTCACCGTATCCGATAGGTTCGCTCCTGTTCTCAATGGAGGTGTCTACGGTGAATATAAGAGCCGTACCTTCGCTGCCCGTCGCTTTGGCTACAACCTGTTGGGTAGCGGCTACGACCGGTATGCGGACTGGGATTATACGGAGTTGTTCGCCGACGAAAATATCTCGGCGGATAAGATATGGATGCGTGAGACAACTACGAACAGTGACTCTTATACTTCCGAGAACATGTTGGGAGCCGCCTATGTCTCCGCTAAATTGAACTATGGGGAGGTGCTGAACGCTAATATCGGTGTTCGCATGGAATACTACCAATTGAAGATGGACGGATATAGCTCGGACGGTACTACTCCGGTACACTTGGATAATAAGACGACGGATTTCTTCCCTTCAGTTAATGTTGCCTACAACCTCTCACAAAAACATTTGGTCCGCGCCGCTTACGGTCGCTCGGTCAACCGTCCGGAGTTCCGAGAGGTAGTGCCTTACGTGTACTTCAACTTCGAGCGAGACGCAAACATCGTGGGTAATACGGAGTTGAAGAACGCTTACGCTGACAATATCGATCTTCGTTATGAGTTCTATCCCGCCGCGGGCGAGATGATCACGATCGGCGGTTTCTACAAGCACTTCAAGGATCCTATCGAGGAGACGTACAACGAGGCTGGTTCCGGCCTGCAATATACCTATCATAACGCGAAGAACGCCGAGACCTTCGGCGTAGAGTTGGACGTTAAAAAGAACCTCGACTTTATAGGGCTGCGAGGCTTGAGCTTTGTGTGCAACGCCGCATATATCTATAGCCGTGTCCGTTTCGAGGAAGGGGCACCGGAGCGGGATCGCCCTTTGGCAGGGCAATCCCCCTACTTGGTTAATGCCGGTTTTTTCTACCAGTACGATGACAAGGGGATTTCCGCCTCCCTGCTCTATAACCGGATCGGGAAGCGTATTGAGTCGGTCGGTGTCCCGATGCAGAACCAGGACGAGGATATCCCTGATATATATGAGATGCCCCGCAACTCGTTGGATCTTACTTTCTCGAAGAAGATTGGCAAGATTGTCGAGATCAAGGCGGGAATCCAGGATATATTGAACTCCAAGGTCGAGTACAAGCAGTTCGTGAAACTGACAGACGACAAAGGCGGCAAGAGCGAGCGTGAGCAACTGATCCGCAGCTATCGCCCGGGAGTGGATATCAATATCGGTGTTTCCCTTAGGTTTTGATGTTTAATTGAATATATATATATTACAAACAAAATGTTTTTATTATGAACAGATTTCTCTTAAAAGGTTTGGCCTCTGTGTTAACGATGGCCGTTATGTTTGGGACTGTATCGTGTAGTGATGACGATGATAAACCTGATGGCTCCGTAGCCGTATCGGCTGTGGCAGTCAGTCCTACTACCGCTACTATCAAGGTGGGCGAATCCACTACCTTGTCCGCGACTATTACTCCAAGTGACGCTACGGATAAAACGGTTACATGGAGTACTTCCGATGAAAAGGTAGCGACTGTTGATGCCGGTAAGGTAACAGCCGTGGCCGAAGGTTCCGCTACAATTACTGTAACTACGAAGGATGGCGGTAAAACGGCTACTTGTACCGTGACTGTCTCTAATGATGCTCCGTCTTCCAAAGAGGTGATATTGGAAGGAAATATCACGGCTGATCTAACGATCAACGCTGCCGACAAGAACTTCATGAAAGGCTTCGTATACGTGAAATCAGGCGCTACATTGACTATTGAGGCTGGTTCTGTTATCAAAGGTGTGTCCGTTAGTCCGGGCGAGAAAGCCGCTTCCTTGATTATCGAGCCGGGCGCTAAGATCATCGCCGAAGGTACTGTTGACAAACCGATCGTCTTTACGTCCGATAAAGAGCCGGGTAAACGTTTGGCAGGTGACTGGGGCGGTCTGATTATTTGTGGTAACGCTCGTGTGAATCGTACCAATCAACCAACTATCGAAGGAGGACCTGGTACATTATATGGAAATACGACCTCCGATGAGTTTAATGCGGAAAGTTCCGGTAAATTGAAATACGTTCGTATCGAGTTCGCCGGTTATCCTTTGGAGCCAGACAAGGAAATCAATGGCTTAACCTTCGGCGGCGTTGGTAGCGGCACGGAAGTGGAGTTCGTTCAGGTTTCATTTTCGAACGATGATTCTTACGAATGGTTCGGTGGAACGGTAAATGCCAAACACTTGATCGCTTACAAAGGCTGGGATGATGATTTCGATACAGACTTCGGTTATACGGGTAAACTGCAATTCTTGTTGAGCGTACGTGATAAGAATATCGCTGATACTTCAGACTCTAACGGTTTTGAATCTGATAACGACGGTGACGGTTCTTCCAACACTCCGCTTACCAAGCCGGTCTTCTCCAACGTAACCTTGATAGGTCCTTTCTATGGCAAGGTATCCGATAAGACACAGGCTGAGGTGGAAGCCAAGACAGCCGACGCTGCTAACGGTGCCAAGGGTGGTAAATTCCAGGCAGCCATGCACCTGCGTCGTAATACCAGCTTGAATGTTTACAACTCCGTATTCACCGGCTGGCCTTACGGACTTCGTGCTACTGATAAGAAAGGTACGGCAAACGATGGCATCGCCATCAAGAATGTGATCTTTGCTGGTATGTGGAAGAACTTCTATGAGGATGATAAGGTAAGTGAGAACTTCTTCAATCTTGCCGGTAGCAACACGACTCTGGCAACGACCAACGAGATTATCTCTAAAGATGGTGATTACTCTTCTGTCGTAGCTTCAGCTGTGCAAGGCGCTGAATTTGTCGATGAGGTATTGAACAACAGCTTCTTCGAAAAAGTAACTTACAAAGGTGCTTTCGACGGAAAGAATGACTGGACTGCCGGTTGGACTAATTGGGATCCTCAAAATACCGAATATTAATCAAGCTTGGCATTGAATAGGTTGTGAATTTGTTAAAGGCACTGAGGTATCCGGAAAGATCCCTCGGTGTCTTTTTATGTATAATTTAGATAAGAATGTATCATGAATAAAAAGCTATTGTTACTTTCCGCTTTTTTGGCGGGAGCCTCTTGGACCGTGCTGGCGCAAGACTTGGTATTGAGCGAGGGACAGTATTATACCGATGAGACACAAACCACCCCGTATACGGGCCGCTATACGGAATTCTATGAGGATGGCATGCTCAAGATGGAGCTGTACCTGAAGGATGGCCGTCCCGAGGGAACCTATGTGATCTATTATCCGGATGGCAAGATCGCCGAGGTGCGTTCCTACTATCACGGGATCTTCCATGGTGAATGGCGCACGTATAGCGATAACGGCCAGCTGATCGGCCTGGCTTCTTATAAGGAAGGGCAAAAGGACGGCCCTTGGCGTATCTGGAGCGATAAGGGAAATTTGTTGTATGAGATGTTCTATACGGCAGGGAAGAAATCTGGTGTCTGGCGTAGCTGGGATGAGGAGGGGAATCTGCTTTCCGAGGAGAATCAATAGGAATAATTGCCGTTTACATACCGTTGTAACGACATTTACCTCTAATGGTAAATGTTTTTTCCTCTAGAGGTAAATGTCGTTACATCAGTATGTAAACAGTTTTACCTCTAGGTGAAAATACTTTTACTTCTTGATGAAAATATTGGTAAATGTAATTGACTGGAAATCAGCATGCTTACTCCTCATCCTCTTCTCCAAAGTCGAACTCGAAATCGAATCCGTCATCCATGAATTCCGGCTCAGTGAATTGCTCCAGTTCACGACGGTCTTTCTTGGTAGGACGTCCGAGACCTTTCGCACGGTTCACGAAACCGGAGATACGGTTCATCTCCAGAATCTCATACTGATCCGGGGTTGTCACGTTCTCCAAGTAATTCGGGACGAGCTTCGCGCCCACACGATTCTCGATCAATCCGATTACCTTAAAAGAGAAGGTGATCGGCGGTTTACGCACTTGGATCACATCGCCAACCTTGATCATGCGGGAAGGTTTGATCGTTACTCCACCTATCATGATACGCCCTTTCTTGCAAGCTTCCGCGGCTATCGTGCGGGTCTTAAAGATACGGGTCGCCCACATCCATTTATCGATACGTACCTCGTTCATATCTGTATTCTCAGTCTCTTTTTATTTATTATTAAATTGATTCATCGTAATCTGGATGCCGGCGAGGCAGAAGCTCTTGATGATCTCTGTCGCACGATCCAATATCTCTGGCATCAATTGCAATTCCTCCGGGGGAAATTTCCCTAGCACGTAATCGATCTGTCCGCCCCGTGGAAAATCGCTGCCTATGCCGAAACGAAGGCGGGAATATTCCTGCGTATTCAATAACTGGGCGATATTCTTCAACCCGTTATGCCCGGCGTCGCTACCCTTTGGTTTCAGACGTAAGGTTCCGAATGGCAATGCCAGATCATCTACGACAATCAATAGATTTTCCACGGGAATGTTCTCTTTTTGCAACCAGTACCGAACGGCGTTGCCGCTGAGGTTCATAAAGGTATTCGGCTTTAGCACGATCAAGTCACAGTTTTTCACCCGTATGCGTGCGATTGCCCCGTATCGCTCCTCAGTGAAATTGCCTCCTACGCTCTCTACCAGATGGTTGACAACCCGGAAACCTATATTATGGCGGGTTCCCCAATATTCGGAACCGATATTACCAAGTCCTGTTATCAAATATTTCATTATCCTCGAATCTATAAAAGAAAGGGGAAGAACATTCTATGAATATCCTCCCCTTCATGTATTGTAATAATGTTTTTACCTCAGATTATCCTTTAGCCTGAGCACCACGAGCGGCACGAGTCAATTGAACGGCGCAAACAACAGCGTTTTTAGCGTTCATCAATTCAAGACCTTCGAAGTGCAAAGCACCTACCTGCATAGTCTTACCTAAGCCAAGGTGATCCACATTAATCGTCAACTTTTCAGGGATTTGATCGTATATAGCTTTCACTTTCAGTTTTCTCATTTGAAGAGACAACTTACCACCGGCTTTAACACCTTCTGCGTGACCTTCCAAAACAACCGGAACTTCCATTACTACGGCTTTGTCCTTAGATACTTCCAAGAAGTCCATGTGAAGGATTTCGTCAGTTACAGGTTGGAACTGCATGTCCTTAACGATTGCCATCGTCTTGTTACCGTCAATGCTTAACTCAACAACGAAAATCTCCGGAGTGTAAACCAACTTACGAACGGCTTCTTTTGTAACCGTGAAGTGAGTTACTTTTTCGCCACCGTATAATACAGCGGGAATTTCATTGTTCTTACGCATTGCCTTCAAGGCTCTTTTCTGATCAGCGGAACGAGCGACGATCTCTCTTCCTTTTCCTTCTAACTCAAATGTCTTCATTTTCTTTAATTTTTGTGTTACTCAAAATTAGTTATTTTGCTTCCTAATTTCCCATCACACGGTACGGGGCTAAAAAGCGGTGCAAAGATACGATTTTTGTTTGATGTGACAAATATTTCGCATGTTATTTGTCGGATTATCGATCTAGCTTCACTAATTTCGTGGTTCGCATGATCCAACGGACAAGGCCGTGGGGGAGGAGCATTACGAGGGGTGTGCATATTTTGTTGAAGAGACCCGGTAATAGGGAAGCCCGGTGGTGAAACAAGGCATTAATCCCTTTTTTAGCCAGTTTTTCCGGACGCATCATGATACCTAGGCGGATCGCTAAGGTCTTTAAGTTGTCGCTTAGGTTATATAAATTCGTGGCGACGGCGCCGGGACAAAGTACGGTTACGCTTACTCCATAATCCAGTAACTCTGAACGCAAGCCTCGGGAGAAGCTTTTCAAGTATCGCTTGGTGGATGCGTATAGCGTAATTCCCGGATAAGGTAGCCAACAAGATAGGGATGACATATTGAGGATATATCCATGACGCCGTTTCTTCATCTCTTGCCCGAAATAATAACAAAGCTGGGTAGGAGTGGTCACGTGGAGGTAAAGCATTTTCTCGACGATGTTGGCCTTAGCTTGTAAGGTCTCGCAGAAAAAAAACATACCGGCGTTATTGACCAATACCTCTATTGGGATGTTTTTCTCTTGGCAAGTATCATATAGCTCCTTGGCCGCCCCGGGGATCGCCAAATCACGATAAAGCGGCAAAACTTCTATACCATATTTCTCGGAGAGAAACTCACCTTTCTCCCGGATCGCCTGTTCCTCATTGCTGACGATCACTAACTGATAGCCTCGTGAGGCTAGTTCCTCGGCATAGGCGAGACCTATTCCGGAACTGGCCCCCGTGACTAAAGCCCATTTCTTTTCCATTATTTATATTCAAGCCTTTTGATTTCACGTACGATACATTCCGGAAGACCTTTCACGTTCTTATGACAGACCATATCCTCGCTATACATACGGGCGATACAATAGTTACTATGCCCACAATCGCAACGGGCGTGCTCGTCTTCTTTCATACGGTTGACGAAGCCCGGTTCGTTCACCAAGGCACGTGCCATGGCCACAAACTCGAACCCGTCGTTCAGTACCTCCTCGATCTTGTCTCTGGAGACCAATCCTCCTACGTAAATAAGAGGTAAATGTAAGGCTTTGCGGAATTTCAACGCATCTTCAAGGAAGTAAGCCTCCTTAAACGGTTCCGAGGGAATCATATATTTACCCACCATGCGGATTCCAATCGGTAGATAGCCCCTAGGCATATAATACGCCATCGTACGGATCGGCATTTCTCCCCGCATTACATACATGGGGGCACGGCTCACGAATCCGCCGCTTAGTACTAAGGCATGCGCTCCGCATTGGTCTTGGAGTGTACGGGCTACTTCTAGGCATTCGTCTATTTCAAGTCCTCCCTTGAACCCGTCCCGCATATTGGTCTTTACGGTTACGGCCATGTCGGAACCTGCTGCTTTCATCACCTCTTCCATACACATTCTCATGAAGCGCATACGGTTCTATCCGTATCCGCCGTACCTTCCGTGAAGTTACTGATTAGGATCTCCGGATATTTCTCACGGAACTTCTTGTCGATGTCGAGAGCTAACTCACGGGTAATATCCTGCCGTGTACCGATCGGCAACTCAATCGTTATGCCGATGCGTGCGTTATCTTGTGTCGGGAAAAATTCCGTCTTGATAACCGGGATCAGCATCATACTGCCGATGAAGATCAGCGTAGCGCCTACGATCACCGTTTTCCGGTGGCGTACGGCCCAGTTCAAGAAGCGTCCGTAACTGCGATCCAAGGCGTTCAATCCCTTTTCGATAGGCGTGAAGAACATCCGGTACAATTTACCCTTCTCCGGTTGCTGGCGTAATAACTGTGAGCAAAGCATCGGGGTCAATGTCAAGGCGCCTACCGTAGAAACGATCATGATGATACTAACGATCCATCCCAACTGCTTAAATAAGATACCCGCCATACCCGTAACCATCGTCAACGGCAAGAACACCGCTAACATCGTAAGGGTGGAGGCGATAACCGAGATAGCCACCTCGTTCGTGGCGTGTACAGCGGCCTGTTTCGGCTGGCTACCCCGCTCGATATGGGTCGTTACGTTCTCCAATACCACGATAGCGTCGTCCACCACCATA
This sequence comes from Parabacteroides distasonis ATCC 8503, assembly GCF_000012845.1. Lineage (NCBI taxonomy): Bacteria > Pseudomonadati > Bacteroidota > Bacteroidia > Bacteroidales > Tannerellaceae > Parabacteroides > Parabacteroides distasonis. The sequence continues at coordinate 383,653 of NC_009615.1, forward strand.
CCGATAGCGATAGAAAGTGAGCTCAATGAGATAATGTTTAACGTATTGCCCGAGGCCAGCAAATAAGCGAAAGAAGCGATCAAGGAGATCGGGATGGTTAAGATAATGATAAACGTAGCCCTCCAGCGTCCCAAGAACACGAATACCACCAACATAACGATGATAAAGGTAATCATGATCGTCTCTTTCAAGCTATCGATCGTATTCAAGATATTCGTGGAAGTATCCATGATTACGTCCAGCTTCACGTCTGAGGGTAAGCTAGCCTGTATCTCCGGAAGTTCCTGGTGTACCTTCTTGGCGATGTTCACCGAGTTCGCTCCGGACTGTTTCTGTATGACGATCATACCACCTTTCGTGCCGTTGTTGAACGTTTCTTGCGCACGTTCCTCGATACTGTCCTCTACACGGGCCACGTCACGCAGATATACGTTCTTTCCGTTCTGGCTACCGATCACTAGGTCTAGCATCTGCTTAGCGTCCGTGAATTCTCCTTGAACACGCAAGGAGTAGGTATTAGAACCGATATCTACGCTACCTCCCGGTGTATTCCGGTTCTCTTGCGCGATGATGGTAGAGATACCTTCGATGGTCTGGCCGTAAGCCTCCAACTTGTACGGGTCGCAATACACTTGCAACTCACGGATCGGCGTACCGGAGATAGACACGGCACCCACGCCACTGATACGGGCCAATGGGTTGGATACCTTATCGTCCAAGATCTTGTAAAGAGCGTTCGTGCTCTCCTCCGCGGTCACGGAAAGGATCAAGATGGGGATATCGTCCGTACCGAACTTGAAGATGATCGGATTCTCTACGTCATCGGGTAGGGAAGACTCTACCATGTCCAGTTTGTCGCGGACATCGTTTGTGGCGACATCGATATCGATGCCATAATTAAATTCCAACGTTACGATCGATATATTCTCACGGGATTGCGACGTGATATGCTTCAAGTCGCTTACGCTATTCAACACGTTTTCCAAGGGCTTCGAAACATTCATCTCGATATCCGAAGCACTGGCGCCGGGATAGGCCGTCATCACCATGATGGTGTTCGTCTCTATCTCCGGAAGCAAGTCCACTGATAACCTGCTTAAGGAAAAAAGTCCGAAGATCACGATCGCCACAAATACAAGGGCGGTCGATACGGGCTTTCTTACCGCTGTTCCATATAAACTCATAGTCTGTTATTCGTTTTCGATTTCAACTTCCATACCGTTCGTCAGGCGGCTTTGCCCGGTGATAACCACTTGGTCGCCATCCTCCACTCCGGATATGATCTCATATTTATCACCCATACGGCGTCCTAGCTTCACCTTCTGGTAGGAGACCTTACCGTCTTTGCATACATAGATATACCGGTCGCCGGCACCTGATTGTTTTACGATAGAGCGATCCGGGGCCACCACGTGATCCATATGGCCGAAACTCATCGTCACCCGGGCGAACATACCCGGTCGCACTCGCTCATCCGAGTTGGCGATCTTGATCTCCACGGGGAACGTGCGGGTAGCGGGATCGATCGTCGGATAAACCAAGTTGACTTTACCCTTGAAAACCTCGTCTCCGTACACATCCAGCCGGATATCTACCTCATGGCCTTTCTTCACTTTCGTAAAAAGACTCTCGGAGACATTCACCATTAATTTGACCGGACGGATTTCCTCCACTGTGTAGATTGGGTTTCCGCCGCTGTACATATCGCCGCTATCGTAGTTGCGGGCGGTTACGATTCCGCTGATCGGGCTTAGCAATTGGGTGTTCTCCACCAAGTTTTTATACGTCTCTCGAGCCACTTCCAAGGAAGTCTTTTGGGCATCCCAAGCGGATTTGGAAGCACCACCTACCTTATACAACTCGTCGATACGTTTGAACTCGATCTCTTGGTTGTCCAATTGTATCTTCGCTTGCTTTAGGCTGGTAGCGTCCATCTTGGCTAATAACTGCCCGGCTTTTACATGGTCGCCTACCTCGGCGAAGATTTTCTCGATACGGAATGGGGTTTGGGGAGCGATATTATTTTTGATATTCGCTTCCACCGTAGCGGTAAATTCACTGAGTTGCTCCACGTCTTGAACAGAGACCGTCTCCACTTTCACCTTTACTTTCTCATTCTGTGTTTCCGTGGCTTCCTCACTCTTATTACCCGAGCAAGACATCAGCAGGGCCAATGTAGCTATCGGTATTACTTTCAGCATTTGACTTGTCTTCATATAATTGTTCCTAATTATTATCTATTAAACTTTCAATTTTTAATTTTCAATTCATCTGTTCGTTACCCAATACTTTCTCCAGATCCGCCTTCGCTACCATATAGTCGTAGATAGATTGGTTGAAGTTCAACCGGGCCTGCGTCAAGGCAAGTTCGGCATCGTTCATCTCCAGCCATGTACCGGCTCCGGTGTCGTACCGTTTTTGCGAGATCATATATCCCCGTTCCGCTTGCTCGACTCCCTTTTGGGCGGCGTCGAACTTCTTGATACAGGTATTCATATTATCTATGTACTGTTTAACGGCCAACTGCAAATTGCGCTTGGTATCGTCCCGTTGCAGGTTTAATTGGTCGATGGAGACTTTCGTCTGCTTTACCTTATAAAATTTACTACCTCCGGAGAAGATAGGAACCGATAACGTGATACCGATCATCGAATAGGGGTTCCATCTGTAATTCTTGAACTTGAAGTCATTGTTCATGGCGCTCCATTGATATAGACCGGTCAGCGACAAGGTCGGCAGATAATCGAATTTCTGCATGACCAGCGTCTTTTTCAGCTGTTCCGCCTGAAGGTCTAATTGTTTCAAGTCCGTATTCTCGGATAAGGTTGTATCCGTGGATAGATAGTCGGCGAAGAGGCTGGACTTGAAATCCGTCAGTTGTCCGTCGCAATCGATATTTAAATCCAGATCCATGCCCAATAACGCTTTTAACTGCCATTTAGCCAAGGTAAGGGAGTTCTCTGCCTGCAACAGATTAGGCTCTGTATTCTTTACCGTCACATCGGCACGTATCAAGTCGTATTCAGCTACGGTTCCCTGTTCATACTTCCGTTTGATATCCAGATAATTCTCCATGGCATTGTCGTAACTTTGCTTGAATACCCGGTAAGAGTCGCTTGCCAGAAGGACGGCGTAAAAGCTCTTTTTCACTTGGTTCACCATCGCTATTTTAGAAGAGCGAGCTTGCTCCACCGCCAATTCCACGTCTAAGGCCGAGATACTCAAGCTTTTCCATAAGGAGGCGTTCACCAGTGGCATGGAAGCGTTGAAGCCCAAGCTCCAGTTGTTGCTACGTCCTACCTCGAAACCCTCGTCCATACTCGACATGTCCGTGCCTTCGGGCAAGCTACCGCCTCCCATGTCACCCATGTCGAAATCCATATACATCACCTGTTTCTTCAAGGTACGGTTGTAGTCCCCCGCAAAACTGATCTGCGGAAATAGAGAAGCGTACGAGCCTTTACGTGCGTACTTTTTCTTCTGTATTTCTTTATCGGCAACTTTTACGGTCGGGTTCTCGCTAAGGGCGATCTCTAGCGCTTTCCCAAGATCCAGTTTTAGGGTGTCTTGAGCCAGAACCGGTCTCGCCGCCAGAAAAGGTAATACCATAAATGTGACCAACATCATTTTTCTACTCATCAATAATCGTTTCATTTAGGATAGATTTTGTCTGTGATTAAACTCATTAAGTGTTCGCTATAAATCATAGGATTGTTTGAGATCGAATCGGTCTAGGATCGCTCTTCCCTTCTCGGTACTGATCCCTTTCAGGAATGTGAGGAGGATTGTGTTGTATACCTCGGTGATGGAATGCTTGCAGAAGACATTGGAAGGCCGCAACATCTTCGTCTGCTCTTTCACCAGTAAGGCCATGATCTCGAAGTTGATCCCCTCTTGGAACACGCCCTCTTTAACGCCCCGTGTGAACAAGTCCATACACCTCTTACCCATTCTCGCTTTATTCATCTCTATTTTTTGTTGGGCTTTCGGATATTTCTTCAAGTCCTCGTAAAACTTCTCGTTGAACCATCTCGGGTTTTTCATCATCTCCTCATAGAAAAGCAGGATTACTTCCAAGGCATTGAAAGGTTCTTTTTCCAGTCCCGTCAGATATTGTCCGAGCGATTCGGAATTGTGATCGATCCCCTCGATCAGCAAGGTTTCCTTGTCCTCGAACGACTCGTAAAGTGTACGCTTGGAGATGCCAGCCGCTTTCGCTACATCATCCATACTCACACTCTTGATGCCATATTGAGAAAAAAGATCGAACGCCGTATTAATAATCTGTTCTTTTATCATATTCGTTTTTGTTACGTCAAAAGTAGCCGGGGCAATCCCCGTATACAAGTAAAAAGCGCTGACTCGTCCGTTGGAATCGACCAATGACCGGATATTCCCGTCGAATCTATTCGCAAAGGTCTGATATATTTAGAAAACCAGAAAGGTTTATACTGTTACGGTATTGGTATGGAATGAAACAGGATATTGTCAAAAATTCTTGTTATTCGTTCAATTTTGGATGAAAATTGGTTAAAAACGAAATAGTGGGTGGTCTTTGGCTTTTTATTTCTATCTTTGTCCGAGGTGATAATAAAAATCTACAGATAGATATGAAAAATTTACCTTTAATTGAAGTCACTGAGTTAATCAAGGGAATTGAGTCCAGCGACAACTTTCAAGATGATTTATCGATAGCGGATCTGAACGGAGATTTGATTAATTACGAGGAAAAAAGGCTGGAGCATTCCACCCCGATGCGTTTAAATGCTTTGTTGATGATCTTGGTACAGGAAGGTACTGCCGATATCTCGGTAGACTATATTCCATATAAGATAGAGAAGAATACGTTTATAACCTTGATGCCGACACATATCATACAGGTATCGAAAGTGAGCAAAGATTTGAGAGGGCGTTTGTTGATCGTGTCCAGATCTTTTCTGGATGGATATACTACCCCGGCAGGGAAAAAGAACTCTATGGTGCATTATATGCAGATCCGTAAGAATCCATGTGCTGCGATGAGTGCCGAGGAGACTGAGCATATATCCGGCCAATTCTCCATCTTACGGGAAAAGATGAAGCTGCGTACCCATTTTTTCCAGAAGGAGGCTCTCCAAAACGCCTTAGTCGGTTTCTTTATCGAGTTGGCTAATATCTTTATGGGTAAGAAGGAGCTGATGACGGCACCTACACTCTCCCGGAAGGAGGAGCTTTTCGAGCAGTTCCTGCAATTGCTTTTCGAGCATTGCAAGGAGCAGCACGTCGTTACTTTCTATGCCGAGAAATTATTTATTACCCCACAGTATCTTTCGCTTATCTTGAAAGAGCTAACGGGTAAATCAGCGAATAAATGGATTGACGACGCCTTGATCGTCGAGGCCAAGATGCTGTTGAAGGCCCCGCAAGCCACGGTTCAGCAAGTAGCGGATATACTCCACTTCTCCGATCAATCCACTTTCGGTAAGTTTTTCAAGAAGCATATGGGTATATCACCCATGGAATACCGGAAATCATAATCCGGTATTTTCTATACGCTTGCGGAACTTATACCAGTTGATCAACTCACAAGCCCCGTAGAAAATGCTGGCTACACCGAAGATTACGAATGTATTTGCCGCCGCCCCGAACGGGTAGGCAAGAATCATTACTCCGGTTATCAAGATCAAAGCCGGCATCAGGTAGAACCCCAACGGTACATTGCTCCATTTCCTTGCGGATATCAATGAAACCAATTGCTGTACACCGGCAATTACCAATAAGGCTCCGAGTAAGTACATTAATATATTCACGAAGAACTCGGGCATGATCACCAACCACGCTCCGAACAGTACGCTTCCCGCTGCCTCGATAGGAAACATCGGTTTCTCCCCGTTCTCGTTCTTCGGTCGGGTGAAATAGCTGAGGATAGCGAATAATCCCGGTAAAATGAATAGTATACCGATCGTGATAACCAGATAGGTTATGGCTGCTTCCGGCCATAATACCAAAACAAACCCTAATACCATCGCGAATGCGCTACGTAAAACCGCGCCATTAATAGATCTCATATGTTTTTATTTTAGATTTCACTTATAATATGACAAAGGTATATATTCTTTCCGACTTTTTTTACCTTTGTGCGCCATAAAGCAGTATCAGGAAAAACATCGAAATATATCCCTCTTGAATGCATGCTTCGCGTAAAAAGACAAACTTGAAATCATCTAACGAATAATAATACTAAAACAAAAAATGAAGCGTATAGTTTTTTTGGATTACGTGCGTGTGTTTGCGTGCTTCCTTGTCATGGTTGTCCACGCCAGTGAAAACTTTTATGGAGCTGAGGGCTCCACGGATATGGTGGGACCGCAATCTTATCTGGCCAATGAGGCTGATCGGTTGTGGGTAGCCGTATACGATGGTTTCTCACGCATGGCGGTGCCATTGTTTATAATTGTCTCCGCCTTTCTTCTTGCGCCGATGAAGGCAGGGCTGACCTCTTGGCAATTCTACCGTCAGCGTTGTATTCGCATCTTACCGCCGTTTTTCATATTTATGATACTATACAGCACTTTACCCTTGCTGTGGGGGCAGATAGATGCCGAGACATCATTGAAAGATATATCGAGAATATTCTTGAACTTTCCTTCACAGGCCGGACATTTGTGGTTCATGTACCCTTTGATCAGCCTCTATTTATTTATACCCGTAATATCGCCATGGTTGAATAAAGCCACGGCGAAAGAAGAGCGTTTTTTCATCGGCTTGTTTCTGTTGTCGACCTGTATGCCCTATCTCAATCGTTGCTTCGGCGAGGTGTGGGGACAATGTTTTTGGAACGAATACCATATACTGTGGTACTTCTCCGGTTATTTAGGATACCTCGTACTGGCACATTATATACATGTCCATCTTACATGGAACCGTTCTAAACGTTTGGTTATCGGAATCGCCTCGATGGTCGTCGGTGCCTTGCTGACGATTTATTCCTTCTATGTCCAAGCGATACCCGGAGTAACTCTTGTCACACCTGAGATAGAGATCGGATGGGCTTTCTGTACGATTAACTGTGTGCTTCTTACGGCGGGTACGTTCCTCGCTTTTACTTGCATAGGCAATTCGAAATCTCCACGACTCATAACAGAGATGTCTAAACTCAGCTACGGTATGTACCTTATGCATATATTTTGGCTCGGATTGTGGGTAACGGTGTTTAAGCACAACTTAGCCTTGCCTACTGTCGCCGCCATACCATGCATTGCGGTAAGTACATTTATCTGCTGTTATGTGACGACAAAGATTATCTCATTAATACCGGGCAGTAAATGGATTATAGGATGAGTATAGGATAGCTCTGTCATTTGGCGCGGTTACTTTGTAAACAAGATGATAAGATTACCTGTTATTTGGAAAAAATCGTATATTTACGATATTCAAATAAATCCCGGGTAATAATGATGACGAGAACAGTTTTTATACTTTTGATATCGAGCCTTTGTACGCTAAGTTATTGTACGCCGAGGACCGAGCCTGCTCAAACCGAGGTCTTAACTCCTGTGGATTCTATATCGAAGGATTCCGCTGTGATCGTGGAGACTTTGCCTCCCCGTATCGAAATAGAGAAAGAGCTGCTTTACGATAAGCATACTTTAGAAGATACTTACCCCTATAAAGATACGACACGGGAGTTCCAGTGGGAGAAAATGAAAGAAAGATTATCCTTATTGGAGTCGATCCAAAGGGAGCCGTCTCAATGGGCGATCTTGCAGAACTATAAAAACAGGAATGGAGAGGCTCCTCTTGTAAAAGTCTTCAAGAGAGATGCCTATAAGAGGGTTTCCGATACGCTTGGTGTAGAACGCTATCAATCCGTCCCGCTTTATTTGCTGACTGATACCGTGACTCCCGAGATCTATGGACGTGACGGTAGCTTGGTTCGTATCAAGGCGATGGATGAGGATTCTAAATTCGCTCGTATACAAACCGTGTACGATGGGGAGGAGGAGTGGTATGCTCCGAAGAAATATATCAAGCAAATAGGGGATACGGTAGTCTTCGATAAGGCGATCTTCGTGGATCGTCATAACCAGAATATCGCGACCTTGGAGCACGTCGGCTCGAAATGGTTGGTTCGTAGCATGAACCCTGCGACTACCGGACAGCATCGTCCTCCTTATGCGCAGGAAACCCCGTTGGGAATGTATGTTCTCCAAGAAAAAAAGTCTCGCATGATCTATTTGGTAGACGGTTCCAAGGAGACTGGCGGATTCGCTCCTTATGCCAACCGTTTTACGAATGGGGCGTATATCCATGGCGTACCGGTCAACGCTCCTCGTAAATCGTTGATCGAATATAGTCCTTCGTTGGGAACGACACCCCGGTCTCATATGTGTGTGAGAAACGCGACTTCGCATGCGCAATTTGTTTACGATTGGGCGCCTGTTAATGAGACGATTGTTTTTGTATTAGAATAAAAATCATAACTTTGCGGCGTTATTGTTTTTTAGTATGCGAAGGATTTTCTTGTATTTGTTTTTTATTGTCTTGTCTGTAGGTTCAATTTCAACCGGTGGCGTTTTGCGTGCCCTATCTCCGGAAACGGGATCAACGTCTGTGGCGGTTATGGGGCGCCAATTATATGAGGAGATGCGATTGGATCAATGGGTTTGTTTCGATGCGTTTATGCAGGGGCTTAGAGGTTCCGAGAAGATTGATCGGAAAAATAAGGATATCCTTACATTGATCGATTTCTCTAAACCTTCTACGGCGGAGCGTATGGTTGTATTGGATATACGGCAAAAGAGAATACTTTACACCTCTTTGGTTTCTCACGGTAAGAATAGCGGAGGGAATTATGCGACCTCTTTCTCGAACGAGAACGGTTCTCATAAAAGCTCTTTAGGATTTTATCTGACGGAAAATACGTACCAAGGTCGGAATGGTTATTCGCTTATCCTAAATGGATTGGAAAAAGGAATAAATGATTTGGCTAAGCAAAGGGCGATTGTAATTCATGGCGCCTCTTATTCCGATCCTTCTGTGGCAGCTTCCTCGGGTCGGTTAGGACGTAGCTTTGGTTGCCCTGCGTTGCCTGTATCTGTCAGTAAGCCAATTATTAATACGATAAAGAATGGAACCCTTTTATTTATTTACGCCAACGATAAGAACTATCTGACGCAAAGTTCCATTCTATCCACTCAACAAGAAAATGATATTTTTCATGAAAAAAGTTACCGAAAAGTTTTGTAGTTTAAAATAAAGGCGTACCTTTGCACCGCAATCAGAGATAAACACTATGAATTGCAAAACGGGGTGTAGCGCAGTCCGGTTAGCGCACCTGCTTTGGGAGCAGGGGGTCCCAAGTTCGAATCTTGGTACCCCGACTTGATGAAAGGGAAATGGTTGGTATTCAACTGTTTCCCTTTTTTGTGTCCTACCCTTAAATCTAAAGGATAGTCAACGATTGTAATCAAAACAATTGTTCGTATCTTCAAGTAAAAAAAAATTCTTCTTACTATATACAAATATAATTACTATCTCATCTATTTCCAGATTATCGCCGTGGAATATATAGACCACGTCGTGATCTGTATATTCCACGTCTTGATCTGTACAGACCACGTCGTGGTTTGTAGAATTATACAGTATGCGCATAAGAATTCATAGGCTATCGAGCAAGAATTCATATAGGAGTAGAGCGTTTTTTACTTAGGGAGAAGAGGAGACGCTCTTACGTGTCAAAGTGGGAATAGTGTCAAACAATTAGACAGCGTTGTCAAAATATTGGACAGTTCTAAAAGAATAGCTTTTTGTTATCTGATTGTTGTTTAGTTGTTTATGTGTTTTGGCACGTTCTTTGCTATTATTTAGGTAGAAAATAATAGAGCAATGAAACAAATATTATTTACAACAGTTCTTTCTCTCAGTTTCGCTACCGCGACGGTGGCCCAAGAGAAACTTTGGACTTTGGATGAATGTATGCGCTATGCCGTGGAAAACAGCCCATCGGTTAAAAAGCAAGTTTATACATCAGATACGTATAAGGCGGAACGGAATGCCGCCGTAGCTTCTTTTTTCCCGGCGGCATCGGCTAAGGTCGGAGCGCAATATAGTTTTGGCCGTTCGATCGACCCTGCGACCAATACCTATGAGAATACTTCTACGTTTAATAATAACTATGGCCTCGACGCTTCTATTCCTATTTTTACGGGCGGACAGCTGATCAATCAATGGTTGATGGCAAAATCCAATCGCCGTATGGGAGTTAATGACATACAGAAAGCGAAAGATGATTTAGCGATGAAAACCATGCAGGCTTATATGGATGTGGTGTATTATAAAGGAACGATTCGTATGGCGGCCGAGAAATTGGAGGAGAGTAACCGTACCTTATATAAGACTCGCCGGCAAGAAGAGCTGGGTTTGAAAGGGAAAGCGGATGTAGCTCAATTCGAGGCTCAGGTGGCAGCCGATGATTATACATTGACCCACCAACAGAATCTTTTCAATACGGCCTTGCTTACTTTGAGGGAATGTATGAATTATCCATCTGATTTAGAACTGGAGGTGGATACTTTATTACCGGATATCAATTATGTCCCGGAAGTAGAGAATGTGGCGGAGATTTTCGCCTATGCGTCCGGGAATAACCCTACCGCCTTGCAAGCCGAGTATCAATTAACGCAAAGTAAATACCAATATCGTATTTATAAAGGAAAGTTGCTGCCGAGCATTTATTTGAATGCCGGAATCTCTACGAGTTATTTCGAGAACCTGAAGTCTGATAATGCCCCGGAAGGTTTCAAGGATCAGTTTAAAAATAACCGTGGTGAATATGTATCTTTTAGCCTTAGCTTTCCCTTGTTCGATGGTTTGAGCAGACTAACGAACGCTCGTCGTTATCGTAACAATATGCGGATCGCACGGGAGACAAGGACAGAGGTCTTTCGCCAGTTGCAGACAGCGGTAGAGCAATCGGTCTTGGATCGTGAGGGATACGCTAAAGAGGCCATACAGATGGATAAGAAGGTGAAATCGGATGAGTTGGCTTATCGTGTTACCCTACGGAAGTACGAGGAAGGCCTGATGAGCACGCTGGATGTACAGACAAGTGCGAATACGCTGTTGGAGTCCAAGGCCAATCTGCTTCAAAAGCGATTGATGTACTTATTGAAAAGCAAGCTGGTGGATTATTATAAGGGCAAGCCTCTTATCAATGAATAAGAATTGAGAACATAGAATTTAGATGATAATAAAAAATATAGAATACGATGGATATACAATTAGAGAAAAAGAAAGGTCTTCAGAAGAAGCATATTCCTTATGTAGCGGGTGGCGTGTTGTTCGTTATCTTGTTGGGATGGATTATCTTTGGTGATCATGCTTCTACGTTGAAAGTGGACGCGAGAGGGATTAGCATCGGTAATGTGACCCGTGAGCAATTCAATGACTTCTTTCGTATGGATGGTCAGGTGCAACCTATCACGGTCGTGCAGCTTAGCCCCGAGGAGGGCGGTATCGTACAGGAGAAAGTCGTGGAAGAGGGTGCCCAAGTGAAGAAAGGCGATATCATTGTTCGTCTGAGCAACTCAAATCTAGATTTGCAGATCTTGAACGCTGAGGCTGAGTTGGCGGAGAAGCAGAACTTCCTTCGTAATACGCAGGTTACCATGGAGCAGGATAAGCTGACCAATCAGATGGAGAAACTTCAATACGATATGGACATGAACCGGGCCCGCCGCTCGTTCAACCAACAAGAGCAGTTGTATAAAGAGAACTTGATCGCCAAGGAGGATTATCTGAAAGCGAAGGAGGACTTCGAGTTAGCCTCTCAAAAGCACGCCTTGATTACCGAGCGCTTGCGCCAAGACTCTATCTCCCGCACGATCCAGATGGATGAGATGGAGGCCAGCTTGGCGAATATGCGGAAGAATATCCTGTTGATCCGCGAACGTAAGGAAAACTTGAATGTCCGTTCCCAGATTGACGGTGAGTTGGGACTGTTGGATGTCGTATTGGGGCAAAGCATCAATCCCGGACAAAAGATCGGCCAGATTAACGACCTTTCCGATTATAAGATAGAGGCCATGATCGACGAGCATTATATAGACCGCGTGAAACCGGGCTTAAGCGCCGCTTTCGAGCGTCAAGGCTCGTCTTTCGACTTAACGGTGCGCAAAGTTTATCCCGAGGTTCGTGATGGTAAGTTCCGTACGGATTTCGTTTTCACGGGTGAGCGTCCGGATAATATCCGTAGTGGACAGACCTACTATATCAACTTGGAGCTGGGGCAACCTACCGAGAGTATCATTATCCCGAAGGGAACTTTCTTCCAGAGCACGGGCGGAAGCTGGATATTTGTTCTTGATCCGGATGGAAAGAAAGCTTACAGGCGTTCTATCAAGATCGGCCGTCAGAACCCGCAATATTATGAGGTTCTTGAAGGTCTGGAAGCCGGTGAGAAGGTGATTGTGTCCAGTTATGAGAGTTATAAGGATAATGAAGTGCTGGTGCTGGAATAAAATCGATATAATATGAAAAACATACTAATCGCCATTCGTTCCATTTTTAAGAAAGGGCGGCATAACGTGATGAAAATCGTATCGTTGGGAATCGGCTTAGCGGTAGGCTTGGTATTGATCGCTAAAGTCTATTTCGAACAATCGTATGATGATTTTTATCCGGATAGAGACCGGGTCTATCAAGTCTGGGCGAAATACCAGCAAAATGGAGGGGAGTTGAAGGATTATCCGCAAACAAGCGGTGGCATCGCTCCAACTATGCAACAACAGATACCCGAGATCGAGACCGTCACCCGATACACGAGTTTTGGAGACTGGACCTTTACGATGACCGACACCAAGATGAAATACTCCGGTCGTTGTATCATAGCGGATAGTTGTTTCTTTGATATTCTTCCTCGTCCTATGTTGATCGGAAATGCGAAAGAGGTTCTTTCCACCCCGATGTACGTGTTGATATCAAGTCGTATAGCGAAAAATATCGGAGGCGATGTTATCGGGAAAAACTTCACGGTAGACAATTCGCCGGGACGTACTATGACTATTGGTGGCGTTTTTGAGGAAGTTCCGGAAAATTCTCATTCCCGTTACGATGTAATTGTTTCCATGGCTTCGGCGGGTCGGTTCATGTGGGAGGGTTCGCCTACTAATATGTTGGGAAACGATCGTTACATAAGCTATGTGAAGTTGCACAAGGGGGTGAATCCTTTAGCTTTGGAGGAACAGGTGCGTACGTTTGTGAATTCTTATTTCCCTCCAGAGGAACAGCAAAAGGTCGGGTTAAGCATTGATTTCTCATTTCATAAGCTAGATAATCTACACAAGGAGTTGCCGCAAGTCAAGCGAATGACGTGGATACTTTCCTTACTGGCCTTCGCTTTGATCTTTACGGCGGTGATGAACTATATCTTGATCGTGATATCCTCTATCGTAAATCGCTCGAAGGAGGTGGCTGTCCATAAATGTTATGGGGCAAGCGAGAATAATATTCATGGTATGATGTTTGGTGAGGCGTTGGTACATATAGTGCTTTCACTGATCTTGGCCTTATTGTTGATCCTTGCGTTTAGAGGTACGGTAGAGGAGTTGTTGGCGACTTCGTTAGATTCCTTGCTCTTGTCTAATGGTAGCTTGGTCTTGCTAGGGATATGTATCTTGGTGTTTTTCGTATCTGGTTTTATGCCGGGATCATTATACGCCCGGATTCCGGTGGCCTCCGCTTTCCGTAATTACCGGGAGAATAAGCGTATCTGGAAGAAAGCCTTGTTGCTTGTCCAGTTTGTTGCTACGGGCTTTTTGGTGACGATGCTTGTTTTCGTTGCCCGTCAATATACGTTTATGGTGAATGATCGTCCGGGATATGCCTATGAGAACCTTGCCTACTGCGGGTTAGCTGGCGTGGACTCTACCTCTCGTGCCAAGATTCTGGATGAGGTGATGCGGCTTCCGGGAGTCGCTGCGGCTACCACCGTTTATCAATTGCCTTTCGAGCATGCTTCCGGTAATAATATTCTTTTACCGGGCGGGACTCAAGAGCTTTTTAATATCGCCGATCTCTATTGGGTAGGCAACGGATATCTGGACATGATGGAGATTCCCGTGATCCAAGGCCGCTCGTTCACGGAGAATGTGACCAACTCGAGAGAGGTGATGGTAGACCGCCGTTTCGTGGAGAAGATGAAATTGGTAGCGGGCTGGACGGATGATGTTGTTGGGAAGGATATTTGCGTCACCGAGCATAGCAAATGGAATGAGGAGCCATTCACGATTTGCGGCGTGTATGAGAATATCCGTCTGGGAGGAATCTCGAACCAAGATATGCGGCCCTCCGTATTATTCTATGCGCATAAGCCCATGTACACCTTGCAGGTGAAGTTCCATGAGCTGACCAACGATAATATGGCTCGTTTACAGCAGAAGATATCCGAGACATTTCCGGATCGTGAACTGAGCGCTATCTCTTTCCGTTCCGAGATCATGGATCTATATAAGGACTCCCGCCAATTCCGTGATTCCGTGATGATCGGAGGTCTGGTCACGCTTCTTGTTACGTTGATAGGACTTATAGGCTATACGAATGATGAGGTGAGCCGTCGTCGTAAGGAGATCGCCGTCCGCCGGGTGAATGGGGCTACCTTATGGGATATATTGAGGTTGTTCATAAAGGATATCGGATATATCTGTATCTATGCGGTCATATTAGGCGGTGGCATAGCATACTTTGTCTTGCAAAAGTGGCAAGAGCAATTCACGGAGAAAGTACCTTTGTCATGGTACATATTCTTGGGTTGCGGCGTATGTGTCTTATTGATTATATATTCCGTGGTTTGTCTGGATGCCCGCAAGACGGCTAATGATAATCCGGTGAACTGCTTGAAATCTGAGTAATTGAAAATTTATAATTCATGAATAATTTATTGAACTTTAAGTCCTTTTTCAAGTTCCTCGGAAGGAATAAGGCTTATACGCTGATAGACGTGTTTGGTCTGTCTGTATCGTTGATGTTTGTGTTATTGATAGCGGTCTATACGGTACAGGAGATGTCTACAGATAAATTCCATACCAAGGCGGATCGTATCTATCTGGTCGGGAATGAAAATTGGATGGCCACCGGAGCCGCCATTCCTTATAAGATAAAGGAACGCTATCCGGAGGTAGAAAAAGTTTGTCCGGTAGTGGCGGGTAATTCGAGTGATATAGTTGTAGTTTCCGGTGATCGGAAACTGAAGGCAAACGTGATGTTCGCAGACTCTACGTTCTTCGATTTCTTTGATTTCCGGTTGCTACAAGGCACTCGTGAGCAAGCGTTGGCCGCCGGGAACTATGCGGTGGTCTCCTCTTCGTTCGCCCGTAAGATGTTCGGAACGGATGATCCGATGGGACGGAAGTTGGTGGTGGGCGATACCATATCGGCTACTATAAACGGGGTGGTGGAGGATTTACTTCATTCCTCTATTCCCGAAGCCGATGTGATCGTGCGTTGGGAGCAGGTTCGGTATTTGAACTGGTCGTTGGCTCCGGATCAATTGGGGAATGCCGGAAGTACATCGGCTTTTGTCTTGGTGCGTGAGGGTAGTGATTTCCCTTCTCGTGCGGAGGATATGGCCCATTGGTTCAAGGAATTTTATTGGCCGTATCAATATGGGACGGCAAAAGAGGTACGCATATTGCCGCTTAGTGAGCAGTATTTTGCGAAAGCCGCTTCTTACTCTTCTTTGCGAAAGGGAGATTGGCGTTTCGTGATCGTGCTGATGTCCGTAGGTCTTCTTATCTTGATTTTTGCGGTTATCAATTATATTAACTTGACGGTTGCCCAAGCGGGTTTCAGGGCGAAGGAGATGGCTACCCGGCGCCTTTTGGGATCTTCACGGGGTGAGTTATTCATGCGTTTGATGCTGGAGTCCACTTTACTTACGTTTATTTCTTTGATTATCGGGGTTCTCCTTGCGCTGGCGGTCGTGCCGTTTGTCAATGATTTATTGCAGACACGTGTCGATATGAATGTATTGGGTAGACCTGTCTGGCTATTGGCTCTGGTTTCATTAACGGTTGCCGTGGGAGTTTTATCCGGCTTACTGCCTGCTATCATTATTTCTTCTTCTAAACCGATCGAGGTGGTAAGGGGTACGTTCCGGGCTAAGACGAAAATGGTATTCAGTAAGTTCTTTATCGTATTCCAAAATGTGATCACGATCACGATGATCGCCGCCTCTATCACGATGGTTTGTCAGATCGTTCATATGATCAACGCTCCTGTCGGATATAAAACGAAGAATTTATTGGCTATGCGGTCGGTGGATGAAAGGCAGTTATCCGCTTTTGTCGGTGAGTTGAAAGGTTTGTCATGCGTAGATAGGGTCGGGAAGACTCAAGGATTGCCTTTATTCGGTAGTAATAATTGGACTGCTACTTATCAGGGGCAAAATATATCTTTTCAGCAATTCGTTATGGATAAGGAGTGTTACGATATGCTGGGATTGGAGATTTTGCGTGATAACCATTTAACGACAGAGGGCTGGTTCCTAAACGAGCAAGCGATGCGTGAGATGAACTTATCGGAGGATGCGGCCTCTTTTATGCTGGACAGGCAAGAAAGACCGATAGCGATAGCGGGTATCGTCCGGGATTTCTATTGCTTTGGAAATGTGACGACAGGGATGAACCCTGTCATGTTCCGTTTCTTGAAAGATAATGAAGATCCTTGGATGATCTTGATCGAGACACAAGGTGATCCTTTCGCCGCAAAGGAGGCTATCGGTAAAGTATATGAGAAAGTGACCGGACTTGAGTTTGAGGCTTACTTCATGGATGAGCGTTTACAAAACTCATTCGACTCGCAAATCCGTTTGGCAAAGATCGTGATCGTATTCTCGATAATCGCCATCCTTATTTCTTTGCTAGGCTTATTGGCGATGTCCACTTACTTTATCCAACAGCGTTTGCAAGAAGTATCCGTACGAAAGGTATTTGGTTCCAGCAACCGGCAGATATTGGTTAAGCTCGTATTCACGTTCTTGAACTATGTGTTGATTGCTTTCGTGATCGCCATACCTATTATTATGTACTTTATGAAAGATTGGCTGTCCGACTATTCGTATCGTATCGGTTTAAGTCCGCTGATATTTATCGCCGCCGGCTTATTCTGCCTCATGATCTCGTTTGTCTCTGTCTTTTTCCAGAGCTACCGGGCTGCCACATCGAATCCGGTGGATAGCTTTAGGCATAGGCTTTAATTGTTAAGCATATCATAAAAGGTAATAACGCTTGTTTAAAAATAAGGGGGGAGTAAATACCGACTTTTGATACCTCCCCTTATTTATTCTTGTCTGTTTTTCTAGTCCTTCAGATCCCGAACAAGAACGGTAACGGCTTGCTGTCCTTGAAATCTTTGGCGGTGTTTCCGGCGTAAATCTCGCCGTTTGTGAGCGTTAGTTTCTTGATAGGTGTACCTGCCTTGAAGTCCAAGCTCTTGAAATCGACCCAAAAGATATCCGGGCTTAAAGTAGACTCGAAGTAATATACCTTATTCTTCTGGTCGGCTACCGTACGCCAGCGGGTAGAGGAGATATTCGGTTGATCCGGGGTCGTGATTCCCAGAGGTACCGATACGTTACGCATTACGCTGAATACCCCGGCTACCGCTTCCCGGAAATTACTTGTCTGCGGGATGGCGTGGATATAGAAAGAGGCACGCACGAAACGATCGGAAGCCCGGTTCGTACCCGGCAACATGACCAAGCCGCCTATCTGTTGCCAGTAATCGTTTAAGGTTAGTTGCTTATCGTATGTAGGGGAATTCGTCATGACTTGGCATTCCCGTCCCTCATGGATAACCAAGTTCCCATTTAGGTACTCGAAGATAGCGCTATTCCCTGATGCGTCCGAGATCGAGAGATGCAAGGTTGATTTCGCCCCGTTCGGAAGATCCGGATCGTCGATGCGGAAGACCTCCTTGCTTAACTCGGCAACCGCCTCATCTACCGTGGCGAAATTATCGAGTACATACTGCGTCCAGATGCTAAGCCCCATAACCGGGCGGTTATCGTCCGGTCGGAAATAAGATGACTCGGTGAGGAACAATAGGTTGGCAACAAGTCCCTTCTCGTTCATGCCGTCGCACGTACCGATATCATACCCGGCGGTCACCACGCTTCCGTATTTCGAGGTCCATTGGATGGTATTATCGGATATCGCTCCCCTTCTCTGTACGCCCCGGGGGAAGAGATACAGGTTGGATTGCGGGTCCTCTTTCCAATCCATGGTACGTCCGGTTACGACCATATCGTCCGGCCCGAGGTAAACGGCCCTTGTACACGCCTCGCTTCCCATAGGGTTCATAAACATGAACAAGCCGGCGAAAAGAGAGGCCAGTGTTAAATTCTTTGATTTCATAAGATCTATATTATTAGGATAATCTATTTATGAAACAAGTGGCTTTAAGGAATGTTTTAGAATGATATACGGGATACGGAGCCGTGTGAACAACCCCCATTTCGTTTTTAGGCTTTCAAAATTCGTTTTGTTCGTAAAGGAGTCTTATTTTTCAGGTTTTTAAAGAACTTCGCGTATCGATTAAATAAGAAACATATGAATTTAAATTCTATATCATGACAGCAAAACAAAAAATGTCACGCCGTAACTTCATACGAAGTTCGGTCGTTATGGGTGGCGCATGGATGGTGGCAGGTTCTATACCTGTAGAGAGTATCGCAGGCGAAGTGAGGCCGGAGATTGCGAAAAGCGAATCCTCTGCCGGAGTTTCGAAGGTATATATGTTGAAAGATATCACTCCTCAGAACATGATCCGTCTCTACGACGCCTTGGGACGGAAGGCCAAGGGGAAAGTGGCGGTGAAGCTCTCTACCGGAGAGCCGGGAGGCCATAACTTCCTGCAACCTACACTTATCAAAGACTTGGTAAAGAAAGTAAACGGTACGATCGTGGAATGTAACACGGCTTACGGAGGCGGACGTGCGGATACCGACAGCCATTTGAAAGCCGCCGCCGATCATGGCTTCACGGCCATCGCTAAGGTGGATATCATGGATGCCGACGGCGAGGTGGCTCTTCCGGTTCAAGGCGGTAAACACCTGAAAGAGGATTTCGTAGGCTCCCATTATCTGGATTATGATTTTACGGTCGTCCTTTCCCATTTCAAGGGACATGCCATGGGCGGTTTCGGGGGAGCGCTGAAAAATATCTCTATCGGTATAGCCTCATCCGCCGGAAAGGCTTGGATACATACGGCGGGTAAGACGAAAACCGACTTGTGGAACAACCTTCCCGAACAGGATCATTTCTTGGAATCAATGGCCGAGGCGGCTAAGGCCGTGACTACCCATTGTGGCGAAAATATACTTTATATCAGCGTAATGAATCGACTCTCCGTAGATTGCGATTGCGATTCGAACCCGGAAGAGCCGAAAATGGCGGATATCGGTATGCTAGCCTCACTCGATCCCGTGGCCTTGGATAAGGCTTGCGTAGATCTGGTTTACGCCTCGCCGGACCCTGGCCGTGTCCACTTGATCGAGCGCATGGAATCCCGCCATGGCATCCATATCGTCGAGCATGCGGAGGCGTTGGGTATGGGAAGCCAGCGGTATGATTTGGTCTCCTTGGACGATAAATAATATCGTAAATTAAAAACATTTAATAACTTCCTTTTTATCGGGCTTATTACCTCAAAGGCGTTATCTTTGCCCATGAATAAATAACAGTTTTGGGAGTACAAACTAAAAACGATTTGATTATGTTCTCAGGTATTGTAGAAGAAGCGGCTCAGGTAGTAGCCCTCCAATCCGATAAAGGAAACCTTCATCTGACGATGAAGTGCTCATTCGTGAATGAGCTGAAAATAGATCAGAGCGTGGCTCACAACGGCGTTTGCCTTACGGTGGTAAGCATGACGGAAGATACGTATACGGTTACCGCTATCAAGGAGACCTTGGAACGTTCGAACCTCGGGAACCTGAAAGTGGGCGATAAGGTGAACTTGGAGCGTAGCATGTTGATGAACGGCCGTCTGGACGGGCATATCGTACAGGGGCACGTGGACCAGACTGCCGTTTGTGCGGAGGTGAAGGAGGCGGACGGCAGCTGGTACTATACGTTCGAGTACGCTTTTGATAAGGAGATGGCCCGGCAGGGGTATATGACCGTGGAGAAAGGCTCCGTTTGCGTGAACGGCGTCAGTCTGACGGTATGCAACTCCCAGCAAAACAGTTTCCAAGTCGCTATCATCCCTTATACGCACGATAACACGAACTTTTGCCAGATCGAGAAAGGTACGGTAGTGAACCTAGAGTTCGATATTGTCGGGAAGTATATCAGCAAGATGATGCAGTTTAAATAAGGTTCGAAGAATTTCCTATCCATAAAAGGCTTTAGCGGTATCTGATGATCCCGGCTAGAGCCTTTTCTATCTACGGACAATCTTAATTCCGTGCGTGTACGATTAAAAACGTTTTAAGTAAATTTTCACTAACCAAAACTATCCTTGGTATGTTTATTGTTATATAATTATATGAGAAAAATAGACTAAACATATCAGATTATGGCCTATATCGATTATTACAAGATTTTGGGGGTGAACAAGGACGCTTCTCAGGATGATATCAAGAAAGCCTATAAGAAGTTGGCTCGGCAATATCACCCTGACTTGAATCCGAACGATCCCGACGCCCATCGTAAGTTTCAGGAGATCAATGAGGCGAACGAGGTGCTTAGCGATCCGGAAAAGCGTAAGAAATACGACCAGTACGGGGAGAATTGGAAACATGCGGATGAGTTCGAGGCTCAACGGAAGCAGTATGGCCAGCAAGGTGGCGGCTTTGGCGGTGGCTTCTCGAACGGCGGAGGTACGTATTGGTCCTCCTCCGGCGATGATGGAGAGTTCTCGGATTTCTTTGAGTCTATGTTTGGTTCCCGCCGGGGTGGCGGTGGCCATTCTAATCATGGGTTCCGTGGACAGGATTACACGGCCGAATTGCACTTATCCTTGATGGATGCGGCCAAGACACATAAGCAGGTGATCACCGTGAACGGCAAGAACCTGCGTATCACGGTTCCCGCCGGCGTAGCCAACGGGCAAACCATTAAGCTGAAAGGCCAAGGCGGGCCGGGCATGAATGGAGGACCTGCCGGTGATTTGTACATCACGTTCATTATTCCGGACGACAGCCGTTTCAAACGGGTGGGAGACGATCTGTACCTGACCGTCCCCTTGAACCTCTATACGGCGGTCTTGGGTGGCGAGCAGATTATCGATACCTTGGATAGCAAGGTGAAACTGAAAGTAAAACCGGGCACGCAAAACAATACGAAAGTCCGGTTGAAAGGTAAGGGATTCCCTGTTTACAAGAAGGAGGGGCAGTTTGGTGACTTGATTGTCACGTACTCGATCGAGGTGCCGACCAACTTGACGGAGAAACAGAAGGATTTGTTCCGGGAAATACAAAGTCTAAATTAAAAACAGGTGTATTATGCAAACAGATTTAGTTATTGTCAGTGAATACTGCCAGAAATGCCATATAGACCCTTCGTTCATCATTTTGCTGGAAGAGGGAGGTTTGATAGACATTAATATCACGGATGGAGAGAGGTATCTCTTCTCTTCCCAGCTCCGTGATCTGGAACAATACACACGTATGTATTACGACTTGTCTATTAACATCGAGGGAATCGAGGCCATTCATCATATGCTGGACCGGATGCGGAATTTGCAGGCGGAGATACAATCGTTGAGAAACCGTCTGCATTTATATGAACCATTCGGTTTTGATACGATCGAGAATTTCTAGTGTCAAATTGCTGCTTAACAAGGCTTCACTGCCCGATAGCGAAGGGTGTACGCAAACAAATTGAAAATATTTCTTGAAAATGTTTGGAAGTTTGGAATGTAATATATACCTTTGCACTCGCAATCAAGAAATGATAGCGACTATATCGCGGAGTGGAGCAGTGGTAGCTCGTTGGGCTCATAACCCAAAGGTCGTAAGTTCGAGTCTTGCCTCCGCAACTAAAAAGTCCTCAAGTCATTGACTTGAGGACTTTTTCTCTATTCAATCAAGCGATCGGGCGATGCGACCCCGATGGAAACGAATAATAAGCTATGCTTATTTCTTCCGTAAAGGCCCTTTGTTCTTCCAGAATCCCAATTTATAATAGATATAGGTGATTGTAAGCCCGATGCAAAGGCTGGCGCCGATGGCCCACCAGATACCGCTCCGTCCCCAGATAGAGCTAAACCAATAGGCGAGGGGAATGCGTATCAGCCAAAGACAAGTGATGCTTACTGCCATTGGGAACAGGGTATCGCCAGCTCCCCGTAATGCCCCGTTGAAGACGTTCAAGCCGCCGTGTACGATAAAGAATCCTCCCATGATCAATAAATATTCCTTGCCAATCCGGATCACCTCCGGGTCCTTGGTGAAAGCCAGCATCATCTTGTCCCCGAAGAAATAGATGGCCGTGAAGGTTGCTAGACCCAGCAATAGGTTGACAAGCATGGCGAATCGTACCCCGTCACGTACCCGGTCCAAGTGCCCAGCTCCGATGTTTTGCCCGCAGAAAGCAGCTAGCGCCCCAGAGAGGGTCAATACCGCTTGGATGATGATCGTGTCGATCTTTCCCGCTGCCCCGTAAGCGGTGAGCGTATCCGTGCCGAAACTGTTCACGATCCCCAGTAAGGCAATCAATCCTAGCGAGATGGCACATTGCTGTACGCTGGAGGGAAGCCCGATGCGGAGCCCTTCCTTGAACAGTCCCATATCGAACAATAAATCCTGTTTCTTGATAGAGAGCAGGGGATGGGTGTTGTTCACGTAGCCTAGGGCCACGCACATGCCGATCCCTTGGGCGATCACCGTAGCCCGTGCCGCCCCTTCGATCCCCCATTTGAAAACGACAATGAAGAGTAAATCCAAGGCTATATTCAAAATCGTGGTAAGCAGGATAAACAGCATGGGGCGCACGGACTCCCCGACACCCCGCAATATGGAGATAATGCTATTGAAAGTGACAAACAAGAACGTACCCCCTACATAAATCCTAAAATAAGCGACCGCCTGCGGGATCACGTCCTCCGGTGTGTTCGTCAGCCTGAACATCGGCTCGGCAAAAATAATTCCCGCTATGGACAGCAATACCCCTGCGACCAACATGAAGATAAAGAAAGAGGAGAAGGCCTTCTGCACCTTATCGAACTCCTTCGCCCCGAAAAACTGTGAGATCACCACCGACGTACCGCTCCCGATACCGATCACCAGCGAGATAATAAAGTAATAGATGAAGAAGGAAGCCGATACCGCCGCCAGCGACTCTTTCCCCAGAAACTGCCCGACGATGACGCTGTCGGTCACGTTATAGAGTTGTTGCAGCAGATTGCCGATCAGCAAAGGGAAAGCGAAACGCAGGATCACCTTCCATACCGCCCCACTCGTCAAATCCCTATTTCCTGTATTAATTCTCAATTCTCAATTCTCAATTTTCAATTCCCTATAGGTCTTTCAGCAGGATATTGTCGTTTGCCTTTATCATATCCTCACGTGTCTTCAGCAGGGCTTTCCATTCCTTGCTGAAAAGCTTGCTCGTGTCAATCTTAAAGTTCTCGGAGCCATACTCGTCCATGCGGGTCAGCAGGTAGCTGACCGTGATCTTATTGACATCGATCGCCGGCTGGTAGTATGCCACACGGTCGTCATTCCCGTAGTTCACCTCGATGATGATGTTCAACTCCGTGAGCAGGTATAAGATCTGTGTCGTTATGCGGATAGGGATGCGGTAAGCGTCGGATAGCTCGTCGGCCGTATAGGGTTTCTCGCCTTTCACGAACCGTTTGACGATCAGCGAGGCGATCAGCAAGGTCAAGAAATCCTTGTACCGGCGGCTGATACTTTTGCTGTCCCTCTCAAAGCTGAATTTCTTCACGTTCTGGGAGGCGTACGACAGCTCTGCGCCAAACAAGCAAATCAACCAAGAAAGCTGCAACCAAAGCAACAACAAAGGCAGTGCGGCAAAACTACCGTAAATAGCGTTGTACTTGCTCACCCAAATCTGCCCACTGATATAAATAAATTGGAACAACTGGAAGGCGCAACCAGCGATAAAGCCTGCCACCAACCCGTTCACGAACCTTACTTTCGTATTCGGCAGGGAGACGTACAGCCCCGTGAAAGCCAATGTCGTGATAATATAAGGCGCTATATGCAAGAACAGCTCTACGAGTGGCGTAAAAAACAAGTATTGCCCCAAGAACGAGTTCTGCAAGGTAGACATGAAGATGGACAAACCGCTGGATGCCGTCATCAGCACCGGCAGCACGAGGAATAAGGCCAGATAATCGGATATCTTCCGGTACCACGGACGGGATTTCTGGATCTGCCAGATGTCGTTGAACGTATCCTCCACGGACGAGATCAAGTTGATCACCGTATAAAACAATAAAATCAAACCGACCCCGATGATCACTCCCCCCTGCGCCTGCGCCAGATAGCTCTCCACGAACTCGAACGCCTTGTTCAGCTCCATCTCGTGCCCGGGGAAATAATCGAACAACTCCTGCCGTACCGTCCCTTGGAAACCGAAGCCCTTAGCTATACCTAATAATACGGCCAGCAAAGGTACGATAGATAACAAGGTGCTGTAGGTAAGCGCCGACGCCTTGGTTTGCAGGTTCTCGCTCTGGAAACCCCGCACGGCGAGTATAACCGTCTTGATGATATTGATATAAATCTCCTTCAGCCCACTAACTTCATTCTCGGTAATCCGCCAAATGTCGTAGGTAACGAAACGGATGGTTCGTGCTAATAATGCGCTGATCCGTTCTCCAATAGGTTTCTTTTCTTCCCGTGGCTTGTTTTTGGGCATATCGGCACATGATTTAATTGGCAAATAAAAAAAGCAGTCTGCCTATAAGCCGGGTCCTGTACCTCTTTGGAAAGAGGTGCCTGCCATTTATCTTGTCTTACCGTCGCCGGTAAGCTTTAGCGGTCTACCCCCCGGCATCGGACGAGCCATCCTACATGCGCCGGTATACATGACCTTACAACCCATAAGACGTACGGCATCCCGTATCGCTACGGGACCCGGTGAGCTCTTACCTCACCTTTTCACCCTTACCGGACGAGTCCGGCGGTTATTCTCTGTTACGTTACTCTACCCTCACGGACAGCTTCCCGTTAAGAAGTATGGTGCTCTGTGTTGCCCGGACTTTCCTCACACCCGAAGGTGAGCGACAGACCAGCAGACTGCGATAGGACAAAGATAGGTATTTTAGTTGACAGTTGACGGTCGGCGGTTGACAATTATTTTGTAGACGCATAGGAGAGATAGGATAACATTTTCTTTTTCAGCCGTAAACATATTCTGTCTCCTAGGTGTTTTTTATACGAACAGAGATTCTAGATTGCCAGTAACCGACTGTCATTTATCGATTGCCGACTGTCAGTTATCGCGTGTCAACTGTCAATTCGTCTGCTGTTTAATTGTTAAAAAGGTACTTTGCAATACACAGTACTGTTAAGTGCGGTTAAGCCCCTGTGATGCCTCGTTAAAAGTGATAAAAAATACGATGGAAATGGAATATCCGCACAATTTTTGAGTTTTCTTTGCCGTAAAGAAACTGTTAAATTTAAGTGTTTAATTAAATAAGAAAAGTATGAAAAATATCTGGAAGAATGTGCTTGGTGTTGCTCTGATAGCAGCCATTAGTTCTGGTGCCGCGATCGGAACGAGTACTTACCTGATGAATAAGAATCAACGTCCGGCGGAGTTGGCCTCCGGAGTTGAGAATACCTTCAAGCAACCGTACCGATTGACGAATTATGGAACCGTGGCCGCCGAGAATATCGATTTCACTACGGCCGCCGAGAGCGCCATCCACGGGGTTGTCCATATCAAGGCCACGGCTAACGCGCAAGCCTCTAACGGGGACGGCGGTCAGCAGTATATGGACCCGTTCGAGTATTTCTTCGGCTTCGGTGGCCGTGGAGGGTTCCAACGTCCGCAACAGCAACCTCGTGTGGGCGCTGGCTCGGGTGTCATTATCTCTACGGATGGTTATATCATCACGAACAACCACGTGATCGACGGAGCCGACGAGCTGGAGGTTACCTTAAACGATAACCGGAAATTCCCGGCAAAGATTATAGGGGCTGATCCGACAACAGATATCGCCTTGATCAAGATTGAGGCAACCGACTTACCTACGATCCCCTTTGGTGATTCTGAGAAGTTGAAAGTAGGTGAGTGGGTGTTGGCGGTAGGTAACCCGTTTAACTTGACCTCTACCGTTACGGCAGGTATCGTGAGCGCTAAGAGCCGTGGCAACATCGGCGCCGGTGGCAAGGATCGTAGCAAGATCGAGTCGTTTATACAGACAGACGCCGCCGTGAACCCGGGTAACAGTGGTGGGGCACTAGTGAACACGAAAGGCGAGTTAGTCGGTATCAATACCGCTATCTACTCCGAGACCGGTAACTTCGCCGGATACTCTTTCGCCGTGCCCATCAGCATCGCCGGCAAGGTGGCTAACGACTTGAAGCAATTCGGAACCGTGCAGCGTGCCGTATTAGGCGTATTGATACAAGACCCGCAATACGTGCCCGACGCTGAGAAAGAGAAAGTGAAAGTATTCGAGGGCGCTTACGTAGGTGGTTTCGCCGAGCGCAGCTCCGCTAAGGAAGCCGGAATCGAGAAGGGTGACGTGATTGTAGCCGTGAACGGCGTGAAGATCAAATCGTCTAGCGCTTTGCAAGAGCAGATCAGCAAATACCGTCCGGGCGACAAGGTAGAGTTGACGATCAACCGCAACGGTAGCACGAAGAAATTCACGGTAGAACTCCGTAATGCGCAAGGTAGCACCAAGGTCGTGAAGGGTGGCGACAGCGCAGAGGTTATGGGCGCAGCGTTCAAGGCTTTGAACGACGAGCAGAAACGTAAGTTAGGTGTAAGTTATGGTATCGAGGTCACCGGTCTGACCAGCGGCAAGCTGAAAGACGCCGGTATAAAGAAAGGCTTCATTATCATGATTGTAAACAACCAGAAGATCTCTGCTCCGGAAGACTTGGAAAAGATTGTGGAAAGCATACTTCAAGGACGTACGGAAGATCAAGGCCTCTTCATTAAAGGCTTCTACCCGAACGGACGTACGAAGTACTATGCGATAGATCTTGCCGAATAAGATAAACAAGGACTGTAGTCTTATAGGTGTGAAAAGATTGTTAAAGGTTTTTAATTGGCTGGATGTGGGGTGCATCCAGCCAATTCTTTCAACAAAAATGGTTATCTTTGCACCCCGTATTCTCAATTAAACAAATTGAATGAGACAATTAAAGATCACAAAGTCCATTACCAACCGCGAAAGCGCTTCGCTGGATAAATATCTTCAAGAGATTGGTCGAGAAGATCTTATCACGGTAGAAGAGGAAGTGGAATTGGCACAGGCTATCAAAAGAGGAGACCGTAGGGCGTTAGAGAAATTGACCCGTGCGAATCTCCGTTTCGTCGTTTCTGTGGCTAAGCAATATCAGAACCAAGGTTTGAGTTTGCCCGACCTTATTAATGAGGGTAACTTAGGCTTGATCAAGGCTGCTGAGAAATTCGATGAGACGAGAGGTTTCAAGTTTATTTCCTATGCTGTATGGTGGATTCGCCAATCTATTCTGCAAGCTTTGGCAGAGCAGTCAAGAATCGTGCGTCTTCCGTTGAACCAAGTAGGCTCGCTGAACAAGATCAGCAAGGCCTTCTCCAAGTTCGAGCAGGAAAACGAGCGTAGACCGTCTCCAGAGGAACTTGCTGATGAGTTGGATATCCCGGTGGATAAGATTTCCGATACCTTGAAGGTGTCCGGACGTCATATTTCCGTGGATGCCCCGTTCGTGGAAGGCGAAGACAACAGCCTTTTGGATGTGCTTGTGAACGATGACGCTCCTATCGCGGACCGGTCGTTAATGAACGAGTCATTGGCTAAGGAAATTGATCGAGCGCTTGCTACACTGACCGAAAGAGAATGTGAGATTATCAAGATGTTTTTCGGTATTGGCTGTCAGGAAATGACATTGGAAGAGATTGGCGACAAATTTGGCCTCACTAGAGAGCGTGTCCGCCAGATCAAGGAAAAAGCAATCAGAAGATTAAGACAAGGAACTCGTAGCAAGCTCCTCAAATCGTATTTAGGCTAATTTAAGGAATTATTGAGTTGGCGAAGGCTCCGGTCCGAAAAGGATTGGGAGCCTTTATTTTTTTTCTTAACTTTGCCACTGGAATATAATACCATAAAAACTATATAAATGACTACAAGACGTAATTTCCTGAAAACAGGATCTATTTCCTTGGCCGGCCTGTTGGTTGGCGAGAAGGTATACTCCGCCGTGAGTACGCCCGACAATAAAAAGAGTTTTAGCACGATCGCCTCTAAGGTGACCGGCGATTACGCCAGCAAGCGCCCGGCTCCCGAGGCCCGTAAGTTTACCTCCAAGGCGGTAGAGGAGCAACTGAAGGCTTCCAAGGCCCGTATCAAGGACCCGAAACTGGCTTGGATGTTCGAGAACTGCTACCCGAATACCTTGGACACGACCTGTGAGTTCAAGATGGTAGACGGCAAGCCGGATACGTTCGTGATCACCGGAGATATTCACGCCATGTGGTTGCGTGACTCCTCGGCGCAGGTTTACCCCTTCGTCACCTTGGCGAAGAAGGATAAGGACTTGCGGCAGATGCTGGTTGGTGCTATCAATCGCCAGACCGCCTGCATCCTGATCGATCCCTACGCTAATGGCTTCAACGAAGGCCCTACCGGGAGCGAGTGGGAGAGCGACCGCACGGAGATGAAGAAAGAGCTTCACGAGCGTAAATGGGAGATCGACTCGCTTTGCTACCCGATCCGCTTGGCGTATCATTATTGGAAGGAAGTAGGCGATACCTCCGTATTCGACAGCAAATGGGAGCAGGCGATGGAGGCCGTTTACCGTACTTTCCGTGAGCAACAGCGCAAGGACAGCCTCGGGCCGTACCGTTTCTCCCGTGTGACGGACCGCCAAGGCGATACCCTCTTGAACGATGGTTGGGGTAGCCCGGTGAATCCGGTGGGCCTGATCGTCTCCTCTTTCCGTCCTTCCGACGACGCTACGCTGTTTGGCTTCTTGGTGCCATCGAACTTGTTCGCTATCACCTCGCTTCGTCAGGTGGCTGAGATTCTTCGTGCCGTAAGAAATAACACGGACTTGGCCGGTCGTTGCGAGGCGTTGGCGGGTGAGGTAGAGGAGGCCGTGAAGAAATATGCCATCGTGGAGCATCCGGAATTCGGTAAGGTGTACGCCTTCGAGGTAGATGGTTACGGCAGCCGTGTCTTCATGGACGACGCTAACGTTCCGAGCTTGCTGGCCTTGCCGTTCTTGGGTTGCGTGGACGTGAACGACCCGATTTACCAGAATACCCGCCGCTTGGTGCTGAGCCCTTCCAACCCTTACTTCTTCAAGGGAAAGGCCGGCGAGGGCATCGGCGGTCCGCATATCGGTTTCAACTATATCTGGCCGATGAGCTTGATCATGCGTGCTACGACTTCCAACGACGAGAAGGAGATCCGGTATTGCATAGAGACGCTTCGTGATACGGACGGAGGCACGGGCTTCATGCACGAGTCTTTCCATAAGGACAATCCTTCCGATTACACCCGCTCGTGGTTCGCTTGGACGAATACTCTGTTTGGCGAGTTGATCGTGAAGCTGCAATCCGAAGGCAAGCTGAAAGACCTCCTCGGCTAATATCACCAAGGTTAATATCACCAATTGTAGAGACGGGGCATGCCCCGTCTCTACAAGTCTGTAGCTGAGTGTATTTAGACAAAATCAATCAAAACAACATAAATCTAAGCGGAATACATGAAAACAAATAAACTATTCATTCTGACAGGTCTGGCGGCGATAGCCTCCACCTCCTGTAGCCAAAAAGAGAATACGTCCGGGCAGCCCGCCAAGCCCATGAATATCCTTTATATCATGACGGACGATCACTCCTTCCAAACCATCAGCGCCTACGACAAGCGATACATCCAAACCCCCAACATCGACCGCATCGCAAACGAGGGCGTACGTTTCACCAATAGCTTCGTAGCCAACTCCATCAGTGGCCCCAGCCGTGCCTGCATGCTGACCGGCAAGCACAGCCACAAGAACGGCTTCATCGATAACGCCCATACCTTCGACGGCTCGCAGCAGACCTTCCCGAAGCTATTGCGTAAAGCTGGTTACCAAACCGCCATGATCGGCAAATGGCACCTCACCTCCGATCCCACCGGTTTCGATTACTGGAACATCCTCGTAGGCCAAGGCGATTACTATAACCCCATCTTCATCGATAACGGCGAGAAGCGTCAGATCGAAGGGTACGCCACGAACATCACGACCGATCTGGCTCTTGATTGGCTGGACAATAAACGAGACAAGAGCAAGCCTTTCTGCCTCCTGCTGCACCATAAGGCTCCGCACCGTACTTGGATGCCCGATACCTGCGACCTGCGTCTTTACGACGATGTGACCTTCCCGCTGCCCGAGAACTTCTACGACGATTACGCCGGCCGCATCGCCGCCTCGGAGCAGGAGATGAGCATCATCAAGGATATGGATATCGTATACGACTTGAAAATGGCCGATAAGGAGAACGAGATCCATTCCTCCAACGCCGATCTGGAGAAGTACGGCCGTGAGCTTTATAACCGCATGAATCCGGACCAGAAAGCCGCTTGGGACGCCTATTACGATCCGATCATCCAAGACTTCAAGGCGAAGAAACGCACGGGTAAGGAGCTGGCCGAGTGGAAATACCAGCGTTATATGCACGATTACCTTCGGGTGATCCATTCCGTGGATCGGAACATCGGTATCGTGCTCGATTATCTGGAGAAGAACGATTTGCTGGATAACACGTTGATCGTCTACACCTCCGACCAAGGCTTCTACATGGGCGAGCATGGCTGGTTCGACAAGCGCTTCATGTATGAGGAATCCTTCCGCACCCCGTTGCTGATGCGTCTGCCGGGTGGCAAGAAGGGTGATATCCCGCAGCTCGTGCAGAATATTGATTACGCTCCCACTTTTTTGGAACTGGCCGGAGTCCCCATCCCAGCCGACATCCAAGGCGAGTCCTTGCTTCCCTTGCTGAAAGGCGAGCGGCCGGAGAACTGGCGTAACTCCCTTTACTATCATTACTACGAGTATCCCGCCGAGCATTCCGTGAAGCGTCATTACGGCGTACGTGACGATCGTTATAAATTGATCCATTTCTACAACGACATCGACGTATGGGAGCTTTACGACCTCCAAGAAGATCCCCACGAGATGAATAACCTTTACGGTAAGCCCAGTTACGAGGCAGTGACGAAACGCATGCGAGACGAGCTTTATAAGCTGCAAAAACAATATGATGACCCTGTGGGAATACGCTTCAATGTGTCGGACTGATGAGAGCGGACATTCGTGTTCTGTTATCAGATTTTTTAATTAGTTGTGGATTAAGGTGCATAAAGGACTTGGAACTTGGGGGATGAGAAGTTGAGTCTTTGCGCTTGATGACTTAGCTCTTTGCGCTCTTTGATTTAAGTCATTGGCTCGAAGGTATTAAGTCTATCGTATGGCTCTTCTTTGCTTATGCGTGTATCGAATTAAAAAATGACTATAGGCAGGTTTCAAGTTTCAAGGTTTCATGAAACCTTTTTCTTCACACACACGATGCGTACATTATATAGGTTTCAAATAAATCCCTTTATGTTTGTTATGCGGGATGGATAGCCTCGAAGAACTTGCGTAGCCACGACATGATGTTTTTACCCGAGGCGGACGGAGCGATCATGAGGAACTGTATTATATGTACTTGTGCGTGTGTGAGGAAAAGGGGTTCGTGAAACCTTGAAACTTGAAACCTATTTCCATGCCCATCCAGCTATTGTCAACATCAGTACAGATAAATATATGTGCCTTTATCGTGTGCGTACATTAAAAATAAGGATTGTTGAGCCATGAGAAAAAACTTGAAAAATAATACCGGAAAAGTTTGGAGGTTATGTTTTATAACACTACTTTTGCACCCGCATTCGAGAGAGAACGCCGGTACAAAATGATGAAACAAACTTTTAGAAAAAAAGTTCCGAAATAATTTGGAGGTTTAAAATAAAAGTCCTTATCTTTGCATCCACGTTCGCAAAACGAAAGCGACAAAAGAGTTCTTTGAGAGATTTACATAATTCAACAAGTAGTACAAGTATTAGGAAAATTAATTTTCCGGATCGATACCGTCAATAGAGTATGACTTTGGACTACAATAACGGATTCCGGAGCGAGGATATTAAGAAACAATTTAAACAACGAAGAGTTTGATCCTGGCTCAGGATGAACGCTAGCGACAGGCTTAACACATGCAAGTCGAGGGGCAGCACAGGTAGCAATACCGGGTGGCGACCGGCGCACGGGTGAGTAACGCGTATGCAACTTGCCTATCAGAGGGGGATAACCCGGCGAAAGTCGGACTAATACCGCATGAAGCAGGGATCCCGCATGGGAATATTTGCTAAAGATTCATCGCTGATAGATAGGCATGCGTTCCATTAGGCAGTTGGCGGGGTAACGGCCCACCAAACCGACGATGGATAGGGGTTCTGAGAGGAAGGTCCCCCACATTGGTACTGAGACACGGACCAAACTCCTACGGGAGGCAGCAGTGAGGAATATTGGTCAATGGCCGAGAGGCTGAACCAGCCAAGTCGCGTGAGGGATGAAGGTTCTATGGATCGTAAACCTCTTTTATAAGGGAATAAAGTGCGGGACGTGTCCCGTTTTGTATGTACCTTATGAATAAGGATCGGCTAACTCCGTGCCAGCAGCCGCGGTAATACGGAGGATCCGAGCGTTATCCGGATTTATTGGGTTTAAAGGGTGCGTAGGCGGCCTTTTAAGTCAGCGGTGAAAGTCTGTGGCTCAACCATAGAATTGCCGTTGAAACTGGGGGGCTTGAGTATGTTTGAGGCAGGCGGAATGCGTGGTGTAGCGGTGAAATGCATAGATATCACGCAGAACCCCGATTGCGAAGGCAGCCTGCCAAGCCATTACTGACGCTGATGCACGAAAGCGTGGGGATCAAACAGGATTAGATACCCTGGTAGTCCACGCAGTAAACGATGATCACTAGCTGTTTGCGATACACTGTAAGCGGCACAGCGAAAGCGTTAAGTGATCCACCTGGGGAGTACGCCGGCAACGGTGAAACTCAAAGGAATTGACGGGGGCCCGCACAAGCGGAGGAACATGTGGTTTAATTCGATGATACGCGAGGAACCTTACCCGGGTTTGAACGCATTCGGACCGAGGTGGAAACACCTTTTCTAGCAATAGCCGTTTGCGAGGTGCTGCATGGTTGTCGTCAGCTCGTGCCGTGAGGTGTCGGCTTAAGTGCCATAACGAGCGCAACCCTTGCCACTAGTTACTAACAGGTTAGGCTGAGGACTCTGGTGGGACTGCCAGCGTAAGCTGCGAGGAAGGCGGGGATGACGTCAAATCAGCACGGCCCTTACATCCGGGGCGACACACGTGTTACAATGGCGTGGACAAAGGGAGGCCACCTGGCGACAGGGAGCGAATCCCCAAACCACGTCTCAGTTCGGATCGGAGTCTGCAACCCGACTCCGTGAAGCTGGATTCGCTAGTAATCGCGCATCAGCCATGGCGCGGTGAATACGTTCCCGGGCCTTGTACACACCGCCCGTCAAGCCATGGGAGCCGGGGGTACCTGAAGTCCGTAACCGAAAGGATCGGCCTAGGGTAAAACTGGTGACTGGGGCTAAGTCGTAACAAGGTAGCCGTACCGGAAGGTGCGGCTGGAACACCTCCTTTCTGGAGCTTCAGGATTCCGTACCGAGGTCATACGAGGTATTGATCCCTTGTGCTGCTGTTGAGATTATGTTTATTATATAGATCAATGACCGGAAGGCCGGTCGGAGAGAAAAAGATGAAGCTGGGACGTAAGTCTTGGCAAAGTTGACAGTCCTATAGCTCAGTTGGTTAGAGCGCTACACTGATAATGTAGAGGTCGGCAGTTCAACTCTGCCTGGGACTACTCCGAATGAGGGGGATTAGCTCAGCTGGCTAGAGCATCTGCTTTGCACGCAGAGGGTCAACGGTTCGAATCCGTTATTCTCCACAGTTTATTGAGAGGGATAGGCATCAGCCAATCCCGTCCCGACGACAGTCGGGCTCAGTAAGAAGGATCTTTGACATGTTGGACATCAAAAAGAAGAAACAAGTAGAGCGAGCTTAAGATATATCAACCCGTGCGTCAAGTGCGAGGTGAGAGAAAGTAAGCAAGGGCAGACGGTGGATGCCTTGGCTCTCGGAGGCGACGAAGGACGTGATAAGCTGCGAAAAGCCCGGGGGAGGCGCAAATAGCCCTTGATCCCGGGATATCCGAATGGGGCAACCCGGCAGGCTGAAGGCCTGTCATCCCGTAAGGGAGGCGAACGTGGGGAACTGAAACATCTAAGTACCCATAGGAGGAGAAAATAAACAATGATTCCGTAAGTAGTGGCGAGCGAACACGGAAGAGCCCAAACCCATGTCGTCTAGGCGACACGGGGGTTGTAGGACCACGACGTGGCAAGATAGAGTCAAGTGGAACGCCTTGGAAAGGGCGACCGTAGAGGGTGATAGTCCCGTACACGACTGACGATTGAAGCCTAGTGGTATCCTGAGTAGCGCGGGGCACGAGAAATCTTGCGTGAAACAGCGGGGCCCATCCCGTAAGGCTAAATACTCCCGAGAGACCGATAGCGAACCAGTACCGTGAGGGAAAGGTGAAAAGAACCCCGAGCAGGGGAGTGAAATAGACCCTGAACCCGTCTGCCTACAAGCGGTCGGAGCGTCGTAATGACGTGACGGCGTGCCTTTTGCATAATGAACCTACGAGTTACCTTCCCCGGCAAGGTTAAGTACCTAAGGTACGGAGCCGAAGCGAAAGCGAGTCTGAACAGGGCGCCAAGTCGGGGGGGGTAGACGCGAAACCGAGTGATCTACCCTTGGCCAGGTTGAAGGTTGGGTAACACCAACTGGAGGACCGGATGGGTAAGCGTTGAAAAGCTTTCCAATGAGCTGAGGGTAGGGGTGAAAGGCTAATCAAACTCGGAGATAGCTCGTACTCCCCGAAATGCATTTAGGTGCAGCCTCTTTATAGTATATCGTGAGGTAGAGCGACTGATTGGATGCGAGGGCTTCACCGCCTATCAAGTCCAGATAAACTCCGAATGCGCGATATATATTTACAGGGAGTGAGGGCGCGGGTGCTAAGGTCCGTGTCCGAGAGGAGAAGAATCCAGACCACCGGCTAAGGCCCCCAAATGATCGTTAAGTTGAACTAACGAGGTCGGATCGCAGAGACAGCTAGGATGTTGGCTTGGAAGCAGCCATTCATTTAAAGAGTGCGTAACAGCTCACTAGTCGAGCGATCTGGCGTGGATAATAATCGGGCATAAACGATCTGCCGAAGCCGTGGATGTCGCAAGACATGGTAGGGGAGCATTCCATGCGGCGTCGAAGATGAGGGATGACCCTTGTTGGAGCGCATGGAAAAGCAAATGTAGGTATGAGTAACGATAAGGGGGGCGAGAAACCCCCCCGCCGAAAGACCAAGGTTTCCTGATCAACGCTAATCGGATCAGGGTGAGTCGGGACCTAAGGCAAAGCCGAACGGCGCCGCCGATGGAAGAATGGGTTAATATTCCCATACTGCCTCATGGAGTGACGTGGAGACGGAGAAGTGACAGTCCTGCCGGCTGACGGAATAGCCGGTTGAAGGGTGTAGATATTGATTCCCGTAGGCAAATCCGCGGGGAGAGTCGAACCTGAGAGTATACGGAGCGCTTGCGCAACGTAATATGGACGTAACCATGCTCCCGAGAAAATCCGCTAAACTTATCCATGCGGCACCCGTACCGTAAACGGACACACGTGGTCGGGTTGAGAATACTGAGGCGCTCGAGTGATTCACGGTTAAGGAACTAGGCAAATTGACCCTGTAACTTCGGGATAAAGGGTCCTCGTCGTAAGGCGAGGCGCAGAGAATAGGTCCAGGCAACTGTTTAACAAAAACACATGGCTGTGCTAAATGGAAACATGATGTATACAGCCTGACACCTGCCCGGTGCCGGAAGGTTAAGAGGAGATGTCATCCGCGAGGAGAAGCGTTGAATTGAAGCCCCGGTAAACGGCGGCCGTAACTATAACGGTCCTAAGGTAGCGAAATTCCTTGTCGGGTAAGTTCCGACCTGCACGAATGGTGTAATGATCTGGACACTGTCTCAACCGTGAGCTCGGTGAAATTGTAGTATCGGTGAAGATGCCGATTACCCGCGATGGGACGAAAAGACCCCGTGAACCTTTACTATAGCTTTACATTGAGTTTGGGCAGACGATGTGTAGGATAGGCCGGAGGCATTGAAGCAGGTACGCCAGTATTTGTGGAGCCGACGTTGAAATACGGCCCTTCGGTTGTTTGAGTTCTAACTCCTAGGCAGGAGGACACTGTATGGTGGGTAGTTTGACTGGGGTGGTCGCCTCCAAAAGCGTAACGGAGGCTTCTAAAGGTGCCCTCAGACCGATTGGTAACCGGTCGCAGAGTGTAATGGCATAAGGGCGCTTGACTGGGAGACATACAAGTCGATCAGGTAGGAAACTAGAGCATAGTGATCCGGTGGTTCCGCATGGAAGGGCCATCGCTCAAAGGATAAAAGGTACTCCGGGGATAACAGGCTGATCATTCCCAAGAGCTCATATCGACGGAATGGTTTGGCACCTCGATGTCGGCTCGTCACATCCTGGGGCTGGAGAAGGTCCCAAGGGTTGGGCTGTTCGCCCATTAAAGTGGCACGCGAGCTGGGTTCAGAACGTCGTGAGACAGTTCGGTCTCTATCTATCGTGGGCGCAGGAGATTTGCGAGGCTCTGACACTAGTACGAGAGGACCGTGTCGGACGTACCACTGGTTTACCGGTTGTCCCGCCAGGGGCACCGCCGGGTATCTAAGTACGGATCGGATAAGTGCTGAAAGCATCTAAGTACGAAGCCGGCCTCAAGATTAGATCTCCCTCAAGGGTGGTTATAGACGATGACCTTGATAGGCCACAGGTGTAAGGGCGGCGACGTCCGAGCCGAGTGGTACTAATAGCCCGGGACTTTCCTCACAGTGAAGGTTGATATATTTTAAGACGATAAGGCGAAGCGAGTCTCTTCGGATTGATGTCCGGTCAAAATCTTGATAATGATATTAAGGTGGCTATAGCACGAGGGATCCACCTCTTCCCATTCCGAACAGAGAAGTTAAGCCTCGTCACGCCGATGGTACTGCGTAACAGTGGAAGAGTAGGTAGCCGCCGTCTTGAGAAAGGCGAAAGCCGATGGAGAGGAGTCAGTCCGTAAGGGGTGACTCCTTTTTCTGTTTTTATTTATTCGATTCTGATTGGATAAATAAAATAAGATGTATATATTCGCTCCCTATAACTTAATAATGTGTTGTATGGTTAAGAAGTGGATATTCCCTTTATTGATTGGGGTTTGTTTAATCAATACGTCTATGGCACAAGAAAATCCGATTTTATTATTCCCAAAAGGGGCGCCGGGAGAAACTATTAAATTAATAGAGAAAGCTGATACGGACGGTGGAAAAACCGGTGGTGAGAGTGTTTTGCGTATTACGAATGTAAGTGAGCCAACGATTACTATATATCATGCTCCGGATGAAGTGGCCTCGGGTGCCGCTATGATTGTCTGTCCCGGTGGTGGTTACAATATTTTAGCTTATGATTTGGAAGGTGATGAAGTCTGTGAATGGCTTAATAATCTTGGAATAACTGCGGTCTTACTTAAATACCGGGTTCCAAGACGAGAAGGACTGGAAAAACACGAAGCTCCTTTGCAAGATGTACAGCGTGCGATTGGTTATGTTCGAGCGAACGCTGAGAACTTGAATATAGATCCAAAGCGGATCGGTGTGA
Organism: Parabacteroides distasonis ATCC 8503; assembly: GCF_000012845.1. Taxonomy (NCBI): domain Bacteria; kingdom Pseudomonadati; phylum Bacteroidota; class Bacteroidia; order Bacteroidales; family Tannerellaceae; genus Parabacteroides; species Parabacteroides distasonis. The sequence continues at coordinate 421,679 of NC_009615.1, forward strand.
TGGGATTCTCGGCTGGTGGCCATTTGGCTGCCATGGTTAGCAATAATTTTTTGAAACGTACTTATCCGGCTATTGATGCTACGGATAAAGTAAGTTGTCGTCCGGATTATTGTTTATTGGTTTATCCTGCTTATTTAGATGGAGAGAACTTCCAATTGGCACCAGAGTTAAAGGTTTCATCTGCCACACCTCCAACCATGTTAATTCAAGCGGAAGATGATAAATCTTATATTAACAGTAGTATTTTCTATTATTATGCCTTAAAGGAAGCTGGTGTTCCGGCATGGATGCATTTATATAGTCAAGGTGGCCATGGATACGGGTTACGAGATACGGGAGCGTCTGTAAATGAATGGCCGGATCGGGCTGAAGATTGGTTTCGTGAGATCGGTCTAATCGAATAGAACTCCAGATATCTTTTCTGGAGACTTGCGGAGTAGATTCTAAAATCGATTGCGCAATTTATTTATTACTAGTTTATTATTGATGGTAAACGTAGTAAAAGCGTAGTCTAGGAAAGCGTGTTCTATAGCATATCGTATCTTTGAAGTAGTGAGTTTATTGCTGTTTTCTGTTATTCGGGCTTTTTTTGAAGTAAAAAAGCTAAGTTATGAAATTCCTTAAAAGTTCAGTTTTATTTATTTCAATGGCATGTATAGTGCCTGTTTGTTCGATAGCGAGAGAAAAAAGTGAGAGAATCACAAGAGCTGAGATTGAACAGAAAAGTGCGGATGAATTTATAAATGGTCTGATGAGTCGAATGACCGTTGATGAGAAAATTGGCCAATTGAATCTTCCTAGTTATGGAAACGTAATGCCAAATCCTAAAAAGAGTGAGATAGCCAGTCGTATTGTACGAGGAGAGGTTGGTGGTATATTTAATATATTCGGTGTCGATGCGATCCGGCAGTTACAAGAAGTCGCGGTTAAAGAAAGTCGGTTGGGGATTCCTATAATTGTTGGTGCTGATATTTGTAATGGTTATAAAACTGTTTTTCCCATTCCTCTAGGTCTTTCGTGTAGTTGGAAACCGGAGAATATAGAAGAGGTCGCTCGAATTTCCGCAAAGGAAGTTGGTGCTGATGGTATCTGTTGGACATATAGCCCGATGGTCGATATATCTCATGATGCCCGGTGGGGACGAGTAAAGGAAGGAGCGGGCGAGGATCCGTTTCTTGGAGGTATAATGGCTCAAGCATGGGTGCGTGGTTATCAAGGCAATGATTTATCGGCTGATACGACTCTTATGGCATGTGTAAAGCATTATGCGCTTTATGGAGCGGCCGAGGCTGGTCGGGATTATAATACGGTAGATATGAGCCGTGTGACTGCCATGAATTATTACATGCGTCCTTATCAGGCTGCTGTAGAAGCAGGAGTAGGAAGTATCATGACTTCATTCAACGAATTTGAAAGTATCCCCGCGACCGGAAATACTTGGCTTCTTAATGACGTGTTGCGTAAACAATGGGGATTTAACGGCTTTGTCGTGTCTGATTTTACGGCAATAGCGGAGATGGTAAACCATGGAATAGGTAATAGTCAGGAAGTCGGAGTCAAGGCGCTAAAGGCGGGTGTCGATATGGATATGATAGCGGACTGTTATCATGCCGTATTAAAGAAATCATTGGAAGAAGGGAAAATAACAGAGGCTAAGATTGACTCTGCTTGCCGGAGAATACTAATCGCAAAATACCAATTGGGATTGTTCCATGATCCATATAAATATTGTAATCCGAAAAGAGCCGCCAAAGAGTTCTTGTCGGTAAATAACGTATCTGCGGCCCGTCGTATTGCGGCGGAGTCTTTCGTGTTACTTAAAAATGATAATAATCTGCTTCCACTTAAAGGATGTCGTAAGGTCGCTGTGGTCGGTCCTTTAGCGGATAGCAAGGCGAATATGGCTGGATCGTGGAAATATGATGAGCAGACTAAATCTTATCATGGATTGGTAGAGGATTTACAGGAATCTTTGGGAAATGGAGTAGAGGTTGTTTTTGCAAAAGGCAGCAATCTAGTCGATGATTCCGTCTATGAAGCAAACTTTACGGATCAAAATCGTTCAACCCGGGATGATAGAAGCGATGAACAATTAATCGCCGAGGCCCTAAAAGTGGCGGAAGGCGCTGATGTGATTATCGCTGCTTTGGGTGAATCGATAGATATGAGTGGAGAAGGCGCTAGTAGAGCCATCCTTGAAATGCCGCAAACGCAGAAAAAATTACTGGATGCTATCCAAAAGACAGGAAAGCCGATCGTAATGGTACTTTTTACCGGAAGACCTTTGGCATTACAATCCGAGGAAAAGCAGGTGAATGCGATCTTGAACGTATGGTTCGGTGGTACGGAAGCAGGAGCGGCTATTGCCGATGTCTTGACCGGAAAGGTTTCTCCGACGGGGAAGTTAACCATGTCTTTTCCTCGTGTAACAGGCCAATGTCCGATCTATTACAATCATAAGATGACAGGACGTCCTATGTCTCCCGATGCTTGGTACACTCGTTATGTCTCCAATTATATAGATGTGTTGAATGAGCCTCTTTATCCATTTGGTTACGGTTTGAGTTATACGACTTATACGTATGGCGATGTATCTTTGAATACGAATTCTATGGATGCAAATGGAAAAATTCAAGCATCCGTGATTGTTACCAATACCGGGGCTCAGGATGGAGAGGAAATCGTACAGCTTTATTTACGTGATATCGTACGCAGCATAACCCCTCCGGTCCAAGAATTGAAAGGATTCAAGCGAGTTGCGTTAAAAGCGGGAGAAAGCAAGAAAGTAACCTTTGATATTGATGTGGATATGTTGAAATTCTACGATTCAACCTTAGATTATGTCGCTGAGCCGGGTGAGTTTCAGGTAATGATCGGTGGAAATAGTAAAGAGGTGAAAACAGCTTCGTTTACATTAAAATAATCCTAATCGTAAGGAATCAGTTATGGGGCTTTGCTAAATTCGAAATTATATGTATCTTTGCCAAAAGAAATATTACAAAACCATGGGGATGACCGGTTTTGACAGCGGGTAGAAGTGGTTTGTAAGCATGTAGTGCGTGGTTGGCTTGCACTTAAATCTCAGACAACGAACAATTAACTGGCGAAAATAATTACGCTCTCGCTGCTTAATCGAAGTATAGTAGATTCAAGCTTAATCCCTGCAAAAGTTGCGGGGACGTGACATCACCCGGATGCTGTGGCTCCGAAGCGTTCCGATCAGGTGGTGCAGCAATATCGGAGATAGTTTGAGATAAGCCTCGGGTCTCAGGCGAAACTTTAGAGGATAAGGGATGAGTGGGTGGCTTCGGTCTTGCTCTTCCCCGACAATGAAGGCGAAGATAAACATGTAGAAAGCAAATTAATTCCTCGTTTGGACGAGAGTTCGAATCTCTCCATCTCCACGGAATGAAAAAAGGTCTTACGGATTGTCCGTAAGACCTTTTTTCATTCATTGTAAACCCATTTATAAGGAGGTGGCGGTACGTATGGACCAGCCTTTTGATGGGGTAATATATCAACCGATTTGACGATTACGTTATTACCTTTCTGGGTACAAACCAGACATTTTGAACGTAATTTCCTTTTAGCCATGTTGAAGACGATATTCGGATTGAAATGAACTCCGTTTATACGAGTCTCAAAATGTAAATGCTCGGTAGTAGCCCTGCCGGTACGTCCGGTTAAGGCGATCGGTTGTCCGGCGAGAACACGATCTCCGGGTTTAACCAAGTTCTTGGAGTTGTGGCTATAGATCGTTTCCAGCCCATTATAATGGCGGACAACGATAACGTTGCCATAGGCGGCGAATGGTTTCGCCATTCTGACAATACCATCGAAAGCAGACACGATCGTATCGTTGGCACAAGTCTTGATATCTACTCCGGAATGATGTCTTCTCCTTCCCCCGTAAGGAGAGATCACGTTTCCATTAGGAAGGGGAAATGCGTATTCCCCGGCGGGGATCAAGGATAAATCAATAATTTCCGTGTTATTCTCATCGAATAGCTTGGGGTCCTTGATCGCTATCTGGCTTTTATCACGGGGCGTAAAGGCTTCCGTGATATCTTTTCTAGGAGAATGGCAAACCGCTAGCTCCGGAGCTTCCGGCAACATGAAATTGAAATCCATGACAGGAAGAGGAATATTCGCCGTAGGGAAATCCATAGTCTTGGGAGGGGCCGGGCGTGGAGCAGGCTTTTGCGTACGGCAAGACGCAAATAAAATTAGCGTAAGAATGAGTATTCCATTGTGTATTTTAGATGCCATTAGATATTGTTTTACCACAAAAGTATAAAAAAGCCTCTTTCAATGACCTATATTTCCGATATGTTTATACTTCTTTTTATTCTTTGTGTTTTTTCTGATAGTTGAATTTGCCTACCTTTGTAAAGGTAAAATGGAGATATTATACGATGATTGAGGGGACTAGTTTGTCTCTTTGGTCAGGGAGGATGACGATATTGTATTTGCTGGTATTTCTCTAAACTGAAAACGACCAATTTAAAGTACACAGAGAAATAGACAATGCGAATACACCTGTATTAGGTGTGTTCCTTTGCCTTATTTCTGTTGTGTACAAGGCATTTGGTCGTGCCGCAGTTTGACGGGTTTAAGGTAAAGTGTAACACACCTTTTCTCAGATGTGGGTTTATTTATGAGATAAGATTACCTTAAAAACGGCTTTTGTATATGAAAGAACAAAAGGAGATACATATCGGTTCGTTAATAAAAGAGAAAATGGAAGAGCGGGGACTTTCGGTTTCCGATTTTGCCCATGCGCTTCATTATGAACGTACCAATATTTATAAGATATTTAAGCGAAGCAGTATTGATGTTGATTTGTTACTGCGTATATCGGAAGTCTTAGCCTATGATTTCTTGCGGGAGGTGTATTTAGCGGACGAACCCCGGCGATATTCAATCACTATAGAAGCGGACAAGGAAGATATAGAGGAGATCCGTAAATGGCTGTTAGAGAAAAGGCGTGAATAAGTTTCACGCTTTCGTGAAATAAGATCACGGTCGATATAAGACCGATCTCTTTGATTGTTTCTACATTTGACCGTCTCGATGTTTCATCATAACATTAGAGAAATAGGTTAAATCAAGGCCGTGCTCTTCTTGTTCCGTATGTGAATATAGGCAGGAAGAAAGCGGCCACTTTTTTCTTCTGTGTACGTGCACAATTCGATTATTTCCTTTATATTTGTCGATAAACAACGAATTGTTAACATTTCTAATATGAAAGTTCTAAAGACCGCCCTGCTATTCCTGATGTGCGTATCTTTCTCCTTCTCCTGTAAGGAAGGGGTAAAGGAAGTAAGGGTGCTGAAACTGGCGCACGGATTGCCCCCCAGCCATTCCGTCCATTTGGGATTGCTCTATATGAACGAGCGTCTGAAAGAGTTGTCCGGAGGAAAGATGAGCATGGACATTTATTCTTCCGCTCAATTGGGGTCTGAAAATCAATGTATAGAGTTGCTTCAAATAGGAAGTCTCGATATCACGAAAGTTTCCTCCGCCGCATTGGAAGGATTTGCCGATCCGTTTAAGGTATTTGGCATACCTTATCTATTCCGTTCCCGTGAGCAGTTTTTCGAGGTGTTGGATGGTTCGGTAGGTAAACAGATATTGGGATCAACGGAACCTTATTGGTTTAGGGGACTCGCTTATTTTGACTCGGGGGCCCGTAGCTTTTATACGGTAAACAAGCAGATTCGTACTCCCGAGGATCTGAAAGGACTGAAGATCCGTGTGCAAAAGAGCCCGATAGCCGTGGAGATGATGAAGACATTCGGAGGTTCGGCTACTCCCGTGGATTGGGGTGAATTGTATACGGCCTTACAAAGTAATGTCGTGGATGGAGCCGAGAATAATACGCCTTCCGTGACAACAGCGTTCCATCATGAGGTGGTAAAATACTATTCAGTCAATGAGCACACGATGTGTCCGGACGTGATCATCATTAGTTTGGCTACTTGGCAGAAGCTGACGGAACAAGAACGTAATTGGCTGCGGCAGGCCGCTGACGCCGCCGCTATTTATCAACGGAAACTTTGGGCGGAGCAAGAGAAGCAATCGCTAGAGGAGATGGAAGCGCACGGAGTGGAAATTATTTACCCGGATAAGCAGCCGTTTATGGATGCCGCCGCCCCGATGATCGAGCGGTTTAAGAATGATCCGGTTTTTCATGATTTAATCGATCAAATACAGAATACCCATGAGAAAGATAATTGATAAAGGATTGGAGCTATCGTTGATTTTCTTGATGGCTTTCTTGGTCGTGGATGTGTTATGGCAGGTATTAAGCCGGTATATTCTGGTTTCCCCGAGTTCCGTGACAGATGAATTGGCCGGATATTTATTGATCTGGGTGGGATTGCTGGGGGCCGCTTATGTATCCGGTAAAAATGAGCATCTAGCGATCGATTTATTACTTCAACATATACGTCCTTCCCGCAGGAAGCTCTTGCGATTGTTTATCTTCTTGATCGTATTTTTATTCGCTGTATTTGTATTGATCGTAGGTGGGACTTGGCTGGTATACACTCGTTTTCATTTGGGAGTTACTTCGGCTTCCTTAGAGATTAATTTAGGATATGTGTATTTGGCATTGCCGCTAGGAGGATTGCTTACCGCTTATTATGCGGTAGATAACGCGATCACCTTATTTCGTTCCTCTAATTCTTAAAAGACTGATGATATGGATATTATAGGTATACTCGTATTAGTGATAAGTTTCTTTTTCCTGCTGGTGGTCGGGGTTCCGGTAGCGTATAGCATCGGCGTGGCGGGTATATTGACGATGCTCGTGAATATAGACTCGCTTCCCGCCCTTACGACTTATGCGATGCGTATGGCTTCGGGTCTGGACAGTTTCGCTCTGCTGGCGATCCCGTTTTTTATATTGGCGGGGAATATTATGAATAGCGGAGGTATCGCCTTGCGCTTGATCGATTTCGCCAAGGTGCTGGTCGGACGGTTACCCGGAGGACTGGCGGTAGTCAATGTCGTGGCGAATATGTTATTCGGGGCGATCAGTGGCTCTGCCGCCGCCGCTGCCTCTGCTATCGGGAGTATTATGACACCGGAGATGAAAAAGGCCGGTTACGATCCGAATTTCAGTGCCGCCGTAAATATCTCTTCCGCCACTACCGGCATGACGATACCTCCGAGTAATGTCTTGATCGTTTACTCCTTGGCGAGTGGTGGAGTCTCTGTATCCGCCTTGTTTATGGCTGGTTATCTACCGGGAATTCTTACGGGAGTGGCGATCATGATCGTAGCCGCTATGTTTGCCGCACGAAAGGGGTATCCGGTTGGCGTACGTGTTCCGTTCTCGGAGGCGACAAGGGTATTTTTCAGGGCGATCCCTAGTTTGATGCTATTGATGATCGTGATCGGAGGAATCTTGGCGGGACTGTTTACGGCTACCGAGGCTTCGGCGATCGCTGTACTGTATGCGTTAATCCTCTCTTTTATCTATAAAGAACTTACTTGGGCTAAATTGCCGCAAGTGTTATTGCGATCAGCCAAGACTACGGCTATCGTCCTTCTTTTGGTGGCGACCTGTACGGGTTTATCTTGGATCATGAGTTATGAGAATATTCCTCAGACGGTAAGTGCCGCTTTGCTAAGTATAAGCGACAATCCGGTGGTCATCTTGATACTTATCAACGTGATCCTATTGATTGTCGGGATCTTTATGGACATGACGCCCGCTGTATTGATCTTTACCCCGATCTTCCTGCCGATAGCGACGGGGCAATTAGGGATGGACCCGGTACATTTCGGGATCATGATGGTGTTGAACCTTTGTGTGGGATTGTGTACGCCACCGGTGGGTTCGGTATTGTTTATCGGATGTAGCGTGGCGGGGACAAAGATCGATCAGGTGATCCGCCCGTTGCTGCCGATGTTCGCGGCGATGGTTATCGTCTTGTTCTTGGTGGCGTTCTTGCCGGATTTAAGCTTATTGATTCCCCGGTTGTTCGGTTTGTGATGTTCCCCCATAGGGTCGAGGTAGCCTTGTGCTATAAATAGGGCAGTACTCTGTACGAAGTATTCCAGTACTTACGTGCTGAGTACCGCAATACTTCGTGCAGAGTACTGTAGTACTTCAGTCACAGTACTGCGGTACTTCGTACACAGTACTGCGCTAACTGTAAGACGCTATCTTTTTAATGTCCTTTGAACAGGGATAAGGCGATACCCATCTCCAATCCCCGTAGCTCGGCCAGACCCCGTAAACGTCCGATGCAGGAGTAGCCCGGGTTGGTTTTCTTCTTTAGGTCGTCTATCATTTGATGTCCATGATCCGGTCGCATGGCGATGGAGCATTGGCGGCGTTGCTGCAATTCAAGGAAGGCTTTCATGACACCATACATGTCCACATCGCCCTCCAGATGGTTCGCCTCGAAAAAATTACCCTCCGAGTCTCGTTGCGTGCTGCGGAAATGAACGAAATCGATCCGATCCCCGTAACGTTCCATGATCCCGGCCAAGTCGTTATCACTTCTGACACCGAAAGAACCTGTGCATAGGCAAAGCCCGTTGCTAGGATTCGGCACGGCCTCTATTAACTTCCGGAAATCATCTTCCGTGCTCAAGATACGGGGAAGCCCGAGAATGGAATAGGGGGGATCATCCGGATGGATAACGAGCTTGACACCGGCCTCGTCCGCCACGGGAGCTATTTCCCGTAAGAAATAGATCAGGTTCGAGCGAAGTCTCTCCGCGTCGATATCTTTATAACGGTCTAACGCTTCCCTAAACTGCTCGATCGTAAAAGTCTCTTCCGAGCCGGGTAGTCCGGCGATCATATTGCGAACCAACAGCTGGCGGTCTTCCTCGCTCATAGCGTCATAGCGTGCCTTGGCTTTCGCCTTGTCCGCCTCCGTATATTCGGCTTCCGCCGCCGGTCGTTTCAATATGAATAAGTCGAACGCCATAAAAGCCGCGCGTTCAAAGCGCAAGGCTTTGGAGCCATCCGGCATCGTATAAGCCAAATCGGTACGAGTCCAGTCCAATACCGGCATGAAGTTGTAAGTAACTACCCGGATATCGCAAGCTCCCAGATTACGGATGCTTTGTTTGTAGTTCTCTATATAGGTTTGAAAATCCCCGGTTTGCGTCTTGATATGCTCGTGTACGGGCACACTCTCAACCACACTCCACCGTAATCCGGCGGATTCGATCAAGGCTTTCCGCTTTTGAATCTCTTCCGTAGTCCAAACTTCCCCGTTCGGGATATGGTGCAACGCATTTACGATACCGGTGGCACCCGCCTGACGGATGTCCCAAAGGCTGACAGGATCATTCGGTCCGTACCAACGCCAAGTTTGCTCACATAGATACATAATGAATAATTTTTAAATTTATCAATGTGCCAATATGCCAATGCGGTTTGATGCATGGCTGGTTGGCACATTATTTAGATGGAGAAAGCGTCGAAACCTCCGTCTATGGGGATCACGGTACCGGTTACGAATGCGGAGGCGTCGCTCGCCAGCCATTGTAAAGTACCGAGTAACTCCTCCGGTTTTCCTAAGCGGCGGAACGGCGTGTGTGCGACGATCGTGTTGCAACGATCACTAGGTGATCCATCCGGATTGCTCATCAATGCCCGGTTCTGCTCGGTAAGGAAGAATCCCGGTGCCATGGCGTTCACTCGCAGGCCCTCTCCGAATTTAATCGCCAGCTCCCCGGCCATGTATTGCGTGAAATTGTTGATAGCGGCTTTTGCGCATCCATAGCCAACCACACGAGTCAATGGGCGTAGGGATGATTCGGACGAGATGTTAATAATGCTTCCTTTCCCTTGTCCCACCATGACCTCGGCGAAAACCATTGTCGGCAGTACGGTCCCGAATAAGTTCAGGTCTACGACTGTCCGGAAAGCATCGATATCCAGATCAAAGATCGTCTTGTCGGGAGGAATCGTCGCTCCGGCTTGGTTGCCACCCGCCAAATTGACTAAAACATCAATCTTCCCATATGCTTTCAATATCTCTTGTTTGTTTTGCTCCAGCAAGGCTTTATCCAATACGTTTGAAACCAAGAATAAGGCCTCGCCCCCTTCCGCTTTAATTTCATTGACCAAGGCAGATCCTTTTTGCTCGTTTCGTCCGAGGATTACGACGTACGCGCCTTCTCTCGCCAAGTGCTTGGCCATGCAGGCTCCTAATATACCATAGCCTCCGGTCAACAAAATCACTTTCTCTTTTACGCTAAATAAGGAGTTCATCAGATATAATTATTGTAGTATTGTATATTTTCCTTTACCAAGATATCGATCGGCATATAATTGACAGGCTCAATTTTCTCCTTAAGGATCAGATGCCTGAAGAGTGCCTTGATACAATGATATCCTTGTACCTCCGGTCGTTGGGCGATCAAATGCGTGATCAAGCCGTTTTCCAGATAACGGACGTTCGGTTCTATCACGTCGTAGCCAAGAAGCTTGAAAGGATAGTCCGGCCGTTCGCTACTTAGATAATCTCCAAGGAAATGGGCCCTCGAATTAAAGATGATACCGATTCTTACTTGAGGATATTTCTCGAAGAAAGTATTCAGTAGCCTCTTATTCTCCTCCTTATCATCCGCGTGCACATGCAGCAAATGAATCTTTCCCTTGAATGGGGTGTTGGCGAGATAATCCCGGAATCCTTCCTCTCGTTTCTGCACTTGCGTAGAACATGAATCCCCTTTACGGGTGAAACGGAAAATCACTAGATCGTCCCCTTGACGGATTTGCTCGAATAAAAGGCGTCCCGCTATATAACCCGAATCATATGAATGCGTTCCGTAATAAGAGATACAATTCGTGTGATCGATAAAAGAATCGATCAATATATAAGGAATACCTTTCTGGTCTAGCCGCTGGGTCAAGGTCAAGACACTTTGCTTGAATAATGTAGCGATGATAACCCCTTGGCAATCCGCGGTCTCAATCTTCGGGATTAATTCGTCGAAACTGTTGCTGTCGTATTGGTCAAAATAGATTTGCTCGACATCGATATTATAGCTAAACAATTCCCGTTTTGCTTTCTCGATCCCTTGGCTTAGTTTCGCCCAGTATTCCCCTTCATGGAAAGAAGGGATCAAGGCGATGAAATGATATTTTTTCTTCAACGCTAAAGAACGGGCTATCAGATTTGGTTGATAGTCAATTTCTTTTAAGATTTTCTCCACCTTTTTCCGTGCGTCCTCCGATACCTTTCCCCGCTCATGTAAAATGCGGTCTACCGTACCGGTCGATACGCCGGATAATTCGGCGATATCTTTTATCCTGTAATTTTTATTCATGGTATAGATTGTAGTGTGTATTCGTCCTCTCTGTTTATTCGAGTATTTGAAGAGGTGTGTTCAATTTACGGAAAACGTAGCCATACATCATATAGATAAGAGGAACGGCGACGAAAATTCCGATACCGAACAAAATACATCCTAATATCAGGATCCCGATCATTACCAACGCCAGAATGAACAGAGGCAATGCTTGTCCTTTCGTTATCTCCCAGCTTTTATGCAAAGACTCGATAATTCCAGCGTTTTCCTCGATAATAAAGGCTTGGAAGAACTGAAGGCGCAATGCCAGATAAATACCGGGGATGATAAAAAATAAGAAACCCGCCAATACGACAAATCCCGTGATAAGACTCGCTAGAAAGTAGGTGATGATATTCTTTGTCTGTTGTCCATATGCGGAAAACTGAGGTTCTTCCCCATCCAACGCCTGAAATATATTTTTCATATATCCTAAGGAGAAAATAATGGAGAATAACGCGCTGATCACGTTTACGATGATTTTACCGATAATAGAACTTTGCATGGGCATCGCGAACGCTGTCAGCGTGAAAGACAAGATACAATATCCGATTAATAATCCGGCTAATATCCATAGTTGCGACTTCGTTCCCTTCCATGCGGTACTGAATACTTCTGATATTATAAATTTAGGTTCCATAATGTATAATATTTGTTTATTGTGTGTGGACACAAATGTAAAATATATTGTTGAAAAAAACAATTTTATTTTCGTTTGAAACCAAAATAGATGTATTTCAACAGGTGCTTCCTTCTAAGTGCTATTAATTTAGGTGAAAAAGATAAGTAGGAAACAGAAAATCGTGTAAAAAGTTTCTACATTTGTAGGATGAAACAGCGAGTAAAGACCCTATTGTGTGAATAGATGTAAAAGATCTCCACTTGGGTTAGAAAGAGAAGGTAACTGAAAAACAGCCTTGAATATATAATTATATACAAATATGGATAAACGAATGCTGAAAATTACGATTACTCAGTTAAGGCAGATCGCATTGTTTGCGGTTGGTATGTCTTTATTAACTGCCTGTGGAAACAGTCAGAGTGGTATGAAATTAGGGGATGCTGAGTTCGCTGTGATGGCGGTCAATTCAACGACTAGCGACCAAACAACATCCTATCCGGCTACCATCAAAGGTACGCAGGATATCGAAGTCCGTCCTCAAGTTTCTGGATTTATCGTGAAATTATGTGTGGATGAGGGAGCTACGGTTCGTAAAGGACAGGCGTTGTTCCAAATTGATCCTACGCAGTACGCTGCTGCGGTAGGTCAGGCTAAGGCCGCGGTCGAGATGGCGAAGGCAAACGTAAGCACTTTAACATTGACCGAGAGGAATAAGAAGACTTTGTTTGATCAGAAAATCATCAGTGATTTCGAGTATCAAACAGCCGTGAACCAGCTGATGTCGGCAAAAGCGAGCTTGGCGCAGGCAGAGGCTCAATTGGTGAGCGCTAACCAGAACTTATCTTTCTGTACGGTTACAAGTCCCTCGAACGGTGTTGTCGGTACATTCCCGTATCGTGTAGGTAGCTTGGTAAGCGCTTCGATCGCTCAACCGCTGACTACCGTATCTGAGATCGGTGATATGTATGTGTATTTCTCTATGACGGAAAAGGAGTTATTGGCATTGACGAAAGCCGGTGGTACCTTGAAAGAGCAATTAGAGAAGATGCCGGCCGTAAGACTGCAATTGGCGGATGGCTCTACGTACCATCATGAGGGTAAGATTGATGCCGTGAGCGGTGTTATCGATCAATCTACCGGTTCTGTAAGCATGCGTGCTATTTTCTCTAACGAGGGAAATGTCTTACGAAGCGGTGGTACTGGTAATATTATCTTCCCGTATACGATGAACGATATCATTACGATCCCTCAATCGGCTACCGTGGAGATCCAGGATAAGAAGTTCGTATTTGTATTGCAGTCTGATAATACGGTGAAGAATACGGAGATCAAGGTTTCCAATTTGGATGATGGTAAGAACTATTTAGTAACAAATGGCTTGAAGTCTGGCGATAAGATTGTCGTGGAAGGCGTACAGATCTTGAAAGACGGTCAAGAGATCCAGCCGATTACTCGTGAGCAACAAAAAGCAAAGTACGATCAGGCCTTGAAAGACCAGCATGACGGTAATTTGCAGACCGCTTTTAATTAATATGTAATCATAGAATAAGACAAATATTCGCTTTTGTCGAGTAAAAACGAAAAACATGAAATTAGATAGATTTATAAACCGCCCGGTGCTCTCCACGGTGATTTCCATCTTGATTGTCATCTTGGGTTTCCTAGGCTTGATTTCCTTGCCGGTTACCCAATATCCGGATATCGCCCCTCCAACCGTATCGGTGAGAGCCACTTATACGGGTGCTAACGCGCAAACCGTATTGAATAGTGTGATTGCGCCTTTGGAGGACCAGATCAATGGTGTTGAGAACATGATGTACATGAGTTCTACCGCCTCGAATAACGGTTCCGCGGAAATTTCCATTTATTTTACGCAGGGAACAGACCCGGATATGGCGGCTGTAAACGTGCAGAACCGTGTGTCTATGGCTCAAGGTTTGTTGCCTGCCGAGGTAACGCAGATTGGTGTGACTACCCAGAAACGCTAGAACTCTATGTTGTTGGTATTTTCTGTATTTGCCGAGGACGATCGTTATGACTCTGAGTTTTTGGAGAATTACGCGAAGATTAACTTGATTCCGGAAGTGCAGCGTGTACATGGTGTAGGTGACGCGAACGTGTTGGGTACGGATTACTCCATGCGTATTTGGTTGAAGCCGGATGTGATGGCTCAATATAAATTAAGTCCGAGCGATGTGACCGTAGCTTTGTCTGAACAAAACGTAGAGGCGGCTCCGGGTTCGTTTGGCGAAAGGGGTAATCAGTCCTTTCAATATACGATTCGCTACAAAGGACGTTTGCAAGAGGTTAATGAGTTTGAGCAGATTGTTGTAAAGGCTTTGCCGGATGGTGAGGTCTTGCGTTTGAAAGATATCGCTGATATCGAGTTGGGGCGTTTGACTTACAACTTTATCAACCGTGTAAATGGTCACGACGCCGTTACCTGTATCGTTTACCAGATGCCGGGAACCAACGCTACGGAAACAATTAGTAACATTGAAACCTTGCTGGAGGAAACTCAGTTGACAATGCCTCCCGGAATGAAGGTGAATATTTCCATGAATGCCAATGACTTCTTGTTCGCTTCTATCCATGAGGTAATCAAGACTTTGTTGGAGGCGTTCGTATTGGTGTTTATCGTGGTATATGTGTTCTTGCAGGATTTGCGTTCTACGTTGATTCCGGCTATCGCTATTCCGGTTGCCTTGATCGGTACCTTCTTTATGTTATCCTTGATCGGATTTAGTATCAACTTGTTGACTCTTTGTGCTATGGTGCTTGCCATCGCGATTGTGGTCGATGATGCGATCGTCGTCGTCGAGGGTGTCCATGCCAAGTTGGACCAAGGGTACAAGTCGGCGAAACTCGCTTCTATCGATGCCATGAGTGAGTTGGGTGGCGCTATCGTCTCCATTACGTTGGTCATGATGTCCGTGTTTATTCCCGTAAGTTTCATGGGAGGTACGGCCGGTACGTTCTATCGCCAGTTTGGTCTGACGATGGCGATCGCTATTGGTTTGTCCGCTTTGAACGCCTTGACATTGAGTCCCGCCTTGTGTGCGATATTCCTGAAACCACACGATACGGAACATAAGGAAAAGAAAACGACCTTCGTTTCCCGATTCCATACTTCGTTTAATGCGGCTTATGATTCTTTGTTGGCTAAATACAAGAAAAGTATCGTATTCTTCATCCAGAAGAAATGGCTTTCATTCGGTATTGTTGCCGCATGTATTGCGTTATTGGTGTTCTTGATGCAGGTTACTCCTACGGGTATGGTGCCGAACGAGGACACGGGTACGATTATGGGTGCCGTTACGTTACCCCCGGGAACTTCTCAGGAGCGTACCTTTGAGGTAATGAATAAGGTGGATAGCTTGATCGCTGCCGATCCGGCCGTTGAGTCTCGTACGGCGGTTGTCGGTTTTAGTTTCATCGGTGGTCAGGGGCCTTCTTACGGTTCATTCATCATCAAGCTGAAAGATTGGGAGGAGCGTTCTATGATGCAAAATTCCGATATCGTATATGGTAGCTTGTTCATGCGTGCCCAAAAGATCGTAAAGGACGCTCAAGTATTGTTCTTTACGCCTCCTATGATCCCCGGTTACTCAGCGTCTAGTGATATCGAGTTGAATATGCAGGATAAGACCGGTGGTGAGTTGGATCGTTTCTTTGATATCTCCAAGGAATATATGGCCGCTCTGACGGCACGTCCGGAGATCAAGTCCGCTCAATCTACGTTTAACCCGAACTTCCCGCAATATGAGATCGATATCGACGCTGCCGCCTGTAAGAAAGCCGGTATTAGTCCAGCTGATATCTTGTCTACCTTGCAAGGATATTATGGCGGTTTGTATGCCTCTAACTTTAACCGCTTCGGTAAGATGTACCGTGTAATGGTGCAGGCGGATCCTGATTTGCGTAAGAATATGGAATCTTTGAAAAACATCAAGGTAAAGAGTGGTAACGATATGGCTCCGATTTCCCAGTTCATTACGATGAAGAAGGTGTACGGCCCGGATATCATCAGTCGTTTCAATATGTACACTTCTATCAAGGTGATGGTTGCTCCGGCGGATGGTTATACCAGTGGTCAGGCGTTGAAGGCGATTGACGAGGTGGCTAAGGTAACGCTTCCGGCAGGCTTTGGTTATGAGTTAGGAGGTATGGCGCGTGAGGAAGCAAGTACGAGTGGTAGTACGACGGCTTTGATCTTCTTGCTGTGTTTCGTATTCGTTTACTTGCTGTTGAGTGCGCAGTATGAGAGTTACATCCTTCCTTTGTCCGTATTGCTCTCCGTGCCGTTCGGTTTGATGGGTAGCTTCTTGTTCGTCCAAGGTTGGGCCGCTTTGGGAAATATCCCGGCGTTGAAGATGATCGTAGGAACCATGTCTAACAATATCTATATGCAGATCGCCTTGATCATGTTGGTAGGTTTGTTGGCGAAGAACGCTATCTTGATCGTAGAGTTCGCTTTGGAACGTCGTCGTATGGGTATGAGTATCACATGGGCTGCCGTGTTAGGAGCCGCCGCCCGTTTGCGTCCGATCTTGATGACCTCATTGGCGATGGTGGTCGGATTGTTGCCTATGATGTTCGCATTCGGAGTAGGAGCGCACGGTAACCGTACATTGGGTACAGCGGCTATCGGCGGTATGTTCATCGGTATGATCTTCCAGATCTTTATTGTTCCGGTTTTGTTCGTGGTATTCCAGTACTTACAGGAGAAATTCAAGCCGATCGAATGGGAAGATTTGGATAACAGCGATATGAGTACGGAAATAGAACAGTACGCTAAAATAAAATAAGAGATGACAATGAAGAAACAAATTATATATATGGTATGTGCGACTGCTTTGTTAAGCAGTTGCCATATCTATAAGGCATACGAGCGTCCGGATTCCATCGATGCGACGGGAATTTATCGTGATCCGGTTTCCGAGACTGATACATTAGCCTCCGCGGATACGACCAATATGGGAAACCTTCCTTGGAAGGAAGTTTTTCGTGATCCGAAGTTACAGGCGTTAATTGAGGAGGGATTAGCTAATAACGTAGATATGCAGGCAGCCGTTCTTCGGGTAGAGGAAGCGAAAGTATTGTTGACTTCTGCCCGTCTGTCTTTCTTGCCTTCTATAAACCTTGCTCCCCAAGGTACGATTACGAAGATGGAAAGCAGTGGGTATGTAAAAGCTTACACGGCTCCTGCGGCCGCTAGCTGGGAGGTTGACCTATTCGGAAAGCTCTTGAACGCGAGCCGTGGCCAAAAAGCCTCCTACTTACAGAGCCAGTATTCAAGACAGGCCGTGCGCTCTCAATTGATCGGTGGTATAGCGAATACTTATTATACCTTGTTGATGCTTGATCGGCAGGTGGAAATTACCGCTAAGACGGTTGATATCTATAAAGAGAATGTTCGTGTCATGGAGGCTATGAAGATAGCGGGTATGGCTACCGAGGCTGCCGTGACGCAAATGCGTGCGGCTTACCATCAGGTTTCCGGCTCGTTGATCGAGTTGGAGAGCCAGGTGCGTAGCGTGGAAAACTCATTGTCCGTGTTATTGGCTAAGGCCCCTCAACAGATTGATCGGGGTACTTTGGAGGAACAAGTAATGCCGGAGGATATCATGGTGGGTGTGCCTTTGCAATTGTTGGAGAATCGTCCGGACGTGAAGATCGCGGAGATGACACTTGCCAGTGCTTATTATACGACGAACCAAGCCCGTGCCGCTTTTTATCCGGGATTGAATATCACGGCGACAGCAGGCTGGACGAATGGTTCAGGCATCTCTGTCGCCAATCCGGGCCAATTTATGTTTCAAGCTTTGGCTTCGTTGGCCCAACCGATCTTCAACAATGGTAAGTTGGTCGCTAACTTGAAGGTATCTAAGGCAGAAGAGAAGATCGCTCAAATGAATTATCAGCAGACAATTCTGGAAGCTGGTAAGGAGGTGAGTGATGCTTTACATCAGTATGATGCCACGAGCAAGAAGCTTGTGCAAGACAGAGCGCAGATCGAGCAGCTAGAGAAAGCGGTGGCTTATACCAGTGCCTTGTTCCAGTCGGCTCAATCTACTTATTTGGAAATCCTTTCCGCCCAGCAGAGTCTTTTGAGTGCCCAGTTGACGGAAGTGTCCGACAATGTGCAGCGTATGCAAGCGGTTGTCAGTTTATACAGTGCCATCGGTGGTGGTAGAGAATAATAACCTTAAATGTAGTAAAGTTATGATTAGTCCATTAGCATATGTAGATTCAAGCGCAAAGATCGGGAAGAACGTTACGATTCATCCTTTTGCGTACATTGATAAGAACGTGGAGATCGGGGATGATTGCGAGATCATGCCTCATGCCAGCTTGATGAGCGGTACACGCATGGGAAATCGCAACCGTGTATTTAACGGGGCTGTTATCGCTGCTGAGCCTCAGGATTTCTTTTATAAGGGAGGTGATACGATCGCCGTAATCGGAGATGACAACGTGATTCGTGAGAATGTGGTGATTAACCGTTCCTCGACAGCGGAAGGACGTACTAGTATCGGTAATGGTAATTTCTTGCATGAGGGGGTACATGTTTCTCATGATACGCAGATCGGAAACTGTAGTGTATTCGGCTATGGTAGTAAGATTTCCGGAAATTGTATCTTGGAAGATTATGTGATCTTCGGAGGCAATGTATTGATGAGCCAAGGATCCCGGGTTGGGGCTTGGGCGATGATTCAAACCGGCTGTCGTTTCCGTAAGGATATACCTCCTTTTATCGTAGCGGCTCAAGAGCCTACCACGTATTATGGCGTGAACTCTTTCATCATGTCTCATGAGGGATTCAGTGAAAAGGTTATCAAGCACATCAGTCATGCGTACCGGATCATCTTCCAAGGAAACAGCAGCCTTACGGATGCCTTGTTAATGATCAAGGATCAGGTTCCGATGAGTAAGGAGATCCAACATATTATAGATTTCGTTGGTGAGTCTAAATTAGGTATTGTCAAATAAATACTAATAACAAACGATAGGTAAAAGCCGAAGGAAATCATTTCCTCCGGCTTTTTTATGTAATGGAAGGACGGTTTGGTTAATAATGTTTGTTAAATAATGGTAAACGTGCAGCATTTGTCTCTTTTTAAGTGTCTTACTAATAAGACAACACACAATGAAATCCAATAAAGGAGGTTTAATATGAAAAAGTCATTTTTATTATATCTTATCATGTCTGTATTTCTCATCGGTTATTGCGCTTGCGATAATGATGAGGAAAATTTTGATACGGCTACTACCGGACAAGTGATCAAAGTCCCGGATGATATCAAATCTTTTAATTCAGTTACAAAAGAAATCGTTTTCGAGAAGAATATTTCTATCAAGCAAGACGTGCGAGGCAATGAGAAGGTTGAATTCCGGATAGCTGGAAACGGTCACTTCACGGTAGGCAGTATCTCTTCGATAAGTTCCGTTATCTATAATGCCCCAGTCTTATTAGGGGATTATCAGAGATATTATTTATATGATGGATATCCTGTTGTAGATGTTCTACAAAATGAGGTAAGTAACCAA
Source organism: Parabacteroides distasonis ATCC 8503 (assembly GCF_000012845.1). Lineage (NCBI taxonomy): Bacteria > Pseudomonadati > Bacteroidota > Bacteroidia > Bacteroidales > Tannerellaceae > Parabacteroides > Parabacteroides distasonis. The sequence continues at coordinate 441,183 of NC_009615.1, forward strand.
GAGGAAAGGGACGAAAACATGCAAAAGATAGAGAAAGCTTGGAGCAACTTCCTGAAAGTATTGAATGAGGCTGGAAAGTTGAAGTAGTGATTACCGGTTTGGGATGTAATTCTGCGATACATCTTTTTTGCGCATTTAATAAGTACGTTCTGTATTACATTTGCTAGCGTTTAAATTTAAGTAAATGTGATGAGTATGGGAAAGAATGATTTTGTATGCGGACGTACATAACCGAGTTATGTGAGGGAGGACATCATTCTACGGCGAAGAGTTATCAAGATGCCTTGAATTCATTCAAGCGGTTTAGTGGTCGGGAGGAAATCCCTTATACCTATATTAATAACGAGAACCTTCTATTTTATCAAAATTTCGGAGAAACTTTGCGTCGACAGATTGGAGAAACGTGTGGCGAGCCAGCCGGAAGGGGAGAAGGATTATGAGGTCTATGTCGCTTCCCAAAAGGAGATGAGCCTCACTGCTGCAGGCAAGCGGAAGTGGGTAGAACGAATCCTGTTCCGCTCCATAGTTTTCATCCGCTGTACCGATACCTTACGTAGAAAGGAGATCGTGCACCTTCCATACATCAAACGTTTCATGGTGAACATCGCCGGAGAGAGGCGAGGCGGCATACGTCCCGTGGCCTTCATCCCGGACGATCAGATGGCCAAGCTTCGCCGGATAGTGGGACCTGTTTTGTGATTCGCATAGACTTGCTTGGCTGTGCCAAGGTCAGTATTTCCCGTGATCTGCTTGGTGGGGTTTCTTTGCTTGTTGCTAAATTATATGCATGTATGTCTGAAAAAGGCAGACAAACCCTGTATCGTGGCTTTTGATGAATTTCAGCAGATTTCCAAATACCCTGAAAAAAATATTGAAGCTTTATTGCGCTCCCATATTCAGCATTTATCTAATGTGCATTTTATCTTTTCAGGCAGTGAGCGTCATTTGGTAACGGAGATGTTCCTCTCTTCCGCTCGTCCATTCTATAACAGTACATCGATTTTGGAATTGTATCCTATCGTCGCTGAAGAATACATACCTTTTGTCTGTCATTGGTTTGATGTGTATGAACGGACTATTCGTGAGGAAGATGTATTGGTTATATATCGTTTGTTTGAGGGGAATACATATTATATGCAGAAAACTTTTCATGAAGCTTTTATAAATACCCCTATAGGCAGTAGTTGTACGTTGGATATATTACGGCAGACAGTTGGTGGAGTTTTGGAAAAGGCAGGCGATGGATATCGCCAACTATTGTCCAGAATTCCCGAACGTCAGAAAGAATTGCTGTATGCCATAGCCTCAGCAGGTAAGGCGGAGAAGATTATGAGTGCCGGTTTCATTCGTAAATATTCATTGGTCTCCAGCAGTGCAGTCCAAGCGGCTGCCCGTAAACTGATGAAATTGGATTTGCTGACTGAAGAAGATAATATTTATTTTATCCCGGATATTCTGTTCCGTATGTATCTTCAGCGGCTAAAGAACACGAATATTATCTTCATTCCGTCGTAACTATCCGTATCCACATAAAAAGAAAGAGGCCAACCCCGAAGGATCAGCCTCTTTTATCGCTTTAATAGAAATTCAAATTAAAGTGCACCCACTTCTTTCAAAGCCTCGTTAGTCTTATGAACAGCGGCAGCGCTCTTAGCGAACAACTCTTTCTCTTCAGCTGTCAATTCCAACTCAACGATCTTCTCGATACCGTTCTTGCCAAGGATAACAGGAACACCGATGCAAAGATCAGATTCACCGTACTCACCTTCCAAGTAAACAGAGCAAGGAACCATCTTACCTTGGTTGTGAATGATAGACTCAACAACAAATGCTCCAGCAGCACCCGGTGCATACCAAGCAGAAGTACCTAACAATTTAGTTAATGTAGCGCCACCAACCATTGTGGAAGCAACAACCTCTTGCAATTTCTCTGCGCTTAACAATTTGCTAACAGGGATACCTTTGTAAGTAGCCAAGCGAGCCAACGGAATCATTGTAGTGTCACCGTGACCACCGATTACCATACCCTCAACCTCGTTAGCGTTACAGCCTAGAGCCTGAGATAAGAAATATTTGAAACGAGAGCTATCCAAAGCACCACCCATACCGATGATACGGTTCTTCGGCAAGCCTAAAGACTTCAATGACAAATAAGTCATTGTATCCATCGGGTTAGAGATAACTACCAAGATTGCGTTCGGAGAGTATTTCAAGATGTTTTGAGCTACGCTCTTAACGATACCAGCGTTAACACCGATCAGTTCTTCGCGAGTCATACCCGGTTTACGAGGAATACCAGAAGTGATAACTACAACGTCAGAGTTAGCTGTCTTCTCATAATCGTTTGTGCAACCTACAACCTTAGTATCGAAACCTAGCAATTGAGCGGTCTGCATCATATCCATCGCTTTACCTTCGGATACGCCTTCCTTTACGTCTAGCATTACAACTTCGTCTGCCACTTCATTGAAGGCAAGAACATTTGCGCAAGTAGCGCCTACATTTCCGGCACCAACAACTGTTACTTTTGACATAATAAATAAGTTTTAGTATGTTATTACTTAATAATACGCTATGTTTTTTAACGATGGCAAAGGTACAATCTATTACGGAATAAAGAAATATTTCCGTATATATTTTTGAGGGACATTATTAAATATCGCTAAAGCCTTGTCGAGGCTTCTTGACAACTTGGTACGCTTTTATTTTTAAGATCTTGAGGAAATGTTGTATCTTGGGTGCGAACAAAACTTAACCGAGGGAAGTTTTATTTATATGGGTTATTAATCTTAAATCCAACGTACTTATGAAAGTTCTTATATATATCCGAAAAGTCCTGTTTTTGTTTCTCTGCGGGGCCTTGTCTTTCTCTTACGGCTACGGTCAGGAGCTGCCGCTTCTGCCGGATACGATCAAGCCTCTCTTGTCGGACTCCAATTTGATAGATGAGTTGATCACTGTCGGATATGCTACGGGCAATCGCAGTACTTTATCCGGTTCTGTAAACCGGGTGAATGAAGGGGGAATGAATGAGGGATTGATCTCTACACCCTTGGACGCTCTTCGGGGAAGGGTGTCCGGCGTTAGTATCCCGGTTGGAGGAAATAGCGCCGCTGCCTTGGCTGCCGTCCGGGTCCGGGGTACAACTTCCTTAACGGGAGGTAATGATCCGTTGGTGATTATTGATGGGGTTTTTGCCGATCTTAATTTGCTTAGCTCGATCTATCCGGCGGATATCGAGAACTTCACGATCTTGAAAGATGCCTCTGAGACTGCTCAATATGGTTCTCGTGGTGCTTCCGGTGTTATCGAGGTAACGACTAAGAAAGGGCGGCAGGGAGCTTTTAGTATCAGTTATGATGGGAGTTTCGGTGTGGAGGCGGCTTATAAAAGTTTGGATATGTTATCGGCGAATGGTTTCCGGAAACTGGCGGAGGAACGTAATATCGGTATTTTAGATTTAGGGAATAATACGGACTTTCAGGATGAGATCACCCGGTTAGGGTTGGTGCAGAATCATCATATCGCTTTTGGGGGTGGTTCGGAGACTTCCAGTTATCGTGCCTCCTTGGGATTTGTGGAAAGGGAAGGGGTTATCCGAAATACGAACTCACGTAATTTTACGACCAAGTTGAATATTACGCAGCATGCGTTCAATGATCTTCTGGTCTTTGATTTAGGCATATTTGGTTCCTTGCTGAAAAATGCTTATTTAAATGATGTACAGAAGATGTTCTATTCCGCCGCTACTTTCAACCCGACATTTCCGAATCATAAGAATATGGAGACGGGTAGCTGGGATCAAATAACCAACGCTAGCCAGATCACGAATCCTTTGGCTTGGTTGGAGGTGAAGGATGATGATTCGAATGCTCATATAAATACGCACTTAAAACTGGTTTTTAACTTGAGTAAGCATTTAATGTTTACGGCTTTCGGTTCGTATACCTATAATGTAATAGATAACGCCCAATACCTCCCTACTTCGGTTTGGGCGCATGGGCAGGCTTATCGGGGGGAGCGGAAAACAGAATCTTTATTGGGAGATTTCATGTTGGCCTATAAAAAAGACTTTGGTTTGCATCAACTAAATGTATTGGGATTGGCGGAAGCTCAGAAAATGATAACGAGAGGTTTTTATACGACTGCGACGAATTTCAGTACCGATCGTTTTGGTTATGATAATTTACAGGCAGGTGCGGTACGTTTATGGGAGGGGACCGGTTCTTACTATGAGGCTCCTCATCTAGCATCTTTCCTTGGACGTGTGAATTATATTTATGATGGAAAGTATATCGCTACCGTGAATGCTCGAGCGGATGCCTCCTCGAAAGTGGGGGCAAATAATAAATGGGGATTTTTCCCTTCGGCTTCTGTCGCTTGGGTGTTGACCGAAGAGGAGTTTATGGAAGGTATCTCGTGGGTAAGGAATTTAAAGATTCGTTCGGGATATGGCCTTTCCGGTAATCAAGACGCGATCGATTCTTACAATTCTTTGCGATTGATGAAGCCTAATGGGGTTGTTTCCGTAAATGGTGCGCCCACCGTTACCTTGGGTACGATCCGTAATGCGAATCCGGACTTGAAATGGGAGGTAAAACGTACGTTCAATGCCGGTATCGATGCCGGGTTTTTCGACAATCGTTTTATTCTTGCCGTAGATTATTATAATTCCAAGACGGATGATATGTTGTATTTATACGATGTAAGCGTTCCGCCTTTCGCTTATAATAAAATGTTGGCGAATCTGGGGTCGATGCGGAATAGTGGCGTGGAATTGGGTATTGGCGTCACGCCCTTGCGTACGAAAGATATGGAATTGAATATAAACGTAAACGTAACTTTCCAACGGAATAAATTGCTCTCCTTGAGCGGTTACTATAAAGGGGAATATATGTCCGCCCCGGAATATACTAGCATCTCGGATTTAAATGGGGCTGGTTTCCATGGAGGGTATAATCATATCGTTTATCAAATGGTCGGACAGCCTTTGGGTGTTTTTTATTTACCGAAATGTACAGGTTTGGTTTCCGATGGGAACGGCGGCTATAAGTATGAGATTGAGGACTTGAATGGAAACGGGGTGAGTTTGGAGGATGGTGAGGATCGTTATATTGCGGGACAAGCCATGCCGAAAACGCTTTTAGGCTCGAACATCAGTTTCCGGTATAAACAATTCGATCTATCAGTACAGATTAACGGAGCCTTTGGGCATAAGATTTATAATGGAACATCGCTAACTTATATGAATATGGATATATTCCCGGATTATAACGTGTTGCGAGAAGCCCCATCCCGGAATATCCAAGATCAGACGGCTACGGATTATTGGTTGGAGAAAGGGGATTATATCAATTTTGATTATTTGACGTTGGGTTGGAACGTGTCTCTGGGTAATTTAAGGAAATATGTAAGAAACGTACGGCTTTCGGTTTCCGTAAATAATTTGGCGACAATTACAGGTTATTCGGGATTGACTCCGATGATAAATAGCTCTATCGTAAATAATACGTTAGGTATAGACGATAAGCGATCTTATCCGGTGGTTCGTTCCTATACGATGGGGTTGAGTTTTAATTTTTAAAAAGGTGTTCGTATGAGAAAGCTTTCTATTTTATCCTATATATTTGCGGGTTTGATGTTATCGTCGTGCGATGGCTATCTGAAAGAGGACCCTCGTGATCAGCTTTATCCGGAGGATGCGTACGATACCCCTCAGAATGTCTATCTGAATACGGTTGCTTCCTTATATAATTATATCGGCGGTTATAGCGATAGCCAAGGATTGCAGGGAACGTACCGGGGTGTCTACGACTTGAATACCTTTACGACTGACGAGGCCATGCTCCCGACTCGTGGCGGCGACTGGTATGACGGCGGTTTCTGGCAAGGTCTCTTCTTGCATAAGTGGGGAACGAATAGTGACGCTATCCAAGCTACTTGGGAATATCTGTATAAAGTAATCGTATTAAGCAATCAATCTTTAGAGATATTAGGCGAGTTGCGGCAAAAAACGGATTATAACGATTTAGATCGGTATGAGGCGGAGGTTCGTGCTTTTCGTGCGATGTATTATTATTATTTAGTCGATATGTTTGGCCGTGTCCCTCTTATCGTTTCTTCTTCCATTCCGGTGAAAGACGTGCGGCAGAGTGACCGGAAAGAGGTCTTTGATTTTGTTGTAAAAGAATTACAAGAATCCCTTTTGTTATTGAGTACGGCGCATAGTAATTCGCCCGGCGATTATTATGGAAGAATTACGAGACCGGTTGTTTATTTCTTATTGGCGAAGTTGGCCTTAAACGCAGAAGTGTTTACGGATAACGACTGGACGGATGGTCTGCGTCCGAATGGACGGGAAATCTATTTTAGGGTAGGCGAGAGGAAGTTGAACGCTTGGCAAACGGTTGTGGCGTACTGTGATTCAATAACAGACTTAAACTATAGCTTATCTCTGAACTATGCGGATAATTTTTCTGTATTTAATGAATCGTCCGGAGAGAATATCTTCACGATTCCGATGGATAAGAACTTATATACGAACCAAATGCAATATCTTTTCCGCTCCCGTCACTATAATCATGCCAAAGCATATGGATTGGGGGGAGAGAACGGCTCTTGCGCTACGATAGAGGCCCTTCGGGTATTTGCGTATGGGACGGACTCGGTCGATACCCGATTTTATGAGAATTATTACGCCGATACGATGTTTGACCTCAATGGTGATACGATTCGGTTAGATAATGGGACTCCTTTGGTGTATTTACCTCTAGAGGTTAGGTTGGATTTGTCTAGGTTGCCTGCCGAGAAAACGGCGGGTGCCCGCATGAAGAAATACGAGATCGATAAGATGGGGACGAAAGATGGAAAGCTATCGGATAATGATATCGTATTATTCCGTTATGCGGATGTCTTGTTAATGAGATCGGAAGCGAAAGTTCGTAATGGAGAGAATGGGGATGAAGAGTTGAATGCCGTTCGTTTCCGTGTGGGAATGTTACCTCGTAAGGCGACATTAGAAAATATTTTGGCTGAGCGTCAACTGGAATTGGCTTGGGAAGGCTGGAGGAGGCAGGATTTGGTGCGTTTTGGAAAGTTTACCCGCCCTTATACGGATCGCCCTCAATTGCCCCATGAATCGAATGGCTATACCACTGTTTTCCCCATTCCCGATAAAGTCCGTTCCTTGAATCCGAACTTGACACAAAATCCGGGGTATTAACTTGAATTTTGGGTGAAAACTAATTCTTTGTTTTCACCCAAAGAGCATATCTTATTCTACATACAATACTAAACCTTTCAGATATTCCCCTTCCGGATGGTAGATATTCACCGGATGGTCTGCGGGTTGGGTTAATTGATGTAAGATTCGGACACTACGGCCGGATTGGGCGGCAGCGCTAAATACGGCTAAACGGAAATTCTCTTTACTAACTACTTGAGAACAAGAGAAAGTAAACAAGATTCCTCCCGGCTTGATCTTCTCGAAAGCGATCGCATTTAATTTGCGATACCCTTGTAAGGCATTACGTAGTACATTCTTATGTTTAGCGAACGCAGGAGGGTCCAATATGATTAAATCATAATTACTTCCCATTTTTTCCAAATACTTAAACGCATCTTCCGCATATGCCTCATGACGGGGATCTCCCGGGAAATTCAACTCGACATTCTTTTTCGTCAAAGAAATCGCTTTCGCCGAACTGTCTACGGAATGAACCACCTTAGCGCCTCCTCTCATCGCATAGAAAGAGAAACCGCCCGTATAACAGAACATATTCAATACGGAGCGATCCTTTGCGTAATGCTCCAACAAAGAGCGATTCTCCCGTTGATCCACGAAGAAACCTGTCTTTTGGCCTTTCTGCCAGTCTACACAGAATTTCAGTCCGTTTTCTATAGCGATATCTTCCACTTCGCCTCCGAATAAGTAACCATCTTCGCTACCTAAATTCGCTTTATAAGGTAAAGTCGCTTCAGATTTATAGTAGATGTTTTGTAAAGTATCGCCCAATACCGCTTTCAAAGCCTCTGCGATCTGATGACGGGCATAATGCATTCCTACCGAATGTGCTTGCATAACCGCCGTATGCGCATACATATCGATCACCAATCCCGGTAAATTATCGCCTTCGCCGTGAATCAGGCGGAACGTATTATTATTTTCTACCCCAGCCAGCCGCAAGGTCTTTCTGAGTTCGTAAGCAATACGGATACGTTCGATCCAAAAAGCATCGTCGATGGGGATTGGGGTGAAAGATAACACACGTACGGCGATACTGCCGATTTGGTAATGGCCGATCGCCAAAAAACGCTGGTTCGCTCCGTATACCTCTACCAAGTCACCCTCTTCCGGGTCGCCTTCAACAGATTGGATCGCTCCGGAAAATACCCATGGATGGAAACGCAATAGCGATTCTTCTTTCTTAGGCTTGAGAAAAACTTTACAATACTTCATTTATGCTTGATTCAATAAATTATATATTCTTAGGCAAGCCCAAGCATCGAGGGCCGCATATTTCTTTTGTGAGTCTGTCAATACATCTGCCTCCCAATTCGTGAGGCGTTGTCCTTTTGATATTTTTTTTTGGAAAAGTATCGCATATATCTTTTGCAGGCTGGCATCCTCAATGCCGAACTGGCCTACGTAATTCTGTAAATCAAGGAAATTGGCGGGTTCTATATCCGAACGCTTCCGTATCGCCCCGAAATCATCCCGTAAAGATAACCCGATCTTTAAGGTCGAACTGCTTTTCAGGAATTTCTCCAGAGATTCCGGTATACCGATATGATTCAAGCGGAACAAGAAACAAGTATCATCCGTTGATATCTGCATCAATGAGATCTTGTAACGCTGTCCTTTCTTAAAGCTGGGACGGGTCTCCGTATCAAAACCGACGATCGGAAAACGCAGCAAGTACTCTACGGCCTTGTCTGCCTCCTCTTTACTAAGGATCGTAATGATACGTCCCTTGAATTCCTCTACGGTAAGTTTCGCTATTTCCTCTTTAGCAATTGTATGTATAAATTGTTGTATCATTCTTCCTCTTCATTCTTTTCCAAATCCTCATCACCACTGTAACGCACAGCGTGCAACGCTTTCAAGGCATTCAATAATTGCTGTCCCCAGTATTCTTGGAAGTTCGTGCGGCACAAAGCGATAGCCTCTTGCATAACTTCCTCGTTTCCTTGACGGAATAAAGATACGAAATTTCCTGTATCTTGATAGACATCTGCCAAATTCTCGGAAATAAACGCTGCGATAGGAGTATCGCTATACCGCATATCCGCATGAAATGTTTCCAGATAGGAATCTCGTTCGCCAAGCAAACCGGCTATCCGTGAACGAACCGACTCGTACATGTCTTCTGAAACGGAAAGCTCAAGCTCGGTTTCCTCTTCAGATTCCACTTCGGGCAACAGGCTGGCCTTTAAATATAAAAGAGGCAAAAGTTTTGTCGCCTTATCTACGAAGTCGAAAAGCCCGGTATTTCCGGCGGCCTCAACAAAGGTACAATATTCCAGTGCTACCGTAACAAATTCTAGCGTGTTGCGCTCGTATATCGGATTTTCTTCTTTTTCCATGTGCCTGTTCGTCTAATCATTCTTGATAACAATTCGCAAAAATACAACAAAAATCCGTTTTTTTCGTGATAAAGCCCCGAATATTCTTTTTGCTCTTGAGTTCAAAACATCGTTTATGTTAATTTGCTTTTTTTGTGATAAAAACGAACGTATTATTTATGTAAACAGAAAAATGATCTTATATGTTACGTAAAATTAGATTAACACTCGCTGTCATTATCTTTACTATGACCACTCTTTTGTTCCTTGACTTTACGGGGGTAACGCATTGCTGGTTGGGATGGATAGCAAAAATGCAATTCCTGCCGGCCTTATTGGCGGTGAATGTTGGGGTTGTATCGGTATTATTGGTATTAACCTTACTCTTTGGACGTGTCTATTGTTCGGTTATTTGTCCGTTAGGCGTATTTCAAGATGTTGTTTCTTGGATAGCCGGAAAACGCAAAAAGAATCGTTTCTCTTATTCCCCGGCAGTCTCATGGTTACGTTATGGAATGTTAGGAATTTTTATTATCGCTTTTTTAGCGGGTATCGGTTCTCTGGTGGCTCTATTAGATCCGTATGGAGCCTATGGACGAATAGCCTCGAATCTTTTTGCTCCTTTATATCAATGGGGAAATAATCTCTTGGCTTATTGGGCGGAGCGTGCGGATAGTTATGTCTTTTATTCTGTAGATATGTGGATAAAAAGTGTGGCTACGTTTGGGGTAGCGCTCGTTACGTTTGTGGTTCTTTTCCTATTGGCTTGGCGTAATGGACGTACGTATTGTAATACGATCTGTCCGGTGGGTACGGTCTTGGGATTTGTCGCCCGTTTTTCTTTTTTAAGACCGGTGATCGATGTAGAGAAATGCAACGGATGTGGCTTATGTGCCCGTAATTGCAAGGCTGCCTGTATAGATTCGAAAAATCATTCGATTGATTATAGTCGTTGCGTTACTTGCTTGGACTGCATCGATAAATGTAAAAGAGGAGCTTTGACATATGTGCCTCGTAAACGAAAAACAGAATCGGAGAGAGAGGCTGATCGACCTGAAGAAAACACCCGCCGTAATTTCTTAACCTTTACGGGATTGCTGGCGACATCGGTATTGAAAGCCCAGTCGGGGGTAAATGCGGATGGAGGGTTGGCGGATATTGCGGATAAGTTAACCCCGGATCGTATGACCCCGATAGTTCCGCCCGGGGCTTTGAGTTTACGAAACTTCACCGGACATTGTACGGCTTGTCAACTCTGTGTCTCGGTATGTTCGAATCAAGTTTTGCGTCCTTCTACAGATCTAAAGAAGTTTATGCAACCGGAAATGTCGTATGAGCGAGGATATTGTCGTCCGGAATGTACGAAATGCTCCGAGGTTTGTCCGACCGGTGCGATCCAATTGATTACGAAAGCGGACAAATCCGCCACGCAGATTGGACATGCGGTATGGATCAAGGAAAATTGTGTGGTGAATACCGATGAGGTAAATTGTGGCAACTGTGAGCGGCATTGTCCGACGAAAGCTATTCAGATGGTGGCGAAAGACCCCAATGATCCTAAATCATTGAAAGTACCGGTTATCGATACGGAACTTTGTATCGGTTGTGGCGCATGTGAATATTATTGTCCGTCTCGTCCGTTAAGCGCAATCTATGTTGAGGGACATGAGAGACATCGTACGGTTTAATAATCTCAAAAAATGTATGGTAATGAGTAATAATAATATAGATCGCAGGAATTTCTTAAAAGTATTGAGCACCGGTACGGCCGCTGCCTCGACAGGGCTTTTATATGGATGTGGTGGAGATCCTAAGCGGCAAGGTGTGTCGCAGACCGGAAGCTATTTGGGTGAAGTCCCGACAGATAAGATGACATACCGGACGAATCCGCATACGGGCGATAAGGTCTCCTTGTTAGGATATGGATGTATGCGCTGGCCGTTGCGTCAGAAAGCGGATGGATCGGGGGAAGAGATCGATCAAGAAGCGGTGAATGCATTGGTGGATTATGCGATTGCTCATGGCGTGAACTACTTTGATGTGGCACCGGTTTACGTGCGCGGTCTTTCCGAACAGGCAACAGGGCTAGCTCTTAGTCGCCATTCCCGGGATAAATATTTTATCGCCACGAAGCTTTCAACCCATCGTCCTGTACCGGAATGGCGTACTCTTGAGGGCTCCAAGGGCTTGTTCGAACAGTCGCTAAAGAATCTGCGAGTGGATTATATCGATTATTATCTGATTCATGGTGTAGGTCTGGGGGGCATGGACGATTTGAGGAAGCGCCTTTACGATAACGGTGTCTTGGATTTCTTGTTAAAGGAGCGGAAAGCCGGTCGTATCCGCAATTTGGGCTGGTCGTTTCATGGAGACGTCAAGGTCTTCGATTATTTGTTATCCTTGGATATCCCTTGGGACTTCGTTCAGATCCAGTTGAATTACGTGGATTGGAAAAATGCTTCTGGTTGGAACGTGAATGCGGAGTATTTGTATGGGGAATTGGAGAAGCGTAATATTCCCGTCGTTATCATGGAGCCTCTTTTAGGCGGGCGTTTATCTCGGCTGAATGCCCTTTCGTTGGCTAAATTGAAACAGATGCGTCCGGATGACAGCCCGGCCTCGTGGGCTTTTCGGTATGCGGGCTCTCCAAAAGGAGTACTGACCGTGCTGAGTGGTATGGTGTATATGGAGCATTTACAAGAGAACATCCGAACCTTCTCGCCTTTGGAACCGATTACGGAACAAGAAAATAAGGCTTTGGAAGAGGTGACGGAGAGGATGCTACATTCGGATTTCGTACCTTGTACGGAATGTCAGTATTGTATGCCTTGTCCGTATGGCTTGGATATTCCGGGAACGTTCGCTCATTATAACCGTTGCGTAAATGACGAGCTGGTTGCGAAGAGTTCACAGGATGCGAATTATCGGGAGGCTCGCCGGGCGTTCTTAGTCGGTTATGATCGTAAGGTTCCTAAACTTCGTCAAGCCGGACACTGTATAGGATGCGATAAATGCGTACCGAAATGTCCGCAAGGCATTAAGATACCGGAGCAAATGCGAAAGATCGATCAATACGTGGAGCAATTGAAGCAAGAGACTTTATAGTCTTATTTAAAATACCTGCTTTATTCGTGATAAATCCCCGATTATTCTTTTTAGTCGGGGATTGTTCTCTATTATTACCTGTTTTACTATTTTTGTCGAAATAATAGAAGGAATGTTAATGATAGACTAATGTTGGATATACTAATAGGATAAAAAACCGATCGAGTTATGAGTTCATGTGGAAAGAATGAGAACCCTCAAGAGATGAATCGCCGTAAATTCTTGAAGGTATTTGGGGGTGGGGCTGTCGCCTCTTCGGCGGCGCTTTACGGTTGCGCTCCCAAGAATGAGCCGGGGGCGGCTGTGGCGTTAGGTGAGGTTCCTACCGATAAAATGACCTATCGCCAACATCCTACGAATGGCGATAAGGTTTCTATTTTAGGATATGGTTGTATGCGTTGGCCCTTGAAACAAGGATCGGACGGTAAAGACCAGATTGATCAAGAAGCCGTGAATCGTTTAGTGGATTATGCGATAGAGCATGGGGTGAATTACTTTGATACTTCTCCTGTTTATGTACAAGGTATGTCCGAGAAAGCGACCGGTATCGCATTGGCACGCCATCCTAGGAACTCCTATTATTTGGCCACTAAACTGTCAAACTTCCAGAACTATACGAGAGAAAACTCGTTGGCGATGTATCGGCAGTCGTTCCGTGATTTGCAAACCGATTATCTGGATTATTATTTGCTTCACTCTATCGGTGGGGGGAATGGTATCGAGCTTTTCAATGACCGCTATATAAATAATGGAATGCTTGATTTCTTGGTGAAAGAACGGGAAGCGGGACGTATCCGTAACCTAGGTTGGTCTTTTCATGGGGATGTAAAAGTGTTTGATTATGTGTTGGATATGGGCGTGAAATGGGATTTCGTTCAGATACAGCTGAATTATCTGGACTGGAAACATGCCTCGGGGCGTAACGTAAACGCTGATTATCTGTATGGCGAATTAGAGAAGCGAGGTATTCCGGCGGTTATCATGGAACCGCTATTAGGAGGTCGCTTATCGAATGTTCCGGATCATATCGTTGCTCGTTTGAAACAGCAACGGCCTGAGAATAGCGTGGCTTCATGGGCTTTTCGTTTCGCCGGCTCTCCGGATGGGGTCTTGACGGTGCTAAGCGGCATGACTTATATGGAGCATTTGCAAGATAATATCCGTACCTATTCCCCGCTTATCCCGGTAACGGACGAGGAGAAAGACTTTTTGGAAGAGACGGCCCAGCTTATGATGAAATATCCGACAATACCTTGCAATGATTGCAAATATTGTATGCCTTGTCCATATGCGTTGGATATTCCGGGTATTCTCTTACATTATAATAAATGTGTGAACGAAGGAAATGTTCCGAAAAGCGCACAAGACGAAAATTACGCGAAAGCTCGTCGTGCCTTCTTAGTCGGTTATGACCGGAGTGTCCCAAAGTTGCGTCAAGCGAACCATTGTACAGGGTGTGAGCAATGTAATCCTCATTGTCCGCAGGGTATCGATATCCCCAAAGAGATGCAGCGTATCGATAAATTCGTGGAAGAGTTGAAAGTGAATGGTTAACCTTTAAACAAACGGAAAATTATGTTACGAAAAATAAGAATATTCGCCGCCACCTTTTGCTTTGTGCTGATAACACTGTTATTTCTTGATTTCACGGGTACGATTCACGCTTGGTTCGGATGGTTGGCAAAGATACAGTTTTGGCCTGCGTTGTTGGCTTTGAATGTCGGTGTTGTGGTAGGGTTGGTAATCTTAACTCTTTTATTGGGGCGTGTGTATTGCTCCGTTATCTGCCCTTTAGGGGTATTGCAAGACATCATTTCGTGGTTTGCTAGTAAACGCAAGAAATACCGCTTTTCCTATTCTCCCGCGTTGAAGTGGGTACGTTATGCTGCCTTGGTTGTTTTTATAGTGGCTTGTATCGCTGGTATCGGTTCCTTGGTAGCGTTGATTTCGCCTTATAGCGCTTATGGGCGTATCGCTTCTAATTTATTTGCGCCAATCTATCAAGAGGGCAACAATCTATTGGCCTATTTCGCAGAACGTATGGATAGTTACGCATTCTATCCGGTGGACGTATGGGTGCGTAGCCTGGCTACGATGGGAATCGCTATTCTGAGCTTTGTCATATTGGCGATTTTAGCTTGGAGAAATGGACGTACATATTGTAATACGATCTGTCCGGTAGGTACGGTTCTCGGTTTTTTGTCGAAGTATGCTTTACTTAAACCTCGCATTGATACCGATAAATGTAATGGTTGCGGATTATGCGCACGTAAATGCAAGGCTTCTTGCATCGACTCTAAGAATCATGCGATCGATTATAGCCGTTGCGTGACTTGTATGGACTGTTTGGATAATTGCCGTCAAGGCGCGATTTCGTATACGAGGGCACACAAGGCTGATAAAGCTACTTCGGTAAAAGAATCCTCAACGAAGGACACTACGGATGTTTCCCGCCGTCGAGCCTTGTCAGCTACGGCATTGGTAGCCATGTCTTCTGTTTTGCATGCTCAGCAGAAAAAGCTGGAGGATTATGTGGAGATGAAGAAAGACGGAGGCTTTGCGCCGATTAAAGAACGTAAAGAGCCGAATCGTTTGGCACCATTGGTTCCTCCCGGAGCCTTGAGTATTGGGAATCTGGCCCAACATTGCACGGGGTGCCAGCTTTGTGTATCTGTCTGCGAGAATCATGTCTTGCGTCCGTCTACGGATCTGATGAAACTGATGCAGCCGGAGATGGCTTTCGATAGAGGGTATTGCCGTCCGGAATGTGTGAAATGTTCGGAGGTTTGCCCGACGGGAGCGATCAAACCGATTACGAAAGAAGACAAATCTGCTATACAGATCGGTCATGCCGTATGGGTAAAAGATCTTTGTATTGTCAATACGGACGGTATGAGTTGTGGTAATTGTGAACGCCATTGCCCGACAAAATCGATCCAGATGGTGGCGAAAGATCCTGCAGATCCGAAGTCGTTAAAGATCCCGGTGATCAATACGGAAACTTGTATTGGTTGTGGTGCTTGCGAGTACCTTTGTCCATCTCGTCCTTATAGTGCGATCTATGTAGAAGGACATGAGATGCACAGATCTATTTAATGCCGTTAAAATCTATCCCCAAAAACATGTACGTGTTTCCGCGAAAACATGTACATGTTTTTCAGAAAACACGTACGTCTTTTTTTCAAAGGTTCGTCAGACTCGATTTTTCTATGTACATTTGCGTGTTATAAAAGAATTATTGAGAAACTATTTATGGCAAAGAAGACAACAACAAAGCAAAATCATACAGAGCCGAGCTGGTTCGCAGCCTTGAAGACTTTTTTTACAAATGAACGGACCCGTTTCATTACAGGTTTGATTATCTCTATACTAACCATTTACGTAGGGCTTGCCTTGATTTCGTTTTTCTTTACAGGAGCCGCCGATCAAAGTAAAATAGAGAATGTTCCTTTAGGGGATTTGTTGACCAATCGAGGATCGGTAGAAAATTGGACGGGCGTACGCGGGGCGTATTTGTCTGATCTATTGATGAACCGTTGGTTTGGCATCTCTTCTTTTATGATCCTCTTTTTCTTGGGATCGGTTGGGGCGAAACTCATGAATTTAAATAAAGTATCCTTGTTGAGACGTTTCTTGTTCAGTGCTTCGGCGTTGATCTGGGGATCTGTGTTTTTTGCTTTCATATTTATCAAGGGATATGAGGATACGTTTATTTATCTAGGCGGTCAACACGGATATTACATCTCGGAGATGTTTATTACCAATATCGGAATTCCCGGAACGATCTTGCTTTTATTAGGCTCATTCTTAATCATCGCTATTTTTACCAGTAAGAAGACTATTCCGTTCTTGCAGCGTATGTTCTCTTTAGGTTGGGTGAAAAATCGTTTGAAACGTGAAGGCCGAGAAGATGAGGTTGAAGTGGATCAGACGGAAAAAGAGGATATTGTAATTCCTCGCTCTAAGCCTGTCGTAGAGCAACCGGATGAACAACCGGAAATGGATGATTACGAAGAGTTTGATACGGAGGCTGAATTGTTGGAGGCCGAAGGGAAAGAAAACCGTAAAACAGAACCGGAATATCAGGAGGAAGAGGTCGCTGGTGATGATTTAGTAGTTACGATCGCTAAAGGTGACGACGATCCTATATGCGAAAAGACAGATGAGATAAATACCCCGGAATCAGAGGATGGGGAGGATGCTGGATTCACGGTGGAGGTTGCCGCCGGTAATGATGAAACCTACGATGCTTCGGCCTTGGGTACGTATGATCCCCGTTTGGATCTTTCCCGTTATGTATTTCCTACCTTGGACTTACTGAAAGCGTATGATAGTGGGAGCATGGAGATCAATCGGGACGAATTGGCAGAAAACCAACGCTTGATCAAGCAAGCCTTGGAAGATTTCAATATCAAGATCGCCTCGATCAAGGCAACAGTCGGACCTACGGTTACGCTTTATGAGATTGTACCCGAGGCGGGTGTCCGTATTTCTAAGATCAAGAACTTGGAGGATGATATCGCCTTGAGTTTATCCGCTTTGCAGATCCGTATTATCGCTCCGATGCCCGGAAAGGGAACGATCGGTATCGAGGTGCCGAATAAGAATCCTCAGACGGTATCGATGCAATCTGTTATCGCTTCACGCCGATTCGTTGAGGGTAAGTATGAGTTGCCTGTGGCGATGGGTAAGACGATTACGAACGAGGTGTTCATGTTCGATCTTTGTAAGACACCGCATCTATTGGTAGCCGGTGCTACGGGGCAAGGTAAGTCTGTCGGTCTAAATGCGATCATCACTTCCTTATTATATAAGAAGCATCCATCGGAGTTGAAATTCGTGATGGTAGACCCGAAAATGGTTGAGTTTAGTATCTATTCCAAGATAGAACGTCATTATCTGGCGAAACTTCCGAATGCGGAGAAGCCGATCGTTACGGAGCCAGCTGACGCTGTCGCTACATTGAACTCGTTGGTGATCGAGATGGAAGACCGGTACCGTTTACTGGTGAACGCGAATGTTCGTAATATAAAGGAATACAACGCTAAGTTTATCGAACGGCGGTTGAACCCGCAGAAGGGACATCGCTTCTTACCCTATATCGTGGCAGTGGTGGATGAGTTTGCCGACTTGATCGCAGTGGCCGGACGTGAGATCGAGTTGCCTATCTCTCGTATTGCGGCGAAGGCCCGTGCGGTAGGTATCCATATGATCTTGGCTACGCAACGCCCGGATACAAAGGTGATTACCGGTACGATCAAGAGTAACTTTCCGAGCCGTATTGCCTTTAAGGTTGCTTCTATGATCGATTCACGTACGATTCTGGATGCTCCGGGCGCTAACCGTTTGATCGGACGGGGCGATATGTTGATTGTCGTGGCGGGACAAGAGCCGGTTCGTGTGCAATGCGCTTTTGTAGATACGCCCGAGGTGGAGGATATCGTGGATTATATCGGTGAGCAGGCTGGCTTCCAAACCGCTTATCTGCTTCCGGACTATGTACCGGAAGGGGGGGAGGCATCGACTTCGGGAGCTGTCGATTTATCAGATCGAGACCCCTTATTTGATGAGGCGGCTCGCTTGATCGTGATTCAGCAACAAGGTTCTACTTCTTTGATCCAGCGTAAATTCGCTATCGGTTATAATCGTGCCGGACGTTTGATGGATCAATTGGAGGCTGCCGGTATTGTTGGCCCGTTTGAGGGAAGTAAGGCCCGTCAAGTATTGGTGCAAGATGAGTATTCGTTGGAGCAAGTATTAAATGCTTTGAAATAAATATGAGAAGAGAACATAAAATAAGAGTGTGGCGGTGTAGTGCGTTTGTCGGATTATTCTTGTGTTTCCTGTTGGGACTAGGAGTGGGGGCACATGCCCAGAACGCGAATGATATCTTGAGGAAGGCGGCCGCTGCTTATGAGAATTCAAATGGGATAAGTGCTTCTTTTACGATGTTTACCCGTTCTGCCGGTCAGAATGCGGGAGAGAGTTTTGAGGGAACCATCCAGATGAAAGGTGATAAGTTTACATTAGTTACGCCGGAGGCGCTTACTTGGTTTAATGGTACGACGCAATGGACGTATGTGGAACGGAACGATGAGGTGAATGTGACGAATCCTACGGGAGAGGAGTTGCAATTTACAAATCCCGCTCTTTTATTAAATAGTTATAAGAAGGGATTCACGGCGGCTTATAAAGGCGAGAGTACGGCACCGAACGGAAAAGCCACTTACGATGTGGAATTGACACCGAAGAAAAAAGGGGATATCGTGAAAGTGGAGTTGCAAATCGAGAAATATTCAAATTTCCCGGCTCGTATCACGGTTACTTCTAAAAACGGCGTTAGCAGTACGATCCAGATCAGCCAATTGAAAACAGGTATAAACCAACCAGATCGTTTTTTTGTTTTTAACGAAGGGGATTATCCGGACGTAGAGGTGATAGACCTTCGATAATAGAGAATTGAAAATTGATAATTAATACTTAGATACTATGAGCGATTCAGTGAATGAGAAAGTACGTTGCCTTATTATAGGCTCGGGTCCAGCAGGTTATACGGCAGCGATTTATGCTTCCCGTGCAAATTTATCTCCGGTGCTTTATGAAGGAATACAGCCGGGGGGACAATTAACGACAACTACGGAGGTGGAGAATTTCCCGGGATATCCGGACGGTATAACCGGTCCTGAGTTAATGGAAGATTTAAAAAAACAAGCCGTCCGTTTTGGTGCGGATATCCGTTTCGGTATCGCTACCGCCGCTGATTTGGGTGAGGCTCCTTATAAAATTACGATTGATGGCGAGAAAGTGATCGAGACGGAGACTTTGATTATCGCTACGGGTGCTTCCGCGAAGTATCTGGGTCTTCCGGATGAACATAAGTATGCGGGTATGGGTGTATCCGCTTGTGCTACTTGCGATGGTTTCTTCTATCGTAAAAAGACGGTAGCGGTAGTGGGTGGTGGAGATACGGCCTGTGAGGAAGCGATTTACTTGGCTGGTTTGGCGAAGCAGGTTTACTTGATCGTGCGTAAACCCTATTTGCGTGCTTCAAAAGTAATGCAAGAACGTGTCTTCAAAACTCCGAATATCACGGTACTTTTCGAGCATAATACCTTAGGTTTGTTTGGAGAGAATGGCGTGGAGGGTGCTCATTTGGTAAAACGTATGGGAGAGCCGGATGAGGAGAAAGTGGATATCGCCATCGATGGTTTCTTCTTGGCGATTGGTCATAAACCCAATTCGGACATCTTCAAGCCATGGGTAGATACGGATGAGGTTGGTTATATCGTGACGGTTCCGGGAACTCCCCGCACGAAAGTTCCGGGTGTATTTGCCGCCGGAGATGTCGCTGATCCCCATTATCGTCAAGCTATTACCGCTGCGGGAAGTGGTTGTAAGGCAGCTATTGAGGCCGAACGTTATTTATCAGAGATCGGAAAATAATCCGTGGGAGGAGGGTGTGCCATATCATAAATTATGACACACTGTCCTCTTGCCTTGAAATACAAGTTTACCATGAATTTAAAATCTACTCTTCTTTTGCTACTTTGCCTGATGATGGCAGGAATGGTAGCGGCAAAGGATAATACGAAAGTGATAGCCCATCGGGGGTATTGGAAAACGGAGGGCTCTGCCCAGAACTCTATCCGCTCTTTGGAACGTGCTAGCGAAATTGGTGCCTATGGCTCGGAATTCGACGTGCATCTTACAGCAGACAATGTGTTGGTTGTCTACCACGATAATGATATCCAAGGAAAACATATCCAATCTTGTACATACGATGAATTGAAGGATCTACAATTGAGTAACGGCGAAAAGCTCCCTACTTTGGAACAATATTTGAAACGTGCGAAGAAATTGAAGAATATCCGGTTAATATTTGAATTGAAATCCCATGATACCCCGGAACGTAATCGAGATGCGGCAAGGTTATCTGTGCAAATGGTAAAGCGTATGAAATTAGCGAAACGTACGGATTACATATCTTTTAATATGGATGCTTGTAAAGAATTTATCCGTCTATGTCCGAAATCTGAGGTTTCTTATCTGAATGGAGAATTATCCCCGATGGAATTGAAAGAGCTTGGTTTTACAGGATTAGACTACCATTATAAAGTCTTGCAATCTCATCCGGATTGGGTGAAGGATTGTAAAGTCCTAGGCATGACTTCGAATGTCTGGACCGTAGATGACCCTAAATTAATGGAAGAGATGATCGATATGGGAGTCGATTTTATTACGACTGATTTACCGGAAGAGACTCAAAAAATACTACATTCGCGGGCTCAATAAGGCATTATAAAGATGAGAAAGTTTTGTCTGTTGCTTATCCTGTCGCTGGCTTTACCCGTTTTTTGTCTGTTACAAGCGGTGGAGCCTCCAAAAAAGGAAATTCGTGCGGTTTGGTTGACTACGGTTTATGGTCTGGATTGGCCTCATAAACCGGCTACTACCGAGGCGGGACGAAAAGCCCAGCAACAGGCATTGCTTGATATCTTGGACCGGCTTCAAGAAGCGAATTTTAATATGGTCTTCATTCAGGCTCGCTTGAGGGGAGACGTGATGTATCGTTCGGCTATCGAACCAGTCAGTAAGACATTCTCCGGTAAGTATGGAGAATTACCGGGATATGATCCGCTCGCTTTTGTCGTTGATGAATGCCATAAACGGGGAATGGAATGTCATGCGTGGTTCGTGACTTTCCCGTTGGGAACGGAAAAAAGCGTGAAGGAGCAAGGAAAGCTTTCCGTGGTTAAAAAGAAACCAAAACTCTGCAAACGGCATAATGGAGAGTGGTATTTGGACCCCGGTGTACCGGAGACCGCTGATTATATCTTATCCTTAGTCAAGGAGATCGTGAATGGCTACGATATAGATGGCATCCATTTTGATTATATCCGCTATCCGGAAGAGGCGAAAAAATTCCCAGATAAAGCGCTGTATAATAAATCCGGTAAGAAAAAGTCTCTGGCAGACTGGCGTAGGGAGAATATCAACCGGATGGTTTATCGTATTTACGATTGGGTAAAGCAAACGAAACCTTGGGTACAGGTTAGCAGTTCGCCACTCGGGAAATATAATCGTATTGAACGGGTACCTAACGCGGGTTGGACCGCTTACGAAAGTGTCTTCCAAGACCCTAAGATGTGGATGCAACAAGGTAAACAAGATATGATTGTTCCGATGATGTATTACCTGCATAAGAATTTCTTTCCTTTCGTGGATAATTGGGTGGATAATTGTAACGGGCGTTTGGTCGTACCCGGCTTGGGAGCTTATCGAATGGACAAGAGCGAGGCGGACTGGGCCGTGAATGATATAACGGACCAGATCGATTATAGTCGTTATTACGGAGGAGCCGGCTGTGCGTTCTTTCGTTGTGGAAATGTCCTGTATAATGATAAAGGACTCTATAAAGAGTTGAGAGACAATTACTATAAATATCCGGCCCAATTGCCTCCGTTGACTTGGCTGAATGATTCGGTACCTGCCGCTCCGGAGGGCATCAAAGTGGAACGTTTGGATGATGAGTTGCATTTAACTTGGCAGAAACCTGTGTCGGAAAAGCAGGATTTAACTTATACCGTTTATTATTCATTGACGGATTCGATCGACACAGCTTCGGCAAAATCCATATTAGCTACGAATATTTATGGCAACGAGCTTTTTCTTCCTATCGATGTAGAGTCTGAACGTGGGTATACATTTTCTGTAACGGCTTCCACCCGTTACCGGATAGAGAGTGAACCTTCTCCGGATACCTATTATTACCTGTCTAAATTTATCAAGTAAAGGGAGTATTTTGATTTCGAGTTTTTTTGCTTATTTTTGCGGCATATGAGACGATTTGCCACATCCTTGTTTCTTGTAATTCTTGCTTCCTTAATCTTTTATGGGGGAGCGGGGGTTAATTTCGTATCTTATTGTTGTGGCGTTTGCGAGAAAGAGAGAGTGGAGGCTTTATTGGAAGCTAAGTGCTGTGAGATTCATGGACATGATCATAGTCGTGATAAGCTTGCGAATAATACGGTGGAGTGTTGTGGCATGAACGGCTGTGGCATTGAACGGGTTGATTTTGATTGGAATTCTGTAAATATACAAGTACCGGATCTGCAACCAGTCGTACATGATTTGCTCTTCTCCTCTATTTTCGAG
Organism: Parabacteroides distasonis ATCC 8503; assembly: GCF_000012845.1. Lineage (NCBI taxonomy): Bacteria > Pseudomonadati > Bacteroidota > Bacteroidia > Bacteroidales > Tannerellaceae > Parabacteroides > Parabacteroides distasonis. Next base: position 464,007 of record NC_009615.1, read on the forward strand.
AGTTTACAAATTGCTTCCTTATTTGCTGATTCCTATGAGATTAGGGTGATAGCTCCTCCCGTATCCTGTCCTCGTGTGTACCTTTCTTTATTGACTACGCTTTTGATTTGATTGTATTCGTGAGGGTGGAAGCTGCTCGCTAAATACCCTTTGGTTTTTAAGGTAGGGGATGCTCTATCCCTGCGGAAGCATGTATTTAACGATTCAATCAAATAACAACTATCATGTTAAGACAATTATATCTGATATTTTTACTGTCCTGTTTGACTTTTACTTTGACTTGGGCCGAGGATTCCGGCAAGAAAGTGAAAGGACGTGTATGTGATGAAAACAAACAACCTATTATCGGTGCAAATGTATATTGGGAAGGAACCCAAAATGGAACCACGTCCGATGTGGATGGAAATTTCGAGTTAGAACGAAAAGGTGACTCCAAGAATCTGGTGGTTAGCTATATCGGTTATATGACTGAGGTCACCCCTGTGGATGAGAAGGACGATGCTATGCAGATTATCTTAAAAGGTGAGATCGCCTTGGATGAGGTCGTGGTTAGTGAGCGCAAGATGGGAACCATCGCTTCCCGTACGAGCGTATTGCAAACTCAGAAAATTACGTACGATGAGATTTGCCGTGCGGCCTGCTGTAATCTGGCGGAGAGCTTTGAGACAAATCCGTCTGTCGATGTATCGTACTCGGATGCGGCTACAGGTGCCCGGCAAATTAAGCTGTTGGGATTGGCGGGAACCTACGTACAAATGTTGACCGAGAATTACCCGAATTTCCGGGGGGCCGCTTCCTTATATGGGCTGGATTATGTTCCGGGAGCTTGGATGGAAAGTATTCAGGTGTCTAAAGGAACCTCTTCGGTTAAGAATGGGTATGAGGCGTTGGCCGGACAAATCAACGTGGAATTCAAGAAGCCCCCTACGGCGGATATTTTCTCTGCTAATGTGTTCGCTAGTGATGCCGGACGTTATGAAGGGAATGCGGATGCTTCTTGGCATATCAACGACAAGCTCTCTACCGGTTTATTGGTACACTACTCGAATGATAAAATGCAACATGACGGTAATGACGATGGTTTTCTCGATACGCCGCTAAGGGAACAGGTGAACGTAATGAATCGTTGGTATCATAAATTGGATAAATACGTGGCTCAATACGGAGTTCGCTATCTGCATGAGAGCCGTACCGGTGGGCAGGATACGGAACACCATGATTTCACCGACCCGTATCGGATTCATTTAAATACGAACCGGGCCGAATTATTTACGAAGCAGGCCTATATTATCGATAAGGAAAAGGTAGAGAGCGTGGCATTGATACTTTCCGGTTCTTATCATGAGCAAAAATCAAGATATGACCGTACGCCCTATAATGTATATCAGAATAATGTATATGCCAGTTTGCTGTATGAAAAGGAGTTTACGCCGATGCATAGCTTGAGTACCGGATTAAGTATGAACTATGATGGTTTCGACGAGAATCTGGTTCAATATGCGGGAGGAGAGTCGGTCCGTCATGCCTATGACCGTACGGAAGTCGTGCCGGGAGCTTATGCCCAATATACGTTCAATCTGAATGATAAACTGATCTTATTGGCGGGTGTACGTGCGGATTATAGTACGTTGTATGATTTCTTTGTAACCCCTCGTGTACATATTAAATATAATCCTTTTGACTGGTTCCATATCCGGGCTTCGGCAGGTAAAGGATTTCGGACAGCGAATGTGCTGGCAGAGAACAACTTTTTGTTATCCAGTAGTCGAAAAATGTATATCGCCGACAATCTGGATCAAGAAGAAGCGTGGAATACCGGTCTGAATCTGTCATTTTATATACCTTTGTTCGGGAAGGAACTGAGCTTGAGCGGGGAATGGTATTATACCGATTTCTTGAAGCAAATCGTGGTGGATATGGATAGTGATCCTCATGCGGTTCGTTTCTACAATCTGGATGGGCGTTCCTATTCGAATAGCTTCCAAGTGGAGGCTTCCTATCCTTTTTTCCGGGGATTTACGTTAACGGCCGCTTATCGTTATACAGATGCGAAGACCGATTACCGGAATGAGGAGGGGGTGGCGCATCGATTGAAAAAGCCGTTGGTTAGTGATTATAAAGGTTTATTGACCGCTTCTTATCAAACCCCGTTGAAAAAATGGCAGTTTGATTTGACCAGCCAGTTTAATGGAGGTGGCCGTATGCCGACACCGGATGCATCTAATCCGTTATGGGAGCCGAATTTTAAGGCTTATACGGTAGTGAATGCGCAGATTACGAAATATTTCCGTCAATGGTCTATTTACGTGGGAGCGGAGAACCTGTTTAATTACAAACAACCGAATCCGATTATCGATGCCAGCAATCCCAGAGGGGATAACTTCGATGGATCTATGGTGTGGGGACCGGTGCATGGACGGAAAATTTATGCGGGTATCCGCTTTAATATAAGCAGGGATTGACACGTATATACGTATAAGCCCGCACGTATATACGTGTAGGCCTATGCGTATACTGGTGTGGCCCTACGCCTATATACGTGTAGCCCGATGCCTATAGTGGTGCTTTTCTTTTGGTAGATATGAATGGATAATTAGAATTGTTAATATTAAAAATGATTGATTATGAAACGATTAATTATGTTGCTGTTTTGTGCTGTATGTACGGTATCGATGACATTCGCCCAAGACGCGAAAAAGAAGAAGGACTCTGTGACATTCTTTATCGAAGCGATGGATTGTGATCACTGTATCAAGAAGATCGAGAAAAATATCGCTTTCGAGAAAGGAGTGACCGACTTGAAATGTGATCTGAGTACCCGTACGGCCATTGTGACTTACAAGACGGATAAGACTTCGAAGACCCGCTTGGCCGCGGCATTCAAAAAGATCGGTATGGAAGCGGTTCCGGTAGATAATGGCGCCGGTTGTCCGGTACCTCCGGCGAAAAAAAGTGAGCATACTCACGCTCATTAACATGGAAATTCATAAGAACATCTTATCTTTGCAGATGTTCCGTGAGGGCGGGCCGGAGTGTCCGCCCTGTTTATGAAATAATTTTTCTACGGAATGCAGCGTTTGTTTAATTATTTACATCCTAATATTGTACAGTCTCCAGAAGGGAGACGTTCAAGGCACGACTGAATGAATGAGCTACAACTGATAGAGGGTTGTCGGAAGGGGGAGAGACGAGCTCAAAAAGAGCTTTATGATGCATATTCCCGAAAAATGATGGGAGTTTGCCTTCGTTATGTGAACGACAGGGAAACGGCTCGTGATTTGTTGCAGGATGGCTTCGTGAAAATCTTTACCAGTATGGATTCCTATACAGGGAGTGGTTCATTTGAGGGGTGGATGCGGAAGATCTTTGTTAATTGTGCGTTGGAATATCTGCGAAAGTCGGATGTGTTGCGTGAAGCGACCGATCTTGACAATACGGCGGAACTGATTCAACCCGATAGTTCGGCTATCTCGGACATGTCGGCGGCTGAGTTGATGAATCTAGTGAAGGAGTTGCCGGTTGGCTTCCGTACCGTATTCAATATGTTCGCGATAGAGGGATATTCTCATAAGGAGATCAGTGAGATGTTGAACATAACAGAGAGTACTTCCCGTTCACAATATACCCGTGCCAAGCAGTTATTACAACGTAGAATTAACGCATTGTATTGAGATAAGATGAGTAAAAAGGAAAGAGATATATGGGATGATGCGATCCGGTCGAAGCTAGAGGATTTCGAGATGGATACGCTACCCGGCGACTGGGAGGCTATAGCCGATCGATTGCCCGGAAAGGCTCCGGTTCCTTTGCGTCGTACGCTTCGCTACTGGGTTGCCGCCGCCGTGATCTCCTTATTGGTCGTATCGGGTGGTATCTATTTATATGACAGGGAGATGGAAGATCTACCTATAGCCCAAGAAATACAGTCTTCACAAGAGTCGACATCCGTGGATACCCCGGTTGTTCCGATAGAGAAAACGATGGAGCAAGCGCCCGTATTAGCGACTATTCCTGCTGCTGCGGTCGTGAAGGCAAAAGCGGCATCTGGAGCGGTTAAAGTGGGAGCTAAGGCTAGGATGGCAGCGTTCCGGCAAAATGTAGAGAGTGCAGAGGATCGGCCTATTTCTGAGTCGGAGGTAATGTCTGCTGATAGATCGGCGAATGAGAAAAATACCGTTGAACCGGAGGTTGAAAGGAATAATGATGAGATAGTTGTTCTCAAGAATGATGTACTTGTCGCGGATGCTACTCCTGTTACTAAAAAGAAGCCAGAGAAGACCGCGTCTCGGAAATGGGGGTTCGGTATGGGAGGTGGAGGTCTTTCCATGGGCGCTGATAATCTGGTCCCTCAGTATGTGACGAATAGCAGTGTGCTTAAGAGCGAGAATCTGATGAGCTTAAATTCGTTCGATGCGGAGAAGAAAGATCCTGCTAAGACGGATATTCATCATAAGACGCCTATTGGGGTGGGTATCTCAATTAGTCGTTATTTGAATAATCGTTTTTCTTTGCAGACTGGATTAACTTATTCTTACTTAAGATCGGAGTGGAGTACGAATAATACGTACCATATAGAGAATGATCAGCGATTGCATTTTATAGGAATTCCATTATCATTGACTTATAAGATCGCGGAATGGAATCGTTTTATGTTTTACGCCTCAGCCGGAGGTATGGCGGAAATGAATGTCGCTGGCAAACGTAGAATGAAATTATTCTCGGATGAGGTAGAGATCGCAAAGCAAAGTGAACATATTCGAATGAAAGAATGGCTATGGTCTGTAAATGCCCGTGCCGGCGTAAGTTATCCGATTATCCGTTTCGTAAGCGCTTTCGCAGAGGTGGGAGCCAGCTATTATTTTGATAATGGTAGCGAGATCGAAACCATCCATTCGGAGAAGCCGTTTAACATGAGCCTTCAGTTCGGATTTCGTTTTGGTTTTTAATACTCGATAGATTAACAGTGTAAATACAAATACTTAAAAATAGAAAAATTGAATTATGAAAGCATTTAAATTAATTGGAGCAGCGGTGGCTGCGTCATTATTGTTGTTGACCTCTTGTCTTGGAGAATCGAATAATACGGTGACTCGTGCCGGCTTTGGTGTCGCAGGTCTTTCTGAAAAGACATATAAAACGGTACTGAATACAAATATGGGAGCATTATACTCTCCGTCTTTATCGGCACAAGTAGTTGACGGAGCTTGTTACTTGATCAACTATGAATTAGACCTAAATTCTCCGGAGAATGCGAATGCGGCGACAAATGGTTATTTAACAGCGACAATCTCTGTGGCAGATGAGATAACAAAAGGACAGCCAGTCTTTTATAATGTGCCAGATTCGGCCAGCTTACTTCAGAATGAGATACCTGTAAAAAACCTATTTAGCAATGGCGACTATGGGGTGTATGTAGACGGTTATTTATTCTTCTTTATAACAATGGATATGTTTAAGGATCAGAAAAATTCTTATACTTTATATTGGGATCGTTCAAAGGAGCCTACTATGGTGGATAATGTCCCGACATATGACTTGTTCTTGCGTGTCGCTAAAGTAGCGGACGGAACAGGTTCTGCGGCATCATCTATAGGAGAAGTCCGTGCGTTTAATGTTAAGTCTGTATTGGAGTCTGTGAATAGCGCTGAGGCTAATAAAGATTCAAAGTCTTTTAATCTTAAGGTCAATTATCTAAATACGATTAATGAAAAAGATAGTACGGATTTGAAATGGGCTTCTTATACCGTTCTATTCCAAGTCGTGAAAAACTCATAAAGAAATTAGTATAGAAGTTGAGGGCGTACCGATAAGAAGATTATCGATACGCCCTATTTTTTTGCCGTTTTTTTTATGTATATGGGTAAAGATCGTATCTTTGCGTACTTTAAGAGGAGTATTGTGAAATGAGATACAAGAATTTAATAGGTTTTGTCTGGGTGGCGGTTTTCATGAGTCTGTTTACTTCTTGCCTAAAAGACATAAATAACGTCTATAATCCGGGAACGACCGCCGCTGTGGTTCGTCAACATGGAGATAGCGCGTTGATGATGGCTAATACCCGGTTCGGTTGGATCTATTCGACGAAGCTGAGCTCATACTCAGAGGGTAAATGCTTGTTAGTGAGCTTTGATTATGATCCTAGCTTACCGGAAAATACGAATGCGGAACAAAAAGGGTATTATACGGTGACGATACAAGGGGAAACCGCTGTTAACCAGCAAAACGCTGAGAGCCCTCTTACGGATACGCATAAATTATTGACTAATGAGCAACCGGTACTTGCGGTCAACCCCAATGATTCTGTTTTATACATCAAATTAGAAGACTATTTATTTCTGCCCTCTGCTTGTTGGACGACAAAAGATCGGACTTTAAATTGGCAATTGACTTACGATCCGGCTCAGGAAGCTGTTGTGGAAAATCGGAAATCAATTTATTCCTTATATTTACGGGCTGCCGCTACGACCGGAAAGCCGGAGGATAAGGCAGAGGAGGCTATCGCGGTTATCAATGCCTTTAATCTGGCGAATTTTATCAAGGATATGCGAGAACAAGGTGGACGCGACGCGGATATGTATGTTCGGATTCATTATATCGATCAAATTAATCCGAAAGATAGTACCCAGTTTACATGGGGAGTAACGGATCCTTTACTTATAAACTAAAGAAGATGAGAAAGCGAATTTTATACGGCTTATTTTTATCCTTGTTTTTCTTAATGACCTCTTGTATGGGGGATGGAAGTAACTCCATCAATTATCATCGGGTAGGAGTGATACGTGAGAATCCTATGCGATGTATCTATACGGCGGATGATCAAGGGAATATATTTATCGTCTCTTCCTCTGAGTTTGAGAATCGGACGGATTTGAAAGATGGCGATTGCTGTGTGGTTGATTTCAAGACGAATTTTAGCGAGGAATTGGGCAATGGTGTTTACAACGCTGAGATTTATAAGTATGATTCGGTCGCTGTATGGCCTTTGCATGAGACATTGACTGATACTACGGTTGTATTGGACAAGGAGCGTCTGGTTACGCTGGACTTTAAGAAAAGTATTTATTTGGAAGGACGTTTCTTCTTGCAAACCCAACATGTAAATCATCAGGTAGACCAAAAGGATATTTTCAATTTATCCTATAACCCTGATCAGGAGGTGGAAGAAGACAGCACCGGACAACGGGTCTATAACCTATACCTTCGGGTAACCCAAGAGGGGGGTACCGGCGATTCCACTAAATGGATCAATACGACCGCTTTTACAATCGATAAGTTTTTGGACCAAGCCAAAGCGATAGAGAGTAGTGAGGGGCAAAATGTGATAAATTTTAAAATAAATTATGCCGAACGCTATAATGCGGATACAACCGCATGTGTTTGGGGGGCTACCGACGTATTTACGTTGCGTTTTACGAATTAAATATATACTTTTGCTATTTAAAAGTAAACAGAGATGTATAAGGAGATATTTAGGTGGGTAATCGCTATCATCTCACAGCCAGCGAAGGCGTGGGTCTTGTTAGCGAAAAAAGGAGAGAAGCAGGAGGAGTTCTTATCCCGATTCGTGTATCCTTTGATCGGCTTCGTTACCGTCGCGGCTTTTCTGGGCGTATTGTTTACGCGGAAGGAGTTTGATTTAGAGCTGGCCTTGAAGTCATCTATCCGGACATTGGTGTCCTCGTTCGGTGGTTTTTACCTCGGGGCTTATCTGATGAACGAGATATGGCAAGGTATATTTAAACGGGAGAAGGATTTGAAACTGTGGTTGCGCTTCGTCGGGTATTCCTCATCGTTGATGTTCGCTTTGAATATCGTATTGATGTTGCTTCCCGAGTTTTTCTTCTTGCGGATATTTATCCTTTATACATTCTATATTGTTTGGGAAGGCGCTGGTCCGTATATGGGAGTCGAGGAGAAGATCCGTCTGAAGTTCGTAGGATTTACAACCGCCATTATATTACTGACTCCGGCAGTTATCGAGATTTTGTTATCGATGCTGATGCCCGGTTTGAGTTTTTGACAGAATAACACAAGATGAAAGAGAAGATTAGTAATAACATACAGATAAAGAATAAGCGGGCGACGTTCGACTACGAGTTGCTCGACACTTTTACGGCCGGGATCGTACTGACCGGAACGGAGATTAAATCGATCCGTTTAGGGAAGGCGAGTTTGGTAGATACGTTTTGTATCGTGGAAAAAGGGGAACTGTGGGTGAAGAATATGTACATCGCCGAATATTTTTACGGTACGTACAATAATCACAACGCACGGCGGGACCGGAAATTACTTCTTACCAAAAAGGAATTACGAAAGATCGAGGGCGCCGTTCGTGCCAGTGGTTTTACGATCGTTCCCACTCGTTTGTTTATCAATGAGAAAGGATTGGCGAAAGTAGTCGTTGCGATCGCACGAGGTAAAAAGGAATATGATAAGCGAGACTCCATCCGGGAACGTGACGACCGACGGGAGATGGATCGGGCTTTCAAACGATAAGTCGAGATGGAGACAGGGCAAGGCGTGATCGGTAGGGTTTGGGGATGTATCCTGAAAGCTCTGCCTAAAGCAGGCAAGACGTGTTTATGGCTGCTAAAGATTATTTTGCCTATTTCTTTATTGGTCCGTATATTGCAATATTCCGGAATATTAGGTCAGATCTCGGATTGGTTAGTGCCCGTGTTCTCGTTGGTGGGTCTGCCGGGGGAGACAGCCATTGTTTTTATAACCAGTATATTCTCCCCATTATATGCCCCGATCGCTTTGATCACCTCGATGTCTTTAGGAGTCCGTGAAGCTACGATATTAGCATTGATGTGCCTTACTTCCCATAATCTGATGGTAGAATCCTCCGTACAGGCAAAGACCGGGTCTTCTTTCTGGGAGATGACGCTGCTCCGTTTGATCATGAGTTTCGTGATCGCCTTTTTTTTGAATTGGGTAATGCCCCATGAAGGATGGGGACAGGTCGGGATCGCTCAAAGCGCGGCTGTATGCGATAATTGGTTGGAAGTATTCGTACTTTGGTTTACCAGCTCGATGAAGGTGGTGATTTCTATTTTGATAATTGTTACGGCTTTAATGATCCTTCATTATATATTGGAAGAGTTTAATCTGATGAAAGGATTGTCCTCGGTCTTTTCTCCACTGATGCGATTATTTGGCTTGCCTCAAGATGCCGCTTTTTTGTGGTTGGTAGGTAATGTGGTCGGACTGGCTTATGGCGGGGCTATTATGGTAGAGCAAATGGAGCAGAGGAAGTTGTCTTACGGTGACGGCAACTTGCTGAACCATCATTTGGCCGTGTGCCATTCCCTGTTGGAAGATACGATCATCTTTGCCGCGATAGGGGTACCCGTTCTTTGGGTGGTGCCTACCCGTCTGTTTTTCGCCATCGCTGTGGTATGGATCCTCCGGGGATATAGTTATATGTACGCAAGAAAGGTAAAACATATTTATGAATAAGGAACGATTTCTGCGACTCTTGAATGAGCGCATTTTGATCTTGGATGGTGGTATGGGTACCATGATCCAAAGTTTCAAACTAAACGAACAAGATTACCGAGGCGAACGTTTCGCCGATTTTCCGGGACAGTTGAAGGGGAACAATGATTTATTGTGTATCACCCGCCCGGATGTAATCCAGTCTATTCATCGTCAGTATTTGGATGCGGGAGCAGATATCTTCGCTACGAATACGTTTAACGCGAATGCTATTTCCATGGCAGATTATGCGATGGAGGCCTATGTACGTGAGATAAATCTGGCCGCCGGACGATTGTCGAGGGAAGTGGCGGATACCTATATGGCAGAGCATCCGGATCGTACGATCTTCGTGGCCGGATCGATCGGTCCTACCAATAAGACAGCTTCCATGAGTCCGGATGTAAGCGATCCCGCTTATCGTGCCGTAACTTATAAAGATTTGTATAATGCCTACAAGGAGCAAGTCGAGGGACTTGTTGACGGCGGGGTGGATATCATCCTTTTCGAGACTACTTTCGATACGTTGAACGTAAAAGCGGGATTGGAAGCGGCTGAGGTCGTGTTGAAAGAGAAAGAAAAAGACCTGCCGATTATGTTGTCTTTGACTTTATCCGCGCAAGGTGGACGAACATTTTCCGGACAGACTTTATTGGCCTTCTTAGCTTCCATACAGCATACACATATTGTTTCGGTTGGCTTAAACTGCTCTTTCGGAGCGGCGGATATGAAGCCCTATTTACAAGAGTTGGCGAAGTATGCCCCCTATTATATCAGCGCTTATCCGAACGCCGGATTGCCGAATAGTTTTGGTACCTATGACGAGACGCCGGATAAAATGGCCCAACATGTGAAGCCTTTTGTGGAAGAGGGATTAGTGAACATTATCGGAGGCTGTTGCGGAACGACTCCAGCGCATATCTCCCGGTATCCGGAGTTGGTGAAAGGAGCTAAACCGCATATCCCGGCTTTGAAACCGGATTGCCTGTGGCTGTCGGGCTTGGAACTGCTGGAGGTGAAACCGGAGAATAATTTCGTGAACGTGGGAGAGCGTTGTAATGTGGCCGGTTCTCGGAAATTCTTACGCTTGATAAAAGAAGGCAGTTATGAGGAAGCGTTGACGATCGCTCGTAAGCAAGTGGAGGATGGCGCCCAAGTGATCGATATCAATATGGACGATGGTATGTTGGATGCCGTGAAAGAAATGAAGACATTCTTAAACTTGATCGCCTCCGAACCGGATATTGCCCGTGTACCCGTCATGATCGATTCTTCTAAATGGGAAGTGATCGAGGAAGGCTTGATGTGCGTGCAAGGAAAGAGCATCGTGAATTCCATCTCCTTGAAAGAAGGAGAGGAGGTCTTCCTTAAACATGCCGCCCGTATTAAGCAACTGGGTGCGGCTGCGGTCGTGATGGCTTTCGACGAGAAGGGGCAGGCGGATACCTATGAAAGAAAGATTGAGATTTGTGAACGGGCCTATCGCCTATTGATCGAGAAGATCGATTTCAATCCCCAAGATATTATTTTTGACCCGAACGTATTGGCGATCGCTACCGGTATGGAGGAACATAATGGCTATGGTCTGGCGTTTATCCGTGCCGTTGAATGGATCAAGAAGAACTTGCCGGGTGCGAAGGTGAGTGGTGGTGTAAGTAATTTATCTTTCTCTTTCCGGGGGAACAATCATGTACGCGAGGCTATGCATTCCGTATTTCTATATCATGCGATCGGGAAGGGGATGGATATGGGTATCGTGAATCCGTCTACCTCCGTACTTTATGAGGATATAGAGCCGGAGTTCCGTACCTTGTTGGAAGACGTGATCTTGGCACGCCGTCCGGAAGCTGCCGAGGAATTAATTACTTATGCTCAAAATTTACATGTTCAAGCTTCCGGAGAAACTCCGGAGAAGCATGAGGCTTGGCGTGAGCTTTCATTGAAGGAGCGTTTGGAGCATGCCTTAATCAAAGGGATCGGAGACTATTTGGAGGATGATTTACAAGAAGCCTTGCGGACTTATTCGCATGCCGTGGATATAATTGACGGTCCGTTAATGAGCGGAATGAATAAGGTCGGCGAGTTATTCGGTGCCGGAAAGATGTTTCTCCCTCAAGTCGTGAAGACCGCACGTACGATGAAAAAGGCCGTGGCTATTTTACAACCGGCCATTGAATCTGAAAAGAAAGCTTCCGGCTCCGCGAAGGCCGGTAAAGTGATTTTCGCTACGGTAAAAGGGGATGTACATGATATCGGTAAGAATATCGTCTCTATCGTATTGTCTTGTAATAACTACGAGGTGATTGATTTAGGGGTAATGGTTCCCGCAGATGTGATCATAAAGAAAGCGATCGAGGAGAAACCGGATCTGGTTTGCTTATCCGGCCTGATAACCCCTTCTTTAGAAGAGATGGCGCATGTTGCGGACGAGATGCAGAAAGCGGGACTTACGATTCCTATGATGGTGGGTGGCGCTACGACCTCCAAATTGCATACGGCGGTGAAGATCGCTCCGCATTATGATTATCCGGTGATTCATGTGCTGGATGCCTCACAGAATCCGTTGATCGCCGCCAAACTATTGAATCCAGATACCCGTGACGCTTATATCAGGGAGTTGGAACAAGAACAAGAAGCCTTGCGTGCCTCTTTAGGGCAGAAGAAAGAGACCTTGGCTTCTCTTTCAGAGGCTCGTAAGCATCCGATAGAAATAGATTGGACCGGGTATACACCGGTTGTTCCGGCCCGGATGGGGGTACATGTTATCCCTTATATCCCCTTGGAAGAAGTGATTCCTTATATCCACTGGACCTTCTTTTTTAGCGCATGGAAATTGAATGGCCGTTTCTCGGAAATCTCCCAGATACATGGTTGCGATTCTTGTCGTGCCTCTTGGTTGGCCGGATTCCCGGAAAAAGATCGTGCGAAGGCTACCGAGGCGATGCAATTATACAAGGATGCTGTTAGGTTATTGGATCGGCTGGTCAATATGAAGGTTGAATATTGTAAAGCGATTTACGGATTTTTCTCAGCGAATAGTGAAGGGGATACGATCCGAATGGGTGATATAGCGCTGCCTTTATTACGTCAGCAAGTAAAAAAAGAGGAAAATATTTATAAATGTCTTTCCGATTATGTAATACCGGTTTCCGAGGAGCGAACTGATTATGTAGGGGCGTTTGTCGTTACCGCTGGAGCTGGCGCTGATTGTTTGAAGGATAAATTTGAGGAAGAAGGCGATACCTATAATTCAATGTTGCTGCAAACCTTGACCGATCGCCTAGCGGAAGCTACAGCCGAATATCTTCATGAGAAAGTACGTAAAGAATATTGGGGATATGCTAAAGACGAATCCTTGTCTATCCCGGATCTTTACAAGGTGAAATACCAAGGAATCCGTCCGGCTATCGGTTACCCTTCTCTACCGGATCAATTATTGAATTTCACATTGGATGGATTGCTCGATATGTCGCGAATTGGTGTTTCGTTAACCGAGAATGGTGCCATGTATCCTACGGCTTCGGTTAGTGGGATTTATATTGCCCATCCCTCTTCTCAATATTTCATGATCGGTTCTATCGATGAGGAGCAGATGAGAGATTATGCGAGCCGCCGGAATTTAACGGAGGAACAAGCCCGAAAGTTGTTGAGTAAGAATATAGGATAATTTATTAACATCACTGCAACCCGGGTTGCAGTGATGCTGCAATGCCTGTGCAGTAATACTGCAACACCTATTGCAGTAACACTGCATAGGTATTGCAGTAAAAAACAATCAATACGATCTATCTGCCATAGTAATGCTTGGCGGAAGGAACCATGATAACGTTCAATTCCGGATCAGCCATGTCTGGATCGATCGGGAACATCGGTCTCACGATATTCTTATAGGGAAGTTTCTTGAAGTCCTGATCCACGCCTCCCCTTGTAAAAGCCATCACCCAATCCGCTTGTATATTGTACCATTGGGTTACAAGGTAACCTTGTTTAACCATTACGATATCCATTTCCTTCGGATCGATACCTGAACCCTCTAGGTTTGGAGTGGGAGACGATGTGCCTACTACCACATAAACGCTTCCGGTCTTTACGATAGCGATATCCCTTTTCCGTCTCCATGATTCCGCGTTCTTGTCTTCTTCCGGGCTGACATAAACCACGGTACCCGACAATTTCACGGGACCTTCGTAGGAATTATCGACCATGGCACCTACCATGCCTTCTACGTGTCCGCCTACGCCGACCTTACGTGCCTGCTTAACCACTTCTTCTCCCGGGATGGAGCAATAAAGAACGCTCTTTCCCTTATCGGTCTGGAATTCCGGGCGTTTCAAGAGCCTCGCCAAAGTCCAAGTGACCTCACCTGAACCACCTCCACCGGGATTATCTCCCATATCACTGATAAAGAAAGGCTTCTTTTTACTTGCTACTGCCAGATCGATACATTTCTCGAGCGAATATCCCGGAGCTTCCAGCGAGAACTGCTTACGGACATCCCAGAATTTCTGGGCGAGTTTCTTCGCACCGGCTTTAACCTGCTCCTCATCGTCACCGTAAACCATCACGGTTCCTTGGTTCCGTGGGTTGTCTCCCCAAACATAACCGATCCAGATCCCTGCGTCTATCACTCCGGGCATGGCTTCAACCTCGGGAACCAATGCGTACAGCGATTTCGCAGGCTCGACGCGAGTACTCGACCATTCGCCGGATACTAGGACAGGAACAGCAACCCATGCCTTGTATGCCGGACGTCCTTTCCCCGACTCAAGACGTTCCAACAAATTGACGACCCCTCGCCGATGCGATTCGCGAGAATCCGCATGCGGTGCTTGACGATAAGTCGTAATCAAATCGGAGTTGAGAGCTACCAACCAAGACGTATTTCCGTGAAGGTCCATCGTGGTGGTAGTCAAGACATCGTTTCCGATCAAGCTACGCACCTTCTCCATGAATTCACCCTCGGGATCGGCTACGCCTTCCACGCTACAAGCTCCGTGGTTATAAAACCAGAAGGCGTCATATGGCATATTGGCCTTGATCATCTCCAATGTTTTTTCCACAAACGCGTCGTACGATTCTTTTGTCACGGGGCCTCTTCCACCGCCATAGCCAATCTGCGTGGGAAGCCAAGTGGCCGCCTGTCCCATTGCGGAGTCTGGGCTGAGATAGTCTGGCATTCTTACGGGGTGTCCTACGAGCGGTTGCCTATTCGGGACGAACACGCTGTTTTCTATCTGTATACCGGCAATACCGATACGAGGTTTTTTCTTCTGTCCAAAGGTCTCTCCAACGAACGATACGGCCAAGAGACAGATTCCGAGCAATACTAAATTCCTATTCATACTATTATGATTTTTGCGAATTGTTATTTCCTTATTAATTAGTTATTAAACCGTCACTAATATCAATCTCGGTTTGAGGTATAGGCAATACTTCCGCACCGGCGCTGAAAGGAGTCTTAGCTCCAAATTCCGCCTTCTTGGTTCCGTTAAATACTTTCTCGCCCCATCCTACACGTACCACGTCAAAGAACCGGAAACCTTCCATTCCGAACTCCAGATGACGCTCATTCATGATGTCTTCAAACAATTGGCTTCCTGTATGGTTCTTAGGAGCCAAGTTGACATGACTTCTTACCTCATTCAGATACTTTTGCGCATTAGCGATATCGCCGCTGAAATAACAAGCCTCGGCATAGTTCAAATATACCTCCGCGAGGCGGATAAGCCTGAGGTTCGTGGGTTGATTATTTCCCCGATTCTCCTCTCTTTGCCCGGGCGCGAGATATAGTTTGCGATTGTACCAACCGGTTCGGTCGTCCGTAACGGGTGCCACATCGCCTTTGGCTGCGGTCTCGATCTCTATGGCCTCTTCCGTGGAAAGGAGAGTGGTCTTCTTTCGTATGACATCCCCCTCAGCATCATAAGCGTCCGCCAAGGCCTGTGTAGGTTGCGCGCAACCGAAGCCGATCGTCATGTTTCGGGGCATAGACATCAATACGTGGCGGTTACCGTTATTTACGTTATACGAGCTTTGAGTGGAAGAGTTATACATATTCACTTCTAGGATCGATGAGGAACAATGCTCGCCGTCCAGTGAGAATTGCCAAGTGTAATCTTCCGGAGCTACTAGGCTATACTCTCCCCCGCACTCATTCTGGAATTTCTCGAAAGCCTTTTTTACCTCATCGTATTTTTTCTCATACAGATAAATACGTGTTTGCATAGCGATGGCCGCGCCTTTGGTAATCCTTCCCGCATAGCTTGACTCGTAGTTAGCCACCTCACTTTTCTTAGGTAATACGCTAACCGCATCGTTTAGGTCTTGCTCGATAACCGAGTATATCTCTTCGACAGACGCACGTCCGAGTCTCTCATGATCGAGATCCAAGACTCCCGTATAGCAAGGAACACCACCAAAGGTTTTCACAAGCTCGAAATAAGTATAGGCGCGAATAAACTTGGCCTCACCGATCATCTGTTCCTTGTCATACTTCGAGAATAGGGCATCGTCTGCCATTTCCATATCCCGTATAAACAAATTGGCCTTATTGATACATTGGTAAGAATACCGATATTTGTTCAAGATCTCGGTATGATCCGCTTGATACTGATAATTCTCCAGTAACGTGAAGGTTTGTGCGTCGTTCGAAGAACCGCTGTAGGTCGCATCATTCGACAACACGTCGCCGAAACATTGCATCGACCATGTGTAACGGAAGTCCTTCATGACAGAATAGACAGCGGTCAGACGCAAGAAAGCTTGTCTTTCCTCTGATATATCTCCAGCCTCCGGACTTCCTAACGGAGCTAAATCCAAATCTGCGCAACTGCTGAATCCTGTTAAAATCGCTAGTACGATTCCTATGATATATTTGTTTTTAAACATGACATTATAAATTTTAAAAAGTAACATTAATACCTCCGGTGAATGAAATGTTCTGAGGATAGATACCGTAATCTATGCCTCTAGACAAAGAGCTGGATTGACCCACTTCCGGATCCATACCCGAGTAACTAGATATCGTAAACAAGTTCTGGCCGCTTACATAAAAACGTACCTTCTGTAGTTTTATCCTCTGCGTGAGAGAAGCGGGCAGGGTATAACCTAGCTGGGCATTTCTCAAGCGGAAATAAGTCCCGTTTTCTACGTACATGTCCGAGAAGCGGTCATTGTCGTTTACGTCCGTAGCCGTCAGGCGAGGGATGTCCGTATTTGTATTATTTGGCGTCCAATAGTTCATTAACGCTCTATCCTTGTTCGTTATATCGTTCGGGAAGTAGGTGTAATAACGCATCGCGTTAAATATCTGATTACCGATTGTTCCACCAAACTGCAAATTGAGGTCGAAGCCTTTCCACGCCATACCCATGTTGATACCGTATATGATATCCGGAATAGGATTACCGATCATGCATCTATCACTTGAGTCTAACTTGCCATCGCCATTCGTATCTACGAACAATACATCGCCCAATTCGGCATTAGGTTGGAAATCCGCCCGCTTAACGGCATTCAACTGTTCCTGTGTTTGGATAAGCCCGTCTGTCTTATAGCCCCAGAACGCACCGATAGGCATACCTTCATTCGTATAGGTGAGGTACATGCTTCCGTTTCGGAATGGTCCATCGGAGATTGGTGTGCCACCATTCAATTTCGTCATGCGGTTACGGATGGTCGACATATTTACTCCCACGTTGTATTCGAAACCGCTTTCGGTCTTGTCTCTCCACTCGAGATTCATCTCGATACCGCGGTTGTTCGCCTCGCCGATATTGGTGTAGGTGTTGCTGGCATATCCCATGTAGATAGGCATAGGAGCGGCCAGCAGCATGTCCTTCGTTGTCTTGTAATAATACTCGAAGCTGAAGACCATGCGGGTGTTAAAGAAGCTTGCGTCAAGACCGATATTCAGAGATTCAGTGGTTTCCCATTTAATATCCGGATTGCCCAATCTGCTCACGGCAATACCTTGATACAAGGTCTCATTCTCTCTCGCTCCGAATAAAGCGCCGTATTGCGTACTCAATGACAGCAAACTACGATCCACATAATTGGTGATATTCTGATTTCCGATCTGTCCCCAGCCCCCGCGGAGTTTCAAGGAGGAAACCCATTCGGCGTTCAATTTCTGGAAGAACGGTTCGTTGTCGATTCTCCAACCTAGAGCGAACGAGGGGAAGTTACCCCAGCGATTCTTGGAAGAGAATTTAGAGGAACCGTCTCGCCGGAAAGTGGCCGTAATAAGGTATTTGTTATTGTAATCGTAGTGTAGGCGGCCCAGATAAGACATCAAACCATATTCCGTAGCGCTATTGCTGGCCGTGGTCTTGTTCTTGTCCAGCGTAGCGTCTATATAATGCAGGTTATCCGACTCTCCGATAAGATCTCTCGCGTTTACGCTCAAGGTTTCCTGCTTACCCCATTCGTTGGTATAACCTACGAGAGCGGATATGGAGTGCTTCTTGGCAAACGTTTTCTCATACGAAAGGGTATTCTCGAACGTATAGTAGTGCCCTTTGGTCTGCGACTTCGATAAACTACTCTCTAAATTTCTTTGGCTTGAGGATACCTCATAGACAGGCGAGAAGGTTTTATTGTCTACCCTTCTGATTTCCGCTCCGAAGCTACTCTTGAACTTCAATCCTTTTATAATCTGCCATTCCCCATACATATTGCCGATGAAAGCAAGTTTCTCCCGCTGATTATCCCGATACATGATACTTGCCAATGGGTTATAGTAGTCAATATAAGGAGAGTAACCATATGAACCGTCTGCGTTTTGGGCGGGAGTTACCGGATCCAAACGGATTGCGTTACTTACGACACCATAGTCGGAGTCGTACACATTACTACTGTTGCGCTCACTAATACTTGCGTCGGTAGATCTCGCGATCGACGCGTTGGTACCCACTACCAAATGATCTTTGAGCACCGTTTTTTCCGTGCTTTGACGGACACTGAACCGTTCGTAGTTGGATTTCTTGATCGTTCCATCTTGGTTGATATAGTTCAAGCCCAGATTGAATTTATAGTCGTTCTCTTTACCACCGCTTATGCCGACACTGTAGTTATGCATAAAGGCCGTATGCGTAATCTCGTCCATCCAATTGGTGGAAACATTACGATTAACAAGGGCCAAGTTGATGGGAACGCTCCTCACTGTGTTCAACTGTTCCTGATAGTCGTACCATTCTGGACCTGACATCAAATCGAGATTATTCAATATTTTGTTCATACCCCAATACGCATCGAGCGTAACGGTGGTTTTTCCAGCGGCGCCTTTTTTCGTAGTGATAAGGATTACGCCGTTCGCACCGCGGGAACCGTAGATAGCGGAAGCGGAAGCGTCTTTAAGCACCTCCATAGACTGTATATCCGATGTGTTCAGGTAGTTTATATCCGTCACGGGCATCCCGTCCACGACGAACAATGGTTCCGCGTCGTTTACCGTACCGACACCTCTGATACGGATCGTGGCGGCGGAACCCGGAGATCCGGAACTGGAAGTGACGGATACACCGGTAGCCAAGCCTTGCAATGCGGTAGAAACATTGGCCACTGCTTGGCGAGCGATTTTCTCCTCGCTCACGGACGAGATAGCCCCCGTGATATCACTTTTCTTCATCGTACCGTAGCCAATCACTACCACCTCATCCAACTTTTGTGTGTCCTCTTGCAAGGAGATGCTTAAAACCGATTTATTGCCTACCGGAATCTCCTGGTTCATATAACCGATATAGGACACTTGTAAAATAGCGTCTTTGGCTACTTCTAACGTGAATTTTCCATCTATATCCGTTATTGTCCCGTTTGTTGTCCCTTTTACCATCACATTGGCGCCAATTATCGGCATACCGGTAGCATCAATCACGGTTCCGGTGATCTGACGGGTGTTTTGTTGCGGGGTGGATACGATTGATGGTTTCTCTATAATCATGATGTCGCTTTTAATGCGCATGTTTGGGGAGTGTACGGAAGCGTATACACCTGTGGTAAAAACAAATAGCGGGATTGAGGTTAACTTCATGACTCTGCCCAATTTAGTTTTTGTGTTTAATCGGGGGTTAGGATTCCCCTTACAAATTTCATTCGTACATTTGTAATGTTTTAGTGTTAGTATTAATTGATTTAAAGGCGTTTAGAAACTTGTTTGGCTGGATTATAAGCCATATCTTCCAGCCAGTTTCCTTGCTAGATATGGTTCATGATGGCTCCTGTTTCATAGGCTCTCCTTTCTTTAAGATTAACTTTAGTAAACTGAATATGTTTATTTGGTTGTTTGATTTGCAATATTCGTGAAAAAAAACGACACCTGCAAGCAAGTCTCTGCTAATTTAATATTGTGTATTCAATTGATAGAAGTCATTAATACGGCTTAATTATGTCAATTTGTCATTTCTCTCTCCTTCTGCTTCTTGTATTTGAGATAGGATAGGGTGTGTGTTTATTATATGCGATTCTCTGGTAGTTAAGCCCTGACGAATAGAATGTGTATGAAGGAAAATACTTGCAGTTTGCCTTCTTTTTATCAATATCCGCCGAATTATTATATCTCTTGTTTCAGAAAACTAATAAATGCTTCCTGAATAGTATTTGAAAATCAATTGACTTTTTTGCCGTTCTAGGGTGCAAAGGCTCTAATATAGTCTCGATTTTCAGTGTACAGAAGATTATGATTAAAAGTAGATCCCAACTAAATTAGAGCAAGTGCCGGATAATTCGAACTAGGTGCCGGGTAGATGTCGGTTATCTGCCGGGAAATAGAAATTATAAGCCGACTAAATACATACAAGTTTAGGATATATCCTAAAAAATGTGCTGTTTTGGGTACTAAATTCCATAATAATCGGTTTAAAAGCAATTGTTTTGAAAAAGTCTGTGTTTGAAATATATTTAAAAAGTTAACATTATGATAGTGTTTCGGTAATTCTTTTTGCATTCAGATAGTATGGTTACATTTGTCTATTCATTTCAAATATTATTAAAAAACAGAGAGATATGGATGAGAAAGGATTCGTGGAAGGGGTGAGAAGGTATATGTCCCAGTTACGAGAGGAAAAGCGTTATTCCTCCGCCAAAAGTTATCAGGATGCGTTGAACTCCTTTATAAAGTATAGTGGAACAGAGAACATTTCCTATTCGGATATCAATAAGGCCAATCTTCACCGATATGAGGCTTATTTGTTGGAAAACGATTGCATGCGTAATACGGTCTCCACGTATATCCGCCGTTTGCGTTGTATTTATAACAAGGCGGTGGAGAATGGTGATGCGGAATATATCCCCGGTTTGTTCCAAGGAGTTTTTACGGGAGTGGAGAGTAAGCGCAAGAAATCCCTATCCTTAGAGAACCAACATAAGTTGATGACGGTGAAGGTAGAGAGTGAGGTGCTAAGGGAGACACAACTGGTCGTTTGTTTGTTGTTTCAGTATGCAGGAATGTCGTTCGTGGACTTCGCCCACCTAAAAGAAAGGAATATCAAAAACGGGATATTGGACTATAATCGGCAGAAGACAGGCACACCGATGAGACTGGAAATCTTGGATACGGCAGAATTGATGCGCAAGGAATTAATGGGTGACAAGAAGCCGGCCTCAGGCTATTTATTCCCTTTTTTGAGTGGAACGAAGACGGGCTATGAGGCATATCTCGAATACAATGCGGCCCTATCTCGGTTCAATCGAAATTTGAAGGCGTTGAAAAAGGCCGCTGGAATAGCATCGGATGTTACCTCTTATACGATCCGCCATTCCTTTGCCATGGCATTGAAAGAGCAAAATGTCCCTATAGAAATGATCAGTGAATTATTGGGGCATAAGTCCATCAAGACCACCCAGATTTATCTGAGAAGTTTCTCTTTAGAAAAAATGACAGAGGTGAATAGCACTTGCTTTGGTTGTGTCTATAATTATGTGTCGAAAGTGGGATGAGGCTACTTAGTGAGTAGCGTTTGTTTCACGCCGCAAATGTAGTAAAAAATAACAAAAAACAAGCAATCATTAGGGTTTGTTTGTGTTTCCAGTTGGATTCTCGTTAAATCTTCGTTCTTATTTCTGATGTATAGACATGGCAATAGAGACGAAATGGCCTCGTATTTCCGAAATCATCACGTCCCCCCCTAAAATCGAACATACATTCTTGTAGAGATGGGTATACCCCGTCTCATCCCCTCTAAAAGATGTTTTAAATTACTGTCAGACGGTGGGAGACGGAGCATGCTCCGTCTCTACAACTGAGTAATAACCATTCTCCCACCTTTTGCGCTACTCACTAAGTAGCCTAATTTCTCACATGGCGAAAAAGGGTTATGGTGCATATATCAAACTATCTCTTTTAAGCAATCAACGAAATGCGAGCGAATGTTGTAAAAACGGTTGTAAATTCGGTACCTCATGAGGGTATCGACGCCGTAGGCGTTGAAAGAACCATTCCTGAAAACCCGTTACGGCGAAAATCTGATCAGAAACATTGGTACATCGCTATCGTCAACAACAAGTCCGAGAAACTATGCCGTGACAAGCTGGAAAAGCGCATAGCCAGTCAGCCGGAAGGCGAGAAGGACTATGAGGTTTATATAGCCTCCCAAAAAGAGATGTGTCTTCTGCCAAGCGGCAAGCGTAAGCAAGTAGACCGGATCGTCTTCCGTTCCATTGTATTCATCCGTTGCACCGATGTCTTGCGTAGGAAGGAGATCGTGCATCTTCCTTATATCAAACGTTTCATGGTAAACATAGCTGGCGAACGGTCTGGAGGCATACGCCCCGTAGCCTTCATTCCGGATGAGCAGATGGTGAAACTCCGTAGGATGCTGGACGATTCCGAAGAGCCTGTCATTATCGATCCCCGTCCGCTGCCTCTTGGAGCGAGGGTACGTATTAACGGCGGTAAGTTGCATGGTCTAGAAGGTAACGTGCTGGAAGTGGAGGATGGCAATCTTAACTTTGTGATCCGTGTAGATCTACTGGGATGTGCCAAAGTAAATATCACCCGTGACCTGCTAGAGCTATTATGATACACATAGATGGATACGCACTATGGTAAAAAAGAGGATAGATCCGGAGTACGCCTTATCTCGTTGTTAGGAAACCATTTGAAAGAGATTCTTAAGCGAGAGTCGGATAATCGTGCCTTCATCCATCTTTACTGTACGGGTCCGTATTGGGTGGCGTTCGAGAAATCAGCTTACCTGTTACGCCAAATATCTTCCCGTACCTTAGTGACCCCGTTAAGCCTCACCACGTACCCGTTTCCAATCGTGATGGTCTCTTGGACAGATGGCGAGTTACGTTCCTATACATGTAACCATCTTTTCCATCGCGAAGGCAATGACTACGGT
This sequence comes from Parabacteroides distasonis ATCC 8503, assembly GCF_000012845.1. NCBI lineage: Bacteria > Pseudomonadati > Bacteroidota > Bacteroidia > Bacteroidales > Tannerellaceae > Parabacteroides > Parabacteroides distasonis. The sequence continues at coordinate 486,827 of NC_009615.1, forward strand.
CGGTTATCCGTCCCTACTCGTACGCTTGACGGTTACAAGGAGTGGCATAAGGAAGAGGTGAGGTGTTTTCCGATGCCGGAAGTAAAAACCACGTCCATGGATCGTGACATGGAGATTGATTAAAGATACTTCTGAGGTTCAAGAGAGCCTCCAATCAAGAATATATTATCGCTAGGTCGCAATTAGAAAATGAGAATTAGGCGGCCGATATCGATCAAGAGGTCAGCTATCTCTAGTAGCGAGGAGAGTCCCTTTTTCTTTAACCGATAGACTAGACTCTTGCTTTAGCTTATACCACTCCAACCACTTGAGAGGTTCGGTCGCTTATTATTATAGTTAGATAGATATGAATAAAACAAATATGGAAAAGGTGAAATATCGTTATAATCGCTGGCGTTTAGCGCTGGGGCGTCTGGTAAATTTGCGGTATATCAACCGCTGGATCATTTTTTGTGCGGATCTTTTCATTTCCCTATGTGTATCTTTGATAGGAGTGCTGGGATTATTGTCCATCATGCATGTATACATAAGCGGGATTAGTGTATTAAAGGTAGGAATAGCTTCCTTTGTGGCCAGTATCCTTTCTTTTCTTACGTTCAAGGTTTATCACGGGGTGATCCGTCATTCCACGCTACGTGGACTATGGAGGATTGGTGGTGTCGCCATCACAAAATCCATCCTCATGTTCATACTGCTTCATCTTTTGAGGGCGAATTTCAATTCCTCTATATATTGGGTGGGAGGGATAACCGATTGTATGTTGACGATTGTTCTGCTGATCACCTTACGTGTATTCGTGATTAATGTATATAATAGCGTGTTGTCCCAACTTGGAAAAAAGCGCAAGCGTGTACTGGTGTTCGGTATGGATGAGGATAGCGTGATGATAGCCACATCACCCAACCGGCAAGTATTCATGCAAAATTATAGCATCATCGGCTTCTTGACGTTTGGTAGCGCTAAAAAGAACCTTCGCATAGCGGAACTTCCCGTTTACCAGATCGAGGACATTGATGACTTGTTGCGTCTGATCCCCAGAAATAACTTGGATGGTATCCTTTTCCCGAATATAAAGACCGTCCGACGAGAAGGTGATCGTTTGATTCATTATTGCGAGCAGGCCTCCTTGAAGCCTCTCGTGGTTCCTGATATGGAGGAGGTCCATGAGGGCGGAATGAAGCGTTCAGTCCGTGAGATCCGTATTGAGGACTTGCTGGGTCGTGAGGAGATCAGTATAAATCTGGGCGAGATCGGTCTCTTATTGAAAGATAAGACGATCCTTGTTACGGGAGCGGCCGGTAGCATTGGTAGCGAGATCTGCCGCCAGCTGGCGCATTTCCCGATCAAGAAATTGATCTGCCTTGATGCCGCCGAGACTCCGATGCATGACTTACGCCTGGAATTGGAGGAGAAGTATAAGGAACTGGATTTTGTACCTATCATAGGCGATGTCCGGAATCCGGACCGTGTAGATTACGTATTCCGCAATTGGCATCCCCAGGTAGTATTCCATGCGGCAGCTTATAAGCACGTCCCCTTGATGGAAGAGAACCCTTGCGAGGCTGTTCGTACCAACGTGTTTGGTACCCGAGTGATAGCGGATGCCGCCGTAAGCTATGGTGTAGAGAAATTCGTGATGATCAGTACGGATAAGGCCGTTAATCCAACGAATATCATGGGATGTAGCAAGCGCCTCGCTGAGATATATGTGCAGAGCTTGAGTGTGGCGATCAGTAAGGGGGCTCTAGCGGGAAACACTAAGTTTATCACGACCCGTTTCGGTAATGTATTAGGAAGTAATGGCTCCGTGATACCTCGTTTTCGCGATCAGATCGCCAAAGGAGGCCCAGTTACGGTAACCCATCCCGATATCATCCGCTACTTCATGACAATCCCCGAAGCCTGCCGTTTGGTGTTGGAAGCCGGTACGATGGGCAAGGGCGGCGAGATATTCATCTTTGATATGGGTGAGCCGGTCAAGATCGCTGACTTAGCGAAGCGTATGATCGAGCTTTCTGGTTTGCAGGTGGATAAAGACATAGAGATTAAATACACAGGTCTTCGTCCCGGTGAGAAATTATATGAGGAACTATTGAGCAACAAGGAGAATACGAAGGAAACCCCTCATGAGAAGATTCGTGTGGCAGCAGTCCGGGAGTACGCCTACAAGGATGTGGTAGAGCACATTGATCTATTAGCTGAATTATCCCTTCATGTACATATTCTTCCTATGGTGAGAGAGATGAAATCCTTCGTCCCCGAGTTCAAGAGCCAAAACTCTCAATTCACGAGATTGGACGGAGTGAATTAGCAATTTAGTTAGTAGATTATAAATCTGAATTATAAATGATTATCGCAGTAGATTTTGACGGAACAATCGTTGAGCATAAATATCCGGCGATAGGGAAGGAGATCCCTTTCGCTTTCGAGACATTGAGAAAGTTACAAACAGAACACCACAAGCTGATCTTATGGAGTGTGCGAGAGGGCAAGCTTTTGGATGAGGCTGTCACCTTTTGCCGAGAGCGGGGCTTGGAGTTTTACGCCGTGAACCGAGATTATCCGGAAGAAGAGAAAAAACTGAACAACCATTTCTCCCGTAAGCTGAAGGCCGATATTTTTATTGATGACCGTAATCTTGGTGGTCTCCCGGACTGGGGTATGATTTACGAGATGGTGAGTAAAAGACTTTCCTATGAGGATTTAATGCGGAAATACGAGTCGGAATACGAACCGGAGAAACCGAAAGGCCTTTTCTCTCGTTTGTTTCGCTAAATCCATATCATTCTGTGTTCAATGAAATAAAAAAAAGATAACAAAATAATATGAAAATCAAAAGATTACTACTTTTATTAGCTCTACCTCTATTGGTGGCGAGTTGTACTTCTTACAAGAACGTACCATACCTCCAGAACCCAGAGGCAGTGAACGATTTTGAGGAGACCCTTCCGTTGTATGACGCCAAGATCATGCCAAAAGACTTGTTGAGCATCACGGTCAATACGACAGACCCGAAGGCTGCGACTCCATTCAACTTGACGGTACAGACTCCAATCAATGCGGCTTTGACAAATATCAGTACGACCACGCAACCGACCATGCAGCAATACTTGGTGAATAATAAAGGAGAGATCGATTTCCCTGTTATCGGTCGCTTGGAAGTGGGTGGTCTCACCAAGAACGAGGCGGAGGACTTGATTCGTGAGCGTTTGAAACCTTATTTGAAGGAATCCCCGATCGTTACGGTCCGTATGGCTAATTACAAGATCTCCGTGTTGGGTGAGGTGGCCCGTCCGGGTAGCTTCACGATCGGCAACGAGAAGGTGAACGTTCTGGAGGCTTTGGCGATGGCAGGTGATATGACGATTTACGGTGTCCGTGATAACGTCAAGCTGATCCGTGAGGACGTGAACGGTAAGCGTGAGATCATTAACTTGAATTTGAATAATGCCGAAGTCGTGACTTCCCCGTATTATTACCTGAAGCAAAACGATATTATTTACGTGACCCCGAACAAGACGAAGGCTAAGAACTCCGATATCGGTAACAGCACGACCCTTTGGGTAAGCTCACTCTCGATTCTGGTATCTATTGCCGGCCTGTTGGTAAACATACTTAAGTAATTGAAAATTGAGAATTGAAAATTAAGAGAGATGATAGACGAACGGATAAATAATAACACTGGGATAGAGAACGAGGAACAAGAGATTGATTTGGTCGCTCTTTTATTTAAATACCTTTTTTATTGGCGTTGGTTTGTGGCTAGTATATTGATATGTTGCATCGCCACTTACCTGTTTCTTCGTTATCAAACGCCTGTATATAACATTTCCAGTTCCGTGTTGATAAAGGAGGAGGATAAGCGAAGCGGTTCGGGCAACAATCCGTTGGCGGCCATTCAAGACTTGGGAATGTTTTCCATGACAAATAATTTTGATAACGAGGTGGAGATATTGAAATCCCGTACATTGATAAAAAAAGTCGTGAACGACCTGAATTTATATGTTCGTGTAGCGGAAAAGCGAGCGTTCGGTTATGCGATGCCTCTTTATAAGAATAGTCCGGTGCGGATTTATATGACACCAGAAGAGGCCGATAAATTGGAGGAACCGATTAAGCTGGATTTTACATTTACAAAAACAGGAAAATTGTCTGTTAAGGCTGAATATGTGCAAGATAAGGAAGAGCAAGAGATAGAACAGGCATTTGATCAATTGCCGGCGGTGTTACCAACACCTGTGGGTGTTTTAAGCTTTACGCGAGGCGATACCTTGTATATGGAAGAAGAGGAAATCGCTTTACGTGTTACCATAAATACGCCGACGGAGACCGCCGAGGATTATATGAAAGACTTGAGCGTGACCGCCTCTTCCCAGACCACGACGATAGCGAAGATCAGCGTGAACAATACAGTAAAGGAGCGAGGCGTGGATTTCGTGAATCGTTTGGTTGCGTTCTATAATCAAGACGCGAACGATGAGAAGAATGAGGTAGCTCAGAAAACCGCTGAGTTCATAGAGGAGCGTATCGGTATAATTAACCATGAGTTGGGTACGGCGGAGAGCGAGTTGGCGGATTTCAAGCAACGATCCGGTCTGACGGATTTGACAAGTGATGCCCGTCTAGCCTTACAAGAGAGTTCCAAGTATGAGCAGCAACGTACGGAGAACGCTACACAGATCAGCTTGGTTCAATTTCTGCGTACCTATATCAACGATCCGGTCAACAAGGAAGAGGTAATTCCTGCAAACGTAGGGTTACAGGATCAAAACCTCACTAGGGTGATTGAACAATATAACACGATGATCATCGAGCGTAAACGTTTATTACGTACCTCTTCGGAAAATAACCCGGCGGTGATAAACATGAACACCGGCGTTGAGGCGATGAGACGCAATGTCGAGACAACCGTGAATAGTGTCTTGCGAGGACTACAAATCGCCCAGAAAGATATTGAGCGTCAGGCTAGTAAATTTGAGAGCCGGATTAGTGATGCTCCAAAGCAAGAGAAAGAGTTCATGACTATTTCTCGCCAACAAGAAATCAAGGCGACTTTATATATCATGCTGTTGCAGAAGCGGGAGGAAAATGCGATCACATTGGCAGCCACGGCTAATAATGGTCGTATTGTAGAGGAACCATTATCCGGGAAGGATCCTGTGGCTCCCAAGAAGCTAGTGTTTTTATTGGCTGCGTTTGTGGTGGGCCTGTTTATTCCGGTGGGAATCATCTTTGTCGTGGAATTATTGAAATATAAGATCGAGAATCGTGGCGACGTGGAGCAATTGACGAATGTTCCGATTTTGGGCGAATTGCCCTTGTGTGGTCATAAATCCTCCGATAAGGGAGCGATCGTAGTACGTGAGAATAAAAACGACATGATGGAGGAGACCTTCCGGGGTTTGCGGACCAATCTGCTCTTTATGCTCCGGAAAGATCAAAAGGTCATACTTTTTTCTTCTACGCAGCCCGGAGAAGGTAAGTCTTTCGTGACTGGAAATCTCGCTGTCAGCTTGGCTTATTTGGGAAAGAAGGTGGTAGTGGTTGGTATGGATATCCGTAAGCCGGGCTTGAATAAGGTCTTCGATTTATCGAAAAGGCAGGAAGGAATATCTAATTATCTGATGGATCCGGAGGATAAGGATCTTTTTGATCTTGTGCAGCCTTCCGGCATCAGTCCGAACCTGGATATCCTTTTAGGAGGAACGATTCCCCCGAACCCGACGGAACTGGTAGCCCGTGATACCTTGGAGAAGGCGATAGAGCAATTGAAATCCCGTTATGACTACGTGTTGCTGGATACAGCCCCGATCGGTATGGTAACTGATACGGCCATAATAAGCCGTGTGGCCGACATGTGTGTTTATGTCTGCCGTGCGGACGTGACCCCGAAAGCCGCGTTCTGCTACATTAATGTTCTTAGGGACGAGCATAAATTTGACAAGTTGGCGGTAGTGATCAATGGAATCGACCTGAGTAAACGTAAGAACACCTATGGTTACGGTTATGGTAAGAAATATGGTTATGGCTATGGTAAACATTATGGTTATGGATACGGCTATGGGTATGGTTTTGAGGCAGAGAATAAGAAAAGAAAATAACTGGATATGAAGAGAGAGGATCAAGACTTCAAATTAAAACAAATAACACCGTTTGCTTCTAAAATATGGCTGAGTTCTCCTACGATGCATGGAGATGAAATCAAATATATAATAGAGGCATATGAGAGTAATTGGATGTCTACCGTGGGCAAGAATATTAATGAGGTAGAACGTCTGGCTTGTGAGAAGATTGGTTGTCAGTATGCGGTTGCATTGTCAGCTGGGACAGCCGCTTTGCATATGGCGGTTCGGTTGGCCGGGGTAAAACCCGGTGATAAGGTCTTTTGTTCGGATATGACCTTTGACGCTACGGTAAATCCGGTTGTCTACGAGGGTGGAGTACCCGTGTTTATCGACACGGAATATGATACTTGGAATATGGATCCGATTGCGTTAGAGAAAGCCTTCGAAATTTATCCGGAAGTGAAGGTCGTTGTGGTCGCTCATCTCTATGGGACACCGGGCAAGATCGATGAAATCCGGGCTATTTGTCAGAGGCATGATGCTATTATCATAGAGGATGCGGCGGAATCGTTGGGTGCCTCTTATAAAGGTGTACAAACCGGAACTTTTGGTCATTACAACGCTATTTCATTTAATGGCAATAAAATTATCACGGGATCTTCTGGGGGAATGTTATTGACGGATGATTTGGAGGCAGCGAACAAAGTACGTAAATGGTCTACCCAATCCCGAGAGAATGCCCCTTGGTATCAACATGAGGAACTGGGATATAATTATCGCATGAGTAACGTGATAGCGGGAGTGGTAAGAGGTCAATTCCCTTATCTGGAGGAACATATCGCTCAAAAGAAGGCTATTTATGAAGGATATAAATCGGGATTTAAGGATCTTCCGGTAACCATGAATCCGTTTGATGCGAGGCATTCCGAACCCAATTATTGGCTGTCTTGCCTATTGATTGACGAGGATGCTATGTGTAAGCAAGTATGCGGGGAGTGCGATGCTTTATATATCAGTGAATCCGGAAAAAGTTGTCCGACTGAGATCTTGGAAAAACTTGCCCAATATAATGCGGAGGGCCGTCCTGTCTGGAAGCCCATGCACATGCAACCTATTTATCGGATGAATGGATTTGTTACCCGGGAAGGTAACGGCCGGGCGAAGACAAATGCGTACATAAGTGGTAGTGTCCGTGGAAAGGATGGCAAGCCGTTGGATGTAGGCATGGATATTTTTCATAGAGGTTTGTGCCTGCCTTCGGATAACAAGATGACGGTGGAGCAGCAAGAGGTGGTGATAGAGATTGTTCGGAGATGTTTTTATAGGTGATTAATAGTGATTTTAATGGACTTGAAGAATTTCTATAAACAATATATAAAGAGAGTAATGGACATTTTATGTTCATTTTTGTTTCTTGTTCTATTTTGGTGGTTACTTGTATTAGTTGCTTTTTTAGTAAAAATTAGATTAGGCTCTCCAATTTTATTCACTCAAGACAGACCCGGAAAAAAAGGAAAGGTTTTTAAGTTATACAAATTTAGGTCTATGATTGATAAATGTGATAAAGAAGGAAATCCTCTACCTGATGACGAACGTTTACCCAAATTCGGTCGTATTCTTCGCTCAACAAGCCTGGATGAGTTACCTGAGATTTTCAATATATTAAAGGGAGATATGAGTGTTGTAGGGCCAAGACCCCTTTTGGTTGAATATCTTCCATATTATACAAAAGAGGAATTGCGTCGTCATGAACAGAGACCGGGATTGACTGGGTGGGCACAGATTAACGGACGAAACGCTACCGGGTGGGACGAACGTTTGCAACAGGATGTTTATTATGTAGATCATTGTTCATTGTTTTTAGATTGTAAAATCATTTTACGTACGGTTCTAAAAGTAGTAAAAAGGTCGGATGTGTTGGTCGGGAAACAAATTCCTGCGGGAAGATTGGATGTCTCCCGTAAAAATAGGCTGGATTTAAATGGTGTAAAATGAAATTTGGAAATGTAAATATCCGACCTTTTACGGAAAATGATATATTGAATAAGGTCCGATGGATAAACGATTGTGAGAATAATAAGTTCCTGCATTACGAACTTCCTTTGGACGAGGATAAGACTCGGGCTTGGTTTCATAAGAATAAGGATCGAGCAGATCGCTATGATGCCATCATTGAATATGATAGAAATCCTGTGGGTGTAATAGGTTTATTATCTATCGTAGATGGACGGGCCGAATATTATATTACGTTAGGAGAAAGTCGGTATAGAGGAAAAGGTATAGCGCGAGATGCTAGTATCTTATTGTTGAAATATGCTTTTGATGAATTGGATTTGCTAGAAGTCTATTTATATACGGAAGTAGACAATATACCAGCTCAGAAATTATTTGAGAAATGTGGTTTTGTGAAGCATCGTTTAGATAAAAACTCTGCGGTTAACAGAGGAACCTTAGTAGATAGATTCTATTATAGCATTACAGCTTCTGAATTTCGTGAAAATAGTAAAGGGAAATAGATATGACTCCTTTATACTTTTTGTTTAGTGATTCCAATAAAAATAATATCTATATAAAACGTGATGATCTGATCCCTATCTCTTTTGGTGGGAATAAGGCAAGAAAAGCCATGAACTTCTTTAAAGAAATAGATCAAGGGGGATTTGATTGTGTAGTTACGTATGGAAGTGGTAGCTCCAACCATTGCCGAATCGTTTCAAATATGGCAGCTTCAAGGAAATTGCCTTGTTATATTGTCGCTCCAAAAGAATCTTCTTTGCCTACATTCAATAGTAAGATGATGGAGTTATTCGGCTCTCATTTTATGATTACTCCTGTCAATGAGGTCCATGACACCATCGAGAGATTGTTGGCTACATTGAAAGAGGAAGGAAAGAAGCCTTATTTTATTGCGGGTGGCGGGCATGGTAATCTAGGAACGCAGGCTTATGTGGATTGCTATAAGGAAATCGCAGTATATGAGCATGAGTGTAAAATTCATTTTGGTCTTATCTTTCTAGCGTCAGGTACGGGTACAACGCAAGCAGGATTGGTTTGCGGACAATTGATGAGTCAAGATAAACGAAAGATTATAGGTATTAGTATCGCTCGGAAAAATCCTCGGGGAAAACAAGTGGTATTGGATAGCTCGTATGAATATTTAGCGAGTAAAGGGATATATCTATCAAAGATCCAATTAGAAAGTGAAATAGTTTTTGTTGATGATTATGTCGGTTTAGGATATGGAACAAAATCCAAGGATATAGATTATACGATTAATAGCGTCTTAGTGAATTTTGGAATACCAATGGACTCTACTTATACAGCGAAAGCATATACCGGAATGATAAGATATATACAAGAAAATAATGTGACAGGAGAAAATATCCTATTTATTCATACGGGTGGAACCCCTTTATTTTTTGATGATTTGATGAGATTAGAAAATATAATTTAGAAATGGAAATCAATATATTAATCTTAAGTGTAGGGACGAGGAATAAGATAGTCCAATATCTTAAAAAGGCGTTGACGGATCAAGAGGGTAATCGTTTAGGCTCTGTTATCGCTACAGATATGAGTAATATCGCTCCGGCAATATATGAAGCTGATAAATATTACCAAGTACCTCGGATGATGGCTTCGGATTATATGGAGGTTATTTTTGATATTTGTAGAAAAGAGAAGATAACAGCCATATTAAGTTTAATAGATCCTGAATTGAGTCTGTTAGCCAAGCACGAAAAAGAATTTGCGGCATTAAGTGTCAAGGTGATAGGATCTAGTTATGAATTATGTGAGATGAGCCTAGATAAGATACAAATGTATGAATGGCTAACAACGCATGGTTATAAGACCGCTAAAAGTTATACCGATAAGTCTGTTTTTTTTAAGGATATCGAGTTGGGAAAAATCTCTTATCCGGTATTTGTAAAACCTGTCAGAGGTAGCGCTTCTCTCGCTATAAGTAAAGTGAATGATAAAGAGACTATCGAGTTGCTTTTTGCCCATGCGGATAACCTAATGATCCAAGAATTTTTAGACGGTCAGGAAATAGGAGCGGATGTATATATTGATATGTTGAGTGGTGAGGTCGTTTCTATTTTCACGAAAAGGAAAATCGTTATGCGGGCAGGAGAAACAGATAAAGCGGTTTCTTTTAAAGATGAAAAGCTATTTTGTTTGATCAACAGATTTGTGAAAGAGGCTGGATATCGGGGGCAAATAGATATTGATATTTTCGAGATCGGAGGTGATTATTATATATCAGAAGTGAATCCTCGTTTTGGAGGAGGGTATCCTCATGCTTATGAATGTGGTTGTAATCATATGGATTTGATTGTTAATAATTTGTCCGGAAAGACTAATCCGGTGAATATTGGAAATTATTCGGAGGATATTTATATGATGAAATATAATGAAGTTTTGATTCGATAGAATGGATAGAATATGAGAAGTGGTGTACGTAAAAAATGGGATGATCTGAATTTCAAGGCTGAATCTTTTTATCGGAAATATGAGTATCGTAAAAAGGCTAAGCTTCGTTTAAAGCGAATGAATGGCGGATGCAAATGCACGAAAGAGTATAATGAGATTGTGATTCCTTTTTGGAAGAAATATGGATTGAGACCAGATAAAATGTGGTATCAGATCTTTTGGGATCGAACTCATGAGCCGGATCCGCGCTATATCCCGGATGATTTATGGTATGGGGTTATAGTCCCTTATTTCAGTAATTCACAGTTCCGTCGTTTTGGTGAGGACAAATGTTTACATGATGTTTTTTTCAAGGATTTAGTTAGACCTGAGACCATTGTGAAAAATATGGCCGGAATCTTTTATGATGCGCATATGTGTATAATCACTAAAGAACAGGCTATAGAGAAATGTATGGTGTATCAAGGAGAGTTTTTGATTAAGCCCTCAATAGATAGTGGAGAAGGTAGATTGATTAGTTTCTTTGACTCACAGGACTTGGATCAAAAATCATTAATATCAGCTATAGATGGTTTAAAGGCGAACTTTATTGTTCAAGAGGCAGTTAAGCAGCATGCGGTACTGGCTGCGTTGAATCCTTCTTCATTAAATACGATTCGTGTTGTGTCGTTCTTATTTGAAGGTACGATCTATATTTTATCCTCTATTTTACGAATGGGGGCAAGTGGACATAAGGTCGATAATATTGGTGCGGGTGGATTCGCCTGTCCGATTCAAGCTAATGGGCGGTTGACCGAGAAAGGTGTTAATCGAAAAGCCGAGTGGGTTACAGAAAATCAACACGGTATTCGTTTTGCGGATGTTATAGTACCTTCTTATGATAAAATCATAGCTATGATAAAAGAGCAACATTTGAAATTGGCCCATTTCAAACTAATCGGTTGGGATTTTTCTGTGAATGTGAAAGGGGAACCGGTTTTCATTGAATATAATGTTTGCCCGGGTTCCAATCAGATCACTTGTGGCCCCACATTCGGAGATTTGACAGAACGTGTGTTGGAGGAGGTCTTTGTGAAGAAGACTTTGGAATATGCGCAGAATTAAATAGATATATAATAATTTAGGCAAGGAGAATTAAAAATGAAAATTGCTATTTTAGGAGCTGGTAACGCAGGGTGTGCAGTTGCGGCTGATTTAACATTGAAAGGACATGAAGTTACTTTGATCAAGACATCTCATGCGATGCATGATGATAATTTTGAGTATATGCAATCACATAAAGGAGAAATGACTTTAAATGAGTTTGGCAAAGTTTCTACTGCGTATATTCATCGAGTTACAAGAGACCTAGAGGAGCTGCAAGACGCTGAAATCGTTATCATATATATTCAAACGAATTATCATGAGCAATTAATAGAAAAGATAGCACCATATCTACAAAAAGATCAAATACTTTTGATCAATCCGGGATATTTGTCTACCGCATATGTTCTTAAATATTGCCAAGATAAACCTATCATTGTAGCGGAAGCTCAAAGCTCTTTTATAGACGGTCGTGTTATGGAACCGGGGCAATTTAAGGTAGGGTTTCGAAATGTAAGGAATCCGATTGGTATTTATCCTTCATCAAGAAAAGAGGAAGCGATAGAAAAATTGGATAAATTACAAGAACGATTTGTTTATTTGGATTCTGTGGTAGAAGCGGCTCTTCATAATCCAAACTTAGTAGTGCATACAGTAGGTTCTGTTATGAGCATACCGCGTATAGAGAAATCACATGGTGATTTTTGCATGTATCATGAGGCATATACCAGGGACAACCCTGCTACCTGGAGAATCTTAGAGGCGATGGATGCGGAAAAGATGAATGTTCTGGAGAAACTAGGTTTTTCAAGGCTAAGTTATGTGGAGGCTTGTAAATACCGAAATTCATTAGATGATAATAAGGACGCTAAAGAGGTTTTCTTGGATTATGCGGAAATGGATACCCGTGCGAAAGGACCGACCCAAGTGGATTCCAGATATATTTCAGAGGATGTACCGCAGGGGTTAGTGATGTTAGAGGCTTTAGGAAAGTCGTTAGATGTCGCAACTCCTATTGTTTCAAGTCTTATCGAAATAGCTAGTGCGGCTTTAGGACGTGATCTTCGTGCGGAAGGTAGGACTCCGGAGAAGTTGGGTGAGGAAAATATTCAGAAAATACTGATGGACTGCTGATTCTAAAAAGAATTATGAAAGAATGTATTTTGCAGAAATTTATTCGTTTGTTTCGTGATATTGATAAAGAGATTCTTCCTAATGCAAATGTTTTAGAACGAATTTATATAGTCTTTGATTTTTTGTGGGAAAAAATAAAATATAACATAGAATTAATAGACTATGTTCAGTATCGTTTTTATTTTAAAAGAAGAATCGAGAGGGATCAATTTATTACACATGGTAAGTTGTTGAAAATTATAAAAATATGTAATGATCCAAAATCAAGAATATTTTTTGATCAGAAACCATTGTTTAATCAAGAGTTTAAAGACTATTTAGGTCGAGATTGGCTTGATACAAAGGTTTGTTCAAAAGAAGAGTTTTATTCTTTTTGTAAAAGAAATTCAACACTTTTCTGCAAATCTCCTGATGGAATGTTTGGAAAGGGGATTGATATTATTCATTTGGCTAATGTGAGTGATTTGGATCGTTTCTATGATACGTGTAAGAAAAACAAGATTTTATTAGAAGAAGTACTAGAGCAAGATTGCGAGTTGGCTGCTTTTAATAATACTGCGGTGAATACGATTCGTGTTGTGACACTGATTTGTGCGGATGATTCAGTTAGAATTATGGCTGCGGTTTTAAGGTTAAGTAGAAAGGGAAAATTTGCCGACAATTTTCATCATGATGGGATAGCCTCGTTAATAGATGTCGAAACAGGTATTGTTAATACAACAGGGGTAGATCGTAAATGGAATCGATATACAATACATCCGGATTCAAGAAAACCTATTGTGGGATTTCAAATTCCAAGATGGTTTGAAGTTGTAGATATGGTAAAGAAAGCAGCAAGGGTTCATCCTGAAGTCAGATACGTAGGGTGGGATGTAACAATAAAAAGCAGTGGAGAAATCGTTCTGATAGAAGGAAATCCTGGGGCTGATCCAGATGTGACACAAATAGAGGATCAGGTTGGAAAATGGCCATTGTATGAGCCTTTGTTATTTGAGATAGAGAGTTGTAAGGAATAATCAGAATCGATCATGAAAAAAATTACTTTTATCGGGGATATTACTAGTGATAGGCCTTTGCTGAATGCTGCATATGATAGGAATACAGATGCTTATGATTTTTCCCCTGTCTTTGGTAAAGTTAAAAAATTGTTTGAGGAATCTGATTATGTGGTAGGTAATTTTGAGACCGTATGTGCGGGTGATAAGAATGGGTTCCAGAATCAGTATCTGTTATGTAACTCTCCAGATGAATTGATCCAAGCAATGGTGAAGGGAGGTGTCAATTGTGTTACGACTGCTAATAATCATTGTTTAGACCAAGGGATTGAAGGCCTTGTTCGTACAATTAAAGAATTAGATAGAAATAAGGTTTTACATACGGGTACTTTTACATATGAGAACGCTTCAAAACGAATTCTGTATTTATATTTGAATCATATTGTAATAGCACTAATATCGAATACCTATTCGACAAATTCGTCAAATACGGGAATTGCTCTAGATGATCGAAATGATTTCCATGTGAATTTGCTTAAAGAGCAAAGTGAATTTATTCTTGTTGGTAAAAGAAAATGGGCTAAAAGAATTTTTTTTAGGTTTATTAAAGCAAGATATCGGAGAAGAATAAATAGGGTTGTGGCAAGAATGCAACTTCGGCGGGGAAAAGTATTCTTAAAGCCGAGGGTAGATGTTATCATGGATGGTGATACTGATAATAAATATTTAGGATTATTGGCAGAAGATCTGAAAACCGCAAGAGAAAAAGCTGATTATGTGATCGTATGTTCGCATATTGGGGGACAATTTAATGAAACTCCGGGAACCTATAGTAGGTTTATGGCTGATTTTGTTTTAGAACATGGTGCTGATATGTTAATAGGAAATCATCCGCATGTTATTCAGAAAACAAGAATAGAAAACAGAAAGGTTGTTGCTTATTCTTTGGGTAGTTTTAATCAATCTCCGAGTGCCGATTATATAATTCATGATGCCCTACCTGAATATTCTATGGCTTTGCATGTTTATTTTTCAAAAGATCGAGATAAAGGGAATGTAAGAATGATCACATTCTCTATTTTAAAGGCTGTTGAAGATTCCAATAAGATGATTGTTGTTTATCCAATAGATGAACTAAATGATGAATTGGAGGGGGATGATCGTATTCAATTACAGGAAGATGTAAAGAGAATTTATGAACGAATTACTGGGACTTCTATCCTCAAAGATGTGATACAGAGGGAGTATGTATTGAGATGATGTGATGAAAGAATATTATAAAATAAGTTTTACCGGGGATATAATGTGCGAACGTCCCTTATTGAGTGCTTCTAGATCTGATAAAAAATATGACTTTGACTTTGTTTTTCATGGAGTGAAGGATAAGTTGCGGGAATCAGATCTTGTTGTTGGTAATTTGGAGACTGTATTTGCTGGGGAGGAGGCCGGATATACGAATGACGTGTATTCATTTAATACTCCGGATCGTTTTGTATGTTCAATGAAAAGTGCTGGTATCGATTATGTAAGTACGGCCAATAATCACTGTCTTGATCGCGGAACCGAAGGGTTGATTAGGACATTGGATCTATTGGATCAGTATGGAATAAAGCATTTTGGAACTTATAGGAGTAAAGAAGAACGAACTTCTTATGAACTTTTGGAGTTGGGGGGTAAGAAGATTGCTTTAATAGCTTATACGTATGGAACAAATGTAGTAGAGAATGGGATTGTATTCAAAGAAGATGAAGAGTTCTATGTTAATGTATTGAAGTCGCAAGAACGTGAGTGGCTGAAATTTAAAAAGACATTAAATACACCGGGTATTCGTAGTAAACTTTCTCGATACATACGAAAGGTTACTACTTTAGAGCAGCGAATGCGAATCAAAAAGAAACTTGGCATGTTGAAAAATCTTCCTAAATCAGATGATTTATTAGAGGATGACATCTATCCAAGATATTTAGAACGGCTTAAATCTGATATAGAAAAAGCAAGGTGTGAAGCCGACTATGTTATTGTTTGTTTACATTCCGGTGGCTTATTCAATGTTAAGGTCGGAGCATACACGGAATATATTGTAGATTTAATAGTTCGTGCAGGAGCGGATGCTATAGTAGGAAATCACCCCCATGTCGTTCAGAAATTCGTAGATAAAGGCTGTTTAGTTGCCTATTCGTTGGGTAATTTCAGCATATCTCCTAGTTCTCTTTATTTAGTAAGAGAAAATTTGCCCGAGTATTCGGTGTTATTACATTTCTATTTTGATAAAGAAAGAATGTCTCTTTATAAAGTTACATTTTCTATATTAAAGATTGTAGAATCTAAAAATGGAAATCTAAGTGTATATCCTATTAATGCGCTGTATGATAAGTGTGATATTACTAGTGAACGGGACATGTTGATAAGTGATTGTACGAAAATATACAATACTTTTACCGGTAAGAAGGAAATGGCGATAGATATATTGGATGAGTACGTATGTTTTGAAAAAATTAAGGATGCATTATGAAAGTCTGTTTTTTTGCGCATTGTAGCATTACCAATAGCGATGGGGCAACTCTTTCCATGTATAATATCATTGATGAAATGTTGCGTCGAGGAATTGAAGTTGTTGTCGTTCTTGCCAATACGAGGAATTTAGAGGGGCGAATTGCAGAAGGGAAGATAAAATTTATAGTCGCTCCATTATATGGGATGCGAATGGATTTGAACAAAAAAACTCCGATGACGCAAGTGAAGTTCTTTGTGAAAAGTATCTGTAATTCTATACAGAAAAGAAAAATAGAAAAGGTTCTTAAATCGGAGAATATTGACATTATCCATATAAATGGATTAGATAGTAGTATTGGTGCAGAGATCGCACAAAAATTGAAGATTCCATATGTATGGCATATTCGTCAATTCATGGAAGCTGATTTGGGTAAAAAGTTGTTTCGTGAAAAGTATGTATATCGATTGGTTGCAAGGGCCTCATCTGTTATAGCGATATCAAAAGATGTACAGGCTAAATTTGAGCCTCTCTTGGGGCGTAAAATGGATCTTGTATATAATGGAGTTCCGGTTGAAAAATATAAACTGGAAGATGTTACAAGATTTGAATCTCCGGTAACTAGGATGCTTTTGGCAGGGAGAATTTCTGTTCAAAAAGGCCAAATGGATGCGATAAAGGCTGTAGAGTTATTAATGCAACGTGGTATTGATACTGTTTTATTGACTTTGGTGGGACAAGGAGAAACGAAGGAGTATTTGGAATATGTGAAATCGTATGTAAAAGAGCATGAGCTAGAACAAAAAATTTGCATTTTAGAGCATCATGATGATTTAAGGGAGTTGCGAAGACAATGTGATATAGGTTTGACTTGTTCAAAAAAGGAAGCTTTTGGACGAGTTACTGTAGAGAATATGTTGGCTAAAATGCTTGTTATTGGAGCTAATACAGGTGGGACATTAGAGATTGTCGAGGATGGTTATAATGGCTTGTTGTACGAGGAAGGTAATCCGGAAAGTTTGGCTGGGCGTATTGAATATGCTATGGAGCATAAGATGGATATGCAAATATTATTGGATAGAGGATATCTGGATTCTATAAATCGGTTTTCTAGTACAACTCTAATAGAGTCCATATTGAATTTATATAAAAAGATAATATTCTGATATTTAAATTGGATTTATGAACATCGTTTTGAAACGGAAGTTTATCAATAAACTTATGTGGCATGTGATTTTTTGGGGAATACAGTTCGCTTTATTATGTCCTGAATTTATCACATTTACCTCTGCATATAACTATATTCGATATATACATCATGTGATTTGTGTCTGTTCAATAGTTGTATTTTTTGTGTTTTTTAGAAAAAATGAATTACTGTGGTTGATTCTGTTGTTCTTTTTCCTGTTTCTATTTGTAACGATGAAGAATGCGGGAAACTTGGGAAATTTTCTTTTGAATTTTGAGAGGTCTTATTCTCTGATATGTTTCTATTGCTTTTTTTATAGGATGAGCAGGCGATTATTCTTTATTGGAACTTCTTTTTTTTGGATGTCATTGATTTTAGTTAATACTATTCTTACCTTTCTTTATCCCAATGGATTGTATTTTTTTAATTCTCAATTTTCAGGTATAGATAAATCGTATTACTTCTTAGGAGTATCTAATCAGGTTATACCGTTTTATATGATTTCAATAGTGTTCGTTTTTTTGAAAAACTTTTATTTGAATAAAAATAATAAGGAAGTCTTTCTGTTGTTTATATGCATGTGGGGTTGTGAATTTGTGTATCAGTCTGCTACATCGCTTGTTGGATGTTTCTTTTTTACTATTGGCTATTTGTTTTTTGTATTGCCTAAAGATACACAGGGGAAGATTGTACATTCTATTCATCGGGGATACAATTTTATTTTAGTTGCCATGGCCATCACTGTGTTTATGATCCACTATTTGATAGTTGTGTATCAAATACAAAATAAATTTGCCTATTTAGTGGAAGTCGTTTTAAAAAAGGATTTAACATTTTCTACTCGAACTATAATTTGGAATAGTGCTATTAATATGATTGAAAAATCATTTCTTATAGGTTATGGGGCTGTTGAAAACAATAATAGATATATTGAGATAGGAAGTTCTTCTTTTAATGCTCATAATATTATTCTTCAGATATTACTTATGGGAGGAATCATATTGTTGTTGGTTTGTTTTTTACTTGTTTGGAAGTCAATTAAATCAATGTTGTTTTGTTTGGATTTGAGGGTCAAGAATATAGTGTTTTTGCTATTTGCTGTATTCTTCTTTATGTCCTTGTCAGAAGTGTATACACTAAATTTGATGTTTATTGTTCTATACTTGGGTTTTTTGATAAAAGAAAAAATTCCCTATTGTAAACATCTGGATGCTGAATCTTTTAGTAATAATGCAAGTATCCGATTGAATTTATACTAGTACAACTCTTGCGTTTGTTTTTTATATTAAATAATTAATCTAATGTTTGGTAAAATTAAATTTTTATTTTCTAGAATTTTAAAACAACTGTCTCCTGTATTTTATGTTAAGCAGAAATATTATAGAATATTTGGAACGAGTTTGGATTTAGTAAACCCTCAGGGTTTTAATGAAAAAATATGCTGGCTTGCCTTGTATTGGCAAAAGCCTATAGTAGTTAAATGTGCTGATAAATATGAGCTTAGAGAATATGTTAGCTCTTTAGGTCTCATGGAATTAATGCCTCAGCTATATGGTGTCTATACTGATGTGAAGGGTATAGAGTGGAATCGATTTCCTAAAAAGTTTGTGATTAAATGTACACATGGTTGTAAGTATAATATTGTATGCTTTAATAAAGATGAATTAGATATTCATTCTGCTGATATTTCTTTAAATAAATGGCTTCATTCTGTTTATGGTACCAATACTTATGAGCCTCATTATTCAAAAATGACACCTCGTATTATTGCTGAAGAGTTTATTGAAACTAGTGAAAGAGGACTTCCGGAAGATTATAAGGTATATTGTTTTAATGGAGAGCCAAAGTGTGTGTTGGTTTGCCTTAACAGGGAGTCGGAACTTGTACTTGAATGGTATGATCTTGAATGGAATGTATTTGATATTGGTGCTAAAAGTAATATGCGTAGGGCTAATAAACCTGCTTGTTTGGATCAGATGATAAAATATGCTCGAATATTGTCAAAAGGATTTCCTTTTGTAAGAGTTGATTTCTATGATAGTTTTGGTAAGCCAATTTTAGGGGAAATGACGTTTACACCTATGTATGGAATGGCTAAATATTATTCGAAAGAAGGGAATCTATTATTGGGCAGTATGTTGACTCTTCCAAATAAGTATAAAGGGCATTTTGAGTAATCTTATAAATGGTTGTTTTGAATTTGGAGTATTTGTGATGGAAGGAAAGATAAAAAAGAATCTTGTGTACAATGTATGTTATCAACTATTGGTAATCATATTGCCATTTATAACTGCACCCTATGTGTCAAGAGTTTTAGGGGCATACAATATCGGTATATATTCTTATACACAAGCTCTTGCTAATTATTTTTATCTTTTTGTGATGTTAGGAGTGATCAATTATGGGAATAGAACGATTGCTGCAATAAGAGACGATCGAAATACCTTGGATAAAACATTTTGGGAAATTTATTCTTTTCAGTTACTGGTTGGATTATTTGTTACGGCTTTATATTTTATTTACTGTATTTCTTATGTGAAAGAAAATCGATTGATATATTGTATGCAATTCTTTTATGTTGCATCGGGAATTTTTGATGTTAATTGGCTTTGCTTTGGTTTAGAAAAGTTTAAATTGACTACGATCCGTAGTGTAATTGTCCGATTGGGAATGGTATTTGCGATTTTTTTATTTGTAAAAGATCAGTCTGATTTATCAATTTATACGGGAATCCTTTCTGTTGGAAGCTTATTGGCTGTATTAGCTGTATGGCCATTTGTGTTATCAAATGTAAATTTTAGAAGACCTTCTCTTACTGGCATTGTAAAGCATATTAAACCTAATCTGGTCCTTTTTTTGCCAGTTGTAGCTGTCAGTCTATATAATATAATGGATAAATTGATGTTAGGAAGTTTTAGTACGGAAGAAGAAGTTGGTTTTTATACTTATGCAGAGCGAATAACTCAGATACCTAATACGATAATTTTAGCATTGAATTCTGTTCTTATGCCTAGAATGGCTAATTTATATGCCAAAAACGATACTATTAAGACTAGGAATATGATGGATAATATTATGTTATTTGCAATGTTTATGAGTGTATTGATGGCATTTATATTAGCGAGAATTGCTCCGAATTTTGCTCCTTGGTTTTATGGTGATGAGTTTGCTCGATGTGGATTATTTATAGTGATGCTTTGTCCTATTATAATATTTAAAGGTTGGGCTGGCGTGTTGAGGACACAATATATTATTCCTAAAGGTAAGGATCGAGTTTTTATTACTTCATTGACTATAGGGGCAGTGGTTAATCTAATAATAAATTACTGTTTGATACCAAAATATAGTGGGATCGGTGCTGTAGTTGGTACGTTGTTCGCAGAGTTTGCGGTTTGTTTAGTGCAATTTACTATGATATATAAGGAAATTCCATTTAAGATTTATTTGAAAGATGGGCTTGCTTTTTGTTGTATGGGGCTCGTGATGTATAATGCCGTATTGTATATAGAATATTTAAATGTATCTCCATTCTTTACTATGGTAATACAAATTGTAATTGGAACTATTTTATTTACTATTTTGGCTGTATTTTATTGTATTAAAGTAAAGGGAATAAATGTAAGGAATAAAATTTTGTATGAATTGAAAAAATAAATGCATAATAGATGAAATCATTTCAAGAGTTAAAAATAGCCGTGGCCGGTACCGGTTACGTTGGTTTATCAATTGCCACTTTGTTATCACAGCATCATGAGGTGGTAGCCATAGACATAGTTCCTGAGAAGGTAGATTTGATCAATAATAAAAAATCACCGATTCAAGATGATTACATAGAAGAGTATTTGGCTAGTCATAAATTGAATTTGAAAGCTACGCTAGATGCGGTGATGGCTTATAAGGACGCTGATTTTGTGGTGATAGCGGCTCCGACAAATTATGATAGCCAGCGAAATTTCTTTGATACGTCCGCTGTTGAGGCTGTGATAGAGCAGGTGCTTCGTTTTAATCCAAATGCTTTTATGGTCATTAAAAGTACGATACCTGTTGGTTATACGATTTCCGTACGTGAGCGTTTTCATACAAAGCGTATTCTTTTTAGTCCGGAGTTCTTGAGAGAGTCTAAGGCTTTGTATGATAATTTGTATCCTAGCCGGATCATCGTGGGTACGGATTTGTCTGATCCGGAATTGGTAGATGCCGCTCATATTTTTGCTGAACTGTTGCAAGAAGGTGCTATAAAAGAAAATATAGATACCTTATTTATGGGGTTGACAGAAGCTGAGGCCGTAAAACTATTCGCAAATACATATCTTGCACTACGTGTTTCTTATTTTAATGAGTTGGATACGTATGCGGAAATGAAGGGGTTGGATACTCAATCGATCATAAATGGTGTGTGTTTGGATCCTCGTATCGGTAATCACTATAATAATCCTTCTTTTGGCTATGGGGGGTATTGTCTGCCGAAAGATACAAAACAATTACTCGCTAATTATGAGGATGTACCCGAAAATTTGATAGAAGCGATTGTGGAGAGTAACCGGACTAGGAAAGACTTTATAGCAGATCAAGTACTTCGTATGGCGGGTTATTATGCTTACGGGGAAGAGAATGAATGGAGTAGTGTACGGGAACATCCTGTTACGATCGGTGTTTATCGATTGACGATGAAGTCTAATTCTGATAATTTTAGACAATCTTCTATTCAAGGAATAATGAAACGAGTGAAAGCAAAAGGGGCTACTGTGATTGTTTATGAACCAGCCTTGTCGGATAATACTACATTCTTTGGGTCAGAAGTTGTTAATGATTTGGATCTCTTTAAAAAACGTAGTGCGGCTATTATAGCCAATCGATATGATGTGGAATTGGATGATGTGAAAAATAAGGTATATACACGAGATGTATATAGAAGGGATTAATCTAAATTAAGGTTAGCGTCCAAAAATGACGTATAGCATCATTCAACAGAAATATAGATCTTTGTTGCTGTAATTAAAACCCAATTAATATGTAGAGCAATAACAATTCTGAAATTTTTTTCCTCCGCTACAAATCCGAAGCGGTCACGAACAAGGATTCCATCCGATCCTTCTGTTTTAGAAATAAGGTACCGTATAACCTGTTTGAAAAATGGTTAAGATGTTTTCATGGGAGATGAGTTGAGATCTGTACATTTAAGGAGGCTGAACACCAACTGTGCCTGTCACATGTCCGGGCTAATATGTTAAAGCGTATGATCAAGGAGGTGAAAAAGAGAGCCTTGGTCTTTACGGACAGTTTGGATTTCTTCTTTAGAAAGGAACGTGATTATAATGAAGAGAATCTTATTCTTGAAGAAAGAGTCTGACGATCACTTACTATGCGATGTAACAGTATGTTACACTTTGGTCGTGACGAAGGTGTAGAAATGGCAACTGCATATCATGGTGTAATCAGTACTGTGAGGCAGCGGGGGAAGTGAGCTTGGGATTTCCTTGGTGAATATTTTAAAAATATTTTTAATGATTGTAAGGACTTTGTTAATCTCATACCCCAGAATATAGAGTTGGTATGTACTAATGGTTAAATTCAATGTTTTTAACATAAAATTAGGTAGGTGCTACAAAAGAGCCTATACATTGGTGCATGCTCTAATTAGAGTACCAACAAAGGTGTTGCGTGATTGCCATAAATTAATTAGGAAAGCACTATTGGCGGTTTACTTTTGTTTATGTGGAGTCGATTTTTAAGATATCTCCTCTTCTATGTCTTCAACTCCCATGGTGTCAATCATGGGAGTACATATCGCCGATATGCTTATCGGTATAACGCCAAAAAAGAAAGAGGAACTTCCATGGAAGTGTTTGCAAGAAATGAGAACCACAAAGGTGCGATGATGAATGTGTAGATGATAGAATAGACTGTAGAATCGATATAGAATAAAGATTTTGTACCGGTCTTCTTTTTCCCTTCGGGGAGGTAAGGAGGCCGGTTCTGTTTTTATGTATGCCTTGATGATCCATATATAAATGTGGGATTCGGCCTTCTGCGGCGCAGGGATAAATATTCCCCCTGTGATCGTGGAAATGAAAAATCTTATGAAAGATTTGAAGGGACTATTAGGCGAATTTCGGGGTTGGCCTACCGTTGAGTTGTTTAGTGTGCGTCTGGCCGGATTGCCGGCGGAAGATAGGGAAAGGCATTTGCTGGGGTTTTGTAAGCTGGCTTTCGGGCATTATGAAGAGTTGCCGATGGGATATCGGAGATTGGTGGATGGTTATTTGAATGGGGAGCGAGGGGAGAACTTGATGGTGTGGTATTTGACAAGGCATACGCCGTGGAAGAATGCTCGTTATGAGTTGCATCGACCGGACTTGTTTTTGCGGATGGCGAAGCTGGTGGAGTTTACGGATCGGGATGGGCGTTTGCCTTATTCTCATTTGGCGGCTTGTTTATGTATGGCGTTTTTCGTCCGGAGTTTATCGGATCCTAATTCGGAGGTCTTGCCGAAATCCTTGGCTAGCCGTTTGAGCGCATTGAATATATTACCAAGTGATATTCTGGAACTGGCGGGGAAGAGGGAAATAACGGATGAGATGTGATTCTTTATTGATAAATGTTAAATGTACGTGGATTGAAGTCGATGAAATTTGGTGTGTTTTTCGTTGATTTGGGAATGTGTGTGTTGGCTGCTACGCCGTTAACTGTTTTGCATCATCTAAGTTAGGCTTTGTGGCTATTATACCTTTGTCATGTGTTCGAAGCATGGTTACATTCATTTATTCATTAAAAACGTATAGTTATGGCATTGAAATTTAAATTGGTAATGAGAAAGAATCTAGGTGAGGATCACGAATCTATTCCTGAAAAGGTATACGCTCAAATGGTGTATGGAGATCTGGTTACTTTCGATGAATTTGCGGAGGAGGTGGCGGATAGCTCTGGTGTAGGTAGCGCTAGCGTGAAGGCGGTTCTGGATCGTATGAATGTGGTGTTGGTCCGTCATTTACAGCATGGCAGGCGTGTCAGTGTAGGTGAGCTGGGGCTTTTCCGCTTTTGTTTCGGATCGTCGGGGGTGCCGGATGAGAAGACGTTTTCGACGAACTTGATTCGGGAGCCGAAAGTACGGTTCTACCCGGGCAAGGCGCTACGGGTAGCCAAGAGCCGGACAAGTTTTGAGAAAACTGCGCTTCCGAATGAAGAAGATGCGGGTGGAAACGGGAGTGATAGTGAAAGTCCGGATGAAATCTAAGAGCTATGAGGCGTTTGACGGTTCAATTAATTGTCGCGATCCTGCTCTCAATGAGCGGGATCACACTTCTCTTCAGCGGATTCTGGATTGATCCGCAAGGATTGATCGATAACAGCGTACTGGTGGCTTTCGGTGAGATCAGTACGTTTGCCGGGGCCCTTTTTGGGGTGGACTACTCTTATAAATTGAAAATTAATAATTGAAAATTGAAAATTATGGAAAGACATGATAAAAGGTTAACAGAGCATTTTTGTTTGGATGAGTTTACTTATAGTGGTATTGCCGTGGCCAATGCGATAAATAATCAGCCTCCTCCTTGTGCATGTCTAGCGCTTCAAAATTTGGCAGTTGGTTTATTGGAACCATTACGTCTATTGTATGGGGCACCGATTGCTATATTGAGTGGATATCGGAATGAGAAGGTAAATCGTCTTGCTGGCGGGGTCGTTACCAGCCAACACTTGAAAGGAGAAGCGGCAGATTGCTATGTTGCCGATGGGCCGGAAAAATTGTTGGATGTATTGCAATGTTCCGGTTTAGTATTTGACCAAGCTATATTATATGGACGAAGACGTTTTTTGCATCTTTCCTTAAAGATAAATGGAAATAACAGGATGCAAGTGTTAGTTTATATGCTTTGTGTTGTCTGTATGTTCTGTAGTTGTGGAGCGTTAGTTCTTTTTTAATAATAAAACTGTGTGGACTGAAAAGGATATGATATATTTGCCTCCTATGATTAAACTTGAATATCTAAAAAAGATACGTGTTCGTTGGATTATATTGGCGATTTTTCTTGTCGCTATATGGATCGTGATGGGAAATCCCAGATTAGGCGAATGGTATTCCCGTTCGATTTATCCATGGGTATCGGGTATGCTATCTCGTTTCTCCTGCTTGTTCCCTTTTTCCGTAGGGGATTGTTTTATTTATGGTAGCATCGCCGGGTTATTAGGGTATCTGTCGTATGCGATTATAAGGAGGCGGAGGATCGGGAGGACAATAAGGCATGTCGTGGAATATCTGGCATGGGTGTATGTCTGGTTCTATATCGCTTGGGGATTGAATTATTTCCGGGAAGATTTTTTCACTCGTACGCGAACCACTTATGTGCCTTTTTCCTCGGAACATTTCCAATCCTTCTTGGATGCCTACACGGATTCCCTGAACGCCTCATGGGTTCCGATAGAGACGATCGATCGGGAGGTCGTGAAAGAGGCGGTGCAGGAAGGGTATCGGGAATTGCCTACTCGTTTCGGGCTTACCACTCCCGGAACCTATCTTCATCCTAAAACGATGCTGTTCTCCCGGTTGATGAGTGGAGTAGGGGTGATGGGATATATGGGGCCGTTTTTCACGGAGTTCAATTTGAACGGCCAGCTCTTGCCCGTGCAATATCCCGCCACTTACGCCCATGAGATGGCTCATGTGCTTAGTATATCCAACGAGGCCGAGGCTAATCTATACAGTTATTTAATATGCACGGGTTCTTCCGTGCCGGAAATCCAGTTCTCAGGTTACTTCTCTTTGCTGCCTTATGTGCTGAGCAACGCATATGTGGCTTTGGATAAGGATGCTTTTGAGGCATGGAAGAAAAGATTACGCCCCGAGATCAAGGACTTGTATAACGAGAAAGTAGCCTATTGGCAATCCCTATACAGCCCGTTGATCGGCGAGGCACAAGACGTGGTCTATAATCTTTTCCTGAAAGGCAATAAGATACCTACTGGAACCGCTAATTATTCGGAGGTGATCGCTTTATTGATCGCTTTGGAAGGAGAATGATTTATTCATCATTTAACTTCCTCCAAATAAAGCACTCGGCTCGAGTAATCATTCTGCTTGTGATAATCGACAATGTGATTATAAGGGATTTCTAGTCCGTTCGCCATGAGATATTCCCCGGTGAAAGCTTTACCCTCGAAAGCCAGAGGCTCGTTGTCGATCCGGTTCAGTTCGCAGACTCTGTATTTCTTGTCTGGGGATAATCCGTTCATCTTTACACGGGGTAAATGTTGGTTGACGAAATGCTCGGTCTTCCACCAATAAAATACGGCTTTGTCTTTCTCCGGTGAGGTGTACATCAAGGAAGCTACTCCCAAACGATCGTACGGAGAAACCAGACGGTAGATATCGCCGAATTGCACGACGGGACGGATCGTCTTATAATCGGCGATCGCCTTGCGGCAAAGTGTTTTCTCTTCTTCTGTCATATTCTTGGGTTGGATCTCCATGCCCAAACGGCCGCTCATCGCTACGTCGATCCGATATTTCAGGGGAATGACCCGGAATGTTTGATGGTTGGGGGCGGCGCTGATATGTGAGGCCATGGCGATAGCCGGGAAAAAATAAGAAGTACCCCATTGCATATAGATACGCTGTAAGGCATCGGTATTGTCGCTTACCCAAAACTCATCGAAGTAAGGCATGACACCGTAATTTGCCCGGCCTCCACCGCTGGCGCAAGCCTGTAGGGTTAAATCCGGGTATTTGGCTCGGATACGCTCACAGACTTTCTTGAATCCTCCGTGATATTCGATATACATATGGCTTTGCTGATCCGAAGGCAGGTATTGGGAGCCATGGTTCAGGATGCTCATATTGGCGTCCCATTTGATATAATCGATCTCCGGGTATGTTGTCATCAAGTTGTCGACGATACCGAATATGAAGTCTTGCACCTCGGGATTGGAGAGATCAAGAACGACCTGTGTACCGCCACGCCCCAGGACAATTTCCCTGTTTGGAGCTTTCAATACCCATTCCGGATGCTTCTCGTACAATTCACTTGTCGTGTTGGCCATTTCCGGCTCGATCCAGATACCGAATTTAATACCATGCTT
The DNA here is from genome assembly GCF_000012845.1 of Parabacteroides distasonis ATCC 8503. Classification (NCBI taxonomy): domain Bacteria; kingdom Pseudomonadati; phylum Bacteroidota; class Bacteroidia; order Bacteroidales; family Tannerellaceae; genus Parabacteroides; species Parabacteroides distasonis. The sequence goes on from NC_009615.1 coordinate 514,292, forward strand.
GTTGGCGTCGGCGATCAGGCCCTCGATGCCTCTTGGTAGTTTTCGGGCATCAACCATCCAATCCCCTAAGGACGAGTTATCTTTATTACGAGGATATTTATCGCCAAACCAGCCGTCGTCCATGACGAACAACTCGCCGCCCATAGACTGGATATCACTCATCATTTGGTCCATACCTTCTTGATTGATATCGAAATATACACCTTCCCAACTGTTTAGTAAGATTTTCCGTGCGGTCGCTCCATTCGCTATCTTATGTTTGCGTGCCCATGCGTGGAAATTTCGGCTGCTTCCGCTTAAGCCGTCCTTACTGTAAGTCAGCGCCAATTCCGGTGTACGGAAACTTTCTTTGGCTTTGAGGGTGTAAGCCGAGTTCTCCTCGTTTATTCCCGCAAAGAAATGGTGATAGTCGCTATCATCCGTATCGAAGAATAATTTGTAGTTACCGCTATAGCATAGGGCGGCGCCAATAACGGAACCGGTGTTTTCCTTTGGTTTTCCGTCTAGGGAGATCATCACTTCGGCGTGGGCGGTATGGGAGTTGCGGATACCATCCTTGTTTTTTATCATCTTGATGCCCGGTCGTAACGGTTCTTGTGCCAATTGAGCCTCGTTTGCCCATGAGCCGTATAAGTGGGAAACCCATACGTCTCCTTTCCGGATCGGCAGATAAGCGGAAGCGAAACGATTGAGGGTGATCGCTTTTTTCTCCTCATGCGTGATCTCTGTCCAAGTCTCGATGATATCAGCGTCCGGATAGGTTCTGTAACAGAGATTCATATAAAAAGGATACACTTTATCTTTTAATCGGATCGTTGTGATATCTGCCGTTTGCTCTTTTCGTGTATCTACTTTTATGACTTCCAGTTGAAGGGTCATATTCCCGTCGCCATGGGTAACGGACAATGCGCTTTCGGAGGGGCAATTCAAGCCGTAGACCGGATAAGCGGAAAATGTTTTCTGCTCGGTCTCGAGCAAGGTAGCCGCGTCGGAAGTGGATAACTTGTCTCCATAGTAGATGAATCTTACCTCTCCGCCGACAGGTGCGTCTAGCAATAATGAGGTATTCCTCGTGGAAATCAATACGTCTTGTGCCCATAAACTAGTGGTCAATAGGGAGGCGCAACATAAATAACCGAATTTACTCTTAATGTTCATTTTATTAGTAGGTGTTAGATTTAAATTCAGGGGCAAAAGTAGGAGAGAGCCGGTAGGTTTCCTAATAGGATTTTATCAGATACTGTTACTTTTCTGCTTTAACTAAAATTTGTTTCACGCAGAAGAACCCCGTGCTTTCATTAATGAAAATTCCATATTGTCTAATTCGAAAGAAATCACTAACTTTGCGGCAATTTTTTAGAAGCAAGATAAATACATCGCGATATGAGTAAGAAATTTACCGAATATTCTAAGTTTGACTTGTCGAACGTAAATAAAGAGGTGCTGAAGAAATGGAAGGATGGAGACATCTTCCATAAGAGTCTTGAAACAAGAGAGGGACATCCTACATTCGTATTCTACGAGGGCCCTCCATCCGCAAACGGTATGCCGGGTATTCACCATGTTATCGCCCGTTCGATTAAGGATATTTTCTGCCGCTATAAAACCATGAAGGGATTCTTGGTGAATCGTAAGGCGGGTTGGGATACACACGGTCTGCCTGTCGAGTTAGGCGTGGAGAAGGCTTTGGGCATCACGAAGGAAGATATCGGTAAGAAGATTTCTGTCGCTGAGTATAACGCCGCTTGCCGTAAGGACGTGATGAAGTTCACGAAAGAGTGGGAGGATCTGACGCAGAAGATGGGTTATTGGGTGGATATGGAGAATCCGTATATCACGTATGATAACCGCTATATCGAGACCTTGTGGTATCTATTGAAAGAGCTTTATAAGAAAGGTCTTTTATATAAAGGCTATACGATCCAACCGTATTCGCCCGCCGCGGGTACGGGCTTGAGCACGCACGAGTTGAACCAACCGGGTTGTTATCGTGACGTGAAGGATACGACTTGTACGGCACAGTTCCATATATTGGACCCGAAACCGGAGATGGCACAATTCGGCGATCCTTATTTCTTGGCATGGACAACGACTCCTTGGACGTTGCCTTCCAATACGGCGCTTTGCGTAGGCCCGAATATTACTTATCTGGCTGTACAGACTTATAATCCTTACACGGGTATCCCGATGACTGCTGTTATAGCGAAAGATTTATTGTCTGCTTATTTCAATCCGAAAGCTGCGGAGCTTTCTTTGTCTGATTATAAACCGGGTGACAAGCTGGTTCCTTTCAGCGTAGTAGGTGAGTGGAAGGGTTCCGAGTTGGCCGGTATGAAATATGAGCAATTGATCCCATGGGTAAATCCGGGTGAAGGTGCATTCCGTGTGATCACGGGTGATTTCGTTACGACAGAGGATGGTACGGGTATCGTACATATCGCACCGACGTTTGGTGCGGACGATAACCGTGTGGCGAAAACATTCGGGGTTCCTCCTTTGATGATGCAGGATAAGGATGGAAATATGCGCCCTATGGTGGATATGACCGGTAAGTTCTATAAGCTGGAAGACTTGGCTCCGGAGTTTGTACAAAATTGTATGAACGCCTCTGATTATGATCCATGGCAAGGAAAATTCGTGAAGAACGCTTACGATGATACGAAGACGGATAAAGATGAGACGTTAGATATAGAGATCTGCATGATGCTGAAGGCCCAGAACCGGGTGTTCAAGATCGAGAAGCATGTCCACAATTACCCGCATTGCTGGCGTACTGATAAGCCGGTATTGTATTATCCGCTGGATAGCTGGTTTATCCGCACGACCGCTTGCCGTGAGCGTATGATCGAGTTGAACAATACGATCAACTGGAAACCGCAGAGCACGGGTACGGGACGTTTCGGCAAATGGCTGGAGAACTTGCAAGACTGGAACTTGAGCCGTAGCCGTTATTGGGGTACTCCGTTACCGATCTGGCGTACGGAAGATGGTAGCGAGGAGAAGTGTATCGGTTCCGTGGTAGAGTTGTTTGGCGAGATCGAGAAATCGGTGAAGGCCGGCTTTATGGAGTCTAACCCTTACAAGGACTTCGCTCCGGGAGATTATACGAAGGAGAATTATGAGAAGATCGATTTGCACCGTCCGTATGTGGATGATATTATCTTGGTTTCCGCTTCTGGTAAGCCGATGAAGCGTGAGACAGACTTGATCGACGTATGGTTCGATTCCGGCGCTATGCCTTATGCCCAGATCCACTATCCGTTCGAGAACTTGAAGGAGTTCGATAATCGTCAGATCTATCCGGCTGACTTTATCGCTGAGGGTGTTGACCAGACACGCGGTTGGTTCTTTACCCTGCACGCTCTGGGTACCATGATTTTTGATAGCGTGGCTTACAAGGCTGTCGTGTCTAACGGTCTGGTATTGGATAAGAACGGAAACAAGATGTCTAAACGCTTGGGCAACGCTGTTGATCCATTCTCTACGATCGAGAAGTATGGTTCGGACCCGTTGCGTTGGTACATGATCACGAACGCTTCTCCATGGGATAATATTAAGTTTGATATCGATGGTATCGAGGAAGTTCGCCGTAAGTTCTTTGGTACATTATATAATACGTATTCATTCTTCGCTTTGTACGCGAACGTGGATGGCTTCGACTACTCCGATCCGGATGTGGAATGGAGCAAGCGTCCGGAGATTGACCGTTGGATCCTTTCTCTGTTGAACAGCTTGGTGAAGGATGTGGATGGCTACTTGGAGGCTTACGAGCCGACTCGTGCCGGACGTGCTATCTCTGATTTCGTAAATGATAACTTGAGTAACTGGTATGTGCGTTTGAACCGCCGCCGTTTCTGGGGTGGTGGTATGACGGAGGATAAGTTGTCCGCTTACCAGACTTTATATACTTGCTTGGAGACAGTGGCTAAGTTGATGGCTCCGATCGCTCCGTTCTATGCCGATCAGTTATTCTTAGACTTGGTCGCTGTTACGGGACGTGAGAACGTTGAGTCCGTACACTTGTCCGATTTCCCGGTTTACGACGAGTCTAAGATCGACAAGAATTTGGAAGAGCGTATGCAAATGGCTCAAGATGTTTCTTCTATGGTATTGGCTCTTCGCCGCAAGGTGAATATCAAGGTTCGCCAGCCGTTGCATACGGTAATGATTCCGGTTGTAGACGCTCATCAACAAGAGAGTATCGAGGCCGTTAAGAACCTGATCTTGAACGAGGTGAACGTGAAGGAGCTGAAGTTCGTGGATAATACGGCAGGTATCTTGGTGAAGAAGATCAAACCGGACTTTAAGAAGTTGGGCCCGCGCTACGGAAAGATCATGAAGGCGTTGGCCGCCACGATTCAATCGATGAGCCAAGAAGATATCAACGCTTTCGAGAAAGCCGGAACGTTTACCTTGATGGTAGATGGACAGGAGGCCGTTCTGGAGCGTACGGATGTAGAGATCATCTCTGAGGATATCCCGGGTTGGTTGGTCGCTAATGAAGGTCGCTTGACAGTCGCTTTGGATATTACCGTAACCGAGGATTTGCGTAAGGAGGGGCTGGCCCGTGAGTTGGTGAATCGTATCCAGAACTTGCGTAAGAGCAGCGGTTTCGATATAACGGATAAGATCCGTGTATCCATTCTTTCTTGCGAGGAGATGGATGAGGCGATCCATGATTATAAGGATTATATCGCTAACCAAGTATTGGCGGAATCTATCGAAATCATGGATAATGCGATCAGCGACGCTACGGAACTCGATTTCGAGGACTTTAAATTGTCCGTAAAGATCGAGAAAGCTTAAAAATAGAATAGCATTTCTTGCGGAAGAATTAGGAATGAAATATAGGAAAATCGATAATTATATTATCTTTGCATGCAAAGAAGAAATAATATGATTTTATATTCATTCTTAATTCTTCTTTTTGATTGATATTTGAACGATTGTTGAACCTAAATTTTTTTAGAACCATGGCAGAGAAGACAAGATATTCAGACGCTGAGCTCGAGGAGTTCCGCGCTATTATATTAGAGAAACTGGAAATCGCGAAGAGGGATTACGAGCTTTTGCGATCAGGGGTTACGAATTCCGACGGTAACGACGTGGCTGATACGTCTCCTACATTCAAGGTGCTGGAGGAAGGCGCTTCTACGTTATCGAAGGAAGAGGCGGGCCGTTTGGCGCAACGCCAGATGAAATTCATCCAGAATTTACAGGCCGCTTTGATCCGTATCGAGAATAAGACCTACGGTATTTGCCGGGAGACTGGTAAATTGATCCCGAAAGAAAGGCTACGTGCTGTGCCTCATGCGACTTTAAGTATCGAAGCAAAACAAGGAGGTGCAAAGTAAATGAGATATTCTAAAGGTTGGGGAGCAGTGTTAATCATAATACTGCTCCTTCTTCTTGACCAAGCGCTGAAAATATGGATTAAGACCCACATGCAGTTGCATGAGAGTATAGAGATAACTCCGTGGTTTTATCTCTATTTTACTGAGAATCCGGGTATGGCATTCGGTATAGAGGTGATTGGGAAATTATTCCTTTCCGTATTCCGTATCGTGGCTGTATTGTTTATCGGATATTATTTGTATAAGCTGGTTAAAGAAAATTATAAATTCGGTTTTATTGCCTGTATATCTTTGGTTTTTGCGGGGGCGGTGGGTAATATAATCGACTCGATATTCTATGGCGTGATCTTCGACCATAGTTTCGGGCAACTCGCTACTTTTATGCCGGAGGGAGGTGGTTATGCCTCTTGGCTGCATGGTAAGGTGGTGGATATGTTCTATTTCCCATTGATAGAGACCGTATTCCCGGATTGGGTTCCGATCTGGGGTGGACAGGAGTTCGTTTTCTTCCGTCCGATCTTTAATTTGGCGGACTCGGCGATTTGCGTGGGAGTTTTCCTTTTGTTAATATTTTATCGGCATACTTTGTCGGCTAGCCTTTCGAAAGAAGAGAAATAAATGCGGAGAAAATTACGGATATATGGTATGGCTTTATTAGCCACGACGTTGCTGGCGGCATGTAGTAAGGTTCCGGATGGTATTCTGTCGGAGAAAAAGATGCAGGGTGTCTTGACGGATATGTTGCTGGCTGAGGCCATGGTAAATGTGGATTATAATACTTATAAATCCGATACCATGAAGCTTGCCTTGTATGAGTCTGTATTCCGTAAGCATGATATTACACAAGCGGTGTATGATAGCTCGTTGGTGTGGTACGGCCGTAACTTGGATATTTATATGGAGGTCTACAACCGGGTCTTGGCCGATCTTAATAAACGGATCAATAACTTAGGGGATGTGCAGGCGGACGCTGCGCCGGTATCGAACCGGGATTCTGTGGATATTTGGCCTCGCCGTTCTTATCTGGTCTTGTCTCCTACCTCTGTATTTAATGGGGTGACTTTCGATATACGTCCGGAAACGAATTATTCCTCGGGCAGTAGTTTCGTGCTGGGCGTGCGTGTCTGGGGATTGAATAACAAAATGGCTTATAAGCCGGAGGTACGTTTAAGCGCAGACCAAGGTGATACGACCTTGACGGTGAATAGTAAGATCACGAAAGATGGATATCACGAGACGATCTTGAAGACTATACCAACTAAGAAAGTAAAGCGTGTGTTTGGATATATCCGTATGGATAATATGGATACGACTTATTATAAGGTGTATATAGATAGCTTAAGCTTGATGAAATATAACTATGGTAAGGAGCTTGCCGAATTACCTAAGGATTCTATTAAGTAATCTCTCTATTTGTTTATTATACTTATGAGAAGAATTGCCGCTCATTACGTTTGGTGTAAGCAGGTTTATCGTATGCATTATATCGAACTGGATGATAATGGTGCGTTTCATGGTGTTTACCCGTTGAATGAGGAGATAGCTGGAACCGCTTTTTATGATGGAGTGCTGGTGCCGGTTCTTTCCTCGGAACCGGCGATTGGTTTTAAGCAGGTGATGGGATCTTGGCCGGCGTTAACCGAAAAGATTACGCCGGGTTGTTCAGTCCATATATATCGTTTAAGCGGGATTCCCTTGGCGTCTGCGAAACTCGGCACAGACCACAGCTGTAGCGATGGCCACATTGAGAGACTCTGAGGTGTCTCTTCCTTCCGGATAGTTCGGGATATATAATTTTTCGTTTACAAAAGCCTCTATGGCGGGACGTATTCCATTTCCTTCATTACCCATTATCAAGATACCGTTTCCGGATAAGGTTTTCTCATATAAGTTTTCTCCGCCAAGGAAGGTGCCGTATAAAGGTATGGCTTGGGCTGATTGGGCCTGTAAGAACGTTTCCAGATCGGTGTAATGTATTTTTACGTGGGCGAGCGCACCCATAGTGGCTTGTACGGTTTTTGGACTGAAAACATCGGCGGTATCTTTGCTGCATACGATATGGGAAATACCGAACCAGTCCGCTAACCGGATGATCGTACCTAAGTTGCCCGGATCTTGGATTCCGTCTAATGCGAGAACAAGCTCCTTTTCCGGCGTTATTTCCGTTATATCCCAATTGGGGCGTTTAAAGATTGCGAGTACATCTTGGGGATTTTTCAGGAAGCTGGCTTTACGAATATCATCTTCTTCCGCTACCAATAACTCCTTGGCCGGAATATCGCCTTGTGTAGCCATCCAAGATGGCTTGGCTATTAATAACTCACATTCAAAGGCCGGTAACATATCGGCTACCAATTTATTTCCTTCGGCTACAAAAACATTATTTTCATTCCGGAATTTCTTTAATTCCAGAGAACGGATGTATTTGACTTTGGTCTTGCTTAGCATCTTAGTTCTTTTTACAAAACAAAAGTACGGTAAATTCTTTAAATTCCAGTACATTCGCGATCGTAAAAAGCTTGGAATGATGAATCGATCTCTACGTATATGCTATTTTATCTGTATCGTACTACTACTAACCTCTTGTAGTACGACCAAGTTTGTGCCGGATGGGGAATATTTGCTGGATAAGGTGGAGATCGTGTCGGATAACAGGGACTATAAGTCTGCGGATTTAAAATCTTATCTTAGGCAGCAACCAAACTTCAAGGTGTTTGGTCTGATGAAGTGGCAGTTGTTTGTCTATGATTGGTCTGGTAAGAATGAGAAGAAATGGATCAATAAACAGTTACGTAGGATTGGTGAGCCTCCCGTGGTGCTGGATACGATGTTGGTGGAACAGTCCGCCATGGAACTAGAGCGTTTTTACATTAATAAAGGGTATGTCCATGCGGATGTATCAACGACGATCGATACGGCACGCCATAAGAAAGCGGTTGTAACTTACCATATAAAGGCGAACGATCCGTATAGGATACGCAATTACACGATGAAGTTCCCCGATCCGAAAATTGATAGTTTGGCACATCTGAAAGCGCCTCGCCGCTCTCCCTTAGCTTCTGCGTTCCGGTCCTCACAGGAAGAGTATAACCAATTAGTTAAGGAAGGAACTTTATTTGACCGGGATATATTGGACAAGGAGCGGGAGCGTATTACGACCTTACTTCGCTGGAACGGGTATTATGGTTTTAATCGGGATTATTTAGGATATATCGCTGATAGTTCTTTTAACCAAAATGTCGTGGATCTTGATATGTCCATGAAACCTTATCGGAAGGTGTTGCCCAATGGGTCGGTAGAGGATCAGCCGCATCGTCAGTATTATATTAAGGATGTAACGGTCTTAACCGATTATAATCCGATGGGGGTAGGAGAGGACGCTAGTTTCATGGCTACAGATACGATGCTCAGCGCAGGGGTGAATATCGTATATGGCCGGAACGGGAAGAGTATCCGTCCGAGCGTGCTCCGGAGGAGTACTTATATTCGGCCGGGGCAATTATTTAGTGAGAAGAATATAGAGCAGACCTATTCGGCGTTCGCTTCTCTAAGGGCTTTGAGGAACGTAAATATACGTTTTACGGAAGTAGAGGAGCGGGATACGATGAAGTTGGATTGTTACATTCTCACTTCTCCCGCGAAGATAAATACGGTGGGAGTGGATTTGGAAGGTACTAACTCGGCGGGTGACTATGGGTTTGCCTCCAGCTTGAATTATCAGCATAGGAATATCTTCCGAGGATCGGAGCTGTTCTCGGCGAGGGTGAGAGGGGCTTACGAGGCGTTATCCGGAAATAAGGCGAATGGCTTTGGTAATTACTGGGAGTTAGGTGCGGAAGGGTCTTTGCTGTTTCCTCGTTTTTTGTTCCCGTTCTTGAGTTCGGATTTTCGTAGGCGGCTACGTGCGTCAACTGAAGCGAAAATAAGTTACAACCTGCAAAAACGTCCGGAGTATACGAGGGCGATTCTATCTGGTGGTTGGAGTTATATTTGGCAAGATCGGGGCAATACACAGGCACGCCATACCTTTAAGCTTGTAGACTTGAATTATGTGTATTTGCCGGATAAGAATATGGACTTTATCAATAGCTTGCCGGATTATATGGTGTTGTATAACTATACGAACCATTTTATCATGAGTTCGGGATATACTTATTCCTTCAGTAATTATTCTCCCCAGAATCGTTTGAGAAACACGCATTCCCTACGTGCGTCGGTCGAGGTCGCAGGGAATTTGTTGAGTGCCTTTTCGCATCTTACGGGGGCGAAGAAAAATGATGACGGTTATTATGAGTTGTTTGGTACGGAATATGCGCAATATGTGAAATTGGATTTCGATTTTAGTAAAGGAATCGTGCTTGACAGTCGTAACAAGTTAGCTTTCCATATAGGAGTGGGAGTGGGGATGGCTTATGGTAACTCAAACTATTTACCTTTTGAGCGTGCTTATTTCTCGGGGGGAGCGAATAGTGTCCGGGGATGGTCTGTACGAGAGTTAGGTCCGGGTAGTATGGAAGTTGACAGCACGACTTCTTTCGCTCTTCAATCGGGGGATATCCGCTTGGATTTGAACTTGGAATATCGAACGAAACTTTTTTGGAAGTTTGAATTGGCGGCTTACATAGATGCCGGAAACATATGGACCCGGAATGTATCAGATGAACGCTATAAGGCTGGAAACTTTGATTTTTCTCGTTTTTATAAGGAGATCGCTGTTTCCTATGGTTTGGGACTTCGTTTAGACTTTGATTTCTTTCTACTACGTTTAGATACAGGCTTCAAGGCTTATAATCCTCAGGAGAAAAAGTCTAGGCGTTGGGCGATAACCCGTCCTAATTTCAAGGATAATTTCGCCTTGCATTTTGCCGTTGGTTATCCATTCTAAATTCAATATGTAAAAAAGTGTACTAAAAGTTTGCAAGGAAAAGAAAAATCCTTACCTTTGCACCACGAAAATAAGGATGGTCAGGTAGCTCAGCTGGATAGAGCAACAGCCTTCTAAGCTGTGGGTCCTGGGTTCGAATCCCAGCCCGATCACGAGGGAGATTCTAAAAGAGTCTCCCTTTTTTTGTTATAATCAGATGCCAGTTTTTTTCTTTTGCTTGTTTTGATCGTTGTTTATTGATCTTTTATAGAAAACTTTGAGTGTTATCTATCGGTTATTATATAGAAGATTTCGAGATAGAATTTCATAATTTTGTTTTTGATGGGATAAGGGCTATTAAGCAGGATTCCTGTATTTGAGATTAAACAGATTGTAAATATTAAAAAAGTAGATAAGATGGAAACATTTGACGATATCATTAAAGGGGATAAACCTGTATTGGTGGATTTTTTTGCGACATGGTGCGGCCCGTGTAAGGTGTTGAGTCCGACGGTCGAGGCATTGGGGAAGGAGCTGGCGGGACAAGTGCGTGTCCTTAAAATTGATGTAGATAAGAACGAGGCACTTGCCACACAGTTGAGGATCCAATCCGTACCCACTTTGATCATCTTTAAGAAAGGTGAGATCATATGGCGCTCTTCCGGCGTGATGGATCACGGAAGCCTATTGCGGAAGGCGCAAAGCTATATCGATTAAAAGCCGTTCATCGGGATCAATACCGTTGGGATCAATAATAGGAATCCTAGGATCACTAGGACAAGGATGAATTTCCATGCCCATTTGAACCATTTATCATACGGAATACGGCTTACTCCTAGAACCGCTATCAGAACACCAGATGTGGGAGTTATCAGGTTCGTGAAGCCATCGCCAAACTGAAAGGCCATGACGGTGGCCTGCTTGGATAAACCGATCAACTCCGAGAATGGGGCCATGATAGGCATGGTGAGGGCCGCTTTGGCACTTCCGGAAGGAATAACTAAATTGATAAGCGTTTGAATAACGTACATCATCCCGACCGTAGCTACTTGTCCCAAACCTTCCATCCCTTTCGCTAGGTTAAAGAGAATCGTATCGATCACTTTACCGTCTTGCAGGATTACGATAATACCTCCAGCTAAGCCGACAACCAAGGCGGCGCTCATGATATCCTTGCAACCTTCCAAGAAAAGTTTCACAAGCTCATTCGGATTGCGTCCATTGGCGATTCCCGCCGCTATACCCAAGGCGAAGAACAAGGTCGCTATTTCCATAATGTACCACCCATAGCCCATTACGCCTGTTATCAAGAAAAAGATCGTGAAGAATAAAAGGTTCAATATATACAAATGTACGGTTTTCCGTAGGGTAAATATCGAGCTGATCACGAAAGCTACGCTAAGAATCGGGATTAAGGGTAGTCCCTTGATTACGCTATTTCCTATTTTTAAGGATGTCTGGGGGTAATAGATCGAAAAGATAACTAGTACGATTGCCAATAGGACGAAACTGATCCATGCGGCTTTCGGGGTTCTGTATACGATTTCTAAGGAATTGGTACTATGCAAATCTCTCCAATATTGATCATCCTCATAGACGGGCGATAGTTGAGGGTTCTTTTTTACCTTGGCGGCATAACGCAATATCCATGTGAAGCCTACCACATTGATAATACACCAACAAACGATACGATACTCGATGCCGGAAAAAAGAGGAATTCCTGCTAAGCCTTGCGCTATACCGATAGTGAAAGGGTTTAAAATCGCTCCGGCGAAACCTAATCCCGCCGCTATAAAAACCATACATACGCCGGTTATGGAATCGTATCCCATAGATATCGCCATCGGGACCAAGACCAGACAAAAAGCGATGGTCTCCTCACTCATCCCGAATACGGCCCCGAATATACTGAAAAGTAGCATGATGGCGGTCAATAAGAAATTATCTATGCCTATTTTACGAAGGATGGGGTTGTTCTCCATTTTGCGTGCTTTTCGTAGGAAACTGACTGTCCCGATATCAAATGCCTTACTGTCGTTCACGATCCAGAATGCACCACCGATGATGAGGATGAAGACGATGATATCCGCCTTGTCCACAAATCCTTTATAAAAGGCGGAGAGTACCTCCCATGTTTGAGGTACGCTTTCCACGGATTCATATACAACGGTCCGCTCTCCATCTGGGCTGATATTTTCCGTGTATTGCCCACCGGGGATAACCCATGTCAATGCGGCGCAAAATAAGATGATGTAAAAAATGATTACGTAAGTGTGGGGTATTTGTCTCTTTTTCATGATTCTGCTTTTTCGTCTTCTTCAGTTAATATTCCGATCTCGGGAAGGATAGCTCGGGCCTCACGGTCGCTAAGCGTATCTACGTCTTTGAGTTTACGTTGGATGGCACGGGTACGGGTACCTAAAACCTCTTCTATTTGCCCGCTGGCGGTTTGCAAGTTCTTTTGGGCTTTCTCGAGCATACCGCCTACTTTCTCGAATTCTTTTTTCACGGCCCCTAAGATCGTCCATACCTCCCCTGAGTGCTTTTGAATCGCCAATGTACGGAAGCCCATTTGTAAACTGTTTAGTATGGCCGCTAGGGTAGTGGGACCTGTTACGACTACCTTGTAGTTTCGTTGCAAGTCCTCCAATAAAGCGGAACGGCGTACGACCTCGGCGTAAATGCCCTCGAACGGCAGGAACATAATGCCGAAATCGGTCGTGGCGGGAGGTGCCAGATATTTGTCCGAAATATCTTTAGCCATCTTCTTGATCGTTGTCTCCAATAATTTTCCGGCTGTCTCGATCGCTTGGGAATCTGCGGCATCGTAAGCGTCTAGGAGCTGTTCGTATACATCTTTCGGGAATTTAGCGTCTATGGGAAGGTATACGAATTCTCGGGCATCATCCCGCCCGGGGAGCTTGACTGCGAATTCAACGACCGCATCCGAACCTTTCCGGGTATGTACATTCGCCTCGTATTGCTCTGGTGCCAATAACTGCTCCAATAACATACTGAGTTGGATCTCCCCGATATTTCCCCGGGTCTTAACATTACTAAGTACCCGTTTTAATCCTCCTACATCCTGTGCTAAGGTTTGCATCTCGCCCAGTCCTTTTTGTACACTTTCTAATTGTTCGGTGACTAAACGGAAAGATTGCCCGATACGGTCATTCAATGTCTTTTGAAGTTTCTCGTCTACGGTGACTCGGATCTCTTCCAGCCTTTTTTCCGTGTTATCCACTAATCTCTGTTGGCGTTCGTCCAAGGCGGCGAATTTCTCTTTCTGCAACCTGTTAAAAGAATCGATTCCACGTTCGAAGGCTTCCTTGAACTCATTCATGGAACGAGCCAGCTCTTCTCGGTTATCTTTTGCTACTAACCGGCTTTCTTCCCGGTTCAGGCGGAAGTCCTCCCTAAAGTTTTTCTCGATACGGTCGAACGAGCGTTGTATCTCGTTTAGTAACTTTTCTAGGTCTTCTTTGTTATTATTTAGCTGTTTAGGACGCAAAAGGATTTGCGTCACGATGATTATAAGAAGTCCGCCGATAATAATCCAATCCATCTGTTTTTAATTTTGACGTCAAAGATAGGTAATCTGTATTTTGCAACAGTAGTTAAATAGAGTTAAATGAAAAAACATTGTTTATTTTCGTTTGTTTTATCGACAGAAAGCTGCTTATATTTGCGCAGCCAACTTAAAGTAAGACTATTTAATTTACATACAAAGATGGCAAAAGTAACATTAAAAGGTAACGAGATTCATACGAACGGCGAGTTGCCAAAAGTTGGGACAGAGGCTCCGGACTTTAAGGGTGTAAAAAGTGATTTATCCGAATTGTCGCTAAGCGACTTGAAAGGAAAGAAAGTGGTGATAAATGTTTTTCCGAGCTTGGATACAAGTGTATGTGCGGCATCGGTAAGACGCTTCAATAAAGAAGCCGCTTCGCATCCGGATACGGTGGTATTAGCTGTTTCTAAAGATTTACCTTTTGCGCATGGACGTTTCTGTACTACGGAAGGTATTGATAAAGTGATTACATTGTCAGTGTTCCGGTGTTCATGTTTTGAGGATAAGTATGGGATGCTTCTGGTAGACGGTCCGCTGAAAGGGTTATTAGCCCGTGGCGTGATAGTGGTCGATGGAGCTGGTAAGGTGGTTTATGAGGAACTTGTTCCCGAGATTACTACCGAACCGAATTACGATGCGGCTTTAGCTGCATTGAAATAAATGTAGTAGATTATTGTTTTTCATTGGTTAAAGTTAAGGGTTAGTGTAGGAGGCCGTCGGATGTGAATCCCGCGGCCTTCGTTTTTTTAATACAAACACGTTTATATGGATAACTGGAAGCGAGTATTTGCCATTATTTGGACGGGGCAGTTCTTATCTATACTGACAAGTTCGATTGTTAATTTCGCGATAGTCTTGTGGTTGAGTCTGGAGACAGGTTCCGCTGAGGTATTGGCATTTGCTACGATGGCCGCTTTGTTACCTCAATCTGTTTTGGGGCTTTTCACGGGGATCTTTATCGACCGGTGGAAAAGGAAGCGGGTGATGATTATGGCAGATAGCTTTATTGCTTTTTGTACGTTGATATTGGCGGTCTTGTTTTATTTTGATTTGGCTAAGATTAGTCATATATATGTGTTATTGGCCCTTCGTTCCGTAGGTTCTGCCTTTCATATGCCCGCTATGCAAGCTTCTGTTCCTTTGCTGGCTCCAAAATCGGAGTTGATGCGCATAGCTGGGATTAATCAGGTGATCCAGTCGGTGTGTAATATCGCCGGGCCCGCTTTGGCCGGTCTATTCATAACGATGATGAAGATGACGAATATCCTCTTATTGGATGTGGCTGGAGCGGCGTTCGCTTGTCTATCGCTCTGCTTTGTCTTTATTCCCGATCCTTCTCATGAGGAACGAAATTCAGAATTGCATCTTTGGAGAGAGGCGAAAGAGGCGATTATGGAAGTCCGTAACCAATATGGGCTATCGTGGTTATTCCTATTGTCTATATTGGCTACATTCGTGATTATGCCGGTAAGTGTCTTATTCCCGTTGATGACGTTGAATCACTTTGCCGGAAATGCTTTCCAAGTGAGCTTGGTCGAGGTTTCATGGGGTGGAGGAGCCTTGCTTGCGGGTGCTTTACTGGGGCTTAAGAAATATCGTTGGAATGAGATCCTGTTGATTAATGGGATGTATATAGCGTTGGGATTGACATTCTTGTTTTCCGGGTTGTTACCGGTATCCGGTTTTATCTGGTTTGCGGTGCTGACGGCTTTAGGAGGTGTTTGTGGTTCCCTGTATTTTGCTACTTTTACTACGGTTATCCAATCTCGCATTGATCCGGGAGTTATGGGAAGGGTATTCTCTTTTTACATGAGCTTTAGTATGCTTCCTTCGATGATCGGTCTTTTGAGTACCGGCTTTTTGGCGGATTCTATCGGGCTTGGAAATACCTTTATAATAAGTGGGGGCTTTTTATGTTTGATAGGTATTATATCCTTTTTTATCCCTTCGTTGATCAGTCTGAAAGAGAGTTTTAAGAGATAACGATATCGTATTTAGACACTATTTAATATGAATAAGAAAATACTTCAACTGGCGATACCTTCTATTATTTCCAATATAACCGTACCTTTATTGGGATTGATAGATGTGGCGATCGTGGGACATCTTGGATCTGCTTCGTACATCGGGGCGATCGCTGTAGGCGGGATGCTGTTTAATATTATCTACTGGATATTCGGGTTTCTCCGTATGGGGACAAGCGGTATGACTTCCCAAGCGTACGGGAAACGGGATTTGACGGAAGTTACCCGGATCTTATTCCGGTCTGTCGGGGTTGGTTTCCTGATATCTTTGGGGCTTTTGATACTTCAATACCCTATCTTGAAGGTTGCGTTTACTTTGATCGACGCAACGGAGGAGGTAAAACAATGGGCCTCTCTCTATTTTAATATCTGTATCTGGGGAGCGCCGGCTGTATTGGGGTTATATGGCTTTGCCGGTTGGTTTATCGGTATGCAGAATTCTCGTTTCCCGATGTTTATCGCTATCACGCAGAATATCGTGAATATTGCGGCCAGCCTATGTTTCGTGTTTGTGCTGGGTATGAAGGTGGAAGGCGTAGCGTTGGGAACACTGATCGCCCAATATGCGGGTCTCCTCATGGCGTTTGCTCTTTGGTTGAAATATTATAAACGTTTGAAAGCGTATATTGATTGGAACGGGCTTTGGGGTAGGGAGGCGATGCGTCGCTTCTTCTCAGTCAATAGTGATATATTTTTCCGGACCTTGTGCTTGGTCGCTGTTACGACTTTCTTTACTTCTACAGGTGCGAGACAAGGGGATGTGATATTAGCCGTAAACACCTTGTTGATGCAGTTATTTACCTTGTTCTCTTATATAATGGATGGATTCGCTTATGCGGGAGAGGCATTAGCCGGTCGCTTTATTGGAGCCAAAAACGATGTGGGGTTACGTAAATGCATTCGCTTATTGTTCCTATGGGGAATCGGCCTCTCATTGTCTTTCACGATCCTTTATGCGTTGGGAGGGAAGAATTTTCTGGGATTATTGACGAACGATACCTCAGTCATTGAAGCTTCCGGGGATTATTTCTATTGGGTGTTGGCGATTCCTTTATGTGGATTCTCCGCTTTCCTTTGGGACGGTATCTTTATCGGTGCCACGGCCACACGCCAGATGCTTTACTCGATGCTTGTGGCCTCGGGCACTTTCTTTATTATGTATTACTTGTTTTATCAATCGATGGGGAATCATGCCTTATGGATGGCTTTCCTTTGGTATCTGTCTTTACGTGGCGGTATGCAATGGGTACTTTGGCGGTTAAAAAAATAAGGCGAGAACCTGTAACTGATCCTCGCCTCATTTTATCCTAGGAAAACCTATTTACTGTTGTTTGTAATAAGCTAAGTCCTCACGATTGAAGTTGTTGATGAAGGATTCGATCTTATCAATCTCAGCTTGTCCGTAGTTTACATAAACCTCGGCGGAACGGCGGAAGCTGTCATCTTTGTTTGCGTCTTGCAATAGCAAGTAGCCGAATACGCAATGAGCGGCTGCCTCGACCATACGGCGAGCTTGGAAGTCAATATATTCGTTATCCTTTGTCTCCGTAACCTTGGCTACCACTTTCTCATACTTCTCGGTCATAGCGGCAAGTTTGTTCTTCAGAGCCTCTAATTCCGGCTTATACTCGATCGCTTGGTATTCACGAATCTGGTTCAAGTAAGTACCCGTGGTGACGTGGCGGATGGCCGCTACGACTTGCAATTGGGTGGTACCCTCATAGATATTCGTGATGCGGGCATCCCGGTAGATACGTTCGCAAGCGTAGTCTTTCATGAAACCGGAACCTCCGTGAACTTGGATAGCGTCGTAAGCGTTCTGGTTTGCGTACTCGGTAGTCATGCCTTTACCCATCGGGGTGAAAGCATCCGCGAGCTTGCTGTACTTCTTGAATTCTTGACGTTCTTCCGGAGTCAGTTTACGTTCCTTGGATATATCATCCAACGCTTTGTAGACGTCAACGAAACGGGCGGTCTCGTATAACATAGAACGGGAAGCATCCGCTTTCGCACGCATCAAGGCGATAATCTCAGCGATCGCCGGGAACTCGATGATAGACTTACCAAACTGTTTACGATCCAAGGCGTAAGCATAAGCCTCACGATAGGCAGCCTCGCTAAGTCCTACGGCTTGAGCCATGATACCCAGACGGGCACCGTTCATCAAAGCCATTACATATTTGATCAAACCTAGCTTACGATCACCGCAAAGCTCGGCTTTCGCGTTCTTGAATACCAACTCGCAAGTAGGAGAGCCTTTGATACCCATTTTGTTCTCGATACGACGGACATTCACGCCACCATTGCGCTTGTCGTAGATGAACATGGAAAGGCCACGTCCATCCTTCGTACCTTCCTCGGAACGGGCCAATACCAAATGGATGTCAGCGTCGCCATTCGTGATGAAACGCTTTACGCCGTTCAGATACCAGCAACCGTCAGCCTCGTTGTAAGAAGCTTTCAACATAACGGATTGAAGGTCGGAACCTGCGTCCGGCTCCGTCAAGTCCATAGACATGGTCTCTCCGTCGCAAACACGAGGGATGTAACGTTGGCGTTGATCCTCGTTGCCGAACTCGTATAAGGTCTCGGCACAATCTTGTAGACCCCAAAGGTTCTCGAAACCGGCGTCGGCACGGGAAACCAAGTCGGCGGCCATGATGTAAGGGACGATCGGGAAATTCAACCCATTGTAGCGGCGAGGCATAGCGATACCCATCAAGCCGGCCTTGCGAACGGCATCGAGGTTTTGCTGTGTCCCGGAAGCGTACGTGACACGTCCGTTCGCTACCGTGGGGCCCTCATGGTCTACGCCCTCAGCGTTCGGGGCGATAATTTCCCCGCAAATCTCACCAACGATCTCCAATACTTTCTCGTAGCTATCCATTGCGTCCTCGAAATCGATCGGAGCATAATCGTATGTATCCTTGTCGGCATAGCCGCGCTCTTTCAGCTCTACGATACGCTTCATCAACGGATGGTGAAGATGATGCTTCAAGCTGGGATTATCTGTATAGAAATTAGCCATAATCTTACTTACTGTTCTTTTTGTAATACTTAATCATCTTAGGAATCACCTCTTCTACCGTACCATTGATTACGTAATCGGCGATCGTGTTGATCGGGGCGTTCTCATCATTATTGATCGAAATGATGATACCGGCGTCTTGCATGCCGGCGATATGCTGGATCTGCCCGGAGATACCGCAAGCGATATACAATTTCGGACGCACCGTGACACCGGTCTGACCGATCTGACGGTCGTGGTCGCAGAAACCGGCATCGACAGCCGCACGGCTGGCACCTACCTCGGCGTGAAGCTCTTTCGCCAAATCGAACAATAAATTAAAGTTCTCCTTAGAGCCTACGCCATAACCTCCGGCTACTACGATCGGAGCGCCTTTCAGGTTGTGCTTCGCTTTCTCTACATGACGGTCGATCACTTTCACCACATAGTCTGTCTCGGGGACATACTTCGCTACGTCGTGGTGGATCACTTCGCCTTTATAGTTCTCGTCCAAAACCTCCTTTTTCATCACGCCCTCACGAACGGTCGCCATTTGCGGGCGATGTTCCGGGTTGATGATCGTGGCTACGATGTTACCACCGAACGCCGGACGGATCTGATATAATAAGTTCTCGTAGGTGATACCCGCTTTCTTGTCCTCGTGCGAGCCGATCTCCAAAGAGGTACAATCGGCCGTCAAGCCGCTTGTCAAGGCCGAGGATACACGAGGGCCCAAGTCACGACCGATCACCGTAGCGCCCATCAAGCAAATCTGCGGTTTCTCCTCCTTGAACAAATTGATCAAGATAGAGGAATGAGGAAGTGACGTATAAGGGAACAGACCCGGAGCGTCGAACACATGAACCTTGTCGACGCCAAAAGGCAATACTTGTTTCTCTACACCCTCAAGGCCGGACCCGGCAACGATCGCCTCCAGCCCACAGCCCAATTGATTGGCTAGCTTACGACCTTTAGTCAGAAGCTCAAGACTTACATCGGCAACGTTCGTGCCTTCTGTCTCACAATATACAAATACGTTGTTCATAATCTTATCCGATGGTGTGGTTAGCTAACAGTTCGACAATCAAATCCTCTACTTCTTGGTCGGCGCTGGAGATGGTCTTGCTTTCCTTGGCTTGGAAGACGATATTCTCGATCGCTTTTACCTTCGTCGGCGAACCGCTAAGGCCGCATTGAACCAAGTCACCATTCACGTCGGCTACGCTCCATTCTTGAATATCCAAATACGGGCGGGTCTCGTACAATTCCGGGTAGCGAAGAGTCGGCGTACCGTCCTGGTGACAGGCGGGTTGCACGGCCCGTTCCTGTTTACCCATGGCGTGTTTGTACTTTTGTACCAACTTCGCGTTGCGGGGACGGCAGGGAGCGGCGGAGCCGTTCACGGTGATAACGATAGGAAGCGGACCTTCCACGGTCTCGACACCCCCGTCGATATGACGTTTTACGGTGATACGTCCGGCCTCCTTATCAACGTTTAGGATTTCCTCGGCATACGTGATCTGGGTCAGTCCTAATTTCTCAGCGACTTGCGGACCTACCTGTGCCGTATCGCCGTCGATCGCTTGGCGACCACCGATGATAATATCATAATCGTTGATTTTCTTGATAGCCGTGGCAAGCGCATAGGATGTGGCTAACGTGTCGGCTCCGGCAAACGCACGGTCGGTCAACAAAAAACCGCCGTCAGCACCACGATACAAACCCTCGCGGATGATTTCGGCGGCACGTCCCGGGCCCATCGTCAGCAGCGTAACTGTCGTCCCGGGGTAAGCGTCTTTCAAGCGTAACGCTTGTTCCAACGCGTTCAGGTCTTCCGGGTTAAAGATCGCGGGCAAGGCGGCGCGATTGATCGTACCGTCCGCCTTCATGGCGTCCTTTCCCACGTTTCGTGTATCCGGGACCTGTTTCGCTAAAACTATAATTCTTAAACTCATATTATATAGGAATATTAGATTTTTATATTGATGTAATACTTCTACTTTCTTGTTAATCTCGAGGTGCAAAAGTAATCAAACATTCTTTATAACAAAGAACTTTGCGGAGGAAATTGCACACTTGGCGTGTGTTTGAGCATGTATTGCCTGCTGATTACTCGTAGCAATGATAGGTTCTCTTCCGGTTTGAGCCCGGTTTTTTTTTCTCGATGCGCCATTCCCAAGGCTGCGATTTCGTCAGCGTGCGGAAGAACTTGGAGAATACCGAGGGCTGCGAGAAACCCAGCTTGGCGGCGATCGCGGTGATGCTCATGTCCGTCCGCTCCATCAGCTCCTGAGCTTCGAGGAGAAGGTAGCGGTTGCGCCATTCCATCGCCGACATGCCGCCGATGGCGAGGATGGCGCCCCGGAGCTCGCTGGTCTTGAGTTGCATTATGCGGGCGTATTCGCTGGTGTCCATCCGGCCGTACTTGCGGATGAGATAGGCGAAGAGATCGATCAGGTTGTTGCCCGAGGGGCGGTTGCCGTCGAAGTCGGGAGGGACGCCCATCCAAAGCTCTTCTTCGGTGGGTTTACGCTTGAAGACGGTGATAAAGACATCTTCCGGGGGGATTCTCTTGAATGTTTCTTCCATGATGATCTGTTTTAAGGTTGTTTTTTCTCAAGGATTTGATCTTGCGATTCTTCCGGGTCAAATCTACGGATTATGATTGGATATCGCAAGCCTTAAAGGTCAAATTCATGTGTTTGGATTAGATATTTTAGAACTACGAGGTCAAATCAAAGGTAATGGATTTGACCTCGTAGTTTTATCGGGTCAAATCTTTTGGCTATCCAGCCTCTTTACGACTTGTCCATACACGATCAACGCTACGGCGGATACCAAGGCGATCGCACCGAAGTAATACCAGATGTAATGGGCGTTCGCGCTTGCCGCCAGCCATTCCTCGTGAGAGGCGAACAGGGTTGGCTCCGGGCAATACTTGCTTAAAAGGAAACCGGATAGCCCGAATCCGAAGATAGAGGAGAGGAAAGAATGCAAATGGCTGAATCCAAGATAGAGACCTTCCTCTCCCTTGGGTGCTTGCAAGGAGAAATACTCGAGAAAGCGAGGGGAAATGAACGTCTCCGCCAGCCCTTGGAAGACGATACCCACCACCATCATGAAGGCTACGGGATGCATCCCTAGGATCAAGGAATTAGTATCCAGCATATTACCGGATGCCATGCAAAGAGCGGACACCGGCATGATAAACATACCCACCGTCATGGAGGTAAGCGCTGTCCGCTTCCGCATCATCTGTGTTACTAGATTGACTGTCAGAACTACGACTAAAGGGTTTACGTTGGCATACCAAGAAGGAGAGGCTCCCTCGCCGGCCAAACGAAGCACATATTTTGGCATCGTGGCATACAGCTGGTGTTGTACCATCCAGAATCCGGTGATAATGATGATTAATGTAATGAGCCGTCCGTTACTACAAACCTTGATCAAGGCGTTCCAGATCTGCCCGAACGTCTTGCCCTCGCCCGAATGCTGAGCGCTTTTGTAGAAGAACCAGATGGCTAGCAAGGCAAGGAAGGTCATGCTCGCCGAGAAATAGTTCAAGGTAATCAAACCTTCGTTGCCCAACGCCTCACGAAGCGGCTTCACGATGGTCTTCCCGGAGAAGGCCCCGATATTTACCATCGCGTAGAAGATAGAGAAGCCCTTCGCACGGGTTTCCGGCGTAGTCTCTTTAGCGACCGTGCCGGAGATAACGCTCTTGATAAAAGCCCCGCCGCATACGATCAAGGCCATGATAGGGATAATGCCGTACTGAAGATTGCTCTCCAGCAATCCCGTAAAGGTAGTCGTCGTGCTGTATTCAACCAGTCCGGCGGATTGAAGCCAAGTAGGGTAAACAGCCAGTCCTAGATAGCCACAAGTTAACAAAGTGAAAGCCAGTAGCATCGAGTTGCGGAAACCGATCTTATCGGCCAACGCTCCGGCGAATGTGGGCAGCAGATACAGACAAGCGGAAAAGATACCGGCGATGCTGGCGGCCTGAATGTCGTTAAAGCCTAAGATGCGGCTAAGATAAAGGGTTATAACGATAAATACGCCATAATAAGCGGCTCGCTCGAACAACTCGACGGTGTTCGCTACCCAGAATGCTTTACTGAATTTGATTTTCTCTTGTTTCTTAGTTGTCATGATATTATTTATTAGTAAGATAGATTAGATGGATAAGTCAAAGAGGAGGCGCAGGCGAGAAAATGAAGAGCTGCGCCTCCTCGTCTTTGTTTTATCGTATAGTAATTACGAATTAGGGCTTTACGGTATACGGTTGGTGGATCGCCTTATCGAAAGCTTTCCAATGCTCATCCGTCATGTTGCCCGGCGTAAACAACGCCACGCCGGCCGCTCCGTTCTCCATGGAGCCTCTTACGGCCTCCTCGATCTCGGACGGGATCAGTCCATGGCCTTCCGGGTCCTTGATATTCGCCTTGTTCTGCCAATCCTCGCAGATGAACAGACCGCTATAAACCGGCTTCTTGCCTTGCACGGCGGCTACTTCCTCTTTCACGATCGGAGCCAGCCAAGAAGCGTCCTCCAGATAGAAATCGTTATAATTCATCGGGAAGAAAGCGTCGATATTCCATTTATTCCATTCTTGGCGAACCATCCACTTGGCGTGAGAGTCCGGCCCCGGGAATACGGCGGCGCTCACTTTCTTGCCTTTGCCGTGAACCTCGTCGGCGATGCAATTTACCAATTTCGTGATCAGGTCGCAACGAAACTGCGCCCATTCCTCGCATTTGGAAGGATCCTCTACGGATTTGATATCGATACCGGTAGCGGCCTTGAAATCGGCCACGCATTTGTCACAGTAGCAATAGTCCGCCGTAGGATATTCCTCGTCCATCACCAAGCCGTATTTTTCCCAAAGTCCGCGGGCCAGGATGACATCCACGTAACGGATATAATCCAGATGGATATAATCCACCTCCGGGATATCGGCTACCTTCCCATATAGATCCAGCAAGAACTCCGCCGTACCTTCTTGGTTCGGGCACAGGCATTTGTAATAAGGGACATAGGCCTGTACGGAATAGGCCGACTCGCCTTTCCGGTTCACGGCGTAGAGGGTGGAGTCCAATCCATGTTGTAACATGGCAGGAATCCATGCGTGGTATTCCATGCCATTGGCATGGGCCGCTTTGGCGGCACGCTGGATTTTCTCCGTGTCGTGGCCGGCGTTGTAGCACATCCCGTCTACACCGTGGGCATGCCATTTACTAAAGTCCGCTTGTAAGGTTTGCTCGGTGGTATTCCCGCCTTCGCCTTGCCATGCGTAGACCTTGACTGTTTTCTCGGGCGCCTTGACGCAAGCCGTCAGAGCGACGGCCGCCAAAGCGATAAAGAGCTTCTTCATATCTCGCAAGCGCATAAAGTCGGGATCAAGTTACGATCGCCATAAGCGTTATCTACACGGGCTACGTTAATCCAGAACTTGCTGTCGTGCAACCATTCCAGCGGGAAGGCGGCCTTCGTGCGGGGATACGCGTGTTTCCACTCGTCGGCGGTCACCTCGTATTCCGGATGCGGGGCGTTCTTCAAGACGTTGTCCTCCTTCGAAGCCTTGCCTTCCTCCACCTCCTTGATCTCGCTCCAGATACATTCCATTACCTCTACGAAACGATCCAGCTCGGCCTTGCTCTCGCTCTCGGTCGGCTCTACCATCAAGGTGCCGTGTACTGGGAAAGATAGGGTAGGAGCGTGGTAGCCGAAGTCCATCAAACGCTTGGCGATATCGCCCTCGTCGATGCCCGAACGCTCTTTTACCGTACGGCATTCCAAGATCAACTCATGACCTACACGGCCTGTCGCTCCGGTATAGACGATACCGTACGTATCCTTGAACTTAGCGGCCAAGTAATTGGCGTTCAAGATGGCCGTCTTCGTCACTGTCTCAAGACCTTCCGTACCCAGCAAGCGGATGTAAGCGTACGTGATCGGCAGGATACCGGCGCTACCATAAGGAGCCGCGGATACCGTATTCAAGTCGCTGCCCCAAAGCACCGGATGCTGCGGCAAGAACGGAACCAGATGCTCGGCCACGCAGATCGGGCCTACGCCGGGACCACCACCTCCGTGAGGAGAAGAGAAGGTCTTATGCAGGTTCAAGTGACATACATCGGCGCCGATCGTACCCGGATTTGTCAATCCAACCTGCGCGTTCATGTTGGCGCCATCCATATAAAGCTGTCCTCCGCAAGCGTGAACGATGTCGCACATCTCCTTGATGTCCACCTCGAAGATACCATGCGTAGACGGATAGGTAATCATGCTGGCAGCCAAACGCTCCTTGTTCTCCTCGGCTTTCGCACGGAAATCTTCCAGATCGATATTACCATTCTCGTCGCATTTAACGGTTACGGTCTTATACCCGCATTGGATAGCGCTGGCCGGGTTGGTTCCGTGGGCGGAAGCCGGAAGCAAAACGATATCACGATGGCCTTGGCCGATGCTTTCCTGATAAGCACGGATCACACGAAGACCCGTGTACTCGCCAGCGGCGCCGGAGTTCGGTTGCAACGTACAGCCCTTGAAGCCCGTGATCGTGCATAAGTAAGAAGACAGGTTCTCGATCAGCTCCGTATAGCCTTCCACTTGCTCCTCTGGAGCGTACGGGTGGATATTCATGAATTCCGCACGGCTAAGCGGCAACATCGTAGAAGCCGGGTTTAGCTTCATCGTGCAAGATCCCAGCGAGATCATGGATTGGGCCAAGGAAACATCCTTTCGTCCCAAACGGGTGATGTAACGCATCAACTCGGTCTCCGTATGATATTTCTTGAATACGTCTTGCTGCAAGAAATCGGAGGTACGGGCGAATTTAGCGTCGAAATAAGTCTGGGCGGGGATAGACTCGTCCAGCATATAGTCTTTACCTGCGGCGCCGGCGAAGATGTATAATAATACGCCTATGTCCGTAGGCAATGTCGTCTCGTCTATGCTGACGCCTACTTGTCCGGCCTCGAAGTAACGCAAGTTCACCTTGCACTCCAAGGCGATCTCACGCAGTGCGTTCACCGACACGTGCGCGGGAAGCTGTATCTTCAAGGTATCGAAATAATCCTTGTTTAATTGCGTATATCCCAGTTTCTCCAACTCCTTGGCCAAGAATCCGGCCGTGGAATGAATCCGTCCGGCGATGTTACGCAACCCCTCCGCTCCATGATATACGGCGTAGAATCCGGCCATGGTAGCCAACAACGCCTGAGCCGTACAGATATTGGACGTAGCCTTCTCACGTTTGATATGTTGCTCGCGGGTCTGCAAAGCCAAGCGATAAGCCGGATGGCCGTAAGCGTCCTTGGAGATACCGATGATACGTCCCGGGATCGTACGTTTATAATCGTCCTTCGTAGCGAAGAAAGCGGCGGAAGGACCCCCGTAGAACATCGGGATACCGAAGCGCTGGCTGCTACCGAATACGACATCCGCTCCCCATTCTCCCGGAGGAGTCAACAATACCAAGCTCATCAAGTCGGCGGCTACGCCTACCTTGGCTCCGGCGGCGCCCGCACGGGCCACGAATTCCTTATAGTCCTCGATCGAACCATCCGCGTTCGGGAACTGTACGATGGCGGCGAACACGTCCGGCGTGAACTCGAATTTCTTATAATCGCCCACTACCACCTGGATGCCCTGCGGGATCATGCGGGTGTGGATGACGGCCAGCGTAGAGGCGAACACGTTCTCGTCAACGAATACCGTATTGGCTTCCGCTTTCACCTGCGCACGGCTGCGTGAACCATGAAACATGGTAACCGCCTCGGCTGCCGCTGTCGCCTCGTCGAGTAGCGAGCAGTTCGCCAAGGGCAATCCGGTCAGTTCGCAGATAACAGTCTGGAAGTTCAGCAACGCCTCCAAGCGTCCTTGGGATACTTCCGCCTGATACGGCGTATAGGAGGTGTACCAAACCGGGTTCTCGAATACGTTACGTTGGATCGGGGCCGGGCAAACCGTGTCGTACCAACCCATACCGATATAAGAGGTGAATACCTCGTTCTTGGAAGCCAGCTCGGCGATATGCTCGGCGAACTCACGTTCCGTCATGGCCTCCGGGAGGTTCAACGGCTCTTTCAAACGGATGTTGGCCGGAATGGTCTGATCGATCAACTCGTCCAAAGACTTCACGCCAATCGTCTCCAACATAGCGGGAATATCTTCCGCTGAGATGCCCACGTGGCGGTTTACAAACTTATTTGTGTCCATAATTCTAGTATTTTATAAATAAGGATTATTTAATTTCTCATCAATGATTCGTGTCTCGGGGCCATGGCCGGGGTATACCACGGTCTCGTCCGGCAACGACAGTAATTTGTCCTTGATAGCGGCAAGCAGTATATCTTGGTTGCCTCCCCATAAATCGGTACGGCCGATGCTTCCGGCGAACAAGGAATCCCCGACGATCACGAAACCGTTCTTCTTGTTATAGAAAGCCACGCCTCCGGGCGAATGACCGGGAACGCTCAATACCGCCAGCTCGGATTTCCCGAACTTTATGATTTCCCCGTTTACCAGATATTTCCCTACCGGGACGCTTTTCGCCTTCATCGGCAGGCCGAACGCCTTGGCTTGCTCCTCGGGGGAGGGAAGGCCCTCCACGTCCGCTTTATGGGCTTCCGGGCTCAACCCGTAGGTGTTATGGACGAATTCGTTGCCGAATATGTGATCCAGATGGAGGTGCGTACAAAGGTAACGTTTCAGCGTCAGCCCGTTCTGGGCGATAAAGTCGCTTACTTCTTTTTGTTCCTCTTTGCGCAGGCAGCCGCAATCGATAAGGACTGCCTCCTTGGTATCATCGTATAGCAAGTAAGTATTCTCGGAGAAATAGTTTACTTCGAAAGATTTTATCGTAATCATAAGGGTACGTACACTACTTTTTTAGTTTCAAAAAACTCTTCTTTAAAATGGTCTTTCAGATCCATGCTTATCGCTTGGTTCCGGAAAGGCAATATCTCGTGCGCCAGCTCTCCACCTTTCAGACAAATCAATCCGTTGGGCAATGCGTTGATCTGTTCTTTCTTTATATTCTTGCGGACGATCTTTACCAGATCCGCCAGAGGCATCACGGCACGGCTTACCACGAAATCGAAAAGCTGCTTTTCCTCCTCGCCCCGGCAATGGCGGAAGGATACGTTCTCCAGCCCGATCGCCTCGGCCACGGCTTGTCCCACCTTGATTTTTTTCCCGATGCTGTCTACCAGATGGAAATGGGTCTCAGGGAATAAGATCGCCAAGGGGATGCCGGGAAAACCGCCTCCCGTACCCAGATCCATCACCGAGGAACCCGGCTTGAAACGCAGCATATCGGTGATACCCAGCGAGTGAAGCACGTGATGCGGATATAGGTTCTCGATATCCTTCCGTGAGATCACGTTGATCTTGGCGTTCCAATCCGTATATAGGTCATATAGGGCGGCGTATTGCTCTTTTTGCCGGTCGGTGAGATCGGGGAAATAAGATGTGAGAATTGAAAATTGAGAATTGGGAATTGAGAATTTCTCTGTATTTTGTTCCATAGGACATCTGTTTATAGGTTTATCTATCATTAATTTTCAATTCTCAATTTTCAATTAACTGACTTATCGGGCTGTCATCCCGCAGCAAATAGCGGATTTCCTTGTAAGGGAGATGGACGTTCGTGACGCCTACCACGTATGCCGCTATCTCATATTCGTTGAAAGAATAGGTGATACCCGTCTCGTCTACGAGGAAGTTGCCGTTCGGGAAGATCTCGTCCACGCTAAAGAAACCGATATTTTCCAGTTCCTTGGCGTCGGATACGTTGTTTTGCTTGGCGATCTGATCTACCAATATTCGCGCCAGATTGTCTTGATAGTTGTCCACGAATATCTCCTCCTCGGTGATCGGCTTACCGGTCTTGAGGTTCACTACATGGTTATTGTAGGAATGTGCGCCATGCGCTCCGCCCGTATAGTTCTCGAAGCTTACCGTATAGCTGATGATATCGTCTTGGTTGAAGGCGATATCATCCGACGACATCTCATAGTAAGAGAACCAAGAGCCCACCGGTGTCTCGTCGGATTTCGCCACCTCAGCCTTGTAATCCTCTTCCAGATCCTTATAAGCGGCCAGATAGTCGTCGGTATATTTCCGTACCGCCTCCTCGGGGGATAATTGCTCATAATTCTCGCCGAAATAAGAGGAGACGAACTGTCTCTGTAGATTCTTAAGAACCTCTTTATCCGAATATTTCCGGGGATAAACGAACTTGATCTCTAGATTGCAATTGGGATTATCCGGATTATCTAACAAATGGTAAGTCTTTTCCACGCTGATAGAATCAAACGTGATACTGTTTTCGGAAGCCTTCTTCGTTCCGGTATCGCAACCCGTGGCTAAGATACCTATCAAAAGAAGCGCCAGCATGCTTTCGCGTAAATGCGTTCTCATCGGACTACAGATTTAATTTATTTGTACGCGAATGTACGTTATTAAATTGTATAATCAAATTGCACGATGAAGTTTAATAAGAGGACAATCTTTCCTCGGTGGTCTTTGGGTTGAGTTTTCTATTTGTCCGATACTTTCCGGGTGTTCTCTTGCGTGAGAAGAATAGTTCCCATTTTATATCACCTAGGGGCGTACCCAGCCTTATGAGAATACAAATGTTATTTTCATGCTTTCATCTAGATGAAAGCAAACTGTATAGGTTATCATATTTGGAAAATAAGAGCTTTCTGCCACTATAGACATCACATCCATAGGCTTTAGATCAAAAACAGTCTTTCCTAAATAATCTGTATATAAAACAGAATCTGGCTTAATGACTGTATTATACCTTTTATACTTTAATATTCCATTTCCTTCATAAGATGCAAGGCCACCAAACTCTGTCGTTATATTAATGTCATAATACAAATACACTTTTGCGCCTGCATCAGGTTTTCTTGAGCTTGTACTTTCTTGGTCATAATAAACCTCTATTTCGGCTTGAGGATCTTCTGGTTTTTCCCCTTCATCGATAATGTCATTTTCACTACAACCAATAAAAATGACCATGAAAAATATGAATAAAGAAGTTCTCATGTTTCTGAATCAGTTTATAATTTAAGAACCTGTTTCTGACAAATTTAGTTTATCAATAATTAAACTTTTATTAATAGTTAGTATTCCAACTATTTTATTTCCTTTAGTTAAAGATATTACATAAATATATTCTTTAAAGATTGCCTTGTGGAATAGGAGGAAAACTCTTTCATTCTCCTCCTATTCATTTTAATTATTTATATACTTTTAATGGTGCAACCTCTATTTTATACCAACCCGTATAATATTTAGGGTTAAATTGCGGATAATAAGTTTTGTCTCCTCTCCTAGGATCTGTATAAACAATGGGTTGATCGCTTATTAAAACAGGATCTCCAAAATTGATATTAACTTCTCCTAGTTCGTCATTAACGTCGTTTCTTTCAGTTGTATAGGTAGTTGTTCTAACCTCTTTAGCAGAGGATCCAAATTTCAGTCCTACCTTATCTGTAGATCCAGTCGTCGCATTAAATTCAAAATTTGCAGCGAATTCAGTTGTAGTTTGGTGGGTTTCAGTTATCTTTGTAGGACTATCAATTTCTTCTATCCTAATTCGAATGATAGGACTATAATTTTCTATATCCCATTCAAACAGAGGTAGGTCAACCGAGATTCTATTGAGTCCATATATATCATTTACAATATAAGACACTTGCCCACCCGAAGAAACTTTTTCTAGGCGTGTATTAAATAAATCTTTAGGCTTTGCTCTGAAACTGGTTGGTTGTATATTTCCTATAGCCGGTTTTGGAGCAATAGTTGGAATTACTTTGAATTCAAACTCCCCGTCTGTCCAACAGATAGCTCTTCCTCCACCAGGATTAGGACCTTGCGGAATGAATTTAGGTTCATCACTACCATCTGATATTTTTTTATATGCTTCTACAGGGTCACCTAACATTTCAAATGAACATAGATATTCCTTATAATTATAATTAAAAGGTCCACGTGGAGATGAGGGTGTAATGTCATAGTATATATAATCTCTTTGCCAGCCATCATTCCTAGTCTGATAAATAGAATAAGCCTCATAGGATTTTGCTAATTTTTCCGGAATAGGCTCGCTTGTTGGTGATCCTCTAAGTGTAACTTTATGGGTTAAATTGTTAAACGCCTCATCAGTAAACATAAAAGTTAAATTACTGTTAGGGTTTTGTATCACCGTTGTTGATGATTTTGTACTCAAATGATTAGCTATTATTCTTTCATTTTCTTTAACTACCACAATGGGGTATCCTGGAATATATTTCGCCTCAATAATATATTCCTCTCCATCACCTGTGTATGCAGTAACCCCATCACTGTCTTTACATCTTATCGCTACATTTGGAATTTCATTTGTGGCATCCCAAATATCTGCTGAAAAACTATCCTCTGGCAATTCTGGGACAAAAATTGTTAAAGCCGGAATAATTTCTTTGAGCTGATATAAATCACTTTCATCAACATAACGCAATAATGCATTTTCAAAAGATTCACCATTTTCTATGATTTCATCTTTGATCAAATCATAAAGAACATCATAATCATAATTGATTTTTTTGATAGCTTCTTTTTTAATAACATGTCTTGCTGCTTCACTCTCTTTTAGTAATTTAGCTAACCCTTTTCCAAAATTTTTCATTAAATCCAATTCGCTTTTGGTTGCGGATAAAGACTTTGTTTCTCTCATTTTCATGGAGCTTGTATCAATCTCTGTAAATTCGTTTTTTTCGCACGCTACGAATAAAACGACAAAAAATAACAAAAAATAAGTTTTCATAACACAATGTTTTTAATGGTTAAACAAAAAAACACTCTCTTTTTCAACATGGATAAATTTTCATCTTTTTCTGCACAGAAATAATTGCTTTAAATATACACTTATTTTTTATTATATTACTATAATAAAAATAATTCACAATAGAAATAACATACATTAACTATTAAAGCGAAAACCTTCATGAGTATGCTGACATATAGAAGCCGTACAGATGAAAATAGATTATTTTCATAAAAACTCGAGCATATTATAAAAATAAAAAATTGATGTTTTTAAATATATACATATAAGATAGATAAGTTGGCTTATATAATTAAATTAACCTAATGATATTTGAGAAGTTGTACAGCAAGCTGTACAAAATTATGGAGAAATGGTGATTATGACGTGATTTCCTTGAGAGATCAGCCCATCGAAATACCTTCGCAGCAACCACGCCATCGCCTGCTGTCGCACCATCGTCAGCCGGTAGTCCTCGCTGATGGGCAGGTGGCCGGGCGGTCGCCAATGGGCGAAGAGGCTCATGGCGTGGCGTTTCTCCTCGGGGGTATCGTGTATCAATCCCCGCTCTTGCAAGGACTGGTAGACACGGGCGGGATAAAGGCGTTCCAGCGGGTAACCGGCCTTGTATTGCTGGAATACCTTGCGGAGAAAGGCAAGCTCACGCTCTTCCTTGTAAGCTTTCAGCCAGCGGGTGAGGGTGTGCGTATTGATTTCCCATGAATTCGCCGTACTCACCTTTCACGCCTAGCTCGAAGCATAGGGATCTTCCGGTAGCGTGAAATAGGGGTACAGTTCGACTAGGTCGTAGGCTGTGATATAATAGCCATTGACATAGATGTCACAAAGCAGGGCAATATATAATAGAAAAGCGTCAGATTCGTATTTGCGCTTTATTTGACGGATTTTACGGTTGCTTAGTAAATCTGTGTCGAGCGGGAAGTAATCCAGCCCCTTTTTAATAGGTCGTGCCATTACTCCTTCTTATCCGGGGATACCCAGGTAAGAAGAATCTTACAATAAGCCGACAATTGGATCGTTTTTTTAATAAGTTGATAATCAGTGTCGTGAAAATACGTAGGTGTTTGCGTTAAAACACGTACATGTTTTTTGGAAAAGTCGTACGTGTTTTTTGAAATTCACGTGCGTGTTTTTCCGGAGGCAACATGGAGGCTAATAGGGATATTTGAGAAATCTACAATAACCTTACCTTGTGAGATTCTGTCACAAGAGATATTCCGTGCATTTTATGGTTAGATCGATTTGGGTGCGGTTCTCCTATTGGTATCCGAGGACGATGTGGATTTTGGATATTTTCTATTATCTTTGTCTGCTGAAAGTGTATTATCAATTCAAAATGTAAATAATATCATGAGAAAATTATTGTTAGCCTTTTGTGCGTTCGCAACGATTTGTAGCGCCGGGGCGCAGTGGAAGCCCGCCGGAGACAAGATCAAGACGGACTGGGCTGAGAAAGTAGATCCCCGGAATGTATTGCCAGAATATCCACGCCCCGGGATGGAACGTGCGGATTGGCAGAATTTGAACGGCGAGTGGGAATACGCTATCCTTCCGAAAGGACAGGTGGAGCCGACGAGTTTCGATGGGAATATCTTGGTGCCGTTCGCCGTGGAATCCTCCTTGTCCGGCGTGCAAAAAGAAGTGGGGGAGAAGAATGAGTTGTGGTATAAACGAACCTTTACGGTGCCCTCCTCATGGAAAGGGAAAGACATCTTGTTGAACTTCGGCGCCGTGGATTGGAAAGCGGACGTATTCGTGAATGATATCTTGATCGGCTCCCACACGGGAGGCTTTACCCCGTTTTCCTTGAATATCACTCCCTATCTGAATGGCAAAAGTACGCATAAGCTGGTGGTGCGTGTATGGGACCCGAGCGATAAAGGCTACCAACCCCGTGGAAAGCAAGTGGCCAACCCGGAGGGAATCTGGTATACGCCGGTCACCGGAATCTGGCAGACCGTATGGTTGGAGCCGGTCGCTTCCTCGCATATCACCTCTATCAAGGCGATCCCGAATATCGATAACGGCGTGATGAGCGTGACGGTCGGGACTTGCTCCGACTCCCCGGTGTCGGACATCGTGGAGGTCAGCTTGCTCGATAAGGGTCAGGTGGTTGCTACCGCCAAGGGCGTACAAGGGAAAGAATTACGCTTGGCCGTGCAAAATCCTACGTTGTGGGAACCTTCCAATCCTTATTTATATGATATGAAGGTGAGCTTGTCGAAGAATGGCAAGAAGGTGGACGAGGTGAAATCGTACACCGCCTTCCGTAAGATATCCGCCGAGCGTGACGCCAACGGCATCATGCGTATGCGCTTGAACAACAAGAACCTGTTCCAGTACGGCCCGCTGGATCAAGGCTGGTGGCCCGACGGGCTTTACACGGCTCCCACGGACGAGGCGTTGCTGTATGATATCGTGAAGACGAAAGCGTGGGGCTTCAACATGATCCGCAAGCACGTGAAGGTAGAGCCGGCCCGCTGGTACTATCATTGCGATAAGGAAGGTATGTTGGTTTGGCAGGATATGCCTAGCGGCGACATGGGTAACCAATGGGCGCCTCATACGTATAACGGTGGAACCGACAAGGAGCGTACCGAGGAGTCTATCCGTAATTATTACAAGGAGTGGAAGGAGATCATGGACCTGTGCGTCTCGAATCCTAGCGTAGTAGTATGGGTGCCCTTCAACGAGGCTTGGGGCCAGTTCGATACCGAGAAGGCTGCCGAGTGGACAAAAACATACGATCCTTCCCGTCTGGTGAATCCGGCCAGTGGCGGTAATTTCCGTGCGTGCGGCGATATCTTGGATTTGCATAATTACCCGGGCCCGGCGATGTACCTGTTCGATCCGGTGCGTGTAAACGTATTGGGCGAGTATGGTGGTATCGGCTTGGCCGTGGAGAACCATTTGTGGTGGAATAAACGCAACTGGGGCTATGTACAGTTTAAGAATAGCGATGAGGTGACCGCCGAGTACGTGAAGTACGCCAAGGAGTTGAAGGCGATGGTCCCGAAGGGTTTCTCCGCCGCTGTCTACACGCAAACCACGGACGTGGAAGGCGAGGTGAACGGCCTTATGACCTACGACCGTAAAGTGATCAAGATCAACGAGGCCGAGGTGCGCAAGGCGAACCAAGAGGTGATCAAGGCCTTGTCTGAGTAGAAGGCTTAGAAAAAATAGTTATTTGACTCGATGATAGATCCGGTCCGGGCAAAGAGAGATTCTTTCCCGGATCGGATTGTTTTAGCGAAATGAATATGATTCGGAATGTGAGTTTGCGAGACGCCAAGGCGATCGTGGATATATACAATGAATATGTCGTGAATAGCGTGGCTACGTTTGAGACGGAACCTTTGCGGGTGGAGGAGATGGAGGGTCGCATAGCCGGGATCTCGGCGAGCTATCCTTATCTGGTGTACGTGGATCAGGATGAGGTCGTGGGATATTGCTATGCCCATACGTGGAAAGAAAAGGCAGCTTATAAATATACGCTTGAGACCACCGTTTATTTATCCCCGAGATACAAGGGCAAGGGGATCGGCCGGCAGCTTATGGAAAGGCTGATCGAGGAATGTCGGGCAGGCGGCTACCACGCCCTGATCGCCTGCATCACTGAGGGGAATGAGGCCAGCTACTCGCTGCATGAGAAGCTGGGGTTCAGAAAAGTATCCCACTTCGAGAAAGTAGGGCTGAAATTCGGGCGGTGGCTGGACGTGGTAGATTATGAATTGATAATTAAGCCTAACGAGAGGTAACTTTCGAATCTCAATTTTCAATTCTCAATTAATATACCTATCTTCGCGATAAACAAAATGTAAAGAATGAAATACAATACAGAAGGAAAAAGATTGACTTTGCCCGAATACGGACGCAATATCCAAAATATGGTGGACTATTGCGTGACTATCCAAGACAGGGAAGAGCGTAAGCGTTGCGCCAACACGATTATCAACATCATGGGAAACATGTTCCCGCACTTGCGTGACGTAAACGACTTTAAGCATATCCTTTGGGATCATCTGGCGATCATGGCCGATTTTAAGCTCGATATAGACTATCCGTACGAGATCATCAAGAAGGAGAACCTGTATAGCCGTCCGCCTCGTATCCCGTACAACAATAACCGTATACGCTACCGCCATTACGGAAAGACCTTGGAGCTGATGATCCGCAAGGCCACGGAGCTGCAACCCGGCATGGAGAAAGACCAGCTCGTGCGACTGCTGGCCAACCAGATGAAGAAATCGTTCCTTACTTGGAACAAGGAAAGCGTGGACGACCGTAAGATCTTCAAGGATCTGGACGAACTCTCCGGCAGCAAGATCGTATTGAGCGAGGAGGAACATAAACTGGCCGAGAGCCGTGATATATTGGCCCGTAATAACAGTGGCGCCCACAAAAGAAACTTTACGCGTAAAGGCAGATGAGCTCGTTCGTTATAGAAGGTGGTTATCGCTTGTCCGGCGAGATCGTCCCGCAAGGCGCCAAGAATGAGGCGCTGGAGGTGATCTGTGCGACATTGCTAACACCGGAGAAGGTGACCATACACAATGTGCCCGATATCTTGGACGTGAATAACTTAATCCAGCTCCTTAGGGATATGAGGGTCAAGGTGGAGCATCCGTCCGCCGATACCTATACCTTTCAGGCGGACGACGTGGACATGGAGTATTTACGTACCGAGGAGTTCCTGCGCAAGAGTGGTAGCCTGCGGGGTTCCGTGATGATCGTAGGCCCGTTGGTAGCCCGCTTCGGCAGGGCGCTGATCCCGAAACCGGGTGGCGACAAGATCGGGCGACGCCGGCTGGATACGCACTTCGTGGGAATCCAGAAGCTGGGCGCTTGCTTTAGCTACGACGCCGAGCGGCAAGTATACGAGATAGAGGCACGCCAGTTGAAAGGCGCTTATATGCTGCTCGACGAGGCTTCCGTGACCGGAACGGCAAATATCTTGATGGCTGCCGTGCTGGCCGAGGGGGTGACGACGATCTATAACGCCGCCTGCGAGCCTTACCTGCAACAACTTTCCACGATGCTGAACCGCATGGGAGCGAGAATCTCAGGTGTCGGTTCTAACCTATTGACAATAGAAGGTGTACGGTCGCTTTCCGGCACGGAGCATACCATCCTCCCCGATATGATCGAGGTGGGTAGCTTTATCGGTATGGCCGCTATGACCGGATCGGAGATCACCATCAAGAATACAGGATATGATAAGCTGGGGATCATCCCGGACGCTTTTCGCCGCTTGGGTATTACCGTGGAGCAGCGAGGCGATGATATTTATATCCCTCGGCATGATTCCTACGAGATCGATACGTTTATCGATGGTTCTATCATGACCATCGCCGACGCTCCTTGGCCGGGGCTTACGCCGGACTTGCTGAGCGTATTTCTCGTCGTGGCTACGCAATCTGTGGGGAGCGTGCTGATCCACCAGAAAATGTTTGAGAGCCGTTTGTTCTTTGTGGACAAGCTAATCGATATGGGAGCCCAGATCATCCTTTGCGACCCGCACCGGGCTACGGTGATCGGGCTGGGCAACCGCTTCAAGTTACGGGGCTCTACGATGGTATCCCCGGATATCCGTGCGGGTATCGCCTTGCTGATCGCCGCCATGAGCGCCGAGGGCACCAGCACGATCCATAATATAGACCAGATCGACCGGGGATATCAAGGGATCGATAAGCGATTGAACCGGATCGGGGCACGTATCACGAGGATTTAAAGATTTTAGGCGATGATTAGAGAAGAAGAGGTTTTCAAGATCGGGCAGTTTGCCAAGCCCCATGGCATCAAGGGGGAGTTGTCGTTGGTGACGAATAGCGATGTGCTGGAAGATGCCGAGGACCCGTACATTGTTTGCGAGATGGATGGTATCTTGGTACCGTTCTTCGTGGAGGATTTCCGCTATAAGACCGATACGGTGGTCTTGGTGAAACTGGAGGACGTGAATTCCGAGGAGGATGCTCGTATGTTTGTGGGCAAGGAGGTGTTTTATCCTTTGGACGCCGTGGACGAGGAGGATCTCGTGGGGGATATGACGTGGGACAGTTTTATCGGTTATACCGTGACGGACGTACAGAAAGGCTATTTAGGAGAGATAACAGACGTGGATGAGACGACAATCAACGTCCTTCTGCGTGTCGATCATAAAGGCGAGGAGCTGTTGATCCCAGCCGTGGAGGAGTTGATCACCGAGGCCGACCATGAGGCCCGTAGCCTCACGGTGTCTTTGCCGGAGGGACTGATTGATTTATAATTGAGAATTTATAATTGAAGATTAGGGGTTGAAAAAGAAGAATACGAAATCGTTTTGGCACCGGATCCGGTTTAAATATAAACTTTCCTTCATCAATGAGGGGACGTTGGAGGAGGTGTGGTCTTTCCGGCTTTCGCAGTTATCGGCGTTTGTCACTTTGGCGGTGTTCGCCTTTTTCTTGATCGCCGTTACCGCTTTTATCATCATCAAGACACCGATTCGCAACTACTTGCCGGGTTATCTCGACGTGGAGGTTCGCAAGGAGATTATGCAGAATGCCTTGCGGGCGGATTCGTTGGAGCGTATGATCGAGATCCAGTCCCTTTATCTGGATAACGTGGCCGGAATCCTTTCCGGTACGATGCCCTTGGACTCGATCCGTCAGATAGATTCTTTGGCTAGCAACGATATTAACTATGAGATTCCTCGTAGCAAGGAAGAGACTCGCTTCGTGAAAGATTACGAGGAAGAGGAGAAATATAATTTATCGGTATTGACCGACCCGGGCAAGGTACCGATCGAGGGGGTCTTTTTCTATAAGCCCGTGAATGGCGTGGTCACCTCTCATTATGAGACGGATGTCCATCATTATGGCGTGGATCTGGCCGCGGCCCCGAAGGAGAGTGTCTTGGCTACGTTGGATGGTACGGTGATCTATACCGGTTTCGATCCGAACCACGGAAACGTAATTCAAATACAACATAAGAACGGATTCATCTCGGTTTATAAGCACAACGAATTGTTGCTGAAAGAGGTGGGAGACCATGTGGTAGCCGGTGAGGCGATCGCTCTGGTCGGGAATACGGGAGAGTTGTCTACCGGGCCGCACCTGCATTTCGAGTTGTGGTATAAGGGCAATCCGGTGAATCCGGAAGAATATATAGCTTTTTGATATTCCATGAAAAAAAGACAGTTAGCGATATTAGGCTCGACCGGTTCCATCGGAACCCAAGCCTTGGAGGTAGTGAGCGAGCATTCCGATCTTTTCGAGGTGTATGCCTTGACCG
Source organism: Parabacteroides distasonis ATCC 8503 (assembly GCF_000012845.1). NCBI lineage: Bacteria > Pseudomonadati > Bacteroidota > Bacteroidia > Bacteroidales > Tannerellaceae > Parabacteroides > Parabacteroides distasonis. The sequence continues at coordinate 553,231 of NC_009615.1, forward strand.
CGAATAACCAAGTGGACTTATTGATCAATCAGGCCCGGAAATATATGCCGGAGGTGGTGGTGATCGCCAACGAGCGGAAATATCCCGAGCTGAAAGAGGCCTTGGAGGACTTGCCGATCAAGGTATGGGCGGGTGCCGACGCTATCGCCCAGATGGTGCAGTCGGAGCCGATCGATATGGTGCTGACGGCGATGGTGGGTTATTCCGGCTTGCGACCGACGATCTCGGCGATCAAGGCGGGAAAGGCGATCGCCTTGGCGAATAAGGAAACTTTGGTCGTGGCCGGCGAGCTGATCATGAAGCTGGCCGCCGAGCATAAGGTGCCTATCTTGCCGGTGGACTCGGAACATTCGGCCATTTTTCAATGTTTAACAGGTGCGTACGATAATCCGATCGAGAAGATCTTGCTGACGGCTTCCGGCGGTCCGTTCCGGCGGAAGACGCTGGAGGAGCTGGCTACCGTGACGAAGGCGCAGGCCTTGAGGCATCCGAACTGGACGATGGGGGCGAAGATCACGATAGACTCGGCCTCGATGATGAACAAGGGCTTCGAGATGATCGAGGCGAAATGGTTGTTCGATGTCACGCCGGATCAGGTACAGGTGGTGGTGCACCCACAGTCGGTGATCCACTCGATGGTGCAGTTTGAGGATGGCGCCGTGATCGCCCAGCTGGGAATTCCCGACATGAAATTGCCGATCGCCTACGCTTTCTCGTTTCCGACACGTATGAGGAGCATGGCGCCCCGTCTGGATTTTAACCAATATTCGACTTTGACGTTCGAGGAGCCGGATATGGAACGTTTCCGCAACTTGGCTTTCGCTTTCGAGGCGGCCCGCCAAGGAGGGAATATGCCCTGTATCTTGAATGCCGCCAATGAGGTGGTGGTGGCTGCCTTCCTGCAAGATCGTATCGGCTTCTTGCAAATGAGCGACGTGATCGAGCGGACTATGCGGAAAGCCTCGTTTATCGTCAATCCCTCGTATGAGGATTACGTGGCTACCGACACCGAGGCTAGGCGGTTGGCGGCCGAGTTATTTTGAAATAATTTAAAACAGAACAAACAATAGTAGATGGAAACTTTTTTGATTAAGGCGTTACAGCTCATCTTGAGCTTATCGATACTGGTGATTGTCCACGAGTTCGGGCATTTTATCTTCGCCCGGATTTTCAAGGTGCGGGTAGAGAAGTTCTACCTCTTCTTCGATCCGTGGTTCTCGCTATTCAAGTACAAGCCGAAAAACAGTGACACGGAATACGGCGTAGGCTGGCTTCCGTTGGGAGGATATTGTAAGATCTCCGGTATGATCGACGAGAGTATGGACAAGGAGGCGATGGCCCAGCCGCCCAAGCCTTACGAGTTCCGCTCCAAGCCGGCCGGACAGCGTTTGATGATTATGGTAGCGGGCGTGGTGTTCAACTTCTTGCTGGCTTTGTTTATTTATTCCATGATATTGTTTACGTGGGGCGATACGTACTTGCCCTTGAAGAACATGAAGATGGGTATGAATTATAGCGAGACGTTCCAGAACGTCGGTTTTCAGGACGGTGATATCTTGCTGAGAGCGGACAATGAGGAGTTGGAGCGTTTCGGTAGCGACAGTTTCCGCAAGGTGGTGGAGGCAAAGACCGTGACGGTGCTCCGTGACGGGCGGGAGACCGTGATCTCCATACCGGAGGATATGATGCAACGTTGCATGCGTGACGGAAAAGGCTTCGCCGATCCTTTGCGTATCCCGATGGTTGTTCGTGAGCTTCCCGACAAGAATGCCCCGGCGGCTCTTGCCGGCATGCAGCCGAAGGATAGCGTGGTGGCTATTAACGGTGTGGCTACCCCGACGTTTTATGATGCCTCTGGGTTATTGTCAGAGAATAAGGGTGAAGAGGTGACAGTAGATTTCTACCGGAACGGCCAGTTGGAGTCCTTGACCATGAGGACGGACTCGGCCGGGAAAATTGGCGTAGCGGTGATGTTGCCTACGGATCTCTATCAGACCGTGACCCGCAAATACGGTTTCTTCGAGTCGTTCCCCGCCGGTATTAAATTAGGTATTAATACCTTGAAGGGATATGTGAACGACATGAAATATGTGTTTACGAAGGAAGGTGCCTCCAGTTTGGGCGGTTTCGGTACGATCGGCGGATTGTTCCCGTCTGTCTGGGATTGGCGGATTTTCTGGGAACGTACGGCTTTCCTATCTATCATCTTGGCGTTCATGAATATCTTGCCGATTCCGGCCTTGGATGGCGGACACGTGATGTTCTTGATCTATGAGGTAGTGGCCCGTCGCAAACCGAGCGATAAATTCCTAGAGTATGCCCAAATGGCAGGTATGTTTATCCTGTTCGCTTTATTGATCTATGCGAATGGAAATGACATCTTCCGCTTCTTCTTCAAGTAGCGTATGTCTCTACAGCTAGATACAAAAAACCTCCCGGATCACTTTTCTATGTGATCCGGGAGGTTTTTTTGTATGAATAAAGTCCTCTTTCTTATTTCAGGATGTCGTTGATAGAAGCGAGGATCTTCTTGGAGTTCTCGTCTTTCGGGTCGAGTTCGACTGCCTTTGTCAAATATTCTTTCGCTTGCTTGAAGTCTTTGTCGGCTTTCGCTTTCTCGGCGTTGTATTTATCCGGCTCGGAAGTAGCGATCGGGGTAGCGGCCTGTAATATCTTCGCTCCGTTGCCATACAGCATGGCGCCAAGGCTGTAGTAAGCGTTGCTCTGGTAATCCTTGTTCGATACGGCTAGGACCTCTTTGTACATTTTCTCGGCACCGGCCAGATCTCCCTTCTTTTGGGCGGCTTGTCCTTGTTTGATGCAGTAACCGTAAAGCAACTTTTCCAGATTGGTCTTATTCTTGTTTCCATCGGGAATCACTTTTAATCCCTCTTTTACCGTAGTCAGGAATTCTTCTGTCTTGTTTAAGTTACGGTAAGCCATGGCCTCGCCTACATAAGAGTCGTCTACGTTGTAGTTCATCTTAACGGCCATGTCGAAATACTTGGCGGCCTCGGCGTAGTTCTTCGCTTGATTAGCGGCGTATCCGCAATTGAAGATACGGGCCGTGTCTTGGTAATTGTTTTGTTTCAAGTATTCGCCGTATTTTGTTACGACGGTAGCGTAATCTTTTGCTTTCAAAGCAGCGTCACCTTCATCTCTTAATTTGTCAGCGTCTTGTGCGAATAGGTTTCCGACACATAGGCATAAAGCCACTAATAAAACAATTTTCTTCATGGTAATTATTAAATTTGATTGATTTTGTGCTCTAAGTTAAGGCGTGCGGGAAAAGAAGCCAAGATATTTTACGTTTTTTAGAAAACAATAAAAATAGAAAACATAAAAAAGGGATTGCCGCAAGCAATCCCTACTAATGAAAGATTCTTTGGAACTTATGCTTTGAGTGAAGGAAAAGCCTCTGCTACGGCGGGGTAGACAATCTTTCCTTCCACGATGTTTAATCCCAGTTCTAGGCCCGGATCTTCTTCGCAGGCTTTTTCCCAACCTCTGTCGGCAAGCTTGATCACGTACGGCAGGGTAGCGTTGGTCAAGGCTAACGTGGAAGTCTGCGGGACCGCTCCCGGAATGTTGGCTACGCAGTAATGGAGGATATCGTCTATCTCATAAACCGGATTGGCGTGCGTAGTCGGATGGGAGGTCTCGAAGCAACCGCCTTGATCGATGGCTACATCTACCAATACGCTGCCCGGTTTTAATAATTTCAACATATCCCGGGTGATCAAGTGCGGGGCCTTGGCTCCGGGGATTAATACGGCGCCGATCACTAAATCGGTTGTGGGTAATTCCTGTTCGATCGTATGCGTGGAAGAGAACAACGTCTTCACGTTTTTCGGCATCGTCTCGGACAGATAGCGTAAGCGGGGAAGCGAGATGTCGGCGATCGTGACATCGGCGCCTAGCCCGGCGGCCATCAAGGCGGCGTTGTGGCCTACCACACCACCGCCTAAAACCAATACCTTACCCGGTTTCACGCCCGGCACGCCACCTAGCAATACGCCTTTGCCACCTTGCGGTTTCTCAAGGAAACGAGCGCCTTCCTGTACGGACATGCGTCCGGCCACCTCACTCATAGGAATCAAAAGGGGTAACGTATGATCTGGGTTCTCCACGGTCTCGTAAGCCAGACAGATGGAGCCGCTCTTTATCATGGCAAGGGTGAGAGCCTCGTCGGATGCGAAATGGAAGTAGGTGAAGACAAGCTGTCCTTTGCGTACCAAGGGATATTCGCTGGCGATCGGTTCTTTTACTTTTACGATCATCTCGGCAATTCCATATACATCCTCAATGGACGGGAGTATCCGGGCCCCTGCCGCCACATAGGCATCATCGGCGAAACCACTGTTTATACCAGCCGTGTGTTGTACATACACGGTATGACCTCTTTTCACCAACTCTTTGGCTCCGGCGGGAGTAAGAGCTACCCTGTTCTCGTTGTTTTTGATTTCTTTTGGAATTCCAATAATCATAATGGTAGCATTTAATGGGTTTATATGCCTGCAATATACAAAAAAGAGGAACAGATTGGTATTCTGTCCCTCTTTTTTTATCTTATTTCTTGTTCCTTATAAACCTTGTCCGTGGCAGTTCTTGTATTTCTTGCCACTTCCGCAAGGACATGGATCATTGCGTCCTACTCGTTTCTCGGCACGGACCGGAGCTTGCTTCGGTTGAGGTGCCTCGGCTTGGGTGTTGTTTCCGCTCAAGTCTGTTTTCTCCGTGCGGTAACGGCTCATATCCTCGTGCTTCTCCGGGGCGGCCTCTTGTACGGCGATACGTTGACGGGCTCTTTCCTCGGCGATCGCTTGGGCGGCTTGCTGGGCTACGGCCGCTTGACGGGCTTGCATGGCTTGGCGTTGCTCCTCGGTCGGCTCCTCACGTACCGGGATCTGTCCACGCATCAAGATGGCGGCTGTCTTACGGTTCATGTTGTCTACCATTGTCTTGAACAGGTTGTAAGATTCAAGTTTGTAGATCAACAAAGGATCCTTGTTCTCGTAGCTAGCGTTTTGTACGGAGTGGCGCAACTCGTCCATCTCACGTAGATGCTCTTTCCATCCCTCGTCGATCATATGCAATACGATTGATTTCTGGAAGGATTTAACGATTGCCTTACATTCCGTGTCGTAAGCCTCTTTCAGGTTACAAGATACATTATACATGCGCTTGCCGTCCGTGATAGGAATCATGATGTTCTCGTACATCGCTCCTTGATTCTCGTACACTTGCTTGATGACCGGGTGAGCGACTTGCGTCATGCGTTCCATGCGACGTTTATAAGTCTTCAATGCCTCCTCGAACAATTTCTCTACGAGTTGCTCCGGTTTCATGCTCTTGAATTCGTCTTCCGTGAACGGACTTTCCATGGCGAATGTCTTGAACAATTCTAACTTGAAGCCCTCGAAGTCCTCGGCGTGTTGATCGGCGATAGCCGTAGAAGTATCGTAAATCGTGTTCAATACGTCCAGACCGATACGCTCTCCCATCAAGGCGTGGCGACGGCGGGTGTAGATTACGTTACGTTGTGAGTTCATCACGTCGTCGTATTCCAACAGACGTTTACGGATACCGAAGTTGTTTTCCTCTACCTTCTTCTGGGCACGTTCTACGGACTTGCTCAACATATTGTGCTCCAGAACCTCGCCTTCCTTGAAACCAAGCTTATCCATCAAGCCGGCGATCTTCTCGGAAGCGAATAAACGCATCAAGTCATCTTCCAGTGAAACGAAGAATACGGAAGAACCCGGGTCTCCCTGACGTCCGGCACGACCACGTAACTGACGGTCTACACGACGGCTCTCGTGACGTTCCGTACCGATGATCGCCAAACCGCCTGCGTCTTTCACGTCCTTGGACAGCTTGATATCGGTACCACGACCGGCCATGTTGGTAGCGATCGTAACCGTACTCTTTTGACCCGCCAAGGCCACGATCTCGGCCTCTTTCTGGTGCAACTTAGCGTTCAATACATTGTGCTGGATCTTACGCATCGTAAGCATACGGCTCAATAACTCGGAGATCTCTACGGATGTCGTACCCACCAATACCGGGCGGCCTGCCTCCGTCAGCTGAACGATTTCCTCGATAACAGCGTTATATTTCTCACGTTTTGTCTTGTAGATACGATCGTTCATATCGTTACGGGCGATCGGTCGGTTGGTCGGGATCACTACTACGTCCAATTTGTAGATATCCCAGAACTCGCCTGCTTCCGTCTCCGCCGTACCGGTCATACCGGACAGCTTATGGTACATACGGAAGTAGTTCTGCAAGGTGATCGTGGCGAATGTTTGTGTAGCGGCCTCTACCTTTACACGTTCCTTAGCCTCGATCGCTTGGTGCAGGCCATCGGAATAACGACGTCCGTCCATGATACGGCCCGTCTGCTCGTCAACGATCATGACCTTGTTGTCCATAACCACGTACTCATCATCCTTCTCAAATAAGGTGTAAGCTTTCAATAATTGGTTGATGGTATGTACACGCTCGCTCTTGACGGAATAGTTCGCCAATATCTCGTCCTTTTGGGCCTGTTTCTCTTCCTCGGTTCCTGTCATATTCTCCAATTGGGATAATTGGGAAGTGATATCGGGAAGTACGAAGAAGGTCGGGTCGTCCGTCTTACCGGTCAATAGGTCGATACCTTTATCCGTCAATTCGATACTGTTGTTCTTCTCGTCGATCACGAAATACAACTCATCGGTCGCCTCGTGCATATGGCGCATATTCTCGGACATGAAATATTCTTCCGTCTTCAACATTTGAGCTTTTACGCCTTGCTCGCTTAAGAACTTGATCAACGCCTTGTTGCGGGGATATCCCTTGAAGGAGCGGTACAGAAGGATAGAGCCTTCCTCAACGACCTTCTGGTCATCGCTAGCCATTTTCTTCTTGGCCTCGATCAATAATTTGGAGCAAAGGTCTTTCTGCGCGTTCACGACAACCTCCACGTTCGGGCGGAATTGCTCGAATAATTGTTCCTCGCCACGAGGGATCGGTCCGGAGATGATCAGCGGCGTACGAGCGTCATCGATCAATACGGAGTCCACCTCATCGACGATGGAGTAGTTATGCTTGCGTTGTACCAAGTCTTTCGGGCTGATCGCCATATTGTCGCGCAAGTAGTCGAAACCGAACTCGTTGTTCGTACCGAACGTGATATCCGCCTCGTAAGCCTTACGGCGAGCCTCGGAGTTCGGCTGGTGCTTGTCGATACAGTCTACGGAAAGCCCGTGGAACATATAAAGCGGTCCCATCCACTCGGAGTCACGTTTTGACAAGTAATCATTCACGGTTACCACGTGTACACCGTTACGTGTCAAGGCGTTCAAGAATACCGGAAGGGTAGCCACCAAGGTCTTACCTTCACCGGTAGCCATCTCGGCGATCTTACCTTTATGAAGAACGACGCCACCGAATAGCTGAACGTCGTAATGGATCATATCCCAAGTGATCTCGTTACCACCGGCTTTCCAGTGATTGGCGTAGATCGCCTTATCGTCCTCGATGCGGACAAAGTCGAAACGAGCGGCCAGATCCCGGTCGAATTGGTTAGCGGTAACTACCACTTCCTCATTCTCGGCGAAACGGCGGGCCGTATCTTTCATGATGGCGAATACCTCGGGCAAGGATTGCTCCAGTACTACTTCCATCTTGTCCGTGATGGCTTTCTCAATTTTATCTACCTCGGCCCAGATCGCCTCACGTTCTTCCAGTTCCTTATCCTCGATGCCTTTGCGAAGCTCTTCCACTTGCGCTTTCTCCTCGGCTACGTAGTCTTGGATACGTTGTTTGATCTCATCTGTTTTCGCACGCAACTCGTCGTTCGAGAGTGCCTTGATTGACGGATATACGGCCTTTACCTTATCTACGTAAGGTGTGATTTCTTTAAGGTCACGCTGCGACTTATTGCCGAACAGCTTCGTCATAAACTCATTAAATCCCATGATTCTTATGTTAATGGATAGTTGAGCAACTATCGTCTGTTATTACTTTGTTGTTTGAATAATTAGATAATAATAAATAGAAAGAAGAGCCACACAACCCTTGATAATTATCAACTTTAATAATCAATTCTCTATTATTTGGTTGTCAGCTCCCAGAGCGGCAAGCTTTGCGTAGCGTTTGGTGGCCTGATTCTTAGCACATGGGTTACCGTGGGGGCTACCTCAGTGGCCTTGACTTCGCGGTAGATATGTTGGGGTTTCAACCCGTTGCCCATAAATACCAGCGGGGTGATAACAGCATTATTGCGTATAATCTTGACTTTTTCTTTCGGATTGTCGAGGTTCACTTTCCAACCGGGTTGCAACTCGATGATCAGATCGCCCCGTCTCAGATGGTGCGTACCTTGACGGAACTTGGCGGTTCCCTCGTTCCAGTCACCCGTAAGCAAGCTTCTACCCGTAGTGACGAGTTGTACGCCACTAAATTCCTGTATGAATTCGGCGGCCTTGTTCTGTAAAGTCGTCAAATCCAGCTTGGCGTCTTCTATCGCCTTGCGGTTCAAGTAGATCTGGTTGTCGTAGTATCCTTGTACCCAGCTGGTATGTTGGCCGTAAATGGCCATCAAGTACATATTAAGCAGGGCTAGACAACGTTTCGGGTGAAACTCGCCACCGTTCACCATCAAGCCGTCCGGATAAGACTCCTCGCTTTTATAATAACCGGAACCGGTGAAGACTACCAATGTATTGGCCAAGCCCACTTTCTTGTCGATCGTATCCAATAGCTTCTCGATGTCTTGATCGAGTTGGTAATACGTATCTTGAATCTCCCGGGTGTATTCCTTGCTCATCGTACCCCGGTAATTGCCCGCGTAGTACGTGATAGACAACATATCCGGGCAACTGCGTGTACCAAACCCTCCGTACTCTAGGAACTGGAGGGCCAAACGATTGATCTCCTTATTGATGAACGGCGAGGTCTTCAGGTGCGGATAGCAGTTCGCAAACTTCTCGCTGAACGTATAGCGGAAAGGTAGATCGTCTAATACGTAAGGAAAGGCATTGTATTTCTCCATTGGAAGGGTAGGAGTCCATACCATGGTTTCCAAGCGTGACGCCAAAGATTCCGGGCCGTTATTATAGCGGTCTACGTACCAAGGGATTCCCTTATAATACGTCGTGGTAGCCCATTTCCCGTTGGTGTTATCCATCCAGAAAGCTCCGTTCGCCGCATGTCCGGCGGAAAGGATGGCGCTCTCGGCATCCGGGGCGATGGAATATACGTCGCTTCTTCCTTGAGAGGCGATTTTCAACTCGTCGCCGATCGTGGAACTGAATAAATTCTTGGGCGAATAATTCTCTTTCGTGTAATTACCCAGATATTCGGGATCATTTAAGATCGAGACCTCTTTCTCTTTCTCGAAATCAAATGTCTTATCTCCGGCGATACCGCTGAAGCAAGGGTTGCTTCCGGTAAAAAGAGTCGCGAACGCGCTGGCTTGGTCTATGTCAGAGAACTCGAAGCGGATATTGTTATACACCAACCCCTCGTTCATCAAACGCTTGAAGCCCCGTTCGCCAAATGTATTATAAAAGTATTCTATATAGTCGCCCCTTAGCTGATCCACAGTAATACATACCACCAATTTGGGGGTACGCTGCTGCGCCTCAAGGTTTGTTACCACGAGGATAGCGATAAGTGACGTTATAATTTTTCTCATCCGATTCTCCATATCTTTCTGTAAACACCCCAACCCGAACGAACCCAAATCGAGGCTACAAGCGGAATAAAGGCACTGTTTAGATGTTGCGGAATGAAATGCCATCCCAGTAACATCAGCGTAAGCGCCGCAAAGTTAATAAAATGATAGTAATATGCAGCCTTCTTCAGCTTTTTTACGCAAAACAAAATAACAGCGATCAAATCGAGCGGCTGTAACCATACCAAAGACCAGTTCGGCCACGTGCAGGGATGGACGGATATGAAGCTAAGAAAGAAGAGGATGACACCTCCGGCTCCGGCTACCGAGAAAAGGACACAATCCACCCACAGGAAGTATTTTTTTTTGCGCCATTCGATCCAAGTAAGCCCTAAAACGATTCCGAACAGAAGCCAAGTGCAGACTAAAGGGGTGAATAAATCCCAGATATCTTTTTCCGGCTCGTCGGCTTCCCCGGCTCCGATCACGTGGGTCTCGCTCACCAATGGGCGGATTGTCCCGTCCGGGCCCGTGATGGTGGCTTTAGAGAACGCTTCTTTTAGATAAGGGGGGAGGAAGAGCATCTCGTGCTGGGTGGCCTCCCGGTCGGTGGGGCTGCCTAGCGCTAGGTCGCATCCGAATGTGAGCCACGGATGGTTTCGGGTACAATAATTAATAAGATCCCGGAAGGTCTGGGATTGATAGGGATACTGATAATCGACGCTCCCGTTGATCTCCTTTTCCAAGATCGCGGCAGGGCGGGTAGCGCAATTATCGAAGAAGAAGTTATAACGATATACCCTGTTCTCCGGCCTGTAATTGATAAGCAGGGCGTCCCATATATGCTCTTTCTCTTCTTGGGTGAGGTTCAATACTTGTTCCGTGATATCGCTGCCCCGCATTTGGTACTCGATCACGTAGTCTTGGAAATCGGCTACTCCCAGTTTATAATCCGTCTCTCCTTTAGCGAATCGGTAGATAAAATTAGGTTTGGAGAAATCAAATATACCGTAATTGAATATATAATCTATATTTTGCTTGGGATCGTATATGCGTAGAGCGGCATGCCCGTACACGGTGAATACCTCTTCATCGTACGGTGCGCTGGTCATCAGACTGATACGGGCTTCCTCGCTCAGTTTGGGTTGCGCCATCGCCGATAGGGAAAGAATCCCCAGCAGGAATAGAAATATGCTTTTTGTCATTCTCTTCTTGATTATTTGACGCAAAGGTAGATTATTTTTCTTAAACAGTATAGATCGTTTAAGCATAACATATGGCTTTATGTCGAGAAAAGAGATAGCTTTGTTTTTATTATAAAGGGAAAAGGAAACTTGGTTACGTCTTTGATTATAAGAGTGTTGCAGTTTTTGCGGATTTTTTTTTAAGAAACTTTAGTTTCTTCTAGGGAAAACAAAAGTTTTCCTATGAGGAAACAGAAGTTTCCCTTGCACAAAACTCTAGTTTCTAGCTAGAGAAACAGACGTTGCTTTTAGAAGGAGCATTGAGGAGATAAAACAAAATTAGGCGACCATCCTTATTTGGATAATCGCCTAATGCCTGATAGAGCGGTAGGCGAGGCTCGAACTCGTGACCCTCAGCTTGGGAAGCTGATGCTCTACCAACTGAGCTACTACCGCATTGCGAGTGCAAATGTATACAAATCTTTCTTTTTTTAGTAACTTTGGCGAGAAAATTTTATAAAAAAGAATTAAGTATGGAAAAACTAGTCTTGATAAAGGTAGGAGGGAAGATCGTTGAGGAAGAAGAAACGCTTCGTCAATTATTGAACGATTTCGCTGCTATCGAGGGATATAAGGTCTTGGTGCATGGGGGAGGACGCTCGGCTACCAAGCTTGCCGCCCAACTAGGGATCGAGAGCAAGATGGTGAACGGTCGCCGTATTACAGATGCCGAGACCTTGAAGGTCGTGACAATGGTCTATGGCGGGTTGGTGAATAAAAACATCGTAGCGGGCTTGCAGGCGTTGGGCGTAAACGCTTTAGGATTGACTGGTGCGGACATGAATTTGATGCGCTCCGACAAACGTCCCGTGGCAGAGGTGGATTATGGTTTCGTAGGCGACGTGAAAGAGGTGAATGCCGATTTGCTAGCCTCTCTTATCCATCAAGGTATCGTGCCGGTACTGGCTCCTCTTACACATGATAAGCAAGGCCATATGTTGAATACGAACGCTGATACGATAGCGGGAGAAGCCGCTAAAGCGTTGGCGAAACATTTTGAGGTGACATTGATGTTCTGTTTCGAGAAAAAAGGCGTTTTGTTGGACGAGAACGATGATGAGAGCGTGATACCGGAAATCGATCGTATAGCGTTTAAGGGATATGTAGAACAAGGAATTATCCAAGGGGGCATGATCCCGAAGCTGGAAAACGCTTACCAAGCGATAGACGCCGGGGTGAAGCAAGTGATTATTACGCAAGCCTCGGAGATTCACCAAGGAAAAGGGACGAGAGTCTTTTAAATAGATGAGGGGCTGTTTATGGCCCCTCACGTACATTATATAATAGGTCTATCAAAGACTCCGAATCTTGATATTACGGAACCAGATTAATGAATCTCCATGTTTTCCTTGTAATCCGATAAATCCTTTGGTCGGTAATTCGGCGAAAGGTTTGGGCAACCAACTTGGGATATCGCTTCCATCCGGGTTCTTGGTGCCGGAAGTCCATTTGCTCATATCCATTTCGGTAACTTTCTTTCCATTGAGGATAACCATGATATGTTGTCCGGCGCATTTGATACGCATATGATTCCACTCTCCGGGTTTTTTGACTACCTTGTCTTGCACGGCGCCTAGATGTCCGTAAATGGCTCCGCATTTCTCATACGGCTTGCCGTTTCCCCATTTTTCACAATGGTCGTCCGCTATCTGTATTTCTACCGAGTTGGGTATCCAATCCTTCGTGTCCGTACAGTAAACGACTACTCCGCTGTTCGTGCCCACGTCGGTCTTAAAATCAAGATCCAGCTCGAAGTTCTCATATTCATCCTTTGTCCAGATAGACTCGTCCTTCACGGCACCTAACACGCCATCAGTCTCGCTCCAAACTTCCGGATTGTAGTTGGCGTTTTCCAGATTTTTACCGAAGAGAGGCTTCCATTTATTGTTATCCGCCGCGAATGAGGAGAATGTACTTGCCACACACCATAAAGTAGCCATGGCTAAAAGAAAATGTTTCATGCTATTAGTTTTAAAGATTTACGTGAGGCAAATGTATTCATTTATTTTGGAAGGAACATAGTCTACGAAGAACGATTTTATTTACAAGTGAAAGCGAAATAGGTTGAAATGCTATGATTCTTAAGGAAATCTTCTTTTTTTTATCAAAGATCAAATAGTTTGTTAAAATGATATTAAAATATTGTATAATCTTTATTGTTGTAAAATAGATTAACTGAAAAACACCTATTGCTTGATTGGTTTTGTGTTATTATGATATTGCTTATGTGTCAAAATATTCATTTAATAGGTCTAAAAATGACGTTGTGAAATATATTTGACTGTTTTAATGACATGAAATCATTGTATTATTTGTTTTTAACAGAAAATATTCTTTATATTTGCAGTGTGAGGATTAGGTGTATGTGTGATTGTATGTAAAAGTAAAGTGAATATTTTAATGTAATTTTATATATATGCATGTATAATCCTGCTGTTTTAAACTAAGTTCTTCGTAAACTATGGTAAGTTATGTGTGAAATTTGATTTAAATAATTAATTGTTAAATAAAAAGTGTGTTTATGAGAAGGTTGACTTTTTTGTTATTATGCTTGTTTATAGGCATAGGAGTCGCAACGGCACAGACGATGAAGATAACAGGTAATGTTATATCATCGGAAGATCAGCAACCCGTGATCGGTGCGGCTGTCGTTGTGAAAGGCACTACGATTGGTACGGTTACGGACTTTGAGGGAAACTTTAGTTTAGATGTACCGAGAGACGCTAAGATGATCTTTATTTCTTATGTAGGATTGAAAACGAAGGAAGTACCTGTGGCATCCGTGATCAACGTTGTTTTGGACTCGGATTCAAAAGCGTTGGATGAGGTGGTTGTAACCGCTATGGGTTTGACTCGTGAGAAGAAAGCCTTGGGTTATGCCCTGCAAGAGGTGAAATCTGATGAGTTGACAAAAGCTGGCCAACAGAGCTTGGCGACCTCACTTTCCGGTAAGATCGCCGGTGTGCAGATTACTTCTCAAGGTGGACAGGTTGGTGCGTCGCAGAATATCGTGGTTCGCGGTAATTCCTCTTTTGGTAATAACCAACCGTTGATCGTTGTGGACGGTGTGCCTATCGCTAATGATAATGCGAAAGGTGCCACTGTAAACTTGGGTTCCGGCTTGAATGATATTAATCCGGAGGATATAGAGTCCATCTCTGTGTTGAAGGGTGGATCTGCCGCTTTGTATGGTATGCGTGCCGGTAATGGCGTTATCTTGGTTACTACTAAATCCGGTAAGAAAGACAAGGGTGTATCTATCTCTTATGAGGGTGATATCACGATTGACCGGGTTTATAATTTGCCTAGATTGCAGAATAAATACGGACAAGGCTATTACGCTTCCGAGTATGATTGGAAGGAAGCGCAAGCGGGGGGATATTCTGGCGATTATCAAGCTTTTGCCTTGGAGAATGGTTACAATTATGTAGATGGTATGGGGAGTGGTATCAACGATAACGCGGATGAGTCTTGGGGACCTCGCTTGGATATCGGATTGAATTTGCCGCAATACAATAGCCCGGTGATCGATGGCGTGCGTCAGGCTACTCCTTGGGTTTCCTGCCCGGACAATATCAAGAATTTCTTCCAAACGGGTTATTCAATGAATCATACGGTGGCTTTGTCTGCCTCTACGGATAAAACGTCTACACGCGCATCTTTATCTTTCCGTGATCAAAGCGGTACGACCCCGAACACTGATCAGAAGCGCTATGCTATGGCGGTGAACACGAAAATGACGTTTAATAAGTATATTGATTTCGACTTGTCTGCGAATTATATTCGCACGAAAAGCGCGAACTTGCCGGGTACGGGATATAACAGTACGAATGCTTTGCAGTCTATCATGCAGTGGTTTGGTCGTCAAGTTGATTTGAAGGATTTGAAGAATAATTGGGATCAAGTGGATGAGTATGGAAAATATACGCATTATAACTGGATACAGTCTTTCCATGCGAATCCGTATTGGACATTGAATAAGAATACCAATAGTTATGATCGTAATCGTTTCTATGGCAAGACCTCTTTGTATATCAAACCGACCGATTGGTTAAAGTTTGAAGGTCGTATGGGCTTGGATCATTACGATTCTAATCAGTTCTCTCGTATTTTATGGAATATCGACTATCCGAATGGATATTTCCGTAGCTTCGACCGTTCGATGACTGAGTTTAACGCGGACTTTATCGCCTACGTGAACAAGAACTTCGGTGATTGGGCCTTGAATGGTTTGGCTGGAGCCAACTATCGTGATTATCAAACAGCTATCATGGGGACAGGTGCGGACGAATTGACCGCAGAGGGATTGTTTACCGTAGCGAACGCTCATGGAACCCCGTACACCTTGAACGACCATGAGAAACGTCGTTCAAACTCTGTATACGCTAATGCCTCTATCGGCTACAAGAATATGGCTTATGCCGAGGTAAGTGTCCGTAATGACTGGGACTCTACGATCAAGGACGCTTTCTTCTATCCTTCTTTCAGTGGTAGCTGGATCTTGACCGAGACATTCCCCGGATTGCAAAATGGCGATTATTTGAATTTCTTGAAATTGCGTGGTGGTTGGGCAAAGATCGGTTCCGCAACGGACCCGTATCGTTCGAACGCTTATTATTCATTGATCAGTTCTTCGTTCAATGGTACTACATTGTTCTATAATCCGACAATCCTTCCTCCTACAAATCTTCGTCCGGAGAGCGTAAAGACTTGGGAAGTTGGTGTTGAGGCTAATTTGTTCAACAATCGTTTGCATATTGATGCCGCATATTATAATAAGGTGACGAGCGATCAGATCATGAATGCGAATGTGGCTACCTCTACCGGTTATACCTCTATGTATATCAACGCTGGAAAGATCAGCAACAAGGGTGTCGAGTTGCAGGTATCCGGTGATATCATCAAGAATCCGAAGGGATTCAACTGGACGGCTACGTTGAACTGGGCGAAGGATAAGAGCCGAATCGATGAGCTTTATACAGATCCCGTTACCGGACAGTCCTTGGACGCTTACCAAATCGGTAGTAGCTGGAGCGTGAAGAACTATGCTATGGTCGGTAAGAGCTGGGGTACTTTGGTAGGTACTGGTTACGTATATAATGAGGATGGCTCGATCTTGGTAGAGGATGGTATTCCTGTGTACGAGGCCGGAAAAGAGATCGGTGATGTTACGCCGAAGTGGTTGGCTGGTTTCAGCAATGAGTTCTCTTATAAGGATTGGAGCTTCGGTTTCTTATTGGATTTCCGTTTGGGTGGTGACATATATTCTGTTACACAAGCATTCGGTTCTCAGACGGGTATCTTGAAACACACGGCAGAAGGCGATTTGCGTGAGAATGGCGTCGTACTTGGCCAGAATTATATGACGGACAAGGTCTTCAAGACCGCAGATGGTAAGATTAATGATGTCGCTGTCAACGCGGAGGACTTCTTCTATAATTATTATACGATTTGTGAGATGTCTGTATTCGATGGTTCTTACTTGAAATTGCGTGAGGCTCACCTGACATATAATTTCCCGAAATCAATTCTAGAGAAGACTAAATGTATCAAGGCCGCTCATGTATCATTGGTTGGTACGAACTTGGCGTTGCTTTGGGTGCATAAGTCAAATATCGCTCATATTGATCCGGAGTCTACAAGTACCGGTGGTGATGATCCCGAGACTGCGGCTACAAGCAGAGGATTCAACTCTGGTGTAGGTTTTGAGTCCAACTCTTATCCTCCTTCTCGTAGTTTTGGTCTTAAGTTAGGTGTAACATTTTAATCAACATTAATCTGAGGAATTTAATATGAAAAGATATATCAAGAATTTCATGATGGCTATGATGGTCGGCGCTACTGTATTCGGTAGCTCGTGTACCGATTCGTTTGAGGAGGTCAATACAGACCCAGATAGCCCTACGGATGTGCCTACGACGAATCTTCTGGCGTATTCTTTATATTACACATCCTATCGTCTGTATGATCGGTGGTTCGCAATGGATGAGCCGATGACTTTCTGCGGATATGCTTCGAAGATGACTTATATCGACGAGTCCCGCTATAATTTCCGTACGGGTGTACAGGATACGAACTGGGAGTATTTGTATCGTATATTGAATAACCTGAAAGATATCGAGAAGCGTGCCACGTTTAATGAGACTCCTAATATGCTGAACGTATCGAAGGTTATGCAGGTTCATTTGATGCAGGTGGCCACGGATCGTTGGCGTGATGTCCCTTATACGGATGCCGCTAAGATGACGGATGGAATCTTGCAGCCGAAATACGATAAGCAAGAGGATATTTATCCGGGCTTATTGGCTACGTTGAAGGAAGCAGCGGATGGCTTTGCCGATGGTGGTAGTGATGACTTAGGCGAGGGAGACCTGTTATTCGGTGGTGATATCGAGAAGTGGCAGAGATATTGTAATTCTATGCGTCTTCGTTTAGCGATGCGTATCTCAGAGGTTTCCCCGGCGTTGGCTAAGGAGACCGTAGAGGAAGTTATGGGTAATCCCACTAAGTATCCGATCATGGAAAGCAACGATGATAATGCTTTCTTCTGGTGGATCGGAACAGACCCCAACTATTACGAACCGATGGCAGACGGTTATCGTACACGTAAGACGGAGTATTGTGCCGCAGACGTGATCGTGGATCATATGAATACACGTGAGGACCCTCGTCGCTCATCTTATTTCCAACCCACAAAAGAAAGTGTGGAGGCCGGTGAGCCTAAGTATGTAGGTTATACGATCGGGGCGAAAGCGAATGCGGTAGCTTCTAAATATTCCATTTGGGGAGCACGTTTCTTTACGGACTTGGCTGGTTTTTCTCCTTATATGCGTGTCGCTGAGCCTTGGTTCTGTGTCGCTGAGGCATCTATGTTGGGATGGAATACCGGAATCTCCGCAGAGGACGCATACAATAAGGCTGTTACCTATTCCATGGAAGAGAATAGCGTATCTGCCGAAGATATAGCGGATTACCTTGCGAACGCGGGTAAGTTCACGAATGATAAGAAACAGATTTATTATGAGGAATGGGTTGCCATGTTCAAGCAAGGAATGGAAGGTTGGTCATTGTATCGCCGTACAGGCGTGCCAGACAACTTGTATCCGGCTCCGGGCCGTCCGGCAAACTATTCTAATCATAACGTACCCCCGTTCCGCTCTCCGTATCCTGATAAGGAACGTAATTTGAACAATGCGAATTGTGCTCCCTTCGATGCGGAAGTCGTGGATAATTTGTGGGGTAAACAAATGTGGTGGGATACACGTACAGGCGTTCATTAACTACTAGTTAACATAGACATACCAAGTGCCTGTATACTATAGAGGGGCTGCTCGTGATGAGTGGCCCCTTTTTTTGTCATTATGCTGTCATTTTTTAATAAACTATGTACCTTTGTCCGGCTTATTTAGAAAAAAGATGGAAAAAGAAGGAATGATGGTGGTCGATATTAAGAATATCGTTACTCGTTTGCCGGAATTGCGGTTTACGGCACCCGTGAATTGGAGAATTGATGAAGGGCAGCAATGGGCTGTGGTCGGTCCGAATGGCGCTGGTAAAACCTTGATAGCGGATATTATGCAGCGTAAATTCGCTTTTAAGGAAGGTGAGGTCGTGTTCTCCGGGGATGGTAAGGTGAGTGACTTTATCAAGAGTATAGCGTTTAAGGATATTTATTCGTTGGCGGATTGCCGGAATTCTTATTACCAACAGCGTTGGCATTCGACAGAGACGGAGGAGATGCCTACTGTCGAGGAATTGTTGAAGGAATATGCCGGTTCTGATAATTTAGCGAAGATATTGATTCTTTTCGGCATAGAGGATTTATTGCCTAAGCGGTTGATCTTTTTGTCAAGTGGTGAATTACGAAAATTCTTGATTGTCCGGACGTTGCTTAGCCGTCCTCGTGTCTTGATCTTGGATAATCCTTTTATCGGCTTAGACGCTCCTTCCCGGGATTTATTGGTAGAGATGCTGGGGCAAATGACAAAATTGAATGGTGTTCAAGTTGTCTTGTTATTATCTAACCCCAATGACATACCGGCAATGATCACGCATGTGTTGCCTATCCATGATCGTACTTGCTTGCCTCCACTGACTCGAGAGGAGTTTATGTCGGATACGGAATTAATCGCCCGTCTTTTTCCAACGGAAGGCATTCATGCATGCGAGGAAGTTGGAAAGGTTCGTTTACCTGTGGATATGAACAAGATAGCCTCTTTACATGAGGTGACTTTACGCATGGAACATGTGAAAATACGCTATGGTAGCCGTACGATCTTGAAAGATTTGGATTGGGAAATCAAGAACGGGGAGAAGTGGGCGTTATTCGGTCCGAATGGTGCCGGTAAGTCTACCTTGCTGAGTTTGGTTTACGCGGATAATCCCCAGTCGTATGCGAATACGTTGTATTTGTTTGATAGAAAGAGAGGTTCCGGGGAAAGTATTTGGGATATCAAGAAACGTATCGGATATGTATCGCCGGAGATGCACTTATATTATAAAGAGAATGTCCCTACCTTGAATATTGTCGGTTCCGGCTTTTTCGATTCGATCGGTTTGTTTCGTAAGTGTAATGCGGAGCAAGAAACGGTAGCCTTGGAATGGATGAAAGTTTTTGGCATCGAACATTTGAAAGACCGTTTATTCTTGACCTTATCATCGGGAGAACAACGTTTGGCTTTATTAGCGAGAGCTTTCGTGAAAGACCCCGATTTAATTATATTAGATGAGCCTCTCCATGGTCTGGATGTGAGCAATAAGAAAAAGGCGGCTGCTATTATCGAGCAATTCTGCGATCGCCCGGGAAAAACCTTGATTTACGTAACCCATTACCCGCATGAATTACCTGCTTGTGTAGACAAGCGGTTCGAGCTAGTGAAGCACTCGTGAGCGTACAAAGAAAAAGAGGATGTGCCGTGGTGAAGTGGCACATCCTCTAAAATCAATAAATACTTATGGATAAAGGATTAATATCCTGGGTTCTGTATCAACTGACCTCTTGATACGGTGATTTCTCCGATAGGAATTGCCATGATCGTACGGTAATCGCCCGGCTTAACCTCACCTACGAATTTATTGTTGACAGACTTGCCGTTACGCCAAGCGTCCCAAGCGGTATGTCCTTCCGTGAATAATTCTAGGCGTCTTTCCAGTAAGATATCATCCAACGTGATAGAAGCGACATCGGTATAATTCTCAATACGATTCTTGCGTAACGTATTCATATATCCGGCGGCCGCGGAGGTATCCCCTGCTTTTAGTGCGGCCTCGGCCGCTATTAGGTAAACTTCGGAAAGGCGCACGACCTTTGGATTGTTTACATAGATTTGCCCGTCACGTCCCTTATACTTTTGCGGATAGGTCCCGTCATAGCCATTATCGGTCTCTTTTGCGAATAATTCCGTACGGATATCTCCCGGATGCTTAGCCAGCTCTTCCAGGAAAGATTCAGTAGCGGCACATTCACCGTAGCCGGAGGCATGTGTAAAATAACCGATAGAGTTACGTTGCGCGTTATAATTCGGGGTAACTAAGATCTCGAATATAGCCTCGTTCGTTCCTTCCTTATCCCATGCGCCTATATATTCATCCCGTGTGTATAACTTATAAGGAGAGGAAGCGATAATCTCCTTACAGTCAGCCAGTGCCTCTTTATTCTTTTCTAAGTAAAGGTAAGCGCGTGCGCGGATCGCTAAAGCCCCCCAATAATTGATGTGTCCGGTTTGTTTATCTTTACTCAAAAGAGGCAATGCGGTCTCGATATCTTTCAATATCTGGTCGTATGTCTGCTGTAAGGTCGCCCGGGTCCCGATATAATCCGTGGGATAAACCTCTGTGGAGAGTACGATGCCCAGATCGTTCATATCTGTTGTTGATGGTAATTTAGCGAATACTCTGGCTAAATCGAAATGATACAAGGCGCGCATAGCGTATAGTTCTCCTTTCAATATGTCTACATCCGCACCTTCAAGATTCTCGGCGGCGGCTAATACATTATTAAGGCGAGCTAGACTATTGTAGAATAATTTATAGAAACTATAAACCATCTCATCGTTTTTACCTGTTTGGTAACGATACATGGGGCCGGCATGATTCACCGTGGAGATAGATTGGAAATCCCCACTTCGTAAATCGGCCAGCAATGTGAATTCCGCTCCATACGAGCCTACCTCTGTAGCCTGTTGCTCGTATACGCCATTCACGGCATTTGTCAAATCGGCTACGGAAGAGATTGCGTCTATCGTAGGTAATTGGGTAGATGATGTCTTTTCTAGGACATCATCGCAGGAGGCCGTTAATAAGGCGAACGCTAGACCTACTAAATATATCTTTTTCATATAGATTCTATTTTAATAAATTATAATGTGATGTTTACACCAAAGACAAAGCTTTTAGAGACCGGGGTATCTACCTGGCGATAACCATTCAAGGGAACATCCGGGTCGATGCCTTTTGTCTTTGCCCAGATCATGAACGGATTATTCGCACGGAAGTACACACGCAGATTACTGAATATGTTTTTCAATACCGGTACATTGTATCCCAAGGTGATTTCACGCATACGGATATTGTCAGAAGATACGATGGTACGACTGGAGAAGCGATCCGAGCGATATGGATTCTGGTAGATAGGCTTCGGGTATAAGGCGTTGTCGCCCGGGTTCATCCAATAATTACCCGCTACGCTCTTTTCTAGGTTGAATGAACCTAAACGGAATCCGTCATGATGGAAGAAGTAGTTCGGATAATCGAATATATCGCCACCAAATTGATAGGTAATCAAGAATGAAAGATCGAAATCATATAACCGGAACGTGTTTGTCAAACCTCCCGTTACGTCGGGAATGGCTTTGCCTACGATTCCTTTTTCAGCCTCATCGTACTTGTTCACTACTCCTTTGCTATGATCGTTTGGATCTTTCCAGAATTCTCCTAGTCCTGTATCCGGATTCACGCCTTTCCATTCCGGCAGATAGAAAGTATACATGGATTCTCCCTCTCGGTGCAGATACATATCGCCGTCTCCATATTCGATGTCGTTATGGTTCGGCAATTCCTTGATCGTCGCCTTCTGGAATGTAAGGTTGAAATTCGTGTCCCATGAGAAGTGCTGATTCTTGATGTTTTGGGAATTTACCTCTATCTCGATACCGCTATTGCGTAGCTTACCAAGGTTTTGCCAGTTTTTCTCAAAACCTGTGACGATAGAAGTCGGGATCTCGAATAACAGGTCGGTCGTTGTTTTGTTGTAATATTCTACTGTCAGATTTACTCGGTTGAATAAGTTCCAGTCAAAACCCACATTCATGTTTTTGGACTTCTCCCAACCTAATTCCTCATTTCCTGCTTGATTCCAATAGATGGCGGAAGAGGGGCCATAACCACCAGAGAACGCATATAACGCTTGGTTCGCGTAATATGAGCCCGGCAAGTTTCCATTTGTACCGTAAGAGAAGCGAACTTTTAGATCAGAGAACAATTCATTGTCTTTAAGGAAATTCTCGCCACTGATGCGCCATGCGCCAGATACGGACCAGAAATTCGCCCAGCGATTATCGGTTCCCAAGCGAGAAGAACCATCCCGACGGAAACTGGCAGACAGATAGTATTTATTGTCGTAATTATAGTTGCCGGTAGCCAAGTAGGATACGATTCCGGAGCCAAATACTTCGCTGGATGCGCCATCTGGTTGTCCGTTTCCTAATTCCGGTAACTTGTCGGTTGAGTATTGTTTTGCCGTAGTATAGATGGCTGTCAGTTCGTCTTCTGTTACCTCGAAACCACCTAGGATGTCAAAATTATGAACATCGTTCCATGTATTAGCGTAGCGTAACGTGGAAGAACTTGTTAAATTGCGGTTCTCGTAAGTATAGCGAGATCCCAAGCCGCCTACGGCCTTACCGTCCACGCTGTTGGGAGACCAATACTCAAAGTGTTTCGTATCGATATAGTCGTAACCAAAAATCGTCTTGAACGATAATTGCTTGGAGAATTTTACGCCTAAATCAATGTTAGACATACTACGCATTACACGGGATTTAATCCATTGTTCCTTGCCCAACATTAGATGCGGATTGGAAGCGGCACCCCAGTTTGAGTCGGCGTTGTATGTACCGTCCGGATTCTTTACGGGAGCCGTCGGGTCTGAGGAGTACACCAAGCTCAGTGGAGAAGCAGTACCGATACCTTGATCTTGATTTTGCTGATCACGGAAACCATTTTGGGTAGTGAATGCGATCATTTGCTTAACACCGATAGTCAACCAATTATTTACTTGATGATCTAAATTGATACGACCGGAGAAACGTTCGAAATCGCTACCGATTACGATACCTTCCGCATTATTATAACCAAGACCTACATAGAATTGTGTACGGTCGTTACCTCCGTTTACGGATAATTGATGGTTATGCGTCAAGGCTGTACGGTAAACCTCATCACGCCAATTGGTATCCGTGTTACCCGATGGGTCGTTGAAGAATGCTTCCATGTCGCCTTCCTTGTCAATCAAGGCGTATGCTTGATCACGGTTGCCAGCGAGTCCGTTTAGGATATAATAATTGGAAATCGCTTCTTTTCCGTACAGGAGCAATTCGGAGGCATTCATTGTCTCGTACTGTTTTACAGCCATATTGCTCCAGCCGACCTCGCCATTGTAACTTACTTTCGTCTTGCCTCTTTTTCCGGCTTTGGTCGTAATGATGATAACGCCATTCGCTGCACGAGAGCCGTACAAGGAAGCTGCTGCGGCATCTTTCAACACCGTCATGCTCTCAATATCATCAGGGTTCAAGGAGCTTAGCAAACTGGACTGTTTCCCGTAGTATGCCATATCTGAGTCTGATTTTACAGGCACGCCATCCACGACATATAGAGGAGACTTGGCTGCGCTGATAGAGCCGACACCACGGATATTGATATCACCGGGAGCTCCTGGATCACCAGTGTTGGAGGTTACGCGAACACCGGACATCTTTCCAGAAAGAGCCTTATCCAAGGACTCTTTGGAGCCAGCTACGATATCTTCTGCGTTTACCGCTTTAGCGGATCCCGTGAAAGATGATTTTTTCGCCGTACCATAAGCGACAACCATAACTTCATCCAGCTCTGTCGCCGCCGTATTCAAAACAACTTTCATTACATCTTGGATTGGAGCTTCTTTCGCAACCATTCCGACGTATGAAAATACCAGAGTCTTCGCGGAACCTATGAATAATAGGTTATTTTTTATTATTACTTAGTTTTCGCGGAACCTTGTCATTGCTTGTGATTATTCAGTAACGCTCAAGAAATAACTTGTTACAATTTTCATGCGATCATTTCTTTGCGGATCGGATTGCGAGAAGGTATTGGCTACTTATGCGTAAATAATTGAAAATAAGCGAATAATAATAACGACTATCGGCTACTCAAGTGAATAACTAACGGCTATACCTAGCCGCTAACTAACAGCTTGGGAAGTGAATAACTAATCACTTGAAAAGCCTTTCCTAGGTCTTTGGGTGTTGTAGAACTTATGACTTATATCGGAGCCGTCCTAAGTTATTTTTTAATGCATACCTAATATATATTCCTATTTTTCAAAATGTTAAAAATATGGTTCTTTGTTAATGATCTAAGCTGTAATATTTGGTGTACATATTACGGCATTTAAATTGTGGTTGAAAAAGTCTCCATATTTTCTACCCATTAGCCTTTTCTTGTTGTTTTATTGAAATTTTTTAATTATTTATTTGTTATAATAAATTTATTGTTACATTTGCATTCATACGACCCTTAAAATATAAGTCTTTGAATATCTATTGCGAATATATTATATAAGTTAAACAAAAAAAGAGTGTGTCTATGAACAAGTTGACTTATCTTTTACTTTGCCTAGTTTTAGGCATTGGATTGGCCACAGCTCAGACGAGGAAAGTAACAGGTACTGTTATTTCCGCCGAAGACAGTGAACCGATTATTGGTGCGTCTGTAATAGTCAAGGGTACTACTACAGGTACAGTAACGGATTTTGATGGTGTGTTCAGTTTGGATGTACCAAGTTCCGCGAAGACTCTGGTAATTTCTTATGTGGGTATGATTGCTCGTGAGGTTCCGGTACAAGATGTGTTGAGGGTAGTCCTTCAGTCTGGTACCCAGAATCTTGAGGAGGTTGTCGTAACTGCGATTGGTATGAAAAAGCAGGAAAAGGCGTTGGGCTATGCAGCCTCTACTGTGAAGAGTGAAGATTTGAATGCCGCTAAGTCTGGATCAGTGATGTCAGGTTTGACTGGTAAGGTTGCGGGTTTGAATATTACTAGCGGTGGTGCTACAGGCTCTTCTCAGAAAGTAATCGTGCGTGGTATCAGTTCTTTCAGTGCTAATCAACCTTTGTATGTGGTGGATGGTGTGCCTATTATGAATGATTTCCAAGGTGAGGATTCTTTCTCTAACTCCGTGGATTTTGGTAACCAAGCTAATGACATTAACCCAGAGGATGTTGAGTCTGTAACAGTCTTGAAGGGTGCTTCCGCTACTGCCCTTTATGGTAGCCGGGCTGCTAATGGTGTTATCATGGTGACAACAAAACGGGCTGGGGCTGAGAGGCTTTCTGTTACGTACGATGGCTCATTTATGGGATCTAGCGTATTGCGTGTTCCTCAAACACAAGATCGTTTCGGACAAGGATGGGGATCTTTCGGACCTATGGAGAATGGTTCTTGGGGACCGGTTTTGGATGGTCGTGATCATATCTGGGGACCTTACTCAGACGGCTCAGAAGGTTTATTAACTCCGCTTTCTAAGCCTTTCTCGTATGTAAAGAACAATCTTCGTGATTTTTATGAAACTGGTTTTGAGACGAATAATAACGTCTCGATTCGTATGGGTAATGATAAACTTGGTTTTGTTGCCTCCTATGGTAATGTGAAGTCTGACGGTGTATTACCGGGTGACGCTGATTCATATGCTCGTAATACAATCTCGTTAAGAGGTAATATGAAATATAAACGTTTTTCTGCGGAATTAAACTTGAACTATGTCCGTAAAGATATCACACAAGCTGCTGCTGGCCAAGGAGATGATGGTGCAACGATGTTTTCTGAGATTTTGCAACATGCCGTGGATGTAGATATTAGCTCAATGAAAGATTATACGAATCCTTATTTTAATACGGATAACTTCTATACAGCTTATGCGGAGAATCCATATTGGGTGTTAGATCATAATCGTAATAAGTATCAAGATGACCGTGTCTATGGTAAGATCGAGCTTGCTTTTGAGATTATGAAAGGTTTGAAGGCGGTTGGACGTTTAGGTGGTGACTTTACGAACGCTACTCAAAAGAGATGGAATGAAAAAGTGACTTTCGCTTCAGGGTCTTGGAGTGAATTAGGTGGTAAGAAGCAGCAGCCCGGTACTTATACGGAACGTCGTGACAAGGTGGAGCAAATTGATGCGACCGCTTTCTTAAACGCGGATTATAAAATCGGTGAGGATATCGCTTTGAATGGTATGATTGGATGGAACTTGAATCAACAAACGAGTTCTTATTTGAAATCTTATCTGTATGGTTTGGAGCAACCGGGATGGTTTAACTTAGCGAATGGTGTTGATAAGCCCATGACTACGACTTACTCTGATAGACGCCGTTTGGTTGGTTTGTTCGCTCAAGGTGAGTTTGGTTACAAGAATTTCTGGTTTGTGAATGCTTCTATTCGTAACGACTGGTCATCTACTTTACCTCAAGGAAATAATAGCTTTTTCTATGGTGGCGTGAATACTTCATTGATCATCACGGATATGTTTGAGGATTTGAAATCTGATTATCTGAATTTCTTGAAGGTTCGTGCAGCTTGGGGACAGACTGGTAACGATGCTCCGATTTACCGTACTAGCAGTTATTTTACACCGACTCAAATCAGTTTAGGTTTTGGAGATTTATATTTACCTATTAATAATACATTAGGCTTGACAGAGTATAATCGTTTGCCGAGTATGGATCTTCGTCCGGAGATCACGACAGAATGGGAGTTCGGTTTAACAACGCATCTGTTTAACAATCGCTTGGATATTGATGCTGCTTATTATAATAAGAGTACGAAAGATCAGATAATATCTGCTAGTCTGGCTCCGGAGTCTCGCTATACGTCTATGACCCGCAACGTAGGTAAGATTGCGAATCAAGGTGTCGAGTTGGCAGTGAATGGTATTCCTGTTCGTACGAAAGATTTCGAGTGGGGATTAGGTTTTACTTTCAGTAAGAACTGGAGTGAGGTGAAAGAGTTATGGGATGATGTAACTGAGTATAAATTGACAAGTTCCTATCAAGTGGATTTCGTTGCGGAAGTAGGTCAGCCTTTGGGCGTTTTCAAGGTTCCGGCTTTGGCCACGACTGATGATGGTAAGGTGATCGTTGATAATAACGGTATGCCGACAATTGATGCTAGCAAGAAAGAGATCGTAGGAACGTCTACACCTAATTTCTTGATGGGCTTTAATACGCATTTCACATGGAAAGGGATTACTTTATCAGCGGTGTTAGATTGGCGTAATGGCGGTGAGTTCTATTCATATACCTCTCAATTGCTTACATTTGCCGGAAACTCTACTTATACGGTGTTTAATAATCGTGAACCATTTGTGGTTCCTAATTCCGTGAAAGTCGTAAATGGTCAATACGTAGAGAATGATATACCTATCGTACATTGGGGAGGTGCTTCTAGCGCTGTTAATACCTACTATAATAACGCCTCCAACTACGCTCAGTATAGAAATTGGATTTTACCTAAAGATTACTTGAAATTAAGAGAGATTACACTTTCTTACTCTTTGCCGAAAGCATGGTTGAAACAAACCCCATTCTCTATGGTTCAAGTTAGTTTGATCGGACGTAATTTATTTATGTGGACCCCGAAAAAGAACAACTACGTAGATCCGGAAGGTACGAATTATGGTAATGACATCTTGTCTGAAATTGGTGAATTTGGTGCGGCTCCGACAAACCGTACGTTTGGTGGTGGTATTAAAGTTGTATTATAATAAGTAACTTTAAAAAGTAAAGATAGTATGAAAAGAAACAATTTAATATATACAGGACTGGTTAGCTGCTTGTTGATGGCGACTACAGCTTGTTCCGATTATTTGGATATTAACCAGAATCCGGAATATCCAACGGAAGCCTCTTCTTCTACTTTGCTTCCTTCTGGTATCGCAGGAGTAGCAAGTATTGTAGGTGGTACTTACGAATTATATGGTAGCATGTGGTCTCAGCAATGTACGCAGGGACATACATCCAACCAGTATAATACATTGGTTAACTATACGATAACTAACGCATCCGATTCTCGTTTATGGTCTATACCTTATTCAATAGCACTGCCAGACTTGGATTTGGTTATCAAAAGCTCTGAATCGGCTCAAGAATGGAATTATTGGGTAATGGGTAAGACTATGACTGCCTTTATGTATCATATCCTAGTGGACTCTTATGGCTCTATTCCTTTTACAGAAGCTATTCTTGGGAATGAGAATACTACACCGAAATATGATGACAGTAAGACTGTGGTTTATCCGGGATTATTAGCGATGTTGGACGAGATTATCGCTAAAAAAGCGGAAGCTACCGCAGGTGGTTTGCCTTCGGTTACAAAACAAGACTTGGTGTTCGCTGGTGACGTGAATAAGTGGATTCAATTTGCGAAGAGTTTAAAGCTAAAATTGTTGATGCGTGATTTCGATACGAATAAAGCTGCTATCAAGGCATTGCTCGACGAAGGAGATTTGCTGAGTGTAGACGCTAAGATGGACTGTTTTCAAGATTTGGAAAATAAATCAAATCCATTGTATGAGAATGACCGTCGTAAATTGAATTCAACTGTAAATATTCGTGCGTGCGCTACGGTTTGCGATTATTTGAAAAAATATGAGGATCCTCGTTTAAATGATTTTTATTCACCTAATACGGATGGCTCCGGCGAGACAACAGCTTTGAAGTATGGTGACCGCCCAAACTCGGTAGCGGTAACAACTCGTATGATCTCTGTGGCTAAGCTAGGTCCTACAGATCCTGTTTATTTTATGTCTGCTGCTGAGGTAGCGTTCCTGCAAGCGGAAGCTTACGCTCGTTTGAATGATGTGGCTAAAGCGAAAGTGGCTTATGAGCAAGGTGTGAATTATGCGTTTGAACGTTGGGGGTATTCTGCTGCCGAGTTTATTTCTGAAGGTGCTCCTTATGCATTCGATAGTACGGACCAAAATTCAATGCTTACCTCTATTTTGACCCAGAAGTGGATCGCTTCCACTCGTTGTCAAGCATGGGACGCATGGTTTGATATCAATCGTACCGGTATTCCTGTTTTAGGGACAAAGCATGTGGATGAGGAAGGATATATTTGGGGGCAGTTGACTCCTTGCATTGGTTCTGCGTTGGCTCCGGGTGAATATCCTCGTCGTTTATTGTATCCGAAGTCATCTTCAGACTATAACCCTAATACTCCGGCGGTAGTTCCGTTAGCGGAAAAACAATGGTGGCATAAATAAATGGGTGTTATAAATGTATATTAATCAGAAAAGCTTTTTGAATATGAAACAGATAAATAAATTACTGGTTATCTTATTGGCGTTGGTCACCTTTTCTTCTTGTGAGACTTATGGTGATTACGAGATAGAATACACGGCTATTTACCCTTTATGTGGCGAATGGGTAGTTAATGTTACAGGTGAGGATGGTGGTGTCTTGGCGGAAGGTGTGACCTGCAATACTTACAATACGACTGATGATGCCACGGATAAGATGTGGATAAAAATGAGTGTTGCCACAAACGACTGGGGAGTACGTGGCAAGATTCATTGCGATGTCACTTCTAAATCTTTTGATGGGGATGGTATCGCTAATCTGCTCCATGCGGATGATGGTATAAATTCTACTGTAACCTTCAATATCTCTGGTAAAGTAATTGTGGATGGTTATACTACTCAAGCCAATACAAAAGTGGATGCCATTGAATTTACCTTGACTCAAAATGGAAAGTCGATGACGGTTAAGGGATTCCGTAAAACAGGTTGGGAAGGTGAAGATTATTGATATGATTTAATATCTCGAAAAGTAGGAGAGGCCTGCCATGTATTTGGTAGGCCCTTTTTATTTACTTGGATATATGGTTTTTTATTAGTAGGTAATCCGTGATAACAAACTTTTAGTTTGTAGATTGTGCTACAAAGAACTTATTATTGTTCCTTCGTGTTTACAATCAGATAATATATAAATGTATCATGGAAAAAGTAATTTACAACTTAGTGTTTAATCGAAAAAAGCAATTGAATGCGGAAGGAAAAGCTTTGATTCAAGTAGAGGCCTATTTGAATAGGCAAAAGAGGTATTTTTCAACGAAGGTTTATGTGAAACCTTGTCAATGGGACAACAAGAGACGTTCCATAAAGAATCATCCGAATATGGATGCGTTAAACCTGTATCTTCAGAACTATGTTATGGAGTTGGAGAGAGATGAGCTGGAGAAGAGACAAGCGAATAACGGTTTTTCGTTGAAGGATCTGCGTGAGGAGGCTTCTTCGACATCTACGTCTTCCTCTTTTCTTGTTTTCATGCGTGAGGAGATTTTACATAGTAATTTGAAAGAATCGACATTAAAAAACCATTTGTCCACTTTGCATGTTCTATCCTTATATAAAAAGGACGTTCTGTTTAAGGATATTAATTTCAATTTCTTATGCGATTTTGAATATTTCTTATTGAAGCAGGAGTATCATCGAAATACGATCGCTAAACATATGAAGCATTTGAAACGATATATCAACTTGGCGATTAATAAGGAGTTGTTCGAGTTGCACAAATATCCATTTCGGAAATATAAGATTAAATATCAAGAGAGTAAGCGTACTCATTTAACGCCTGAGGAGTTAGGTCGTTTGGAAAACTTAAAGCTGGATGGGCAGCGTACATTGCGCCGGTGTCTGGATATGTTTTTATTTAGTTGCTACACGGGATTACGTTTCTCAGACATAGTAAGTATAACGAAAGAGAACTTTTTGATTATTGATGATAAGGTTTGGCTGGTTTATTCATCGGTGAAGACAGATGTGAGTGTCCGTTTGCCGCTATTCCTCTTGTTCGAGGGTAAATCTTTACCTATCTATGAGCGATATAAGAATGCGCCGAGAACCCTGTTTGGTGTTCCCTTATCCTCTAATTCAAACGTGAATAAGCAATTACGCCGAATCAGCCAATTGGCAAGTATTGATAAGAAGGTATCTTTTCATACGGCTCGGCATACAAATGCTACCTTATTATTATATAATGGAGCGAATATAACTACGGTACAAAAGTTGTTAGGGCATAAAAGTGTTCGTACTACCGAAATCTATAGCAATATCATGGATATGACGATTGTCCGCGATCTTGAGAAGATTGAGACACGATTGAAGTTCGGCTAGAATGTGGATTTATAAGAAAGGAGAAAAATATCATTAAGATATTCTTCCCCTTTTTTGAATGTTGTCACTCGTTATGCTTTTATATATTGATTAGCGAGTTCCGCCAGCCCACCATACGTTTTCGGTAAACACATACTGACCATCACCATAAGCAGCTTGTATATTAGGATTAGTCGTAGTATCATCATTACCATACGGACATCTTAACGGGAACTTACCCGGATTTTGCAAGCCATAAATATCCTCACCCAAGCTCTTCAAACGACGTACGTCATTATAGCACTCGGTAGACTCTCCATCTGCGTTCCAGAAAGAAATATATTTCTGAATCATCGTCTCTTTCAAAGGATTAGCATCGAATAAGGGAACGACATTCTCATCAAAGTAAGAAGCGGCCTCCTCCGGTGTCACCTCGTTTGTTACATTCAAGAAACCTCCCCAATAATCAGAAGCGAGGGCAGACTTGATATTAACCTCCATATTAGCCATACCTGCGACAACAGCCTCTTTCAACACTGCTTTTGCCTCATCCTTACGATTTAAACGACACAAAGCCTCTGCCTTCAAGAACAATACCTCATGATAACTTAAGATGTGAGTCGGAGCGGTTTGAGCTGCACAGAACATGGAAACAGTATATTCTAACTGACTTTGCACTAAATCACCATTATGAGCAAGATTCAATAATGGATCATCCTTAGAAGCAATCATCGTTTGGCTGTTAGCCTCCACATAGCAACGTCTGATACGCGGATCATTACGCTCATTCAATTTATCAAACATACTTCGGCTGGCTACTTCACCTAAACGAGAATAGAATACTCCGAAAAATGGGTTGATATTAACACCCACACCATACATAGCATAGCTACATTGCTCGGCTGCCGAGGTGTACGACTTGGAAATATAATCCAACACCTTTTCCATATCGCCCTTAACATCAGCGCTACGTCCCATCAAGCGCATCGTATAACGAGCCTTCAAGCCATAAGCTGTCTTTAGCCAAGCCGAAGCGTCACCTTTATAAATCAAATCTTGATTAGACAGGCTCGTCAGATCTGGTTTCTGAAGATCTTCAATTGCGGCATCCACATAGGCCATGATATCCTTATAAATCTCCTCTTGTTTATCGATAGCGGGAGTCATAGATACTGTATAGTCACAAGCCTCTTTCCAAGGTGTATCACCATACATATCTGTCAAGATCGCCAAATTGTAAGCCACGAAAAGTTCCGCAATGCCTTTTGTTATGAAGTTCTGCTCTTCTTCTGCGACTTTGACAGAGATCAAAGCATCTTTCAGTGTCGAATAGGTTCCCCCCCATGAGTTATTAAAGGTAGAAGCCGATGTACAAGAAGAACGGGTTTCCGCATAGTAGAATTGATTATGCGAACCTGTCTCATGTTCCACATACATACCACCATATAAATTGAAATCGCCGCTAACCACGCTAAACGCAGTCGAAGTCATGACATCCGTAAGGATCATCTTTGCGGGAACTGCTGTGGTATGATTATGATCTTTGTTGATCTCATCCATCTTATCCTCAGAGCAAGAGACCAAGGCTGCGGTGAAAACAACTCCCGTCAATAATTTTTTTGAGATATTTTGAAGTTTCATCTTTTGTTTCCTTTATTAGAATTTCACATTTAAACCGAAGCCATAGCTCGAAGCACCCGGCATAGAAAAGCGCTCGAAGCCACCGCCCATATTATTATTACCTTGAGAAGCCTCAGGATCCAAACCTTTCAACTCAGACCAAAGAATGATATTTCTGGCAAAAACATTTAAGTTCACGTTGATTCCATTCTTATCCCATATCGGATAACTAACGGACAACTCACGTAGTTTCAAGAAACCACTGTCATAGATACCAGCTTCGGAAATAAGCGTCATGCGGTCATAATATGATAAAGCGTCTTCGCCTTTGATATCTATGTCATTAGCTACATAGGAACCATCTTCCAACTGCTTTACAGCCGGATGACTAAAACGGAAAGTCTCGGCCGTACGACTTTCAACAGACTCCATACTTGTACCATAATAGTTCAACGTGTTCAATGTACCGCTATACATCTGTCCACCACATTTCCAATCGAACGTAGCGCCGATACGGAATTTGTAGATCTCAAAATTAGTATTGAAACCCAAGAGGAAATCCGGGGAAACCTTACCGATCACACCCTCACTACCGATCTGAGGCAAGCCATCTTCGTCTACGACAATGTCACCGTTGTCATTACGCAAGAAAGTCGTACCATAGATTACAGGGAATTTATCGCCAATATTCGCACGTACCTGCGGATCAACGAAACCTCCCAAGAAAATACTCTCTACACCCGGAGCCAGCTCATCCACGTAGTTATCGATCTTAGAGAAGTTAAATGCCATATCCCATTTAAAATTCTTCGTATTGATCGGATTGATTCCCAACGTAATCTCATGAGCGTTCGTATGGATAGCGCCACCATTGGTTACTAATTCTGCAGAGCCTGTAGAACCAGCCAAAGGAACCTCAAATATCTGATCTTTCACATTCTGCCGAGAGAAGGTATAGTTCAATGAGAACAGACCATTCAAGAAGGTCAAATCCACACCTAACTCATAAGACTTCGTGTTCTGAGGTTTCAGATTCGGATCATACACACGAGCATATGGAGTGAACGCCGTAATTCCACTCATAGGATATTGTATAGGCGTAGAACCATAAAAACCACCACCGTAAACAGGTGTAGTATAATAAGAATCATAATAATCTCCAGCCTGTCCTACTTCGGCGTAAGAAGCACGTAATTTACCATAAGTCAAGACATTATTCTTCAATGGTTCTAATTCTGTGAAAATCCAGCCCAAGGAAACAGATGGATAAGTGAATGAGCGGTTGTTACGAGGCATATTAGATACGATATCGTTACGAACAGTTGCGTTGAAGTAAACCATGTTAGCGTAAGACAATGAAATGCTAGCAAAGTTACCAACTGTGCGTTTCCGGCGTAATGACTCGGATGCTACCATAGTTGTAGCATTATCTATATGATTCCAACCCGGGAAGTTATAGTTCGCTCCATAAGACTCGTAAAATTTCCGCTGATTCTCTACCAATTCATTACCAACAAGGGCATCGAACAACCAATCTTCATTGATATTCCAAGTATATGCAGCGGTCAACAAAGAGTTCAACTCCGTGATTGAATATCCATAGTGATCAATCTCTCCATAACCATTTGCATGTCCATAACCCCAAGAATCCGTATAATTAGTCGTATAAGAGTCCACACCCAATTGATACTTGACATCCAATTTGTGATTATCGGTATTGAACTTCGTAGAATATTTCAAATAAGTATTTCCAAAGAAACGTTGTGAACGTTCCAAGAACTCGTTGTTATCTACCGCCCAATAAGCTCCGTCAAAACCTGATGTGCTACGGAATGTATTTTGTGTATACGGGTCACCCTCAACATGACTTGGGATACCGGCTAAATCGTAGCTAGAAGGAGCTCCGTAAACAGTAGCTAAGATTCCATTATTGGCACTAGACTGCTTGCTGATCTTCGAATTTACATAGGTACCGGTAAATCCAGTAGACCAGTTCTTGTGTAATTGAGCTTCGGCACTCATTTTTGCGTTGTATCGGTCCATGCCTGTATTTGGAATAATACCATCTTGCGTAGTATTACCGATCGAGAAGGAATAGTTACCTTTATCAAAAGCTTGAGCTACATTCACGGAGTTACTCCATGTCGTACCCACGTTGAAGAAATCCTTGATATTGTCGTAAGCTTGTGGTTGAGCCCAAGGGTCTAATCCCGCAGCGGCCCGCTGAGGTACATAATACATACCTTCATGCTTACCATATTGCTTGGTAAACTCATTATCCGTATTTCCTCCATAAGTCGGATCGTTAGGCAATTCGCTGATTAGTGGTCCCCAAGAAGTTGAAGCATACGGGCTATACTTGCCATTTGTACCCTGCGCATACACTTTTTGGTATTCAGGCATCGTTGAAACCTTATCAAAAGATAAGCTGGTATTAAAAGCGACCTGAGGTTTACCTTTACGGGCTCCCTTTCCACTTTTGGTCGTAATGACAATTACTCCATTTGTTGCACGCATACCATACAAGGCAGATGCGGCCTGTCCCTTTAATATATTAATGCTTTCAATATCGTTTGGGTCGATATCCACCGCACGAGATGCAAAGTCCGTGCCGGAAACAGAACTACCGGTGTCCACATCAGCCGTTGAAGCGACAGGCATACCGTCAATCACATACAAAGGAGTATTATCCCCTGTAAAAGATCTGGAACCACGAATCGTGATCTTAGAAGAGGCACCCGGCATACCGGAAGAAGGAGAGATCTCCACTCCAGAAACCTTACCTTGTAATGCGCCAGACAAACTAGTATTAGCTCCTTTCGTCAACTCATCCGCTTTCACATCTTGAACCGCATAACCTAAAGCTTTCTTTTCCTTTGAGATACCCATAGCCGTAACCACGACCTCATCCAAGTTCTGGGTATCGGCTAATAGTTTTACATTTACATTAGAAGTGGCCGCAACTTCTTGAGATTTCATACCGATGTATGAAATAACCAATTGTTTACCATTCGCAGGTACTTCTAGTTCAAAGTTTCCATCAAAATCCGTGACTGTTCCCACGGTTGTCCCTTTTACGATAATAGAGGCACCGATCACCGGCTCTCCATCTTCCCCAATTACCTTACCGGTAACCTTCGAGGTCTGTGCTGAAACCACACCTGCACTCAATGCAAGAAATAGTAGCACAGAAGTCAACTTTTTCTTCATAAACACACTTATTTATTAACTATATACTTAAAAATGTTTTCTCTGCATTTTAATGGTTGATTAACTAAGTTCATACAGAACTACCAATTTTCAATATTTTATTTAGTGTAGTCATATGAAAAAAAATTATCATATAAGTTTAGATCTATTAAAATTCTGTAATAAATATATTGGATTTGAGAGATATTGTTTATCAGCCATATTGGGAGGATAAGAAAAGCCAGCCGTTTTTCACAAATATCTACATAAAATAAAGTTGTAAATATTTTTAGTGATAAGCTATATGCTATAAAATATCCAGAATAAGTTGATATCAAGTCCAATATCATGCCTATAAAGAGTAAGCTCACTATTTGTTACGATAAAATTAAGATAAAAATAATTTTTTTATTTGTCAAAAAGAAACTATCGGCAGCGATAACTCATTGATTTGTGATACGATCATGTCACCTGAGTCGATTTAGACAGTGGTTATATTGCAAATTGACAGATTTAACAATTAAGAAAACAAAGGAAATATATCACAATAATAATAATTTGTTGTTTTTTTCAGGTATAATTTATAGTTTTGCAACCGTTTTTCATTTAATAGGTATGTCGTAAAACATAAAATGGAGTAGTTCTGTATGAACTATAGTCCACGAAAGCTTAATTGAATTTCTAGTTTAGTTTAAATAAAAAGAATGTGTCTATGAAGAAAAAGTTGACTTCTGTGCTACTATTTCTTGCGATGAGCGTAGGAGTAGTTTCGGCACAGACCTCGAAGGTTACCGGTAAGGTAGTCGGAGAAGATGGTGAGCCGGTGATCGGTGCGTCCATTATCGTAAAAGGAACGACTGTGGGAACAGTTACGGATTTTGACGGTAATTTTACTTTGGATGTTCCTAGTGATGGTAAGCAATTAGTTATTTCATACATCGGTATGAAATCCAAGGAGGTAGTTGTGTCTCCCAATGTAAATGTAACATTGATGTCTGATACTCAAAACTTGGATGAGGTCGTGGTTACAGCGATGGGTATCTCAAAGGAAAAGAAAGCTTTAGGTTATGCCGTGCAAGATGTAAAATCGGATGAGTTAACACAAGGTGCTAACACTAGTTTGTCTGGGGCTTTGCAAGGTAAAGTATCCGGTATCGATATCGCTTCCTCATCGGGTATGCCAGGCGCATCTTCCAAGATCATGATCCGTGGAGCCCGTTCATTTACAGGGGATAACTCTCCTTTGTATGTGATCGATGGTATGCCGATCGCTTCTACGGCGGATGTTAATACGGATACTATGAATAATGGTAGTGTTAGTGGAGCTGACTATGCGAACCGTGCCGTAGACTTAGATCCGAACGATATCGAGAGTATCAACATCTTGAAAGGACAAGCCGCTTCTGCGTTGTATGGTATGCGTGCTTCTAATGGTGTGATCGTTATTACTACAAAGAGCGGAAAAGGTGCTCGTAAAGGAAAACCTCAGATCTCATTCAACACGAATCTTGCGTTTGATAAGGTTTCTACATTACCTGAGTTACAAACTGAATATGGACAAGGTAATGAAGGTGCTTATAACCCATATTCGGGATTTAGCTGGGGACCGTCTATCTCTGACTTGGCGAATGATCCTGTATATGGCGGTAATGTACAAAATGAATATACGGAAGGTGGATTGCATAATGGACAATACTATGTGCCTCAGCGTGCTGCGGCAGGATTGGATCCATGGGCTACTCCCCAAGCTTATAATAATGCGAAAGATTTCTTCCAGACTGGCGTTACTTGGAGTAACTCTGTAAATGTAGCTCAATCTTTCGATAAAGGAAACTATTCATTTTCTTTGGGTAATACGACTTCTGATGGTATCGTTCGTTCTACGGGAATGGATCGTTATAACGTGAAGCTGTCGGGTGAGGCGCAATTGCATGATAACTGGACGACTGGTTTTAACGGAAACTTCGTGACATCAAAGATCAAGAAGCAAGGAACCGCTAATGACGGTGTTACCGCTACGGTTTATACGGCTCCTATCAGTTATACTATGGCGGGCATACCTTCCCATATCGAAGGTGATCCTTATACTCAGAATACGTTCCGTGAGAACTGGATCGATGATGGAAACTGGGCGTGCGACAATAATAGCTTTACGGAGAGATCTCAACGTTTCTTCGGGAATGCGTTCTTGAAGTATTCTACTAAATTTGGTACGGACAATCATAAATTGGATGTGAAATACCAAATTGGTGATGACGCTTATACGACCAATTACTCTGATATTTACGGCTACGGTACAACTGGTTATGCGAATGGTTATGCTAGCGAATACGGTTTTACGGTAAATGAGATGAACTCATTGTTGACGTTTACGTATAACTGGAATATCAATGAGGACTTCGTATTCGATGCTTTGTTGGGTAATGAGCTTGTAGATAAGCGAATCAGTAATACTCAAGCCGTGGGATATAGCTTCAACTTCCCGGGCTGGAACCATTTGAACAACGCTTCTGTATTCAACAGCTCTCATGAGTATAAGAGAAAACGTACGGTAGGTAACTTCGCTAGCTTATCTTTGGCTTGGAAGAATATGCTTTATTTGAATGTTACGGGACGTAACGATATCGTGTCTTCTATGCCGAGAGATAACCGTTCGTTCTTTTATCCTTCCGTATCCCTTGGATGGGTATTCACGGAAGTGGAAGCCTTGAAGAATGATATCTTGACATTTGGTAAGATCCGTGGCTCTTACGCAGAGGTAGGTATGGCAGGAGAATATGTGCCGTCTTATTATTATACGCCAGGTTATGGTGGTGGTTTCTTCCAGGGAACACCTATTATGTATCCGATTAATGGAAATATGGCGTATATTCCTTATTTCGTGGTTTATGATCCGAACTTGAAGCCTCAGAACACGAAGTCTTATGAGCTTGGTGCTGACTTGACTTTCTTGAATGGTTTAGTTTCATTGAATTATACGTATTCTCGTCAGAACGTGAAAGACCAAATCTTCGAGGTGCCTTTGGCTGGCTCCACAGGTGCTTCCAGTATGATGATGAATGGTGGAAAGATGCACTCAAACGTACATGAGATTACATTAGGTATCTCTCCGGTTGATACGAAGAATTTCAAGCTGGACTTCGCTTTTAACTTCTCAAAGATCGACAATTATGTAGACGAGTTGGCTCCGGGCGTAGAGAGCATTATGTTGGGTGGTTTCGTGACTCCTCAAGTACGTGCAGGTATCGGCGATAAATTCCCGGTAATCTATGGTGTTGGTTACAAACGTGATGGCGAAGGACGAATTGTAGTAAACGAAAAAGGTATACCAGAGGCTGGTGAGACCCAAGTAATCGGTAAGGTTTCTCCTGATTTCCGTTTGGGTTTCAATACGAATATCGAGTTGTATAAATTCCGTTTGGCTGCTGTATTTGACTGGAAGCAAGGTGGACAAATGTATAGTGGTACGGCTGGTGAGACGAACTTCTATGGTACAAGTAAGTTATCTGGAGAGGTTCGTAAGAGTGATAAATATCATTTTGACTATGCTGCTGTTGAACAGAAGGGCGTAGATGCGGATGGTAAACCTATCTATGTTCCCTATACGGGTGGAGTGAAAGGATCAGATGCAGAGGAGTATTTCAAAAGCGTGAGGGGCATTGACGAAGCCTATGTTTATGACAACTCGTTCTTGAAATTGCGTGAACTTTCATTGTCATATCCTGTATATAAGAAAGATAACTTGAATGTAAACGTGAATGTTTTCGCCCGTAATATCATTGTATGGTCTGAGATAAAAGGCTTCGATCCAGAGGCTACTCAAGGAAATAACAATATGGCTGGCGCTTTCGAGCGTTTCTCCTTACCGGGTACATCTAGCTACGGTTTTGGTGTCAACGTAAATTTCTAATTTATAAAGAAGACAGATATATATGAATACAATAATAAAATCATTTAAAGGGTTGGCTGTTATGTCGGCCGTATCCTTGGCATTGGCTGGATGTTCCGAGGATGTAATGGATCGGATTAACCAAGATACGAGCCATACAAATAGCGTGGATGGCAAATTTATCTTGGCCGACTTGATTACTTCTACTGCATTTTCCAACGTTAGCGGAGACTTCAATACCTATTCATCTTCCTACGTGGAATATGAAGTGGGTATCGAAAACCAGTTATATAACGCGGAAATTCGTTTGAATGAGCCTTCTGCCTCTTCTACGTTTGAGAATACGTGGGGAAATGTTTATACAAGCTTGAAGAACGCTCGTGTTATTATCGGTCAATGTCAAGAAGGTAAGCGTGATGAGGGAAATTTAGTGACGAGAGGTATCGCTGAGGTCATGGAAGCTTACAATGGCGCTCTATTGGCGGATATATTTGGAGATACACCTTATAGTGAAGCTTCTTTATTGGATGAGAATGGCTCACCGGTGAATATGAATCCTAAAATAGATAAGCAAGAGGAGATTTATGTCTCTATAATGGCCTCCTTGGACAAGGCGATCGAGGATTTGAATCAGTCTGATCGTTCACCGGTTGGTACGTATGATTATTTGTATAATGGAGATGCCGAGAAATGGATTAAATTCGCTTATGGTTTGAAGGCTCGTTATACGATGCGTCTGATCAATCGTTCCACGGATAAGCAAGCTGACTTGAATAAGGTTTTGGACTATGTATCAAAATCTTTTACTTCTGCGGATGACGAGGCTGCATACGCTGTCTATGATGCGAATAATATCAACCCATTCTTTGGTTACTTCGATTCTCGCGCTGGTTTTGCCAATAGCCAGAGCTTGACGGACAAGTTGATTGAGCGTAAAGATCCTCGATTGGAAAGAGTGATGCTTTCTCCTACTACGGCTGACAAGAAACGCGTACAGGTTACAGGCTCTGCTGATAAGAACTTAGTTCCGGCCCCGAATGGTACTCCTGAGCAGAATATGCAGAAATATGGTGTTTCCGCCTTTGTATATTCAAACACGGCTCCTACGATGTTGATGAGTTATCATGAGTTGAAATTCTTGCAAGCTGAGGCGTTATGTCGCTTAAACCGTACGTCTGACGCCGAGAAAGCGTTGAAAGAGGCGGTAGCTGCCGGAATCGCAAATGCTGAGAGAAGTGTCTCTTCTGCTATCACTTATATGGGTAGCAAAATGGTCGTGAATTCAGAAAAAATGACAGAGGAGACGGCCAATACATATTTCGATAACCAAGTTAAACCGTTGTTTGCTGTAAATCCTTTGAAAGAGACCATGATCCAGAAATATCTGGCTTTGTGGGGGGCATCGGGAGAGGCTACCGAGACTTTTAATGATATCCGTAGAATGAAAGGATTAGGAGAGAATTTCGTGACATTGGCGAATACGAAAAAATTCCCTCTTCGTATGCCTTATGGTAATAGTGACGTGGTATCAAATCCGGAAGTAAAAGCCGCTTATGGCGACGGTCAATACGTATATTCAGAGCCTGTATGGTGGGCTGGCGGAACTCGCTAATCTAACATATATAATATAAGGTATAGGGTGCCTCTCCGATTATGGAGGGGCATCTTTTTTTGTTATATATCTTACATGTTTTGATTGCTTCCCTTATCCCATTTCCTTGGAAGGCTTATTGGTTTTATATGGAAATATAGATCATCTAACAATTGGTGCATGATCATCTAACAGTCGTTGCATGATCATGCACCAACTGTTGGACGATCATGCACCAGTTGATAGATATTTAATGCTTCAAGAAAGAAGGTATAATGTGTTAAGAAGATATCGCTAAAAGTACGGGATAAAAAGGATAGGGAACTAAGGGAATGTTAAATTTTTATTGTCATAATGTTAGTATATTATATGGGTGAAAGTGTGTTTGTGATGATTACTCTTTCATTATGTCACTATTTCCTGTTGTTTAACATTCTTTTTATACGATAAATTTCTTGACTTATCCTTTGAAAAGTAAATAAAATGTCCGACTTTTGCTTCCATGATGAGTCAACCATTAGCAGAGAGATTACGTCCGAAGACGTTGGATGATTATATCGGACAGAAGCACCTGGTAGGCCAGGGAGCCGTGTTGAGGAAGATGATTGATGCGGGACGGGTTCCCTCTTTTATATTGTGGGGGCCGCCGGGAGTAGGGAAGACTACCTTAGCGCAAATCATAGCGAATAAGTTGGATGCGCCTTTTTATACGTTAAGCGCGATCAGTTCGGGAGTGAAGGACGTGCGGGAGGTGATAGAGAAGGCCAAGAGCAACCGCTTCTTCAATACGGTATCGCCGATATTGTTTATTGATGAGATACACCGGTTCAGTAAGTCGCAGCAAGACTCATTGCTGAACGCCGTGGAGACGGGCGTGGTGACGCTGATTGGGGCAACCACGGAGAATCCCTCGTTCGAGGTAATCCGTCCTTTGTTATCCCGTTGTCAGGTGTACGTGTTGAAATCGCTGGACAAGAATGACTTGCTTACGCTATTGTATAAGGCGATCGCCGAGGATGTCGTTCTGAAGGATAAAAACATAAGGCTGACGGAAACGGATGCCATGTTACGTTACTCGGGAGGAGACGCCCGGAAGTTGCTGAATATTCTGGAACTGGTGGTGTCTGCCGAGGAGAGTGACGATATTGAGATTCTGGATGAGAAGGTAGTGGAGAGGTTGCAGGAGAACCCTGCGGCGTATGATAAGGGAGGGGAGATGCATTACGATATAATCTCCGCTTTTATCAAGTCGATCCGGGGTAGCGATCCCGATGGCGCCATTTACTGGCTCGCCCGTATGGTGGCCGGGGGAGAAGACCCTGAGTTTATCGCACGGCGGTTGGTGATCTCCGCTTCTGAGGATATCGGATTGGCGAATCCGAATGCGCTTTTGCTGGCGAACGCATGTTTCGATGCCTTGAAGAAGATCGGCTGGCCGGAGGGCCGGATCATCCTGGCCGAGACGACCGTTTATCTGGCTTGCAGCCCGAAAAGTAATTCGGCCTATATGGCGATCAACGACGCTTTGGCACTTGTTAACCGGACTGGGAATTTACCCGTACCGCTTCATCTACGCAACGCGCCTACCAAATTAATGGCTGAACTGGAGTATGGCAAGGAATATAAATATGCGCACGACTACGAAAATCATTTTGTAAAGCAGGAGTATCTTCCGAAGGATATTTTGGGCGAACGTTTGTGGAAAGGACAGGAAAATCCGGCCGAGCACAAACTAATTGAGCAAATGAGGCGCCTTTGGGGAGATCGTTTTTAATTGACATATTCTGATTGTAAATTAAAAAATGCTCGAAAAGTGTCGGCAAATGAGAAAAAATAGTTACATTAGCCGCCTGTTTTTGAAAAAATAGTTACTTTATTTATAATAACATTCTAAAAAGACATTGGTATGAAGAAGCACAATTTTTATGCAGGTCCTTCTATCTTGAGCGAGTATACAATTAAGAATACAGCCGCTGCGGTAGAAAATTTTGCGGGTATGGGGTTATCACTTCTTGAGATCTCTCATAGAAGTAAGGAGTTTGTAGCCGTAAACGACGAGGCACGTGCGTTGATCAAGGAATTACTGGATGTTCCGGCAGGCTATGAGGTTGTATTCATGGGCGGTGGCGCCAGCATGCAGTTCTGTATGGTTCCTTACAATCTGTTGAATAAGAAAGCCTCTTATTTGGATACCGGCACATGGGCTTCGAACGCTATCAAGGAAGCTAAGTTGTTTGGGGAGGTAGATGTTGTCGCTTCTTCCAAAGACAAGAACTATACTTACATCCCGAAGGGTTATGCGATCGCTGATGACTCGGATTATTTCCATTTTACTTCTAATAATACGATTTACGGAACAGAGATGCGTAAGGATCCGGATGTGAAGCAACGTTTGGTTTGCGATATGTCTTCCGATATTTTCTCTCGTCCGATCGATATTTCCAAATATGATATTATCTATGCGGGTGCTCAAAAG
This sequence comes from Parabacteroides distasonis ATCC 8503, assembly GCF_000012845.1. Taxonomy (NCBI): domain Bacteria; kingdom Pseudomonadati; phylum Bacteroidota; class Bacteroidia; order Bacteroidales; family Tannerellaceae; genus Parabacteroides; species Parabacteroides distasonis. The sequence continues at coordinate 597,313 of NC_009615.1, forward strand.
AACTTGGCTCCTGCCGGCGTGACTTTGGCTATCGTTCGTGTGGACGCTTTAGGACATGTAGACCGTCCGATCCCGACCATGTTGAACTACGCTACCCATATTAAAAAGGATTCTATGTTCAATACACCTCCTGTATTGCCTATTTACGCGGCTTTACAGACCTTGAAATGGTATAAGGAACAAGGTGGTATCGCCGCTATGGAGAAGAAGGATCTTGAGAACGCGGCGATCTTATACGATGAGATCGATCGCAATAAGTTGTTCCGTGGTACGGTAGCGGAGGAAGATCGTTCGATCATGAATGTTTGTTTCGTGATGAATGATGAGTATAAGGAGTTGGAGGACGAGTTCAGTAAATATGCTACTGCCGCTGGTATGGTAGGTATCAAGGGACACCGTTCTGTAGGTGGTTTCCGTGCCTCTCTTTATAACGCGATGCCGAAGAGCAGCGTGGAGGCTTTGGTAGCTTGCATGAAAGAGTTCGAGAAACAACATTAATTAAGGAGGATTCAGACATGGCAAAGATATTAGTTGCTACAGAGAAACCTTTCGCCGCTGTCGCTGTGAAAGGCATCCGGGAGGTAGTGGAAGGCGCTGGCATGGAACTGGCTCTTTTGGAGAAATATACAGAGAAGGCGCAATTGCTGGATGCGGTTAAGGATGCCGATGCCGTGATTATCCGTAGCGATAAGGTGGACGCTGAGGTATTGGATGCCGCTAAGAACCTGAAGATCGTGGTTCGTGCCGGTGCGGGGTATGATAACGTGGACTTGGATGCGGCTACTGCCCATAAGGTATGCGTGATGAATACGCCGGGACAAAACTCTAACGCTGTCGCCGAATTGGTATTCGGTATGTTGGTGTACGGGGTTCGTAATTTCTATAACGGAACTTCCGGAACAGAGTTGAAAGGAAAGAAATTGGGTATCTTGGCTTATGGAAACGTGGGCCGTAACGTGGCTCGTATCGCTAAAGGCTTCGGTATGGAGGTTTACGCTTATGACGCGTTCTGTCCGGCTTCCGTGATTGAGGCCGATGGTGTGAAGGCTGTAGCTTCTACGGCGGACTTGTTCAAGGCTTGCCAGATCGTTTCCTTGCATATCCCGGCTACGGCCGAGACGAAGGGTTCTATCAATTTCGAGTTGATGAATTCCATGCCGAAGGGGGCTATCGTAGTGAATACGGCTCGTAAGGAGGTGATGGATGAGGCTGGCCTCGCTAAGATGTTGGAAGAGCGTCCGGATTTCAAGTACTTGACAGATATTATGCCCGCTATCCATGCGGAATTGGCCGAAAAATATGCCGGTCGTTATTTCAGCACCCCGAAAAAGATGGGTGCCCAGACCGCCGAGGCTAATATCAACGCTGGTATCGCCGCCGCCAAGCAGATCGTTGATTTCTTGGTGAATGGCAATGAAAAGTATCGGGTTAATAAATGAGAATATCCGGTTGTAGAGACGGGTACGCCCCGTCTCTACATTGATACATAAACCAATTAGATTTAATTACCATGGCAAAAATAAAACCTTTCAAGGGAGTTCGTCCACCAAAAGAATTTATAGAGGAGGTGGCTTCCCGCCCCTATGACGTATTGAACTCGCAAGAAGCTCGTGCGGAAGCGGAAGGAAACGAGAAATCCCTTTACCATATCATTAAACCGGAAATCGATTTCCCAGAAGGGACGGATGAGCATGATCCGGCTGTTTACCTGAAGGCCGCCGCCAATTTCAATAATTTTCAGGAAAAAGGTTGGTTGGTTCAGGATCAGAAAGAATGCTATTATGTTTATGCCCAAACCATGAATGGCAAGACTCAATATGGGTTGGTAGTCGGGGCTTATGTTCCCGATTATATGAATGGCACGATCAAGAAACATGAGCTGACCCGCCGTGACAAGGAGGAGGATCGCATGAAGCACGTACGTGTCAACAACGCTAATATCGAGCCGGTATTCTTCGCTTATCCCGACAACTCAGAGTTAGACGCTATCGTAATGAAATATACGGCTCGTGAGCCTGAATATAATTTCGTGGCGAAATTAGACGGTTTCGGCCATACGTTCTGGATTATCGATGAGGATAAGGACATCGCCCGCATCACGGAGTTATTCGGGGAAATGCCTGCGTTGTATATTGCCGACGGACATCATCGTTCCGCCGCCGCTGCTTTGGTAGGAGCGGAGAAGGCCAAGCAAAACCCGGATCATAAGGGAGACGAGGAGTATAACTATTTCATGGCTGTTTGCTTCCCGGCCAACCAATTGACCATTATCGATTACAACCGTGTGGTAAAAGACTTGAACGGCTTGACCGAGGAACAATTCGTTGAGAGATTAACGAAAAACTTCGTGGTAGAGGAGAAGGGCTCTGCTATTTACAAACCGGGTGCCTTGCACAATTTCTCCCTGTATTTAGGAGGGAAATGGTATTCTTTGACCGCTAAGCCCGGTACGTACGATGACAATGACCCGATAGGCGTATTGGATGTCACGATCTCTTCGAACTTGATTCTGGATGAGATTTTAGGCATTAAGGATTTACGTTCGGACAAGCGAATCGATTTCGTGGGAGGTATCCGTGGCCTGGGTGAATTGAAACGCCGTGTGGATAGCGGTGAGATGAAGGTTGCCTTGGCTTTGTATCCCGTTACGATGAAGCAATTGATGGATATCGCCGATACGGGTAATATTATGCCGCCGAAGACGACGTGGTTCGAACCGAAGCTTCGCTCCGGTTTGGTGATCCATAAATTGGATTAAGTCTTATATACATAAATATAGCTTTGGATTGGGGTATAATCGTTGAAGATTATACCCTTTTTTATCCTTGTAACCTAGATATACGGAATAAATTGTATCTTTAGGACTTAAATAGTATCGCAATGGGTAAAATAAAAAATATAGTATTCGATCTGGGGGCGTTATCATAGATTTGGACCGGGATGAACCTGTTCGTCGTTTAATAGAGATTGGGGTCAAAGATGCCGATGGATTGATAGATCCTTACGAACAAAAAGGGGTTTTTCAAGATCTGGAGACCGGAAAGATCGGAGTAGAGGAGTTTTGTCGCTATTTACGGAAGCATACGGGTAAAGACCTTTCTTATGAGGATATTTGTTGGGCTTGGCTTGGCTTCATTGGTGGCGTTCCCCAATATAAATTGGACTACATATTAAAACTCCGTGAGAAATATCAAGTCTATTTATTGAGCAATACAAATCCGATCATACAGCTTGAATGGGCACAGACAAAAGAGTTTACGCCGGCGGGCCGTCCATTAAATGATTATTTCGATAAATTGTATCTCTCTTATGAAATCGGTGTCACGAAGCCAGATCGTGAAATTTTTGATCGCATGGTCTTGGATTCAGGAATCAGACCAGAGGAAACATTATTTGTAGATGATGGTAAGAATAATATCGTAGTGGGGCAGGAACTGGGGTTCCATACCTATCAGCCTTTGAATGGAGAGGATTGGAGAGGGAGGCTCGATGAAATACTCTCAAAATCATAGGATCTCTATTCCTCTTAATTAAATCTATATCATTGAAAATGACAAATACTACTTTAAATTTGGAAGAACTACTCTGTGGTGTAAACGAGCTAGTCGATACGCTTTGGATCGTCACATTAGGTAATGAAAAGGTTGAGATAGTCAAAGATTCGATGACTCCCGAAAGGGAAGGAGAATGTTTGGATTATACAGAACTTTGCCAGACTTACATTCAAGAATATGTATATCCTGCGGATTTAGGGAAATGGGAGGAGATCTTATCCTTGAATTCATTGCGGCAAATGGCGGCTAGCGGCGTAGCAAATAAGAAGTTCGACATGCGTTTCTGTAATGATTTGTTGGGTTTTGAGTGGCATGAGGCTTTTATTCGTATCTTGAAAGATAAGAGTGGAATTCCGGATCGTGTCATTCTTTTCAGCCGCTATGTGAATCATTGTCGCAAGGCACAGATCGTAGAGGCTGCCGTTCAGACTGAGTATGATTATGTCGTTTATATAGAGGCAAATACGAATAGCTATGTCATGTATACTTCCAATCGTGAAAGTGGGATGCCGGTCCCCCCGATAGCGAGTAATGACTATGAAAAAGAGGTAGCCGAGTTCCACCACAAATATGTGCCGGAGGATCAGCGAGATGAGTTAACCCGAAATCTTTCCCTAGATCATGTCTTATCTATCTTACAAAATTCCCGTGAGTATGTCTTGTTCTGTCAGGTGATGGAGAATGGCGTTTTTAGGGATAAGAAGTTGCGTTTTAGCTTTTTCGATAAGGAGAGGAATATACTTCTTTTGACCCGGACCGATATTATGGAGGTTCGTGAGGAAGAGCGGCAAAGGCAATTACTTCAAGATGCCCTACAAGTGGCTAAATCGGCAAATCAGGCTAAATCGGATTTCTTATCCCGTATGAGCCATGATATACGTACTCCGATGAATGCCATTATCGGTATGACCACTATCGCCAGTATGCATATCGACGATCGGGAGCGTATAGTGGATTGCTTGAAGAAGATTATGGTTTCTTCCAAATTGTTATTGAACTTGATCAATGAGGTCTTGGATATGTCTAAGGTAGAGAGCGGACATATTTTGCTGACAGACGAGGAGTTCGATATGGGCGAGTTATTGCAAAGCGTAATTACTATGGTTCAGACTTCGGTCAGTCAGAAGTTTCAGGATTTCCGGGTTCACTTGTTTCAAATCAAACATGAAAAGCTGATTGGCGATGTGCAACGGATTCAGCAAGTATTGTTGAATTTGCTGTCAAACGCCATAAAGTATACGCCGGACTATGGGAAAATAACACTTGAGATACGGGAAAAGCCAATTAAAAATGGTAATTATGGTTTATTTGAGGTTACGGTTATAGACAATGGTATCGGGATAAAGCCGGATTTCTTACACAAGGTTTTCGAACCATTTGAACGTGCGGAAGACGCAACCTTGCGGAATATACAAGGAACCGGCTTAGGCATGGCGATAAGCCGTAATATCGCTCATATGATGAATGGTGAGATTCTGGTGGAGAGTGAATATGGCAAAGGTTCCGTTTTTACATTTACGATGCAGTTGAAATTGCAGGATCAAGGGTGTTTTGAGGATGATCATTTAAGGGATTTACCGGTTCTCGTGGTAGACGATGATATCGTGTGTTGCGAGAACGCATGTATGAGGATTAACGAGATCGGTATGAAAGGTGAATATGCCATTTCTGGTGAGGAGGCTATCGGGAAAGTAGAGAGGGCACATCATCTTAATGATGACTATTTTGCCGTTATCCTTGATCTGAAAATGCCGGGAATGGATGGAATCGAGACCGCTACCCGTATCCGAAAAGTCGTTGGCCGGGATATTCCGATCATTATTCTTTCCGCTTATGATTGTCCGCATTTTGAGGAGATAGCCCAACGAGCCGGTGTCGATGGATTCATAAGTAAGCCGTTGATGAAATCCAAGTTATTTTATTTGATGAAAAGTTTCGCTATCAAGCAAGAGGAAAAAGAGGAAGAGACGGAGAAGCCTCAATATCCTTTCGGTAACTTTGAGGGTAAGCGGATCTTGCTGGTGGAAGATAATAGCTTGAATAGGGAAATAGCGACTGTGTTACTAGAAGAGACCGGTGCGGTGGTAGAGGAGGCGGAAAATGGCCTTGTCGCGGTGAATATGGTAAAAAACTCTAGTCCGGGATATTATGACTTGGTATTTATGGATATCCAGATGCCGGTCATGAACGGGTACGACTCTACTCGCCATATTCGGGCATTAGAACGTCCGGATATCAAGTCCATGCCGATAATAGCCATGTCTGCGAACGCATTTGCGGAAGACATCAAGTTGTGTAAAGAATCCGGAATGAATGAGCATATCGCTAAGCCGATCGATTTCGGGAAAGTTCTTGAGATCTTAGAGAAATACTTGTAGATATAAGGATATAAAAAAGGCCATATCTTAGCTAAGCGCTATCAGATACGGCCTCTTTTTTGTGTTATTTACTGGATGCCACGTTCTCTCAAACGTTTCTGCCAGTTCCATGCGGATTGCAGGGTGTCGGCTAAAGTCTCCTTGGCGGTCCAGCCTAATACCTTATTCGCGTGCTCCGGATTGGCCCATACCTTCTCGATATCACCTTCACGACGGCCCACGATCTTGTGCGGAACCTTAACGCCTGTTGTCTGCTCGAAGGTATTGATCAGTTCAAGGACAGAAACACCATTGCCGGTACCTAGGTTGAATATCTCGATATGCTCATCAGACTTATTCTCAAGCATACGGTCCATAGCGATTACATGCGCTTTCGCCAAGTCTACGACATTGATATAGTCACGGATGCAAGAGCCGTCTGCCGTATCATAATCATCGCCGAATACGCTTAATTCCTTGCGGATACCCATAGCCGTCTGTGTCAAGTACGGGATCAAGTTCTGGGGAACACCATTTGGCAACTCGCCGATCTCTGCGCTTGGGTGAGCGCCTATCGGGTTGAAGTAGCGCAAGATGATACTCTTGAAAGGCGCTCCCGCATGGATCGTATCCCGGATAATCTCCTCGTTGATCTGCTTCGTGTTTCCATAAGGAGACATAGCGGGTTTGATCGGGGCATTCTCGGTTACCGGCAAGTTCTCCGGATCCGGTTGTCCGTATACCGTACAAGAGGAAGAGAATACGATACCTTCGATATTGAATTCAGGCATCATCTCCAACAAGTTCACCAAAGTGACAATATTATTGCGATAATACTTCAAAGGCTGCTGTACGGATTCTCCTACCGCCTTGCTAGCGGCGAACAAGATAATGCCTTTGATGCCCGGATGAGCTTCCAATGCCTTGCGAGTACCTTCCTTATCCTTTAGATCCAATTGGATAAACTCCGGACGGATGCCCGTGATTTTCTCGATACCATCGAGCACCTCGATATTCGAGTTTGACAAATCGTCGATAATGACTACCTCATATCCGGCGTTCTGCAATTCTACTGTGGTGTGTGAGCCGATATAACCGGTTCCGCCCGCTACTAAAATCTTCTTTTTCATTCTAGTGTTCATTTAGATAAGTTTGTTATACGATACCCGAGAATCCCATAAAAGCCATAGCTAGCAAACCGGCCGTTATCAAGGCGATAGGAGTGCCTTTCATGCCTTCCGGAACATGCGTCATGGCTAGTTGCTCCCGAATACCCGCGAAGATAATCAAAGCTAGCGCAAATCCAATAGCGGTCGAGATAGCATATACCACAGATTCTAATAAATTATACTCTTTTTGGATTACAAGGATCGCCACACCCAAGATACAGCAGTTCGTGGTGATCAACGGAAGGAATACGCCCAACGCCTGGTAAAGGGCGGGAGAGACCTTCTTCAATATGATTTCCACCATCTGAACCAAGGCGGCGATGATCAAGATGAAACTGATCGTCTGCATGAACCCTAATCCGAAAGCGTCCAATATGTATTTTTGCACGAGGAATGTAACAATCGTGGCGATCGTAAGCACGAACGTAACGGCGGCTCCCATGCCTGCGGCAGTCTCCACTTTCTTAGATACCCCCAAGAACGGACAAATTCCCAAGAACTGTGCCAGTACAACGTTATTAACGAATACGGCGGCGATAAATATCAATATATATTCCATATGATCCGTTTATTATGCTTTACGCAGTTTGTTTACTATTGCTACCAGATAACCCAAGGCGATAAACGCTCCCGGAGCCAATACGAAGATCAGCGAACCATATTCCTCGGGCATCAAGGTTACGTTGAATAACTTACCGGTTCCCAAGAACTCACGGCAAGCGCCCAGCAGCGTAAGAGCCATCGTAAAGCCCAGTCCGATACCGATTCCGTCGAAAGCGGATGGGACTACGCCGTTCTTCGCAGCGAAAGCCTCGGCACGTCCTAGTACGATACAGTTTACCACGATCAACGGGATAAATAATCCCAAGCTAGCGTATAAAGCCGGGACGAACGCTTCCATGCACATCTGCACTACGGTCACGAACGTCGCGATCACAACGATATATCCCGGGATACGCACCAAGTCGGGGATTACGTTTTTCAAGGCGGAAATCACGATATTCGAGCAAATCAATACGAACATCGTAGCCAATCCCATACTCATGCCGTTGATGGCCGAAGAGGTCGTTCCCAAGGTAGGACACATACCTAACAGTAATACAAATGTCGGGTTCTCCGTGATGATACCATTCATCAATATTTTTAGATTACTCATTGTTCTGTCCTCCCTTTTTATTTGTTATCAGTTGAAGTGGCACCCGTTAGTCCGTCTACGCCAGCGAATGCGCTATACGCACGGTTCACGGCATCGAGGAACGCACGGCTGGAGATTGTCGCTGCCGTGATAGCGTCCACATCGCCACCATCTTTTGTTACTTTTAAGCCTCCGTCCGGAATCGTACGTCCCAAGACACTTTGCTTGTTCTTGTCCGCACGGAACCATTCTTGCATCTTGGCTCCCAAGCCCGGAGTCTCGGCGTGTTGCAATACGGAATAGTTCAAGATCTTGCCATCCATATCGAAACCTACGATAACCCGTATCTCACCGCTAAAGCCTTTTTTCGTATTACTCTCTACAGCTCCGCCAACGACTTGTCCGCCTTTCTTGGCAGGATAAATCTTGAGGGAATCACCATCGGAGGAGACGGCCATATAGACGTCCTCAGTCGGTTTGTTGTCGAACTCGGGAGCAACGGCTTTAATCGCTTCCTCCAAGGCGGTCGCTTTGGCTACCGCTATAGGGCCGGCGGTAAACTGGTTCACTCCGGCTAGGATCGCCCCTGCTACCAAGCAAATGCCTGTTAGTGAAAGGAGCATATTGGGTAATGTTGATTTTAATTTTGCCATGCTTACTTTCCTCCGAAATGTTTAGGTTTGATATAGCTGTTGATTAGCGGAGTAAATGCGTTCATGATCAGGATAGCGAACGACATACCTTCCGGGTAAGACCCGAACAAACGGATCACCGTGGTAAGGATTCCGATTCCCACGCCGTAGACAAGCATTCCGTTCTTGCTCATCGGCGAGGTTACGTAGTCGGTCGCCATAAAGATGGAGCCTAATAACAAACCACCGGATAATAAATGAACGAACGGGCTGGCGTATTGTACCGGATTCACCAAGTGCATGATGCCCGTGAATACGAATACGGTAGCCAAGATGGATACCGGGATCTGCCAAGTGATGATCTTTTTCCATAGCATGAATAAAAGACCGAGGATCAAGGCCACGGCGCTCACTTCACCGAGACTACCTCCCATAGCCCCTACAAGCATATTCCCGTAAGACGGAAGCTCGGTCACGCCCTCGTTCATCAACGACAGTACCGTCGCACCGGTCTGGGCGTCCGTATAAGTCATCGGGAAAACGTTCAAGGCATCTACCACCGGCCAAGTCGTCATCTGCGCCGGGAAGGAGATCAATAAGAATACACGTCCGACCAACGCCGGATTGAAAATATTATTACCTAATCCACCGAAAGACATCTTGCCGATGCCGATCGCCGCCAACGCTCCGATGATAATGATCCAGACCGGAAGGTTGGAAGGTAGGTTGAAGGCCAGCAATACGCCCGTCAGGATAGCGGAGCCATCGCAAAGGGTCGGTTCCTTTTTCATCAGGAATCGCTGGATCAAATACTCGAATATCATACAGGCCAGAACCGATACGACCGTAACGATCAACGCTCCCAGACCGAAGAAATAAAGGGATACCAAGAAAGCCGGGATAAGGGCAATCAGTACACCATACATATTTTTGCTTATGCTGTCGCCTCCATGGATGTGGGGCGAGGGCGATACGTATAAATTATTTTCCATGTTGCTCTTGTTTTATGACTTTCTAGACCGGATAATACCCATAACTTTTCCTTTACCCAACCGGATCTGATCCAGCAACGGACGGTTGGCCGGACAGGTATAACTACACGACCCGCACTCGATACAGTCGGTGATATAGTTCTTCTCCGCCAATTCCCAATTCTGGAATTCCGTGGCGTTCATCAATAGGGTAGGGTTCAATCCCATCGGGCAGACACCTACGCATTTGGCGCAACGGATGCAATCCCGGATCGGCTTGCGGACAGATTCCTCCGTTGTCAGTAATAAAACACCGGAGCTTCCTTTGCAAACCGGCACCTCGGCGCTGATCAACGCTTTACCCATCATCGGTCCGCCACCGATAATCTTACCCGTATTCTCGGGCAGGCCACCTGCGGCCTCGATCAAGCAACTGATCGGTGTTCCCATACGAACCAAGAAATTGGAAGGATTAGCTACCGCCTTACCCGTGATCGTCACCACACGCTCGAACAACGGTTTATTCTTTTGTACCGCCTCGTAAACGGCATAAGCAGTTCCTACGTTCTGTACCACGGCACCCGCCGAGATAGGAAGCGCACCACTTTTTACCTGACGGCGAATAACGGCGTCGATCAATTGTTTCTCGCCTCCTTGCGGATATTGTACCTTAAGCGGCATGATCTCTATACCTTTATAATTTACCGCCAACTTTTGCAGATGGGCGATAGCGTCCGGCTTGTTATTCTCGATACCGATCACGGCCTTGTTCACGTTGACCGCTTTCATTAGGATCGTGACACCGACTAGGATTTGCTCGCCTTTCTCCAGCATCAACGAATGGTCGGAAGTAAGATAAGGCTCACACTCCACGGCGTTGATGATTACGATCTCTGCCTTGTTTCCGGGAGGCGGCATCAATTTCACCTGCGTAGGGAAAGTCGCTCCACCCAGACCGACGATACCGGAAGCGGCGATCTTATCCACGATTTCCTTGGAAGACAGCGTGCACTCCTTCACTAAGGTCTCGCTGCGGTCGATCGTCTCTTCCCATTCATCACCTTCCACATCTATATAGATAGCGGGACGTTTGTATCCGCTAGCGTCGAGAGCGTTATCTATCTTGTTCACTTTGCCGGATACGGAAGAGTGGATGTTCGCTGATACGAAACCACCCGCCTTGGCTAGCAATGTACCCACCTTTACCAGATCCCCTTTCTTCACCACGGCCTGCGCTGGGGCACCGATATGCTGGCTGAGGGGGATAATCACCTGTTTAGGCGTAGCGAGAGCCGTAATTTTCTTACCGGCAGACAGTTTATTCTCGGGGGGATGTATACCTCCGATTCGAAATGTCCTTAGCATACTATTAGATTTTAATTTAGATTTGTTTTTTCTTCACTTGTAGCTTTCGGTGTGGCTTCCGGTTTCACGGTAGCCTCTGCCTTTGGCGCCGGTTTCACGGTCTCCGCTTTCGGAGCGGGAGCGGCTTCCTTGCGAGGAGGGAAATTCAGCTCATGAATAGCTCCTGTCGGACATACAGCCACGCATTTGCGGCATAAACGACACTTCGTATAATCGATATAAGCTACGTTATTTGTTACGGTGATTGCCTCGAACGGACATTCCTTGGCACATTTGCCACAGCCGATACAAGCGTTGGCACAAGCCTTGCGAGCGGCGGCTCCCTTGTCCTTATTTACGCAAGACACGTAAATCCGGCGTGATTTAGGTCCTTTCTTTCTTAGCTCGATGATATTCTTCGGGCAAGCCTTCACACAAGCACCACAGGAAGTACATTTTTCCTCGTCTACCTCGGCGATTCCCGTAGCCGGGTTGATGTGGATGGCGTCGAAAGCGCAGGCGTTCACGCAGTCGCCATAACCTAGGCAACCGAAAGAACAATTCGTCTCGCCTCCGTAAAGGGTAGAGGCGATGGCGCAACTTTTCGTTCCATCATAAGAGTTTGTACGTGGGCGGGCCTGACAAGTTCCGTTGCAACGGACAACGGCTACCATGGGTTCGGCTGTACCCGCCTCTTTACCCAGTATTGTAGCGACCTTGGCCATGACCGGGCCACCACCAACGGGGCAGAGCAATCCGTCTAATGAGTCAGCTTTTACGCAAGCGCCTGCGAATCCGGCGCAACCCGGATAACCGCAACCTCCACAGTTCGCCCCGGGAAGGACTTCCTGTACTTGTGCGATGCGAGGATCTTCGTAGACTTCAAATTTCTTGGAAGCAGCGTAGAGGAAAACCGCTCCGACCGCCCCGATTGCTCCTAATGAAATAACGGCAATTAAAATCATGATATATTATCAATTAAGTTTTTTCAAAGTAAATATAAATCGTCTTTTTAGTTTGTCACGCATTAAGTATAGTATACAGTAATAAGGCAGTAAAAGCGATAAACCGGTTAACCCGCTCGTGGTCTCGTCCCATTGTAGATTCGTCCCGATTACGATGGCCCCCACGACTATCACCAAAGGAATGACAAATGCTAGCAATACGGCCTGAAGTCCCATGGAATTTTGTCCGCATATTATCACTACCTCGTTTACGTGAAACCGTCCCGACCGATCGGGTACCTCAATGATCTTATCCTTTTTCTCGGATGCCGAGCACATAGACTGTGCGTGGCATCCCGAGCATGCGGATTGTTGGGTAATGCGGACGAAGACGGTGTCGCCATCGATCTTCTCTACAAATCCTGTATGATTTATACTTTCGCTCATATTTGTAATCTCGACATTGCAAAATCAAGGCAAAAGTAAGTATAATTTAGAAACTATGTCACGATTAACAAAGTTTATTATTCGAAATCTTAAATCCTAGCTTACCATTTGTAATTAAAACCGAAACTTAACAACTCATTAAGCTGGAAATAACTCTTGTTATCCTCTGTTTTTTCCACTCCATCGTCGTATCTAAGGTGAAAATAGATACGTGTGGAGAAAAAGCGGCTGATGGCCAGAACCAAGGTATTCTCGAACTCCCCGATGGTATGATCGCCGTAAGTGGTAAAGAAATAAAGACGGGATTGCCAGCTTACGTTACGGTTGAAATCGAAGGCGAGGTCTGCGCGGATCGTGGAACCTATTTGGCTTAGCTTGTTATTGAACTCACCGGTTTCCTCGTTTTTCTTGAAACCGTGACGGCTATAATCGATCTCTTGTGTCGTATACATATATGTATAGGAGATCGGCGCCAAGTTGGTGCTGAATTTAATCTTCTTATGCTTGTCGGTAAATTGTTTTTCCAGCTCGTATTTCATACCGAGACCGAAGTTGATAGAGAACGGGGCTAGGAATGCGGCCTGTTTGATGCGCTCGTTCTCTTGGTAGTTGGTGAAGAACTGGGTCTTGAACTCAGCGTCGAACGTATAGTACCATTTGTTGAACGCTTGGTAGCCGACGTTGCTGTGTATACGGAATACGTCGTCACCGATCTTATAGTTCCTTAAGGTATCCTTCGGTGCCGTATATACGCTGGCTTTGAATTCCAGTTCGTTCGTTACTTGTACCTTATCTTTCTTATAGTCGTATTTTAAATTGTTCTTGGTGAACAGGTTCAAGTTGCTACTTCCACCTTTATACCAGTTCTCCGAAACGTAGTTCTGGGAGAATTGGATGGCGCTCTCGAAGGCCGATATCCAGTATCTCCGCTCCGGGATAAAGCGGGCGGGAGCGTCTACGTCCTCAAAATTGGCATCAGCCTCCACCTTGATCGGCAAGTCCTCATAAATATTCTTCTTGATGAATTTAGGTTTGATTACCTCATTGGGCAGATCCCTCTCGGAGTAGCGGAAATAAGTCGGGTAATTGTTCTGTACATATTTGTAAGCCATCTCCTCGAATTGTTTGTTTCGTTCCAGATCTTTGAAAATGGAATCTGCCCGGTATAGGTTATCATAGGGAGTCCTCTCCTTCAACGAATCGAAGTTGTAGAATATCAAGTTCTCGGGTAAATAATCTCCCCGGAAAACGATCGGCATGAACAAAGGGTTTACGATCACGGTATCCCGGAAGGTCATCGTATTATCGAAAATCGTGGAGGCGTCTCGTACCAGACGGGCCCAATACATCGCCTCGTCCGAGATTTCCAGCTCGTCTTTCTTCAAGAAACGCAGTAAATTCGTGCTTGGGGCCAAGGGCTCCGAGTAAGTCTTGTTTTGCTTCTCGAATTGCTTACGAATGTCTACGATGTTGTCTAATTCCTCTTCGCTAAGATTGATCGCGGGAATCGTATCATCCGATACGACTTGCTGTGCGGGACGTTGAACTATCGTTCCGGTAACTAGCTGGTTCTCTTGACTGTATGCCGAGCCTCCAATTAGTGAAAGTAATAATAGCGCATACACACCATGCCTCTTCATCATCATAATACCTTATTTACATCTATTAGTTGTAGTGGTCGCAAAATTAGCTAAAAAGAATGATATATAACATACGATTTGATATTTATCTGGGCAAAAGTTACGATCACTGAGGCAAAGCAGGTGTGTCTAACGAGGCTTATACGGACTTGCCTCAGTACTCCGCTGGAAGTACTGGAATACTTCGCTCAAAGTACTTCAGTACTTCCTGCGTAGTACCGAAGTAATTCCATGAGAAGTACTGTCTTTAGTGCCGGGCTTCGGGTCGGGAATCGGAAGAGTCCTGCCGAAGCCCGGGTCAGTTCTGGAGATATTCAGCGAGAAATAAAAACATTAAATTTGGCATGTCTCGATGAAAATCGCTAACTTTGCGGTTTCGAAATGCAGGTGTGCAATTAAAAAGATAACTAAAATATTACTATCGTGGCAGATACAAAGTACATTTTCGTTACAGGCGGCGTGGTCTCTTCCTTAGGTAAGGGTATTATTTCCGCTTCTTTAGGTAAGCTCCTTCAAGCAAGAGGTTACAAGGTTACTATCCAAAAATTTGATCCTTACATCAACATCGACCCGGGTACGTTGAACCCTTATGAACATGGGGAATGTTACGTGACCGTCGATGGACATGAGGCTGACTTGGACTTGGGCCATTACGAGCGTTTCTTGAATGTCCAGACTACCCGTGCGAATAATATCACTACCGGACGTATCTATCAAAGCGTGATCAACAAGGAGCGTAAGGGGGATTATCTGGGTAAGACGGTGCAGGTGGTGCCTCATATCACGGATGAGATCAAGCGTAACGTGAAATTATTGGGTAGCAAGTATAAATTTGACTTCGTGATCACCGAGATCGGTGGTACGGTGGGTGATATCGAGTCTCTGCCTTTCATAGAGAGCGTTCGCCAGTTGAAATGGGAGCTGGGCAAGAACTGCCTTTGCGTACATCTTACTTACGTGCCTTATATCGCCGCGGCGAAAGAGTATAAGACGAAGCCTACGCAACATTCCGTGAAGCAATTGCAGGAATTAGGCATCCAGCCAGACGTGTTGGTTTTACGTACGGAGCATGAGCTGAACGCGAACTTGTTACGTAAGGTGGCGTTGTTCTGTAACGTGGCCGAGGATTCCGTGATCCAGTCGATCGACGTACCGACGATCTACGAGGTTCCTTTGGTATTGCAACGCCAGAAGATGGACGAGGTGGTCTTGCGTAAGGTCGGTATGGAAGTCGGCCCGACTCCGGAGTTGAAGCCTTGGAAGGAATTCCTTGCCTTGAAGAGCACGGCTACGGATACGGTGAAGATCGGTTTGGTTGGTAAATACGTGGAATTGCAAGACGCTTATAAGTCGATCGACGAGTCTTTGTTGCAAGCCGCTATTTACAATCATCATAAACTGGATTTGCATTTGTTCCATTCGGAGAAATTAAATAACGAGAACGCCGCCGAGCAATTGAAGGATATGGATGGTATCTTGATCGCCCCCGGATTCGGGCAGAGAGGTATCGAGGGCAAGTTTGCCGCTATCAAATACGCTCGTGAGCATGATGTCCCTTGCTTGGGCATCTGCTTGGGTATGCAGTGCATGGTGATCGAGTTTGCGCGTGACGTGTTAGGTTTGGCGGATGCCAACTCTACGGAGATGGAGCCGAATACGGCACATAAGGTGATCGACTTGATGGAGGAGCAGAAGAACGTTACCAATATGGGAGGTTCCATGCGTTTGGGCGCTTACGACTGTATGCTGAAAGAGGGCTCCAAGGTATTGGAGGCATACGGCAAGGAGCATATCCAAGAGCGTCATCGCCATCGTTTCGAGTTCAACAACGAGTATAAGAAGCAATACGAGGCCGCCGGTATGATGTGTACGGGTGAGAATCCGGAGACAAATCTGGTAGAGGTGGTAGAGATCCCCGCCTTGAAATGGTTCGTGGGCGTTCAATATCATCCGGAGTACAACAGTACCGTGGTGAATCCGAATCCTCTTTTCCTCAGCTTCGTGAAAGCTGCTATCGAAAATAAAAAATAATTGGTGATAAATGGATAAAAACACATTAATAGGTTTTCTGCTGATCGGTGTCGTATTATTCGCGTTTAGCTGGTTCAACCGGCCAACGCCTGAGCAGTTGGAGGCACAGCGCCGTTACCAAGATTCAATCGCGAAGATTGAGTATGCTCAGCAACTGGAGTTGCAGAAACAAGAGAACAAGAGTGCTTTAGTGGAGGATTCGTTGGAGAACCTGCCGGACTCGGTACGGGCGCAACGTTTGCAGCAGAGCTTCGGCGTATTCGGCGACGCTATGGTGGGCACGGAAGATTACACGACCCTGCAAAATGACGTGGTCGAGCTGCGTATCAGCAATAAGGGCGGACGTATTTGTTACGCACGCTTGAAGGAGTATGATACGTATAATGACGAGCCTCTCGTTTTGTTCGACGAGAAAGAGTCTAATTTTAATTTCACGTTGGTCACGGCAACGAACCGTGTCGTGAATACGAGCGATTTGTATTTTACCCCGGTTAAAGGTAATGACCCGAATTCCGTGATCATGCGTTTGAACACCGGCGAGGGTAGTCATCTGGATTTTACCTATACCTTGAAACCGGATGATTATATGGTGCAATACCAGATTCTGGGTACGGGATTGAACGGTGTCTTGGCACCGAGCACGAATGCCTTGGATTTATTGTGGGAGCAGGATATCCGCCAACAGGAAAAAGGACGTAAGTTTGAGGATCGCTACGTGACCTTGAACTACAAGTTCATGGCGGACGACGTGGAACACCTGAGCGAGTCGAAGAGTGACAGCAAGCAGATCCCGAACCGCTTGAAATGGATCGGTTATAAGGATATGTTCTTCTCTACCGTATTGATCTCGCAAGAGGGCTTTGAGGCTACTACCTTAGACTCGAAAGCGATTCCGGAGGGGGATGTGTTGAAACAATTCAAGACGACCGCTTCCGTACCTTTCGACTTGCAAGGTAAGGAGGCCACGAACCTGTCCTTTTATTTCGGACCGAATAAGTTCGCCTTGTTGAAGTCCTTCGATAAGGGAGTCTCTGCCGAGCAGCAACTGGATCTGGAGAAGTTGGTTCCGCTAGGCTGGGGTATCTTCCGCTGGGTGAACCAATATTTCGTGATCCCCTTGTTCGACTTCTTGGGTAAGTTTATCCATAATTATGGTATCTTGATTCTTTTGATGACTATCATCGTGAAGATCATCCTTTTCCCGTTGACGTATAAGTCTTATATGTCGTCCGCCAAGATGCGTGTATTGCGTCCGCAAGTGGAGGAGATCAACGCTAAGTATCCCGGACAGGATAAGGCTATGGAACGGCAGAAAGCGACGATGGAGCTATATAGCCGTGCGGGGGCGAGCCCAATGAGTGGTTGCTTGCCGATGTTGTTGCAGATGCCGATCTTAATCGCTTTATTCATGTTCTTCCCGTCGGCGATCGAGTTACGTCACCAGAGTTTCCTTTGGGCGCACGACTTGTCTACTTACGACGCTATCTTTAGTTGGAATAAATATATTCCGATCATCACTCCGTATTTCGGAAATCACATCAGTTTGTTCTGTTTGTTGATGACGATCACGAATATTTTTTATACCAAGTATAATATGGAGATGACGAATACCGGGCAGCAACAGATGCCGGGCATGAAGGCCATGATGTACATGATGCCGTTGATGTTCTTGGTGTTCTTCAACCAGTATGCTTCCGGTTTGACGTATTACTATTTCATCTCTACGTTGATCACAATCGTGCAGACATTGATCTTCCGCTATACGATCAATGAGGATAAATTGTTAGCTAAGTTGGAGGCAAACAAACGGAAACCGATGAAGAAATCCGGTTTCATGAAACGTCTGGAAGAGGCTCAACGAGCACAGCAGGAGACGTTGCGTAAACAACAAGAGGCTAAGAAAAAACGATAGGATAATAGTAATTGTTGTCCTTGAAAAAGGTCCCTTTATCTGCTTATTGGTAGATAAAGGGACTTTTTTGTATATCTTGGCTCGTCTACTTGAAAAACAAGACGTCTTGATCATGATTCTATTTGTTTATTTGTATTTATTCAAAACTTTTTGTTTGTTTGCATTGTTTTGTATTCAAAAGATTGATGAGGAAATTGATTTTTTCTATATTGAGGAAATAGGGAGGTTATAAATAAGAGATTTTGTCAATGACAAAAAATGAACGATCGCTTCAATGGGTAATAGCGGGAATATTCTTCGTAGTATGCTTTGCTTTCTTTCAATGGATTTACCCAAACCATTTGTTCTTCAAAGAGCAGATGAGGATTTTTTTGTATACCACCGATTATTTTATTTCGTTCTGGGATGAGCCGGCTTGGTTGAGCTGTTATGTGGGGAATTTCTTGATACAGTTCTTCCATTTGACTGTGATAGGCCCGTTAATCGTGACGTGCGTGTTGTTGCTCTTATGGTACTACTCTATGCGGGTTTTACGCAAGTTCGGGAATGGTAATATGGTCTCCATATATGCGTTGTTTCCGGTAGCGTTAGAGTGGGGATTGATTTGCCGGTTGTCGTATAGTATAGCGTCTACGCTTACGTTGATTTTCGTGCTATGGCTCTTCTTGGGATACATCCGGATTAAGAATAAGAGAACGTCCGTTTGGGTGGCTTTTATACTTCTTCCCATAATTTATAGCATGGTCGGTAGCCGGCTGTTTGTCTTCTCCTTGATGGTGATATTCTATGAGGGAGCCAAGAATAGGAAACGGTGGTGGTTCTGGCTTTCTCTTTTGTTATCGAGTTATTTATATCCGTTGTTCATGCGTCATTTTTATGGATTGAGCATTGAGGAGGCCTATAAATATTCCCATGTGGATGGCTTGAGCGTATATTTCCCCGCTTTAGCGTTGATTCTAGAGATATTCGCTTTGGAGATTAAAGGTATACGTAGGATACGTCTGAACCGGCATAGCTTGCTTATAACCTTTTTAGTCGTATTTGGATTCTTTTCATTTGTTATAGCGGGTACGAACCGGAAGCGGGAAAAGGTTCTGGCAGTAGACCAAGCGATCTATAGGGGTGATTGGGAGCGAGTCTTGGATTTGTCTGCCGGATTTGATTCTCCCGATATCTTGGTAAGTTATTATAGGAATATCGCTTTCTCCAAGAAGAACGAGTTGCCCCAGAATTTGATGGATCATTATCAACGAGGGGCGGACGCCTTGTTCTTGCCGATCGATTTGAGGTCTTCTATACTTCCCGTGTTTTTCAGTAATGAGGTGTATTATCAATTGGGAGATATGGATATGGCCCGTCACCGGGCGATCGAAGGAATCTTGTTCAGCCCTAAACAAAGAAGCGTACGGCAGATCAAGCGGCTGGTGGAGATTGATATGCGGCGAGGGGATATTGAGGAGGCTAGAAAATACCTGAACCTATTGGACGCGACGTTATTTTATCACTCATGGGCAAGGTCGAAGGAGGAACAGTTGAAGGGTGAGGAGACCTTGTCGATGGAGAAACGTTTGCCGAGGAAAAGTGATTGGGAGCGAGAGCACGACATACTAATGTCCATATCCGATTATCCGGGCGTACTGTCAAGTTTGGTGGCGGAATATCCGGAAAATAAACAGGCATTGGATTATTTGTTGTGCTATTATTTACTGAACGAGAATTTGAATAGTTTTAAGAATACGTTCGATACTTATTATAAAGGAAAATTTGAGGTTGTACCCCGTTTGTACGAGGAGGCTTTGGTACAAGTCTTATCTAAAAGCTCGGACGAGGAGGTGGCCGGTTATCAGATACCTCAAGATGTTATCGAGAATTACCAAGATTACATCCATTGTAAATCGGGTAGAAAAGCAAAGGAGGAATTACGAGAACGTTATTCCTCCACCTATTGGTACTACTCTGACTATATTCATTGAATAATAGTGTAAGTGATCAGCGGTTCGCAAGGAAGGCTAAGGCTTTCTCCATGTCCTCCGGTGTATCTATACCGATCGTTTCTTGCTCTGTGATGCCGACCTTGATTTTATATCCGTTTTCCAACCAGCGTAATTGCTCAAGGCTTTCCGCCAGTTCTAAAGCGGATTGAGGTAATTGGGTGATTTCTTTCAGCACTTGCGCACGATAGGCATATAACCCGATATGTTTGTAAAAGGTATGACTCGGCAACCATTCCGTATATTTCTTGCCCCGGATATAAGGAATAATAGATCGACTGAAATACATAGCCTCGTTGTTTTTGTTGAGTACGACTTTCGGGGAATTGGGATTGAATAGGGAACTCTCGAAATCATCGTCCGAACGGAAAGGCTTTACCAATGTCGCTATTTGCGTGTTTGCGTCGGCGAAGCAGGTTTTGATCGTCTGGATTTGCTCGGGATGGATAAAAGGCTCGTCACCTTGGATATTGACAATCACATCATACCCTTCGCCTATTTTCTGATAAGCCTCGTAGCAACGATCCGTACCGCTACGATGTTGATCGGAGGTCATGACGACTTGGCCGCCGAAGGCTTTAACCGCATTCTCTATCCGGATATCGTCGGTAGCTACGCAAACGGAGTCTAAGACATCCTTTACTTGCTCATATACACGTTGTATCATGGGCTTTCCGTTCATATCCGCTAATGGCTTCCCCGGAAAACGGGTAGAGGCGTATCTCGCCGGAATAATTCCTATAAACTTCATCATTCTATATCATTTTGTTAACTGGTTACTACTTTTCCTTCGCTTAACTGGATCAACTTATCCCGTTCGCCTACGATCCATACGATATCTCCTTCCTCGAAAACCGTACTAGGAGGCGGATTCTTGATCGAGCTACTTCCACGTTCGATACCGATTACCAAGCAAGCGGCTTTATCACGGATACCGGACTCTATGATGGAGCGGCCGATCAATCGGGAACCTTCCGAGATAATGATTTGCTCCATATTCATCTCTTCCTTTCTTGTGTTCGATTGCTCGGCGTATGATTTCTTGTAGCGTTCCTCCAGATATTTCCTAAAGTGCTCCAGATCATCATCTGCGCCAACTACTACCAGTTTATCGAACGGGTAGAGCCGCTCGTCTCCTCCCGGTATGTTGATTCGCTTCTCTCCCCGGATAATCGTTACGATATTTACGTTGCACTTTTGCCTGAAGTTTAATTCTTTCAGGCTTTTTCCCATACTGGGGGAATTCTGCTTCACCTCGAAATCTGCTAAATGGAGATCTCGTTCTAATAAGTGGTTCGCGAAACGCTGGTTAATCGGGGCTTTTCGCTCTTGCTCCATTTCTCTCGCTACAAGGTTACTGAAAAAATGCCGTTCCATCAAGATCGACTGCCTCTTTAGCCGTTTGGAGAATATCATTAATACGATAACAGCGGAGGCGACCGCCAGCATAATTCCTAGCGCAGCATTCAATAACCGTGCGACAGGAAGCATGACGAGACCGATACAGAGCAGGATTCTGAGGATCACGAGTGATACTAGGGGACCCCGGTTATATTTATTATCGTTCCATAATTGCTGGAACTCCACGGAATGATTCTTTTTCATCATGATCGCCCGCAACATCGGGGAGATCAGAGCTAGGATTAAGATCAAGGAGATTAGACTTCCTTGGATGCCGGGCAAATGTTTACAGATGAACGGAGTCACGATTTGTAGCCATAAAAAGATAAGTACTAGGCAGACGGCGGTATAAGTACCGACGATGCGGACCAAGGCTTTTAGTAACTTATTCCATGCGCTTTTTTGACGGATCGTATTGGAACCGGATGAATATCGCTCCAAGAACTGTTTCCAATTCTCCGGTATGATCCGCTCCGCCCATTTGTAGGTAGGTTCCGCTAGCCGGATCATATAAGGTGTGAAGAATGTCGTGATCACGGATACGGCGACAACGATCGGATACAGATATTGATCCGTCACGTTTAATGATAGTCCCAAACCTGCGATGATGAAGGCGAATTCTCCGATCTGCGCTAACGAGAAACCAGACTGGATGGCTATTTTTATCGGTTGTCCGGACAGTAATACTCCGAAACTGGCGAAACAAATCTGTCCGGCCATGACTACGAGCGTGATAATGAAAATCGGGATTTTGTACTCCCAGAGCATCTGAGGATCGATTAACATGCCTACAGACACGAAGAAAATCGCTCCAAATAAGTCTTTTACGGGTTTTACCAAATGCTCGATCCGTTCAGCGTCAATGGTCTCGGCCAAAATAGAACCCATGACAAAAGCTCCGAGAGCCGATGAGAATCCGGCTTTTGTGGCGATCATAACCATACCAAGGCATAGCCCGATGCTCACGATCAACAGAGTCTCCTCATTTAGGAAGCTTTTTGCCTTTTTCAGAAAAGAGGGGATCAAATAGATCCCGACAACGAAACAGAATAAAAGGAAAATGCCTAATTTGACCACGCTATCCAGCATCTCCATGCCTTCCACGTGTTTACTTACCGCTACGGTAGAAAGTAATACCATTAATAATACGGCGAATAGATCCTCCACCACCAAGATACCGAATACGACACCGGCGAATCGTTGGTTACGCAATCCCATGTCGTCGAATGCCTTGAAGATAATCGTCGTGGAAGACATCGATAACATACCTCCGAGGAAAAGACTGTTCATATGTCCCCAACCCAGTGATAAGCCCGTGATATATCCCGCTGTCATCATACCTATAACAACGGTTATGGCTCCAATGACGGCGGTTCCTCCCACCTTCATCAACTTCTTGAAACTGAAATCGAGCCCCAAAGCGAATAACAGGAAGATAACGCCTATATCAGCCCAGATACGGATACTTTCCACATCTGTAACTGTCGGTATTTGCTCGATGGAAGGTCCGGCGAGTATTCCGGCTACGATATACCCCAATACGACCGGTTGCTTTAACTTTTTGAATAACAGGGTAACCAACCCGGCGGATATGAGTATGACCGCAAGATCTGATATTAGCGCAGGTATCTGAGACATCGTTTATTGTTTTTTCGATTGCCAAAGTTAGGTATTTATTTTAATTTTGTGTCTCAAAACAGAAGCCAAAATGAAGAAGAAACATCCGATTGAAGCGCTTATAGAGCAAGGGGAACATCAACAACTTGATTTCAAGTTTGAGGTGAGCGACAGCAAGAAGATTGCCCGGACATTGAGTGCGTTCGCGAATACAGATGGCGGGCGGCTGCTGATTGGAGTGAAGGATAACGGCGCTATTTCCGGTGTGAGAAGTGAGGAGGAATATTATATGATCGAGGCTGCTTCTAAAATGTATACGCATCCCGAGGTGCCGTTTACAGCTAAGCGCTGGGATGTCAACGGGAAGACCGTATTGGAGGTCTATATCGCCCCAAGCGATGAGAAACCGCATACGGCACCGGATAAAGACGATAAATACAAGGCCTATATCCGGGTTGCAGACGAGAATATATTAGCGAACGAAGTCCTCATGCAAGCATGGAAGAAGCAGAAAACCAAAGAAGGTACATTGCTGAAAATAAGTAAGCCCGTCGAGATCCTGTTTTCTTGGCTCGACGAGCATCCTTATATCAGCATAAAGCAATTTTGCCGTATCGCCCATATCAATTATTATGCGGCCCGTAACATCCTAAGTGATTTGATGGCTATGGGAGCGATGGAATATGTCGTGATCGATAAATGTATTGCCTATAAACGGATCGCATAGACTCGTTTATAGGTTGATTACATAGACTTGCGCGCTCTCGAATCTGACGACTTTGATAGGAGTCCCTTTCTCGATGAAGCCAGACTCCGATACGCCGTCATACAACTCTCCCTCGATAGATACTTTACCCGAAGGACGTAAAACGGTAGCGGCCGTGCCCTCTTTTCCGATCAGTTGTGTCAAATTGGGGCTGGATACCGCTTTTTCCAAATCAGCGTTTAATGCCATTTTCTTTAGCGGTCCTTTATGTCCTATTTTGTTGGATAACCATATCACTAACGTGAATCCGATACCCAGACCTAATAGAACCGTTAAGGCGGCTCTGCCCGTATCCATTCCAGATACGTTTTGAAAATCAAAAACAGTATTGTTCAGTAAGCTCATCGTAAGTCCGCCGACCACGAGAATAATTCCACTTATCCCCGCTATGCCAAAGCCCGGGATCACGAATATCTCCAACATTATTAATATAACGCCGAGAATGAATAACAGGATTTCCCAGTTTTCAGCCAACCCGTCCATATAGAGAGGAGCGAAGTAAAGGATAGCCGCTATTATCGCGGCGGCGGATGGAAAACCAAGCCCCGGGGTTTGCATCTCGAAGTAAATACCACCGATGATAATAATGATTAATAAGCTCTGTATTACCGGACTCATAAAGAAACCTTTTACATTATCGAACCATGAGGGTTCATAACTTTTAATCTCATAGTCCTTACATCCGATATATTCTGTGATTACTTGATCCGGACTCTCGGCGATGCCATCGCAATAACCCCATTTGAGTGCTTCTTGAGAGGTAAGTGTCAATACCTTACCGCTATCGATGAGGTTGGGGACGATCACTCTGTCATCGACCATCGCTTCGGCGATTAAAGGATCTCTTTTCCATTTATAGATCGTGTCGCCGTTTTGTATAAGCGTATCTTTCCCTTGTGCCTCAGCCGTCGAACGGATCATGGAACGCATATAAGATTGATATTTATCAGGTAGAGCCGCACCCGTTTGATTGACAACCGTTGCCGCACCTATATTCGCCCCTTTCCGCATATAGATTTTCTTGCATGCTATGGAAATTAAAGCACCTGCTGAAGCTGCGTTATTATCGATAAATACATATACTGGTATGGGACTATATAAAATAGCCGTTCGCATAGAATCGGCAGATTCCAGTAATCCGCCGTATGTGTTCATATGCAATAAGATGGCATCGGCGTTCAATTGCTTGGCCTCTGATAATCCGTTATGGAGATAAATCCACGTGGTGTTATCGATCTCTTTTTTTATATCAATCGTATATATTAAGGACTTCTCTTTAGCCTCTGATTGAAGAGAGATTGCAAGTATTAATACTATAGCTGTTAATATTGTTAATAAACGTTTCATCTTGTTTGTATTATATTCGTTTTTAATATTTGGTTGAAAATTGTAACTGGCTTGTTGTAAATGTTGATTTTTGTAACTTGTGCAACTTGTAAATAATACTCATTTTCAGTAAGATTTACAACAAAAATATTAAGTTACGATTTTTAATATTAATATTTATCAAAGAACTGTATATCTCCATTTTTAATTTATATATTTGTTGCATCCTTCAATGTTTGAGGGATAATACTTATACAGTATTAAACTTTATTTAACTAGTAAAAATATGAATGCGTTGCAATTTCAGAAAAAATTATTGAGCATGCAAGAAAACATGATGAATTTTGCGCTTATGCTTACAGCGAATAGGGATGATGCCCAAGATCTGATGCAGGACACAACGCTGAAGGTTTTAGACAATCAAGAAAAATTTGTAGACAATATCAATTTTAAGGGCTGGGTCTTGACTGTGATGCGTAACATTTTCATTAACAATTATCACAAGATCGTTCGCACGCAAACTGTCGTAGATCAAGGTGTCGACTTATATAACTTGGATGTCGTGAACGATTCAGGTTTTGACTCTCCGGATGGCGCTTATCAAATTCAAGAGATCACGAAAGCGATCAACGGTTTGAACAATGAGTTGAAGGTTCCATTCTCTATGTTTTTGAGCGGCTATAAGTACAATGAGATCGCTGATAAACTGGATGTTCCTCTGGGGACGGTTAAGAGCCGTATTTTTTTCGCTCGACAAGAATTACAAAAAGTTTTAAAAGATTTTCGTCAAGGATAAAATTTACTTTATATAAAAGAAGCCGTCTTTAACAAAAGACGGCTTTCTTTTTATTCGGCCGGTTGGTATAAATATCTCTTGATGCTTCTTTTGGGTGTTTTCTCGAATTCTTCTTGATACAGCTTGAAACAGGTGATTTTACTGTAATTCGGCATCTCCTCGTTTACTTGGTCAATGTTGGTCTGCATCAACTTCTCGATTTCGGAATGTTGTATACCTGCCTTATCTACTTGCTCCCAATCGGGATAGATGAGGGCGACTAGTTTACCTCCTTGGGAGATGATGAGCGATTCCGCTACATATAGCATATTATTCAAGCGATCCTCGATCTCTTCCGGATAGATATTTTGTCCGCTGGGGCCTAGAATCATGGTTTTACTACGGCCGCGGATATATAAAAATCCATCTTTATCGAGGGTTCCCAGATCGCCGGTACGCATCCATCCGTCAGGCATCATAACGGCTTTCGTAGCCTCCGGATTCTTGTAATAACCGAGCATCACGTTCATACCCTTCACCAATATTTCTCCCACCTTGTTTTCCGGGTCCTCTGAATCGATGCGGACTTCCATACGGTCGACGATACGTCCTACGGAACCGGGCTTAAACTCATCCCATTGCGCATAGGAGACTAGCGGGCCACATTCGGTCATCCCGTAGCCTACGGTATAGCGGAAATGGATGGAATGAAGGAACGTTTCCACTTCTTTATTGATAGCGGCTCCTCCGATAACGATCTCCCCGAAGTTTCCTCCGAAAGACGCCGTTAACTTGGCGGAAATGGTATCCAGCACTTTCTGGTCTATATAGGGGACTTTCAAGAGCAATTTAATCAAAGGCTTCTCCAGTTCGGGGAATACCTTGTTTTTGATGATTTTCTCGATAATCAGAGGTACGGCTAGGATCAGCGCCGGCTTGATCGTCGTGAAAGCTTCCGCTATGATTTTCGGGCTGGGGGTACGTGTGAGGAAGTGTACATGGCAGCCTTTATTCACGGAATTCAATACCTCGAATGCCAATCCGTACATATGGGCCATCGGAAGCATACATACGATATTATCACCCGGATGGATGAACGGTAAATTGTCGTAAGCGAATTGCGTATTACTCCATAAGCTCCGATAGGGGATCATAACCCCTTTCGAGAAACTGGTGGTTCCGGAAGTATAATTAAGTACCGCTAATTCTTCCGGCTTTTCCACGTGATACCGAACATCGTTCGACGTGAATGAACGAGGGTACTTTTTACCGAAATATTCATTAATCCGATCTCTTACTACCCGGACTTCTTTGCTTTTACTGTGAATGATCGAGAAGTTATCCAGCATCATGAACAGTTTCACGTCAGGCATCATGCGTTCATTCATATTCTCCCAGTTGCTGGAAGCGGCAAGGACTGCCTTTGCCTCGGAATGATTTACGATATGATGTATATTATCCGGTTTGAATTCATGTAGGATAGGCACGGCTACGGCTCCATAAGCCAAGATCCCGAAGAAACAGATCGCCCAGTTGGAGGAGTTCCGTCCAACTAAAGCCACCTTATCCCCCTTTTTAATGCCGGCATGCTCTAGGATAATATGAAATTTCTCGATTCGACGAGCTACATCTTTATAATGGAAGGTATGTCCATTATAATCGGAGAACGCCGGGAGATCCCAATGCTCCTTGATGCTATTCTCTATGAGTCCTAAAAAACGATTCTCCATACTAATTTATTTATCAAATAACCATATGACAGGGTGGAAAGTTGTCAAAAGCCAAAGATAGTGCCTTTTCTGTAAATTATGAGTTTCAGTCTGCCGGAAACTGAAATATTCTTTACCTTTGCCTCTCCAAATAGAAGAATATGGTAGCACCTCTGGTAAAACGGATATGGATCTGGTGCAGGAATCTGTTGATCTTCCTGTTTGTATCCAGTATATTGGCGGTAATGGTATATAAATTTGTACCCGTATATTATACGCCATTGATGTTTATTCGTATGTATGAGCAGCATCAGGATGGGAAGAAAATGAAACTCGATCATACGTGGGTTCCTATATCCAAGATCGCCCAGCCTTTGGTTCAAGCGGTCATAGCGTCGGAGGATAACCTGTTCATGGAGCATAATGGCTTTGATGTGGAACAAATCCAGAAGGCACGGGCCGAGGCCGAGAAAGGTAAAAGGGTAAGAGGTGCCAGCACGATTTCCCAGCAGACCGCTAAGAATGTATTTCTTTGGCCGGGGAAAAGTTATTTACGGAAAGGTATCGAGGTCTATTTTACCTTCTTGATCGAATGGATATGGGGAAAGGAACGTATTATGGAAGTCTATCTGAACTCGATAGAGATGGGGGAGGGCATCTATGGTGCGGAGGCGGTAGCGGAGGCTCATTTCGGTAAGCATGCCTACCAATTGACCAAAAGCGAGGCAGCCCTAATAGCGGCCACACTTCCAAATCCCCGGAAGTTTAATTCTGCTAAACCGTCACCTTATATGCTGAAACGACAAGCGAAAATAATTTCCTTAATGGGAAAACTGATAAAAGTAGAAATGGGATATGGTGCCGGGCAAGTTGATCCCGGTACCGGAAAGGTTAAAAAAAGAAAGAAATGGAGAGCTTCCGTTATCATGACTTGGGACGAATCGCTTATGCCGATGCGTTAGAATATCAGACAGCTGCTTTCGAGGTCTTATTGGATGCGAAGGCAACGGGAAAGAAAGAGGATAATCAATTATTCTTTTGTGAGCATTTACCGGTCTTGACGATCGGTAAAAGTGGCAAGGACTCTAATTTGCTTATCCCCGAGGAAACTTTACGGGAACGAGGGGTCTCGTTTTACCATATAAACAGAGGGGGGGATATAACGTATCACGGGCCGGGACAGATTACCGGTTATCCGGTATTTGATCTGGAATATTGGAATCTGGGATTGAAACAATACATCCATATGCTGGAAGAGACGATCATCCGTTTCCTATCGCTTTACGACTTGAAAGGGGAACGTTTGGAAGGGGCGACGGGTGTATGGCTAGACCCTGAAGTACCGGGGCGTGCCCGTAAGATCTGTGCGATTGGCGTGAAAAGCAGCCGGTTCGTTACGATGCATGGCTTTGCTTTGAATATAAATACGGATCTGAGTTACTTTTCATTGATCAACCCTTGTGGTTTTACGGATAAAGGCGTTACCTCCTTGGCTATGGAGTTGGGGGTACCCCAAGACTTTGAGTTGGCAAAAAGTCAATTGAGATCGATTTTCATGGAAATCTTCGCTTGATATGGCAGTCATTCATTTCGCTCCTTTGCAAGGATATACGGATTCGGTTTATAGAGAGGCGCATACCCGAGTATTCGGGGGCGTAGATACCTATTATACTCCTTTCGTAAGGATAGAGAAAGGTGGTTTCCGGAATAAGGACTTGAAGGATATCGCTTGCGATAGAAATAGGCAGGTACATGTCGTACCGCAATTGATCGCTTCCACACCAGACGAGTTTCGGCCGATCGTGCGTTTATTCCAAGAGAATGGATACAAGGAAGCGGATATTAATTTAGGATGCCCTTTCCCTATGCAGGTCCGTGCGCATAGAGGCTCGGGACTTTTGCGGTACAAGGAAGAGGCCGAGTCTTTATTACGTACGATTGAGGAGTTCCCGGATATTTCTTTTTCTATGAAAATGCGTTTGGGGTGGGAGTGTACCGACGAGTCATTCGTGCTTCTTTCCTTATTAAATAAGTTACCTTTGAAGCATATAACCTTGCATCCCCGGTTAGGGATACAGCAATATAAAGGAGCTATCGATTGGGATGGATTCTCTCGTTTTTATGATGAATGTGAACTTCCCTTATATTATAATGGAGATTTAGTGGGGCTGGAAGATATCCGAGGAATAAAGGAGCGTTTTCCGGGGCTTGCCGGGATCATGCTGGGACGAGGGTTATTGGCCTCTCCTTGGCTGGCCACTGAGTTTGTGTCCGGACAGGTCTTGACCGTGAATGAGAGGCGGGATAAACTAGTCATGTTCCATGAGTCGTTGATGGATGAATATGCTGCCCGGTTGGAAGGTGGCGAGCATCAGGTATTATCTAAAATGAAGACAATCTGGGATTATCTTTTGCCGGAGGCCGATAAAAGGCTTCGCAAGAAAGTATTGAAAAGTACTTCCCTTACTTCTTATCAGTCGGCAGTGAAAGATTTGTTGAGTCTTTGACTACGGGAGGGACATTCGTAGAGTCTTTGGGGATCAAGGGTAAAAGAGGCCTCTTTCTTCTCCTGAAAATCTCAGAGAAGTTCGTGAAGTCTTTCCGGTACATGATACCTACACCTTGTATGGTTAATGCTTGCTTCAGGCCGAAATACATATCTCTGGCATGGTTATAAGCCTTTAGCCGGATCTCACCGGAGGGGGTCAACTTATATTCTAGGTCGAACTCTCCGATAAAAGTGTTATTTTTGCCTGTAGTGACCGTATTTCTCATACCGAAATTACCATTGATCAATAAGCGGTTGTTTAGCAACTGGCTGGATAATATCATCTCATATTCCGTGTCTTCCTTGAAACCGTCCTGTCCCGCTCGTATGTTTGTCCCTATTTGTACTTTATCCGTGAAACTACCTAATAGATTGGATAATTGCGCTGAGATAGCGGATGAAGCCACGGCGTTTAACTCGCTAGACTTATAACTCGTTTGGGCATATTCTGGTGTGTAGAATTTATTTAACACCAGCAAATAAACAATTTGCCGAGTCATCATATCCTCTGTGTCTATAAACGCTTTGACTTGACGCTCTAATTCCTCGTTAGAGTTCGGAAATTCTAAGTCGAAGGAAATAGACGGGCTGCGCAATGCGCCTTTAAGGTTTAAGACGCAATTGACGGGTATGTTTGTTCGAGAACTTTCTTGTAAGAGACTCTGATCCAAGTCTCCGATATTTGCGGTCAGATTGTAGATCGCATTGATATCCATATGGGCATTAAAGGGATCGCCACGGAAATTGATCGTGCTACCGTCTCTGATCTTAAAGTCTTTATGGATGATTTGCTGTAAGCTGAAATTATAGTTTCCTTGTACGATATTCACGTCGCCATACATACGAAGATCACTTCTTGTTCCATATTGTATTTGTAAACTTCCACTGGCGTTTCCTTTGATACGGTCTCCCGCTATCGGGTCCATGATTAGCTCTATATCGGCATCGGGTGTGATATCAAGGAGGAAGTTCATTCGTAGCTCGGCTCCCTCGTCTGTCTCGTGTACGATATTCAATGGGTGTGTGGACGTGGAATCTACGTTAGCGGCCAACTTGCTTTTATCGACGAACGTGATAAAATCATAGTCCGTAGCCGAGTTCTTATTCATGAAGTCCAGATAAATAGCGGTCTTAGGTTCGCTTTTCATATTAATATCAAAGTCGATCAACTTACCGTTACCCTTGATCTGCGCCGTTCCACTGGCGAATACAGTTCCGTAAATCAGCGGATTCTTTTTCTGGTTGGCGTTATACATCAACATATTATTGCCTTGCACGTTTACGAGGAAGCTATAATCCCGGAAATGCAAATGGTTGAACTTGAGGCTGACTTTCCCTAGGTTGCCGAATTGATCCTTGACCGTGATATTCCGTAAATTGACGGATGTAGAGTCAAGGTGGACGGAATCGGAGAAGGTATAATACGTATCCAAGAAATCAACGCCTACCCCTCCATCCATGACATAGGCATCTCCCTCGACATTCAGCTCCTTAAAGGGGCCGTGCAAATGTATACTTCCGAATCCCCGGCCTTGCAAGTTCTTTACGACCGTATCGACAAAGGGCTGCAAGAAAGCTAGATTGATATCATTGGCATCGAAATACAAGGATAGCCCCGCATTGGGTCCGACCGGGAATACATAGCCGTTTACATCCGTCCAAGTGCTGTCGTTCTTGTAGATGCTTCCCAGCATAAGGATACCTTTCTGTGCGTTGTCCCATTCGCTGAAGAGATTGAGGCGACCCAAGGGGGTTTGGTTGAATGAGAAATTCTTTACTTCCAGATCCGTGTTTAGCATACGGCTATTGAATAAATCATTCACGTAGAACTTACCGGTAGCCTCACCTCCGAATTGCAAGACTGGGATATTCAATACGTCGAAGACATAACTCAGCTCTATTTGCTTCAAGTCTACCAATAAAGTATCTGCCGGATCTTTTGAGATCGTCCCTTCCATAGATAAATACTGGGTCTCATGATCTACCCGGAAATGCTCAATACCGATCTTGCCCTCACGAATCGTTATATTCGCCGGATTGATGGTCCAGAGCGTGTCTTTAATAATGAGGGGGCTTTTATTCAACGTGACTTCCGTACGTAACTTGGCCGGCCCTTTCTCGCTTTCCTCTTCGACAAAAAGGGTAGAGGCGGAGATGTCGGCCTTAAATAACCGCTCTTTATTATTCGCCCAGCCAATCAGGGTGTTCACCAGATTATCTTTAGCGTCTGCTTTGATATCAAGGTAGTTACGCAGTCCCTTGTCGTTATAATTAATCGTTTTTAATTGGAGGTTTACCTTATCGTTCGGATTGTCGCAGACCAAGTAGCCGGATTCGAACATGGATTTCCCGAGATTGAACTTCGGAAGCCACGCCTCGATACGGAACTTATTATAAATATTATTATAATGTCCCGTGATCCGTCCGGGTTGCACCATCGTGAACGGTAGTTTTAATGTCGTAGAAAGCGCTTCCGTATTCTCGATCGTTAATAGGAGGGCGAAGTTATTCTCTTTCACGATTTGTTTTTTCTGGGTCGTGTTGATCAAGGCTGGCACATATCCCTTGAACGTATTCATAAGGCTGGGGATTAGCGTGTTGAATGAGTAAGACCCGGTGACCTCTCCATTCAAGATATCGGACGTTATGGTTAATTGCCGGTCGAGACTATGCCCCGAGGCAACTACTTCGAATTTCTTAAGGAAGAAGCTGCTGGGAGTGGTCTCGAAAGAAAGACTGTCCAACGTGATGCTACCTTCCAGATTATCGATATTATCTCCGGTGAAATCCGCGTTTAAAGCCAAGGAGATATTCGGCGCCTCATATTTGTCTGTCAGGTTCAATCGGTCCGGCCGGAAATGATCGAGGCGGGCGGTGAAATTAAACAAGGAGTTTTGCCCTTGGTGCTGGAAGATGCCTTGGGCGTGTAACTCGCCATTGGGATCGTTTACATGGATAGTCCCATCGAAACTACTCTTCCTGAAATTACCGGAAAGATTTATATCCTTGTATTTATAAGCTTTATAATCGAACTCCTTGACTTGTGCTTGGATATTTCCGGAGAAATTTCCGCCAACAGGTCTACGGGTATCGATATTGATGTCGAAGCGAGCCTCCCCGAAAGGATTATTCTCACCAAATAACTCATGGAGCCGCAAGTTGCTGGAGGCGATGCGTCCCCGTAGGTAAGCGGCTATATTCTTATCCTTGTTGCTACCGAATATCAAGTCTGTCTGTATGGAGCCGATGGAAGACGATAATTTTCCGAAAGCGACTAGGTTATCAAAAAAGCCTGATATCTCGCCCGTGAAATTGATCGTCCCCAATTTGACGACCGGGGCCGGGAGACTCTTCGGACGCTCATTGAAGTTATTGGCCAGACTGGAGATGCCGTCTGTCGTGATATACATCTTATTCACCTTCCCTAAAAGATACGTTTCCTCAGGATAGGTGATGTTTTTCAGTTCCATCTGGCCGATAAACAGCATCTTATCGCTATACTTCAAGGTGAGGCGCTTCAAGTTAAAATTATTGATGTAGCCGTTTGCCTCGGCCGATAACTCAATCGTGTCGGCGAAGTTCTTGAACGCCGGGACGAAAGGGGATAAGTCTTTCAGGCAGATTTGCGAAGGTGTTATATTCAAATCGATCGGAGCGTTGTTCAAGAGAGCGGGAAGGCTATCGATCTCGCTTAAATCGATCCGGGCACGCCCGATCTTCAAGTTTGTCTGCGGCAAGCGTACCTCGAAGTCCTGCACGAAAGCGCTATCCCGGTTCCCGACCACGTTCAGCGATAACTTATTCAAGGAGAAACCGGATGCCTCATCGAAACTCATCTTCTTGATATGGGCGTTCACGCTGTCCTTGTTAAAAGCCTTGAGGGATATCTTGGCACTCAGGTTCTTGATATCGATATGCTTGGCGTTGAACTTTCCCGGGGTCTCTTTCTCGCTATCCACGTTATAGCTGAAATTACCTCTTCGGATCATGATGGAGTTGAAACGGAGATCGATATTCTTCTCTTTCTTTATCGAATCCTTGCTGGCGAAAGCGTCGATGACGAATTGCAGGTTCAAGGGGCTTTCGGGCGTATGTTTTCGTAGGTTGAAGGAGAAACCGAACAAACGTACCGTCGTGAAGACGAACTTCCCTTCCAGTAACGGCATGATCTCGAATCCCGCCGCCACATGGTTCGCCTCGAACATGACTTTCCCGTCTTGGTCTTCCAGATAAAGCCCTTCCAGTACTAGGCGATTGAACCATTCGATATCCACGTTACCGATCTTTACGGGCACACCGAGGTGGCCGGATAACTGGGTCGTGGCTACTTCTGATACTTTGTTTTGAATATAAGGAATTCTCAGTAAGATGCCCGGCAACGCATAGAATATCCAGAATAATGTAAGCAGGGTAATGATTATGTATTTAAGTCCTCTGATATCTTTTCTATTTATTTAGCGCAAATCTACAACAATATCGCGATAGATTTCGTTAATTCGCGGAAAAAAGAATGAAGATATGAGTATAACGATATTAGGAATCGAGTCTTCTTGCGATGACACTTCCTCTTCGGTGATCCGTGACGGCGTGATGCTGTCCAACGTAATAGCCAGTCAAGCCGTTCATGAGGCCTATGGCGGGGTTGTCCCCGAGTTGGCTTCCCGTGCCCATCAGCAGAATATTATTCCGGTAGTAGCCGAGGCCATCAAGCGTGCCGGCATTGATAAGTCCGAGTTGAGTGCCGTGGCGTTTACTCGTGGACCGGGTTTGATGGGTTCTTTATTGGTCGGGACCTCGTTCACCAAGGGTTTGGCCGCTTCCTTGGATATCCCGATGATCGAGGTCAATCACTTACAGGCTCACGTGTTGGCTCATTTTATCAAGGAGACTCCGGACGATGACCATGCTCCCTCGTTTCCTTTCCTTTGCTTGTTGGTTTCGGGCGGTAACTCGCAAATCATAAAGGTGAACGCTTATAATGATATGGAGGTGATCGGCCAGACGATCGACGACGCCGCAGGAGAGGCTTTCGACAAATGCGCTAAGGTGATGGGACTGGGTTATCCTGGTGGCCCAGTCGTGAATCGTTTGGCGAACGAGGGTAATCCGAATGCCTTTACGTTCAGCAAGCCGCATATCCCCGGATATGATTATAGCTTCAGTGGCCTGAAGACCTCCTTTTTATATACCTTGCGTGATCATTTGAAAGATGATCCGGATTTTATTGAGAAGAACAAGCGAGACCTATGCGCTTCCTTGCAAGCTACGGTAATCGATATCTTGATGAGTAAATTGCGTAAGGCTGCGAAGGATTTGCATATAAAGGAAGTAGCTGTCGCCGGAGGTGTATCGGCCAATTCCGGTTTGCGTGAGGCATTCTTGGATCACGCAAAACGTTATGGCTGGAAAGTGCATATCCCGAAGTTCTCGTTCACCACGGATAACGCCGCTATGGTAGCTATCACGGGATATTATAAGTATATGGATAAGGAGTTCTGTCCGATGGATGCCGCTCCTTTTTCTAGGGTTGTCTTATAGGAAAAGATAGTTTTGCTATAGAGAAACAAAAGTTTCTTCTAGGGAAAACAAAAGTTTCTTCCTAATGAAACTATTGTTTTCCCATAATGAAACTCCTAGTATCATTATAACAATGGAAGTAGATGATTTACCAATAGAGTTAGAGGTAGCGGACGCACTCAAATCAGGACACCTGATGATGGGTACGGCAGAGAGTTGTACAGGCGGAAAGATTGCCAGCATGATAACCTCCATGGCGGGCAGCTCGGAATACTTCACCGGGGGCGTGGTAGCCTATTGCAACGAGGTGAAGCATCATGTGCTCGGTGTCTCCGAGGCGGACTTGAACACTTTCGGGGCCGTAAGCCAGCCGGTCGTGGAGCAGATGGCCCGTGGGACTATGCGGGTATTGGGATGTGATTGTGCCGTCGCTACCTCCGGGATCGCCGGGCCGGGAGGCGGGACTCCCTCGAAACCGGTGGGAACGGTATGGATTGCCGCCGCTTATAAGGAGAGGATTCTCTCCGAGTGCTATCATTTCGGGGAGAATCCTCGTATGGAGAACATTCGCTTGTCGGCAGAGGCGGCGTTGCGTATGTTGCTCGGATTGATTCGTGAGTAAAGGGACTATCGCTTAATGGGCGATCTCGTCCACGATTCGTTTATAGCCTTCCTCGTTCGGGTGTAATCCGTCTGAGAATAAGGATTCGTTTATCTTGCCGTCTTCCTGAAGCAACTTCGTACCCGGGTTCTTGAACGTGTACCATCCGGTCTCGGCTATTTGACGGATGCGGAGATTGAGATTCCTTACCCGTTCTTCTTGGTTACGGCGGGGCAAGATGCCGATTACCTTGATCTTGGCCTCCGGCTGCCGTTGCCTGATGGCGGAAAGCAAGAAACGAATGCCTTCCACGATCTCGTTGTCATTGTTGATTCCGATGTTATTCGTGCCGATCATCAATACTACTTCCTCAGCCTTGTATCCATCCAATTCACCATGATAGACTCTCCAAAGTACGTTCTCGATACGGTCGAAACCATATCCGAGATTGTGGAATCCAGCCGGACGCATGATTTTCTCCCATGTTTCCATACCTCGCACGGACGGTCCTTTGGGCTCTCCTCCCCAGAAATGCGTGATGGAATTACCTAGGATCACCCGTCGAGGCGGGTTGCTTTGATTCAGCGAGAGAATATCCCGGTGACGTTTTTGCCATTCGTAATTATTGGGTTCCCGGCGCTGGGTGACAGGCATTGTGGTAGAGAGGTCTCCTTTGGGGATGCGTAATATCTCCCGTACTTTCCGCTCTACGGCGTTCGCTTGTGTTTCCATGCCCCAGTCGGAAGGATGGACGTAATCTACCCAAGCATCCGGGTGCAGTCCCAGCTCTTCTCGTGTAAGGTAGTAGATATCTTTTATCCCTTGTGCCTGCAATTCCTCGAATGCTTTTTTAGCTCCTTCGTTCATGCGCACATAATCTTGTAGCTTCGTATCGTCGGCGAGTGCGTTGCTATATCCGGCATGCTCCACCAATAAGATCGGAGAGGAGTGGGTGGCACGTATTTGCTTGACTGCGTCCGATACGAGTTGCGTGATCTCATCTTTGCTCTTTGGCGTGAGGTTGGGCAGGCAGTCAAGGATATAAAGGCGTGCGTCTATCTCACAAATAAAATCCAATACCTCTTTCTCTAAACGTCCGTTACCGGAGAAGCCTAGGTTGATAAGCGGATATCCCAGTGAACGCTGCAAGATCGTGCCCCAAGTCATGCCCGGACGGGAGGCGCATGCGCCTTGGGCGATCGAGGTTCCGTATAAAAGAATCGGTTTCTCGGGCGATACGGGGATAAACGTAAGCTCATCGTTTTCGGGCACGCCGATTTCCAACCACTTTATCGTATTATAAGGAGGCAGGTAGAGGCGGAACTCATAGCCCCTGTCATGATACAGATCTTTGCCTATGTTCGTATAATGATATTGAAGCGTATCTCCGGAAGGATAACCGCCGAAATAAAATCTCCATTGGCCATCGCTATCGATACTATATAGATCTACACCGGATACGCCTGTCGTGGGCATATGTGGCATATTCAGCGGTCCGCTTACTTGATAGCGTACTTTTAGTTCAGGGGCGTTGCTGAAAAAATGAATCGCCAACCCGGCGGAGTTGCGGGATAAATCCCAGACGGGTTTACGTACCTTGCCTTCGGCTCTTTGGGGAAGCCGAACGTAACGGTCTCCGATCTCTTCGGTCCATCCTTGGTTTTGTATGACAGGGAATCCACATTCGAGCGGGTTGAGCCATTTCCATTGTGCGTGGGCGGAGAGAACCGTGAAACATAGGAGCGTTAAGAGGATTTTGTGAAGTCTCATCATTTCGGTATTATTTGTTTTTTGTTATGAATATGACAAAGATAATATATATTTGTATTCATAAACAAACTTAAATCAATAAACCATGAGTAAAAACATTCTATTTGCTTTTCTCTTTTTAATGGGCGCTATCCCGTCGATCGCCCAGAAGAATTATCAAGTCCAGTCTCCGAACCGGGATATAAAGGTGGAGGTTACGGTAGCCGATAAAGTCACTTTCGCTATCGTACAGGATCATTCGGAGGTGATGAATTCTGCCGTATCTATGACTTTACAAGGAGGTGAGGTACTTGGCGCTAACCCGAAAGTCTTGAAAGTGACGAAGACCTCGGTAGACAAGGAAATACCCTCTCCGTTCTATAA
Source organism: Parabacteroides distasonis ATCC 8503 (assembly GCF_000012845.1). NCBI lineage: Bacteria > Pseudomonadati > Bacteroidota > Bacteroidia > Bacteroidales > Tannerellaceae > Parabacteroides > Parabacteroides distasonis. Next base: position 635,833 of record NC_009615.1, read on the forward strand.
GAAGGACGTAGTAAAGGATATCTATAATGAGATGCAAATCTCGTTCCGGGGAGATTACGGATTGGTGTTCAGGGTTTATAACGATGGAGTCGCTTACCGTTTCACGACGAAAAGAAAGGAACCGATCGTTATCGCCGACGAGGAGGCCGTCTATAACTTCCCCTCGGATTATAAGACATTCACCGCTTACGTGAATAGTACGAAGCCGACGTTCGAGGAGCAATTCTTCAACTCCTTCGAGCAGCCCTACGTAAACGAGACGATCTCTAGCCTAAATGATAAACGCCTGAAGATCCTGCCTCTTTTGGTGGATCTGGGAGACGGTCGCAAGGTCTGTATCACGGAAGCCGATCTAGAGGATTTCCCCGGGATGTTCTTGAATAACGAGACGGGAAAACCTTCCTTGAAAGCGGTTCATGCGCCTTATCCGAAAGTGAAGGAGCAAGGTGGCCATAATCAGTTACAGATGTTGGTGAAAGAGCGTGAGAACTATATCGCCAAAACATCCGGAACCCGTTCTTTCCCTTGGCGTGCGTTTATAATCTCCCGGAATGATAAGGAGTTGGCCGATTGCGATATGGTCTACCGTCTGGCTTCTCCCTCCCGGGTAAACGATATCTCTTGGATCAAGCCGGGTAAGGTGGCTTGGGATTGGTGGAACGACTGGAATCTATACGGTGTGGATTTCCGTGCCGGAATCAATAATCCCACCTATAAATATTATATCGACTTCGCCGCCGAGCATGGCATCGAGTACGTAATCTTGGATGAGGGCTGGGCCGTGAACCTGCAAGCGGACATGATGCAAGTAATACCGGAGATCGATCTTCAAGAATTGGTGGATTACGGTAAGTCCAAGAATGTCGGAATTATCCTTTGGGCGGGTTATTGGGCTTTCGCCCGTGATATGGAGAATGTCGTGAAGCATTATTCGGATATGGGCGTGAAAGGCTTCAAGGTGGATTTCTTGGATCGTGACGATCAGGAAATGGTGAACTTTGTTTATAAAGCCTCCGAGGTATGCGCTAAATATAAGATGCTAGTGGATTTCCATGGCGTATTCAAGCCGACAGGTCTTCAACGGACCTATCCGAACGTGTTGAACTATGAGGGTGTGAATGGTTTGGAGCAAATGAAGTGGTCTTCCGAGAAGGAGTTCGATATGGTGACGTATGATGTCACGATCCCATTTATCCGTATGATCGCCGGCCCGATGGATTATACGCAAGGTGCTATGCGTAACGCCGCCAGAGGTAATCATCGGTCGGTAAACTCGGAGCCGATGAGCCAAGGAACCCGTTGCCGCCAGTTGGCTACTTACGTGATCTTCGAGTCTCCTTTCAATATGCTGTGCGATGCCCCGTCTAATTATAGGAGGGAAAAGGAATGTACGGAGTTTATCTCTAACATTCCGACCATCTGGGATGAGACGGTCTCATTGGCTGGAAAGGTCTCCGAGTATGTAGCGATCGCCCGCCGTCATGGTAATGATTGGTATATCGGGGCGTTGACCAACTGGACGCCGAGGGAGCTGGATTTAGACCTGTCTTTCTTGGGCGAAGGTGATTATACTTTGGAATTATTCAAGGATGGCATAAATGCCGATCGTGCCGCCCGTGATTATAAGAAAGAGGTAATCCCAGTCCCAACAGATCGCAAATTAAAGATCCATATGGCTCCCGGTGGAGGCTATGCGGCTCGTATCCAGAAACGATAATTCTTTTTTCGTCTAAAGCGATCCTGCCTTTCGTCGAATAAACGCTTGCGTTCATAGGCGCAGGCGTTAGATTCGTTTACTTTTATAAAAAACGGTATTATGAAACTCACGAGGCAAGATTATATATTGGCGGGAGGACAGGCTTTATTGTGGATCACTTTATGGCTGATTCCTCCTGCGATCGATTTTTTCATACGCTTTAATCCGAGCTCGGCTTTCGAGGTGTGGAAGATTAATACGGGGTTCATTACTCCGTTGGCTATTGTTTTCACCGCTAATTTCTATGTATTGGTTCCCTATTTGCTTTATCGGGATCGGAAGATGCTCTTTGGTTTGATGAATTTGCTATTGATCACGGGGGCTAACCTATGGATATTTTCTCCTAAGGCGGATTTCCCGGACGAATGGCGTTCGGGAATGTATATGGTCGCTTTCGGAGCGTTCTTCTTACATTTGCTAGTGATTGGATGTGCCGTGGGGTTCCGTTATATCGTACGCTGGGGCGATATGCAGATGCGTTTGAAAGAGGAGCGGCAGAAAAACGCCGAGGCGGAATTGGCTTGGCTGAAGAACCAGTTGAATCCGCATTTTCTCTTTAATACCTTGAATAATATATCCAGCTTGGTCCAGATAGACCAAGATACGGCGCAAGAACGTATCGGGCAATTGAGCGATTTGCTGCGGTATACGCTCTATGAGTCGAACCATGAGCTGGTACCGGTGGAAGGCGAGATCGAGTTCATGAATAATTACATCGAGCTGATGAGATTGCGCTGCAATGAGTTGGCTACCGTGGAAGTGGATTTGCAAGTTCCGCCTAAACCGATGAGGATCGTGCCGCTTTTGTTCATCTCTTTAATAGAGAACGCATTCAAGCATGGCGTGAATAGCCGTAAGTCGTCGTTCGTACGTATTCGTTTCAAGGCGGAAGGAGATGACCTTGTTTTTACCTGCGAGAATAGCGACCATCCGAAACCGGATGTGAACCGTAGCGGATCGGGGATCGGGTTGGAAAACCTGAGGCGTAGGCTGGATCTGGCTTATCCCGGTCGTTACCGATATGATCAGGAGCTCCGGGAAAATAGTTACTTTGTTCAAATAACACTTCGAGACTGCTTATGAAAACACTGACTTGCATGATCGTAGACGATGAGCCCTTGGCGGTGAAGATGCTGGAGGACTTCGTAAGCCGTACGCCTTATCTGAGGCTGGCGGCTTCCTTCAATGATCCGGTACTGGCACTCTCCACGTTGCGTGAGTCTTCGGTGGACGTGCTTTTCTTGGATATTCAGATGCCGGATCTGGACGGGCTGAACCTCTCCCGCATGGTGCCCCCCGGTACGAGGGTGATCTTCACGACCGCCTTTAAGGAGTATGCCTTTGATAGCTATGAGGTGAATGCCCTCGATTTCCTGCTGAAGCCCATCCGATACCATAAGTTTCTCGGAGCTGCGGAGAAGGCCCGCCAATGGTTTGAGATGAGTAGCGTGAAGGAGGAGAGAGGCAGCCTTTTCGTGCGGGTGGATAGCCAGTTGCGGCAGGTGGAAATCTCCCGGATATTATACGTGACGGGTTTGAAGGATTACGTGATGATCTATCTGGAAGGGGAGGCCCGTCCGCTTATCACCCACGTGACGATGAAGGCCATGGAAGAGATGCTGTCTACCGGTCGCTTTATGCGGGTACATCGTTCTTATATCGTGGCGTTGGATAAGATCCGTTCCGTTGATCGGAATAATTGCGTTTATATCGGAAAGGAGATCATCCACGTGACGGATGCCTACAAAGAGGCGTTCAACGCTTATCTGAAAGCTGCTCAACCTTCTTGAACTTGGATGCCCATTCAAAGCTCCTTACGATGGGCATTCTAACGACCTTACAATGCCCATTGTAGGAACCTTATAATGGGCATTCTAAACTTTATGTGTATATTCGTGCCTTAATTAAGAGAAAACGATATGAAGAATAGCATTCCTTTAGGGTTTATCCGGATCTTTATCCTGCTTATATGTCTGACCTCGTGCGGTAGCAAAAAACAACAAAAAGTAGCTTTGCCCGCCGATTTCAAGGGACCGAAGGAGTTGGCTCGCTTATATGGGGTACGTATCACACCGGAAGATAATATATTCTTGTACAACGAGGGGGCCCGTTGGTTGGGTGTACGTCATAAATTGGGAGGGAGCACGAAGCGGGGCGTGGATTGCTCCGGTTTCGTATCGATCGTTTATCGGGAGGTATACGGAAAACAGCTGGCTCGTTCCTCGGCGGATATGCTGAAGTATAATTGCAAGAAAGTGAGTCGTGCCAAATTGCAGGAAGGAGATCTGGTATTTTTTAAGACGGGTCGTGGCGGGAAACGTGGCGTTCCGAATCACGTGGGGATTTACTTGAAAAATGGGCGCTTCATCCATACCAGTACTTCCAGTGGCGTGATGGTAAGTAGCCTTAGCGAACCTTATTATACAAGAACTTGGTTAACGGGTGGTAGGGTAAAATAAAATTACTAAATTCGCGTCTTAGAAAAACTATTAAACATAAATAGAATATGTTGACAATCAAATTAATCACTGAAAACACGGATGCCGTAATCCGTGGACTGGAAAAGAAACATTTTAAGGGTGCGAAAGAAAGCATCGATAAAGTGTTGGAATTGAATGATAAAAGACGTATCGCACAAAATCAATTAGATAAGAACCTAGCGGAGGTAAACGCAACCTCGAAGTCGATCGGACAATTAATGAAAGAGGGCAAGAAGGAAGAGGCGGAGGCCGCTAAGAAACATGTTTCCGAGATCAAGGAGGTGAGCAAGGCTTTGCAGGTTGAGATGGATCAGGCTGCCGAGGAGCTGCAGAACTTACTTTATACGATCCCGAACGTACCTTATGATGAGGTACCCGAGGGTATCTCTGCGGAGGACAATGTGGTAGAGAAAATGGGAGGTATGGAAACGGAACTTCCGAAGAACGCTCTTCCGCACTGGGAATTGGCGAAGAAATATGATTTGATTGATTTCGATCTGGGTGTTAAGATCACGGGAGCAGGTTTCCCGGTCTATAAAGGACAGGGCGCTCGTTTGCAACGTGCGTTGATCAACTTCTTCTTGGATGAGGCCCGTGACGCCGGTTACTTGGAGATCATGCCGCCTACGGTGGTGAACTCGGCTTCCGGTTATGGTACGGGACAGCTTCCAGATAAGGAGGGACAGATGTATCATTGCGAGGTAGACGACCTCTATTTGATCCCGACAGCGGAGGTGCCCGTGACAAATATTTACCGGGATGTCATTCTGGATGAGAAGCAGTTACCGATCAAGAATTGCGCTTATACACAATGCTTCCGTCGTGAGGCCGGATCTTATGGCAAGGATGTACGTGGTTTGAATCGTTTGCACGAATTTTCTAAGGTGGAGTTGGTTCGGATCGATAAACCGGAGCACTCTAAGCAATCTCACCAAGAGATGTTGAATCATGTGGAGGGATTACTTCAGAAGTTGGAGTTGCCGTATCGCATCCTTCGTCTTTGTGGGGGTGATATGAGTTTCACGGCTGCCCTTTGCTTTGACTTCGAGGTGTATTCCGAGGCACAACAACGCTGGTTGGAAGTTAGCTCCGTGTCCAACTTCGATACGTATCAAGCCAACCGCTTGAAATGCCGCTATCGTGACGAGAATAAGAAAACGCAACTTTGCCATACCTTGAATGGTAGTGCCTTGGCTTTACCTCGCATCGTAGCCGCCTTATTGGAAAACAACCAAACCCCCGAGGGCATCCGCATCCCGAAAGCGTTGATCCCTTACACTGGGTTTGATATGATTAAATAAGCATCAAATCATTTGATGAACACATCGGTAAACGTATTAATGATTAATGCGCAGGGTATTATGCTTTCGGTGTTAGGACGGGATTATTTTCTGTCCTATAATCGTGTTCCATGGTTGAAAGAAGCACGTATTAGTAATGTGTTAAATGTTCGGATGGCTGGGCGTAATGCGATAGAATGGCCGGAGTTAGATGTTGATTTGGAGATCGAAAGTTTGAAACATCCAGAACGTTATCCTCTTATTATGAAACGTTCAACATTGGACTTCGTATAATCTCTTTTTTATAAAATATCCCAGCATTGTCCTTATTGTGGATATGCTGGGATATTTTTTTTGAATGAATTAGATGAATAAGTTTACGTTTGCGTCTTCCGCACGTTCCAGATAGGTGGCTACGCCTCCTAGGACAACGTTATCCATCAGTTCTTCTTTTTTGACGCCCATTACGTCCATGCTCATCGTGCAGGCGATCATCTCGATACCATTCTCTACGGCTTGTGCCATAAGGCTTTCCAAGCTGTCGATCCGTTTCTTCTTCATGATAAGGCGCATCATCCAACTGCCGGCTCCACCCATATTCATTTTAGATAGTTTCAGCTTTTCGCTATTTGCCGGAAGCATCCAGCCAAACATCTTGCCGAAGATATCTTTAGATACGGCAGGTTTTTCCCGTTTCTTAATCACGTTAAGTCCCCAGAAAGTAAAGAACATAGTCACCTTCTTTCCGGTGGAGGCAGCCCCGTTCGCTATGACGAATGAGGCCAACGCCTTATCGAGGTCATCGCTGAAAACGATCAATGTCTTGTTGTCGGCACTATTACCACCTGTCGCTATTTTGCATTCAGCTTTTTTTTTTCGTACCGTGGCGGCGATCGTGCCTCCCTTATTTTCCAGAGAGACTAACTCTGCCCCGGTTATCTTGCACCATGAAGAGACATCTTTTCCGAAAGCCTGATCTGTTGCGGTGATTTCCAATGACTCATTTTCCCGCAAGTTCTCATAGTTCTTTTTCAACTGCATGATCGGTCCCGGACACATTAATCCGCAAGCGTCTACCTTAATCGCCGTAGCTGCCGGAGTCGATTTGCAAGAGCTACTTTTACCAGATGCCTTATCAGAAACAGCTTCGGACGAACAAGGTGCGCAGGCCGGCTCATTCTTGATCTTTGCTGTCGCTACACTCCAAGTCTTGTAACCACCGGATAGGTTCCGGACATTCGTGAAGCCATTTTGAGTCAGGATGCGATAAGCCAAATAGCCCCTTAATCCAACGGCGCAAGTCACTACGATCGGTTTATCCTTGGGCAGTTCCGCCAAATGTTCTCTTAACTCATCAACCGGGATATTGATGAAGCCGGGGATTGTCCCTAAGCTGTACTCGTCACGGGTACGGACATCGATACGTACGGTATCTGGCGATAAGTTCTGGATTTCTCTCCACTGGATCGCTTTCGCTTTTCCCGTAAGCAGGTTCTCCGCTACGAAACCGGCCATATTTACAGGATCTTTAGCGGCTGAATAAGGAGGAGCATACGCATGTTCTAACTCAGTCAGGTCATAGACCGTACCTTTCCGCTGGATCACTTGCGCTAACATCTCGATCCGTTTGTCTACGCCTCCGAAACCTACGACTTGCGCCCCTAACAGTCGTCCGTCTTCCGGTGCGAACAATATCTTGATCGATAAAGGCACGGCTCCCGGGTAATATCCCGCATGCGAGGCTCCATGCGTATAGGAGGATTGATAAGCGATTCCTTCCCGTTTCAACAGCTTAGCGTTAGCTCCCGCCGTGGCGACCGTCAAGTCGAATACCTTGGCGATAGAGGTTCCCATCGTCCCGTCATAAGTTTCCTTATTGCCGGATACGATATTATCGGCTACGATACGTCCTTGCTTATTCGCCGGACCCGCCAATGGGATCAAGGCTGGTTTGCCTGTCACGAGGTGGCGTACTTCCACGGCATCTCCCAACGCATAAATATCCGGGTTCGAGGTCTGCATATATTCATTGACAGCGATACCGCCGAGTGCTCCGATCGTAAGTCCCGCTTCTTTGGCCAATCGGGTTTCCGGACGGACACCGATACTCAATAAAACCATATCCGCCGGGATCTGCTTCCCACTTTTCAAATGAACGGTCACGCCTCCGGAAGTCTCCTCGAAACGAGATACGCCATCTTCCAGCATCAAGCCTACCTGCTTGCCGATCAATTGCTGATGTACGATAGCGGCCATGGAATAGTCGAGGGGTGCCATCACTTGGTTAGCCATTTCCACGACAGTGACGTGGATACCCAGCTCATGCAAATTCTCCGCCATCTCCAAGCCGATGAAACCACCCCCTACAACAACGGCGGTACGGGGCTTTTCTGTGTTCACGTAATTCTTGATCGTGTCCGTATCCGGCACGTTACGTAACGTGAATATCTTTTTACTCTCGATTCCTTCGATGCGTGGACGCAAAGGCTCCGCACCGGGAGAGAGCACTAGTTTATCGTAAGTCTCCGTGTAGGTTTCTCCTGTGCCGAGTTTCTTTACCTCCACTTGCTTGGATTCGGGAAGGATTCGGGTCACTTCCTGCTCCGTACGTATATCGATGCGGAATCGATCCGTGAAGCCTTTCACGGTTTGTACGAATAATTTATTCCGGTCGTTGATCGTGTCTCCTATATAATAAGGTAATCCACAGTTTGCGTAAGAAACATATTTTCCACGTTCGAAAAGGATGATTTCCGCTTTCTCGTCCATTCTACGCAGCCGGGCTGCTACGGTAGCTCCACCGGCTACACCTCCAATAATCAAATACTTCATATCTATTTTTATTTAATTTGTATTATACATATTTGTTAGTAGACAATAATTAGTTAAAAAAAGGGATTCATCCCTTTTGTATGTATTCTTTGAGTTGATTGAACAGGCTGTCCATGTTTAGCTCGGCCTGCATCATCTGTTGTATTTTCTCTTTCCCTTTTGGGGTGAGCGAGAAAAACATTTGCCGCTTATCCTCTTTATTGATGTTCCTGCGGATAAACCCCTTGTTCTCGACAGAGGTGATCACCTTTGAGACCCGGGAGTTTGAAAGACCGATATAATCGCAAATCATTCCCGCCGACTTTGCCTCATTATCCTTTAAGCAACAAAGCAACATGGCCTCGTTGATGGTGATAGCATGTACTTCCGAGAAATTTTTCTCGAACTGGTACAGTATCTTATAGATATCCTTTATGGCGCAAATTGGTTCCATATTTCTTTATAACTTGTTTGATGATGCAAAGATATAACTATTTTCTAATAAAAATACTTTCTAGTAGAAAATAATTAAGACTATTGTATATTATCCTATAGTAGAGACGGGGCACGCCCCGTCTCTACTACTAGGTATTTCTTTTAATCTCTGTTGGAGAAATATTTCATGAATTGTGAACGCTCATACATCGCCGGGTTCGGGATATTGGCGTAATTCAATTTGCCTTGGAATTGGGAAAGGGATTGGTAATGTGCCTGATGCATCCACTCTTCCACGCAAGTCAATACTTGGGAGATGATTTCCGCTCCATGTGTATAGACAGCGCTACACATCTGTACGGCGGAAGCGCCGGCCAATAGACATTTAACGACATCTTCCCAATCATGCACACCGGTAGAGGAAGCGATACTGATTCCCGGGATCTTTCCGGATACGATAGCCGTCCAGCGAATCGTGTCACTCAAATCGGAATGATTGCTAAATACATTACCCGAAACGATCTGCATATTATTGATGTCGATATCCGGCTGGTAGAAACGGTTGAATAGCACGACACCATCAGCACCGTTTACTTTCAACAAATTAACCAGTGAAGGAATATTGCTGTAATTCTTTCCGATCTTCATGATAACCGGAATCGATACGGTCTCTTTTACCTTGCGGATGATACTGACATACGTATCCCGGATACTCTCGAAATCTTCGGTCAGCTCGGTTTCCATGAAGAACACGTTCAATTCCAAAGCGTCCGCTCCCGCTAACTCAATTTGGCGGGCAAAGTCGATCCAAGCGTCCGCCTTATAGCAATTGATGCTGGCGATAATGGGGATCGTACATAATTCCTTGCTCTTCTTGATCAGTTCCAGATAATCATTTACTTGATTCGCTTTTACATAACCACGGATATAATCCGCCGCTTCGGGGTAATCGGAGTCTTGCATCAAAGCCTCGCTCTGCATCTCGATCTGCTCTTCGAAAAGAGATTTCAATACGATAGCTCCAGCGCCTGCTTTCTCAAAATCCCTGTTACGTTCCGCCTTATTGGTGAGTCCGGAGCTCCCGACGATAATCGGATTGCGAAGTGTTAACCCCGCGTATTGGGTTTTAATGTCAATCATGTTGCCTATATTTAGATTTAATAATTACTTTAATATTCCCGTTCGCCAAAGATACTGGTACCCACCCGTATCAAGGTGCTTCCTTCTTGGATAGCGATCGGGTAATCGTGGCTCATCCCCATGGATATCTCCTTGAAATCGACATTATCTTTACAGAGCGTCTCTTTCAGTTCGATAAATAAATCATGGATCTTGCGGAATTCTTCCCGTATCAACCCCGTATCATCGGTATTGGTAGCCATACCCATCAATCCGCAAATACGAATATGCTGGAATTCGGCCAAGGACTCGTCACGCAACAACTCCTTGCATTCCTCAGGACTGAGTCCGTGCTTGGATTCCTCTTGCGCCACATGGATCTCCAATAATACCCGGATCGTGCGGTTGTGTTTTTTCGCTTGTTTATTCACCTCAGCCAAAAGCTTCAAGGAATCTATGCTATGGATCAAATGAATAAAAGGAGCGATATCTTTTACCTTATTGCTTTGTAACGGGCCGATAAAATGCCATTCGATATCCTCAGGTAGTACTTTTTGCTTGGCGCTCAGTTCCTGTGCCCTGCTTTCGCCAAACACCCGCTGTCCGGCGTTGTAAGCCTCCCATAGAGCCTCCACCGGGTGAAACTTAGAGACGGCAACCAACGTCACCCCTTGCGGGAGCGACGTTTTCAGTTGTACTATGTTTTGAGCGATACTCATGTTTTTATCCTCTTTGTTCAGCTTGTTGTTTTTGCTCCGCTATCAGTTCCTCGCCACTTTTCTTCTCGCCGGGAATACTGTTTGCGTCGAATGGGAATACATCCATCAACTGGGTTTCCGTTACCGAGGCGATGGTATAATCCGCCAATGTACCCTTCATTCCATCTTCCAATACGGCGATGGCCTCTTTCAGCGTAGTGGCTTGGGCAAGCATTTGTGCGGCGGTTTTCTTTTCCGCTCCGCTCTTCTCGTCCAACGTGATAAAATAAACCTTGATCTTATAGAACCGATCACCATTCTCGTTGAAGAATAATTCGGATAAACGAGCTCGTTTGATGTCTGTTACCGTAAATTCACCCGTGATGAAGGGGCGGATCTCCTCGATGATGCGAGCTTCCGCTTCCGTAAAAGACAGGGCGTCTACCAAGTAAGGCTCGGTTACTTTTTTCTGCATGCCATTTTCCAGCATTTTCTCGTAAGAGACCTTACATTCAAACCAATTGTGCATATGCTTTACTTTTTAATTTAGTCTGTACTCTGTTTAAAACAACGTACAAATATAGTGGCTATTCGTCAATAAAACAACTTGCCGCAAAAGATATAATTTGTCAGGATGTCTAATTTCGCGTGTTTGTTTTCAGTTGGAATTTAAAATAGAGAGATATGGATGAGAAAGATTTGGTGGAAGGGATGCGAGAGTATATAAGTCTGTTACAAAAGGAAGGACGGTATTCCTCGGCGAAAAGTTATCAGGATGCGATGAACTCTTTTATACGGTATAGCGGGACGGATCGTATCCCATATACATATATAAATAAGGATACTCTTCGCCGGTACGAGGCTTATTTGTTGGAGAAAGGCTGCATGCGTAATACGGTCTCCACGTATATCCGCCGTTTGCGTTGTATCTATAACAAGGCGGTGGAGAATGGCGAGGCGGCGTTTATCCCCTCTTTATTCAAGGGGGTTTTTACGGGTGTGGAAAGCCAGCGCAAGAAATCCTTGCCTCTGGGGGATTTGAATCGCCTGATGACTGTCCCGGTAAAAGGAGAGAAGTTGAGGAAGACACAGCTGACGCTTTGTTTGATGTTTCAATATGGGGGGATGTCGTTCGTTGATTTCGCCCATTTGAATAGGGGTAATATCAAGAACGGCATATTGGATTACAATCGCCAGAAGACCGGGACCTCTATGCGGTTGGAGGTCTTGGATACGGCGGAGGCTATGTATAAGGAGCTGGCAGGTGAGAGGGGTGGAGGCTCCGGTTATTTATTTCCCTTTTTAAGTGGGACGAAGAACGGCCATGAGGAATATCTCGAGTACAATGCGGCCTTGTCCCGGTTTAACCGGAACTTGAAGACGTTGAAGGAGGTTGCCGGAATAGCCTCGGATGTGACTTCCTACACGATCCGTCATTCTTTTGCCATGGCATTGAAGGAGCAAAATGTCCCCATTGAGATGATCAGCGAGTTATTGGGGCATAAATCCATCAAGACAACCCAGATTTATCTAAGAAGTTTCTCGTTGGAGAAAATGACGGTGGTAAATAAGTCTTGCTTTGAGAATGTATATAATTATATGCCAGAGGTGGGTTGAGGCTACTTGGGGAGTAGCGTTCATTTCACGGTGCAAATGTAGCAAAAAATAGCAAATAACAAGCAATCATTAGTTTTAGTTTGTGCTCCGGCCTTGATTCTCCTTAAATCTTCGTTCTTATTCCTAGTGTATAGACATGGCAATAGAGACGAAATGATCTCGTATTTCCTACATCATCACGTCCCTTCTAAAAAATCGAACATACATTCCTGTAGAGACGTGGCGTACCCCGTCTCATCCCCTCCAAATGGTAACTTAAAGATACTATCAGACAGTGGGAGACGGGACACGCCCCGTCTCTACAACCGGGTGATAACCGTTCTCGCACCTTTTAGGCTACTCCCCAAGTAGCCTAAGATTTCAAGAGATGGTAATTTTCAGTAATGCCATATTTAAAAATATAAAGCGCTGTTTATCAAGATGATGTAAAAGATTCTTGGTAGGGCTCTGAATTGCCGTGGGGTCTGTTTTCGGGCCACGGGATAACCACTAGAAAAGATAATCATAGAGATGGATATATTGACAGGCAAGTGCTCGGATAGGTTCATGGCGCATGTTCTGAAGCGACGTGACCAAGAGGCCGTCCGCTGGTACGTGCTCACGCTCCCTACCGCTGGTGGCGGGCGTGACAGGATCAGCCCCTCGAAGGGGCTGGACGCTGAGCTTTCCCGCCGTGAGCGTCGTGGGGAGGCCTTGTTCGAGTATTTCTCCCCCTCGTATGTCGAGGCGAGGAAGGTGGGCGGCAAGATGGTCAACACGAGGCAACCCCTGTTGTACAACTACGTGTTCGTCCACGCCTCGGAGGACGAGATCTTCCGCCTGAAGCGTACGCTTCCCCTGTATAATTTCCTCCCCCGGGTTTCCTCCGGTGGGCGGTCTTATTTCCCCTACCTCTCGGATCGTGAGATGGATACCTTGCGTTGGGTCGCGGCTTCTTACTCCAACGAGCTTCCCGTATACGTGCCAGATAGCGGCCGCTTGTTGAAAGGCGACCGTGTGCGTATCACCTCCGGCCCTTTTACCGACATGGAGGCGGAGGTGGTGGTGCAGCCGGGCGGTGGGCATAAGGACGTGATGGTGCGTATCCTCGACTGTCTGTGGGTCCCCTTGTTCGAGGTGAGAGCTGGGGAGTACGAGCTGATCGAGCTGAACACGGGGGGCAAGCACGTGTATACCCATTTGGACAACGACCGTCTGTCGGAGGGCTTGCACGATGCCTTGGGCCGTTACCATGCCTCCGGCGTGGTAGTGGATGAGGATGCCTGTCTGGCCCGTGAGGTCCTGCGTGGCTACGCCTCTCTCCGTGCTGAGACCGATGTGATCCGTTGCAAGCTTTACTCTTTGCTCCTTCCTGCCTATCTGCTTTTGGGCGAGTCGGATGAGTTCGATCGTTTGCGCTCCACGATGCGCAGCATGCTCCCGGTGATAAAAGCGGGGCAATCCCGTGCCTTGTTGCTGGTCACGCTGTACGGCTGTACGGACAGCAGCCTCTACCAGCGCATGGCGCACGAGCTGGTTGACCCTTGGCAGGAGGAGGCCTCGCCCAAGAAGAGTAAGACCGTGTTGATACGTCGTTTACGTGATTACGACCGGTGGCTGAAACATAATGAATAGTGAATAAGGAATAATGAATTAAATAATTCAAGATTCAAGATTCAGAAATCAAGATTCAAAAAGAAATGTCTTCTCTTCCTTCGGGTATCCGGTTAATGAACTTGTTGCGTGAGCATTTGACAGAGATCATGGATCGTGAGCGTGTGAACCGAAACTCAATACACCTGTATTGCACGGGTCCCTACTGGGTAGCGTTCGAGCGTTCCGCCTACCAACTGCATCGTGCGTTCTCGGATAGCGAGACCACGCCGCTGCGCCTGTTCGCCTACCCGTTCCCGATCGTGATGGTGTCTGTAACGGATCGCTCGCTCCGTTCATATACTCGCAAGCATATCTTGAGAAGAGACGGGTCGGATTACAAGCTATTGACCGTCCCCGGGTTTCCCTTGGCGGACTACCGTGAATGGCACGCCGGCGAGGTGGAGGGATTGCCTTTATTGAGTGAGAGCGTATGAGTTTTTTTAAGGTCAGGAGGTGTAAAAGATCCTGATGTCAGAAAGAAAAGTGGATTATGGTAAGTATGGAAAAAGAGAAAACTACGCCATTGGGGAAAAGTGAGAGAGAGGAACCGGAGCGATTCATCCCGGATGGGATGGGTATGTTCCAACGTAATGTAAAACGTATAGGGGATTGTGCGCTGGCGTTTTTGGCCTTGATCGTCTTCTCCCCGCTGTTTTTACTTTGTTATATCGCCGTAAAACGGGAGGATGGAGGCCCGGCGATCTTTAGGCAAGAGCGTATCGGTCGTTTCGGTCGCCCGTTCAACATCTATAAGTTCCGCAGTATGCGTCTGGACGCGGAGAAGTTCGGTCCGGCCCTTTACAAGGGTGGGGCAGATCCCCGGATAACCCGTGTCGGAAAATTCCTCCGGGTACATCACTTGGACGAGCTGCCCCAGTTATGGAATGTCTTCGTGGGCGACATGTCCTTTATCGGTCCCCGTCCCGAGCGTAAGTTCTACATCGACCAGATCATGGAGCGTGATCCTCGTTATCGTTACCTCTACCAGATCCGTCCGGGCGTGACCTCTTACGCCACGCTCTACAATGGGTATACGGACACGGTCGATAAGATGCTCCGCCGCTTGCGTTACGACCTGTTCTATCTGGAACATCGCTCTTGGCTGTTCGATTTCAAGATATTGGTGAAGACCTTCTTGAATATAGCGTTCGGTAAGAAATTCTAATGCTAGATCTCCCCGTATTCCTCCCTTGCGTCAAAGCAGGGGCAAGCCTTACGGATATAGGGGCTAAGTTGGTAATGTCCTAGGATGCGTGCCTCCGGGTAATCCCTTCGTAATTGCCGTAGCAGATCCATCAAGGTACAGCGCTGGGCGTAGGTCCGGGTATCGGCCGGACGGCCTTGTTCGTCGAGTCCTCCCTCGTAACATATACCGATACTTTTGTCGTTCCATCCGGCTGCGTGCGCCCCGATCTGGTTGACCGGTCGGCAACGATGTAGCTCCCCGTCCCGTGTGATATAGAAATGATAGCCGATATCGGCGAATCCCCGTGCCTTGTGCGATGAACGGAGCGCCTCCACAGGAAAATCCCTGTCATATCGTGTGGCCGAGCAATGAATTACAAGGAGGCTGACCTCCCTGTAATTCTGGTAGAAACAATAAACCTTACCCATGATAATTGAAATTGAAAATTAGAGAATACAGGATTGGATGCCAAGTGCTCCCGCGATGGCGGTAGCTACGGCGATGATCACTTTGATAATAGTACTCCATACGGACTTTTTCATGATAATTAATAATTAATAGTGAATAATGAATTGAATAATGATATCCCGGCTGATATAAGAGGAAAGCTTCGCTTTCCTTCGGACGGCCTCAGCGGACGGGCGTCAAGCGAAGAGACCGTAGCGAGCGTGAGGAGTATCCCTGTCTGAGCGAAGCGAGTTGGGATGCGACAGCGAGCGTAGGTCTCGAAGTAGCCCGTCAGCGTCAGCCTTGACCTTTTGGTTACTTTTGGGTCAAGCCAAAAGTGACACATCAGATCTCATCAGGCGACTCAGAATCGGAACCGCCCCCTTCCTCTACCGGCGTCCCGAGTATCGTCACCTTGAGCAACGAAGTCTTCTCGCCCAGCAGCGAGTAGCGTCGTGCCCCGTTCAGTATGGTATAGGAAGGCGAGAATCCCGGCACGATAGTCCGTATATGCGTAGCCTTGACCTCGGGGGCGGTCGCTACCCCCTTCTCCGTGACGAAGCGGTTATAGACGGTTCCGAACCCTAGCAGCTCCACCTTGTAACCTTTCTGTAGGTTCTTGATGACATACCGCTGATAACGATCCAATACGTTCAATACGTCACCCTTCGTGAGCGAAGACTCCTCGGCGATCTGGTCGGCCGCATCTTGTGTGGACAGGGTACCGAAATAATAGGGAACCGGCTTGTACACCTCCTGCTTAGGATCCGTCTTGGGGATAAAAAACTTTCGTGCTTGAAATGCTTGTGGCATAGTTTGATAATTAAAGATTAATAATAGAAAATTAATTGCTTGCTGATCAATGTTACAAAGATAGGTTCCGCCGTAAGGGGCGGTGATGCCGATTGATGCCCGGGGTAGGGAATAACGATTAATTAACATGGGACGCAGTGATAACCGCCGGTTTCTTACGCTGCCTATCGTAAGCCCCTTTGAATAGGCATTATAAGAAGCCTTGGATGGGCATTGTAAAGATCTTAGAATACCCATCCAAGTTGACAGTTGACTAGTGACAGTAGGCTGTTTTTATTTACCTCTGTGCGCAACTGTCAACTAATTTACGGTTCTCCTAGGTAGTGGATGATTAATCTGATCTGTCGGGGCGTGAATATACGTTGCTCGGGGCGGTAGCCCGTCTCCAGCAGCTTGTCGTGCAATTCCGTGCATCGAATGATCCAACGACGTAAGCGGTTGCAAGCTTGATGGGAGGCCAGCTCCGGGAAATAGGATGCCGCTAGTGCGGACTTTCTTAATGGCAAGAACATTTGATTTATGATTTATAGATTTGGGAGAATGAAACTTTCAAACTTTCAAACATTCGTCCCCCCCTCACACACACACGCCCGTGGGGTACGTTATATAGGGGTGTGAGGGAGGCCGGGATTACTTATGGGTGACACGGCCGCCGAAGCTGTACTCGCCCCGGCCGTTCTTCTCCAGCGTGCCTCGTTCCTGCATTCGCTTGAGACAGGTATCTAGGGTGGCGGTGGGGATGTTGTTCCTCTCTGCTTCCTCCAAGGCCTGTTGTCGGTTGAAAGAGAGTGGAAGGGCCGCGAAGAGAGCCTCTTGGGGCGTGGGCGTGCGAGAGCGTGGCACCTCGTCAGACGGAAGCAGGGAGAGTATGCCCGCCGAATGACGGTAGAGCGGCTCCACGAGCGAGAGGACAGCCTTAAAATCGTCATCGTTGATACGTAACTCTAGGGAAGGAACGATACCGTCCCGTACGTTCTCCTCCGGGATCTCGGGGGCAGGCGAGAGACCGGGACAATTGAGAATTGAAAATTGAGAATCGAGAATGGCTTGTGGGATGAAGAGACTCTCCACCGATCGCAGGAAGGCCACCACGGAAGCGATCCGGCAGATATTGATGGCGATACGGGCCACGGAGCTTCGCATCGGATAACCGTAGGAAAGACCGGCGTGCCCGAATATGCGTGCGAAGCAGCTGTTGAATCGCTCCTTTTGCGTGTCGGAGAGATGGAATTGTATGACATTGACCCTCTCATGTAGGTAGTCCACGAGTTTCTTCCACTGTCTCCCCCAATCGGAGAAGAGGCTATCCATGTCCTCGTCGCCCTGCTCGAACTGATCCGCCCACTCGTCGATGGGTGGCATCCGGTAGAACAATTGGCGTGAGAACAGCCCGTTCTCGGCCGAGGGAATAAGTGGCCGTACCTGCGCTGGAGTGCCGCTTAACAAGACACTGAGGTAAGAGGCCGGGCACTCCCGGTATTCCCGGTTCGTGCGTCGGTTGAAGGCCAGTCGCTCGTGGTCGTGGCATTTACGCAAGGTATCGCTCCAGTGCCCGTGCTCGGTGCCGATGGCCGTGCTCACGGTATCGGCCTCGGTCTCGCAGATCAGCCCTATGCCGTCGGCCTCGATGAGGTTCTCCAGCACGCCGGTGCCGGAATTGTTACCGGCGATAAGGAACATCTTGAGGGGAGGCATCTCGGGCTCCGGCGTATCGGATTTTTTCTTGCCCAGCGAGTCCCAACGGCTCTTCTCCTCCCGGTAAGCTTTATGCCTCTGCCGGTAGTTCGCCATCATCGCCTCATGTATCGGCTCGGCAAGCCGGCGTGTCCAAGCGAGGGCTCCCTTTCCCGAGGCGGGAGGGGCGACGATGAACGTTTGCAGGCAAGGGTAGTAGAATTTTCGCCCGTACGATATCCGGATCGATTTGTTGAGTGTCGCTCCCAACACGGTGATAGCGCCCAGCAGGAGGATATCCTTTTGGGCGGGGGTATCGCCCCGGTCGATCATCCGCTTGAGGAAAGCGGGCCAAGGATACTCCGGAAAGGCGGGCGGGACATTTTTCACGGACTGTTCCTCGTGCGTACACGTGTGCGTGTGTGAAGGAGGCGTGAATGTTTGAAAGTTTGAAAGTTTCCCGGCCTCGGCCAAGGATTTGTCCAGCCTCACGCCGGCTAGGTCCGCCAAGTGGAATACGGATCCCAAGCCATTCCGTCCATTGCCTCCTTTGAGGGCATGGTCGTATAGCTTATCCGCCTCGGTAGAGACATATTTCTCCGACATCCGGCAGATACGATGGAAGAATGTCCGGCCGGCCTTTCCGCAATCGTTGGCGATGGCGAAGGCGATCGGCATATACTCTTGATAGGTGGGAGCGATGTTCGCCCCCTGTTTCTCGATGGCGGCAACGAGCCGCTCCAGATCTGATAATGGGTTCATGATGAATGAATAATGAATGGTGAATAATGAATAACGATTTATAACTGCCAACTGTCACTTGTCCTCTGTCAACGATTCCGGTCTCCTAGCCTCGCTGAGGGATCGTGGCAAAGGAAGCAAGCCCGTGAGAGGTCTGCGTTCGTGGCATCAGCTTTCAGCCCGTATTTCCACTCAAGATATTCCCAAGCGAATCGTACCGCCTCATCGAAAGACTCCTCTACGGTTTTCTTGATCGACAGGCGATAGGGTACGAGGAGCTTGATTCCCGTGGTACTGGGACTCACGAAGGAGAGATCGGGGCGTAGCCGCTCATCGGCGAACAGCGTGTCCCTCCAACAGATCGCCTCTTCGGGTGAGGAAAGGTGATCGATGTCGATGACGAACTCGCCCGAGGGCACGAGCAAGTGATCTTCCTTGCGGTAGGAGAAGATACCGGCGGGCGTGACATAGGGTAGCAAACTCTGTTTCAGCCGCCTGAACCGTTTCTCGTCGCCCGATGCGGCACGTACCTGATCGGTACGCTCACGCAGCCACTCGCTGGTGGTGATATAGGCGTACAATTGACTGACACAGACGACCCCGTTCGGTACTTGATTGGTGATGGGGGCGTTGAAAAAGGAAAAGATAGACTCTTTCATGATCGGATAAAATAAATTGATTATTCGGTTACTGCCGGTAAAGGAACGCGTTCCTGCCCGTTCCCGGAATAGCGATGGACGGGACGGGTACGGAAACGGACGTACGGTGGATGAAATGAGGATAGAAATAAAATATACCCCCGTGAAAGGGGTGATTATTGTTAACACTTAAATTAAAAACGGATATGACAGAAAATCAAGAGCGGGCGGAACAGGCACGTTCTGCCTTTACGGTCAATGGAGGTAACGTGCAGATCCTGCCCAATGCCACCATCGCTATCCAGAACATCCATTGGGGTGACGGGACGGTGACACGGACGGAACGTTGGATTACGCCCGCGGAATCGGGACTTCATGAGTCTCCGTCTCCTCCGATAAACTCTCCTGCCCCTCCAGTGACGGCTGAACCCTCCTCGTTGGCCTTGTTCATCCCGGACGAGGCGACCCGTCTTGTCTACGAGGCCCGCCTATGCGCCTGCCCGGACACGGTCACCCTTTGCCAGACGGTATTGACGGACCTTTACAACGAGATCCTAGCCGACTACTCGTCTCCCCTCAAGCTGGTCAAGAGCCGTGCCTTCATCAGCGCCCTCTTGCCTCACCTCACGTTCGTGAACGGGGCGAATGTACCGAGCATTCGGTATGGGATCAGGAAGTATGTGCTGGGGGAAGGGGTGAGATAAAAAAGTGGTAGGCTATTTTATCTCAGTAATCTATCTTTATAAATATAGCTTAAACTCAATTTAAATTTAGACACTCGATTTATTCTGTCGGAGCTGGATCCATACATCCGGACAGCAGTCTTGAGTGCTTATATTTTTATTGTTTATGGAGTTAGTGAATTCATCCATTTGCCCGACGTGTGTAGTGGCTTGGGACTTGCTTAATTTATTTGCTATCTTATTGGTGGTGTACGACCATTGTATGTAGTATCTATTGGAGGTAGATGTCACACATAATCCGATGTTTTTGTGGATAAGCTCGTTTCATATGCCCTTGTTCATGGCTTTGTCAGGTTTGTTTGCTAGGAGGGCGTATCAGGGTTCTTTTAAGGATTTCTTGGTGAAGCGGGGTCGGCAAGTGCTTTTGCCCTGTTCCTTATGGAGCTTGATAATCTACATTGTATTGGCCTTTTTGGATGGAGACATACATATCCATGGGATCAGATCGTTCGCTGTCAATACCTTGTGGTTCTTGAAGAGTGTTTTTGTATGCGGGCTCTTAGGTTTCGTGGCATTTAAGCTGCAAGGAAAACGAGTCCTATGGGTCACCTTCTCTCTTTTGCTGAGTCAAGTGACATTGGTTTGGAATGTGTTTATCATGTATCCTTGTTTCTTTTTCGGTATCGGTGTCTTTAGCTATTTGTCCGAGATCATGCGATTCAAGGGGTGGGCGCTGACCATATCGGGTTTACTTTTTGTGGCATCATCGTTGTATGTTGCTTTCACGCCTGATTTTTGGGTAAGGAATCAAGAGATTTGCGAAGCTCTTTTCTCAGGAACGTTGTCGCTGACGGAGAATGCGCTCTTTTTATTGGAGGTGATTTTCAAGAGGTATTTTCAGCTTTTTATCGGATTGTCGGGCTCGCTGTTTTTTATCACCCTTTTTATTGGTTGTGCACTGATGCGCACGATGCCTGTTCCCTTTCTTTTGCTAAGTGGAGGCAATACACGTTAGGAGTGTATGTTATTCAATCATTGCTTCTGGAGACGTTACTCGTGAGGTGGGTTTCTTTTGGTGCGGATACCCTCGTACTATTTGATATGTTGATCGGTCCTCTCCTGACGTTGTTGATTGTTATTATTTGCTTGTGGATAAATTTATTAATAATTGTTAATGATAAGGGGGAGACTCAGCTTGTTCCTTTTGGGAAGGGATTACTCTCAAGATGCCCGTTAACGGCTGCCTAACAATTTTAGAGGAATATTGGAAGAAAAACATCTTTTCCGAATGAATAAATACAAACGGTTAGGGAAAAATAGTTTATTGGTATTTGTGGGTTCAATAGGTAGTAAGCTATTGGCTATCTTAATGCTTCCTTTTTATACGGCATGGCTTTCTGTGGAGAGTTACGGGGATGTCGATTTGGTGAGTACCTATGTCTCTTTGATCATGGGGATAGTGACCTTGTGTGTGACTGATGCCATTTTCCGGTTTCCACAAGGAAAGGGCCGTGAGGAGCAACGGATACTCTTCTCTTCTGGATTGGCGGTCGTTTCGCTTTCCCTTGTCTTATTTGGGGGGCTCTATTATGGCTTACTTAAATGGGCTACGGGAGTACGATGGGGGGTATTTGACGCCTATGCTGGATATATCTATACGTTGTTGATCTTTAGTTTCTTGCAATTGTATCTTCAGCAATTCTCAAGAAGTATAGATCGGATGTCTGTCTTTGTAATGTCTGGAGTCATCCTGACGTTTGTTATAGCGCTCTCTTCGTTATTGTTGGTTCCCAAATGGGGGGTAGACGGTTATCTGATCTCCCAATTGATTGGTTTTGCAGCTTCGATTTCCTATACATCCTTTTCTATGCGCATAGATCGTTATTTGTCTTATTCCTCGATCTCTGTATCTGCAATGAAAGAGATGTTATCCTATTCAATTCCTATGATACCAAATGCCACGCTTTGGTGGATATTGGGTACATCCAATCGGTTGTTCCTGGAACATTACCATTCGACTGACTTGGTTGGGATCTTCGCCGTTTCCAATCGTTTTCCCTCGATTATAACTATGGTGTTCAATACCTTTTTCCTTTCGTGGCAGATTTCTGTACTGGAAGAATTTGAGAAGCCCGGGTTCCGTATATTTTATAATCGTATCATGAGACTGTGTTTTGTCTTGTTACTATTGGTGGAGTTCCTCCTTAGTTTGTCAAGCTATTGGTTGATCCGTTTCTTTGCGGACGAAGCCTATCTCGACGCTTGGCGATATATCCCCTTCTTGGGACTCGCTGCGGTTTTCTCCTCTTTCTCTACGCTGATGGGGACGATGTTTATGGCAACCAAAAATACACGCTATTTTCTTACTACAAGCCTTTGGGGTGGTCTGTTGTGTCTTGGAATGAATCTTTTGCTGATACCTTTATATGGGATTATGGGGGCTACTGTCTCCTTGTTGATCGCACATTTTATCATCTTGTATTTGAGAATTATAAAGTCAGATAAATACGTTTATCTAGAGGGCAAAGGTGATTATTTATCTCAAATAGCACTCCTATTGGGGGCTATCATAGGAATCCTGTTTTTGGATGCCTGGTCTTTGAGGCTCATGTCATTCTCTCTCTTTTTCGCTTTGTTCATACTGTTGAACAAGGGTTTTGTAAAAGAGGTATTGGATAGTTTGGTTAATATAATAAGAAAATAATGATATATCCAGAAGTAGTAG
Organism: Parabacteroides distasonis ATCC 8503; assembly: GCF_000012845.1. NCBI lineage: Bacteria > Pseudomonadati > Bacteroidota > Bacteroidia > Bacteroidales > Tannerellaceae > Parabacteroides > Parabacteroides distasonis. The sequence goes on from NC_009615.1 coordinate 658,571, forward strand.
TCTTTGCGGGAGGAGCTATTGGAAGTGTGATTTCTGCATGCAGGAATATACGGAAAACCTATGGGATTGATACGTATGTAGTTTGCATAAATAGCTCATATCTACAGCCCGTTTTTACTAAGAGTAAGTATATTACAGGAGTATTTACATTTGATGGGATTGAGTCTCCTTCTATTTTACTGAGAGAGATGGAGGCATGGTATGCTCAGATGGGATTTGAAATGAGACCGGTTCTGATCTCAACGACTGATATTTCTTGTATCTATGTGAATACCTTTAGGAATCGGTATGAAGAGCTTTTTTTATTGACATTCCCTTCTGTAGAAATTATTGACATATATACATTGAAAGGTTTTGCCGAGGTTGATGCGTCTGAACATGGGTTGAGTGTTCCTAAAAGTAAGCTCGTGAATAATACTGTTGATATGGATTTTATAGAACAGGAATTTGACTTTCCAGTTATTATAAAACCAGTCTCTACTAGAAGTGAAGATAAATTGGGATTTAAAACAAAAATATGTGAGCGGGATGATTTTAGGTCGTATACTAATTCATTTGTAGAGAATGGCCATCATTTCTTGTGCCAAGAGTACATACCAGGAAACGACAACTCTGTATGGTTCTATTTGTTTGTGAGGTCTCATTCTGGAAAAGTATTAGATGTAATGGGAGTAAAGACACTTCAGTCTCCTCCGGGTAACGGGATTATGGCTATAGGAGAGACTCAAGAAAATCCAGAGTTAATGAGGATTTGCAGAGATTTCCTGTCTAGGATTGATTATAAAGGAATTGGAGGTCTTGAGTTTAAATATTTTAATGGTAAATACTATTTTATAGAAATGAGTATTCGCATAGATGGTTTTATTTCTATATCCGACTCATTTTTGCCTCTATCCTTAATCGCCTATGAGGATGCTGTAGGTATATTAGATGTAGCTAAATATGAATTAACGATTCGAAATGTAAAATATATGGATTTACGATCCACATTATCAGCTCGCTTTTCAGAGCATCGTTATGGGGAATTATTTAAGGATATATGCCAATTGTTTATATGTAAGTATATGCAGCTCAATATCTTTTATAAAGATAACTGGAAACCATTTGTTTATACATTCGTTTTATCCGTTAAACACTTATTCGTTAATCTATTTAATAAATTAAAAAATTAAGATATAATGCTGAATAGAAAATTGCGGCCTTTTATTTATGGATTGTGTTATTATCTCGGTATCCTCTCCTTCTTTTACCGGATAAACAGGAAGAAGCAGCGTATCCTTGTTTTCCATCATATTATACCAGATGAATATATGAATAATAGTTTTGAGCAAGCGATTGTTTGTACGTCTCGTTCACGGTTTGATTGGATGATGTCGATAGTCAATAAGCGTTTTGAGGTGACTACCGAGCTGGGGCGGTCCGGTTCTGTCATCATCACTTTCGATGATGGTTATCGGGCAGCATTAATAGCGGATGAGGTATTGGCGAAAAGAACTAATAACGCCTATTTTTTTATGCCTATCTCAAATGTCGGTTCTTCCATGCCTTTGTGGATTGATCGGATTATGGCGTGGTTCGCTTACGTGCCCGAAGGAGAGTATATGATTGCGAACCGAAAGGTACGGATCGGAGATTCGTTAAGCAGGCAGCTGGCGTTCTCTTCTTTGATTGATACGTTGTATGAGAAATACGATAAAGATTCTATTATTGAGATGTTGGGAGTGACTTATCCTTACGAAGCGCTACCGATTGATCCCGCTTATTTTGACCTCCGCTTTAAGGGGCTGACCGAAGAGGAGCTTTTGATGTTGAAACGGAAAGGACATAAGATCGGAGGGCATTCCGTGTGCCATGATATATTATCAATGCTTAATGAACGGGAGTTGCGATTGGACTTTGAGGCTTGTTCCGAGCGGGTAGGACATTTGTATAACACGGATTTGTTCGCCTATCCTTATGGTCATAAGCGGGACGTGACCCCCCGTGTCATCAAAGAATGCGCACAATCCGCTTTCGCTTTTGCCGTGATGAATGAATATAACGCTGAGGCTTCCGAGTACTCGCTGTCGCGTATGAATATTAGCCATTATTACTCCCGCTTTGAGATAGAGGCCTCCTTGTCCGGATTTACTCAATGGTTGAAAAAATGGTTGAGATAAGAGAGGAAGATCTATCCTTTTGTCTAGCCCGGATTATGTATGTCTTAAGATTTATTTGTAAATCGCTTGTGGGATTCTAAAAAATAATCATCATGTTATTTACTTATATAATATATAATGCGATACTTTTGTTTGTATTATGGTTTGGGTATCTCGTGAAGATATCATCCACCCGGCACACTGAGTACTTTTATAGGACGATTGTATTTTTATCTATCGTAATACCGGCCTCTATCCGTAAAGGGATAGGTACTGATTATTGGGCTTATGTAGGACTATATGATTGGTATAGGACGAATAGTGATGAGCATGAAATAGGTTTTCAGCTGTTGGGGAAATTGATGAATACATTTGGGTTTAACCATCAAATATTTATAGCTGTTTTGGCTATTTTGGCTTTTGCGCCGATTTGCTATTATGTTCCCAAAAGGAAGTTTTATCCGTTTATTGTCTTTTACTTTTTCCTATTGTTCCCAAGTTGTATGAGTACTAGTCGGCAAGCGATTGCGGTTTCGTTAATAACCTGTGGCCTGTTTGCTTTATATAAGGAAAGAGGTAGATTAAAGTATACGCTGTGTACCATCCTCGCATTTTTGATTCACTTTTCATCGGTTCTTTATTTTCCTCTTTTATTCTTGAAAAATATTAGACTATCTGTTACCAAAGTTTATTTATTTTTTTGCGTGATATTATTGGCCGTGTCTGGAACGGAGTTGATTGATCGTTTATTCTCACACCCATTATTTATAGATTCTACGTATGGAGTGTATGCTGAGAATGTTTATAATAGAGAGGCTAGTGTTGGTACTGGGCTGGGGATCATCGCTAATTTGATAATTCCTTTTTTATTCCTTTTGTTAAATCGTAAAATATCTGCTGGATATAGTCATGTAGCATTTTTTGCCATATTGGATATGCTATATATCGGAAGCTATTTGTTGGCTGCAAAAATTCACATTTTTGGCCGTTTGATGGGATGCTTTGCCTTTGTTCCCGCATTTTTGGTAGATCCAGTATGTAAGGTTTTGGCTCCGAAGTATCAGAAGTTAATCTTGTTCCTTTTTTTCCTAATCTATTTGATCTTGTATGAGAAGACTATTACGGATAGTCAGGTTTACTTAGGCAGTGGATTGGGTATTTCTCCTTACACTACGATATTTGATTAATAGATGATAATTATTTAATAGAATGATAGACATAGTTTTACTATGGGTAGACGGGAATGATCCTGTCTGGCAGGCGGAGTATGCGAAGTATGCTCCTTGTGTGAAAGGTGATAAGAGAGAAGTCCGTTTCCGGGATTGGAATAATCTAAGGTTCTTGTTTCGGGGTATCGAGAAATATGCGCCGTGGGTTGGGAAAGTTCATTTTGTGACATGTGGGCATGCCCCGGAATGGTTGAACTTAGAAGCACCCAAGCTACATTTTGTCAAACATGCGGATTTCATTCCGGCGGAATATCTTCCTACATTCAATTGTAATCCCATAGAGATGAATATTCACCGGATCAAGGGATTATCTGATCATTTCATCTATTTTAATGATGATACGTTCTTGATCGATCATGTCGTGGAAGAGCGGTTCTTCCGTGACGGGTTACCCTGCGACATCGCAGCTCTAAACGCAATGCAGCCTAATAATAGTGGAATAGATCATATCATTTGTAATGATTTGATAGTGATCAATAAGTATTTTCCCAAGAAGGACTTGCTTAAGAGGCATCTAGGGAAATGGCTGAACGTGAGGTATGCCAGCCAATGGTATCGAACATTGGTTTTATGGCCTTGGAGCTTGCATACAGGCTTTGTCGATCCTCACATGCCTAACGCCTACTTGAAGTCTACTTTCGAGCGAGTTTGGGAGTTGGAGCCGAAGTTGTTGCGAGAGACCTCCGCGTCTCGGTTCCGTGACATTACGAATGTAAATCAATATCTCATGCGGTATTGGAGGCTTTGTTCCGGAGAGTTCTCTCCTTACAATGTTTGGAAGGACTCAGAATATGTTGCGATACAAAACGATAATTTGGACTATATATCAGATTTGATACGCAACCAGCGCAAACGAGTGATTTGTTTGAACGATTCAGACTTGACAGTTGACTTTGAAAAGGCTAAGCTCTCATTGATTAGCGCTTTTGAATCGCTCCTTCCAGAGAAAAGCTCGTTTGAGAAGTGATCAGTTAAATAATAGGTGAACCTTATTTTTTTATAACAATGAATATTAAAGAACTAGTTAGGACTGGGATTTTCTTGGTGGGTAGCTTCTTAGGTCAGAATAGAAGTAGCAGGGTGATCTATTATCATGACATTCATGGCTGTGTGTCGTATACAGATATGTCGACCTCTCTTGACTTGTTTAAGCGGCATGTAGAGGTTATACGGAAGGCTGGTTTTGAGATTGTCCGAGATATTAAGAGGTCCAAAGGGGAGATACAAATCGCTTTCGATGATGGCTTTCGCGGATTGCTGGATTGTGCGGATTGGTTGGTTTCCCAGCGTGTCTATCCCACGGTCTTTATTCCCACTACCTTGATTGGGAAAGAGGGTTATCTGTCAGAGTCTGAGATCATGCGATTGCATGAGATGGGTTTCAATATCCAGTCACATGGCGTTCGTCACAAAAACATGAGTGCACTGATTGATGAGGAACTTCAAGACGATTTGTGTACTTCAAAGACTTATTTTGAACGTCTTTTGGGAAAAACGGTCGATAGCGTCTGCTATCCGCAAGGATACTATTCAGACCGAGTTATTTCAGAATCGTTGAAAGCAGGTTATCAGAAACTTTATATTTCTGTACCGGGGGAATATGACATGGATAAAATGGTGAAACATAGATCTTTTTTTCAGTCGCTATCTCCCATTCAAGCCCGATTGGCTCTTCATGGAGGGATGGATATACTTGCATCCCATTATCAGAAATTGCATTATAATACGCTACATAGATATTAATTGATGGATAATACGGAGATTTATAGTAAGAGATATACTTCTTCAGACAAAAATGCTTTGGTAAGTTATATAGCGAAGGCCTATCCTTCTCGCAAGGACTTGAGTTCGTTTATCGATTTTACTTTATCGTATATGCCGCTAGGAGGGGAGGAGATGTCATTGTTGATTTATAGGGGGCAAGAGATCATCGGAGCAAATATGTTTTTGCGAACGAAGGCTCGGATCGGTAGCGAAGAGCAAGATATCGTTTGGTCGTATGACACGAAGGTTTTGGATGACTATCGCCAGACAGATGCGGGAACTCTTATTTGTGGAGAGTTATTCTCGATTAAGAACCTTTTTGGAGCTGGATTGTCTCAGATATCGATTGAGCTTCAAAGACGGATGCGCTCCAAGTTTATCGCTAAGTCTGTGGCATTTATACGGTTTAACCGATATTTGCTTCGATATATTCTTGTGCCCTTTTTCCCTTCGGCACGGAGGCCTATTGTAGGGGATTCCTCCTATCCACCAGAAATAAAGACACGTTGGGGGAAGTTTCGCCGGCTGGATAAAGCCGGTGACCTAAGATATCCGCAGGGCGGATATTGGAATGACGGACTGATTGAGTTTGATCGTTCGGTTGGTTTTATGGATTGGCGCTTTTTCACATTGAAAGACAAATATCAGGTGTATGCCCTCGAAGTGGCAGGAGCCGGTTATGATATCTATTTCGCTTGCAGACAATACGATTCTTTTAAGGGGATTCCACTGCTTTATGTCGTGGATTATCGGTTTGCAATTGGTGATGAAGAAGGGCAAAACGCTATTATAAAAGCTTCCCTTTCTCTGTCTCGGCAGATGGGTTTCGCTGGGGTTTACATACGCTCCTCCCTACCTGTTTTTTCTCAGCAACTAAAGCGGAATGCTTTTGGGGAGAAGCAAGGTGGAGCGGACATTGTAGCTCGTTTTAAGCCAGCTACTCAACGGGAATATGCGGTCTTTCATACCTCGGCCGATTCTGATATGGATTTTAAATAATTTATTATTAATAGCTTGATTATAAAATAGAACAACTTTAAAATTAGGAAATATGGAACTGAAAGAATTTATTGAGCATTTTGCGGAACAACTTGATGAGACGGATGTAAGCGAGATCAAGCCAGATACAAAATTTCGCGATTTAGACGAGTGGTCATCACTTGTCGCTCTAGGTTTGATGGCAATGATTGATGACGAATATGATATTAGTTTAAAGGCTGATGAAATGCGCCGGGCTAATACCATTCAAGAGTTATTTGATTTGGTTAAAAATAAGCAGTAATGAATTATAATCCATTCTCAATAGAAGGTAAAACCATTCTCATAACAGGTGCTAACTCAGGTATTGGCATGGCTACTGCTATTGAATGTTCTAAGATGGGGGCAAAGGTTGTGATAACTGCACGTAATGAAGAACGTTTGAAGCGAACGTTTAATATGCTTGAGGGGACTGGCCATGCTATGATCATAGCAGATCTTTCAGATTGTGAACAATTGGATTATCTTGTTGATCAGCTTCCTGATATTCAGGGTCTTGTGAATAATGCTGGTATAACCGAGACTTGTCCAACACAATTTATAAAGCGTGAGAAGTTAGAAAAGGTATTGGAAGTCAATACCATCGCGCCTATTCTTTTGACGCAAAAAGTATTGAAAAAAAAGAGAGTTGGAAAAGGTGGAAGTATTGTTTTTACTTGTTCGATTTCCGGTACTAGTGTGTGTGGGGGGGGAAATGTACTTTATTCAGCATCTAAAGGTGCGGTTCGAGGTTTTGTCATGAATGCTGCCTTGGATTTAGCTGCAAAAGGAATACGAGTAAATGAAGTATGTCCAGGCATGATTAATACTCACATATTAGATGCTGGAATTATTTCAAAAGAACAACTTGCTGTTGAAGCTCAGCGTTATCCTATGAAGCGTTTTGGAGACCCAAAGGAAGTAGCTTATGGCATTATCTATTTGCTTTCTGACGCATCGAGCTTTGTGACAGGTTCGGATATTGTCATAGACGGAGGATTTACATTACAATAGTTGATGATGAAAACGATAATACCTCATATACAGATAAAGGCGATAACCTCATGGCTGCCCACCAATACTATTGAGATGATATCATTCAATAGCTTATATGGCGAAAGTGAGGTGAGGAATATAATAAGAACGACTGGAGTGGAGCGTGTGCGAGTGGCAGACAAGGAGATGACCAGTGCCGATATGTGCCAAAAAGCTGCGGAGCATTTAATTGAGAAGGAGAATATAGATAAATCAACCATTGACGGACTTGTGTTTGTTTCTCAGACATGTGACTATATCCTTCCAGCCACATCCATCTGCCTTCAAGACCGTTTAGGACTATCCAAGGATACTATTTGCATAGATGTGCACTACGGTTGTTCCGGATACATTTATGGATTGTTTCTTGCGGCGACATGGATTAACAGTGGAATGTGCAATAATGTATTAGTACTGGCAGGAGATACAACTTCACGCATGATTAATCCACAGGATAAATCTTTACGTATGGTATTTGGTGATTGTGGTACGGCTTCTCTTGTTTGTAAAGGAACTGAGCCGATGGGATTTCATATCCAGTCAGACGGAAGCGGCGCAGATCGTCTCATAGTTCCTGCCGGTGGTTTTCGTCAGCCAATCACAGCCGAAACTTCAGAGCTGAAATATGACGAAGATAATAACGGACGTACTCAGAATGACCTTTATATGGATGGTATGGCAATATTCAACTTTGCCATTACCCAAGTACACAAGAATGTCAATGCGCTTCTGGAACTGGTCGGATGGGAGAGGGAACAAGTGGGACTATTTGCCTTGCACCAGGCAAATAGGTTTATGGTAAACTACGTTAGGAAGAAACTCAAGGCCAGAGCGGAATTAGTTCCCATAAACGTAGAGAACTATGGAAACACGGGACCATCAACAATCCCCTTACTCCTTTCTGATGTCTGCCCCCAAGGGAGATATGACCTCTCTAAGGTCGTGATGACAGGCTTTGGGGTCGGATTGTCATGGGGGAGCGTAACAGCAAATATGAGTGAAACACATTTTTATGAACCAATAAATAAATGATGACGAAACATGGAACAGAAAATATTGAATATAATCAACGAGATTCGTGCGACAAAGGAGCTTCCTGCCATCGATAACATCAACGTGACTGATGATCTTCGCAATGACCTTGATCTTACCTCGTTTGATCTGGCAGAGTTGACAGTGAAGATTGAGGATGAGTTTGATATCGACATCTTTGAGGACGGCTTGGTAAACACGATAGGTGAAATCTACGAAAAACTTCAATAAATGAGAGTCTTTCTTATTGATAAGGGCAAAGAGTACTCCTATGACGAATTACTGTCTCTCTTGAATGCTGAGCAGATCTATTGTCCTTTATTCAGGGGTACAGATTTATTTGCTTATTTTTGTAATCTCATACGTGCGTTAGCTTGTGGAAAATCACTAATTCTTCTTGATAGCGATTTGAGTTCTTCCGAAATTGATGGAATAGACGAGGATGAGATTAACAAGAGCATTGCTTTGGATCGCTGTCATTTCAATTCTATCTCAGATGTGGTCGATGCGATAGAAGCGTCTCCGTCAGAAATAACAATCTTTACATCTGGCACGACTGGGCAGCCTAAGAAAGTTATTCACACCATTGCTTCCCTTACACGCTCGGTGCGTAAGGGAGAGAAATATCAAAATCAGGTTTGGGGATATGCTTATAACCCCACGCACATGGCTGGATTACAGGTGTTTTTTCAAGCTTTTGAAAATTTGAATACTTTAGTGAATGTGTTTAATGCGGGACGCTTGGATGTATATGCTGCCATTGAGGAAAACCAGATCACGCATCTTTCGGCAACTCCCACGTTCTATCGTTTGCTTCTACCATTTGGAAGGGCTTACCCCTCCGTTCAACGTGTCACATTGGGGGGAGAAAAGTCTGACTGGCATTTGTATGATGCCATTGGAAGGATATTTCCAAACGCAAAAATTAATAATGTGTATGCATCTACAGAGGCTGGTTCGCTGTTTGCCGCTAAGGGGGATTGTTTCCAGATTCCATCAGCGATCAAGGATAAATTTGAGGTTAAAGATAAAGAACTGATGATTCATAAATCTTTGCTCGGCCAGTCTGATAGTTTTGAGTTTGATGGAGATTACTACCATTCTGGTGATATTATTGAGTGGGTGGATGAGGCGAATGGCTTATTCCGCTTTAGCAGTCGTAAAAACGAACTTATTAATGTTGGTGGATATAAGGTAAATCCGGGAGAAACGGAAAATGCCATTCTTTCCATAAATGGAGTGAGACAGGCTCTTGTCTTTGGAAAGCCTAATGCCATTTTAGGGAATGTCCTTTGTGCGGAAGTACTGTTGGAAGAAGGCGCAGAACTGAAAGAAGTAGATATAAGAAAGATATTGAAGGAGCATCTACAAGATTTTAAAATTCCTCGTAAGATAAAGTTTGTAGAATCTTTTTCATTAACAAGAACCGGGAAATTGAAACGTTCATGAATTATTTAATAACAGGTTGCTCACGTGGCGTGGGCATTGAAATATGCCGTGTACTTTTGGAACAAGGCAATATCGTTTATGGAGTGGCACGCAGCTACACGGAAGAATTTAGAGTGCTGGAACAAGAGTATACAGGTAAGTTATTTTTTAAAAGCATTGATTTGTCTGATGCGGATGGTGTGCGTAAGAGTATCTTTAAGGACTTTGTTTCCAATAGGGTACAATTGTATGGTCTTGTAAACAACGCAGCTATTGCTTACGATGACATCGTGACTAATTTGAATCTTGAAAAATTGAAAGCGATGTATGAAGTAAATGTATTTACACCAATGATGATGACCAAATACGCTATTCGTAATATGCTTCTTCATCATACGCGAGGTAGTATCGTGCACATATCTTCCATCAGCGCTCATACCGGCTATAAAGGACTTGCTATGTATGCCTCCAGTAAAGGAGCTTTGGAAGCATTCTCAAAAGATACTTGTCGAGAATGGGGCGGACTGGGCATACGTTCGAATGTAGTTGTGCCGGGATTTATGGAAACAGCTATGAGTGCTACACTTAACAATGAACAAAAAGACCGTATTTATAAACGTACTTCAATGAAAGCTCCGACATCGATTCGTTCTGTTGCGGAGACTGTTGCTTTTTTACTTTCTGACAAGGCAGAAAGTATTTCGGGTGAGAGTATAAGAGTCGATAATGGTACAATTTGATTTTTTTGGTAATAATGCGAATCATAAAGCGAACTATTGATACGCATTAATAAAGAAAATAGAATTTGATAACTTACGAGTTTACATTATGAATGTACTTATTAATGCCTCTAACTTGAAAGTTGGAGGAGGTATCCAGGTGTGTGATTCTGTTTGTAGAGAGTTGTATAAATATACATCTAAACATCATTTCACAGTGGTATTGCCATCTGCATTGGAAGAATGCGCAAAGGCGATAGAGATGCTTCCTTGTATTTATGTTGTTCGGTATTCTAGACCTTTAGGATTCATTCAGATACTAACAGGCCGTAATGCCTTTTTAGATGGATTGGTAGAACAACATGAGATAGAGATGGTGTTTACCCTATTTGGCCCTTCCGTCTGGATCCCAAAGTGTAGGCACCTGTGTGGATTCGCTCTTTCTCATTTGGTGTTGTCGGATTCTCCTTTCTTTAAAAGTGTATCATGGAAGGATAATTTAAAATTGCGTCTCAGGTTATCGTTTATCAAAAGAAACTTTCGTATGAGTGCGAATGCCTATTATACAGAAAATCCTTTTATTTCAATGAAGCTGAAAGAGTTGTTTCCTAAGAAAAAGGTCTATACGGTAACCAACAACTACAATCAAGTGTTTGACTATCCTGAAATGTGGGATTGCTCTGTTCAATTGCCTTATTTTGATGGATTTACACTGTTGACTGTTTGTGCGAATTACCCCCATAAAAATTTGCCGATCATTGTGCCTTGCATTCATATATTGAGGAGTAAATATCCAGATTTAAAGTTTCGTTTTATTCTTACCATTCGGGAGGAAGAGTACATCCCTTTAAGTGAAGAGGAACGGGAGCACGTGCTTTTCTTGGGGGCTGTGCGGATCAATCAATGCCCAGGTCTGTATCAGCAGGTTGATGCAATGTTCTTGCCTTCCTTGCTGGAGTGCTTCAGTGCCAGCTATGCAGAGGCCATGCGGATGAGAAAGGCGATCATCACGACCGATTTGGGGTTTGCCCATAGCTTGTGTGGAGATGCGGCGGAATATTATGAGGCTACCTCCGCATCTGCACTTGCGGATAGCATTTATAAAGTGGCAACAGATCGTTTGTATTATGACCATCTTCTGTCGCTAGGTGACCAGCAGTTAAAAGAATTCGATACTTATGAGGAAAGAGCCCGGAAGTTGATCGAGATCATGGAATCTTACGAAAAATGAATCGATCTATTGCCAATACCCATTGGTATCAGTAACATAGAAAGATTAAATTTATACAATTTATCATGTCAGTATTTAAAGACAAAGTTTTATTGATAACAGGAGGCACGGGCTCGTTTGGTAACGCCGTGCTTCGTCGCTTTTTGGATAGCGATATAAAAGAGATTCGTATTCTTTCACGTGATGAGAAGAAACAGGATGATATGCGCCATTACCTTCAGGCTCAGCGTCCGGATGTGGCTCATAAGGTGAAGTTTTATATTGGAAATGTGCGTCAGCGTGAGGCGGTGGATTTCGCTATGACTGGTGTGGATTATGTGTTCTCTGCCGCTGCTCTTAAACAGGTTCCTAGTTGTGAATTCTTTCCTATGGAGGCTGTGCGTACGAACGTGGAGGGTACTAATAATGTGTTGCTTTCTGCTATCGCTCATGGAGTGAAGAACGTCGTGGTACTTTCTACGGATAAGGCCGCTTATCCTATCAACGCTATGGGGATCTCTAAATCTATGATGGAGAAGGTTGCTATTGCTCAAGGTCGTGCTTTGGGACAGAATGCAAAGACTACTATTTGCTGTACTCGTTATGGTAACGTTATGGCATCTCGTGGTTCTGTCATCCCTTTGTGGGTTGAGCAGATGATGGATGGTAAACCTATTACTATAACAGATCCAAATATGACTCGCTTCATGATGACTTTGGATGACGCTGTTGATTTGGTGGTTTATGCTTTTACTCATGGTGAGAATGGGGATTTGTTTGTCCAGAAGGCTCCTGCGGCTACCTTGGAAACTCTAGCCAGAGCGTTGAAGGAGATTTACGCTAAGATTGATTCGAGATATGGTGAGACTGAGGTTAAAGTGATTGGCACTCGTCATGGTGAGAAACTTTATGAGACTCTTGTCACTCGTGAGGAGATGGCTAAGGCTATTGATATGGGTAACTATTACCGTATTCCATGTGATAACCGAGACTTGAACTATGATAAGTTCTTTACTGAGGGTTCTCATAAGGTTGAGCAGGTAGAGGAGTATCATTCCCATAATACTACCCGTCTCGATGTGGAGGGCATGAAGGAAATGTTGTATAAACTCAATTTTATTCGTGAAGATCTTGGTTTACAAGCAAGAGTGAAAACAAAGGAAATACGTTCTGAGTAATAACTGCCTATATGAAAATACTAGTCTTGGGTGCTTCCGGTATGGCTGGCCATACTATTGCGCTTTATTTTAAAGAGCAGGGATATGAGGTGTATGCGTTCTCTCGCAAACGATTTCCTTTTTGTACGTGGATCGGGGGAGATGCATTCGATATAGAATGTTTGAAAAATATAGTAACTACAGGTAATTACGATGCCATAATTAATTGCATTGGTTTGCTGAATCAATTTGCCGATTCTGCTCCTGAAAAGGCTGTTTATATTAATAGTTATCTTCCTCATCAAGTTGTAGCTTGGTTGAAAGATACTCCGACACGCTTTATTCAGATGAGTACAGATTGTGTATTTGCTGGTAATAAAGGGCCTTATGATGAGTGCTCCGTACCTGATGGATGTTCATATTATGATAGGACAAAGGCATTGGGTGAGATTGTGGATGATAAAAACCTTACCTTTAGAAATTCTATTATTGGTCCGGATATTAATGAACATGGAATAGGCCTTTTTCATTGGTTTATGAAACAACATACTCCAATCAATGGCTTTACAAAAGCTATATGGACAGGAGTTACTACTTTAACCCTTGCAAAGGCGATGGAACGTGCTCTACAAACGAACCTTACTGGATTATATAATTTGGTAAATAACGGAAGTATTAATAAATATAACTTGCTATGTCTCTTTAATAAGTACTTTAGAAATAATGAGGTTCAGATAGCGAAGTCTGAAAAATTGGTTTTAGATAAGACTTTACTCAATAAGCGTACTGATTTTGATTTTGAGGTACCTTCTTACGAACAGATGATTATAGAGATGAAAGAGTGGGTTGATAACCATAAAGATATTTATCCTTTATATTGATTGACTATATGGGAAAATTAAAATTAATGACTATTTTAGGTACTCGGCCTGAAATAATAAAGATGTCTGCCATTATTAAAAAGTGTGATAAGTATTTTGAACATTTTCTTGTTCATACAGGGCAGAACTATGATTATACTTTAAACGAAGTGTTTTTTAAAGATCTAGTTTTGCGTGAGCCTGACTATTACTTGAATGTGGTTGGTGAAAACATAGGTCAAACCATGGCGAATGTAATCTCTAAGAGCTATGAGTTGATGGTAGAAGTAAAACCTGATGCTGTAATAGTGTTAGGTGATACTAATAGTTGTCTTTCTATTATTTCTGCGAAACGTTTGAAAATTCCGATATTTCATATGGAAGCAGGAAATCGTTGTAAAGATGAGAATTTACCTGAAGAGGTAATCAGAAGAATTGTAGATGTAACTAGTGATGTGAATCTTTGTTATAGCGAACATGCTCGTCGTTATATCCTTGATGCGGGGGTTAGGCCTGAGAATACCTATGTTGTCGGATCTCCTATGCGTGAGGTGTTGGATGGGTGTATAGAACAAATTAATTCAAGTAAAATATTAGAGCGTTTAGGATTGGAGCGGCATAAATATATCCTGCTTTCAGCTCATCGTGAGGAAAATATAGATATTGAAGCTAATTTTTTCTCCTTGATGAATGCGGTTAATGCTATGGCTGATAAGTATAATATGCCTATTCTTTATTCTTGTCATCCTCGTAGCAAAAAGTTTATCGAGCAACGTGGGTTTAAGTTTGATAAACGAGTGATTCAAAGTAAACCTTTAGGATTCCATGATTATAACCATTTACAACAGTATGCTTTTTGTGTGGTATCAGATAGTGGAACAGTTCCGGAAGAAGCTAGTTACTTTAAATTTCCGGCGGTAAGTATTCGTACATCAACAGAGCGCCCAGAAGCTATGGATAAGGGTGTCTTTGTCATAGGATCAATTTCAACAGAACAAGTATTACAGGCCGTTGATCTTGCTGTAGAAATGCATCTTTGTGGGGATGATGGATTAACGGTACCTGCTTATGATGATAGCAATGTATCTACTAAGGTGGTTAAGTTAATACAGAGTTATACCGGCATTATAGATAAGATGGTTTGGCGTAAATAATCAACAATATGAAAATAACAATTGTCTGCCAATACTTTTATCCAGAAGAGTTTAAAGTGAATGATTTAGCGGAAGAATGGGTTAAACGGGGGCACAATGTAACGGTCCTGACTGGGAAACCAAATTATCCGAAAGGAAAAATTCTTAACGGTTATAAGTTTTGGGGAATACAGGAGGAAGATTATAAAGGGATCAGAGTTATCCGCGTGCCTCTTATTCCTAGAGGAAATGGTGGAGGAATACGGCTGGCCTTGAATTATCTTTCGTTTGTTTTTTTTGCTTCCTTATACGTATTAACCCATCGTATAGAGACTGATAGTATCTTTTGCTTTGGAACTTCTCCTGTATTTCAGATGTATCCTGCATTGCTTTTAAAAAAGAAAACGGGTGTTAATGCTTCTTTATGGATTCAAGACTTATGGCCGGAAAGTGTAGCAGCCGCAAGCGGTTTGAAAAGTGGGTTTGTAATGAACTTATTATCAAAATTGGTTACAGGTATTTATTGTAGAACAGACATCTTGTTTGTACAGTCTCCTGCTTTTTTTGAGTCAGTTTTGAGTAAAGGAAATTTTAAAGACAAGTTAATATATGTACCAAACTGGGCAGAAGATGTGTTCATGAAAGAGATTAGTGATTCAAATAAATATGAATCTTTAATGCCTAATGGATTTAAAGTCATGTTTGCTGGTAATATAGGTGCGGCACAAGATTTTGGATCTATTATTCAAGCTGCGGTTTTAACCCGACATCTTCCGGATATTAAATGGATAATAGTAGGTGATGGACGCATGAAATCAGATATTGAACAAAAGGTTCAATCCTTAAAATTAAATGATACGGTGTTTTTCTTAGGCCGTTATCCAGTTGAAGAAATGCCCGACTTTTTTTCTCTTGCGGATGTGATGTTGGTATCATTAAAAGAAGAATATATTTTTTCATTGACTATACCTTCTAAAGTTCAAGCATATATGGCTTCCGCAAAGCCAATGGTTACGATGTTGTCTGGTATGGGTAATAAAATAGTTGAAGAAGCTAACTGTGGATTGACTACTAACTCCGGTGATTTTAAAGGATTGGCAAAGAATGTAATTACAATGTATCATAAGACAGAAGAGGAGAGGTCGCAGTTGGGATTAAATGGGCAAGCCTATTATAAGATACATTTTTCGAAAAAAGTATGTATTGATAAGCTAGATCAAATAATGAAAATTTGAATGATGGTACTCTATAAATGTATGGAGCATTTGTGTTTGCTTTTAAATGAGAATGGAATGTATGGAGCTGAATAATGAATTGTTTGATAAGATCTTATTGGATGCGATTTCCTCACCAAGGAAACGAATGCATTATGATTTGAGAACCGTGGCTGGAAAGGATACCTCGCAGCGGATGCTGAATGTCCTGATGCCAGAGACCGTGATACCGATACATCGACATCAAGAAACATCAGAGACGGTAATCGTTTGCCGGGGGGCTGTGCGTGAAGTGTTTTATGATGCGAAGGGAAATAAGATTGATGAGTTTGTCCTAGAGGCTGGAGGATCTTGTCCGGGAATACAGGTTCCTCAAGGAATGTATCATACTTGTATTTGTCTTGTTCCGGGGAGTGTTATTTTTGAGGCGAAAGACCGAGCATATGATCCCGAAACTACAGAGGATTTCCTACCTGTCTCTTTAGTTCCTGACATCTCCTAGTAATTACGAGTGTTTAATAAGATCCGTGAGCGACTTCATCAAGTGCCTAATGATGGGAATATCTTCATCGTAATGTTGCATAATCGTAGAATTCTCCGTATGTTTACCTATGACGATCGTTCATGTTAGAATCCCATGGTAAAGCCTCCCCTAAAAGGAGGCTTTTTTGTTTCCGGAAACATGACATTATGCTTCTTACCACCTTTGTATTACAAAAGACTACAACATCATACCCATGAGCCAGAATGGAATGGCGTTTATTTTGTAACCAGCCCTAGAAAAGCAGTGGGCAGTGTAGGCTTCAACTTCCTTCCCTTGGTCTGCATTCAAAACTTTATAAGCACATGGGGCTGCGAACAACATTTTTGCGCCAGTGCTACGGGCTTTCTGTGCCAGAAAGAATATTGGTACTTTTCTTTCTGTTGCGGAAATATTACGGTTCTCGGATGGATATCTTTGAAAGGCCTCTTTTAAGAGGGAAATGAGTGGCTTATAGATTGAAAACAAACCCTCCCTTTTGCTTATAAAATCTAAGCTTTGTGAACCAAACGTCCGATAAAAACATTTTTTCCGTGAAAGTGTCAATTATTTTATGTTTGTTTAAACAATATGTTAGGGATTGTCTGTATATTTGCGGCAAAATCAAAAAGTTGATTCGACAATGGAAGTATTGAAGCACGAGTGTGGTGTCGCCATGGTCCGGTTACTGAAGCCTTTGGAGTATTATCACCAGAAATACGGTAGTTGGATGTATGGACTGAACAAGCTCTATTTGCTGATGGAAAAGCAGCATAACAGGGGGCAGGAAGGAGCGGGCTTAGCCTGCGTGAAGTTAGAGGCAAATGCCGGAGAGGAATATATGTTCCGTGAACGGGCTGTCGGGACCGGAGCTATTACCGAGATATTTGCCGCAGTTCACGAACACTACAAGGATTTAACCCCCGAGCAACTCAACGATCCGTTATTCGCCAAAGCCAACCTACCTTTCGCCGGAGAGCTTTATATGGGCCACCTCCGTTACAGTACCACCGGAAAATCCGGAATCTCTTATATCCATCCTTTTTTACGACGCAATAACTGGCGTGCCAAGAACCTTGCCGTTTGCGGAAATTTCAACCTGACAAATGTTCATGAGATATTCGAGGAGATCACGGCGATCGGCCAGCATCCCCGGAAATATTCCGATACCTATATTATGCTGGAGCAGCTGGGACACCGGCTGGACCGGGAAGTGGAGCGCCTGTACCAAAAGTGTGAGGCGGAAGGATTGAGAGGGATGGATATCACGCATGCCATCGAGGATCAAATTGATTTGTCGAACGTGCTGAAACGCTGTACCCCGGGCTGGGACGGTGGTTTCGTGATTTGCGGTATCACCGGTAGTGGCGAGTCGTTCAGCGTGCGGGACCCGTGGGGAATCCGTCCGGCCTTCTATTATGCGGATGATGAGATCATCGTGCTGGCTTCCGAGCGTCCGGTTATACAAACCGTGATGAACGTGCAGGTAGAGGATATCCGGGAGTTGAATCGGGGAGAGGCGATACTCGTCAACAAGAAAGGCGAGTGGCATATCTCCCAGATCGTGGAGCCGAAAGAGAATAAGGCTTGTTCCTTCGAGCGTATCTACTTCTCACGGGGTAGCGACGTGGATATCTACAGGGAAAGGAAGCGTTTGGGAGATAATCTCGTGCATCCGATCTTGAAAGCGGTGGATTACGATTTGAATCATACCGTCTTCTCTTTTATCCCGAATACGGCCGAGGTCGCTTATTTCGGGATGCAGGAGGGGTTGAACAACTATTTGAATAAGCTGAAAAAAGAATGGATCGCCGATCGTAGTCACCTGCTTAGGGAAGAGGAACTGGAGCAAATCCTTTCCATGCGAGTCCGCTCGGAGAAAGTAGCTATAAAAGATATAAAATTACGTACATTTATCGCTGAGGGCAATAGCCGCAATGATCTGGCGGCGCACGTATATGATATTACTTACGGAAGTATTGAACCTTTTATCGATAATCTGGTTGTGATAGATGATAGCATCGTGCGGGGTACTACCTTACGCCAGAGTATTATCGGTATCTTGGATCGCCTGCATCCGAAGAAAATCGTGATCGTAAGTTCTTCTCCGCAGGTACGTTACCCGGATTATTACGGTATCGATATGTCCCGGATGAACGAGTTTATCGCTTTTAAGGCTGCGGTGGCCCTGTTACGTGACCGGGGGATGGAATACGTGATCTTGGACGCTTATCAGAAGGCGAAGCGACAACAAACAGCGGCGGATGGTCCGTTGGTGAATTACGTAAAGGAGATATACGCCCCGTTTACGGACGAGGAGATATCCGTTAAGATGGTGGAGTTGCTTACACCGGCCGGGACGCAGGCGAAAGTAGAGATCGTCTACCAGACTTTGGAGGGCTTGCATGCCTCTTGTCCGGAGCATCCGGGTGACTGGTATTTCTCCGGCGATTACCCGACACCGGGCGGGACTCGGTTAGTGAACGAGGCTTTTATTCACTATATGGAAGAAGAATATTTAGTGAAATGACACAACATACAGATTCTATGCAGACAAACAGAACAGCAACTTTGATGTTAGACGACGGTACCGTCTTCCGTGGCTACTCTTTCGGCTATGAGAGACCGGTGGCTGGCGAGGTCGTGTTCAATACCGCTATGACCGGATATCCGGAGAGCTTGACGGACCCTTCGTACGCAGGCCAGTTGATGGTGTTGACTTATCCGCTCGTTGGTAACTACGGTGTCCCGCCTCGTACGTTCGAGCCGAACGGGATCGCTACGTTTATGGAGAGCGAGAAGATCCACGCCGAGGCGATTATCGTTAGCGATTACAGCCATGAGTATAGCCACTGGAACGCCGAGTGCAGTTTGGGCGACTGGTTGAAGGAGGAGAAGATCCCGGGCATATACGGTATCGATACGCGTGCGTTGACTAAGAAATTGCGTGAGCATGGCGTGATGATGGGACGTATCGTTATCGGCGATGCCGATAACGAAATTGGAAATGGGGAATTGAAGATCGAGGATTATGAGCATGTGAACTATGTGGATCGGGTATCGTGCAAGGAGATTATTTGTTACCTGCCCGATGGTACGAGCCAGACCTGTTCTTTATCGGAAGCCTCCGATTCTCGATTCTCGATTCTCAATTCTCAATTCCTAAAGCGCGTCGTGCTTTTGGACTGCGGCGTGAAACATAACATCATCCGTTGCCTGTTGAGGCGTAACGTGGCGGTGATCCGTGTGCCTTGGGACTACGACTTCAATCAGCTGGAATACGATGGCTTGTTTATCAGCAACGGTCCGGGCGATCCGGATACTTGCGATGCCGCCGTGCGGAATATCCGTAAGGCGCTTTCCGGGGATAAGCCGATTTGCGGTATTTGCATGGGTAACCAGTTGTTGGCGAAAGCCGGCGGTGCTTCTATCTATAAATTGAAGTACGGTCATCGTAGCCATAACCAGCCGGTACGTATGGTAGGCACGGAGAAATGCTTCATCACCTCGCAGAACCATGGTTACGCCGTGGATAACGATACGCTGGGTGAGGAGTGGGAACCGCTGTTCATCAATATGAATGACGGGACGAACGAGGGTATCAAGCATAAGACGAAGCCTTTCTTCTCCTCTCAGTTCCATCCCGAGGCTTGCAGCGGGCCGCTGGATACGGAGTTCATGTTTGATAAATTCACGGAATTGTTGTAGCCGGGGATTTACGCCCACCCTAAACGAGGGATTAGGGCAACCCTAAATGAGTGTTTAGGTCTACCTTAAACGGGTGTTTAGGCTTACCCTAAAAGAGAACATTAAAAAAAGTAAAGCAATGAAAGAAGATATAAAGAAAGTCCTGATACTCGGTTCCGGAGCCTTGAAGATTGGTGAGGCGGGCGAGTTCGATTATTCAGGCAGCCAAGCCCTGAAGGCGATTAAGGAAGAGGGGATTCAAACGGTATTGATCAATCCGAATATCGCTACGGTACAGACCTCGGAAGGAGTCGCGGACACGGTTTATTTCCTGCCCGTTACTCCTTTTTTTGTGGAAAAGGTGATCGAGAAGGAACGTCCGGAAGGTATCTTGCTCGCTTTCGGCGGGCAGACGGCGTTGAATTGTGGCGTGGCTCTTTACCAAAGCGGCGTGCTGGAGAAGTATGGCGTGAAGGTATTGGGTACCCCGGTGCAGGCTATCATGGATACCGAGGATCGGGAGTTGTTCGTACGCAAGCTGGATGAGATCGACGTGAAGACGATCAAGAGCGAGGCCGTGGAGAACGCCGCTGACGCTCGTCGTGCGGCCGCTGAGCTGGGGTATCCGGTCATCGTCCGTGCCGCTTATGCGCTGGGGGGCTTGGGTTCCGGTTTCTGCGACAATGAGGAAGAATTGGACGTGTTGGTAGAGAAGGCTTTCTCTTTCTCTCCGCAAGTATTGGTGGAGAAAAGCTTGAAGGGCTGGAAAGAGGTAGAGTACGAGGTGGTGCGCGACCGCTTCGATAACTGCATCACGGTATGTAACATGGAGAATTTCGACCCGCTGGGAATCCATACGGGAGAGTCTATCGTGATTGCCCCCTCGCAGACCTTGAGTAATACGGATTATCATAAATTACGTGAGTTGGCGATCCGTATCATCCGCCATATCGGTATCGTGGGCGAGTGTAACGTGCAATACGCTTACGATCCGGAGAGTGAGGATTACCGGGTGATCGAGGTGAACGCCCGCTTGAGCCGTTCTTCGGCCTTGGCTTCTAAGGCGACCGGTTATCCGTTGGCTTTCGTGGCCGCTAAATTAGGCTTGGGCTACGGTTTGTTCGACTTGAAAAACTCCGTGACGAAAACGACTAGCGCTTTCTTTGAGCCGGCTCTCGATTACGTGGTATGTAAGATCCCTCGCTGGGACTTGGGTAAGTTCCATGGCGTGGCTCGTGAGTTGGGTTCCAGCATGAAGTCGGTTGGCGAGGTGATGGCGATCGGACGTACCTTCGAGGAGGCTATCCAGAAGGGCTTGCGTATGATCGGGCAGGGTATGCACGGTTTCGTGGAGAATAAGGAGTTGGTGATCGAGGATATCGATAAGGCTTTGCATGAGCCTACCGACCGCCGTATCTTCGTTATCTCGAAGGCATTCCGTGCTGGTTATACGGTAGACCAGATTCATGAGCTTACCAAGATAGACCGATGGTTCCTACAGAAACTATATGGAATCATGCAGACCTCCAAGGAGCTTCACGCTTTCGATATGAAGGGGATCCAACGTTGGCGCATCAATCCGGAGTTGATCCGCCGGGCGAAGATACAAGGGTTCTCTGATTTCCAGATCGCACGGGCGATCGGTCTCGACGGGGATGTGGAGAAGGGTATGATGTTGGTTCGCCAGTTCCGTAAGGAGCATGGCATTCTTCCGGTGGTGAAACAGATCGATACCTTGGCCGCCGAGTATCCGGCGCGGACGAATTACCTGTACCTGACGTATAGCGGTACGGAAAACGACGTGACGTACTTGGGCGATCATCGCTCGATTGTCGTGCTGGGTTCCGGCGCTTATCGCATCGGTAGCTCGGTGGAGTTCGACTGGTGTGGCGTGCAGGCCTTGAATACGATCCGTAAGGAGGGCTATCGTTCCGTGATGATCAACTACAATCCCGAGACGGTGTCTACCGACTATGATATGTGCGATCGTCTTTATTTCGATGAGCTTACCTTCGAGCGTGTGATGGATATCCTCGAGCTGGAGAACCCGCACGGCGTGATCGTCTCCACCGGCGGCCAGATCCCGAATAACTTGGCGATGCGTTTGGACGAGCAGCATGTGAATATCTTGGGGACATCCGCCAAGAGCATCGATAATGCCGAGGACCGTGAGAAGTTCTCCGCCATGTTGGATCGTATCGGCGTGGATCAACCCCGCTGGAAAGAGCTTTCTTCCATGGAGGATATCAATGGCTTCGTGGCGGAGGTAGGCTTCCCCGTGTTGGTTCGCCCGAGTTACGTGCTGAGTGGTGCCGCCATGAATGTCTGCTCGAATCAAGAGGAGTTGGAGCGTTTCTTGAAATTGGCCGCCAACGTCAGCCAAAAGCATCCGGTGGTGGTAAGTCAGTTCATCGAGCATGCGAAAGAGGTGGAGATGGATGCCGTGGCCGATCATGGCGAGATCGTGATGTATGCCATTAGCGAGCATATCGAGTTTGCCGGGGTTCATTCCGGCGACGCTACGATTCAGTTCCCGGCCCAGAAATTATATGTAGAGACGGTTCGTCGTATCAAGCGTATCAGTAAGCAGATCGCTAAGGAGCTGAATATCTCCGGCCCGTTCAATATCCAATATCTGGCGAAGGGCAATGAGATCAAGGTGATCGAGTGTAACCTTCGTGCCAGCCGTTCTTTCCCGTTCGTGAGCAAGGTGCTGAAGATAAACTTCATCGAGTTGGCTACCCGTGTCATGCTGGGCTTGCCGGTAGAGAAACCGAATAAGAATGAGTTCGATTTGGATTACGTGGGTATCAAGGCCTCTCAATTCTCGTTCAATCGCTTGCAGAAAGCCGATCCGGTATTAGGGGTCGATATGGCTTCCACGGGCGAGGTGGGTTGTCTGGGCGACGATGTATCCGAGGCGGTGTTGACGAGTATGCTCGCTGTCGGGCAACGGGTTCCGGAGAAGAATATCCTCCTGTCCACCGGTACGCCGAAGCAGAAGGTAGCCATGCTGGATGCCGCTAAGATGTTGGCGACGAAAGGCTACAACCTATTCGCTACGGGAGGTACGCACCGTTTCTTGGCGGAGAATGGCATTCCGAGTACGAAGGTGTACTGGCCGAGCGAGAAGGGAGAACCGCAGGCGCTTAAGATGCTTCATGAGAAGCAGATCGATATGGTCGTGAATATCCCTCGTGACCTTTCCGCCGGCGAGCTTGACAACGGCTATAAGATCCGCCGTGCCGCCATCGACCTGAATATCCCGTTGATTACGAATGCCCGTCTGGCGAGCGCTTTCATTCAAGCCTTCTGTACCTTGAGCGTAGATGATATCTGCATCAAGAGTTGGCAGGAATATAAATAAATGGGGGCTTGATGTAAATCAAGTGGTATTTATTTCGTAAGTTTGCGGAAACAAACAAAAACAACCATGAATATGGATACAGCGATATTTATAGCTCGCAGGATTGCGGCGCAATCGATTCTACTCAGTGAGGAAGCCGCCCAGAAACTGGCCTCTATCTTAATCCGGACAGAATTGAAAAAAGGCGCCCTGTTTTTGAGCGAAGGAGAGGTTTGTACGCAACTCGGTTATGTCTATAAGGGAATGGTTCGCCAGTTTTACTTCAAGAATAAGAAAGAGCTGACCGAGCATTTCGCCAGCGAGGACAACATCTTCATTTGCATCGAGAGCTTCTTGCGCCAGCGTCCCGCTAATCTGTTGGTGGAGGCCTTGGAGAATACGGTGCTGTATGGCATTCCTCATGATCCTTTATTGGCATTGTGCGCCGAGGATTACGAGATCGAGGTCATGTATCGCCGCCTGTTGGAGAATTCGCTGATCCTGTCTCAACGGAAGGCGGATTTCCTTCGTTTCGAGACCGCTAATGAACGTTATGCCCGCTTATTGAAAGAACACCCTGAGATCGTGCAGCGTGCCCCCTTGTCCCATATCGCCTCTTATTTGCTGATGACTCCCGAGACATTAAGCAGGGTAAGGGCCAATATGCAGCTATGAGGGGCTTGTAGGTGTTAATTATATACGGTGTCGTATATGATATATAAGATAAAATTAGTATGAAGGTAGGATTATTTATCCCATGTTACATTAACGCGGTGTACCCCGAAGTGGGTATCGCCTCGTATAAATTGTTGAGGCATGTGGGTGTGGATGTCGATTATCCGATGGACCAGACCTGTTGCGGACAACCCATGGCGAACGCCGGCTTCGAGGATGAGGCGGCTCGCTTGGCCCTCCGGATGGAGGAACAGTTTAAGAACTATGACTACGTGGTAGGCCCCTCGGCCAGTTGCGTAGCCTTCGTAAAAGAGAACCATCCCCATATATTGGGAAAGCGGGATCACGTTTGTATGAACAGTAAGAAGATTTATGATATCTGCGAGTTCTTGCACGACGTGGTGAGACCGGGATCCCTGCCGGCCGTTTTCCCGCATAAGGTGAGTATCCATAATAGTTGCCACGGGGTGCGTGAGTTGCATCTCTCGTCGCCCAGCGAGCGTAATATCCCGTACTGTTCCAAGTTACGTGATCTCCTTTCCTTGGTGAAAGGTATCGAGGTGTTCGAGCCGAAGCGGGTGGACGAATGTTGCGGTTTCGGCGGTATGTTCGCCATCGAGGAGCCTGAGGTCTCTACTTGCATGGGACAAGACAAGGTAAAGGATCATATGAGTACCGGCGCCGAGTATATCACCGGGGCGGATAGCTCTTGCCTGATGCATATGGAAGGGGTTATCAAGCGAGAGAAACTTCCGATCAAGACTATTCACATCGTTCAAATATTAGCGTCCGGATTATGAGTACGAAACATGCTATAGCAGCGGCCCATTTCCTAGAGAATAAGGAGAATGAGGCTTGGCACGACCATACGCTTTGGATGGTACGTACCAAACGGGATAAGATGAGCCATTCGCTTCCCGAGTGGGAGCGGTTGAGAGAGTTGGCCTCGGAGATCAAGCTTTACTCCAACAGCCATCTGGACACGCTTCTGGAGGAGTTCGAGAAAAATGCGATCGCCAACGGGGCTATCGTGCATTGGGCGAAAGATGCCGAGGAGCATAACGAGATCGTCTTGCGGATCTTGCGCCAGCATGATGCCCGGAACCTGATCAAGAGCAAATCGATGCTGACGGAGGAATGCCATATGAACGAGTTCTTGATGTCGAAAGGAATCGATGTGGTGGAGAGCGATTTGGGTGAGCGTATCTTGCAATTGATGCATTTGGCCCCGAGCCATATCGTGATGCCGGCGATCCATATCAAACGGGAGCAGATCAGCGAGATGATGGAGCGTGAGATGGGAACGGAGAAAGGGAATATCGACCCTACCTACCTGACGCATGCCGCCCGTAAGAATCTGCGTGAGAAATTCCTGCATGCCGACGTGGCGATGACGGGCGCTAACTTCGCCGTCGCCTCTACGGGCGAGATCGTGGTTTGTACCAATGAGGGAAACGCCGATATGGGAACCTCCTTCCCGAAGGTGCATATCGCTACGATGGGGATGGAGAAGATCGTACCGAATCTGGAGGCATTGGGCGTATTCACTCGTTTGCTGGCTCGTTCGGGTACGGGGCAACCCATCACGTCTTATACTTCTCATTACCGCCGTCCGCCCGAGGGACAAGAGTTCCATATCATTATCGTGGATAACGGGCGCAGTGATATCTTGGCGAAACCGGATCATATCCGTACGTTGAATTGTATCCGTTGTGGCGAGTGCATGAATACCTGTCCGGTATATCGCAGGAGTGGTGGCTATTCGTATACGTATTTCATTCCGGGACCGATCGGGATCAACTTGGGTATGCTGAGGAATCCGGAGGAATATTCGGATAACGTATCGGCTTGCTCCTTATGTCTTTCTTGCTCGAACGTTTGTCCGGTAAAGATCGACTTGGGCGAGCAGATTTACCGTTGGCGGCAAGATTTGGATAAGATCGGTAAGGCGAGCAAGGAGAAGAAAGTGATGTCTTTCGGCATGAAGTTCCTGATGGAACGTTCGGGATTGTTCAATACGGCGTTGAAGTTTGCTCCGGTAGTGAATCATTTGCCTCGTTTCATGGTCTACAATGGCTTGAACGCTTGGGGCAAGGGACGTGAGCTTCCGGCTTTCGCCAAGGAGTCGTTTAATGATATGTGGAAGAATAATAAGGTGAGATAATGAGTAGTAAAGATTCTATATTGGCGAGTATCCGTCATCATACGGGTACACGCCACGAGATGCCTGAGCTTACGTTGGAGGCGATTACCTATGCGGATAAGTTGGCTACGTTCTCGGAAGTGCTAGCCGGGGCGGGTGGCAAGGCCATCGAGTTAAAGCCCGGCGAGGATGTGAATGAGGTGATCCGCCGTGAGTTTCCGGAGGCGAAACGTATCGCCTCGAATTTGAAGGAGATTACTTGCGCTACCTTTAACCCGGATGAGCTGACCGATCCCCGGGAGTTGAACGGGACGGACGTATCTGTGGTGGAGGGTAGTTTCGGCGTGGCGGAGAATGCCGCTGTCTGGTTACCCCGTCAGGTACGTTATAAAGGTCTGTACTTTATCTCGAACGCTTTGGTGATCTTGTTGGACAAGACTCAATTGGTTCATACGATGAATGAGGCTTACCGCCGTACTGCCACTATGGATTATGATTACGGAGTCTTCATGTCCGGTCCCTCAAAGACTGCTGATATTGAACAAGCCTTGGTATTCGGGGCGCATGGCCCGATCCGGGTAGTAGTCCTGTTAAGATAAAACCTATACCCATTTGTAGAGACGGGGCACGCCCCGTCTCTACAAGTTGTACGTTATTTACAGCTCTCCAATATTTCCCGTGCCACGCTACCCGTTACATTCTTCGCCTCCCCGAAGGCGGCGTTTCGTTCATTGAAGCGATTCTCGATCTCGGTGATTGTCGTATCGCCGATCTTCTCTTGGCTGAGGCGGGTAGATAAACCGAGGCTTTGGAAAAATTGCTCAGTCTTCTCGATGGCTTGGCTTACCCGTTCCTCTGTTGTTCCACTATTGATACCCCATACCCGTTCGCCGTATTGCAGTATCTTGCCCTCTTTCTGCTTGCGTAGGGTGCGTAAGGTTCCGGGGAAGACGATCGCTAGAGTCGCTCCATGCGTCAATCCGTGAAGGGCGGTTAGCTCGTGTCCGATCATATGGGTAGCCCAGTCCTGCGTTACGCCCATAGCGATAAAGCCGTTCAAGCCCATCGTGGCGGATAGCATGAAATCTGCCATCAGGTCGTAATTCCTCGGATCTTCCTTGATCTTCGGGGCGATCTCAACCAAGGTACTTAAAATACTTTCCGCCCAATGATCCATCAAGCGGGATTGGTCGGTCGTAGTCATATATTGCTCCATCACGTGGACGAAGGTATCGGCGATACCGCAAGCCACTTGATACGGGGGCAGGCTGAAGGTCGTCTCCGGGTCCAAGATCGAGAACACGGGGAAATTACTGTAGAACGGGAATTTCTCTTGCGTCTCTTTCCGGGAGATCACGGCCCCGCTATTCATCTCGGAACCCGTGGCGGGCAGGGTCAGTACGGTACCCATGGGCACGGTATGATAGTAATACCCTTTCTGTACCAATTCCCAAGGATCACCGTCGTACTGGATGCCGGCGGAGATTAGCTTCGTCCCGTCTATGACGGAGCCACCGCCTACCGCCAATAGGAAATCCACCTGCTTGCCTTTCGCTATCTGGATAGCTTCTCGCAAGGTCTCGATGGTGGGATTAGGCTCGATGCCCCAGAACTCGATATAGTCACGATCCTTTAGCGCCTTGATCACTTGGTCGTACACACCGTTTTGCTTTACGCTACCTCCTCCGAAGGTGATCATGATGCGATGCACCATCGGGATGGCCGTACTCAGTTTCTCAATCATGCCCTTACCGAATAATAAACGGGTTGGGTTGTGAAAAGTGAAGTTATTCATAGGACTATTTACTGTTTTTATATGTAAACATGAATAGGGTTCCTATTGTTTTAGGGCTTCCAGTAACTTATCGACCGCTTCGGCGGGAGTAGCTTCGCTCTTTAGTAACTGTACGAACTTACTGCCGATGATGGCACCGGAAGAATGGGCTATCGCCGCCTCGAAAGTGGCTTTATTGCTGATACCGAAACCTACCAAGCGGGGATTCTGTAGGTTCATGGCGTTGATACGACGGAAATAGGCCTGCTTCTGCTCGTTGAAGTCTTGTTGGGCTCCGGTCGTGGCGGCGCTGGATACCATATAGATAAATCCGCTGGTATGGGCATCGATCAGCCGGATTCGTTCCTCGGAGGTCTCTGGGGTGATCAGCATGATCATTTTCAGGTCATGGCGATCGGCGATCTCCTTGTAGTCGGCGATATAATCGGCGTAAGGCAGGTCGGGGATGATCATTCCGTCTACGCCGGCCTCTACGCAACTGGCACAGAATTTCTCGAAACCGTATTGCATGATAGGATTCAGGTAGCCCATCAGGATGATCGGGATCTGTACTTCGCTCCGGATCTCTCTCAATTGCCCGAATAGGAGGTGGAGTGACATCCCGTTACGCAACGCTTGCGTAGCGGCCTCTTGGATGACAGGGCCGTCTGCCATCGGGTCGGAGAAGGGGATTCCTACTTCTACCATGTGGATACCTTTAGCCTGTAAGGCTTTTAAGATGCTTGCCGTATCGTTTAAGTTCGGATAACCGGCGGTGAAATAGACGGAGAGTATTCCGTCTTTCTGGGTCTGGAATAAGTTTGTGATGCGATTCATTTTGAATTCTATTTTAAAAATACTATCAGACGGTGGGAGACGGGGCACGCCCCGTCTCTACAGCTGGATGTAAAATTTGTTGGATGAAATTCTTTAGTTTGTCGATGTCTTTCAATCCCGGCTCGATCTCGAAGCCACTGTTGAGGTCGATACCTGCGAAACGGGGATGCCGGAAGTTCCGGATCGCCTCTGCGTTTTCCGGACGGATGCCTCCGCTGAGCAAGAAGGGAGTCTCTCCTTTATATCCGGTTAGGATAGACCAATCGAAACGTTTGCCTGAGCCTCCATAGCCCTCGCATCTCGTATCGAAAAGGAAATAATCCACTCGGCCCTCATATTCCCTTGTTTTTTCGAAGTCCTCTTTCGTAGCGATGGGGAAAGCCTTGATCAATGAATAGCCCCTTTTTTGCAAGGTGTGGCAATCTTCCGGCGATTCGTTACCATGAAGTTGGAGATAGTCTAGCTTGTAGGTGGAGGCTTTCTCCATCATGGACTCGATGGTAGCGTTGACGAAAACGCCCACTTTCTTAGGGGACAATTGTTCACTGTCCGTTGCCTGCTGCTCCGTCGGGCATCGCTCGACAAAGCGCTTGGAACGTTCGTAGAAGATAAAGCCGATCCAGTTGATGGCTAGGGCGGCTACTTCCCGGATATTCTGAGGCTCCCGCATTCCGCAAACTTTGATGATCATGCCAGTCCTCCTATAAAATCGGCTAGGGTATCGCCCGGCCTCTCGGTTTTCATGAAGGTCTCTCCGATCAGGAATCCACGGAAACCGGCCTCACGCAATTGGCGTACGGTATCGGTCTCGGATATTCCGCTCTCGGACACTAAAAGAGGGGAGAAGCCTCGCATCTTATCGACCAACTTGAATGAGTTGTTTACGTCCGTATGGAAGGTGCCGAGATTACGGTTGTTCACGCCGAGCATATCGATATCTGCGTTCAGGTATTTGAGCTCGTCCTCGCTATGGACTTCCAGCAAGACTTCCAATTGCAGGCTATGGGCGGTCTCGGCGAGTATCCGGCATTCTTCTTCCGTAAGGGCGGCGGCGATCAACAAGACAGCGTCGGCGCCCATCACCCGAGCTTGGAAGAGTTGGTAGGTATCGATGATGAAGTCCTTGCGAAGTAACGGGAGATCCACCAGCTTGCGGGCCTTTTGCAAGTCGCCCAAGGAACCTCCGAAGAAATCCCCATCCGTAAGGATCGAGCAGGCGGAGGCTCCTCCGGCCTCGTAAGCGGGCACCACGTCGGCGATATTCGCACCCGGATGCAGCCAGCCCTTGGAGGGGCTTTTACGCTTGAACTCGGAGATAATACCGGAGGGGGATGATTCCAGCGCCGCACGCATGGAACGTGTGTCACGCTCCATACGGTCGCTACCTAGAGCCAATAAGGTCTGTAAGCTTACGGCCTGTTTTTGCCGGGCTACCTCGATGCGCTTATTGGCGATAATATCTTGTAAGATGTCCTTTTTCATAGGATATGTTTCTTTATCTTTGGTTCAAAGATATAAATTTACGGAATGTGGCCAATGCTTTTCCGCTTTCCAATGATTCACGTGCCTCGGCGATACATGTCTCGATCTTCTTCTCTGGACAGATCACTTGGATGGCGAAAGCGGAGTTGGCGATCACGCAGCTCTTTTGGGCCTCGGTAGCCCTGTTCCCTAATACGGCGTCGAAGATACGGGCCGCTTCCTCCGGGGTCTCTCCGCCATCGAGGTCCGCTTCCGTGCAACGTTTGAATCCGAGCATCTCCGGGGTATAAAGCTTCTCTTTCTCCGGCATGGCTACCTTGAAATCGGCCGTGAGGGAGATCTCGTCGTAACCGTCCAAGCTATGTACCACGGCGAAACGGGTACCACTCTCTTGATACGTATAATTATATAGGCGGAGTAGCGGGAGGTTATATACGCCTAACAATTGGTAAGTAGGTATGATCGGGTTGACCAGCGGGCCGAGCATATTGAAGAAGCTGCGCACGCCGAGGCTCTTCCGTACCGGAGCTACCGCTTTCAGCGCCGGGTTGAACAAGGGGGCGTGGAGGTAGGCGATATGGCAGGTATCCATGGAGGTACGTAGCTTATCGATATCGTTCGTGAATTTTACGCCGTGTTGCTCCATCACGTTGCTGGCACCGCTCACCGAGGTAGCCCCGTAGTTACCGTGCTTTACGACATTGTAACCGGCACCGGCCACTACGAAACAGGAACAGGTACTGATGTTGAACGTGTTTTTTCCGTCGCCTCCGGTACCTACGATATCGATCGGTTTGTATTCGCTTAAATCTACCGGTACACGCATCTCCAGCAAAGCTTCCCGGAATCCGGTCAATTCCTCTACGGAGATACTGCGCATCAGAAATACGGTGATCAGACTGGCGATCTGGGAATCGTTGTAGCGTCCCTCCGCTATATTCTGGAGGATATTCCGGGCTTCTTCCCGGCCTAGATATTGGTGCTCGAATAATCTGTATAATATTTGCTTCATGTCTGTAATGTGTTGAATGATAAAATATTGCAGTTTTGCGATATTTCTTTATCGAAAAACTTTTGTTTCTCTAGGGAAAAACTCTTGTTTCTTGCTTGAGAAACATTAGTTTCACTATAGGAAAACTGATGTTTCGTTAGGAAGAAACTATAAGTGCCTTAGGAGGTAATTAGCGTTTCAGCCAGTTCTCTATAATTGTCTTCCCTTTGGGTGTCAACACGGATTCCGGATGGAATTGGATACCTCGTACATCATACTCACGATGGCGCAAGCCCATGATCTGTCCTTCTTCCGTATCGACCGCCGTGATTTCCAGACAATCCGGGAAGTTTTCCTTGGAGACCGCCCAAGAATGATAACGCCCAACACGTATACCCGGTTCCAGTCCCTCGAAGATAGGATCTTTAGCGACAATCCGTATATCGGAGCAAACGCCGTGATGCACGTCGGTAAGGTTTATCAATGTGGCGCCGAATGCCTCGCCGATGGCCTGCTCGCCTAGGCAGACACCTAGGATGCTCTTTGTCGGGGCGTACCGGCGGATCAAGGGGAGGAGGATGCCGGCTTCCTCGGGGATGCCCGGTCCCGGGGATAGTAAGATCTTATCGAAACGCTCTATCTCTTCCAAGGAGATCTTGTCGTTGCGGTGTACCTCTACATCCGCACCCAGTTCCTTCAATATATGTAGCAAATTGTAGGTGAAGGAATCGTAATTATCAAATAATAATATCTTCATTTTATATATATTGTTGTTGTAGAGACGGGGCGTGCCCCGTCTCTACAACCGGATAATCAATTGATTAATTTCTCCGCTAGATCTATCGCCTTCTTCAAGGCTCCCAGCTTATTGTTTACCTCTTGCAATTCACGCTCATCGTTGCTCTTAGCCACGATCCCGGCTCCCGCCTGATAGTAAAGTACGTTGCCACGGCTGACGAAGGTACGGATCGTGATCGCTTGGTTCAAATCACCATCCAGACCGATAAAGCCGATACAGCCGCCGTAAGCACCCCGGTTATGATGCTCGATGTCGGTGATCAGTTGCATGGCCCGTACTTTGGGGGCTCCGCTCAACGTGCCGGCGGGGAAGGTATCGACGTAGGTCTTTACCGGGTCGCTATCGGCGTTGATCTCGCCGCTCACACGGGATACGAGGTGGATGACGTGGCTGTAGTATTGTACCTCCTTATAGAAATCCACTTGCACGTCGTGGGCGTTCCGGCTTAGGTCGTTGCGGGCGAGGTCTACCAGCATCACGTGCTCGGCGTTCTCCTTGGGGTCGGCTAGCAGGGCCTCGGTACGTTGTTTGTCTACCTCGATATTACCGGTACGGAAAGCGGTCCCGGCGATCGGGTCGATGCTGGCGTGTCTGCCCGTTACCTTGCAATGCGTCTCGGGGGAAGAGCCGAAGATACGGAAACCTCCGAAATCGAAGTAGAACAAATAAGGAGAGGGATTGATGCTGCGAAGAGCCCGGTACACCTTGAAGTCGTCTCCCTTGAACGGTTGCTCGAAGCGACGGCTCAATACGATCTGGAAGACATCTCCCCTGAGGCAGTGCTTGATGCCTTGGCGGACCATCGCCTTGTATTCCTCGCCGGTGATCGGGGAGGTCTCGGGACCCGCTGTCTGGAAGTTATAGGAGGCGAAGTTACGGTTCTCGATCAATGTCTCGATTTCTTCCAGCCGGCTAGCCTCGTCCTCTTGGAGCATCTCCACTAGGGTCAACTCGTTCTTGAAATGATTGAAGACAAGGATATACTTATATAATATGTATAGCATATCGGGGGCGTCGTTCTCCTCGTGATGAACTTCCATGACCGGGATGTTCTCGAAATAACGGACGGCATCGAAAGCCGTGTAGCCGAATAATCCGCAGACCTTCTTGTCCGCTCCCTCCACCTTGAAGCGGCCGAGAAAAGCGTTCATCGCCTCGGGTACGTTATAGTCTTCGGTGAGCGGGGTAACCTCACGGGTCTCGTCCGGGAAGGTAGCCGTGCATTCCCCGTTGTTGATACCGATGCTCGCCAAGGGGCGGAGCGCTATAAAGGAAAGGCTATTCTCGTTTCCGTGGAAGTCCGAGCTTTCCAACAGGGCCGATTCCGGGTAGATATCCCGCACTTTCAGATAGATGCTTACGGGAGTGTGAAGGTCGCCCATCACCTTCTTGCTTATCGTTTTGAAAGAATAATTCATGATAATTTATAATTAATGTAAGTGTCCATATCTTTATCGCCACGGCCCGAGACAGTCAGTACCACCACCTCTTCCGGCTTGAAGTTTACCTTGGCCAAGGCTCCCAAGGCATGGGCGCTTTCCAAGGCCGGGATGATTCCTTCCAGACGGGTCAACTCGAAAGCGGCCTCCAACGCCTCGTCATCATCAACCGCTAGGATTTGCGCACGGTGCTTTACGGAGAGGTTCGCGTGGATCGGGCCGATGCCCGGGTAATCCAAGCCGGCGGAAACAGAATAAGGTTCCTCGATCTGTCCGTCCTCGTTCTGCATGACCAAGGTACGTGCCCCGTGGATGATGCCCTCTTTACCCAATTGGATCGTGGCGGCGCTCATGCCGGAGTGGATGCCCTTGCCGCCGGCCTCGGCCAATACGATCTTCACCCGCTCGTCGTCCACGAAATGATAGATCGTACCGGCGGCGTTACTTCCCCCGCCTACGCAGGCGATCAGGTAATCCGGGTGATCCCTTCCTTCCTTCTCCAGCAGTTGCTTCTTGATCTCCTCGCTGATAACGGATTGCAGCCGGGCTACCATATCCGGATAAGGATGGGGGCCTACCGTAGAACCGATAATATAATACGTATCCGAAGGATGACAGCACCAGTCACGGATCGCCTCGTTCGTGGCGTCTTTCAAGGTCATGTTTCCCGAGGTCACGGGCACGACGGTAGCTCCCAGCATTTCCATCTTCTGTACGTTGGCATGTTGGCGTTCCACGTCTGTCTTCCCCATATAAACGATACATTCCATATTCATCAAGGCACATACCGTAGCCGTAGCCACTCCATGCTGTCCGGCACCCGTCTCGGCGATGATACGGCTCTTCCCCATGCGGCGGGCTAGGAGGATCTGGCCGATCGTATTGTTGATCTTATGTGCTCCGGTATGGTTCAAGTCTTCCCGTTTCAAATAGATCTTACATCCGTATTTCTCGCTCAACCGTTTGGCCAAGTAAAGAGGGGAGGGGCGGCCTACATAATCACGCAATAACTGATCGAACTTTTCCTTGAAGCTATCGCTCTCCAACACTTGCAGATAGGTATTCTGTAAATTTTCCACGCATTGATGAAGGATCTCGGGAACATAGGCCCCGCCGAACTCACCATAGTAACCATTCTTGTCAACTTGATACGTTTTCATCTTTTATCTATTTTAGTTATTTTCCTTTTGAATTTGCCATAAAAAGAAAAGAGGCCTGCCGCAAGTGCGACAGACCTCTTTATATCTTTATGTAGTGTTTATATATACATACGAGTCTTCGTTCCTTACGACCTTTTGAGTTGTACGAAGCGCCACCACCAATATGTATTTACTACGAATGTTCTCATGACTCTGTTTTGTTATTACGGCAGCAAATATATGGAATCTTTGACAAACAGCAAATAAAATCGTGTTTTTTTTATGAATGAGATAAAAAAGATCAGAAGGTCTATTAAAACTGCTCTATTGACAAATTGTAATTTATTGAGCCTTGTATAGACGTGTATTGGCGTTTTTGGCATTTGTTTTTATTATTTCGAAGAATAATTTGCTTTCAAAATAATAGTTTCTACCTTTGCGGAAACAATAAAAAACGATTAATATTTCTAATATGGATACTAAATTAACTGGAAAAACTCGCATAGAGAGCGATTTGATCGGCGCTCGTGAAATCCCCGCCGAAGCATTATACGGAGTTCAAACCTTGAGAGGAATCGAGAATTTCTCAATCAGTAAATTCCGTTTGAGTGAATATCCTTTATTCATTAAAGGATTAGCTATAACAAAAATGGCGGCTGCCATGGCTAACTTTGAACTAGGCTTGCTTACCGTAGAGCAAAAGGACGCTATCATCGCCGCTTGCGGGGAGATTATCGATGGCAAGCATCACGACCAGTTCCCGGTGGATATGATCCAAGGCGGAGCGGGTACCACTACGAATATGAACGCGAATGAGGTGATCGCCAACCGTGCCTTGGAGCTGATGGGGCATGAGCGAGGTGAATACCAATACTGCTCACCGAACGACCATGTGAACTGCTCGCAATCCACGAACGACGCATATCCGACCGCTATCCATATCGGTATGTAT
Organism: Parabacteroides distasonis ATCC 8503; assembly: GCF_000012845.1. Taxonomy (NCBI): domain Bacteria; kingdom Pseudomonadati; phylum Bacteroidota; class Bacteroidia; order Bacteroidales; family Tannerellaceae; genus Parabacteroides; species Parabacteroides distasonis. Next base: position 694,291 of record NC_009615.1, read on the forward strand.
TTTAAGCATCTTCAATTGCTTCCCCATTTGGAGGAATTGATCGCCTCTTTCCGTAAGAAAGGGGAGGAGTTCTCGCGGATTATCAAGATGGGACGTACGCAGTTGGAGGATGCCGTACCTATGACGTTGGGGCAGACCTTTAATGGCTTCGCCAGCATCTTGCAGGATGAGATCGCTCACTTGAATGAGGCCGCCGCCGATTTCTTGGTGGTTAATATGGGAGCTACCGCTATCGGTACGGGTATTTGTGCCGAGCCGGGATACGCGGAGAAATGTATCGCGGCTTTACGTGAGATAACCGGATGGGATATCCGTCTCTCCTCCGATTTGGTAGGAGCTACCTCGGATACTTCTTGCTTGGTAGGCTATGCTTCCGCCATGAAGCGGGTTTGCGTGAAGATGAATAAGATATGTAATGACCTTCGCTTGTTGGCAAGCGGTCCTCGTTGCGGTTTGGGTGAGTTTAACTTGCCTGCTATGCAGCCGGGTTCTTCTATCATGCCGGGTAAGGTGAACCCTGTGATCCCGGAGGTGATGAACCAAATCGCTTATAAGGTAATGGGTAATGAATTATGTGTGACCATGGCCGGGGAAGCCGCCCAGATGGAGCTGAACGCCATGGAGCCGGTGATGGCACAATGCTGCTTCGAGTCCGTGGATTTGCTGATCAATGGTTTCGATACCTTGCGTACCCGTTGCGTGGACGGTATTATCGCTAACGAGGATCGTTGCCGTGAGGAGGTACATCATAGCATCGGCGTGGTGACGGCCTTGAATCCGGTAATCGGCTATAAGAACTCGACCAAGATCGCGAAGGAGGCGTTGGAGACCGGCGTTAGCGTTTATCAATTGGTACTGGATCATGGTATCTTGACCAAGGAGGAATTGGATACGATCTTAAGCCCGGAGAATATGATCAAGCCGGTGAAGTTGGATATCAAGCCTCGCCGTTAATCGAGTCCTATTATATAATGTATACCATTTGTGGACCGTATAGGTGGATTTTTCCATCCTATGCGGTCTTTTTTTAGATTATAATCTCTATCTTTGGACTGACTTAATTCTAATAATCATGATAAATAGACGAGATTTTTTAAAGAATGCGTCCCTTTTCACCTTGGGTGGCCTGATGGCCGGAAAGGTCGGGAGCGCAGATGCGGCTAAACCTGTCACTTCTGAAACGATGGCCGCTAAGACAGTTGGTTTACAAATCTATTCTTTAGGCAAGGAACTTTATGCGGATGTACCCGGTGGATTGAAAAAGATCAAGCAAATGGGGTACACGAATCTGGAATTGGCCGGTTACAAGGAAGGCAAGATCGGCGGTGTAGACATGATGGAATTCAAGAAGATGGTGGATGATGCCGGATTGAAGATCACCAGTTCCCACGTGAATCCTCCGGTACGTGAGTACACGAAGGCCAATCGCTCCCAGATCTCCGAGTATTGGAAGAAGACGGCTGATGACCATGCCAAACTAGGCGTGAAGTACTTGATCCAGCCCGGGCAACCGAGTACCCGTAGCACCGAGGAAACCGCTTTCGTCTGCGAGATTTTTAACGAGGCGGGTAAGATCGTGAAAGCGGCCGGTATTCCTTTCGGCTATCACAACCATGAGATGGAGTTCGCCAAGGTAAATCCGGGTAGTACGGAGGCCAAGCTGGGAAGGCGTGTGAAAGGAGATTGCATCTATGAGTTGTTCTTGAAGAATACTGATCCTTCGCTTGTATTTTTCGAGATGGATGTTTATTGGGCCGTGATGGGACAACAAGATCCGATAGAGTGGTTGAAGAAATATCCGAACCGTATTAAGGTATTGCACATCAAGGACCGTGCTATTCTAGGCGAGTCCGGGATGATGAATTTCGAGAATATATTCCGGCAAGCTTACGCGAATGGAATCAAGGATTATTTCGTGGAGTTGGAGGGTATGCCTGACGGACGTTCCCAGTTTGAGGGCGTGAAAGGCTGCGTGGATTATTTATTGAAAGCACCGTTCGTGAAATAAGTCTTTTGACTCATTAAAAAAACGCTCATGGCGGTAGGATGCTTCCTCCGTTATGAGCGTGTTTGTTCGTAAAGCAGCCATACCAATAAAGGGATATAGTCCTTTAATTTCGTCCGTAATATCTTGAGCGCTTGAGAGATGCGGTATGCGATTGTTTTTGGGGATACGCCTGTCCGCTCGGCGATCTCGTTGTAGGTCATTTCCTCGAAACGGTTCATCTCGAATGCCTTACGGTATTCATCCGGGAGCTCCCGGATGGCCTTGGAGGCCAAGGCCATCAGTTCTCCTATATAAAAATCAGGATTCTCGAATTGCTCTTGGAACTTGGCGTACAGTCTCTCGTGCACTTGTTGCTTAACCTGTATGTGGCTGATCGTATTGAGGCATTTATTGCGGACAATCGTGAAGAGGAGTGATTTCAGAGACATGTCCGCTACTAGGGATTTTCGGTTTTCCCACAGCCACATCATCACGTCTTGTACGATCTCCTCCGATTCTGGTACTGTTACATATTGGGAGGCGAAGGCGCACAATCCCCGGTAATATTGTTTGTACACGGTGTCGAACGCTTGTTCGTCTCCTGCGATAAGTTCTAGTGAAATTCGTTCTGCGTTCTCGTCCACAATAGTGTTTAAGTTTGTTTGGTTGCAAACTTAATGAATAATTCCGGATAAGAGGCATGAATCCCGCTACTTTTTCTTTCCTTGGTTGGCTACGGCTTCCATGAGTTTCTTGATTTCCTCCGGGTCGCCAAGGAAATAATCATTCACGAGTTTTAAGTCATCATCGAACTCGAACACGTATGGAACGGCTGTTGGGAGATTCAGATGAACGATCTCTTCATCGGAGATGTTTTTTAAATATTTGATGATTCCCCGCAAGCTGTTTCCGTGAGCGGCGACAAGGATCTGGTCGGCGGTCCGGAGCGTCGGGAAGATAACCTCTTTCCAATAAGGGAGAATCCGCTCAACCGTATCTTTCAAGGATTCCGTACGGGGCAACTCTTTATCCGGCACGTCTTTGTAGCGGATATCGAAGCGAGGGTTACGAGGGTCGTCTTCCGATAGGGGAAGCGGGGCTATATCGTAACTGCGACGCCAGATCAAGACCTGCTCGTCTCCATACTTTTGGGCGGTCTCGCTCTTGTTCAACCCTTGTAGCGATCCGTAATGTTTCTCGTTCAGCCTCCAGCTCTTCTCCACCGGGATCCAGTCTTGGTCCATGCGATCCAATACACAATTCAAGGTTTTGACGGCCCGTTTTAAATAAGAGGTATAGGCTTTATTGAACACATATCCTTTTTCTTTCAATAGGTTGCCGGCCCTATAAGCTTCGGCCACGCCTTTTTCTGTCAAATCCACATCGGTCCAACCGGTGAACCGGTTCTCTTTATTCCATATACTTTCGCCGTGGCGAAGCAATACGATACTTTTCATAGGTCTTTTTATTTTTATGATTTGTTTTTTTCGAAATCCTCGATGACTTCTTTTAATATAGGTAGATGACTATGTTGTACATCCTTCGCTGCCGTGAGGAAAGTGACAACCGGATGCTTCTCGATCTCTCGTAAGAAAGGAATGAAATCCGGGTTCTGCTTGATCTCCATCCCGTAGCGACCTTGGAATACTTCCCAATGCCTGTCTTTATCCTCGTGGAACCATTGGCGTAACTCCTTGGATGGAGTGATGTCTTTTCTCCATTCGTCAAACTTCGCATCCTCTTTCTTCAGTCCTCTGGGCCATAGCCTGTCGAGAAGAATGCGATAACCATCCGCCTCACTTGGCTCCTCATAAATCCGTTTTAAAAGAATCTTTACCATTAGAAGTCTCATTTTGTGGTAAAACAGTAGAAAGAGGGATATTGTTGAGCCTTTCTTTAGGAACGGTATTTTTGCCATTATTCAATTTTCTTGAAAAAAATCGTTTTTTTGTTTAGTACATCTTTTGTCTCAACTGTATTAATTATAGAAACAAGAAAAAATGGAAATAAACGAAGACATATTGATCCGATACATCAATGGGATGTTGACCGAGGAGGAAGCTGCGGAGGTGAAAAACTGGCGGGCCGCCTCTCTAGAAAACGAGAAACTGTTGGAGCAGGTCTATTTTACAGCTCAAGTGGCAAGTCGCCTAAAAGTCATGCGGACCGTGAACCCGGACGAGGCGTTGTCTCGTTTTAAATCAAGAATCCATAAGAAAGAGAAAAGATTAGCTTTAAGACAAGTGTTAGGTGTTATTCAACGGGCTGCGGCCGTGTTATTCATTCCAGTCTTTCTTTTATCCGCTTATTTGTTCATACAGCAGGGTCAAGGGAACGTGCGTACGCTAGCCGTACGCACGAATCCTGGGGTGGTTTCGGCATTCGATTTACCTGACGGTTCTAAGGTTTGGCTGAATGCCAATAGCGAATTGAGATATCTTTCGGACTTCAATGCGGATACCCGTACGGTGGAATTAACCGGACAAGGATATTTCGAGGTGACGAAGAATGCTCATAAGCCTTTTATTGTGAAAGCGGATAAAGATTACTCGGTAGAGGTGTTGGGTACTTCTTTCAATGTATCCGCTTACAAAGACGAGAGTATGATAGAGACCACCTTGGTAGAGGGATCGGTAAAGCTGAACGTCGTGTCCGGAGGAAAGCGAATGACACAGATGTTGAAGCCAAACGAGAAAGCCGAGTATCAAAAGGGCGCTGGCAAGATCAAGGTGTTCGACGTGAATACCGAATATGACACGGCTTGGAAGAACGGGGAGATTATCTTCAGGAACCATCCGATGGATAAAGTATTGAAAACGCTGGAACGTCATTATCACGTAGTATTCGAGGTAAAAGATAACGAGATACTGAAGTCCATAATAACAGCCCGTTTCAAGGACGAGCAATTGCCTCAAGTATTGGAATACCTGAAATTGGCGTCGGGAATCCAGTATGCGATACATAAACCTACCGTTAAGGACAGTGGATCGGGAACCTCAGTCGTGGAAATATCAAAATGAGAAATAATGTGTAACCTTCTAAAATACGTCTGCCATGAAGAAAGAATAAACAAGGATTAAAAACATACGGAAGAATATTGGCGTATTCTCCCGTACGAAAAGTCAAGAAGAGCTGTTGGCGCAGCTACAAATAACTTTATTATAAATAGTAACACTACAAAAATATGAATAAAATTGTAACCTTAAATGCTTTAAGGGGGAATAGTTATTCTCTTTTTCGAAAAATTCCGTTAATGATCAACATGGGGGTATGCGCATTCTGTTTGGTACCGGCCATGGTTTTCGCAGAGAACACGCATGAAGTCACAGTCTTAAACGCTCAACAACAGACACGAAAAGCAGTCGGTGTCGTTACGGACAAAACGGGCGAGGCTATTATCGGTGCTAACGTAATTGTCAAAGGAACTACCAACGGTACCATCACGGATATGGATGGCCGTTTCGAGTTGGATGTTCCTAACAATGCGACTTTACAAGTTTCCTATATCGGCTTTAATACGCAAGAGATCGTCTTTACCGGACAACCTTCTATCGAGGTTCAATTGGTCGATGATACGCAAGCCTTGGATGAAGTCGTGGTAACCGCTTTGGGTATCAAGCGTGAGAAAAAGGCTTTGGGATATTCTATGTCTGAATTGAAAGGTGAGTCCCTGACGCAAACCCGTGATGCTAACGTGGCCAACGCTTTGGCTGGTAAGGTAGCTGGTTTGCAGATCAAGCAAAATGGTACCGGTGTCGGTGGTTCCTCTCGTATCGTGATTCGTGGTAATAACTCTATTACTGGTAATAACCAGCCGTTGATTGTTGTGGACGGTGTACCTATCGATAACTTTAGCGGTGGTACGGATGACTATTGGGGTAACGGTAACGTGGATAAAGGTTCCGGTATCTCTGATATCTCCCCAGATGATATCGAGAGTATGTCCGTATTGAAAGGCCCGGCAGCCGCGGCGTTGTATGGTAGCCGTGCAGGTAACGGTGTCGTGATGATCACGACTAAGAAAGGTAGCCAGAATAAAGGTTGGGGCGTAAGTATCAATTCGAATTTCACGGCTGAGAACCCGATGCAAACTCCGAAGTTCCAAGATGTATACGGACAAGGTATCGACGGCGCTTTCGATAATAATAAAGCGACGAGTTGGGGTGCCGTTATGGATGGTTCTCCTAAGGATATGGCGATGGGATCTCATCCCTATGCGGCTAGAGATAATAATCTGTACAAGGACTTTTTGCGCACTGGTACCACTTGGACGAATAGCGTGGATTTGAGTAAGAGCTCCGAGGATATCACTTTCCGTGCCGGTGTGACACGCTTGGATAATAAGGGGGTTGTCCCGAATAGCGGAATGGATCGTACGTCTATTAATTTGCGTTCTACGGCTAAGCTGTCTAAATGGTTATCGGCTGACGTGAAGGTCAATTATGTAAGCCAGCATACGAACAACCGTGTGAAATTAGCGGGCGACCCGGATAATATCTTCCTTAACTATTTAAGTATGCCTCGAAGTGTGGGCTTCTCTGACTATGACGCCTATAAAGATAATGATTGGAAACGTGCGGACGGAAAGCCCGCTGGTTATCTGATCGACACAGGAGCCAACGCCAATAACCCGTATTGGTCCGCTTACCGCAATACGAACAAGGATAAGAAAGACCGTTTTATCGGATTCGCGGCCTTGGATTTCACGTTTACGGATTGGTTGAGCTTGAAGCTTCGCTCTGGTATGGATAATTACACCATCCAGTATGAGACGATTCGTGCGACAGGTAACCCGTATTGGGAGAACAACGGTAGCATGACTGCCAATATGGAGAAATTCACCGAGATCAACTCCGATTTCTTATTGACTGCTAAAGGCAACTGGGATCGATTCGGTATCGTAGGTACGGTAGGTGGTAATATGATGTACCGTAATTCTACATGGTACAAGGAATCATCCGGTGAGTTTGTGATTCCCGATTTCCATGCGATCGCCAACGGTAAGACACATGGTGGTGAGTATACTCGCAACCGTAAACAAATCAACTCGCTATATGCTACGGCATCATTGTCTTGGGACGACTATTTGTATTTGGACTTAACCGCTCGTAATGACTGGTCTTCAACACTTCCGAAAGACAATGACTCTTATTTCTACCCATCGGTAGGTGTTAGCTGGATTTTCACCCAAATGTTGAATAAGATGGGGCATAACACGGGTATTCTTTCTTTCGGTAAGATCCGTGCGTCTTGGGCTCAGGTAGGTAATGATACGGACGCTTATATGCTGCGTGACTATTATAATATCAGTTATGATATTAAAGGGGGTATTTTTAATGCCAGCAACGAGGATTGGATGGCAAATCCAAATTTAAAGAATGAGACGATCAACTCTTGGGAGTTAGGCCTTGAGTTGAAGGCGTTTGAGAATAGGGTTGGTGTCGACGTAGCTTACTATAAAAAGAATGCGAAGGATCAGATCATAAAAATTGATGTTCCCTCCGCAACTGGATTTAAAAAGAAAATGATTAACGCCGGTAATATTGAGAATAAGGGTGTCGAGATTGCAGTGAATGCTACCCCAGTGATTACGGAAAACGGGTTCCAATGGGATACTCAATTGAATTGGTCAAAAAATAATAATAAGGTCGTTTCATTGACGGAGGATACGAAAGAGCAGATTCTAAGTGATAAGTCGGTTACTTTCTTGAAGATTGTGGCTCATGAAGGAGGTGCTTACGGTGATATCTATGGCTATGCTTATCAACGTGATGACAAAGGTAATGTTATCATCGGTGAGGATGGTGTGCCTTTGCGTACGAGTGACATGGAACTATTGGGTAATAACCAACCGAAATGGATGATGGGTTGGAGTAATACCTTGTCTTATAGGAATTTCGTGTTGAGCTTCATGTTCGATATGCGTTATGGCGGTGATGTGTATATGGGATCTATCCGTGCGGGTGCTTCATCTGGTAACTTAGAGATGACGTTGGATGGTCGTGACGGTATGGTAGTTCCGGGTGTATTGGTGGACGGTTCCCCGAATACAAAGAGTATAACTTCTCAGGCTTATTGGAATGGTGTTTCAAATAATACAGAAGCTTATATGTATGACGCTACAAATATTCGTTTACGTGAATTGAATCTAGGCTATAATTTCCCGAGAACCATGTTGGCTAAGACTCCATTTACCGCCGCACGTTTGAGTTTCGTGGCTCGTAACTTATTCATGATCTATAGTAAGACAAAGGGCTTTGACCCGGAAGCTGCTTATACATCCGGTAACGCCCAAGGTATTGAGTACGGTTCTATGCCGACAATGAGAAGCTTAGGTTTTAATATTAATCTGGCTTTTTAAAGAAACATAAATCTAAAAATAGAATTATTATGAAGAGTATAAAGATATTAACAGCTTGTTCGTTAATGATGCTAAGTGCAACTAGTTGCGACTTGACGGGTATAAATGAGAATCCGGATAAACCAACAGACGACGTGAACTATAATATGAACGAACCCCGTCTAGCCTCTACATTGCGTGGTGGCTTGATCATCGAAGGTAACGTGGAACAACGTTTGAAACCATTACAGATTGATTTTTATTCCCAGATGACTGTCGATGGTGGTGGATGGGGTACCAAGAACTATATTCAAGACGATGAATGGAATAATCTCGTTTGGGAAGAATATTTGAAACAGATCGCCTCTATTAATATAGTGATCCGTAGTCTGACGGAAAAGGATAAGGATGCTTATGCGAATACGATTGCTTTCGCCCGGATATGGCGTGTATATGTGCATACGCTGGCTGCCGATAAATTTGGCCCGATGCCTTTCCCTGCTTATGAGATTGTAGAGGCGAATCCTCCTTATAAATCGTTGAAGGATATCTATGACGAGTACTTCAGGGAACTTGATGCTGCCATAAATGGCTTTAACGATAGTGCGCAACCTATTTTTTCTGATGCGGGTATCGACTTGATTTATAAGAATGATGTATCGAAGTGGAAACGTTTTGCCAATTCCTTGCGTCTGCGTTTGGCTGTTCGTTTGACAGAAGTGGATCAGGAGAAATGTATAGCTGAGGCAAATGCCGCTATTTCATCACCAGCAGGGTTGATCTCGGATAAGGCTGATAACGCTTATATGCCACCGAAGGCTGATGGCTCTTGGGGACAGGATTACAATTATACGATGTTCCAGATTACATGGAGTGGTCCGATTTGTATGTCAAAATCGGTTGAGAAACTGGTGACTAATATCGGTGGTGTCGCTTGGCCTCAAGGTGTAGTGAACCAGACGTCCGGTGTTGCGGTTTCTAGCGTACATCCGGAAAAGGTAGATCCTCGTGCCCCGAAGATTTTCCAGCCGGGTATTGAGAATGGAGATTGGAAAGGTTTGGTATATGGACCTAAGGCAGAGGAAGCCAATACCGGAATTTATCAATCGAAACAATGTGCTGAGCTTGGCTTTATTATTAAGGATGGCTATCCCTATAAATCTCGTCCGTATGATTTGTTCCTTTCTGAAGAGGTTCATTTTTTGAAGGCTGAATTATATGCTCGTGGTTTTATCGCTGGTGATGCTAAATCGGAATATGAGGCAGGTGTTCGTGCGTCTTTCGCTACTTGGGGGGTTACTTCTGAGGTGGACGACTACCTGACTTCTACAGAGAAAAATGAGGCTGGTACAAGTGCTAGATATGATGATCAACAAGGTGCGGGAAATACAGCTTTGGAAAAGATCATTACTCAGAAATATATCGCTGGGATACCTGATTTGGCGCAAGAAGGTTGGAATGATAAACGTCGTTTAAATTTACCCCGTTTGGATGTTGCTGTCTATCGAGATCAAGCTGTTTACAATAATAATGATAAGGATATCTTGAAGTCAGCTAATTTTATTAAACGAATGAGGTATCCAACAAAGGAAAGTTTGATTAATGCCACTGAGTACGAGAAAGGCAAATCCATGTTAGGTGGTAAAGGCGATATTGTATCTACTCCGTTGTGGTGGGATAAGAATTCCAACTATTGCACATCTTCAAAATAAAGGAATAGGCGAATTCTGTATTACTTCAGTATGAAGATATTAATTAAAATATTATATTATGAGTAGATTATTGGTGTATCTAGTTACTGTGATTTTTTGTGTTACAAAAACTTTTGCTCAGTCTGAACCTTTTTATTTTATTCAATTATCAGATCCTCAGTTTGGAATGTTAGAAAAGAATAAAAGTTTCTCTCAAGAGACAAAAATCATGGAAAAGGTTGTTGCTGTTATTAATAATTTGAATCCGGCATTTGTGGTTATAACGGGTGATATGGTAAATGATGGTGAAGATCAAAATCAAATTAACGAATTTAAACGAATTTGTACTTTGATAAAAAAAAACATCCCTGTTTATGTGTTACCAGGTAATCATGATTTAAATCAACAGAGTACAGATGAGTCTATTTCTTGTTATATGGATGAATATGGATATGATTGTTTTTGCTTTCATTTAAATAATAGTTGTTTTATTGGATTAAATACTCCTATTATTTTTGCAAATAGAGAAGAAAAAGAAAAAAAACAACTGGTCTGGTTGGAGAAAAATCTAGAGAACTCTCAGAAATGTAATCATCGTATCCTTTTTGGACATTATCCTTTCTTTGTGAAAGAGCCTAATGAGACAAATAGATATGAGAATATTCCCATAAAAAAACGGAAAATATACTTAGATCTTATGGATAAATATCGAGTAAGTAATATGTTTGCTGGACATTTACATTATAATGCGATGAGTTCTTATGGAAATTTCAATATTACAATAACAAATTCTATTTGTACTCCTTTGGGGGAAGATCGAATTGGTATTCGAATTGTTAAGGTATATCCGGATAAGATAGTTCATGACTATTATGATTTAGATCAAATACCTTCTAATATCACTTTGTAATGAATTGGTTATAAAAAGAGGATGCCTCATGCATCCTCTTTTTAATCTGAAGCTTTAATCTTTATACTTATATATAAAGAGTTTTTTTAAGTGTAATACTAGATGATTTTATTGCTTTAATCAATTACTTCCGCTGAGTGCAGCATATATGTAGCAGGACACTGCCTATAACGTTGACTGGGGGCTTTGTTTGTACCACAACTTGTTTTCATCGCTTCATGAATCAGTTATACGATATGTTTTGATGAGTATATGTTTACATAGTTTTGTGCGTAAATATTTGAAATCCTTGTGGTTTGATGGATGTGGTATTGAAAATTTAGCGGAATTTATTTGCCATAATGAAAATTTCTGTAACTTTGTTCACTATGAGCATGACGATAAGAGTATTTTTTATCATTTAATCTTTGTTGAATTATGAGATTGTGTATTAGTGTATTCTCTCTATTGTTATTATGTTTATTCCCACTAGATGCCCAACAGGAATATGCAGAATCTTATATTCATATTTCAGCTTCTGTTAGCTTGGCGGAAGCCTTAGATGAGATCGAGAGCCAAACCAATTATTCTTTTATTTATGATGCTCGAGTGATCAATTTATCCGAGAAGTTGCGTAGCCCTTTATCTGGACGTACGGTTTTTGAGATTTTAAATTTATTGTTTAAGGATAGGACGATTGTCTATACAGTTATGAATGACCAGATTATTTTGAGTAAAAAAGAGACAATAATTCAGATACAACAAAAATTGGATGGTAAGATAAAAGGTATCGTGACTGATCACGAAGGAGAGCCTATTGCCTGCGTGAATGTGGTGGAGAAGGGAACAAAGAACGGTACGATTACGGATGTGGATGGTCGTTTTGTCTTGGAGCTTCCTAAGGAGACTACTTTAGTTTTTTCTTATATTGGTTATCGTTCACGAGAAATTGAGTATGAGGGGCAATTATTTTTGAATGTTCAGCTGGAAGATGATACTCGGATTCTAGACGAGGTGGTTGTTACGGCTCTTGGTATCGAAAAAAAGGGATCTTCTTTACCTTATGTCACTCAATTGATCTCTGGAGAGGAATTAGTAAGGACCAAGGATTTTAATTTTATGAGTACGCTTTCGGGAAAGATGGCAGGTCTTCAGATAAATCGGACTTCCGCTGGTCTGGCTAGCTCTTCTCGAGTGATTATTCGAGGAAGTCGTTCTGTATCCGGAAATAATCAACCTTTGTATGTAATGGATGGTGTCCCTATCTTGTGTGTTAGCAGTGAGCAAACCTCGACGGCGATTGGAGGTGCAGCTGATGCCGGTAATCGAGATGCGGGAGATAATATCTCTAATTTAAATCCCGATGATATAGAGAGTTTGAGTGTCTTGAAAGGGGCTTCGGCCTCTGCGTTGTATGGGGGACAAGCGGCGAACGGTGTGATCTTGATCAAAACGAAAAAAGGTAAGGCCGGGGTACGGAATATTCATTTCTCCTCGTCGCTGACTGTCGATCAAGCGATCAGTCTCCCCAAGTTTCAGAATGAGTTTGGACGGCTGGAAGGGGCGGAAACTTGTTGGGGAGACCGGGCTTCTCTTCCGGTCTATGACCCTGTCGGCGATTTTTTCCGGACGGGTATTACCGCTATTAACTCATTGATATTTACGGCAGGGAATAGCCATGTGCAAAATTATTTCTCGTATGCCAATACGACCGCACGGGGCATTGTTCCTAAGAATAATTTAAGCAAGCATAATTTTAATCTCCGTGAAAGTTCTTCTTTCTTTGATGATCGTTTGATCTTGGAGGGGCAGGCAAACTTGATACTCCAAACAATCAAAGGGAAACCTACGGTCGGGGGATTTTATATGAACCCGTTACAAGGTTTATACACGTTTCCTAGAGGGATGGATATGGCGCCTTATAAGGAGAACTTTGAGGTATATAACGAGAAACGGAATATGAACGTCCAGAACTGGTATACTACGATTACTGATTTTGAGCAAAATCCTTATTGGTTGGTCAACCGTACGGAAAACGAGGATAAACGTGCCCGTGTGTTGGCGTTGGCTTCCGCTAGTTTCAAGGTGACAGATTGGCTTACGTTACAGGGCCGTGGAAATATCGATTATGTGAATGATAAGTATCAGCAGGAAATATACGCTTCTACCTCTCCGGGTATCGCCGGTGAGAACGGGCGTTACATTTATTACACCTGCCAGACTACGTTGCTCTATGGGGATTTGATGGCCAAATTGAATAAAAGCTGGGATGATTTCTCCTTGAACGCCGCTATCGGTACGAGCATAACGGACACACGCACCAGTGCGTTGAGGCTGGATTCGAAAACGGCTTCCTTGTATTATCCGAATGTCTTTACGATTGCTAATATTAACATGTCGTCCAGTGCCTACATCGAGGAGTTGGATGACGCACGCCGGCAAATGCAATCCTTTTTTGCTATGGCGCAGTTGGGATATAAGGAAAGCCTTTACTTAGATGTGACCGCACGTAATGACTGGTCATCTACCCTTGCGTTTACGGAACGTAAATCAAGAGGTTTTTTCTATCCTTCAGTCGGTCTTTCTTGGATTATCCCTAAATCCTTCTCGATGCCTTCCTTGATATCTTTTGGGAAAGTACGGGCTTCTTGGAGTAAGGTGGGTAATGATATACCTTTATTCGTTAGCAATACGGTAGGCCATATCGCAGCGGGCGGGATTCCCCAGCCGAATGATACGGCTCCGTTCGGTACCTTGAAGCCGGAGATGAGCAGCTCTTTTGAGATAGGTACTGAATGGAAATTCTTTGATTATCGTATGGACGTGGATCTTACGTTTTATAAGACCAACACGAAAGAGCAACTCTTTTCTTTGCCTTCTTCCGCTGGAGCCGCTTACAAGTATTATTTTGTGAATGCGGGAAATATACAGAATATGGGAGTAGAATTGACGCTAGGTGCGGTTCCCATATTAACGAACCAGTTTAAATGGAATACGACACTCAACTTTTCTCGGAATAAAAATGAGGTAAAAAAACTGCACGATGATTTGGCTAGCTTTATTCAAGGAAACGAAGGGTTCTCTTCTAGCTATGCGATGCGTTTGGTGGAAGGTGGTTCGTTTGGCGATATCTATGGGAAAGCTTTTGAGCGGGATAAATATGGTGCGATCGTGTATGGCCGGGACGGTTTGCCCCAAGAGATCGGTAGCGGGAATACGGTTAAGGTGGGGAATTGCAATCCGGCGTTCCTATTGGGTTGGGGGAATAGTTTCACGTATAAGGATTTCTCATACTATTTCCTGATAGACGGGCATTTTGGGGGAGAGGTATTGGCCCAGACGCAGGCTGTGCTTGACCAAATAGGAGTGAGTAAGGTTTCTGGAGAGGCCCGTACGATGGGGTATGTGGATTTGGAAGGGCATCATATTTATAACATAAAAGGATTTTATGAGCAGGTGGGAGGACGAAACGGCGTGACCGAATATTATATGTACAATGCTACCAATATCCGTTTGCGAGAGTTATCTTTGGGATATACGCTACCGAAGAGATTGTTGGGAAGAAAACAATTTGTTAAAAAGGCGGAACTGTCTTTTGTCGCCCGGAATCTATTCTTTATTTATAAAAAGGCTCCATTTGATCCGGATGCCATACTTTCGGTGAGTAATAGTAATCAAGGGATCGATATATTCGGGATACCGACTACGAGAAGTGTTGGCTTTAATGTGAAACTTTCATTCTAAGTGTATGAAGACAAGATTTCTGAATGAAATGGCAAGTCTGTTGGTCGTATTACTCCTTTTTTCTTGTACGGGTAAATTCGAGGAGTATAATACCGATAGTACGGGGTTTACTGACGAGCAGAAAACGTATGATTATAATACGTTCGGTGTCTGGTTAAAAGTAGTCCAGATGGGGATTTATTTTAATTATGATTGGGGGAATGGTAAGAACTGGCATTTCCAAACGATGCAAAATCTGAATGCGGATATGTTTTCCGGTTATATGCATGATTTTAAACCCTTCAACGCCGGATTGGGAAATACGGTCTATAATTTGCAGGATGGCTGGAATGGCACGATGTGGGATAATACGTATGGATATATCATGACGGAGATAAAGCAGACGGAAGATCATTCCCGTGATAAATATCCGGCTTTCTATGCGATCGCTAAAATACTGAAAGTAGAGGTCATGCATCGGATCTCGGATTATTATGGCCCGATCGTGTATACGAAGTTCGGGGAGTCGGATGCCGGGGTAATGCCGGATTCCCAGAAAGACGCTTATTATGCTTTTTTCCGGGATTTGGGGGAGGCTATTCACTTGCTGTCTGAATATGATGGAGAGGAAACCTTTTCTCGTTTCGATATGATTATGCCGGAGAATTACAGGACGTTTGGGGAATGGATGCGTTTCGCCAACTCATTACGTTTGCGCTTGGCGGTTCGTATCGCTATGGCCGACCCTGATAAGGCAAGGGATGAGGCGCATAAGTCGCTGACACATCCAGCCGGTTTGCTGGAGGAGGCTTATGAGGTCGTCGCGGTTTCTACCGCCGGAACCGGCTACTCGAATCCGCTAGGGGAGATCAATAAGGCGTGGGGAGAGGTTTTTATGAACGCTAATATGGAATCGATCCTTAAAGGATATAAAGACCCTCGGTTATCCTGTTATTTTGAGCCTGCTACCGGACAGGGATATTCCGGGGAGTACCGGGGAATCCGGCAAGGGACAGGATTTAATCATTCCCGCTATAGTGAGCATTCGAGAAGCACGATTACCCAGAAAACGGACGCTATATTAATGACGCCCGCGGAAGTTTGGTTCTTACGTGCGGAGGCAGCCTTGAGAGGCTGGTCCGGGGAGGATGCCGGGACTTGCTATGAGCAAGGCGTACGATCATCGTTCAATCAATGGAGGGTAGGAGAGGCCAATACTTATTTGCGGAGTGATCTTGTAGCCGCCGATTTCGTGGATACGTTTACTCCCGAATATTCGGCGAAGGCGCTTTGCTTGGTGTCTCCGGCATGGGATGAAGAAGCCTCTAGGGAGACCAAGCTGGAGAAGATCATTACCCAAAAATGGATCGCTTGTTACCCCGAGGGCTGTGAGGCTTGGGCGGAGCAGAGGCGTACCGGTTATCCCCGTTTGTTCCCGGTTTTGGTGAATAAAAGCAATGGAAAGATCGATACGCGAACGATGATTCGTCGTTTGAATTTCCCGGTTAGCATTATTTCCGGTAACCCGGCTCAATATTCCGCCTTGTGTGAGTATCTGGGAGGTCCGGATACCGGAGGTACTCGCTTATGGTGGGATACTGGAGTGAATTTTCGTGATTAGCGACTAATTTTTCCTCTTCCTGCCGATAGAATACCGAGATTCTTGAAAAAACACTACCTTTGGTACCGAAAATTATAAAAAAAGGTTTTATGTCTTTAAAACGTTTCGGTGTCTCTTTGGAAGACAATCTGTTGGAATCATTGGATCAATATGTGAATGAGAATGGCTTCGCCAATCGTTCGCAGGCGATTCGTTTTCTGATAGAGAAGAATGTAGCCGAACGTAAATGGCAATGCAACCATATCGTAGCCGGGACGATCGTGATTATGTATGACCAAGTCAAGAAAGAGATCTCTTTGAAGATCACGGGTATCCAACAAAATTATAAGGATGTGATCTTGTCGTCTTCCCAGTATTATATCAATCAGAATTTTTGCTTGCATATAGTGACGGTGATGGGAACGGCCCACCGCTTGACGGAATTGTCGGATAAGTTGACGACAATCAAAGGCATTAAGCATGGTAAGTTGGTGATGAGCCGGGCGGATTAATGCTTTTTTTTGAAGGTTTGGTAACACGTTTTTTGGCAGACGTGCCACTAAGGGATGTTTAAAATGATAAATAGTATAGATATAAGTAGTATATGAGAAAAGAACTTTTACTAGTTTCCGGACTATTGGTAAGCTCCATGGCATTCGCGATAGATCCGGTAGAGATTGACAGTCTGATCAATTTGAAAGGGGTGGTAGTTTCCGCCAACAAGATCCATGTGAACCGGAACAGTGTGCCGTTATCTATCTCGGTCATCGAACGGGAGGAGATTGAGGCTAGCAGTGAATCGGCGTTGCTTCCCGTATTGTCGGAGCGAGTACCCGGGCTGTTTGTCACGGAAAAAGGGATCACAGGTTTCGGCGTTTCCGAGGGAGCGGCCGGGACGGTTAATATCCGGGGGGTCGGACAGGGTAATAAGGTCTTGATGTTGTTCGATGGACAGCCTCAATGGGCCGGTCTATTCGGCCATTCGCTTCCGGATACCTATGTGGCTTCGGACGTGGAAAAGGTGGAGGTGATCCGTGGTCCGGGTTCCTTGTTATACGGCTCGAACGCTATGGGAGGTGTCGTGAATATCATCACCCGCCAGCATAATCAGCCGGGACGGCGTACGCAAGCCCGTATCATGTACGGCTCGTATAACACCCAGAAGTATATGATTAATAATGGGTACAATATCGGTAACTTTAGTAGTTATATCTCCTTGAATCATGACCGCACAGATGGACATCGTCCGGATTCGAAGTTTCATATCACGAATGGTTTCGCTAAGTTAGGATATAAGATTGATGATCATTATAAGGTGACGGGAGACGTAAGCTTAGCTAAGTTCAAGAACCAGAACCCGGGAGAGATAACAAATCCGCTTATCGATAATATCATGAATATCCTGCGAGGTACTACCTCCTTCGCTTTAGAGAATAATTACGGGAAGACAAGTGGTGCCCTTCGTGCTTTCTACAACTGGGGCCATCATAAGATTGATGATGGGTATAATCCGGGCGGGACGCCTAATCCTTATCTGTTTTATTCGGACGATCATAATGCGGGTTTCTTGCTTTATCAGTCTTTCCGCTTGGTGAAAGGGAATAGTTTTACGGTCGGCATCGATTATAAGAACTGGGGTGGTCACGCATGGCAGGATAGTATCAATGGTAACCAGAATGAGTTGGTGAATAAGACCGTGAACGAGGTAGCCGGATACGTTATCATGCAGCAGGATCTATTTGACAAGGTAAGCTTGAACGCCGGGGTTCGTTATGAGCATAACAGTATCTTCGGCGGCGAGTGGATTCCGCAGGCCGGCTTCACGGTACGTCCGTTCGAGGGGAACGTGATAAAGGCTTCTTTGTCGAAAGGCTTCCGGAGTCCGAATATACGAGAGATGTACATGTTCCCGCCTCAGAACCCAGATTTGAAACCGGAGCGCATGATGAACTACGAGGTATCCATCGGGCAGACATTTTTGGACGGCAACTTGTTTACGGAGTTGACTGCCTTTTTTATCGACGGGCAGGATATGATCGAGACGACACGTATAGACGGACGGCCTAAGAATGTCAATACGGGTACTTTTACGAATAAAGGTATCGAGTTCGATTCCCGTTACCAGATTCTCAAGAATTTGAGCCTCGATATGAACTATAGCTATTTGCATACGAGCAAGGCCCTGCTGGCGGCTCCGGCGCATAAGTTTTTCGCTGGCGTGATGTATGCCCCGGGACGTTTCACTTTCAACGTGAACGTACAATCCATTTTCGACCTTTATATCAATACGGCGGACAAGGTGAAAGAGGATTACACGGTTTTGAACGCGAAGGCAGCCTACCGTTTCGGTACACGTGATAAAGGCTTGAATCTATTTGTCAAAGGAGAGAATTTAACGGCTACCCGTTATTCTATCAACGAAGGATTCCCGATGCCGAAGGCGATATTTATGGGAGGTATAGACGTAACTTTCTAGCATGGGTGGAAAAAGAACTTCCCCGAATACTCATATCTCCTTGAATTTTATGTCTACTTTCTAATATTTGTTTTATCTTTGCTTCATCAGAGTTTATTTGATTTTGATTAAAAGAATAAAACGTTATATATATGGATGTGAAAAATGATTTGGGTGGAGGAAAGCCCACGTTGCTAATCGCGGAGGATGAGGAAAGTAATTATTTACTTCTGAAGACCATTTTACATAAATATTGTAATTTGATCCGTGCTAAAACTGGTTTGGAAGCTTTGGCTCTCTTTAAGGAAAACGAGGTGGACTTGATCTTGATGGATATAAAGATGCCTGAGATGACGGGTATCGAGTCCTTGAAGGAAATCCGTAAGCTATCGAAAGATATCCCCGTAATCATGCAGTCGGCTTATGTATTCGACTCTGATATGGAAGCCGCTAAAGAAGCCGGGGCTTCCGGTTTTATCACGAAGCCGATCAATCTAAAGGTATTGAAAAATACGATATCGCAGTATTGTCCGTCAATCGTATGGTAAGGATTTATTAAGATGTTTTAGATTTGTATAAACGGCATTTTGCCGTATTTTTTGTTATTTTTGTAGAAAATCGTCAAGAGGACGCTTTACAAATGTATTCTAATCTACAAAAATGACATGCTTATGATAAAAAAAGAACATCTTGTATCCGACATTTCTAAACTGAAAAAAGTATATAACCAGAGCTTCCCTTGGTTGGTGACCTTAGCGGAAGAAAGTGAGAACGCAAAGTATTTTAAGGATGCTTTGCGTTCTCTTATTTTATCCTGGCTCACGGAAAAGGAAAGTACCCAAGAAAACGTAGGAATGGCGGTGGCGAGGCGTATCCTTCTTTTGATTGAGCATGATGATACTTTCGTGGACGAGCTGTCTACGGGCGAGCGTCTTCCGGTGCGGACGGTCACTTATCTTTGGCAGTTCCTGACCGGCCATTTGGAAAATGAGGTCTCTCCTGATTTATTTATCGACCTATACCATCAGTTTGATTTATTGGAACATCCGGTTGAGATCCTGCCGGACCGGGCATTGGTGAAAAGGCAGATGAGCCGCTGGCCGACCGGGCTTGACCCGGAGGTGATCGCTATCCGTGAGAGGAACAAGGAGCGTATCATCGCTTGCTTGATCAAGAAGATAGAAAGACGCCATAGCCCTTCGTCACGTTTCCAGTTCGCCGAGGGCATCTCCTATGAGGAGAAAGAGGCTCGGGTACGTGAATGGTGGAATACCGCTCGTTTCCATTTGTCGATGGCGATCAAGAGTCCTACGGAATTGAACTTCTTTTTGGGATATTCCCTGTCGGACGAGACGATGAGCTTATTGGCCCGTGCCAAAAAGAAGGGGATGCCCTTTTTTGTGACTCCTTATTATCTTTCCCTATTAAATATAGAACATGAGGGGTATGACGACGCTACGGTGCGATCGTACATCATGTACTCGAACGAGCTGGTAGATACGTATGGAAGCATTAAGGCGTGGGAAAAGGAAGACATGGTCGTTGCCGATGAGCCGAACGCGGCGGGTTGGCTATTGCCGGAGGGACATAATATACACCGGAGGTATCCGGAGGTGGCGATCTTGATCCCCGATTCGATGGGGCGTGCCTGCGGTGGATTGTGCGCTTCTTGCCAGCGCATGTATGATTTCCAGAGCGAGCGGTTGAATTTCGATTTCGAGGCCCTGAAGCCTAAGGAGAGTTGGGACCGGAAGTTACGTCGTCTGATGCGTTATTTCGAGGAAGACGCCCAACTGAGGGATATCTTGATAACGGGCGGGGATGCCTTGATGAGCCAGAACGCTACCTTGCGTAAAATATTGGAGGCGGTATATAAGATGGCGGTGCGGAAACGGAAGGCGAACGAGAGCCGTCCGGAGGGCGAGAAGTACGCCGAGTTACAACGGGTACGGCTAGGTTCCCGGTTGCTGGCTTATCTTCCGCTGCGTGTGACCGACGAGTTGGTCGGTATATTGAGGGAGTTCAAGGAGAAGGCTTCCGCTATCGGCGTGAGCCAGTTCTATATACAAACGCATTTCCAGTCTCCACTGGAGGTGACACCGGAGGCGAGGCACGCTATCGAGGCGATCTTGGCGGCGGGCTGGACGATCACGAATCAGTTGGTTTATACGGTCTCGGCTTCCCGTAGGGGGCATACGGCGAAATTACGGCAGACCTTAAACGCCCTTGGGGTGGTTTGCTATTATACGTTCTCCGTGAAGGGATTCCGGGAGAATTATGCGGTTTATACCCCGAATAGCCGCTCGTTGCAAGAGGCTCGTGAGGAGAAGATCTTCGGGCAGGTGCCGGAGGAGAAACAGGCGGAGTTGTATGATATGATCCGTAACCAGCGTCCTTTAGGCAAGTGCTTGGTTCGTTTCCTGAAGGAGAACGGGTTGCTGTTCGCCGGGACGGATCGTAACGTGTTGAACTTGCCCGCTATTGGTAAGAGCATGACTTTCCATACCATTGGACTGACTTCCGAGGGAAAGCGGATTCTTAAGTTCGATCACGACGGGAGCCGTCGGCATAGCCCGATTATCGATCAAATGGGTGAGGTCTATATCGTGGAGAATAAATCCGTGGCCGCTTACCTTAGGCAATTGAAGGAGATAGGCGAGGATGTCAATGAGTACCGTACGATCTGGAATTATTGCGAGGGAGAGACCGAGCCTCGTTTCAGTATTTATGAATACCCGGCTTATCCCTTTAAGGCCACGGACCGAATGACTAATCTTGAATTATGAATTCTATCCTCATATGTTTGCCTTGGTTTCGTATATTTTGCTTAATTTTGTTTCACTGAATTTAGAAGGATATGATACAGAACGAAAGAGAAATCAGGCATGAGCTTGTGTTACAGGCCGCACGCCGTATGATGACAGCCGCTCGCACGGCTCCTAAAGGCAAGGGTATTGATATCATAGAGATAGCGATGGTGACGGATGGGGATATCTTGCGCTTGTCCGATGAGATGATCCGGATAGCGGCCGAGACCGGATTCAAGTTCCTGCTCCGTGACGCCGAGAATATAAAGAGTGCCGACGCCGTGGTGATTATCGGTACCTCCCAGAAAGTACAAGGCTTGAACTGCGCCCATTGCGGTTTCGATACCTGCGTGGAGAAGCCGGACTTGGTTCCGTGCGCTATTAATTCCGTCGATCTGGGTATCGCTATCGGCTCGGCTTGCGCTACGGCGGCGGACCTGCGTGTGGATACTCGTGTCATGTTCAGCGCCGGCTTGGCGGCCCAACGACTGGGGCTGTTGGGAGACTGTAAATGCGTGATGGCGATACCGGTCAGCGCCTCGTCGAAGAACCCGTTTTTTGATCGTAAACCGAAAGAAGAACCGAAAAACTAGAAACAAATGAGTGACTCTATTTAAAATTTGCGAATAAGCTGGAGATACGTTATTCCTTTAATAATAAATCCAATTATATGGATGCCATGACCAAGCACCGGTGTGAGAAGGAGATTCTTACGCTGATACGTTCCTTGGCGGATATGCTGGACGTGAAGCTGACGGTTTACAACGAGCCTTACGATAAGGAGGGTGGTTTCCGTGAGAAGCTGGGCGTGGCTGGGGAGAGTAGCCGCTCTATCTCTATCGTGTTGAACTTGGTGATGCAGATATTGACCCGTCCTTCCTTGTCGGTGGGTGGACAGCCGCTGATGGATCGTACGCCGGCGGACGAGGAGGAGATGCAGCGTGAGCTGTTCAAGTTACGCCGTGAACTACGGCTGAAGACTCCGGGGGCTACGCCTTCACACCGCTTGATCGACCTGTTGAACGCCTCGCCCCGTTTCTGTAAGTGTAAGTCTAATTTCTACGAGGCTTTGAAAGGGTATCCGAAGGTGACGAAAATCTCGGTACGTGAGTTGAACGAGAAGGATCGCAACCGTTCCGGTTCGCTGGAGGTGAAACGGGACCAGTTCGATTATTTTATCTTGCGTAGCGACGATCTGCCTACGGTCAAGGATAATAAGGCCACGATAGAGATCATCTCGCCGGTACTGAAAGATAGTAAGTATCGGTGGAAAGGTATCTACAACAAGGGAGGCGAGACGATCGATTTCTATATGCAAGATGAGGATTTCAAGAAACAGATGTTCGAGGACAAGATCTCGTTCACGAGCGGTATGTGCATCGATTGCGTCTTGGAGATCGCCCGCCGTCTGTCGGAGCTAGGAGAGGTGGTCAACGTGAGCTATACCGTGACTACGGTGATACGTACCCGTTTCGATAAGATGGAGATCGTCACCCCTCAAGGCAAGCGGCATCTTCGTAAACTGGAAGCCGCAAAGAAACAGCTTACGCTGGATTTGTTCGGCTAATCCGACAGCGGTATTCCCATCGCTCCCAAACACTACCGTGTTCCCACCTGAACACAGTAGTATTCATCAGCGAACACAATAGTATTCAATCCCGGACACAATAGTCTTTTTGCTTTGAATACTATTGTGTTTTTTCGTAAGGACGGGCAGCCTATACGTATGTATATTTCCTCGGGTAATTGAATAAGATCGCCAATAAGGCGCCTGCTCCCAATAGATACGGGTAGTAAAGATATTGCATGATCTCGATAGGGGAGACATGCCCGAGTCCGGCGGCCATCAACATCTGGGCGCCGTAGGGGATGATTCCCTGTACGAAGCAAGAGAAGATATCCAATAGGCTGGCGCTGCGGCGGGGATCTATCTTGAACCGGTCCGCTATATCTTTGGCGATCGGGCCGGCCATGATGAGGGCGATCGTATTGTTGGCCGTGCAGAGGTTGGCGAAGCTCACCAAGGCCGCTATGCTCATCTCGGCCCCCTTGGAGGAATGGATGCGGGAGGTAAGCTTGCGGATGATCCAGTCGATACCCCCGTTATAACGGATCATCTCCAACATGCCTCCTGCCAGAAGCGTCACGATAATCAGCTCGCCCATATTCGTGATACCTAGTCCCATGGAGGCGTTCCAGCCCCAGATATCAAAGCTACCGGTCCACAGACCTACGATACCGGACAGGACGATCCCGATAAATAGCACCAGCATGACATTGATCCCGCAAACGGCGGTTACCAATACCACCAGATAAGGGATCACCTTGACCCATTCGATCGGGGCGGGGGCGTAAGCGTTCTCCACGCCGCTTCCCACCAGCACGTATATCAATCCGGTCAGGATCGCTATCGGGAGGGCGATACGGATATTCACCTTGAACTTATCGGACATCTGGCAACCCTGCGTGCGGGTAGCTACGATAGTCGTATCGGATATGAACGACAGGTTATCGCCGAACATGGCGCCGCTCACCACGACACCCAGCATAAGGGCGTCCGGCATCCCCGTCTTGTCCGCTATACCGACGGCTACCGGGGCCAAGGCCACGATCGTGCCCACCGACGTACCTACCGAGATGGATATGAAGCAAGCGGCTAGGAAGATTCCGGCCGCCAACAGGTTACCGGGCAGGATGGACATCGCCAGATTCACGGTAGCGTCTACGGCACCCATCGCCTTGGCGGTCTGCGCGAAGGCCCCGGCGAGGATGAAGATCAATACCATCAGCATGATATTACTGTTGGCCGCCCCCCGGCAGAACTGCTCGATACGGTTGCTTAATTTGCCTCCCTTGGAGATCGCTATCGCTACGATCGAGGAGATGACGAAGGCTACCGTTATCGGCATCTTATAGAAATCTCCCGCCACGATAGATACCACCAAATAAGTCAATAAGAATACCACCAGCGGCGTCAATGCCCATGCGTTCGGTCTACGTCCCAACTCCCCCATTTTTTCTTATCTCTCTTAAATTAACTGTCAACTGTCAATTCTCTACGTCCCTTCTCTTAGAAGGAGAACCGCAGCGCTATACGCACGCCCCCCTTCTTGATATTCGGTTGGTCCAGATACGTCAACCGGCGGTAATAATCGATCCGTAATATCTTGAAGATGTTCTCCAGACCTACGCTGGCCTCCAGGTAAGGCGTACGGCCCATCGGCGAGGTTCCCTCGGGGAAACGGTATAGTCCCGTCGGGTCCAAGGCAGGGTTGTTCTTATCGGTCAGTCCTCCGTAGAAACCGCTGAACGATATCACCTCACGCAAACGTAGCCACTTCACGCCGGGAATACGGTTTAAGATCCATCCCTTCATATAATACGTGAAGTAGAACGAAACATACTGGTCGCTTACGAACTCCAGCGCACGCATCATGTTGAAGGCTTGCGGCTGGATCGTGATGGACTGGTTGGTATTCGGCATGATGAGCAAGGGGAAAGGAACCTTGTCCCATACCTTGCCCGCCGTCACCAAGGCGTCGATATGTCCGAAGGAAGAGAGCCAGATCCGTTTCTCGGCGCTGATCTCCGTATGGTTGTAGTTGAAGTCGCCCCCCAACACGTTCTTCAATCCCATTTGATGGGATAGCTTGAATACGGGAGCGTCTTTCGAGAGGTTGAAAAGCGAGTTCTTACCCTCTCGTCCGTTATAGGCACGCTCGCCCGGGGCAAAACGAAGCTGGGCCCCTAGCTCCGTGTTGGTGAAACTCTTTAGGTTCGTCAATGTCCCGTCGGCGTTGTAACGGTCGTAGCGGAGCGTTCCGGCCGCCTCGTTGTTCTCGTTCCGCGCCCAAGTGGTAAGGGTCAGGCCATTCAGCCATTCCTTCTGGTACTGGAGCATGGTCTTGCGGATGTATTGCATCATGGTGACGGGCTCGCCCACCTTCCATGCCACGAACATATTATCCTTGCTGGTGAAGAGGAAGTCCTGACCGGGCGTATATACGTCGTACTCTTGGATCGCGGAGATGTTGTTCACCGGGCTTTCTCCCTCGTGATATTTCTTCTTGTTCACGCTATACGTCAGCTTGGCGTTATACTTTAGCTTACGGTCGTTTACGCCATAGGCCAGATAACCGCTACCGAACCAGTGCGGGTTGAGGTTTGCCGTCGTCATACCTCCCACACGCATGCGGAAGCCCTCCAGATGGTTGGCGCTGAACGTGGTATTCATCGGTCCGAAATCGAACTTGCTCTTATCCTTGTCCGCCGTGGTCGGGATATAACCGGTGATCAATATCTCGGCGGTCTTGATGATCACGTTGAAAGCCGGTACCTTGCGAAGTTGCGCCAGCAAGTCGTCCAAGGCGCTCTCTTTCTCTTTCAAGGGGACATGGCGGTTGTGTATCCAGAAGGTGTCGGTCTGGGCGGTGGCTTCGGGCAACTCATGGATCGGGCCGAGAAGACCGAAGATCGAGTCGGCGTTCTGCACGTCGAACTGATACTTATCGAAATTCCTTAGCTGGTGGGCATAGAGCTGTTGCGCCCCTTTTACGATATAGAAATTAACGTAGGTATTCTCGTTGGCGAGCACCCAAGTGCTATCCGGCATCCGCTTGAACTCTTGCTCGATCCGAAGCTTGTCCACCCAGTTGAGGTTGATGTTCGCCGGGGTGTTCAAGAGGAATTTCTTGACGGCGTAATTACCGTCCAGCGTGATGTACAAGCGGCCCGTGAAGCCGTAGCTCTGGCTGTTTACGGGCACGAAGGCGAGATCCACACATTTATCTCCGGCTACGTCCACCGTATCCATGATATAATATTTGTAATAGGAGACGGCCAGCGTGGAAGATAACGGGCTCACGAAACGGTTCAACAAGATATTGATATTGTTGTCGAAGATATTGACGCCCTTGAATATCTCCTCAAGGTTGGCGGTGATGGCGCCTCCATCGTCCAATGTCTTGTCGATACCCTGCTGGCGCTTGGCCTTGGTGATCGTCTTCTCCGCCTTGGGATGTTTGCGGTAGTATTGGTCGGAGATCGTCTCACGGACGGAGATCGTCAGGATCGGTTTCCCGTTGAACTCCGAGGTATCCAGATAGTTCTTGATGAACTTGAATTTCTTCAGGAACTTATTCTTCTCGAGATTGGGGTTGAAGTCGTCCAGCGACATGCTGAGCTTCTCGTACACCTCGCTTTGGTACTCGTCCTTCGCCTCGATGCGGTTGTCGTTCTTATGCTCTATGACTTTCTTGATCAGTTCC
The DNA here is from genome assembly GCF_000012845.1 of Parabacteroides distasonis ATCC 8503. Taxonomy (NCBI): domain Bacteria; kingdom Pseudomonadati; phylum Bacteroidota; class Bacteroidia; order Bacteroidales; family Tannerellaceae; genus Parabacteroides; species Parabacteroides distasonis. The sequence goes on from NC_009615.1 coordinate 721,050, forward strand.
ACGGCGGGGTTGTCCTTGCGGGAGTATCTCTCCTTGGTAGGCCTCACCTCTACCTCCGCGATCTGGAAGGAGGTGGGGCTTAATAATATATCCAGATTGTCGTTCTTTTGCCCGGCCTTTAGGTTTACGACCTTATTGTCATATCCAAGCGAGGATACGACCAGCCGGGTAAGCCCTTTGTCATTCTGGAGGCTGAAAGCCCCGTCATCGTCGGTCATCGCCCCGATCGTCGAGTTCTCGAACATGACGGATACGTAGGATAGGGGTTCCCCGCTTACGGAGTCTCTCACGATTCCGGACGCGGAAGTTATGCTCTGGGCGTATAGGACGGAAATGCCGGTCACGAATTGTAACAGGACTAGCAAAGTGATATAGCGAATAGATCTTATCATGTAAATGTCTCGTTATTCCTTCACGGATAATACAGTTGGCAAAGGTATGTTTTTTTCGTGGGAGGGAGGGGGGAGAGGCTATTAATAATCATTAATCAATGGGGCATCCCCTCCTTGGAGGGAGGGGAGCCCCATCATTCTTAAATCTAAAAAACATGAGGGCCTCACGGCTTTATATCTCTGACGGCGATTCGCTATCCGCTTGCTTCTTGGCGGCGGCGGCCCTCGCTTGTGCGATGCGTTGGTTGTAGAGGGCGTTGGTCTCGTCGATGAGGGTGTTGAGGCGGTTGATGAAGGTGGCGGTCGTAGCCGTTGGCTTCACCACGCTCTGGGCGAAGGCGTAGGTGGTCATCTCGTCGTATTCCTCGTCCATGCGGAGGCGGATCTTCTTGGCGCTCTCGATGGGGTTGTCGGCTTGCGCGTTGGTGCGCTGCTCGGTCAAGGCTGCGTATTGCTGGTTCTTCTCCTTCAGCGAGGCCACTACCTCGGTGAGGGTGAGCGCCGCCAGCGCCTCGGGCATGCCGTCCTTGTCGAGGTCTACCAGCAAGCCCTCGATGGCGGCCGTCTCCTGCAAGTTGGCGAGGCGCGCGGCTCCGATGTAGGGCTTCACGGGAAGGTATAGCTTCTCGGCCGCCGTGCGTTGCGCCGCCAGCGGGCTTTTCGTCATTTGGGTAATGGTGGAAGTAATGAAGATCAAGAGATCATCCCTCTCCTTGTCGAGGGTGGACATCTGCGCGGTCTCCTCGCTGGCCGAGGATTGGTTCACGGCGTCGGTCAATAGGGCGAAATCGGCGGCGAAGGCTGTACGAACTTCTTGGGGGATGCCCAGCGGGTCGTTCGGATCGAAGCTGATCTCGTCGGGCGATTCCGAGTCGCTTCCGCCACCCGCGAGCAGGTTCCCGTAGCGGGCCATGAAGGTTCGGTACTCGGCGTTGTTCAATTTCGTGATGTTAATGTCTTTTACTTTTGTAATCTTTTCCATTTTCTTGTTGATTTAGATCCATGATCAGGTTTAATACTGGCTAAAGGTAAGACAAATCGGTGGATATAGCTCTGGAAACTACCGTATTTTTCGCGGATTCGACCTCGCGGCAGGTGAAAAGTTGAATCTTGGGAAAATACGGGGCTTACATCGGGCGCGAAACGGAATCTTGGGGAAATGCGAGACCTCGCGGCGGGTGCGCGGTCGAATCTTGGAAAAATACGGGGGGTACATCGGGTGTGCGGTCGAATCTTGGGGAAATGCGGCATTCCGCGGCAAGTGCGAGGTCGAATCTTTAGAAAATGCGAGGCCCAACCGTGATGGCCGGGCCTCGGCGGATCGTTATTTCCGTTTGAACTCTCGGAGGTCTCCGTTATCATGGAAGCAAATCCTGTTCAGAGGGGAGATCCATGCCTCCACGGAGGGGCTGCCGGAGTCGGGTGTCAATCGCAGGGTAGGGTGCTCGTACTCGTAGCGTCCGTGCGTGAGGATGATAGTATCCCGCATGATTTGCGATTCGTCATCATGCACACTGCCTTTAGTCGTCATCGTGAAGCCGTCGTCCTCGAAACGCAGCGTTTGCTCTTTGGGGTTCCGGATGGGAGAGAATCCCTCGTTGGAGACATAAGTCACGGGATACATTTCTACTTTGAGCCATTCCGAGCCTGCCAACTCCTGTTTGTCGCCATATTTCCATGTGTTGTCATCCTTGGTGCAGGCTATGAGGATGAAGGAGAAGATTGAAGCGAGTATGATTGTTTTTCTCATGAGTATCTTATATGTTTATAGTTTATGTATATTGCAAATCATCTTTAGATTTTTGTTAAATAAATATCCTCCGGCATTGAAAGACATTGGGTATTCTATTAAGAAGAATCCGTTCGAATCGCCTCCCCAACCCCAATTCATTTTTAAGTAATCATAGCAATTTCCGTCATCATATATATGTTTTTTCCATCCATCGCAAACCCATGTGTGGCCTGCATTTGATGCCGTATATCCGAAAAGAATCGCCGGTCTTCCATTTTGAAGGTTCATTTTACATTCTTCAACGGAAAGTGTTACGATACCATCTGCTTTAAGCCCATAAGAAATTAGACAGGATGGTATATTGCTTGGAGATGCTCCACTTTCGAGACATTCATACTCTGTGCTGATTTTACTTCCTATGTTTGCTATAAGTGTGCTCACTTGATCTATGACAGTTGCGCTAGAAGAAGATGTTACCGTAGAGCTAGCTAAGATAGCATTCCAATTAAGGTTTGTTGGGACTCTGTGATAAGCGAGGATCTGGGCGATAGCAATGGCATTACATCCAGCAAGCGCATGGTCATAACACTTTATTGGACATTTTTCATTATAGGGATATCCTTGACTCCAAAGTGTAGGTAGGTCTTTATAGCAAGCTTCCACACTCATCTTTGTTTGAATGGCCTTTTCTTGTGTCTCTGCGTAATATTGATTCAGATCTTGCTGAATGAGCATCGGGATATCTCTATAATACAATCGCAAAGGTTCGATGAACGATGTGTCCGATAAAAGACCGGAAGGTACTGAAATGAGCACTTTCTCTACTCTTTTATCTCCGACTACCACGGAGTAGCCCTCTTGTCCATCCGTCTCGGTAGTGAACTCATAAACGGGTATCGTATCTCTGACTGTAACGGGCAAGGTCTCTGTGTTATCAATATACAGAGTCTTTAATTTATGCTCTTTGATCGTGAAAGACGTGTTAGACTTCGTGAAAGCATCGGCCACGAACTCTTGCAATAAACTTTTGGCTTCATCGATATCCAACGTGGTGGTTTCTATCGATCCCTGTTCGTCTACATCTGAAAATTCTATATCTTCGCTCGTGCAGGAGGATATCAAACATGTTGATAACAGTAATTGTGCTAAAAATTTAGTTTTCATATAAAATTAGATTTAGAGATTCATTTCTCAAGAAAGAAATTATTAAACCATATTAGCTGTGAGAAGAAACTCCGAGGAGCTGGGGGGCTACTATTTATGGAATAGGCAATTATTAATCACTGTCAAAGGTCAGTAGAAAATTACATAAAAGCAAAAATAAACTTTGTTTTTTACATAAATATCTTTGTGTTGTTCTCGTTCTGCGGCTCTCTTGAAACAACAAAGGCCTTGCCGGGGTAGCAAGGCCCATCGCGGGGGATGAGACGCAGCACGCCGCGTCTCTACAACGCCTCCTTGTTCCACTTGTTCTGCGGGTTCTTCCCCTCGGGGGTATAGAGCTGGGCGATACGGGCGGCGTAGGCTTTCTCTACCTTGCCCCGGACGATCTTCATGGTGCTATTTACCATGCCGTTTTGCTCGGTGAAAGGCTCGGGGAGGATGGCGAAGGTGGTCGGCAACCAACGATCCGGGAACATACTAGACAGGTCGCCTCCCTTGCGGAAGCGGTCGATCTGGCGCTGGATGATACGGATGGCCTCTTCCCGGCCTTGATCGCTCGTGAGGTCCAGATTCTGGTGGGCCAGATGCTTCCTCAACCGTTCTTTGTTAGGGACCAACAGGGCGGTCGTGTACGGACTCTGGTTATTGTACAGGATCAGCTGGTCGATGCAAGAGGAATGCTCTACCAAGGCTTCCTCTATACCCTCCGGACTGTATTTCTCCCCGTCGCTTCCGATCAGCAGGCTCTTGAAACGCCCCAACACATAAAGAAGCCCGTCACGCATATATCCCATATCCCCGGTGTACAGCCAACCCTCCTTTACGGTATCGGCCGTCGATGCCGGGTTCTTCCAGTAGCCGGCCATCACGTTCTCTCCCCGGATGACGATCTCGCCTTTCTCCCCCGGAGGAAGTACGTTGCCGTCCATGTCGCAGATCTTTAGGTCGAGGGGCCGCACCAATACGCCGCTACTGCCGAAGACGTGGCGGCGGGGGCCGTTGGTCGAGATGATCGGTGTCGCCTCGCTCAGCCCGTATCCTTGGTACATCGGGATTCCCAAGGCGTAATAGAACTTCTGCAAGTCCTTATCCAGCAAGGCGCCCCCTCCGATAAAGAACTTCAGCTCGCCCCCGAAGTTCTCACGGACTTTCGTGAACAATAGCTTGTCGAACAAACGGATCAGTGGTTTCAAGAAGACGCGGAAGCCTTTTCCTTCCTCCTCGTCGCTATCCCCGTTATAGATATAACCGATCCGTAGGGCTAGGTTGAAAAGGCGGACGGCGTTCTTGCCTCGCGCTCGGATACCTTGCTCGATATTCTTCTTGAAGTTCTTCGCCAAGGCGGGGACGCTCAGTATCAGGTACGGCTTGAACTCCTTTATATTGATAGGGATATTCTTCAAGGTCTCCATACCGGTACGCCCTACCTGCACGGTAGCTACCGAGGCTCCCTTCGACATGAAGATGTAGAATCCTACCACGTGGGCGAAGCAATGGTCCAGCGGGAGTATCACCAACGTACGCCACGTATCGTCTATATCCACGCAGGTGAGCGCTTGCTCCACGTTCGCCGTATAGTTACGGTGGGTGAGGATCACGCCTTTCGGATCGGCGGTCGTGCCGGAGGTATAGGTGATGGTGGCGTAATCATCGTTGCCCAGCGATTGCCCGATCGCCAAGAACTCCTCTAGCGGATGAATACCCAGATAGACCTTCCCCATCCGGCGTATCTCGGACAGCGACATCTCACGGTCTTGGTATTCCGCTTGCTCGTCGAGTACGATGATCTTCCGTACGGCGGGGAGCTTATCCTTGATCGCCCGGATTTTCTTGAGTTGCAGGCCCGATACCATGATATATTTCACGTCGGCGTGGACGAGGCGGAATAAGAGGTCATTCGCCTCCTCCAGCTTGATGGATAGGGGGACATTGGTGGCCCCGGCGTAAAACATGGCCAGCTCTCCGATGATCCATGCGTTGCGGCCCTCGCTCAGCAAAGCCATGTTATCCCCTTTCCGCACGCCCAGCGATACGAGGCCTGCGCCTTCCTCATAGACGAGGTCTCGAACCTCGGAGTAAGTGGTTGGCTCGAATCGCTTGCCCGTCTTCTCCCATAAAAAAGGATTACCGGGGAAGCGCTTCACTGAACTCTCAAAAAGGTCTATAATCGTTTTCTTTTCCATATCTTTTCGTGTTTGTAAGAGGATGTGTCAAAAGTTGGTTGAGTTTATTTTTTCCATCTCTTGCAGGTAGCCGCATGCCGCTTCCACCGTAGGGACGTTCTTGATCACGATACTTCGCTTGCCGTTCTGCTCCCGGAGGTTGCATTCACGGGGATGCTTTTGGATGAAGCCCAGCAGCTTGCCGAACGCCTCGCTTTGGTAATACGGGCTGTCCGGGTTATTCACCAAGAAGAGGCTCATCTGCCCTTTCTTCAGGATCACCTTCTCCATACCCAGTTTCTTGGCCATGCGACGGAGGCGCACGATCCGGATCAACTCCTTGCCCTCCTTCGGTATCTTGCCAAAGCGGTCTTTCAGGCGCTCCGTAAAGGCGAGGATGTCACGTTCCTCCTCCATATTATCCAACTCCCGGTATAGGGAAATACGTTCCGAGTCGTTGGGGATGTAGGTGGGAGGGAACATCAATTCTAGATCGCTCTCGATATAGGTCTCCCGGACGTACTCGCTGCCCGTATCCCGGTGCCCTTCGGTGTTATCGGCGTAAAGATCGGCGAATTCCTCGCTTTTCAACTCGTCTACCGCCTCCTCCAAGATCTTCTGGTACGTCTCGTAACCCAGATCCGCTATGAAACCGCTTTGCTCGGCCCCCAACATATTGCCGGCCCCCCGGATATCGAGGTCTTGCATGGCGATATGGATACCGCTACCCAGCTCGGAGAAGTTCTCGATCGCTTGCAACCTGCGCCGTGCCTCCTGCGTCAGCGAGGTGAGGGGCGGGGAAAGGAGGTAGCAGAAGGCTTTCCGGTTGCTTCGTCCTACACGTCCGCGTAGCTGATGGAGGTCGCTAAGCCCGAATTGCTGGGCGTTGTTGATGATGATCGTATTGGCGTTGGGCACGTCGATGCCGCTCTCCACGATACTGGTAGCGATCAATACGTCGTATTCATGGTTCACGAAGTCGAGGATGATCTTCTCCAGCTTCTCCGGCTCCATCTGCCCGTGCCCCACGGCTACCCGTGCGTCGGGGACTTCCCGCCGTACCAAGGCTTCCATCTCGTAAATGTTCTGGATACGGTTGTTGATGAAGAACACCTGCCCGTTCCGGCTCATCTCGAAATTGATCGCTTCCCGGATGATATCGGGATTGAAACGCTCCACCTCCGTCTGCACGGGATAACGGTTGGGCGGTGGCGTGGTGATGCTGGAAAGGTCCCGGGCCCCCATCAAGGAGAATTGTAAGGTACGGGGGATCGGGGTGGCCGTCATTGTCAAGGTGTCCACGTTCACCTTCAGCTGCCGAAGCTTCTCCTTGACGGATACCCCGAACTTCTGCTCCTCGTCGATGATAAGCAAGCCCAGATCCTTGAAACGTACATCCTTGCCGACGATCCGGTGGGTGCCGATCAAGATATTCACCTCGCCCTCTTTCAGCTCTTTCAAGGTAGCCTTGATTTGCGCGGCCGTACGGGCCCGGCTGATATAATCGATCTTGCAAGGGAAATCCTTCAAGCGCTCACAAAACGTCTGGTAATGCTGGAAAGCCAGTACGGTGGTGGGTACCAACACGGCCACCTGCTTATTGTCCGATACCGCCTTGAATGCCGCGCGGATAGCTACCTCGGTCTTTCCGAAACCAACGTCTCCACAAATCAGCCGGTCCATCGGACGGGTACTTTCCATATCCGCCTTGACCTCGGCGGTCGCCTTCATCTGGTCCGGCGTGTCCTCGTAGATGAAGCTGGCTTCCAGCTCATGCTGCATGAAGCTGTCCGGCGTGTAGGCGAAACCCGTCTCTTGCTTGCGTTTGGAATAGAGGAGGATCAAGTCCCGGGCGATATCCTTCACCTTCGCCTTGGTACGTTCCTTCATCTTTTCCCAAGCGCCTGTGCCGAGCTTGCTCAACTTAGGAGGCTCGCCGCTCTCTTTCCCCTTGTATTTCGATAATTTATGCAGGGAATGGATGCTGACGAATATAATATCGTTATTCTGATAAATCAATTTGATGGCCTCTTGCATCTTACCGTTCACCTCGGTGCGTACCAATCCCCCGAACTGTCCTACGCCATGGTCGATATGTACGATATAATCCCCCTGCGAGAACTGGTTCAGCTCCTTGAGCGAAAGGGTGATCTTTCCGCTTCGTGCCTTATCGCTCTTCAAGTTGAACTTGTGGAAGCGGTCGAACAATTGATGGTCGGTGAAAAAGCAGATGCGTAGCGTATCGTCGGCGAATCCCTCGTGTATCGTGCGGTTTACGGCGGTGAAAGGGATATTGTCGCCCCTATCCTCGAAAATCATCCGGATACGGTTGGCTTGTTTCTCTTGATCGCTCAATATATATAATGTATAGCCCTCGTCGAGGTATTTATGGAACGACTCGCTCACCCGGTCGAAATTCTTATGATAGATCGGCTGCGTTTGCGTAGAGAAATGGATGGTAGCGTCCGCCGTTCCCATCGGCCGTGCCCCGAAATGGATGCGACGGAAATCCAAGACCTCCCGTAGGAAGTCCTCGCCCCGGACTAATTTCTTCCGCATCTGGTCGATATCGGCGAAGGATTCCTCGTCGGCTACCACCGGATCGTCGTTCCATACGCTTCCGATGCGCTCCTTGCACCATGCGAGATCTCTCGCCGCTATGCAGGTGTTCCGGGGAAGGGAGCCTAGCAAGGAAGTACTATCCTTGGCGTTCTTGCTCATCTCCGGGACGATATAGATGCTGTCCAGTTTCTCCTTGCTGAGTTGCGTCTCCACGTCGAACGTACGGATGGTCTCCACCTCGTCGCCGAAAAAGTCGATACGGTAGGGGAACTCGTAGGAGAAAGAGAAAACGTCGAGGATACTGCCCCGGAGGGCGTACTGCCCCGGCTCATATACATAATCGACCTGCTCGAAGCCATACTCGTCCAGCACGTCAGAGACAAACATATTATCCAGCTTCTCGCCCACGCTGATTTTTAAGGTATTCTCCTTCAATACCTCCCGGGCCACGACTCGTTCCGCCAAGGCGTCCGGATACGTGACGATCACGAAAGAGGCGTCCGGGTCTTGCAACCGGCTGAGTACCTCGGTGCGCAGGATCTCGTTCGCCGGATCGACATGCCCGTACTTGATGGCCCTCCGGTAAGCGGATGGGAAGAAGTATACCTCATTGCTGGCGGTAAGCTGCATCAAGTCGTGATAGAAATAGCCGGCTTCCTCTTGGTCGTTCAACACACACACATAGCTTCCCCTTCCTTTCGTAAAAAGAGAGGCGATCGTCATCGCCGGACCCGAGCCATTCAGTCCCTTTAGGAATATATTGCGGGACGTATCGTTTTTCAGTAGGGTGTCCAGCGCCGTCACTTGCGGGTGAGCGGCATATAGTTTCAATAATTCTTGTACTTCCAAAGCGATATCTTGTTTCCGCGAAGGTAACCTTTTTAGGGAAAAAAACAGTATGAATAATGCAGCGATTATTGCCCAGACAATGAACAATGCCGGATTTGACGTACTGCCGATGGAAATGGACTTGTCCTCACGCTCGTCTATTCTGAGCTTGATAGACGAAGCGCAGAAGCATGGAGAAATCTCAATGTTAGTAAATGTCGCCGGAGTATCTGTTTTCCATAGAGCGAGGATTCGAGTAGGGGATTTTGGGGGAAATGCTTTTGGGTCCTCTGAAAAAGGGAGACTTATCTTATATTTTTATGTATGTTCTAGTTCCTTGCCGTATGATTCTGTAAAAAGTCGTACGTGTTTCCCGAAAAACATGTACGACTTTTCAAAAAAACACGTACGTGTTTTTCGAAAATGATAATCGTCTTTTTAAAATGTTAGTATCCAATTATTTATGTATTCATGTCATTTGCATACTTATTGTATGGAATAGTTTAATAAATCTCCTCTATCTTGATATAAAAATTATCTGTTTGACAGCTACTTATACTTGCCGTATCTTTGCGGTATAAGAAAAACAGAAAGTATAACAAATTAAAAAGTAGCAATTATGAAAACATTAGATTATATCCATTTAGACGCATCAGCGGTAAGTAACGTAGTAGCAAGCTTGAAACAATTATTGGCGGACTACCAAGTATTTTATACGAACCTTCGTGGTTTCCACTGGAATATCAAGGGACACGGTTTCTTCGTTCTTCACGGTAAATTCGAGGATATGTACAACAACGCTGCCGAGAAGGTTGACGAGTTGGCGGAACGTATCCTGATGTTGGGAGGCGAGCCGGAGAACAAGTTCAGCGAGTATTTGAAAGTAGCCCGTGTAAAAGAGGTATCAGGCGTATCCTGCGGTGACGAGGCGTTAAAGAATATTCTTGATACGTATGGTCATTTGATCGGTGAGGAGCGTAAACTTCTTTCCTTGGCATCCGGGGCGGGAGATGAGGCTACGGTCGCTTTGATGAGTGATTATCTGAAAGAACAAGAGAAGTTGGTTTGGATGTTAGTAGCATATTTAACTTGCGATTGCAAGAAGTAAAAAAGGTGATTCATTGCGTTTGGAGAAGGTCGGAAGTGATTCCGGCCTTTTTCTGTTGGTGCCAATAGGGGTTTTTTATTGTTTCATGTCTTATTCATATATATCGTTCGATTATTTTATCAAAATAAAAAGTATATGAAAAGAGTTGTAGTATTTGCGATGGTGTTAATGCTGGGTGTAGTATCGGTACAAGCCCAGTGGTCGGTAGTTCCGGAAGCGGGTATGACAGTGATGAAGGCGGGTCCAATGGTTGATTGGAAACCGAGTTGGAAGATTGGGGTAGGAGTGGAATATCAGTTGAAGCCGGAATTTCTTTCTCTGAAGTCCGGTCTGTATTATACGCAAAGGGGATATAGTAATGACCAATTCCCCGGATATGGATATGGGCATTATTGGTGGACTGTGCCGGGACCTACTTATGATCCGTATGGATATGCGTATGATTACTCAAATAAGGTGACACGAAATTTCTTGCAATTACCGATTATGGCTAATTTATCGTTCAAATTAGCTGAGGATATTCGTTTGAATGTCGGAGTAGGCCCTTATATAGCCGTAAGCGTATTGGATAAAGGAATGTTCGGGGGATGGTCTGTCGCTTCGGAAGAATCCGCTAAGTTTTATACCCATGATCCCTGTGAAGGGCTTCGTGCTTTTGATTGGGGTATAAGTTCCACTGTAGGTGTGGAAATAAAACAATGCTTTATCAATTTTGGCTATGATGTATCGTTAGGTAAAGAGTATAAGGGAGGATCTATCGAGGCGAATTACCATACCTTGGCTCTTACCGCAGGATATAAGTTTAAATTGGGTAAATAGAAACCTAAGTTCTATCGCATGTCTTCCTGTTGATCGTTTAAATATAGATTCTATCTATATGTATATAGGAATTATCTGTTTGACAGCTGTTTATATTTACCATATCTTTGCAGTATAAGAAAACGGAAAGTATAACAATTAAAAAAATAGCAGTATGAAAACATTAGATTATCTTCATTTAGACGCATCAGCGGTAAGTAACGTAGTAGCAAGCTTGAAACAATTATTGGCGGACTACCAAGTATTTTATACGAACCTTCGTGGTTTCCACTGGAATATCAAGGGACACGGTTTCTTCGTTCTTCATGGTAAATTCGAGGATATGTACAACAACGCTGCCGAGAAGGTTGACGAGTTGGCGGAACGTATCCTGATGTTGGGAGGCGAGCCGGAGAACAAGTTCAGCGAGTACCTGAAAGTAGCCCGTGTAAAAGAGGTATCAGGCGTATCCTGTGGTGACGAGGCATTGAAACATATTCTCGATACCTATGGCCTGCTGATTGGTGAGGAGCGTAAACTTCTTTCCTTGGCATCGGAGGCGGGCGATGAGGCTACGGTAGCGTTGATGAGTGACTATCTGAAGGAACAAGAAAAATTGGTTTGGATGTTGGTAGCATATTCAACTTGCGATTGCAAGAAGTAAAAAGGTGATTCATTGAGTTTGGAGAAGGCCGGAAGAGATTCCGGCTTTTTTTACTGGAACCATTTCCTCATAATTCCATATAATTTGTCTATCTCGATCGGTTTTGCGATATGTTCGTTCATGCCGGCTTCCAGACTTAGCCGTACATCTTCGGCGAAAGCATTGGCAGACATGGCTATAATGGGCATATCTTTGATATCTTGACGGTCGAGATGACGAATTTGCCTTGTCGCTTCGAGTCCATCCATTACAGGCATCTGTATATCCATGATTATAAAATCGTAATAACCTTCGGGTGAAGCGGCGACTTTATCAACGGCTTCTTGTCCGTCGCAAGCTGTCTCGACTTCTGCATGGGTTTCTTGCAGCAATTCATACGCTATCTCGCGGTTTAGGTCATTGTCTTCCACGACCAGTATCCGTTTGCCGGGAAAAGATATGATATGAGTCGGTGTGATAAGGACTTGCTCGTCTTCCTTTTTGTCTGAGGCAAATTTTTTCATTAAATGGAATAGCTTGGATTTCATGATAGGCTTGCTTATGAAGCCGTTGACGCCAGCTTTTACTGCCTCAAATTCGTAACCGGAATAATCGTATGCTGATATGATGATGATCGGAGTATCTGGTTCCACGTATTCCCTTATTTTTATGGTGGTTTCGATGCCGTTCATGCCGGGCATCATTAAATCTATGATAATAGCAAAGTAAGTGTCTCCGTCGATTACTTTTTGTACGGCCTTTTCACCGGAAAGAACCCATTCCGGTTTCATCCCTAATTCTTGGAGGTTTTCATAAGCGATCTCGCAGGATACCTCATCGTCATCTACTACCAGTACTGGTAGGTCTACCAATATATTATTGTCGTATTCATTCGTACTTCCCAGTTTGACATGAAACCTCATGGTGAATTTGGAGCCTTTTCCATATTCACTTTCCACAAGAATGTCTCCGTTCATTATCTGGGCGATATGGCGGCTGATAGCCATGCCGAGACCAGTCCCTTGGATATTGCGAATGGCCTTGTCATCCGACCGCTCGAAAGGTTCGAATACTTTTTCCAGAAATTCTGGTTTCATTCCTATACCGTTATCCGTTACGGTTATTTCAAACTGGCCGTAACCGTTATAGACAGAAGGTTTCTCTTCTACCGTTAGTTGTATTTGCCCGTCTTCCGGAGTATATTTGATCGCATTTGTAAGCATGTTCAACAATGCTTGCTGTATACGTTGCACGTCACCTATAAGGCATTCGTGTTTTATCTTGGTGACATGTATCTGAAACTTTTGCTTTTTCGCTTCAAAGGCCGGTTGCACCATGACGAATAAACTCTCTAATAGCTCGTTGATCTTGAATGCCTCTTCTGTCAGCATGATCTTATCACTTTCCAGTTTAGACATATCCAGTACCTCATTGATCAGATTTAATAAGAGTTTGGAGGAAATGGTTATTTTCTTTAAGCAATCAGCTATACGCATCTGGTCATCCATGTGCAGGCGAGCTATCGCTGTCATACCGACGATGGCGTTGATAGGAGTGCGGATGTCATGGCTCATCCGGGATAGGAAATCAGTTTTGGCACGGTTGGCGGCATTAGCGCTCTGTAAAGCTTCCTGCAACAGTTTTTTTTGTTTTCTTTCTTCTTTGATTTCCGTTATATCAGTTCGAGTCATTAACCATATGTTCTTTTCCCTGTCGTAATAGCTGAATCGCATTTTCTTTTCCCGGTTTACGCCATTCTCTATCATGGTGCCATATACGATATATTCTCCATGTTTCCGTAGTATCGGTTCTATATGAGCGATCTGTAGTTTCTCAGTCATTTCTTCGTGAAGCTCAGGTGCCATATATTGCCGGTTATATGAGGCGACTACTCCATCATAGTCATAGCTGGCGATAGGAGGGGGACTATAGCTCTCCGAGCCGGAGGTATACATGACATAGCTATTTTTCGAAGCTTCAATATAGATTACGTAATCATATTCTGATCTTACGGCGGTTTCTATAATTTGCGCTTTTCTGAAATCGTTGATATTACGGCTAGATAAAAGGATTCTATCAGGGATACCTTCGTTGTTAACAAGAATATCGATAAAAGTTTCGTGCCATTCAAAACCGAAGTGATCGTTGCAGAAACGTAAGTCAAATGTTTTATGAAAACATCCTTCGGCTATCATTCTAAAGAAAACTTCAAGCGAAACCGTTTCATCCCATAAACTACGGTCTGGAGAATAGATGTCGTTTCTTAGAATGTTGGCAAGGCTGGTATAATCTTGTTTTGTATTAACTAATTCCGGATTCATTGAATATTTAAGTATATCGACGCTTCCGTCTTCCAAATAGATAGTCCAGATCGTATCCATGAGATATTGATAATTAGCTAATAGCTCGTTTTTATTTAACTTTTCTTTTTTGCTTTCGCTTGTCATGTTTGTATTCTTGCTCGTTTATGAATGCACTTATATCCTTGTGCTTTCAAGGATATTCCGCGAAAGTAGGTAAATAATATGTATATAAGAGATAAAATCATTGTAAATCAAAAAGAATTGATCATTTTCCTTTAAGGATTTATATGCTCTGCAACATACTTAACACCTTTTTACATATTTCGTGTCTTGTTTAAATTCATCACTGCTATATTTGGTTCAAATCTGAAATGCAATTTCAAATATGGAAAACACGCTGCCAAATATGGAAAAAGTGGATGAGAGCTACAAAGTGCCTAATTTAGAGAAGGGCATAGCGGTTCTTGAGTACCTTTCCTTGCGGTCGGCGGGAGAAACATTGCAAGATATTAAGTCGGCGCTCGATATATCTCAGACTACGGCTTACCGTATTTTGAATACATTGGTGCGGCTGGAATATCTTAATTTTAGTGAAGACACGAAACGCTATAAACTTTCCCGAAAATTATTGACCCTTGGTTTCAGATCCTTGAATGAACACAATCTCTTAGAGACCGTCTTGCCACATTTGCGTGATTTACGTGATCAAGTGAAAGAGACCGCTTGCTTTGGTGTCTTGGGAGATGAGAAAGGGATTTTTATCGAACAAGCGCAAGGACATCATACGTTCCGCTTCGTCCTGTCGCCGGGAAAGCCGTTTGAGTTGCATTGTTCGGCTCCCGGAAAGGCGATTATGGCTTATTTGCCGAAGACGGTGCGAGATCGTTACCTGTCCTACATGACGTTTACACGGTATAATTCCCGGACGATCACTTCTCGTGAGGCCTATCTGGAGGAATTGGAGAAGGTTGGTAAGCTGGGATATGCCATGGATAATGAGGAGGAGCTGAGCGGCGTGATCTGCGTAGGCGCCCCGATCTTTAATTATACGGGATATCCTTGTGGAGCGATTTGGATCTCCGGCCCGAAAGACCGCTTATCGAAAGAGGTGGTGAAAAATACGGTGAAGGTGATCAAGGAGATTGCCGGGGTGATCTCGAACGAACTAGGATTTAGAAAATAAGGAATACAAAATATACCATGAACACACGAAAATACTTGATAAAAAACTCATTGGTGGCTTGTCTTGTCGGCTGTTGCGTTTCTCTCGCTTCAGCCGGCAACCCACCTTTCTTTACTACGGATGCCGTATTGAATGCGAAGGGGGAGCTATTAATGACACAGAAAGGAACGAGACATCTGGATATTTTTTCAGCGGACGGTAAGAGCTTACTTCATTCGTTTCCGTTTGATGAGATCCCGACCGGGTTGCTTCCGGATGGGGATAAGGTGTATGTGACGACCTTCGAGAAGACCGGCCGTTTACAAGTGCTTTCCTTGGAATCGGGTAGGGTGGAAGCGGCTATACCGACGGGATCGGGAGCCTGTCATCCGATGTTCGGGCCGGATAAGAAACATATATATGTATGTAATCAGTTCGATAATTCGGTGGTCGAGATAGATCCGGTGATGCGTAAGGTAGTCCGGAGCGTGAAAGTGTTGCGTGAGCCTAAATCGGCGGTATTCAGCAAGGATGGCAAGTATATGTTTGTTACGAATTTCCTGCCCGCACAACGGGCGGACGTGGATGTGGTGGCCGCTTGCGTATCAGTAATCGAGATGGAGGGGTTTACGAAAGTGAAAGATATCCAATTGGCGAATGGTAGCAATGCCTTACGGGGGATGTGTATCACGCCGGACGGGAAATATATATACGTGTCTCATAACTTGGGACGATTCACGGTGCCTACTTCCCAACTTCAACAAGGTTGGATGAACACGAGCGCTTTCAGCGTGATCGATGTGGCGAAGCAGGAATTCGTTGGGGCGGTATTGGTGGACGAGCCGGATCGTGGCGCTGCCGGTATCTGGAGTATCGCTTGCGATGACAAGCATATCTTTATCACGCATAGCGGAACGCATGAGGTGAGCGTGATCGATCATCCGGCGATGTTGGCGAAGTTTGAGTCTTATAAGGATAAGAGCCGTCTGGATTACGACTTGAATTTCTTGTATGGACTTCGTGAGCGAGTTACCTTACAAGGAAACGGTCCCCGAAATTTTATATTTTCGGGAGATAAGTTGATAATCCCTACTTATTTCGCCGATATCTTGAATACCGTCGATATAAATACATTGGAGGTGACGGCTACCGACATGAATCCGGGGCGTACGGAAACGCCGGAGAACAAGGGCGAGAAATACTTTAACGACGCAAATCATTGCTATCAAGGCTGGCAGAGTTGTAACGGTTGCCATCCGGGGGATGCCCGTACGGACGGGATGAACTGGGACTTGATGAATGATGGAGTTGGTAACTCGAAGAATTGTAAGAGCATGTTGTATTCGCATGTGACTCCCCCAAGCATGATCTCGGGTGTTCGTGAGAGCGCAGAATATGCGGTACGTGCCGGTTTTAAGTTCATTCAGTTTTTTGAGCCAGAAGAGGAAATGGCGAAATGTGTGGACGCTTATATGAAATCCTTGCGTCCGGTGCCTAGCCCGTATTTAGTAAATGGGGAATTATCGGATAAGGCGAAAGAGGGAAGAAAGGTGTTTGAGAAACTGAAATGTGGCGAGTGTCATAGCGGTCCTTATTATACGGATATGAAGATGCACCGTATCGGCGAGGATATAGAATTTGAGAAAGGGTGGGATACACCTACTTTGATCGAGGTCTGGCGTACGGCTCCTTATCTGTTTGATGGGCGTGCGGCTACCATGGAAGAGGTGTTCGAGGTCCATAAGCATGGCATCGATAAAAAGGTTTCCAAGAAAGATATCGAGGCGTTAACGGAATATGTAAACTCCCTGTAAAATAAAAGGATATGAATTATTGTGAGAAGATACATTATACGATATTAAGCACCAAGCGGGCCGAGTTCGCCGTTATGGTGGACGATCTATTGTCTCAATTGCCTCAAAACGAGGTGATCATGAGGTTGGCCTTTTTCGGTACTCCGGGTACAAATGAGGAATACGTGGCACGCCGGGTTTTGCTGCGGGAGAAGATCCGTCGGTATTATGGGGATTGCGAACCGGCTTTGAGCTATGTCTCCCAACCGCCGCTGAACGCTCCTTTGCTGATGGAGGTACATAGCTATGTGCCCGATGCGCAGGATCGGATTACTTTCCGTCATTATCAAGGTGTTCCTTATGTCTTGTTGGAGAATGCCTCGGGACGTTTCCTTTTTGCCGGCGGTTTTCAAGGGGATGTACTCCATTTTGGTATAGAGCCTCAGTCGGTGGAAGCTTTCCGGTTATTGGGGGATGTGCTTCGTCGGGAGGGTTTTCCGTTGAATAGCATTATCCGTCAGTGGAATTATATCGAGCGTATAACCGCTTTCGACGGTCCGGATCAGCATTATCAAGCGTTTAATAACGCCCGGTCTGATTTTTATAGTAAAACGGAATGGGCGAATGGTTATCCTGCCGCTACGGGTATCGGGGCGAATCTGGGAGGTATCTTGATCGATGTGGATGCCGCCGTGTTTACTACGCCGGATGCTTTCGCTACGCCGATCGATAATAAGTTGCAGGTGGCTGCCCATGCGTATTCGGAACAAGTACTGGAAGTTGCCCGACAAAAGAAGACGACCCCTAAGTTCGAGCGTGCCAAGAGCATGACTTTTCAGGATCGTAAATTGATTTATATTTCCGGTACAGCCGCTATCCGTGGTGAGGAGAGCTTGACGGGAGTAGGTCTGGAACGTCAGCTACGGATCACGATGGAAAATATAGCGGAACTGATCGCTGACGCTAAATTGGTTAAGTTACGAGTCTACTTGAAGAATAAATCCGACTATAAGGAGGCTGAGCGTTTGATGAATACCTACGGATTAAATATCCCGATCTCTTATATGTGGGCCGACGTTTGCCGGGATGAGTTATTGATCGAGATCGAGGGAATAGCGATACGTTGAAACAAATAGTACTAACAAATATACACAAAAACAAATGAGAAAAGGTTTGAACATGAAAATGGCGGCTATGGGATTGGTGTTGGTATCTATGGTCGCATGTACGGGAAAGACAACGACAGACGCTACTTGTTGCGCCGCTAACGGGGAGGGCAATTGTCCGGAAGGAACTTGCCGCAAAGAATGCACGAACGCATGTAATACTAACAATCAAAAAAATAAAACAATGGCTTATTCAAAGAAGTACACGAACGCCGATTTTTATAAAGACGGCAAGTTTCAACAAGATGTCGCTATGGAAGCGATGAAAGATATGTTTGCTTTCTACGATGTTCCTTTCACGGAGTTGATGGCGAAAGATATGTGGGTGACAGACTTTGGCTTGGGCGATTTCGAAAATGTAGGTATGGGTGGTATTTTCTGGATCAACGATCCGGAGTATAAGTATTTCGCTCACGCTATCTATTTGTTGCCGGGCCAGATGATTCCGGAACACGCTCACGTAAAGACTGACTTTCCTGCTAAACATGAGTCTTGGATGGTAGAGAAGGGTTGGGTATACAACTTCTCTGAGGTAGGTGACGAGACCCCGAACGCCCCGGCTATCCCTGCTGGACACGGACCGATCAAGAGCAAGAATTTCGTGGTTCAGAAGGTCGGCGACGTATTACGTCTGAAGAAATTGGAGACATTCCACTTTATGATGGCAGGTCCGGAAGGCGCTATCGTAGATGAGTGGGCATGCTATCACGACAACGCTGGCTTACGTTTCACGAACCAGAAGGCCGCTTTATAAAAACCTCTAGGGTTATGCTTCGTAATTCTAAGGGTTGCCGATCGTGATCCTTAGGGTTTCAATAAACAACCTTCTAAATTTAAATTTAATACATGAATAAATACTATATAATGGTATCACTCTTGTTGTCGACCTCTCTTCTTGTTTCGGCAGGTCCGAAGCAAAAGAAGGTGGATAACTGGATTGACGCCTCAGTAAAACAAAAGTCTGAGCTTCGTGCCTCTTTGGTGAAGGCGAACATGCCGATCATGTCCGCTTGGATCAAAGCGAAGCAGAAGGCTGTCCCGATGTCCGCCGATTTGACGGGTCAGGATCAGTTGGTACTTGTTACGGCCGCCGGACCGGACGGTACGGATTGGGATTGGGGTACATGGGCGAATGCCCGTTTAATCAAGGCGGACGGTAGTTCGGTTTGGTTGGATGAGTTAGACCCGGATTATTGGGTTTCCGGTTCGAACAGTATCCGCAAGAATACGGATTTATACGGGAATCCATTGTTGATCGGTGGTAAGAAATACGACCATAGCGTATTATGCCATGCCAATGGCGTGATGGTGTACAATATCAATAAGGAATATGTACGCTTTGAGGCTGAGGTGGGTTTGGCCGATCAGTCAACGGTAGGTAGTGTATTCTTCCGTATCATGAATGTTTTCCCGAAGGAGGAGGCCGCACGCTTGCTAGCCGCTTATCCGAAGGAATTAGGAGCCTTAAACGCTAATATCGATGGGTTGGAGAATTGGTTGACTACTAGTGACGCTTCCGCTGAGCGTGATATTGTCTTGAATCTGGCTTCTCGTCTGAAAGACGCTGCGTATGTAAAGAACGCTGTTAAGCAGATCGAGACAGAAAAAGATATTGATACTCAGATCCGTGAGTATTTGAAACTTTATGAGAAAATTCAACGTATCTGTAATTTGCAGAGCGACTTGAGTTGGTTGAATATGGAGGCGATTCGTCTGGCTTTCAATGATATGAAAAAACTGAAAGGTTTCGATGCCACTAAGTATCAACCGGTTTTGGATGAGCTGGAACAGCAGGTAAAGAAAGGTTTCGATGGCATTTATAGTGGTGATGAGGCCGCTTTGGTTAACGCGGAGAAAGCGATTGCGAATAAACGTACGATCTTGCTGGCGAACCCGTTCTTGGATGGTGATAAAGTCTTGGCTGCCCGCTTTAAATTAGGTGTAAACGCTCATAAGGCAATGGCTCCGGATTTGGGTACGCAGGGTAATAACTGGAGCAACCAAGAGTCCGCCCGCCGTATGGGATTCGACGCCGATATTGTGGAGTTGAGTAATCTACGTGGGGAGGATGTACAGGTACGGTCGATTTATAAACCGGAAAACGGTTCCTCTATCGCTGACTTGCGGATGCATTGGGATGGCGATCGTGCTATGTTTACCCAGACGATGCCCGATAAGCGTTGGAACGTATTCGAGGTGAAATTGGATGGCTCGGGCTTTAAGCAATTAATACATAACGAGGAACCGGATCTGGAGTTTTATGATGGAACCTACTTACCGGACGGACGTATCATCGCCAACTCGAATATCGGTTATCAAGGCGTGCCTTGTGTAAGCGGTGATGACCCTGTCGGTAATATGGTACTTTATACGCCGGATACGAAGAACTTGCGCCGTCTGACTTTCGATCAAGACGCGAACTGGAACCCGGTAGTGATGAATAACGGTCGTGTGATGTATACCCGTTGGGAGTACACGGACTTGACGCACTATTATTCCCGTATCGTGATGAACATGAATCCGGATGGTACGGAGCAGAAAGCGCTGTATGGTAGCGGATCGATGTTCCCGAACAGTACGTTTGATATCCAGCCGTTGCCGGGCCACGGTTCCGCTTTCGTGGGAATTATCTCCGGTCACCATGGTATCGCCCGTTCCGGCCGTTTGATCGTGTTCGATCCGGCAAAAGCCCGTAAAGGCGCCGCCGGTATGGTACAGGAGATCCCGTATCGTAACCGGCCGATCGTGGAGGAGATTAAGGATGAGCTGGTGAATGGCGTATGGCCGCAGTTTATCAAACCGACTCCGCTGAATGATAAATATTTCTTGGTGGCCGCTAAATTAGACCCGCAGGATTTATGGGGTATCTATTTGGTGGACGTCTTCGATAACGTGACTTGTTTGCGTAAGGTAGAGGGTGAGGGCTATATCAGTCCGGTTGCCGTACGTAAGACACAGACTCCTCCGGCTATTCCGGACCGTGTGAAATTGAATGACAAAGAGGCTACGGTCTTTATTCAGGATATTTACGAGGGAGAGGGTTTGAGAGGCATTCCCCGGGGTACGGTTAAGTCTCTTCGTCTGCACGCTTATGAGTATGCTTACGTGAAGACTACCTCCGATCATAACTGGCATGGAATCCAGTCCGGTTGGGACATCAAGCGTATGTTGGGTACGGTACCAGTAGAAGAGGATGGCTCCGCTATCTTCAAGATCCCGGCGAATACGCCGATTTCTATCCAGCCGTTAGACAAAGACGGTGTGGCTATCCAGTGGATGCGTAGCTGGTTGACCGGTCAGCCGGGCGAGGTGGTATCTTGTATCGGTTGCCATGAGGACCAGAACCAGATTCCTATTCCGAAACGTGTGATGGCTTCGCAGAAAGCCCCGCATGCGTTGACTCCGCCGGAAGGGGGGACCCGTTCGTTCACGTTCGATCTGGAGATCCAACCGATCTTGGATCGTGCCTGTATCGCTTGCCATAATGGTGAGGGTAAGGCTTTCGACTTGCGTGGGGGCAAGAAGGATAAATTAGGTTATGGCACTTCTTACTTGAATCTGCATCCGTATGTACACCGTCAAGGTGGCGAGGGTGATATGGTGGTTCTTCAACCGTATGAATATCATCCGAACACGAGTGAACTGGTTCGTATGTTGAAGAAAGGGCACTTTAACGTGCAACTGACGGATAAAGAGTGGAAAACCCTTTATAACTGGATTGATTACAACGCTCCGGATAAGGGTTATTTCAATGCGAATGTGCTTTCGAAGGATATCATCCCGTATCAAGGCTTCGACCAGATCAAGCGTCGTAAAGAGTTGACGGATAAGTATGCGAATGGCGCAGGCGTGGATTGGAAGAAAGAGATCTCCGATTATGCCGCTTACTTGAAGGGTAAAGGTGAGATCAAACCGGAGATGCCGGAGAAATTGGCTCCTGTCAAGGAAAAAGAGTTGAAGGTGAAAGGCTGGCCTTTCGATGCGGACCGGATCAAGGCTATGTTGGCTGACGAGAAGGAAACCCGTAAGGAGATCGAGTTGGCTCCGGGTATCAAGATGACATTTGTTCGCATTCCGGCCGGACAATTCGTGATGGGCAGCTATCGTGGGCAATCCGATACTCGTCCGACGGCGAAAGTGAAGATTGACAAAGCTTTCTGGATGGGTGAGTTGGAGGTTACGAACCAGCAATTCAACGTGATTTTCCCGGATCACGACAGCCGTTTCGTGGATCAGCAATGGAAAGATCACGTGGTTCAAGGATATCCCGCTAATAAACCGGAGCAACCGGTAATCCGTGTAAGTTACAATGACGCTATGGATTATTGTAAGAAGCTGAGTGAGAAAACAGGCTTGAACATCACGCTTCCGACCGAGGCGCAATGGGAATGGGCTTGTCGTGCCGGTAGCGATCAAGATTTCTGGTATGGCGATATGAATGCGGACTTCGGCAAAAAGGATAACCTAGCCGACGTAACCACGCTCCTGCTTGCCGTAAGCGGTATCGACCCGCAACCGATGCCTAAGACTTCTTATTGGTACAAATACTATACTTACTTACCGAAAGAGGAAGGCGTGGATGATGGCAATTTGGTTCAGGTGGGTGGTAAGCAATATGAAGCGAATCCGTTCGGTTTGTATTGCATGCACGGTAACGTGGCGGAATGGACTCGTTCAGATTACTTGCCTTATCCTTACAACGAGAAATCGAAAGAGGTCTCCGAGTATAAGGTGGTTCGTGGCGGTTCTTATATCGAGCGACCGAAATTCTCGACGGCTTATACCCGTAAAGGATATTATCCGTACCAACGTGTGTTCAACGTAGGC
Organism: Parabacteroides distasonis ATCC 8503; assembly: GCF_000012845.1. Lineage (NCBI taxonomy): Bacteria > Pseudomonadati > Bacteroidota > Bacteroidia > Bacteroidales > Tannerellaceae > Parabacteroides > Parabacteroides distasonis. Next base: position 743,690 of record NC_009615.1, read on the forward strand.
TTCCGGGTAATTATTGAGGATTAATAGACAAGGTCTATTTATAGATAGATAACATGGATGCGGCAAATTAATCGCCGATTCTTTCAAAAATGATTAATCTGCGTACATTTGTCGCATCAGTGTTATTAATAAATGAGCAAATGAAAACTCTAGAAAGATTTATCTCTTCTTCCGTGACGACTATCGTCCTTCTATTGATCTACGCCTTTGGCTTGGCTATCGCTACTTTTATAGAGAAGTATCATGGTACTGCCGTCGCTAAAGCGCTGATTTACTATTCTCCTGTATTTTTCTTACTCCAATTCTTATTGGTAGCCAATTTCGTGGCTATCGTTATCAAGCACCAGTTACTTAAGCGGCGTAAATGGGGATTGATGGTCACCCATGCCGCCTTTATTGTCATCCTTCTGGGTGCACTTATTTCCCACCTTTTCGGCGAGGAAGGAATCCTTCACCTGCGTGAGGGAGAGGCTAGCGATCGTATCATGATCCGTACCTCGGACCAGACTCTCTATCATACGCTTCCTTTTAGCGTAGAACTCGTGAAATTTACCTTAACCCGCTATCCCGGCTCTGCCAGTCCCTCTGCTTATGAGAGTGAGTTGCTGGTACATGTAGATGGACAGACTCGCCATACCCGGGTATATATGAATAATGTATTAGACGTGAAAGGCTATCGCTTCTTCCAAGCCTCCTATGATCCGGATGAGCAAGGAACGGTACTTTCCGTGAACCGAGATGTGGCCGGAAGGAATATTACGTATACCGGCTACGTGATTTTAGTGATCGGCTTTATACTTTGCTTGGTAGGCAAGAACTCCCGTTTCATGAAATTAAGCCGTCAGTTGAAAGATTTAAGAGGGGGCGCTCGTAAAACGACCCTGTTAGTAGCGGTTCTTCTTTCCGTAGGGGGCTTGCGGGCGCAAGGTGCGGCCGCTCCCGAGATGAAGGAGGTTATACAGAAATATGCGATAAGTCCGGAACATGCCGCTAAGTTCGGTGCGTTGCCGATCCAATCGGTAAGCGGACGTATGTTGCCGATCAATACATTCTCTTCCGAGGTACTGCGAAAGTTGCATAAATCGGATCAGTTCGGTTCCTTGAACTCGGATCAGTTCTTGTTGAGTGTCTTGGCTATGCCGGATATGTGGGTCCGGGTGCCGTTTATCGCCTTGTCTAATAGTGAGCTGGCCAATTATTACGACCTTACGGATAAGGAGTGTGCCTATATAGAGGTATTCGATAGCCACGGACGCTATAAATTGCAAGAGAAGCTGGAAGAGGCCTACAATAAAATGCCGGCGGAGCGTACCCGCTTCGATAAAGACTTGATCAAGCTGGACGAGCAGGTGAATATCTTCCATCAATTGATCAATTACCAGATGTTGAACCTTTTCCCGAAAGAGGACGATCCGGATCACAAATGGTATGCGCCGGGCGATGATTTGTCGGCGTTTTCCGGAAAAGACTCCATGTTCGTTACCCACATTATGGGCTGGTATTTATCGGAGGTACAAGAAGGATTGAAGAGTGGTGATTGGGAGAAAGCGGACGAGGTGATCGGTATGATCCATACGTATCAGCAAGCCAAGAATAAGACGGTAGACATTCGCCCTGAGAAAATACAGGCCGAGATTAAATATAATCAAATGGATGTATTCCGGCAATGTAAGAAAGGGTACTTGATTTTGGGAGGCTTGTTGCTGATCTTCGCTTTCGTGGCCTTATTCAAGAAGAAAAAATGGGTTACCTATACGACTTGGTTATTAAGTCTGGGCATTTTGGCCGTATTCGTTTTCCATATGTATGGGATGGGAATGCGGTGGTATATCGCAGGTTACGCCCCTTGGAGCAATTCGTACGAGACGATGGTTTATGTGGCTTGGGCTACGGTGTTCGCCGGGTTGTTGTTCGTACGCAAGAGTACGCTTACGTTTGCGTTGGCTACTTTATTCGGGGGGATCATCTTGTTCGTGTCCGGCTTGAGTTGGATGGACCCGCAGATCAATCCGCTGGTTCCGGTCTTGAAATCCCCATGGTTGATGTTCCATGTGGCGGTTATCGTGGGAGCTTATGGTTTCTTCGGTATTAGCTGTCTGATCGGCTTGACGAATCTGGTGATGATGAGCGTAAGCGGGGAGAAGAACAGCGTGATGCTCAAAGAACGGGTACGAGAATTGAGTATCGTGAACGAGATGTCACTTTGGATCGGATTGGCCCTGATGACGATCGGTACTTTCTTGGGAGCGGTCTGGGCGAATGAGTCGTGGGGACGTTATTGGGGCTGGGACCCGAAGGAGACGTGGGCGTTGATTACGATGGTGATATATGCGATCGTGACGCATCTCCGCTTGATACCGAAATGCAATAACCTGTGGTTGTTTAATTTTACGTCTATCTTGGCCTTCTATTCGGTGTTGATGACCTTCTTCGGCGTGAATTATTTCTTGAGTGGCATGCACTCTTATGGCCAGAATGACAACGTGAACGGGATATTTATTTATCTTTATCTGTCGATCATCCTAGTATTGGGGGCTGGCTTTATATCCTATCGGAAGAGAACGAATTTTAATAATATAATTGTCTAACTATAAATTGAATAGATCATGAGAACATTTAATCACGTAGGAATTGTCACTACGGAAAGTAAAGAAGGGGCGGTTTATAACGAAAGCCTGAGTGTATGGTTGACGGATTACAGCAAGAGTCCGAACCGGATCGAGTTCTTGAAATTCGAGAAAGGCAGCTGCCTACCGGAGTTGGTACAGACCAATGGCCATATCGCTTATACGGTTCCTTGTTTGGAAAAAGAGTTGGAAGGTAAGAAGGTAATCTTCGGCCCAGCTGTTTGCGACGAGCACTTGACGATCGCTTTCATCGAGGAAGAAGGTATCGCTATCGAGATCATGGAACTAAAATAATTCGTAAATCAAAATTTATAAATCTAAAGGAGGATAATACCATGTCAGACATCAAGACAAAATTCATAAATGATCCTGAGAATATTACGGCAGAGTTATTGGAAGGCTATGTATTAGCATATCCGAATCAGGTAAAGTTGGCAGCTGAGAATATCGTCGTACGTGCTAACCCGAAAGGCAATGATAAGGTTGCGATCGTTACCTTAGGTGGTTCCGGTCATGAGCCTGCCTTGAGTGGTTTCGTAGGAGAGGGCATGTTGGATTGCTCCGTCGTGGGTGACGTATTCGCCGCTCCGGGTGCCCAACGTTTGTTTCAGGCACTGCAATTGATGGATCGTGAGGCCGGGATCTTGTTGGTCGTATTGAACCATTCCGGCGACGTGATGAGTGCTAATATGGCTTGCCAGTTGGCTGCACGTAAAGGGATCAAGGTGAAGAAATTACTTACGCATGATGATATCAGCGCAGGTATCGGGGCGAATATAGACGATCGTCGTGGCTTGGCTGGTTGTGTTCCTTTGTATAAGATATTAGGTGCCGCCGCTGAGGAAGGGAAGTCTTTAGACGAGCTGATTGAGATTGGTGAACGCTATAATAAGAACGTGGCTACCTTGGCTGTCGCTATGCGTTCTTGTACGCATCCCCAAAACGGAGGTACGATCACGAACCTTCCCGATGGTATCATGGAGATCGGTATGGGCCAACATGGCGAAGGTGGCGGTGGACAGAAACCGTTGGTATCCGCCGATGATACGGCAGTGGAGATGGTAGACCTACTTTGCCAGCAGTTACAGCCAAAAGCCGGTGATAAGATGTTGTTGATCATTAACGGCGTAGGCGCTACTACCCATATGGAATTGAATATCATCTTCCGCAAGGCTTATAAGGAATTAGAGGCTCGTGGCTTGCAGGTGGTGGTAAGCCGTATCCAAGAGATCTTGACCGTACAGGAGCAAGCCGGATTCCAGATGATTATGGCGATCTTGGATGAGGATCATATCGATTATTTGAATAACAAATGTGCGGACGCACCTTATTGGACAACCCTAGGTAAATAAATAATATACATGAAACAACTTACTATCGAGGCCTTCAAGGCCATGTTAGACAATGCGCTGAAACAGATCAAGGCACGTGAGGAGGAATTCTCTAAATTGGATGCCGTAATCGGGGATGGTGATCATGGTACCGCTATCGTTGCCGCTATGACTGCCGTGAATAAAAGCGCTCAGTCCGGAACGGAGTTCAAGCAAATGCTTGGTGATATGGGAATGGACGTGATGATGGAAGTGAGCGGATCGACAAGTACCTTGCTCGGTGCTTTCTTCTTGGGTATGAGCGATCATGCAGAGGGAACCGAGTTGGATGCCGCAGGCGTGAAAGCTATGTTCGCCGGTGGCTTGGCGAATGTGCAACAACAAACCCAAGCGAAACGAGGCGACAAGACGATGATGGATGCCTTGATCCCGGCGGTGGAGGCTATGCAGGCTTGTACGTCGGATGATATCAAGGAGGTCTTGAATGCCGGCGCTAAAGCGGCGCTTGATGGAGCGGAGGCTACGGTACCGATGAAAGCTAACTTTGGACGTGCCCGTAACTATGGTGAGCGTTCGATTGGTTTCGCTGATAGCGGGGCTACTTCGTGGAGCTGTATGTTCGCTTCTTTTGCAGAGGTGCTATAAAATAATACACAGCGTGAGACGGGGCATGCCCCGTCTCTACAAAATATAATAATATAACGAATAATAAATATGGCAGATTTAGATGATTTAAGAGAAGGTGCGGACTTCGGTTTAGGCATCAATTGTGAGAACCAGAGTTTCCATGTGAAGGGAGCCGAGAACTTACCTTGGGGCATGAAAGACCGTCTGTCCCGTATCTTCAACCCGAAGACAGGCAAGGCGGTTATGCTTGCTTTTGACCATGGTTTCATCATGGGGCCGACTTCCGGTTTGGAGCGTATCGACTTGAATATCGTTCCTTTGATTGAATATGCGGATTGCTTGATGTGTACCCGTGGTATCCTGCAATCTACGATCCCTGCGAATACGACGAAACCGATTTGTCTTCGTTCGGACGCTGGAACGTCTATTCTTACGGATTTGAACGATAATGTATTGATCGATATAGAGGACGCTATCCGTATGAACGTCTCCGCCATGGCGGTTATGTTGGCTATCGGTGATGAGGCGCATGAGGCTAAGACTGTGGCTAACTTATATAAGGCGGTCGATAAGGCCAGCCGTTACAATATCCCGGTAATGGGTGTTACCGCCGTTGGTAAGCAAATGGCTCGAGACGCTCGTTATTTCGGTCTGGCTTCCCGTATCTGTGCGGAGAATGGCGCTAATATCGTGAAGACCTACTATTGTGAGGGCTTCGAGAAGGTAGCCGCTGCTTGTCCGGTTCCCGTGGTAATTGCCGGTGGTAAGAAATTACCGGAGAAGGAGGCGTTGGAATTATGTTATAATGCGATCAACGACGGTGCGGCTGGCGTGGATATGGGACGTAACGTATTCCAGAGTACTTCTCCTGTCGCCATGATCCAAGCGGTTCATGCGGTCGTGCATCAAGGTATCACGCCTGATCAGGGATATGAGTTGTTCTGCGACTTAGCGAAATAATCCATCGCAGGGGTAGGTTTTACCTGCTCCTGCTTATTTATATAATTTAAACCATGAAAATCTATACTTTTATATTATCCGCATGCCTGCTACTCGTATGTTCCGCATGTCATGAGGCGTCGCATTATCTTTTATTAGGCGGTTCCGGCTGGGACAAAATCGCCATCGTAAACAAGAACACGAAAGAAATTGAATGGGAGCATCCCTTGGAAAAAGGATGGGAATGTAATTCCGTAGCTGTTACTCCCGACCGGAATATCCTTTTTTCCTATTCGAAAGGGGCGAAGCTAATCACCCGGGATCATGAGGAGGTCTGGAATATCTCCGCTCCGGAAGGCTGTGAGATGCAGACGGCCCGTGTACTTCCCAACGGTAATTATTTATTAGCGTGGTGTGGATACCCGGCGACGATCATGGAGGTGAATGCAAAAGGAGAGATCCTGTCGAAAACGGATTTCGACACCCATATTGAGCAACCCCATGCCCAATTCCGTCAAGTAAACAAAAATAAGCAGGGCAATTATTTAGTGCCCTTGTTCGCTACCTCCGAGATCCGGGAAATATCCCCGTCCGGTCAATTGCTGAAAAGCGTGAAAGTAGACGGTAACCCGTTTAGCGTGGCTGCGTTGGATAACGGTAATTATCTGGTCGCTTGCGGTGATGCCCATTGCTTCATAGAGCTGAATTTCGAGACTGGAGATATCGTTCGCAAGGTGAATGAGAACGATATCGAGGGAGCCCAGCTTTTCTTTGTTGCCCAGTTGCTCCCTAAACGGGACGGTGGTTTGTATATCTGTAACTGGCAAGGCCATGACGGAGAGGCTGCGAAAGGACATTACCCGCAGTTGATCGAGATAAACGGAGCCGGAAAGATGGTCTGGGATTTGAATGATAACGCTACCTTCGGGATGATCTCCTCTATTTGTCCGATCGATTAAAGATATATCCGGATTATTAATTATATTTGTACACCTAAATTCTAAATAAAGCATGGAAGAGAAAAACACGAATGCTACTAAACGTCGAAACCCTGTAACTTGGGTCCCTAGTGTCTATTTTGCTATGGGATTGCCTTTTGTAGTGCTGAACATGGTTACCGTACTCATGTTTAAGGGATTGGATATCTCGGATGCCCAGATTGCGTTATGGACCTCGGTTATCATGTTACCTTGGACCTTAAAGCCTTTATGGAGCCCGTTTTTGGAAATGTATCGTACCAAGAAATTCTTTGTCGTATTGACCCAGTTGTTATCCGGTTGCTTATTCGGTTTAGTGGCCTTGGCGTTAAACTTGCCGAGTTTCTTTGCTCTATCTATCGCATTATTAGGTATTATAGCGCTTAGCGGGGCTACGCATGACGTGGCAACGGATGGCGTTTATATGAAAGAGCTCTCACCGGAGAATCAAGCCAAATATATCGGTTGGCAAGGTGCGTTTTACAATTTAGCGAAGATCGTAGCCACGGGTGGTCTGGTTTATCTGGCGGGTTATATGATGCAATATTTTACCGGGATAGGATTGGAGAAAGAGGCCATGATATACGCTTGGATGATCGTTATGCTGCTTTGCGGTACGATCATGATCCTGCTTGGTTTTTATCATATGAAGATGTTGCCTTCGGGTGGAAAAGCCGCTACCGGAGAACATTCGTTGAAGGAAAGTATGGCTGAGCTATGGCTGGTCTTCAAGGAGTTCTTCACGAAGAAGTATATCGTGTGGTATATCTGTTTCATTATATTGTATCGTTTTGCCGAGGGTTTCGTGATAAAGATCGTACCTTTGTTCTTGAAAGCTCCGATAGCTGATCAAGGATTAGGACTAACGGAGCAAGAGATCGGTTTGTATTATGGTACGTTTGGAGCGGCGGCGTTTGTGCTGGGTTCTTTGCTCGGTGGATATTATATCTCGGCTAAGGGATTGCGAAAGGTATTGTTTACGCTTTGTTGTTGCTTCAACATACCGTTTTTGGTATACACGTTCTTGGCGTGTTTCCAGCCTGATAATGGTCTCATTATCGCTTCCGCCATCGTATTCGAGTATTTTGGCTATGGATTCGGTTTCGTGGGCTTGATGCTGTTTATGATGCAACAGGTAGCTCCGGGCAAGCATCAGATGGCGCATTATGCGTTCGCCTCAGGTATCATGAACCTTGGCGTAATGCTTCCGGGAATGATGAGCGGTTTTGTGAGTGACTGGCTAGGTTATAAGTATTTCTTTATCGTGACCTTGCTGGCGATGATCCCTTCATTCTTGGTAGCCTATTTCGTACCGTTCACGTATGACGATAAAGGTAATAAGTTAGTATAGTAATATTTTAATAGGATTAGTTATGGATAATTTGAAAATCGTAGGCGCTCCGCTGCCAGATATGCCTTGGGAAGATCGTCCCGAGGGTAGCAAAGAAGTATTGTGGAGATATTCGAAGAACCCGGTGATTCCTCGTGATATCCTCCCGACATCGAACAGTGTGTTCAACAGTGCTGTTGTCCCTTTCAAAGGTGGTTATGCCGGTGTGTTCCGATGCGACGATACGAATCGCCGGATGCGTTTGCACGTAGGTTTTAGCGCAGATGCCATTCATTGGAGTATCTCTGAGACAAAACTCGAGTTTGAGTGCGACGACAAGGAGATCGGCGAGTTTGTTTATGCCTACGACCCCCGTGTATGTTTTATCGAGGATCGTTACTATGTGACTTGGTGTAACGGTTATCATGGCCCGACGATCGGCGTGGCTTACACGTTCGATTTCGAGACCTTCCATCAGCTGGAGAACGCTTATCTGCCTTTCAACCGTAATGGCGTGATGTTCCCTCGTAAGATTAACGGAAACTTCGCCATGTTGAGCCGTCCGAGCGACAACGGTCATACTCCGTTCGGCGATATTTTCTATAGCGAGTCTCCGGATATGTGTTTCTGGGGTAAACATCGCCACGTGATGTCTCCGGCTGCGTTCGAGGATAGCGCTTGGCAGTGTACGAAGATCGGTGCGGGCCCTATCCCTATCGAGACTTCCGAAGGCTGGTTATTGATTTACCACGGCGTGCTTCGTTCTTGCAACGGGTATGTGTATAGCTTCGGTTCCGCTATCTTGGATTTGGAGCAACCTTGGAAAGTGAAATTCCGCTCCGGACCTTATTTGTTATCCCCGCAAAAGGATTACGAGTGCATGGGAGACGTTCCGAACGTAGTCTTTCCCTGTGCCGCCTTGCATGATCCGGAGACGAAACGTATCGCTATCTATTACGGCTGCGCAGATACGGTAACAGGATTGGCTTTTGGCTATATTGATGAGATTTTGGATTTTACGAAGAAGAATTCAATCATTTAACAGACTCGAGAAGAACAATATACTTTTGTTGTCGAAACAATATACTTTTACACACGAAAGTATATTGTTTTAGAACAAAAAGTATATTGTTTTTTTTATTAGGTAAAAGAGTAAGAGCTATGACAAAGATACAACAGTTTTTGGCAGATCTGCCCGAGGAGAAGAAATCCTTGTTTGTCCCTGTTTTCGGGAGCATGGAGAAATTTTATACGGTAGTTTACTTGATCGCCCGGAATGAGCACGTCACTGATCAGGAGAAGCCAGATCGTTATGAGGATCGTTTACAGGTGATTCGCCAGATACGTAACCGGGTGGAGAAACTAGTTTCCTCGTATGGCTTGGACGGAGGGGAGATCGTAGCCGATATCGCCAGCGACTATTTTGAGGATTATGTCAATTACAAAGAGCCGGAGCTAGACATTACGAATGATGAGTTTATCGCTATCCTCCAGAAAATATAGGAGATAAATATAATTTTATTGTGTGGTAGTATTGACATTATCCGGTATCACCGTGGCTTTGATGACTCTCCCGAACTTAATTGGTATCTTGCTGTTACATAGGGAAGTGAAAAACTCTGTCAAGGAGTATTGGCGACGGATGAAGGAGAAGTAATGACTGTGAATAACATTTTTTGTGTATAATACGCTTTGTATGTGTTTAATAACGCCTATCTTTGCCAATTACCGGAATTTTAGGTTCTGGGTATTAGTTGAGAAGAGTAATGATTGAGAGTTGGCAAAGTTTTATTGAATGAAGTATTTTACAAAGTTAATACGCTGGATATCTTCACAGGAGCATTTATATTTCTTATTTGCCCTGTTATTTATCATCCCAAACTGTGTGTTCTTTTTTACGGAACCGCTTCCCGTCACGGTCGGTATCGCCTCGTTGCTGATACCTTTGGCCTTTTGGATGGGTGTTTTGTTAGTGGCCCGTAAACCGGGGATCGTGGTTTGGTGCCTGTTGCCGAAGGTTATATTAGATGGGGGGCAGTTGGTGCTTCTGTATCTTTTCGGGCAGTCCGTGATAGCGGTTGATATGTATTTGAACCTTACCAGCTCGAACGCTTCCGAGGCTAGCGAATTATTGGGGAATATCATTTTGGTGATCGGTTGCGTATTCTTTTTCTATACATTGCCTACTCTAATACTCGCTTATCGTTCGATACGGCAGAAAGAGAAATTGCGAAATCCTTTCCGGAAGAAATGGGCCAAGATCAGCCTAGGCATGTTTGTCATGGGCTTGATCCTTTGCTTCCTGTCTCCTTTGCAAGATCACCGGTTTTCATGGAAGGACGATGTGTATCCGGCTAACGCCCTATACAATTTATATTTCGCCATAAATAAGGCGGAGAGGAACCGTAAGTATCATATTACTTCCGCCGACTTTAAGTTCGACGCCACTAAGCTGGAACAAGCTGAGGGAAAACGGGAGATCTACGTCTTGGTAGTGGGAGAGACCTCCCGTGCTATGGAATGGAGCCTTTACGGATACGAGCGCAAGACGACTCCCCGTATGGAGGCTTTAGACGGATTGGTGCATTTCACGGATGTGGTGACGCAATCGAATAATACGCATAAAAGTGTCCCCATTATCCTGTCCGCTGCCAGCGCCGAGAATTATGGAGTCCTTTACGACGAGAAAAGTATCGTGACCGCTTTCAAAGAGGCTGGTTTCCGTACGCTCGTGATCGCCAACCAGAAACTAACGACCTCGATGATCGGCGCTTTTTACCGGGAGGCAGATACCTTTATCGATATGAGCGCATTTAATACGGGTTCTACGCTAACCTCCTTGCACGATGCGGCGATCCTGCCTTATCTAAAGAAGGAACTGGATAAAGAGGACGGTAATCTTTTCGTAGTACTGCATACTTATGGCTCGCATTTTAATTACCATGAACGTTATCCGAAGGAGTTCCGTTTCTATAGGCCGGATAAGGCGGAGGGAATTCGTGCCTCGTATAAAAAGGAGTTACGGAACGCTTATGATAATTCCATCCACTATACAGATTACGTGCTGGGGGAAATCGTGGATATGTTGGCGAAGACAAATGCTCCGGCATCCATGCTTTACTTAAGCGATCATGGAGAGGATATCTTCGATGATTCCAGAGCCCGTTATCTGCATGCTTCTCCGATACCGACCTATTACCAGTTGCATATCCCGTATGTGATCTGGTTCTCGAAGGCTTACCGGGAGTCATATCCCCAGAAATATCTGGAAGCGCAGGCACACGAGACTTATCCGGTTAGCACGAACAGCGTATTCCATACGATGCTTGATATAGCCGGTGTGCGGACTCCGGTGGCCGATTCCACGTTTGCTTTAACGAATCGTGCCTTCAAGGTACGTGACCGTATGTATCTGGGAGACCATGACGACCCGATCCCATTTTGGAAAGTCGGCTTAAAAAAGCAGGATTTTGAGATGATGGATAAATGGGATATCGCTTATGATAGGAATTAGACTGATCTCAATCGTATATGAAAGAGCAAAGCGGACATATTACTAGCAAGGTGATATTAGGCTATATTTTGCTGATTACCATTGCGGTCTGCTCAGTCGCTTACATTTATAATATAGTAGAGAAAGTGGCCGAGGAGGACGAGCCGGATCATCAGGCACGCCGGAAGGTGTACTTGGTCACCAATACGCTCTCCCTGCTCTATGAAAGCGAGGCGTTGGGGCAGTTGGTAGGCATGCCCCAGAACGAGTTCCGCCACTTCAATCGTACGTTGAATAAGGCCCATAATAACATGGATTCGTTGAGGACCTTGGTGACGGACTCCATGCAACTCCTGAAAATAGATACGATCGACATACTGCTGGAGCGTAAGCGATGGAATACCCGCCGCTTGCTTGAGACTTGGCAGGAAGCGAACACGGAGCGTCTTTATACGGAGAATATCGAGAAAATAATTGCCGTCCGGGATACGATCGTAAATGAGGTGCAGGTACAAGAGCGGGTAGAGGTCAAGCAAGATACGGTGGTAGTTCCCCGTAAGAAGCGAGGATTCTTCAAGCGTTTGGCCGACGTGTTCTCTCCCGGCAAGGAAGATACCAGCATCGTGGTGAACACGACCCGGGAGATCGTTACCGATACGTTGGTGAACGCTTATAATCCGACCGATACGATTGTCAGCGTGCTGAAAAGCATCCAAGACAGTGTGGCTTGGCAACGGCAACAACTGATGGATCAGTTGTTGGAAAGGGCCTCTAACTTACGGTATAACAATAGCGTGATTACCCGGGAGATCAACCAGATGCTCCGTAATATCGAGGAGGAGGAGATGGAGGCGTCGCTGGAAAGGGTCTATAAGAAGCAGGTACTATTAAGGGAGACCTCCCATTTGATCGCCGGAATCGCGATCGTCTCCGTGGTAATCGCCTTTCTGTTCCTCTTCTTTATCTCACGGGATATCTCACGAAGTAAATATTACCGTATGCAACTGGAAAAGGCGAAACAGGTCGCCGAGAGCTTATTGCGAAGCCGTGAGAAGCTGATGTTGACGATCAGCCACGATATACGGGCTCCGCTCTCTTCCATCATCGGATATATCGAGCTTTTGCTACGCCGCCATCCAGACGAGCGTCAGCAATATTATCTGGAGAACATGAAAGGTTCCTCGGATCATATCCTTTCCTTGGTGAACGACCTGTTGGATTTCCAGCGGTTGGAGTCCGGCGAGATGGAGGTGCATAGCGTTCCCTTCCGTGTCCCGGCCTTGTTCGATGAGATCTATACCAGCTTCCAGCCGATAGCGGAGGCGAAAGGCTTACGGTTTGTCTTGAACCTGAAACCGGAGGAGACTGGGCAAGTTTATATGGGCGACCCGATCCGTATCCGGCAGGTCGTAGGAAACCTCTTATCTAACGCTATCAAGTTCACGGAAGCGGGGCGAGTCGTTTTACTTGTCTCCTTACAGAAACTGTCCGCTGTCCATTATCAACTGTCCATTACCGTCAGCGATTCCGGTCCGGGCATCCCGAAAGAGGAACAAGAGCGGGTATTCGGGGAGTTTACCCGCCTTGCCGATACGGAAGAGGCGGAAGGTTTCGGTCTGGGCCTCTCCATCACCCGTAAGCTTCTGTCCTTGATGAACGGTACGCTTGCTTTGGATAGTACCCCGGGGAAAGGCAGTGATTTCACGATCTTGCTACCTCTTCCCTTGGCTGATAACCAATCTTTGCCGGACGTAACGGCGGAGGCTCCGGATGCCGGTGGGGCCGAGGCTTTACCCTTGTTTAGGGGGCAAGATGTCTATTGCCTTCTGGTTGATGACGATCCTCTACAACTGGCCTTGACGGAGGAACTCTTGAAGCAGAGTCACGTGCAGGTGGTAGGTTGTACGAATCCGCATAACGTCCTCGAGCTATTGCGGAACACCGTATTCAACGCCATTATTACCGATATACAGATGCCGATGATGGATGGCTATCATTTACTGGAGCGGATACGTACGTCCGGTATCCCCGGAACGGATAAGATCCCGGTGATCGCCCTATCCGCCAGTATCGCCAAGGAGCACGAGCATTATCTGGAGGCTGGTTTCACGGGCTTCTTGAACAAGCCGTTTACCGCCGCCCAATTAATCTCCTTGCTGAATGAGTTGCTGACACTTCATCTGGAGGCAAAGAGCGAGTTGAATTTCTCTTCGTTGACCGCTTTTGCCGGAGAGGATCCGGAGGCCTCAGCCTCTATACTGAAAACCTTCTCGGAGGAAACCCGCAAGAGCATCGACTTACTTCGGGATGCGTTAGAGGGAAAAGACCGGGAGGAAGCCTCCCGGATATCCCATAAGTTGATCCCCCTGTTTACGATGCTGGGGGCCAATTCATTGGTACAACACCTGCGGATCTTGGAGAAGAACGATGAGGAACTGACCGATTCCGGCTGGTACCACCTGCTGGGCGAGGTAATCGAGCAAGCACTTGCTATCGTGAAGGATGCGGAGTCCGCCATCGGGTAATCTTGTGGAATCCGGTGTGGAATAAATACCCATCCGTGGAATGCCTTTCCCCATGCTTCTGAAATAAAATTCCACTTTATAGAAACAAAATTTATCTATTACTTGTTAAAGGATAAGTAGTTAGATATTCATTATCGTGCGTTTCGCTGGCTTTGGCACGATATTCGCTATCTATTTAATGAAATCGCAAGTGGGCGTTTCTACATTTAAACCGTTAAAAACGAAAGTCATGAATTTATTCATGGCGAAAGATTAAGTCCTGAGTATTCAATTTAAGTCTGCAAAAGAAAAAGGCATCCTTTCGAGGATGCTTTTTCTATTTAGTTTCGTTACTTTTGCCACGAAATAATAAAATCTACTGAATCATATCATGGAACACGCACTACAATCCCGACCTCGTATCGAGGTGGTCGACGCATTACGAGGATTTGCCGTTATGGCTATTATCCTATTGCATAATATCGAGCATTTTAACTTGTATAATTTTCCGGAGGCTACTACCGATTTTATGAAAGCCTTGGATAAAGGGGTATGGGATACCTTGTTCTTCCTCTTTTCCGGGAAGGCATACGCTATTTTCGCCCTGCTGTTCGGTTTTAGTTTTTTCATCCAGTTTGATAACCAAGCGAGGAAAGGGAAGGACTTCCGGCTTCGTTTCTTCTGGCGGTTGGTGCTCCTATTCTTTATCGGTTGCTTCAACGCATCGTTCTTCCCGGGGGAGATCTTGGTGCTTTATTCGATCTTGGGTATTGTGTTGATACCGGTTTGCAAGTTGAGTAATAAGGTGGTATTGGCGATCGCCGTGGTCTTGATGCTACAGCCTATGGAGTGGGGTAAATTCATGTATGCCCTGATGCATCCGGAATATGTGGCATCCAAGGAACAATGGCTGGTGCACTGTATGCGGATCTTTCCGTATATGGAAGGTACCAGCTTTTGGGAAATGGTCAAGTCCAATCTGTGGGACGGGCAGCTGTATAGCCTTCTCTGGGCTTGGAGCTATGGACGTTTCTTCCAGACATCGGCTCTCTTTATGCTGGGTATGTTGTTGGGGCGCAAGGGATTGTTTGTCGATCCGGAGAAGCACCGGACGTTTTGGACAAGGACCTTTGTTATCGGGGTAGTTTGTTTCATTCCCCTCTATTATCTGTCCCTTTCACTACCCGGTTTGCTGGAGCGTACCGAAGAGCTTCGCCCGATGAGCACGATCGTGTCTTCCTTGCGTAATTTCTCGTTCATGTGCGTATTGGTATCCTCCTTTATCTTCTTGTGGCAGTGGAAGGCGCCGCATAAGGTGCTTCACGGGCTTGTGCCTTACGGGAAAATGAGCTTGACGAATTACCTCACGCAATCGATGGTAGGCTCTTTCATCTATTTCGGATACGGTTTATCCCTGTATGACGATCTGGGGACGACCGCCAGCTTCGCCGTAGGAATCCTTCTTTTCATTCTCCAGCTAGGTTTTTGCCACTGGTGGTTAGCCCATCATAAACAAGGTCCTTTCGAGGGAGTATGGCGTAAAGCTACGTGGATGTTTTCTTGATTCGTTTTATTTATTTACCTTTGTGGTTACTATAAATAATCTGAGTGGGTATGTTGTCGATTCTAATCGTTGAAGATGATATAACTTTTTCCTTGATGCTTACCACATGGCTGGGTAAGAAAGGGTTTGTCGTAAGATCCTCGTCCTCTGTTTCCGATGCTAAACGGAAGCTGGGGGAGGAAGCGTTCGATTTGGTTATATCGGATTTACGCCTGCCGGATAGTGACGGGATCGACTTATTGAAATGGCTGAAAAGCACTCATCCTTCCTTACCCCTTATCATGATGACCAGTTATGCGGAGATACAAACGGCGGTTCAGGCGATGAAGCTGGGAGCGGCGGATTATATTGCCAAGCCGCTGAACCCGGATGAGTTGCTGGGAAAGATCAAGGAACTTGTGCGCGTGGAGGAGAAGGCTCCGGCGAGAGTCCCGGTTTCTTCGGCCCCGGATCTTTATATCGAGGGGCAGAGCCAAGCGGCCCGCCAGCTTTATGAGCATGTGCGTTTGGTGGCTCCGACGGATATGTCGGTATTGGTGACCGGCGCTAGTGGTACCGGTAAGGAGTATATCGCCCGTCGGATTCACGAGCAAAGTAATCGTAGCAAGGCTCCGTTTGTCGCCGTGGATTGCGGCGCTATTCCCAAGGAATTGGCGGCTTCCGAGTTCTTCGGCCACGTGAAAGGTTCTTTTACGGGGGCGATCGAGAACAAGACCGGGGCGTTCGTGGCGGCCCAAGGCGGTACGATATTTTTGGATGAGATCGGGAACCTGACGTATGAGGTGCAGGTCCAGCTATTGCGTGCCCTGCAGGAGCGCAAGGTGAAGCCGATCGGGAGCAATCAGGAGATCGCCATCAACGTACGTCTGATATCCGCTACGAACGAGAACTTGCGGCAGGCGATCGAGAAAGGAGATTTCCGTGAGGACCTGTACCATCGTATCAATGAGTTCACGATCCGTATCCCGGACTTGAAAGAGCGAAAAGAGGATTTGCTCTTGTTCGCCAATCATTTTCTCGATCTGGCGAATAGCGAGCTCCAGAAAGATATCATCGGTTTCGACAACGATACCATGCAATTGTTCCAATCCTATTCTTGGCCGGGCAACCTGCGGCAGATGAAGAACGTCATCAAGTACGCCACCTTATTGGCGACCGGCCGCTACATCACCCGCAAGGAACTCCCGGAGGAACTGACGGAGAACCTCCCGTCGCACACTAACATCCAGCTAAAGAACGTGGAGCACGAACGAGACCTTATCCGTAAGGCCCTCCAAGAGTGCGGCAACAATAAGACCCGTGCGGCCCAGTTATTGGGCATCGACCGGAAGACGCTTTACAATAAGCTGAAGATTTATCAGTTGGATTGAAAATTCCGTGTTTTATGTGAGTGCTTAAGGCCTATTGGGAGCCTCTGGCTTGTATGATGGGTCTGTTGCGAAATAGAAGCTTATTCTGACTATTTGCTTCATATTATACGAATATGTTGACATACCCTTCGTGCGAAAGTGACAAGATAATGAGATAGGTGTGGCAATAAACACGCTTTTTCTTGAAAAAGGGGCCAATTTTGTACACGATAGGTGGCGAAACCTGTTGCGATAGGTCGTATTGCCCAATGCCGATACTCGCGTTAGGCATTATGAGCGGTCACGCATAGGGTTATGAGTACTCATGAATGGGCATTCTTACCGTGCTATAACCCTATCGTAACACTGCTTTTACCCTTTTCTTGCCTCAAAATATGAGATACGATGAATTAATTTCGCTGGAGCGAGAGGCTGTTTTTCTGTATTCATCTGTCAACGAGACAAATGCTGCTTTTTCTTCTCGTATTTAGAAACGAGCCGTACCTTTGCCCGAAAAAATCGATTCTCCGAGACTTTAGTTTTCATTTTGTCAAATTGCCAGATGGTATGTTATTGCCAAGAGAAAATCGCTAGGGGCCTTCTCCACATCGGCACCAACCACCTTTGCCGGGAACAGTAACTTTGGCTGATAAGCTGATTGAATGGTTGGAGTAGGGTGAATAGTCTTTTATTATTCTTTTTTAACATGGTATGAAATAAATATTGTCTATTTATCAAAGGTTTTTTCTTTGGAGTATTATTAATTATAGTTAATTGATGTGATAATATTTGTGCGTTTAAGAACTTCGCATTATAATAAAATCTACCTTTGCTGTTGATAATACTCAATAAGTTGATTAAAATATACAACTTCTTTTTTTAATGATGTTATAGGGGAAATATTTAATGATTAAGCATATGAAGAGATGTATTTTTACGAAAGTAAAGTTCATGGCACTGTTCCTGTTTGCGGTGCTGATGACCGCATGTACAGCGGACGTGTACGAGCCTAAGCCGGATCCCGATCCAAAGCCGAGACCGGACGAGAGTACAAATGGTATTCCGAATGATTTTGATTATTCAACAAAGGCTAGCCATAAATTGACTGTTAAAGTCTTGGATGAATATGAGGGGAAACGTTATTATACGATAGAAGTATTTGGTTCGGACCCTATCACTGATCCTAATTCTGTTTTCTATGTTGGAGGTAAAACAAACTCAAGGAATCCATTTATTGTTGATTTGGCTTTACCTAAGACTCAAGAATATATTTATATTAAGAAAACGGATGCACAAGGGTATAGTACTGTTGTAAGCTTAGAGGTGAAAGATGGCGATTTATTATTGGATTATACGGATCCAGTTATTACAAAATCTTTTTTGCGTAGTGACAGCGGGATTAGTGATCAAGAAATAACACGTTGGCTCACCCCGCTTTCGGAGAAGGAAATTGAGAAGTTGGATAAAAAAGCTGAGATGAAAGATGTAATAGAGCTACGGAGTGGTATGACTCTTGATAAAAATAAGAGTTATAAAATTACGAGCGGAAAGGTCAACAATGTCGTTTTCCCTGATAACGAGAACTACACTCTTTATATTTTTAGCGGCGCTACCTTGGATTTAGCTTCTTCAGCCTCACCATTGACAAAAAACAGTCAAATTGTAGTTTTTCATGGAGGTCAGATAATTGGCTCTAAGGCTGTTCTGAAAATTGATGGAAATTCTCAATTGGTTAATATGGGTAAAGTAGATATTAATAGAATAGAAACTCTACCTTCGCCACATAGTTCAATTTATAATCATACGAATTCGGAAATTACTGTAAACTCAATGCATTTGAATGGAGGTGAACTTCATAATCATTGTTTGGTAAAGGTTGGTACTTTCTCTTTTGATGGATCTGCTTCCGGATTATATTTAAATCGGGGTTCTTCTGTAATTTCCGGGAATTTTATATATGGTTATGATACGAAAATATCGATGGCGGAACATTCCTTGTTTGAGACAGATGCGTTGAATCCTGCTCAAACAGGTCCTGTATCCTTAGTTGTAGAGGATGCGGATGCCAATCAATATGGAGATGGAAATAGTGCCAAATTGTTTAAGGTGAATGGTGTATTGGATTATACATCTGTTCAGATAACAGGCTTTTTCTGGAGTGATTTATATACTTATGCGCAAAGTGAAGTAAATTATTCAGCTAATAAGAATGGTGCGTTAAGAGTGGTTGGCAATAAATGCCCTGTAAATATATCCGGTGATTGTTTTGGCGATATCAATTACAGTAAAGATGAGCCTTTTACAGACGAATCCGAGACGCCTGAGTATAAACCTGAATATGATAAGACAGAAGCTTATGTCTATTTATTTGAAGACAATTGGCCTAATTTTGGTGACTATGATATGAATGACTTGGTTATGATTGTCAGCATCATGAATACGACAGAGGCTAGCAGTGAAGGTATTAATGCAAAAACTGTATATTTATCAACAAGTGTTAGGGCTGTAGGTGCAACGAAATCTTTATATGCTTTTGCGAAGATCCAAGGAACAGACAAGGTTATTAATTTATTGGAAGGAAAAGAGGCGCATGAGTTCATGAATAGCGAGCCAGGTCAAATAATAAATACATATAATAAGACTTGTGAAGCACGTGAAAGCTTGATAGAAGTAGATGTGAATGGCATGAGCGGAGTTGTGAATGCTAACAACTTAAACGTTTTTATTGTTTGGGGTGATCCTAATAAGAATAAAAAGAACGAGGTCCATATAGCTGGTTTTTTAGGGACGGAACAAGCAGCCACGGCCTTAACAAGTGATGAATATTATCGATATAAGTATAATGAGAATATTGATAATTCAACAGAGGAATTTAATAATATGATGTGGGGATTGATGATCCCTAAATCATCTTTTGATTCATATCCTAGAGAAGGTATTTCTATTATGGATGCATATCCTCAATTTATGAATTGGGCCAAGTCTGGAGGAAAAGATGTTTTGGATTGGTATACTTTAGGTGTCAATGATCTTCTTTACCAAGGAGATTCTGCTAAAGATAAGTGATCATAGCATCTAAATGATAATTTTATTTGTCGTAAACAGTAAATAGATTTAAGAATAAAAACGGATTGCGGGAACTTTATCCTTAGCAATCCGTTTTTCATTTCTATTAATCCAGCATCAAACTCATATAAGCCATCCTACCTTGATAACCCATCAACTGTCGTGTTAGCGTTTGGTTATCCATTTGTTCCAAATCTTTTTTGGAGACAGGGCTTTCGTGTTGTTTGGATAGCCAGAGGTGGATCATGCGTTTCGTGTCGATGATGCGGGCCATACCCATAGGTAAGGTACCCGGAGGGGTGGGAGGGGTATTGACCGTCGCTTGCGATATGTTATTTTGCAGGGTAAGCTCTTGCAATAGTAATTCCTTGATCTCTTCCGAGTCGTAAAGAAGTTCCTTGATAAAAAGCTTTTTGTCGGACGGCGCTGTACCCGCCTCAAGAGGCAGTGCGAAAGCCATGCCAACCACCTTCTCGTTCTCGTCCAAGGCCGTGTAGATCCCCCCGTTATCTAATTGCAGATCACGAAGTATCGTGATGAAATCATCCTGCGAGTGCAAGATACAGGAAGGGCGTTCACGTAATTTGCGGTTGAAATAAGCGAACAATTCGTCGGTTGTCGGTACCTCCGGTTGGATAACCGTTATCTTCGGGAGTTGAACCGGCGTATTCGGGCGGATATATGTCTCTACGGAATAATCGAATGCCTCGGTATAACCCTGTTCCCTATAATAGTCGAATAACCAAGGATCGGCAGGGATTAAGGCGGAGATAGCGATCTCACGCCGTTCCATTTCCTCGAATGTCTCTTGCAAGAGTTGTCGCATAAGCCCTTGCCCTCTTTCTTCCGGAGTCGTGCACGCCCCAGAGATATAGCCTACCGAGATCTCGGTACCCAAATAAGTCATCGTATGAGGAACTATCTGCAAGGCAGAAACTATTTTACCGTCCTTCTCGATGGTCATTGCGTTCTCGTCCTTGTAAACACGATCAAAATAAAGGCTGATAAATGCCTCGGAATCCCCGAAGCAGGTACGCCATAAGTTTACGATTTGTTGTTTCTTGTCCATAATTTATTTAGTTTGCGTAAGTTGCTTTTTTATTGCGGCACTCTTCTCTAATAGTATGGTAGGCTGATAAGAAAGCTTCGCTTGGCGCAACCCCGGTATGCCGAGATCCTCCTCCCGGTTCACGTAAGTATACTGTTCCGGAAGGTGAGAGGCGAACTCTTGGTTGATCACCGTATATGCTCCGTCAAAATTCACGTCCGCTTTTTCCACGTGTACTCCGAATGTATTATGGTTGATGGGGGCCCCGAAAGAGAAAGCGATAATCTCGTTATCCACCCGGAGAGCGCCACCGATCAGGCCTAGGCTGTCAAAATGATGCAAGGCATAGGTAAGGGAGCGACGTTCGTCATTAAGCTCTTCCTCGTCATTATCTCCATTGTTCGCCTTATACCATTTACATTCCAGTTTTAGGCATTGGGGGACGATATCCGGCGTGATAGGGACATGCTCGTACGAATATTGTTTCTTGAAATTATTGATATGATTACGTTTGGATTGGTATTTCTTACCCCGTAAGGTCGCTAAATCCTCCCGTAAATAAATGTAATCGAAATAATCCCGTTCTGGGATATAAAAAAAGCTTCCGGGAAGTGCGCCTTCCAGTTGCTCCTTGGCGTCGGGGGTGATACCCAGCATACAGAGCGGATGTCTATATTTTAAGGAATCCTCTTCCAGCAAACGAACGGCACCCGCTAAATCTCCATCCCCGACAGGCATCATATAGGCGAAACGGCTCTTGTCCTCGATCATGAAACGGATTAATAAATAGCCATCCACGATAGCGAATTCACTGTCATATAAGAAACGCCAACTGCACATGTTCGCGAATGAGAAATCACAATTGCGATAATCGCTGGGAAATGTAAATGAGGTTATGATCTCTTTGTCTTCTAACCTGATCGGTTTAAACGGTATATCCATAAATTTTCTTGTACTGTTTTACAAACTGCAAATATAAAACTAAAATGCGTGTGCGAATGTTTAGAATGGGAATAATAAAGGTAATATAAATACCATAACGATTCCCATCACGATTTGTAAAGGCAACCCCACCTTTACATAGTCCATAAATGTATATTTTCCGGCGGACATAACGAGTGCGTTGGGTGGCGTAGAGAAGGGGGAGGCGAAGCACATGCTGGCACCTACCGTCACCGCCAGCAGGAACGGATAAGGGCTAACGTTGATGGCTATGGCGGATTGAAGGGCAATAGGGGCTACCAGTACCGCCGTGGCCGTGTTGCTGATAAACATGGTCAGTAGCGAGGTGGTGAAATAAATTCCGGTCATCAAGACGAGCGGTCCGTAATCGCCTAGTCCGCTCACCAATTTCTCCGAGATAAGATTGGAGGCGCCTGTCTTCTCTAAGGCTAGCGACATGGGTAACATGGCGGCGATCAAGACTACGCTTTCCCAATTAATCGTTTTATAAGCCTCTTCCACGTTACGGAAACATCCGGTTAATACCATCAATATTCCCGCTATGATTACCGCCGCTACCGGAGGAATCGGGATGAAGTCGAATACCATGGCGGCAATCATTAAGACCATGATCAAGGCGGCGACAGGGGCTTTATAATCCAGAGTGACTTTAGAGGCCTCTTCTAAGGGCTGGCCCAATACCACCCATTGCGATTGCTTTTGGCTCATGCGAGCGATACTGTCCCATGTGCCTTGTATTAGAAGGATATCGCCGGCATGCATCTTTATATCTTTTATATCATTCAGTATATATTCCCCTTTCCGTTGGATGCCTAAGATATTCACGGAATATTTATCCCTGAAACCAGAGTCCTTTACCACCTTATTTATCAATTTCGAGTCGGGCATTAATAAGACCTCGGCGATACCGATCTCCCGAACGCTCAGCTTTTCAACTTCCGCCCCTTCAACATATTCGGATACGTGGGTATCCGTAAGCTCCAGATTCTGTTCTTTGGCGAATTGGTTTACTTTCTCGAACGGGCCGAACACATAGAGGATATCGTTCTCCTGTAATTCCGTATGTGGGCCGGCTAAGGACTGGTCTACGGTTTTAAGGAAACGTCCTTGAGAGGACGACTGCCGGCGTATCTCCAGAATGGAGAGATTATAAGCCTGCGTAATATTTAATTCTTGCAATTTTTTCCCTCCGATCCGGGAACCGGGCCTGATCTGTATCCGATATAGATTATCCGATAATTGGTATTTCTTGGCTAACTCTTTTGGGGAGTGCCCGGTTGTAGTCTTCGTGTCTTTGCCATCCTCCTTTTTTACCAAGAAGAATTTGCTTAGGGGAATCAAGACGACCAAGCCGATAAGCACACAAATAACCCCGATAGGCGTAAACGAGAAAAACGATAGATCCGTGAATCCGGCGTTGGATAGCACCTCATCTACCACGAGGTTCGGAGGCGTACCGATCAGCGTGGCCATTCCGCCCATGCTACTAGCGAAAGCCAAGGGCATCAAGAACCTCCCGGGACTGATATTGGCGCTTGCCGCCATGCTCACTACGATCGGAAGCATGAGGGCCACGGTACCCGTATTACTGACGAACGCCCCGATAAAAGCGGTGACCATCATGATCAATATGAATAATTTCAATTCGCTTTTTCCCGCTAGACGGAGTATCTTGCTGCTGATCATCTTTGCCAATCCCGTTTTAAAGATAGCTCCTCCTACGACAAATAACCCGACCATCATGATGACGATAGGATTGGAGAAGCCGGAAAGCGCTTCTTCGGGTGTAAGTATGTTGAATACGATTAATAAGACGAGGGCGCATAGAGCGACAAGATCGGAACGTAATTTTCCATTAACAAAGAAAACTGCTGATAGGGCCAGTATTATAAGTGTTGTGATCATAGGGTATAAATATTATAGGTAAAGAACAAAAAATAGGGGGTATTTGTTCGTTATTTTCTTGTTTCGGGAAAAATGGCTAAACTTATAGGTTGAACAACCATTTTGTAAAATAGGGGCTGGAGCTATTTTTGCGATATGAAATTCGCAACAATTAGGTTAAAACGAATGTTATTTTAATGTCTAACGAAAAGAAGATAAATCAGAGATGAAAAAGTACGACGCGATTATTATTGGTTTTGGGAAAGGTGGAAAAACCTTGGCGGCGGATTTGGCCAACCATGGATGGAATGTAGCTGTGGTGGAGCGTTCGACGGGTATGTACGGAGGTACTTGTATCAATATCGGCTGTATACCGACGAAAGCGCTTGTACATAACGCTCAAGTGACAGGGTATCGCAGACCTTCTACCTTCGAGCAATATGCGGAGGAGTTTAAGCAGGCGATCCTCGCCAAGGAGAAACTGACCTCTTTGCTTCGTGAGAAGAATTTCAAGAATCTGGATGATCGGGAGACCGTAACGGTCTATACCGGAGAGGCTTCTTTTCGTTCCCCTTATGAGATTGTCGTGAAAACGGATACGGACTCTTTCTTGCTGGAAGGCGAGAAGATATTCATCAATACCGGAGCCACGACGATTATTCCTACGATAAGCGGTATCGAGGATAATCCTTACGTATATACAAGTACTTCCATTATGGAACTGGAGAAACTGCCACGGCATCTGGTTATTGTCGGAGGCGGATATATCGGGCTGGAATTCGCTTCCATGTTCGCCGGTTTTGGATCGAAGGTAACGATCTTGGAGGCTGGGGAGGTGTTCATTCCTCGTGAGGACCGGGACATCGCCGATTCGGTGAAGTCCACGCTAGAGAAAAAAGGGATCACCATTCATTTGAATACGGTCGTGCAGACTATCGAGCAGGATGCCGAGCGGGCTACGGTGATCTGCCGTAACGCTATCTCGGGAGATACCTTGCGGCTGGATGCCGAGGCGGTGCTTTTGGCTACCGGCCGTAAACCGAATACGGAAAGCCTAAATCTGCAAGCCGCCGGAATACGGACGACTAATCGTGGCGCTATCGAGGTGGATAGTAAGTTGCGTACCAATATCCCTAATATCTGGGCGATCGGGGATGTACATGGCGGATTACAATTTACCTATCTGTCTTTGGATGATTACCGTATTATCCGGGAAGAGCTGTTTGGTAATGGTTTCCGGAGCTTGGACGATCGGGAAGCAGTGGCTTATTCCGTATTCATCGATCCTCCGTTGGCCCATGTCGGGTTGAACGAGACGCAAGCCCGTAAGATGGAGAAAAATATAAAGGTGGCCAGCCTGCCCGCCGCCGCCATGCCTCGTACCCGTACCATCGAGCAGACGGATGGCTTACTGAAAGCCGTGGTAGATGCGGATACCGGGAAGATCCTAGGATGTACCTTATTCTGCGCCGAGTCCAGCGAAGTCATAAATACGGTTAGCTTGGCGATGCGTCTCGGGCAAGATTACACGTTCCTCCGGGATTCGATATTCACCCATCCGTCGATGAGTGAGGCTTTAAATGATCTATTTGGATTAATAAAATAAAAACATAAATATGAAAACATCAAATATTGGATTAATCGGCTTGGCCGTGATGGGCGAGAACCTTGCGTTGAACATGGAAAGCAAGGGGTTCACCGTATCCGTTTATAATCGTACAGCGCCGGGAGAGGAAGGCGTGGTAGACCGCTTCATGAGCGGTCGTGGAAAAGGAAAGAATTTTATAGGAACCCATACGATACAGGAATTTGTCGAGTCTATCGAGCGTCCTCGCAAGATCATGCTGATGGTAAAAGCGGGTGCCCCGGTGGATGAGCTGATGGCTCAATTGATTCCTTACTTATCACCCGGTGACGTGATTATCGATGGTGGCAACTCGGACTTCCATGATACGGAACGACGGGTGAAGGAGATGGAGGCGCATGGGATGTACTTCGTAGGTACCGGAATCTCCGGAGGGGAGATCGGTGCCTTGTACGGACCTTCCGTGATGCCGGGTGGCTCGCCTGCCGCTTGGCCTTTGGTGAAGGATGTCTTGCAAAGCATCGCCGCCAAGCTGGACGACGGGACGCCTTGTTGCCAATGGATTGGTCCGGGTGGAGCCGGCCATTTCGTGAAAATGGTACACAATGGTATCGAGTATGGAGATATGCAGTTGATTTCCGAGGCGTATTCTTTATTGAAGAATCGTCTGGATCTGGACAATGAGGCCTTGGCTCGTATTTTTGAGGATTGGAACACGGGAGAGCTGGATAGCTACCTGATCGGTATTACGGCCGATATTCTCTGCTTCAAGGACGAGGCGGGAGAGGGCTATCTGCTAGATAAGATATTGGATGCCGCCGGCCAGAAGGGCACCGGTAAATGGAGCGCTATCGCCGCTATGGACGAGAATGATCCGCTGACATTGATTACCGAGGCTGTTTATGCCCGTATGCTTTCTTCCATGCAGGAAGAACGGAAAAAAGCGTCCTCGCTTTATCCGAAGAGTGGCGCGTTGGGGCAGACCTTGATCTCGGAGAAAGAGATCAAGCAGGCTTTGTATGCTGCTAAGTTGGTTTCCTACGCACAGGGATTCTCTTTGTTGTGCCAAGCCTCCAAGCGATATGATTGGCAGTTGGATTACGGTACGATCGCCAAGATCTGGCGGAAGGGATGTATCATACGCTCTGTCTTTTTGGAGAAAATTACGCAGGCTTATGAGAAGAACCGGAATCTGGAGAACCTCTTATTCGATGAGTTCTTTATTCAAAAGATCGAGTCTTCCTTGTTGGCTTGGCGGCAAGTGGTAGCCGAGGGTGCCTTGCATGGAGTGGCTTTGCCGGCAATGAGCTCGGGGTTGAGCTATTTCGATGGATTGTCTACCCCACATTCTGCCGCTAACCTGATTCAAGCTCAGCGGGATTATTTCGGGGCTCATACCTATGAGCGGGTCGATTGGGAGCGTGGTAAGTTTTTCCATACCAACTGGACGGGCGAGGGAGGAAAGACGGTTTCTGGAACTTATAACGTATAAAGGTATGAAGAAAGCAGATAATCAATTATTAGTTATATTCGGGGCGTCGGGCGATCTTACCAGTCGCAAGTTGCTTCCCTCTTTGTTCGAGTTATATGTCCGGGGCTTGCTGCCCGACCGCTTCTGCATCTTGGGGGCCGCCCGTACCGCTTATGGTGATGAGGAGTTCTGTGCGGAGCAACATACGCATATCTTGGAGGCACAGAAGGGAAAGACTTACGACGAGGGCTTGATCGATGACTTCTTGGAGAATGTCTATTACCTCGCCTTCGATTCCACGAACGCCGATGAATACTACAAATTGCGTGAGCGCATCGAGTTCTTGCAAGAGAAACATGACTTGCCGGATAAGATCATCTATTACTTGGCTACCCCGCCGGTGATGTACGAGATCGTCCCGCAATGTTTGCTGGAGAGCGGTTTGAACAAGACCGAGTCTCCAGATGGTTTCAGGCGGATCATCGTAGAGAAGCCGTTCGGTACCAGCTTGGAGTCTGCCCGCCAGTTGAACGATCATTTACGACATATCTTCCATGAGGAGGAGATTTATCGTATCGACCATTATCTGGGGAAAGAGACCGTGCAGAATATCTTGGTATTGCGCTTCTCGAACGGTATTTTCGAGCCATTGTGGAATCATAATTATATCGATTCCATCGAGATCAGCGCTACCGAGACTTTGGGGGTGGAGAATCGAGGGAAATATTATGATGGAGCCGGGGCGATGCGGGATATGATCCAGAATCACTTGATGCAATTGATGTCGTTTATCGCCATGGAATCTCCCTCTATATTCGAGCCGGAACCGATTCGTGACGAGATCGTGAAAGTATTCCGCTCCATACGTCCGTATACGGTGTTGGATATGGATAAGATGGTTGTCCGCGGACAATATATCGGTTATCGGGAAGAGAAGAACGTAGCTCCCGACTCGAATACCGAGACGTATGTGGCGATGAAATTCTTCATCGATAACTGGCGCTGGAGCGGTGTGCCCTTCTATTTCTATACGGGAAAGAAGTTGCCGGAGAAGTCATCGGAGGTAGTGATCCACTTCAAGTCTACGCCCCATCAACTGTTTGTCGGTCAATGTTCGGGAGGTTCCTGCAATAAATTGACCATCCGTATCCAACCGAACGAGAGTATATCCTTGAAGTTCGGGCTGAAAATGCCGGGAGCCGGTTTCGAGGTGAAGCAAGTCAGCATGGACTTCCGCTACGATTCCCTCTCGAAGAGCTATCTTCCTGACGCTTACGAGCGTCTGTTGCTGGATGCCATGCTGGGCGATTCCACCCTGTATGCTCGTAGCGACGCTTTGGAGGCTAGCTGGAAATTTATCGATCCGATCTTGCTCCATTGGAAAGAGGAGGGTTCGAAGAACTTATTCTTCTATGAGCCGGGCGAGGACGGACCGGAGGAAACTGTTATTTTAGGTGCGGAAAAGAAAGTCTGCGCCTGCCAAAGAAGATAATTTTATGGAAATAAAGAGATATAATGAGATGAAAGAGGCGCTTCGGTCGATGACGGAGGATATGATGGCGATGATTCGCCGGAAAGACTTCGCTCCGTTTAACCTAGCGCTCTCGGGAGGAGAGACGGCGAAGCATATGTTTTCCCTCTGGGTAGATGAGTATAAGGATAAGATTGACTGGAATAACATCCGTTTCTTCTGGGTGGACGAGCGTTGCGTTCCACCGACAAGCCCGGATAGTAATTACGGTCATGCGAATCGTTTGCTTTTTACGCCTTTGCGTATCCAGGCAGACCATATTCACCGGATCAAGGGCGAGAACGAGCCGGGTACCGAGGCGATGCGTTATTCATGGGTCGTAAAGGAATTCTTGCCGTTGTTCAATCAAATGCCTACGTTCGATTGCATCATCCTCGGCGTAGGTGAGGATTCCCATACGGCATCCATTTTCCCTACCACCATGGAGCTATTGTCGGATAGCCGTAACTATGCGGTATCCCAGCAACCTTCTACCGGCCAATACCGGATCACCATGACGGGACCGCTTATCTTGAACGGCGCCCCCTTATTGGTCCCGATACTGGGCACGAACAAGGAACCCGTAGTCCAGAGGCTCTCCAAAGGCTATTCCCCCTCAAACGATACGCCTGCGGCCTATATCTTATCGCATGCCGTACAGGCTACGATTTATGGGCTGAACCCATGATTTTGCTACATGCCGAGTCCTTCCCAAAAACATGTACGTGTTTTCGAAAAAACACGTACATATACTCCTCTCCTTGGAGAAGATATACTGCAAGTACCCTAGGAGATATACTTCACCGTCCAAGTAAGTACTACTTCTCGTGATATCCTATTAGTATATACAAGACTGTTGCCCACATTTAAAGTGAATGTATTTGTTGGATTCATGTTTTTTTGCGAAGTTTGTTGCTTGAAAAGTAAGCTTTGAGACATGAATACGAGAAATATTGTACTGTGTATATTATATTTGTTTTTGGTGCCGATGGGAGGGTTTGCCCAATCTGAGGTCGTTGTCTTGTATCCCGATACTGAAAATAAGGATTTGGATGAAGCAGTATACCAAAAAATCTTTTTGGCCGGCACGATCGATATGGGGAAAAGTGTGGATTGGCAGAAGGCTACCTGCGACTGGTTCCGAGCGCTTCCGGAGGGACGGTATCTCTTGTTCAATCCTCGTAGGGATAAAGGGTTGAGCGGGGAGATGTCCGATTTTGAGCATCAAGTGAATTGGGAACTGGAGCATCTGGAGAAAGCCGATCTGATTATCATGAACATTCTGGCGAGCAGCAAATCCCCGATAACTTTATTGGAGATGGGGCTGTTTATGCGCTCCGGAAAGTTGCGGGTGATTTGCGAGCCCGGCTTTTACCGGTATGATAATGTGCGCTTAACTTGTGCGCGCTATGGCGTCCCATTGTATCAGAATATGGACGATTTTTTGAAAACCATGCGCTAATCTATTATTATTTGTTTAACTTTGTATAGTTTTAGGGACGGTGTGGAATCGATCCTAAGCGAGTATTGTCGAACAAAATGGAAAGAATATGAAAGGTATAGTTTTAGCCGGTGGATCGGGTACCCGCTTGTATCCGATCACTAAAGGAGTTTCCAAGCAACTTCTACCTATTTATGATAAGCCGATGATTTTTTATCCGGTATCCGTGCTCATGTTGGCGGGGATACGGGAGATTCTTATTATATCGACCCCTCAGGATTTGCCGGGCTTTCGTCGTTTACTGGGCGATGGCTCCGATTATGGCGTTCGTTTTGAATATGCCGAGCAGCCTTCGCCGGACGGATTGGCGCAAGCTTTCATCATTGGAGAGCGCTTTATCGGCGATGACTCCGTTTGCTTGGTACTTGGCGATAATATCTTTTACGGACAGAGCTTTACCCGTATGTTAAAAGAGGCCGTTGACAAGGCGGAGAACGAACAAAAAGCGACCGTGTTCGGTTACTACGTAAACGATCCGGAACGCTATGGCGTGGCCGAGTTCGATGCGGATGGGAACGTCCTCAGTATCGAGGAAAAACCGAAGGAACCGAAGTCGAATTACGCCGTGGTAGGATTGTATTTCTATCCGAACAAGGTGGTGGGCGTGGCCAAGAATATCAAGCCATCCGCCCGTGGAGAGCTGGAGATCACTACCGTGAACCAGTGGTTCTTGAAGGATGGGGAGTTGAAAGTGCAGCTATTGGGACGTGGATTCGCTTGGTTGGATACCGGGACTCACGACTCGTTGTCTGAGGCATCTACTTTCGTGGAGGTGATCGAGAAGAGACAGGGACTGAAGGTGGCTTGTCTGGAGGAGATCGCTTTCAAGCAAGGATGGATTGATGAGAAGCGACTTGAGCAAGTGGCTTTGCCGATGATTAAGAATCAGTACGGCCAGTATTTGATGAGGTTGATTAATAAGTAGAAGTAGTTCAGAATACGAGATATCGATGGAAAAAGACAGTAAAATATTTGTTGCCGGTCACCGGGGCTTGGTAGGCTCCGCCATTCTGAATAATTTGCGAAGCAAAGGGTATACGAACTTCCTGCTTCGTACGCATGCGGAACTGGATCTGACGGATCAAGCCGCTGTGAACGAGTTTTTTGCCGCTGAACGGCCGGACTATGTGTTCTTGTCGGCGGCGCACGTCGGCGGTATCATGGCGAACAGTCTGTACCGTGCCGATTTTATCTACAATAATTTGATGATCCAGAATAATGTCATTCATGCCTCTTGGAAAAACGATGTAAAGAAATTATTATTCTTGGGAAGCACCTGCATCTATCCCCGTGAGGCTCCGCAGCCGATGCCGGAGGATTGCTTGCTGACATCTCCCTTGGAATATTCCAATGAGCCTTATGCGATCGCCAAGATAGCGGGTATCAAGATGTGCGAGAGTTACAACCTGCAATACGGTACGAACTATATCGCCGTGATGCCTACTAACCTCTACGGGCCGAATGATAATTTCAATCTGGAGACCTCGCATGTGTTGCCAGCCATGATCCGTAAGATCCATCTGGCGAAATGCCTGCATACAGGAGATTGGGAGGCCTTGCGTAAGGATATGGACATTCGTCCGGTAGAGGGCGTGTCTGGGAAGGCCTCCGAGCCGGAGATACTCTCCGTATTGGATAAACAGGGTATCCGTCCGGGCGAGGTGGAGCTGTGGGGAACCGGCAAGCCGCTTCGTGAGTTTTTATGGAGCGAGGAGATGGCCGACGCTTCTGTTTATATCATGGAACACGTGGATTTCGAGGATGTCCGCCAGAAGGAGGGCGAGGTCCGGAATACACATATTAATATAGGTACGGGTATCGAGCTTTCGATCCGTGAGGTCGCCGAACTGATCCGGCGAGAGATCGGGTTCGAGGGCGAGTTGAGGTTTAACTCGTCCAAGCCGGACGGTACGCTTCGTAAGCTGACGGATGTAAGCAAGTTGCATGCCTTGGGTTGGCGCCATACGATCGAGATCGAGGAGGGCGTGAAGCGACTCTATGAATGGTACTTGGGAATTGAAAAATGAGAATTGAAAATTGAAAATTAGAGAAATGGGCAAAGTAGCGTTAATAACGGGTATTACGGGACAGGATGGGGCTTATCTTACCGAGTTCTTGATCAAGAAAGGATATACGGTACACGGTATCAAGCGTCGTTCTTCCATGTTCAATACGGACCGTATCGATCATTTGTATCAAGACCCGCATGTGGAAAACCGTAATTTGATTTTGCATTATGGCGATTTAACGGATAGTTTGAATCTTACACGTATCATTGGCGAGGTTCAACCGGACGAGATCTATAATCTGGCCGCCATGAGCCATGTAAAAGTAAGTTTCGACACTCCCGAATATACTGCGAATGCGGATGGTTTGGGCGTATTGCGTATCCTAGAGGCGGTCCGTTTGCTGAACTTGATCCCGAAGACGCGTATTTACCAGGCATCTACATCCGAGTTGTATGGCTTGGTGCAAGAGGTGCCGCAGAGGGAGACTACTCCTTTCTATCCGAGAAGCCCTTATGCGGTAGCGAAACTATACGGTTACTGGATTACGGTGAATTACAGGGAGGCCTATCATATGCACGCTTCCAATGGCATCTTGTTTAATCACGAGTCTCCATTAAGGGGAGAGACATTCGTGACCCGTAAGGTAACCCGGGCGGTTTCACGTATCGTTTTGGGTATGCAAAAAAAGGTTTATATGGGTAATCTTTCCTCCAAACGGGATTGGGGACACGCAAAAGATTACGTGCGTGCCATGTACGCTATTTTGCAACAAGATGAACCCTCGGATTATGTCATAGCTACCGGGATTACTACCACGATTCGGGACTTTATCCGTATGGCTTTTGAGGAAATTGGCGTGGGAATCCGCTTTAAAGGAGAAGGGATAGACGAGGTCGCTATCATAGAGTCGATAGACGAGGGATTGTTCGTCAAGAAGGTTGGTGATGCCTATCTGGAAAACTTTAAGAAACGTGTGGGTGAGGAAGTTGTGGGAGTAGATCCGCAGTATTTCCGCCCTACGGAAGTAGAGTTGCTGATCGGTGACGCTACGAAGGCACGTACTCGTTTAGGGTGGGAACCGGAGTATTCATTAGCGGCTTTAATTGAGGATATGATGAAGAACGATATAAAACTAATGAAGAAGGAGTCTTATCTGAAAGAGGGGGGCTATAAAATTTTGAACTATTTCGAGTGAGTTCGAAACAATTTGAAGATTTTATTTGTTGTAATTACAAAAAGAGTTAAATTTGTGCCAATTTTAAGATATTAGGTAATTGATTGTTTAATTAAAATGTTGAAAATATGAAGACTAAGGTTTTACTTTTAGCTTTGTTATCAGGTTTTGTATTCTCTGTGACAGCACAGGAATATCAACCGCAGGTGGGGTTCAGCAATGAGGCTGGTTATAAGACTAATTTCAAGAAGAATAAAGCTCGCGACAATTGGTTTATTTCAATTGCGGGTGGAGCCAGCGTATTGTTAGGGGACCAAAATGGAGAGGCTGATTTCAAGAATCGTTTAAACTTCGCTCCACAAGTATCTTTTGGTAAGTGGTTTAATCCGTATTTAGGATTCCGTACCCAGTTAAATGGTGGTATTATCCACGGTTTTGAAGGTGATGGCGCACAGTTTATGCAACATAATAAATATGTAGCCGCTCACGTAGACTTGTTGTGGGATGTTACTAACTTTTGGGCTCCTTACAGAGAATCTAAAGTGTTCCGCTTGATTCCTTGGGTCGGTTTTGGTTATGCGCAGCGTTTCAAGACTACAGAGTCTTATGATCGTCCAAGAACGGAGTCTCCTACGTTGAACGCTGGTATCTTAACCGCTTTCCGTTTGAGCAAACGTGTTGATTTGAACGTTGAGATCCAAGGTTCTTTGTTGAACGAGCAGTTTAACCGCGTCGAGATGAATCACCTGACAGATGGTATCGTTCAGTTGAGCGCTGGTTTGACATTCAAATTGGGTAAGACAGACTTCGAGGTATTGGAGCCGATGGATTACGCTTTGTTGAACGACTTGAACGGCCAGATCAACTCTTTGCGTGCTGCTAACGATGAGTTGAGCAAACGTCCGGTTTCTTGCCCTGAGTGCCAAGAGACAGTTACTGAAGTTGTAAATAACTACGTTGACAATGTGGTTTACTTTCGCATCAACAGCGCTAAGATCGACAAGAACCAGCAGATCAATATCTATAACACAGCTGAGTTCATGAAGAACAACAACGCTCCGATCAAGGTAGTTGGTTACGCTGACAAGAAGACGGGTACTTCTGATTATAACATGGGTCTTTCTGAGAAACGTGCTAGAGCGGTCGCTAAGGAACTTATCGATAAATACGGTATCTCTTCTAGCCAGATCACTATCGAGTGGAGAGGTTCGGACGAACAACCTTATGGCGAAAATAGCTGGAACCGTGTAGTAATTATGAGCGCTAATAATTAATTTACGAATTAATACTTTAAAAAGGCCGTACTTCTAAGTGCGGCCTTTTTTTTGCGCCGAAAAATACTTACTTTTGTGAGAATTTATCGAATTGCTATGATATTGAACAAAAAACATGGTTATTTAATCCAATGGCTGATTGGTGTAGGAGATTTGATCGTATTGAATCTCTTGTTTATGGCCGTTTTTCATCTGCTTGGCCCGAAATACACGGAAGCGATATCCTATAATTTGAGAGAGGTTATTTTGTTATTGAATTTCTGTTATTTCTTCTCTTTATATTTTATCCCGATTCAATTGCATCAGGCGGTCGTGTTTATCGACAAGATTGTGCAACGGGCGTTCGGATTGGTTACCGTACTTATCTTTTTATTCGCTACTTGCTTGATCTTCTTGAATGTAGGGGATATTCTGGCTACCTTCCTCTTGGTCTATTACGGGGTTTCTATCATCTTGTTTTCGCTTTGGCGGGTTTTTGTGCGCTTATCCTTAAAGTTTTATAGGCGAAAAGGCTATAACTTTAAGAAGGTGGTGATTGTGGGTGCGGGAAAGAATGGTATGGAGCTTTACCAAGTTATGAAAGATGATTTGAGCTATGGGTTTAGTGTAAAGGGGTTCTTTGATGACAATGACTCGTTGAAAGACGTTTTACCTAATTATTTGGGTAAGACGAGTGAGGTGGAAGCGTATGTGCTGGAGCATGATATTGATGAGATTTATTGTACCTTGCCGGGTACGAACAACGGAAAGATCGTACGGCTTCTGAATTTCGCCGAGAAGAAGATGGTGCGCTTCTATATCGTGCCCGAGTTTTACCGGGATGTAAAGAAGAGTATGGTGATGGAGGTGATGGAATCGATCCCATTGCTGACGGTCCGCCGGGAGCCTTTGCAATCCGCCTATAACCGGTTCTTGAAACGGACGTTCGATATATTTTTCTCTTTGGTGATTTTGCTCACGATTTATCCGATCCTGTACATCGTGGTCGGTATAATGATCAAGTTAAGCTCACCCGGCCCGATTTTGTTTAAGCAGAAACGTACGGGATTGTATGGGCATGACTTCGAATGTTTTAAATTTCGTACGATGAAGGTGAACGCGCAGGCCGATACCTTGCAGGCCGTCAAGGATGATCCCCGGAAGACCCGGATCGGCGATTTCTTGCGCCGGACGAATCTGGATGAGTTCCCTCAGTTCGTGAACGTCTTGCTGGGCGATATGTCCGTGGTAGGCCCTCGTCCGCATATGTTGAAGCATACCGAGCAGTACTCGGCGTTGATCGATAAGTATATGGTGCGGCATTTGGTGAAACCGGGAGTAACGGGGTGGGCGCAAGTCACCGGTTACCGGGGTGAGACCAAGACGCTGGAGCAGATGGAAGGACGTGTGAAGAGAGATGTGTGGTATATAGAGAATTGGACGTTCTTCCTTGATTTAAAGATTATTGTGGTTACGGTACTGAATATGTTCAAGGGAGAGAAGAATGCGTATTGATCCGATTCGTTGCACACTTTTTGCGGATTTGTGTAATCCGTATTTATATTTATGCTATATTCGCGCTCGATGGGAAGAATAATTGCAATAGATTACGGCCGGAAACGTACGGGGATAGCCGCTACGGATATTTTACAGATGATCGCTAACGGCGTGGCGACAGTCCCAAGTGGAGAGGTTGTGAAGTACCTATCGGATTACATATCACGGGAACCGGTGGATTTATTTGTGGTCGGGCTTCGGAAGCAAATGAACAATGAGCCTTCTGAGAACATGAAGTATGTGGAGGCGTTCGTGACCCATCTGAAAAGGACGATACCAAGTATCCCGGTAACTTATTACGACGAGCGGTTCACGTCGGTCTTAGCTCATAAGGCCATGTTGGAAGGCGGTTTAAAGAAAAAGAAACGGCAAGATAAAGGATTGGTCGATGAGATTAGCGCCGTTATTATTTTGCAAGCTTATTTAGAAAGTAAAAAATATCAGTTATAACTTATGATTTTACCCGTATTTTTATATGGTCAGCCCGTACTAAGAAAAGAGGCTGAGGATGTACCTAAAGATTATCCCGACTTGAAACAGTTGGTTGCCAATATGTTTGAAACGATGTATAATGCTGATGGGGTAGGGCTTGCCGCTCCTCAGGTGGGCTTGTCTATCCGTTTGGTGGTTATAGACGGTGATGTGATGGGAGATGACTTCCCTGAATGCAAGGGTTTCAAGCGTGCGTTGATTAATCCCGAGTTTTTGGAACGTAGCGAGGAGGAAATAGCTATGGAGGAAGGCTGCTTGAGCCTGCCGGGTATACACGAGAAAGTGTCTCGCTCGAAAACGGTTCGTGTGAGATATTGGGATGAGAATTGGGAGGAGCACGAGGAAGTGGTGGAAGGTTTCGCCGCCCGTATCGTGCAGCATGAGTGCGAGCATCTGACGGGGCATGTCTTTATCGACAATGTCTCCGCTATTCGCCGCCAATTGAACAAAGGCAAATTAAATAGTATTATTAAAGGGACGGTTCGTTGCTCTTACCGGGCAAAAGCCGTTGGTAAATAATAAATCTATAAATAATCAATATGACAGATTTAAGTAAAAACATTGAGGCCCTCAGGGAAAAGAAAGCCGTTATCGAGATGGGCGGTGGTGAGGCTGCTATCGAAAAGCAAGTGGCGATGGGTAAGCTTACTGCCCGGGAGCGTATCTTGGCTTTGTTGGATAAGAACTCTTTCCATGAGTATGACATGTTCGTGAAACACGATGGCCGTGATTTCGGTATGGAGAAGAAGGTTCTGCCGGGTGATGGTGTGGTTACCGGTACGGGTACGATCTTTGGTGCCCCGGTTTGCATCTATGCGCAGGACTTTACGGTTGCCGGTGGTTCGTTAGGTTTGCAGCATGCTCGTAAGATCACCAAGATCATGGATCATGCGTTGAAGATGAAATGTCCGATCATCGGAATCAATGACTCGGGTGGCGCACGTATCCAAGAAGGTGTTGGTGCTTTGGCTGGTTATGGTGAAATATTCTATCGCAATACGATCGCCTCGGGCGTGATCCCTCAGATTTCCTTGATCCTCGGTCCTTGTGCCGGTGGTGCCGTTTATTCTCCGGCGTTGACGGACTTCGTGTTTGTGGTTGAGAACATCTCTAAGATGTTTATCACGGGACCGAACGTTATCAAGACCGTGCTGGGTGAGGATATCTCTATGGAAGACCTTGGTGGCGCACGTGTTCATGCGGAGACTACAGGTAACGCTCATTTCTATGCCTTGAGCGAGCAAGAATGTTTCGATCAGGTGAAACGTTTGGTTAGCTTCATCCCTTGGAATAATCAGGAGCGTGCGAAAGTGGTTGAGCCGAAAGAGCCGTCCGCTATGCTGAATATCGAGCAAGTAGTTCCGGCGGACCCGAAACAACCGTATGATGTGCGAGACGTTATCAGATGTATCGTCGATGACTCGGACTTCTTGGAGATTCAAGAGTTGTGGGCCGCTAATATTGTGATCGGTTTTGGTCGTATGGCAGGAGAAACGGTAGGTTTCGTTGCCAATCAACCGATGGTTTTGGCCGGCGTGCTTGATTGTGATAGCGCTGACAAGGCCGCTCGTTTCATCCGTTTCTGCGACTCATTCAATATTCCTATCATCACGTTGGAGGATATGCCGGGTTATCTGCCGGGCGTAGATCAAGAGCATGCGGGTGTGATTCGTCATGGGGCTAAGGTTCTGTATGCGTATTCGGAAGCTACTGTTCCTAAGATCACGGTTATCTTGCGCAAGGCGTACGGTGGAGGTTATATAGCTATGAACTCCCGTCACTTGGGCGCTGACTTCATGTTCGCTTGGCCGAGCGCGGAGATCGCTGTTATGGGTCCGGAAGGCGCAGCTAACATCATATTCCGCAAGGAGATCATGGAGGCGGAAGATCAGAACGCTATGCGTCAGGAGAAGGTGAAAGAATATATCGAGAAATTCGCGAACCCGTACGTGGCGGCTTCCAAGGGATTTATCGACTCTGTGATCGAACCGAAAGAAACCCGTTCATTATTGCTACACGCACTGAAGCTTTCCATTCTAAAAGAGGAATACAGACCGGCCAAGAAGCACGGTTTGCCTCCGTTCTAAATTGATGAGAGTATGGAAAAGAAACACCAGCAAGAAGAATATGTAGACTTTGTGGTGACGGCACGTAAATATAAGACGTTGCTGACAGCGAAGTATAAGAGCCGACCGATGTGGCATAAGCCGTCGGCTGGTGACGTGGTTTCTCATCTTCCCGGAACGATTATCAAGATTATGGTAGAGGAAGGACAGGCTGTGGAGGCCGGGCAACTTCTGCTAATCCATGAGGCGATGAAAATGCAGAACCGGGTGATCGCTCCCATATCGGGAGTCGTTGTCGAGCTCAATGTAAAAGAGGGCGATAAGATAACGAAGAATCATTTAATGGTAAAAATAGAGTCTAAGTAAGATAATTTACTTATTTTTGCCTCTCAATCATTTTTAATAGGATGAAGAAGGCAACACTCTTTTTGATATTACAGATATTTACGATTTCGCTTTTTGCGCAGATTAATACGGACCGTGTATTGGCCATTGGCAGGAACGCCCTTTATTTTGAGGATTATGTTCTTTCCATTCAGTACTTCAATCAGGTTATCAAATCCAAACCTTGGTTGGCGGAACCTTATTTTTACCGTGCGGTGGCGAAGATAAATCTGGACGATTTTAAGGGGGCCGAGGAAGACTGTACTTTATGTCTTCAGCGGAACCCTTTTTTAACGCAAGCGTATTACGCTCGCGGCATCGCCCGTCAAAGCCAGGAGAAATACGACGAGGCGATCGACGATTACCAGAAAGGACTTGAGTTCAAACCCGAGGACCGCCAGATGCTGGTGAATATGGCGGTGGCTTTTATCCAGAAAAAAGACTACAACGGGGCGGAGAAGACATTCGATGATTTAATGACCGCCCATCCGAAATATTCCATGAATTATATGACACGGGGCGCTATGTATCTGGAGAAAGGGGATACGTTGAAAGCCTTGGCCGATTATAATAAGGCGATCGAGATGGATCCTTATTATGCGCCGGCGTATGGCAATCGTGCGATCCTTCATTATCAAATGGATGATTACAAGGACGCTTTGGCCGATTTGAACGAGGCTCTACGTCTGGATACCCGTGAGAGCGGATATTATATTAACCGGGGGCTAGTTCGTTATCAGATGAATGACTTGAGAGGTGCGATGGCCGATTACGATCAGGTGATCAGCATGGATAGCCGGAACTTGATCGCACGATTCAACCGAGGTTTGCTTCGGTTCCAAGTCGGGGATAATAACCGTGCTATCGAAGACTTCGATGTCGTTATCCAGCAAGAGCCAGATAACTATATGGCTTATTACAACCGTGCGTTGCTCCGTTTCGAGACGGGCGACTACCGGGGGGCCGTGCAGGATTACGACGTGGTCTTGAAGCAATATCCTACTTTCCTGCCAGGCTTTGTGAGCCGTTCGGAAGCAAAGCGTAAGCTGGGGGATAACGTGGGGGCAGACCGTGATTATTGGGCGGCCATAAAGATGGAGGAGCAGGCCAAGAACGGACAGATCCCGAAGACATCGTCTTCGGGTTCCAATACAGCGGTGAACGGAGATGCCAAGACGGACGATTCGGAGGAGAATACTCGTGAGCAATCCGATAAGAATATCAATAAGTTCAACCGCTTGGTGGTATACGATAAGGAGCAGGAGCGTAAAAGTAAATACCAAAGCGAGGTCCGTGGGCGTGTACAAGACCGGAATGTCCATGTGGATCTGGAACCCCAGTTTGTCTTGACCTATTACGAGAAGGCGGATCCCGTAAAGAAACTTGTTTATTACGACAAGATGGTGGAGGATTACAATGGCCAGATGGTCTTGAAGCGTAAATTGCGTATCACGAACGAGGAGGCCGCTTTGACCGAGGACCAGATCGCCGTGCATTTCGCCTCCATCGACGAGTATTCGGCGGAGATCGAGCGTGATCCGAACAACGCTAACGCTTATTTCGGTCGTGCGATGGACTTCATGTTGGTGCAGGATTTCTCGGAGGCGATCAAGAGTTTCTCGGAAGCGATCGAGCGAGACCCCTCGTTCACGATGGCCTATTTCAATCGTGCCGTAGAACGTTATAAGCAATTGATGTACACCCAATCCCAGCAGGCAAACAAGGATACATACGACTTGAGTGGCTCGGGGATGAACTTGAATATCGGTAAGTCCGCACAGTCGCAGGTAAACGCCAACACCTCGGTAGACCCTCGTAGCGCTATGTTGAAGGATAATAAGCGAGCCTATGAGCATGAGCAGATCATGAGGGATTACGATATGGTGATCAAGCTGAACCCGGGTTTTGTGTACGCCTACTTTAACCGTGCGAACCTGCGTTGCGCCCAGCGTGATTTCCGTGCCGCTATCGTTGATTACAACGAGGCGATCGAGCGAGACCCTGAATTTGCCGAGGCTTACTACAACCGTGGGTTAGCCCGTCTGTCGCAAGGTGACGTGAACCGGGGCATCGCCGATTTGAGCAAGGCAGGGGAATTGGGTATCTACAACGCCTATAGTATCATCAAGCGAATGACAAGCCGGTGATAACGCAAATTATTCGAGTTAAATGTTTCGCTGATAGAAAAGAAATATTAACTTTGTGGGCTGAATATAAAGAATTTTAGAGAATAGAATATGATAAAGATTACATTTCCGGACAATTCCGTAAGAGAATATGCAAAGGGAACGACTGCTATGCAGATAGCGGAAAGCATTAGTTCTCGTTTGGCACAGGAAGTCCTAGCCGCAAGCGTGAATGGGGAGGTTTGGGACTTAAGCCGTCCTATCAACGACGACGCTACGGTGAAACTTTTGAAGTGGGAAGACGAGGAAGGTAAACATGCGTTCTGGCATTCCAGCGCTCACCTTATGGCAGAGGCTTTGCAGGAATTATATCCGGGTATTAAATTCGGTATCGGTCCGGCGATCGAGAACGGTTTCTATTATGACGTGGATCCGGGCGAGGCCGTGATCAAAGAGGGTGATTTCGCTGCTATCGAGGCTAAGATGCTTGAGCTGGTAGCCAAGAAAGAAGAGATCAAACGTCAGGACATTACCAAGGCGGATGCCATGAAGATGTTCGGCGATAGAGGTGAAGAGTATAAAACAGAGCTTATCAGTGAGTTGGAAGACGGTACGATCACTACCTATACACAGGGTTCTTTTACGGACTTGTGTAGAGGGCCGCACTTACCGAATACCTCTTATCTGAAAGCTGTCAAGATATTGAGCGTAGCCGGCGCTTATTGGCGTGGCGATGAGAAACGCAAGCAATTGGTTCGTTTGTATGGTATCACTTTCCCGAAAAAGAAGATGTTGGATGAGTATCTGACATTGTTGGAGGAGGCCAAGAAACGTGACCACCGTAAGATCGGTAAGGAAATGGACTTGTTCATGTTCTCCGATACGGTAGGTAAGGGCTTACCGATGTGGTTGCCGAAAGGTACCGCCTTGCGTTTGCGTCTGCAAGAGTTCTTGCGTCGTATCCAAGCTCGTTATAATTATCAAGAGGTAATGTGTCCGCCGATCGGTAATAAATTATTGTATATTACCTCCGGCCACTACGCTAAATACGGAAAGGATTCTTTCCAACCGATCCATACACCTGAGGAGGGTGAGGAATACTTCTTGAAACCGATGAACTGTCCTCATCACTGTATGATCTATAAAAACTCTCCTCGTTCGTATAAGGACCTGCCGTTGCGTCTCGCTGAGTTCGGTACGGTTTGCCGGTATGAGCAGAGCGGAGAGTTGCACGGATTGACCCGTGTACGTAGCTTTACGCAGGATGATGCTCATATTTTCTGCCGCCCCGATCAAGTAAAGCAGGAATTCTTGAACGTGATGGACATCATCTCGATCGTATTCAAGACGATGAATTTCGAGAACTTCGAGGCTCAGATCTCCTTGCGTGACAAGGTGAACCGTGAGAAATATATCGGTAGCGACGAGAATTGGGAGAAGGCTGAGCAAGCGATTGTAGAGGCTTGTGAGGAAAAAGGCTTGAAAGCTAAGATCGAATATGGAGAGGCCGCTTTCTACGGTCCGAAACTCGACTTCATGGTGAAAGACGCTATCGGCCGCCGTTGGCAGTTAGGTACGATTCAGGTAGACTATAACTTACCGGAACGTTTCCAATTGGAATATACGGGTGCCGACAACCAGAAGCACCGTCCGGTTATGATCCACCGCGCGCCGTTCGGTTCCATGGAACGATTCGTTGCCGTATTGATCGAGCACACCGCCGGAAAGTTCCCGTTGTGGTTGACTCCGGAGCAGGTATGTATCATGCCGATCAGCGAGAAGTTTAATGATTACGCTTGGCAAATCGCGCGTGAGTTGGGTAATCAGGAAATCCGTGCTATCGTAGATGACCGAAATGAGAAGATCGGTCGTAAAATTCGTGACAATGAATTGAAAAGAATCCCTTATATGCTCATCGTTGGAGAAAAAGAAGCAGAAAATAGTGAAGTTTCTGTAAGAAAACAGGGCGAAGGTGATAAAGGTTCGATGAAAATTGCTACCTTTGCAGCGCTTTTGAATGGCGAGGTAGAGGAAATGATGAATCGCTGGCAAAAAAGTAATGATTAAATAACTAATAACGAGGAGAATAAATCTTTTTGAATGAAGAATGACAATCTGAAAGAACAGTATAGAATCAACGAACGTATTCGTGTTCGTGAAGTTCGTTTAGTAGGTGACAATATTGAGACGGGTGTTTATCCGATCGCTCAAGCGCTGAAAATAGCGGAAGAGCAGGGGATGGATCTAGTCGAGATTTCACCAAATGCTGCGCCCCCCGTTTGTAGAGTAATCGACTACCAAAAATTCCTCTATCAGCAAAAAAAGCGTCAGAAAGAGCAAAAAGCGAAATCTGTGAAAGTGGTCGTGAAGGAGATTCGTTTCGGACCTCAGACAGATGATCATGATTACAATTTTAAATTGAAGCACGCTAAGGGATTTTTGGAGGAAGGTTCGAAGGTCAAAGCCTACGTGTTCTTTAAAGGCCGTTCTATCCTTTTCAAGGAACAGGGAGAAGTCTTGCTGCTTCGTTTTGCCAACGATTTGGAGGATTATGGAAAAGTAGAGCAGTTGCCGGTTTTAGAGGGAAAACGTATGATTATCATGCTTACTCCGAAGAAAGCGGGCACTGGTTCAGCCCCGGCTGCGGCCGCAGCTCCGAAAGTTGTAAAGAAAGTGATTACGACACCTAAGCCTAAAAGCGAGGGTGATAAGAAAACAGAAGAATAAAATCCGTCCCTGATAGAAGGGAGGTTAAGTTTAATAATTAAAATATAATTGGAAAATGCCTAAGATGAAGACTAATTCCGGTGCCAAAAAGAGGTTCGCCCTTACCGGATCAGGAAAGATCAAAAGAAAACACGCTTTTAAGAGTCATATCTTAACAAAGAAGACTAAGAAGCAAAAGAGAAATCTTACTCACACGGGTTTGGTAGCTAGTGTTGACGTAAGCAACGTAAAGCAGATGCTTTGCATGAAGTAATCTTTATTCATTAAGCGAGTTTTATAACGATTTTTATTAACCGAATGCATTAGCAATCAAGTTCATCCTACGAGATGACGCTAACATTCAAAACAGATTAGAATTATGCCTAGATCAGTAAATCATGTTGCTTCAAGAGCAAAAAGAAAACGGATTTTAAAACTAACCCGCGGTTATTATGGTGCACGTAAGAACGTTTGGAC
This sequence comes from Parabacteroides distasonis ATCC 8503, assembly GCF_000012845.1. Classification (NCBI taxonomy): domain Bacteria; kingdom Pseudomonadati; phylum Bacteroidota; class Bacteroidia; order Bacteroidales; family Tannerellaceae; genus Parabacteroides; species Parabacteroides distasonis. The sequence continues at coordinate 787,703 of NC_009615.1, forward strand.
CGTAGCGAAGAATACATGGGAAAAAGGTTTGACTTATGCTTTCCGCGACCGTCGTAACAAGAAACGTAATTTCCGTGCTTTGTGGATTCAGCGTATCAACGCTGCCGCTCGTATGGAAGGTTTGTCTTACTCTCGCCTAATGGGTGCTTTGCACGCTGCCGGTATCGAGATCAACCGTAAGGTTTTGGCAGACTTGGCCGTTAACCATCCGGAAGCATTCAAGGCTATCGTAGCTAAAGTAAAATAAGATTTTTGCTATATAGTTAATAAAGAGCCTCCCCGAAAAGGAGGCTCTTTTTTTGTTGTTTTTGTTTGGTCATGTCGATACGATTACATATCTTTGTAACAAGAAAAAAGATAAACAGGGAATGAGTTAAGCCGCACTTGTTCGATTGGGAAACTCATCAGTTTATTTTAATTCCGAGACATAGCTCTTGTCGCCAATGGCGGGCCGCGCCCTTCGGGGTATGCTTAGCACGGCGGATTACAAAGGTGGCAAAGCACTCAAATCCTGTCATACGGAGTTTGTTCATATCTACAGTGCGGCTTTTTCAAATAGGGAAGAGGATCTTTAATTAGATTCTCTTCTTTTTTATGCGGTTCACGCAGATAGTCTCGTTAGCTCATATAAGTAGTCTTCTGAAGATAAAGTGAATTATTTTGAAAATAAATTAGGTTTTATAGTTGGTAATCCAAAAAGAATGCTTTCCTTTGTAGCAACAAACAAAAGATAGTTTGTCTTGCTCTTTATCTTCGAGTTTCTATTCTCAGTAATGATAATATATTCTTCTAGAAATCGATCTTCACTAACATCACTTGTTTTATTATTAATTTATTTTTAATTTTTTTCGTATGAATATTTACATTGGAAACTTGAGTTATCGAGTAAGAGAATCTGATTTGCAACAAGTATTAGAAGAGTATGGTATTGTTGATTCAGTAAAGTTAATTGTTGATCGTGATACTAGACGTTCTAAGGGTTTCGCTTTCGCTGAAATGCCTAACGTTGATGAGGCTCAAAAAGCTATCGAGGAATTAAACCAAGCTGAGTACGAAGGTCGTCAGATGGTTGTAAAAGAAGCAATTCCTAGACGTTAATTTTAGAAGATATACATCTTAAAATAACTCTGAAGCGGGGAGACGATAGTCTTTCCGCTTTTTTGATATTGTCTATTATTGTTGTATATTTACGCACCAAGAATAACACAACTAAAAAATAAGTATTATGACGTTGCCAAAACGGTCTTGCATGAAAGTAACCGGACTTGCTCTCGCTTGTTCCTCACTACTTTTTTCCTGTGCTCCCAAGGAGGTTCCGCAGGTGAATTTAATCCCTAAGCCGGCCCATATCGAGGTGACTGGCGGTTATTTCAAAGTAGATAGTAATCTCATATTCGGGAATGATCAATCGGGTACGATCCGTTACGTGGTCGATGAGTCTTTTAATGGCGGGAATCCGGAAGGATATGCGTTGGACGTGACCGAGAAGGGGATTGAGTTGAGAGCCGCCTCTAAATCCGGATTGTTTTACGGGGAACAAACGTTGCGCCAGCTGTATACGTCGAAAGGGATTCCTTGCGTATCGATCCAAGATAATCCCCGTTTCCCGTATCGTGGCTTGCATCTGGATGTCTCCCGTCATTTCTTCCCGAAAGAGGAGGTGATGAAGTTATTGAACGTCATGTCTTATTATAAATTGAATACGCTTCATATGCATTTGACGGATGCCGGTGGTTGGCGTATCCAGATGGATAAATACCCGAAACTGACTACGGACGTGGCTTTCCGTACGGAATCCGATTGGCAGAAATGGTGGGATGGAAAGGATCGCAAGTATCTGCCGGAAGGAACTCCGGGGGCATATGGCGGTTATTTTACGAAAGAAGATATCCGTGAGATCGTGGATTACGCTACGGCCCGGCATATTAATATAATACCGGAAATCGAATTCCCGGGGCATTCGGACGAGGTGTTCGTGGCGTACCCGGAGTTGAGTTGTGCCGGCAAACCTTATACGACGGGTGATTTCTGCATCGGCAACGAGAAATCGTTTACGTTCATGGAGGATGTATTGTCCGAGGTGATCGAGTTGTTCCCTTCCGAATATATCCATATCGGGGGAGACGAGGCCGGGAAGGGAGCTTGGAAGACCTGCCCGAAATGTCAAGGCTTGATGCGCCGGAACGGGATGAAGGACGTGGATGAGTTGCAGAGCTATATGATTCATCGTGCCGAGGAATTCCTGATTTCCAAAGGCCGCAAATTGATCGGTTGGGATGAGATTCTGGAAGGGGGCTTGGCTCCGGAGGCTACCGTCATGTCTTGGCGGGGTGAGGAAGGGGGAATCAAGTCCGCTCGCATGGGACACAACGTGGTCATGACACCGGGTGGTTATATGTATTTCGATTTCTATCAAGCCGATCCGAAGACACAGCCGTATGCCATCGGCGGTTATACGCCGATTAAGCGGGCGTACAGTTATAATCCGGTGCCTATGGATTCGTTGACTGCCGAGGAAAGTAAGCATATCCTAGGGGTACAGGCGAATACATGGACGGAGTATATCAAGGATGAGAAGCATCTGGAGTATATGATGTTCCCTCGTGCCTTGGCGGTCGCCGAGATTGGATGGACTCCGCAAGAGGATCGTAGTTGGGAGGATTTTAAGCCTCGTATGAACGCTAATATCCCGGTTCTGCAACGGATGGGTATCCATACGTTCACGCTCTCGGACGAGATTGAGACCACGATGGAGGTAGATACCTTGCGGCGAGAGATCAAGGTCATGTTGGATGCGGAGAAATATCCGGCGGAGATACGTTACACGACAGACGGCTCTATTCCCACCGCCTCTTCCCGGGTCTATAACGGCCCGATCGTGGTGAAAGACTCCGCTGATATCAAGGCCGCTATCTTCCGTGACGGGCAGCTTCAAGGAACGCCTACCGAGAAGAAGGTGGATTATCACCGGGGTATCAATAAGCCTATACATTATAATAGTAAGCTGTATAGCGGTTATATGGCGGGTGGCATGAACGCCTTGCTGGACGGTTACAGGGGAGGCTTGACTTATCTGGACGGTCGTTGGCAGGGTTATTTGAATGACTTGGATTGCGTGGTGGACATGGGCGAGGTGACGGATATCCATAAGGTATCGTCCCGCTTTATGCAATTGATCGGCCCGGGCGTGTACCAACCGGGAGAGGTGGAGTTGCTGACATCGGAAGACGGGGAGAGCTATATCTCGCAGGGAGTTATCCCTACTACGATATCCAATACGGATAAAGACCTGTCTTTTCAGGAATACACGTTTAACGGCGATTGGAAAGCCCGTTATATCCGTATCAAGGCAAAAGAGGCGAATAAGGGTTTCATCTTCACGGATGAGATCGTGATCTGGTAAGTATGAATCAATTAATTATCAACTAAAATACATTTATCAAATGAAGAAACAGCTAATGACCTTCCTGTTGTGTGGTAGCCTGTTCGCTACGGCACAGCAACCGGTAGATTATGTGAACCCCTTCATCGGTACGAGCAATTACGGTACGACGAATCCCGGCGCGGTTTGTCCGCAGGGTATGATGAGCGTGGTTCCTTTCAACGTCATGGGGTCGGAGAAGAATCGTTTTGACAAGGATAGTCAATGGTGGTCTACTCCTTACTCGGCAGACAATAAATTCTTTACGGGATTCGCCCACGGTAGCTTGAGCGGCGTGGGATGCCCGGAGCTGGGAGGTTTGCTATTGATGCCGACAACGGGCGAGTTGAACGTGGACTATAAGGCTTACGGCAGTGAGTACAAGGACGAGGTGGCTCACCCCGGTTATTATAGCAATACCTTGACCAAGTATAATATCAAGGCGGAGGCTACTGCCAGCATGCGTACGGGCTTGAGCCGTTTTACCTTCCCGAAAGGGAAGAGCCATATCCTCTTGAACCTAGGCGAGGGCTTGACGAACGAGACCGGCGCCACGGTACGTATCGTGAATGATACGGAGATCGAGGGGAGTAAGCTTTTAGGTACGTTCTGCTATAATCCACAGGCCGTATTCCCGGTTTACTTCGTGATGAAGGTAAACAAGGCCCCGAAGAAGATGGGTTATTGGAAGAAACAACGTGAGATGAAGGGGGTAGAGGCCGAATGGGATATCTACTCCGGCAAGTATAAGTTATATACCAGTTATACCCGTGAGATGAGCGGAGACGATGTCGGCGTATGGTTCGATTACGATACGGACGAGGGCGAGGCTATCGAGGTGAAGATGGGTATCTCGTACGTGAGCATCGAGAACGCCCGCCTGAACATGAATACGGAGCAGCCCGGCTTCGATTTCGACAAGGTCCGTACGGCGGCTAGTACGATGTGGAACAAGGATCTTTCCAAGGTACAAGTGGAAGGGGGTACGAAAGACGAGAAAACGATATTCTATACCGGTATGTATCATTTGCTGATCCATCCGAATATCCTGCAAGACGTGAACGGCGAGTACCCGATGATGGAGAGCCTGAAAGTAGGCCATACCACCGGAAACCGTTATACGGTCTTCTCCCTGTGGGATACGTACCGCAACGTAAGTACCCTGATGACCTTGCTCTATCCGGAGCGTCAATTAGATATTATCCGTACGATGCTGGATATGTACCGGGAAAACGGTTGGTTACCGAAATGGGAGCTTTACGGACGTGAGACCTTTACGATGGAGGGCGATCCCTCGATCCCGTATATCGTAGACGCATGGATGCGCGGCTTGCGTGACTTTGATGAGCAAACCGCTTATGAGGCGATGCGTAAAGGCGCTACTACCCCGGGAGAGTTCAACCTGCTTCGTCCGGACGCGAACGATTATTTCAGCAAGGGCTATGTTCCTTTGCGTGAGCAATACGATAACTCCGTATCTCATGCGCTGGAATATTATATCGCCGACTGGAACTTGGCTAATTTCGCTCAAGCCTTGGGTAAGAAAGAGGATGCCAAGTTATTCCGTGACCGTTCTTTAGGTTACAAGCATTATTATAGCAAGGAGTTCGGAACGCTGCGTCCGATCTTGCCGGACGGCACCTTCTACGCTCCGTTCGATCCGAAACAAGGCGAGAACTTCGAGCCTAGTCCCGGTTTCCATGAAGGCAACGCATGGAATTATACGTTTTATGTTCCTCACGATATCAAGGGACTGGCCAAATTGATGGGAGGCGATAAGAAATTTGTCGATCATTTGCAGAAGGTATTCGATGACGGCAATTATGATCCCGCCAACGAGCCGGATATCGCTTATCCTTATTTGTTTAGCTATTTCAAGGGAGAGGCTTGGCGTACCCAGAAGTTGGTCCGTCAGTTGTTGAAGGATTGCTATCATAACGCCCCGAACGGTGTCCCGGGTAACGAGGATACAGGCACGATGTCCGCTTGGGCTATTTTCTCCATGATGGGCTTCTACCCAGCTTGTCCGGGCGACGTGAACTATGTATTGACTTCCCCGACTTTCGATAAGGTTACGATCCAGCTCGACAAGAAATTCTATCCTAAAGGCGAATTGGTAATCGAGTCTAAGCATAGTAATCCGGAAGCGATCTACATCAAGGACGTTTTCGCCGGCGATAAAAAGCTAAAGGGCTACACCATCTCGCAAGAGGAATTGGTGAATGCCGGAACCTTGCGTTATATCCTCGAGGATACGCATAAGTAAGCCAAGATAAAGATATACCGAATTTGATATTTACCGGACGCAGATGACACCGACAAGCACGGGTGATCTGCGTCCGGTTTATTTTTTGATATCCTAGAACCATTTGATCTTCCTGAATATAAAAAAGGCCGTAGCGGATAGCAAGATCGAGAGCAAGATGATAACCACGAAACCATGCGGCATATCCTCCATGTAGATCGGGACGTTCATCCCGTAGAAGCTAGCGATTAATGTCGGAACCATTAAGATAATGGAAAGTGATGTCATACGTTTCATGATCGTGTTCACGTTGTTGGAGATGATAGAGGCGAAAGCGTCCATCGTACCCGTAAGAATATCGCTATAGATATTTACCGTGTTATGGGCCTGTTTCAACTCGATCTCCACGTCCTCCACCAAATCCTTGTCGATATATTGCGGCTCTTGGAAAATATTCTGGAGCTTGGCCAGCATCACCTCATTCCCGCGGATGGAGGTGTTGAAGAATACCATGCTCTTCTCCAGCTTCATCAACGCTAGCAGATCCTCGTTACGGATGCTTTTCTCTAACGCCTTTTCCGCCTCGGTGACGGCGTAATTGATTTGTTTCAGGTATTTAAGGAACCATACGGCCGATGAGTGGATCAGCCGGAGGATCAACTCATACTTGTTTTTAATCTGGAGTTCCTTCCGTTGGGTATAGCGGATGAAATCGGGGATCAAGTCCGTCTTATGGTAACATACGCTTACGATGATCTCATTGTTCGTGATGATACCGATCGGCACCGTATTGAACGGGATGTCATGATCTTGGTTCTGCAACGGGATACGTAAGATGGTAAGCAACCAATTCCCCTCGTACTCGATACGGGGACGCTCGTCCGTATCGGCTATATCGCTCAAGAATGATTCGGGTACGTTAAATCGATCCATCAAGAATTGAAGATCTTCGGGAGTCGGGCACTCTACGTTTACCCAACTGTTAGGAAGCCATTGGTTCTTCTCCACATAACCGGCCTCACAATAAAGAAATTGTCTCATTATTGCCTCCTTTCGTGTTTAATCCGAGCAGAGGATCAATGAAACCCTCCGCCTCGTTAGTTCATACTCTGTTTTGTTTCTAGCGGGATACTGTCGTCCATAATTTGATAATTACTTATTACGGCGCAAAGATAATACTTTTTTACGTAAGTAAAGTTATGTCGCTGTATGCTGACAGCAATATTGTTGCCAGTTTACGTTAGCATAGGCTTACTTCTCTGAGAGTATTGCGATACTTCTGGTAATAGTACTGGAGTACTTTCACGAAAGTACCCGAGTACTTCCTAAGAAGTACTCCAATACTTCTTAGGAAGTACTGGCCGTCTATTCAATCCCGCATTTTCCCTCTTCGTTGAAGTAGAAGAAGAGCCCGGTATCTATGCTGACCGGGCCATGGCTTCTCTTCCTCCCTTGAACTCGGCCATGGGGCGAGGCTCGTGGAGCCGGCTGGCGAAGCGTGTGTATTCCTCATAATCTTCCGGGTTATCGGATAGGTAGAATGTGGCGGTTAAAGGGTAATGGACGAGGCCGGCGCCATGTCCGGTGCTGACGCTCTTATGCACCCGGTACAATCCCGGTGGGTTTTCCTTGAGTTCGGGTAGCAAGGTGGCCGAGAAATCGTCTCTTGTCTGGTTAGGAAAGATCGGATAGCCGAGAGCGACGAAGGCGGTGGGTTGCGGGATTCCTTTCCATGCCCTCCCGTCGAAACGCTCGATGAAATACTCTTCGCCTCCCATCCCTTCCAGGTCGGTATGGTTGGTGATAGCGATCTCGATCCGCTCGATGTTGGTTGGGTAGACGTTCGGTCTTACTCGCATGGAGAAGTGGGTGGTGTCCATGCTGATAGCTTCCTCGGGTGGCCGGTCGTAAGGGCCTCCGCCGATCCGGATGAGGGGCGAGTCGAATACGTACGTCTTAAATGCTTTTACATACGGAGCTTCCACTATGATAAGCTGTAGGAAGACGGAGTCGTCCGTGTTCCAGAGGGAGGCCATGTTTCTGCGGATCTTCCGGAGATGCGGGGGAAGGGTATCGTATTCCTTGCCGAAGAACAATTCTATGCTGTCCCGTATCTGCTTGGCGGTCCATCCTTCCGTGGAAACTGAAGATGCGGCATGGGTATCAGTCGGTAACGGTAGGGTATCTTGCCGTGCTATGGATTGGGAGTCGGCTGAGTAGTCGCTACTGTTTTCCCCTTTCTTTTGTTTGGTATGGCAGCCGTATAATAGGCAGCCGCCCATGATAACTAATCCGATAAAATACGCTTTCATGATTCGACAGGTTTTAATTCCTAAATATAAAGAATCTTTTTCAGAAATGGGTAAAAGATATTACCTTTGACTCCCCAAATAGAAAGAATGATGGCAGAAGGAACAAGAAATACAGGAAGAGGAAGGAAAAAGCCTGTGGAGATGCTCCCCGATATGGGGCGTCTTCAGCCACAGGCCCGTGAGTTGGAGGAGGCTGTGTTGGGTGCGTTGATGCTGGAGAAAGATGCGTACTCGATCGTCAGCGAGATCTTGAAGCCGGAGTGTTTCTATGAGAAAGCGCATGAGAAGATTTATGCCGCTATCGTAGACTTGGCGTTGAGCCAACGTCCCGTGGATATGCTTACCGTAACGGAGCAATTGAAGAAACGGGGAGAATTGGAGGATGTAGGCGGACCGTTCTATATCTCTCAACTTACCAGCAAGGTGGCCAGCAGCGCCCATATCGAGTATCACGCCCGTATCATCGCCCAGAAATATCTGGCGAGGGAGTTGATCTCTTTCACGGCGATGATCCAAGGAAAGGCATTTGATGAGACGCTCGATGTAGAGGACCTGATGCAAGAGGCGGAGGGCAAGTTGTTCGAGATCTCGCAACGTAACGTAAAGAAGGATGTCACCCAGATCAACCCCGTCATCAAGGACGCTATGGAGATGTTGCAAAAGGCGGCCCTCCAGAAGGAAGGTCTGAGCGGATTGCGTACGGGCTTCGAGGGGTTGGATAAGATGACTTCCGGTTGGCAGAATTCAGACCTTATCATTATCGCCGCCCGTCCGGCCATGGGTAAGACGGCTTTCGTCCTTTCCATGGCGAAGAATATGGCGGTGAATTTCAATACGCCTGTCGCCCTGTTCTCGCTCGAGATGAGTAACGTGCAGTTGGTAAACCGTCTGATCGTGAATGTTTGCGAGATACCGGGCGAGAAGATCAAGAGCGGACGTTTGGAGAGCTACGAGTGGGAACAGCTGGATTTTAAGATCAAGGAGCTTTACGACGCCCCGATCTTCGTGGACGATACCCCGAGCTTGTCCGTCTTCGAGCTGCGGACGAAAGCCCGTCGTCTGGTGCGTGAGCATGGCATTAAATGTATCATTATCGACTACCTTCAGTTGATGAACGCCAGCGGTATGAACTTCGGTAGCCGTGAGCAGGAGGTGAGTACGATCTCCCGCTCGTTGAAGGGATTGGCTAAGGAATTGAATATCCCGATCATCGCCTTGTCGCAGTTGAACCGTGGTGTGGAAGCCCGTCAAGGCGTGGAAGGTAAGCGTCCGCAGCTAGCCGACTTGCGTGAGTCCGGAGCTATCGAGCAGGATGCCGATATGGTATGTTTCATCCACCGTCCCGAATATTATAAGATTACGGAAGACGAGCGGGGAAATTCCCTGATCGGCCTCGCCGAGATCATTATCGCCAAGCATCGTAACGGTGCCGTGGGGGATGTCCGGCTGCGCTTTAAGAGCGAGTTCGCCAAGTTTATGAACGTAGAGGAAGATATAGCGGTAAGGGAATTCTCCTCAACCATGAACGGTGGAGACCCGATGCCCCCGATCCCATCGCCGGGAGCTGACTTCTTGAGTCAAGGTAGCAGTAACGAGGTTCCGTTTTAATATAGCATGAATGAACGAAAGAGGCGAAAACGTTTGCGGTAGATTTTTCGCCTCTTCTTTTCTGTTTCGTTGGCGAATCCGATTCGAATCTTCTATCTTTGTGATTGAAAACAAATTACTGAATCAGCCATGACGAGACACTTAGTTCCGGTATCTATATACCTGTCGCTGTTGCTTAGCTGCAACTCGCCGAAAGAATACAAATCCTTTGATGAATACCCTTCCTATGAGGGAGACGATCTGGAGTTGTTCTATTCCCCCACGAAATCCGTGTTCACCCTTTGGGCCCCGACGGCGGAAGAGGTCCGCTTGAATCTTTACGCCTCCGGTGAGGGAGGGGAGCCTGTCCGCCGGTTGCCGATGAAATCCTCGGACAAGGGTACGTGGCGTATCTCCGTGAGCGAGGATCTGAAAGGCTCCTTCTATACCTTCCAGATCCGTATCGGCGATAAGTGGCTGGACGAGACTCCCGGTATCTGAGCGAAAGCCGTCGGGGTGAACGGAAACCGTGCGGCCGTGATCGATTGGGCGGCTACCGATCCGGAGGGCTGGGAGGCGGATAAATCTCCCGAGTTGAAAAGCTTCTCCGATATTATCATCTACGAGATGCATCATCGGGATTTCTCGATCGCCGCGAACTCCGGCGTGACGCATAAAGGTAAGTTTCTCGCCTTGGCGGAGGAGGGCACGAAAGGGCCGGGCGGCGTGGCTACCGGCGTGGATCATCTGAAGGAGTTGGGCGTTACCCATGTCCATATCCTTCCTTCCTATGATTATGGCTCGGTGGACGAGACTCGCTTGCAAGATAATGTGTACAATTGGGGGTATGATCCCAAGAACTATAACGCCCCCGAGGGGAGCTATTCCACCGATCCTTACAATCCCGAGGCTCGTATCCGTGAGTTCAAGGAGATGGTGCGGGGATTGCACCGGAATGGTATCCGTGTGATCATGGACGTGGTTTACAATCATACCTTTGTGGGTGACGGGTCGAATTTCAGCTTGACCGTCCCCGGTTACTTCTACCGTCATAAACCGGACGGAAGCTATTCGGATGCCTCCGGCTGTGGTAATGAGACCGCTTCGGAGCGGGCGATGGTACGCCGTTATATCGTGGAGTCCGTGAAATATTGGGCCGAGGAATACCACGTGGATGGTTTCCGTTTCGACTTGATGGGCATCCATGACGTAGAGACCATGAACGAGGTAAAAGCCGAGTTAGCTAAACTAGATCCTTCCATCTTCGTATACGGCGAGGGCTGGACCGCCAGCGATTCCCCGCTACCGGAGGGCCAGAGGGCGATCAAGGTAAACGCCCCGAAACTGAATGATGTGGCCGTATTTAGCGATGACCTGCGGGATGCTTTAAAAGGAAGCGTATTCGAGACTACACAGGCCGGTTTCGCCTCCGGAAAGCCGGAAGGTAACGAGGAGTCTATTAAGTTCGGTATTGTAGGCGCTATCCGCCATCCGCAAATCGACTATAACCAAATATTATATTGCAAAGCGCCTTATGCGAACAAGCCTACGCAAGTGATCAACTATGTCTCTTGCCACGATGATCTTTGTTTGATGGATAAGTTGAAGCTCTCGGCCCCGAAAGACGCTACCCCGGATGAGTTGATACGATTCGGCAAGCTGGCCCAGACCATCATCTTCACCTCGCAAGGAGTACCCTTCATGCGGGCAGGAGAGGAGTTGCTGCACGATAAGAAGGGCGTACATAACAGCTATCAATCGCCCGATTCAATCAATGAGATCGACTGGTCTTTGAAGGCAAAAAACAAGGATGTTTTCAACTATTACAAGGATTTGATCGCCCTTCGTAAGTCACACCCGGCTTTCCGTATCGCCACGGCCGAGGGAGTGAGGGAGGCCCTTCAATTCAAAGAAGTGAACCAGCCCGGTGTCGTAGCGTATACCTTAGGGGAACATGCGAACGGGGATAGTTGGAAGAAGATTATGGTTATCTTTAACGGGAACCGGAAGGCGGTAACGGTTTCTCTGCCGGAAGGAACATGGATTCCGGTTTGTAAAGACGGTCGGATTTATCTGGACGGTAAAGGTTCCGTACAGGGTAAAACTACCGTAAGCGCCTCTTCCGCCTTGATCTTGAAACAAGATTAATACGGAACTAAATCAAAGAAAATCCCCCGGGACATCTCGATGAATACCGAGCGTCCCGGGGGATTTTTTATTAAATCACTTACTTATCTGATTATTTGTAAGCCTCGCCTTTTACAGCTGCGATACCCGGAAGAACCTTACCTTCGATAGCCTCAAGAAGAGCGCCACCACCTGTAGAAACGTAAGATACGCCGTTAGCCAAACCGAATTTGTTAACGCAAGCAACAGAGTCGCCACCACCTACTAAAGAGAAAGCGCCGTTCTTCGTAGCCTCAACGATAGCCTCGCCAACCGTGCGAGATCCGTGCGTAAAGTTCTCGAACTCGAATACACCCGTAGGACCGTTCCAAAGGATCGTCTTAGAGTTCTTGATAACGTCAGCGTAGATAGCCTCGGTCTTCGGACCTATGTCAAGACCTTCCCAACCATCAGGAATCTGATCTACCGGAGCGAAATCAGTCTTAGCGTCGTTGCTGAAATCGTCAGCGATCTTAGCGTCAACAGCCAATACCAAGTTTACGCCTTTTTCTTTCGCTTTCTTGATCAAATCAAGAGCAAGATCCAACTTATCGTCCTCGCAGATAGACTTACCGATCTTACCGCCTTGCGCTTTCGTGAAAGTATAAGTCATACCACCCGTGATGATCAAGTTGTCTACCTTGTTCAACAAGTTCTCGATGATCTCGATCTTAGAGGAAACCTTAGAACCACCCATGATAGCCGTGAACGGACGTTGGATGTCGTTCATAACCTTATCGACAGCCTTCACTTCTTTCTCCATCAAATAACCGAACATCTTGTTGTCCGTATCGAAGTAGTCAGCGATCAAAGCCGTAGAAGCGTGAGCACGGTGAGCGGTACCGAATGCGTCGTTTACATAACAGTCAGCGTAAGAGGCCAATCTCTTCGTGAACTCTTTCTGGCTTTCTTTAACGGCTTTCTTGGCAGCCTTCTTCTCCTCGTCGGAAGCGTCTTCAGCCAAACCTCTTGGTTTGCCTTCTTCCTCAGCGTAGAAACGAAGGTTCTCAAGCAACAAAGCTTCGCCCGGTTGCAAAGCGGCAGCCTTAGCGCCGGCTTCTTCGCCAATACAGTCGTTTGCAAACTGAACATCTACGCCTAACAACTCAGAAAGGTGCTTCAATATGTGCTTTAAGGAGAACTTATCAGTAGCGCCTTTCGGACGACCTAGGTGAGAACCGATAATTACGCTACCACCATCCGCTAAGATCTTCTTTAATGTAGGAAGAGCGGCACGCATACGAGTGTCGTCGGTGATGTTGAAGTTTTCGTCCAATGGAACGTTAAAGTCAACTCTTACAAATGCCTTTTTGCCGGCAAAATTGAAATTGTCAATTGTTTGCATAACTATTGTATTTAATGTCTGTATTAAAATGTTCCTTTAATCGCTTGCAAACTTACATAAAATATTTTTATTTGACCGTTTGCGCTTGCTTTAAATTTTATACCAATTTGAAACGTAGCCGTAATCTCCCGTCGGCATAGTCGTAATTCAACAGCTTGAAATGTCCGATCTCGGATGTATTCGCCACGTGCGATCCGATACATGCGCAGGCATCGTAATCGCCTATGCGTACGATACGTAATGTATCGCTGGCATCGTCGGGCAATTTACTTAAATCCACGATATCTCCGGCCTCTTCTTTCGGCATGAACTCGATGGTTACGGGCAGGTGCCGGTCGATCACCTCGTTTATCTTCTTCTCAACCTCGGCCATGACCTCCGCGCTGGGCTCTTCCGCCAATAGATAATCGCATTTAGACTTCTTCCTCTCTATGTGCGCGTTCTTGGATCTGGGACATCCGAACATCCGTACCATTGTCTGGTTTAAGATATGTTCCGCCGTGTGCATAGGAGGATACTCTTGCTTGTTGTGTTCGTTCAGTTGGATTTCTTGTTTCATATATTTGATGTTTTGATTGTATTTCGTGAAAAATATGCTCAAATGTACGAAATAAATCTTTAGTTTTGTAAAGTCATAGAAAACACCTTAAAGGAACGATATGCCAGCTAAGCGCTTATTTGGAATAATATCCATCATATTTCTCTTTGTTACCTGTATATCATGTAAATCCTCTACAGACTTATCGGAGGAGAAGCGTATACTCGTGATTCAATCTTACGAAAAACATTTTCCCGCCTATGAGAAGATGAAGGAAATCATGTCGAGTGATTTGCGGAAGAAGGGGATACATGCGAGTGTCTATTCTTTTTATTTGGATTGTGAGCAATATTCGGAGAAGCAACAGCGACAGAAATTATTCAAGAAACTGAATGAGTTATCGACATGGAACCCGGATATTATTCTGGTCAATGACGATCAAGCCTTGAACGCTTTGATAAATAGCAGGCATCCCCTCGCTAAATCGATCCCGGTCGTGTTTATGGGGGTTAGTTATCCCAATATCCCGATCATCCGGAAATATCCGAATATGACGGGCTTTTATGATAAACCGGATTATAAGAGGAATATAGAATTGATACGGCGGCTTGTTGGTAATTGCATTGTCATAAGAGTCTCGGACGATACCTTTCAGGATAATATGATGCTGGCGGACATGAATGCGCAGATTCAGGATATTTGTGCCGTGAACAATATATATTCCTTGGATCGGGTACGTTTATCCGGAAAGAACGGGATTTCGATATCGGATATACCTAAGATAAAGCCGGATACGATGTATATAAGCACACTCAGTACGAAATCGGCGAATGCCCTGATTAAGGGATTTGGCGAGAATTATTATAATAAAGCGTATCTGGCAACCAAGAGGGATTATATGACAATCTCGTTGGGGCGGCTCAGCGCCTTTCCATGTTTTTCCGTGATCAATGAGTTGATCGGTAATCAGAATGGCGTAGTTGGCGGGTATGTCACTGTCTTTAAGGATGAGGTAGAGGCAGCTGTAAACCGGGTCGTCTCTATCTTGAAAGGAACGCCCCTGTCCGATTTTCCGCAAATCGAAGAGAGTAACAAGGCTTATGTTTTTGATTACGGTGTGTTAGAACGTTGGGGCATTGATAGTAGTAAATTGCCGGAAGGAGCTATTATCGCGAATATGCCGTTTGTCATTCAATATAAATATTATATATGGGCTGCCGGCTTTGTTCTGGTGGTGATGTTGCTTCTGCTTTTTAGTTACCAAAGAAAGCGATATATACAGGAGGCTTTACATAAGAAGGATGCGCAGGAGAAGTTAAAAAGGGAGAAGACTTTTCTTTCTTTTGCGTTGGATAGCGGCAACATTTTCGCTTTTCGGTATAGCAAAGGGGTATTCGAGTTTGATAATAGATTCTACCATTACTTAGGTATGCCCTGTGTGCCGATGAAAATCGAGGAGTTTCAGGATGCTATACATCCTGAAGAACTGGATAATTTCCTTCGAGACCGGAATCTGCTGGATAGTGGCTTTCTATCCCGGAAAGTGACGCAACGTCGTTGTAACTTTAATAAGAAGGGGTATGAGTGGTGGGAATTTCGCTATGCCCAAAATAAGAATGAGAAAGATTTGGTTTCCGGTGACGAAGCTGTTGAGGTAAGTGGCTTATGCTTGAATATCCAGCGGATAAAAGACACGGAGAATAGCCTTATAGCCGCCCGCCGGAAAGCGGAGGAATCCGATCGGATGAAATTAGTCTTTCTGGCGAATATGAGCCATGAGATACGTACGCCTCTGAATGCGATCGTAGGCTTCTCCCAATTGCTCAATTCGGATATGCCTTTGGAACCGGAGGAAAAGGCGGAGTTTATAGATCTGATTACCAAAAACAGTGACCTGTTGCTTAAGCTGATCAACGATATCTTGGATCTATCACGCATAGAATCCGGTAGCATGTCTTTCTCTTATGAGAACCTCGATCTGAGTAAACTGATGGGAGATATCTTCCATACGCATCAATTGATGATGCCGGAGGGAGTGGAGTTAAAGATAAGGGTTCCCCATGAACCTCTTATCATCCGTTCGGATCATTTCCGGTTGACGCAGGTTTGTACCAATTTCATTAATAATGCGGTGAAGTTTACCGCTAAGGGATATATCGAGATCGGATACGAACTTAGCGCAGATGGAAAATCGATCCTTATTTCCGTGAAAGATACGGGTAAGGGCATTCCTGATGATAAAAAGGAAAAGGTATTCGAGCGTTTCCAGAAACTGGATGAGTTTGCCCAAGGTACAGGCTTGGGGTTAGCGATCTGCCAGAGTATCGTTCATACGTTTCATGGAAGCATATCGCTGGAATCCGAGGTTGGCGTAGGTAGTATGTTTACGATCTCGCTACCTTATACCCCGGGATTGGAGCTGGAGGAAAGAACTTAATTACCTTCGATGAATCGTTTATTGGCCCTCGCTTCTTCCTGCCATTGGGGGATGACGGTTTCTAAAAACTTTTGTTTGGCCTGTTGCTCGGCTTCCATATCGAGGCCGATATATTGCTGGGCTTTCGCTTTTGTGGAGATATCCGGCATCGGAACATCTTGGGTATAGCCTAGCTGCGCTAAGACCTTCATGATCTGGATGCGGGCTTGGGTAGCCTTATCGAGTCCGCTGCCCAAGATACGTGTGACTTCTTGGGGCGCGTGGAAAGCCGCCCCGTGTGAGGCCACGGCGAAGTCCCAACGCCATTGTGCCTGCCGGAGCAGTTTTAATACGTTTTTCATTTGAGATTCCGTAGCGCCTTTGTCCCAAGCGAATTTCGCTTCTATATGGGCTTTTGTCAATTCTTCCTCTACACGCATGCGTATGGCGTAGACTTTGTTTTGCCGTTCATAAACATCCTTGCGTAAGGTCTCCTCACTTTCCCGGTGGCAGGCTTGGCAAGTACGGTCTATCATCGCCAACGGGCTTTTGATATGATGGTTGTTGTACCGGTTCTCATCTTCCCCGACAGCAGGCATATGGCATTCTCCGCAGGAAACGCCTCTTTGCCCGTGAATGCCCATCTGGAATAACTCGAAATCCGGATGTTGCGCCTTTATCAAATGTGCCCGGCTTAATTTATGGGTGAAATCGGTGAAGTTTATGCTATCGTAATAGGCTTCTATATTTTCTACCGTATAACCTTGATCCCAAGGTAAGGTTAGTATACGATCTTCTCCTTGGAAATAATATTCGGCGTGGCATTGGGCGCATACTAGAGATCGCATCTCTTGCTCGGTTGCGTCCTCTATACGTAATCCGTTGCGCTTATAGGCACTTTTCAAGAATGAGCGGGTCACGCGCAATCCCATGCTTTGCGGTTCATGGCAGTCTGCGCATCCGATTGGATTTACGATCTCGTTGCCTAGCTCCGCCCATTTCTTCTTATATAAGGTCTTGGCATCGGTGGTCGTTAATAAGCGGGGTATGTCCGGACTTTTACATGCCCAGCATGCGGCAGGCTGGGGACCACTCGTCGGGGTCATGGGAGCGCCGGTCCGCAGGCTTTTGTATAGATCTTCTATGGAATACATATGCCCTCTGGGACTTAGATAATCTTTGGAGAAAGCGTATCCTGCCCATAATACCATCATTCCGGGATGTTCGGCCAAGATATCAGCTTGTTGGTTCCCATTAAACAAACTGCGGAAAGTCGTGTCCGAGGTTTGTTTCCAACTTTGGTACTCATTGGAATAACGAAGGTCTATAGAGTCGCTGTTTTGTTGATCGATTGGCTGATCATCGGTATCGTCGATGAATTTGATGCTATCTTGTCCGGTAACAGTGGTACGTAAGATCACTAATACGATAATGACGATTAGACTTATGGCTATAGAAGTTTTATAGTGTGCTTTCAAGTGTTTACCTTTTATCTTAAATAAAATATTCTTTGTATTAACTGCGAATATATGAATAATAATGATACGACCGGTAGAAATTGAAAAAATCCTTATTTCATTGCTTCCGAAGACGCTGGATGAAATAAGGATTCTCAAGTGACTCGCATAGGATTCAAACCTATAACCTTCTGATCCGTAGTCAGATGCTCTATTCAGTTGAGCTAGCGAGCCAATCTGTAAATGAATTTGAATATTCAAGTGACTCCTAAAGGATTCAAACCTTTAACCTTCTGATCCGTAGTCAGATGCTCTATTCAGTTGAGCTAAGGAGCCAAGATATATTCTATTGCTATCTTCGAATGGTGACCGCGACAGGATTCAAACCTGTAACCGGCTGATCCGTAGTCAGCTACTCTATTCAGTTGAGCTACGCGGCCATTGTTTCGTGATTGCGAGTGCAAAGGTACGTTTTTGTTTTAAATATGCAAACGTTTCGACTACTTTTTTGCGAATTTAATCTAACATTTTTGGATTGAAGATCAGGTAACCAATGTTTAAGCCAAAGTTGAAATTCTCCTTCGGATAACTGTATCCGTTGGCGTACAGACTGATACATAAGAATGGCAATTGCAATACGACCGCCGCTTCACCCATATAATTAAACGAGTGCAAAAACTTACCATAATGCGGGATTCCGACATACGGGTTGTTTTCCGGCACCGTCTTTTGTATTTCATAGAGTGGAGCGAAGCCATACATATCCAACCGGAAGTGCAGAAGCTTGCTTAACTTCAAGATCGGGGAAAGCCCAAAAGCCACATATTGGTTCGCCCGGAACGCCTCGTTGAATACAATCTCGCTATGGGGTGTCGGGGTAAACGCCGGGGCCTGTAATACGCTAGCCGTATAGTTATTCATGAGGTTCTTGCTGGATATGACCATTTCCGCCAAATAACCTAAGTTGAAACGGTTGCTCAGCGTCTGGTATTGGTTCCAGCGCCCTTTCAGTTGCAGCCAGCTATGCACTTTGCGACCAATCGGGGCTTCCGTCGTGGCGGAAGTGGGGGATGGGGTATACTTCTCCGTACCGGTTACGTATTGGGCGATTAGGAATTGCTGTTTTCCGCTTATCGGGTATTGTTTGGTGTTGAGTGAGTTTTGCTCGATACTTAACGAGCCGCTGAATAAATCGTACCAGCTATGGTCGAAAGAGGCATTCGGGAAAGGTATCGTGGTGCTCTGCAAATAGAAATCGTTCAACCGTCCGTAGGCGAACCCGATCTCCGCTTTCGCGTGGTTGAGGAAGGGGAAGCCTAATTTTAGTTTCATGTACAGTTCTTTCTGCTTAATCATGGCGGGCACTATATCCTCATAAAAGAGGGATTGGCTTTCCGTGTATTTCTTGTCCGAGAAGACTCCTTGCCAATTTAAATAAGTGGGGATTTGCGTTTGCAGGTACATCCGGCCACTCAACATGACACCACTAAAGGAGTTACCCACTTGAAAGTTCGAGTTTACGTCGGCGGCGAACCGTCCCAGATATTGATACCCCAATCCTAGGTATAATTGATTCGCTTGATGAGACGATACGTTTCCACCGAAGCCAACCGTGATCTCTTCTTTCATCTTCACGTCCAGGTAAAGATCGAATTTCTTCTCTTTCCGGTTATAAACGGCATGCGGCATGATTTCCCTAATCTTGGAATAGGTCAGCATCTTGAAATAAGCCCGCTTGAACTCTTCCATGGAGAACTCGTTATTGATATCCCTGTGTAATTGGGCCTCTATGTATTTACGCTGGGCCTCGGATACGCCCGTCACGTAAATATTGCGGAAGATCAGCGGGGGAAGGTTCTCTTTATAGGCTTTTCTTCTTTCGGTAACCTCATTTAAAGGCACTTCCCGGGGAACCCGTTGCTTGATGGAGTCGATCATGGAAAGGGTACGTTTATACCCGATGTCCATAAGCTCCTTACCTTTCTGGAAATCCAATAAGGAGACGGTGGGAAAACTGAATTTAATCATCATGCCATCTTCCTCCGGTACCTCGTAATCGGTCTTTTGCATGATCATGGTCTCGATCTGGTTATAAGGATTCTCCGAAGGCTTTTTATTCCCTCCCGATACCGTCGATCCGAAAATGAAATCCGGGTGGAACGCGTCTTTCATCGGGCCTACCGGGAAATTATCGTAGATACCTCCATCGAATAAAGGAATACTGTCTTTCCATATGGGCTGGAAGAAAAACGGGAAAGTCATGGAGGCACGTACGGCGTCTCCCAGATCCCCATTCTTAAAGATGATCGGCTTTTTAGTATATATATCCGAGGCCACGCAACGGAAAGGGACAAACAGGTTGTCGAAATTCCACCCCGCCTTTGCCGTCGCCTGCGAGAACAAGGCCATGAACGCCTGATTCATCTGTATGGGATTGATCAAGCTTTGCGGTAAGAAGCTAGCCTTGATCTGTAGGGAATCGGACATATCGATGGAGAAATGCGCGAATTCCGGGGTCGGGTAAGGCTCCTTGAAATAATAGGTATATTGCTCCTCCACCGTACCTGTTTGCCAATAGGAGAACTCCTTGGAAAGCATTAGCTCCAGCATCTCCTCGGGGGAATACCCCATGGCGTATAAACTACCGATAATCGCCCCGATGGAGGTACCGGTAATGTAATCGATCGGTATATTATTTTCTTCCAGCGCCTTGATCACTCCGATATGTGCCGCTCCTTTGGCACCGCCGCCACTGAGTACCAACCCTACTTTCTGGGCGGAAACAATCTGAATGGCAGCAAGGAATAAGGCTATGATAACTGTTATTTTCCTCATATGAACCCAATCTGTTTTTCTTCTCCAAATGTAAGAAGTATTTCTTTAGAAACATAAACATTTTGTTTTTTCGTATTGTTGAGTTATCAATACAATTAAAACAGAAGATGTTATGAAAGAGAAAGAATTGAATAGGGAAGAGCGGAATAAGACCGTTATGGAGACTGGTGCTTTGGTCATGGCTGAGTTTTATGCGGATTGGTGCCCTCATTGCCAGAAAATGATGCCGATCGTGAAGGAGTTCAAGGAATTGGAGAAAGGAAAATTAGAAGTGGTACAAATCAATATCGAGGAGGAGAGCGCTCTTGCCGATTTGTATACGGTGGAATCGATTCCTACTTTTATCCTGCTACGGAAAGGGGAGGCTTTGTGGAGACAATCCGGCGAGATGAACTTGGATAGGTTGCGGAAAGTGGTCGAGGATGTCGTGGGCTGAAACTAAAAAAACCGTTCCCCCGAGAAGGAACGGTTTTTTATATATGTGAGGATTGGTTTATCCGATCAGTTCTACGCTACGTTTGATGAATTGGCTTAAGGCCTCTCCCTTCAGCATACCGTTTCCTAACAAAGCAAGGTCGATCAACTGACTAACTGTCTTGTTCGTACCGGCGTACTCGGCGAGAACTTGGTTGCGTTGCTCACGAAGCTCATCCAGCTTATGGTTGGTGTTGGTCATATCCTCTTTCTCTTGCGCCGTGATCTCATCTTCTTTCTTTTTGCTTTGAGCCTCACGTAAGTCGGCTTGACGAGCCTCCCATCCTTTGATATCGCTAAGGATCGGTTTTAACTTCTCGTCGCAAGCTTGCTCCTCTTCAGTTAATACTTTCTTGATCAACGGATGATCCGTATTCAATACGAAGTTGAAGCTATCCGGCATCTCGCCATAGAAAGACATACCCGGTTGCATAGCGGACATCTCACGCATTCTTCGCATATACTCGCTTTGTGTCAACATGACAGGGTTCGCGTTTTCGCCCAATGCCTCGAATGTTACGTAGAACTCGGTCTTGTTCAATTTCGGCATCTGACTCTTGAATACTTCCTGCATGGCCATTTTCTGCTCCTCGCTCAAGGTTACCTTATTCGAGTCTTCCTTGCGGATCAGGTTATCGATCGTATCGCTATCCACACGAACGAAGCGGCTCTTCTCGAACTTCTGCTCCAATTGTCCGATCAAGTGTACATCCAATTGTCCGTCCATTTCCAAGACGCTGTAACCTTTGTCCTTTGCGGCTTGTATATAGCTGTATTGCTCGTCTTTATTGGTGGTATACAGATAGATTAAGTTACCCTCTTTGTCTGTCTGGTTGTCCTTGATTAAGTTCTTGTATTCCTCGAAAGTGAAGTATTTGCCTTCGACGTCCTTGAATAAGGCGAACTTAACCGCACGGTCGTAGAACTTCTCATCAGTCAACATACCATATTGGATGAATAGTTTCAAGCTATCCCATTTCTCCTCGAACTGCGGGCGGTCGTTCTTGAAGATCTCTTCCAAGCGGTCTGCCACCTTCTTCGTGATGTGGTTGGAGATCTTCTTCACGTTCTGATCGCTTTGCAAATAGGAACGGGATACGTTCAACGGGATATCCGGCGAATCCAATACACCATGCAATAATGTCAAGAACTCAGGAACGATACCCTCTACGGAATCCGTAACGAATACTTGGTTGCAATATAACTGGATCTTGTTACGATGCAAGTCGATATTGCTCTTGATGCGAGGGAAATATAAGATACCGGTCAAGTTGAACGGATAGTCTACGTTCAAGTGAATCCAGAACAACGGCTCATCCGTCATAGGATATAAGTCACGATAGAACTTCTTGTAATCCTCGTCGGTCATATCGGCCGGTTTGCGAACCCATGCCGGTTTGGTGTCGTTGATTACGTTATCTTCGTCCGTATCTACATATTTGCCATCCTTCCACTCTTGCTTCTTGCCGAATGCGATAGGAACCGGTAAGAAACGGCAGTATTTTGTCAATAAGCCATTGATCTTATCCTTGTTCAAGAAATCTTTATTCTCGTCGTCTATATACAGGATAATATCGGTACCACGATCCTCTTTCGTCGTTTCCTCCAAGGAGTATTCCGGTGTACCGTCGCAGCTCCATTTCATGGGAACAGCGCCTTCTTTGTACGATTTCGTCACGATCTCTACTTTCTTGGAAACCATGAAAGAGGAGTAGAAACCAAGACCGAAGTGACCGATGATAGAAGCGGCGTCGTTCTTGTATTTCTCAACGAACTCCTCGGCGCCGGAGAAAGCGATCTGGTTGATGTACTTATCGATCTCCTCGGCTGTCATACCGATACCCCGGTCAGAGATCGTGATCGTTTTGTCATCGAACTTAACCTGTACGGTCAAATCACCGAGTTCGCCTTTAAACTCGCCTACGGAAGAAAGCGTTTTTAACTTCTGGGTAGCGTCTACCGCATTAGAAACAAGTTCACGAAGGAAGATTTCGTGATCACTGTATAAGAACTTCTTGATAATCGGAAAGATGTTTTCCGATGTTACTCCGATGTTACCTTGTTTACTGCTCATAGTCTGAATATCTTATTATTTTTATTGTTATTTTGTGCGTATTCCTGATCCTGATCATTCTCAAGATCCGCCTATTCCTATACAAAACGAATGCCAAAATGTTTCGGATAAACTATAAATGACAAAAAGGCAGATGCCGGCTGATAGATTTGCAGCCGGGCATAGTTTGATCAAACCATATCATCTCCTGTCTTGGCGAATGTAACACGGATGGTTTTATGGAATGGGATAAAACGAGATACGATCGCTATGAATAAGGAGATGACTAATAAATACCCCAGTATCTCTTTTAACGCCAATAATAAGCTTTGTTGCTGTAACGTATTATAGAGTGTATTGGTAGCCATTTGCGCTGCCTCGTCGTAGGGATGCCCTTGGGTCAAGGCGTTGCCAAGCGCCTGATTATAGCGTGAGGCGGCTAGAGGATCGGCCAGCGTAACGGTTTCTGATAAGGAATACATATATTTTTGTTCCAAGCGATATAGTATATTACTGTAAAAAGAAGTCGCCATGATAGGGGATAGTACCGAACGGAAAATGATGAGAAAGAAAGCGTTTGACAATAAATATTTAGGATTTAAATCTTCCACGGCAAATAAGGCGAAAGCTATGATTAGAATCATCATGCCCAATCCCCTGAGGAATATAGGAAAGTAGAGCATCTCGTATCTGCTATCCGGTGAGATCCCGAAATAAAGGCTCCCGAAGAACAGGACGAAACAACTCATTCCTCCCGCTATCAAGAAACGAAACCGCCAACGTTGCCACCGGAACCACCAAAAACAGATGAACGCCCCCAAGACATATCCCGGAAGCAAATAAGTATAAAGGGAATAGGTATGGGTACTGTCTACCTTTAAGATACTGGTCAGGTAGCTGGTCAACAAGGTAGTCGAAGTACTGAAAAACATGACAAGCATCATATAGAAATAACCGATAATGGCTTTCGGCTGGTATAAAGGCGCCAGATTCACGTACGGACGTTCCGAATGATATTGATACCAAATAAATAAAGCGATCAATATCGGGGCGATCATGATATAAAGGCAAATCTTGGGGGATGCCATCCAGTCGAGTACTTTCCCGTAATTAATGACATACATAAGCATTAACAATCCGGTGGATATGATGAACATTTCCCGGATGTGTAGATCGGCCAAGGGGATGGACTTGATCGGCCGGTTATGGCGGAAGCAGATGATTACCATTACTATGGCCAATAAAATCATTAGCATCATGAAGTAATACATATATTTCCAGTCGTAATGGTAGGCTAACTGTGCGGTAACAAGCATGGACGCTTGTCCCCCTCCGAAAACAAAAGGATAGAAGTAGGAATAGAATTGGCTACGTATATTTTTAGGGCTGAATATCTTTTGTGCGTACCGGATAAACCACAGCATGAGAAACCCTTTCAGGAAACCGATCGCGAAACTACAGACGATCAATATGTCGGCGTTCTGGGAGCGGGCACAGATCCAGCTTAAGAAGAACTGGGCGACTAAATCCGCTAACAATAAGAATTTTATAGAGAAGGCTTCTAATATCTTCGGAATAATCGGATAGGATACCGCCATTCCCGCCGCTGCCGCGTAATATCCCATGGTTATATCCTCGGTGTTCGTGCCTAGCGTGTTTGATACCTCCAGCATACTGCCGGTGTACGAACCGTTTAGCATCGTAACCGGAAGGATAACGATGAAGATGCAAATCAATCCTAACCAGTCCGGCACCCATTGGCGGATCGGTGCCCCAAGCTCTTTCATCGTGATCATTTGCGTAAGGCTTCTGTTTCAACCATCATGCCTGCTCTTAAGTATTGCGTATCTTCTTGCGATAGATTTTCCAAGTCTATCCGTACCGGGATACGTTGTTGTACCTTGACGAAGTTTCCGGCGGAATTGTCGGTCGGGACCAATGAGTATTTGGAGCCTGTGGCGTCGGAGATTGCGGTTACCTCCCCGTTGAATATCTTTCCCGGCAACGCGTCTACCTTGATACGTACTTTTTGCCCGATATAGATGTGGGGGATCTGGGTCTCCTTGTAATTGGCCGTGATCCATTTGTCTTTATCTCGTACGAGGTAGGATATCGTTTGTCCGGCTTGCACGTATTGTCCGGGCTCTAAGGTCCGTCTGCCTACATGACCGTCGTAAGGGGCGGTTATAACGGTATAGGAAAGGTTTAACCTCGCTAAATCCAGATCCGCTTCTTTTCGTAAGATCGCCGCCTCGGCTCCTGTTGTCTTCTTGCTGGTTTCGGTGAATTGGGAGAAAGCGGCTTTCTTTTGTTCCACCAACGCCTGATATCGGGCTTGCGCCGCCTCGAAAGCGGCTTTGGATTGCTCGTATTGTTGCTCGGGGACCGATTCTTCTTTCAGCAGCCGCTCAAATCGGTGATAATCCTGTTCCAGTTGCCAAAGCTTGGCTTTAGCTTCGGCGATGTTGGCGTCTTGTACGGCGATGTTCGTATGGGAGGTCTCGATACCGGAACGAAGTACGTCTTGTGATCCTTGGGCATCGATCAACGCGGCCTCTGCCTCTTTTAACTTGATCCGATATTCCCGATCGTCCAGTATGAGAAGTGTGTCCCCTTGGTGAACGTACTGGTGTTCCTTGAAACGGACCTCTTTTATGTAGCCGGAGGCACGTATATTTAGTGGGGCGATATATTGGTCCACAAAGGCATCGTTTGTCACCTCATAATTGATGTAACGCCAGAAATAATTGGCTGTCCACCAAATGCCGGAACCGGCTAAAAGGATACATATGGAGTTTAATACTATATTCCGTGTCCTTACTTTCTTTAGTCTTTGATGTTTCTCTTTTAATTCGTTTGCCATAGTCGTTGTTTCTTTTTAGAGACGGCCGCAAGCCTTCTGTAGTTGATAGTAAGTGTAAATCACGTGGGTACGGGCATTCGTGAGCTGTAGCTCCGCGTTGAGGAGAACCGAGTTCGCGTCGAGTAAGTCGGTTAGGATCGCCAATTGGTTTAAATAGCGGTTTTGCATGATCCTGTAGTTCTCTTGAGCTTGCCGTACGGATAACTTCAAGGCTTCCACTTCTTGTAGGGCCTCCTTATGACGTAAGAACGCGGTGCGTACTTCCATGCGGATTTTCTGCTTTTTCTGTTCCTCCTCGTTTTTATGTAACGAGACCATCCATTTGCTTTCCTTTATTTTATGGTTGTTTTTATATAAAGAGGATAAAGGGTAGGAGAGCGACAGTCCTATGTTCCAGTTGTTATTGTACATATCCGCTAATGTTCGGGAGACTGGACGTGCCAATGTGTTCGACGCATATAGCGATAGGCTGGGTAGCGAGGAGGCTTTAGTCAAACGTATATCATTTTGGGCTAACTCTGTTTGTTTCCGGAGTAGACGTATCGCCGGATCATTGGAATAGGCTTGGGCTACATAATCTTCGTAAGTTTCTAAAGATACGGTTTGGTCCAGTAACGTGGTATCTGGTTTGAGCAATAGATTCTCATCGAGACCGATCAGGATATCCAATTGCTGTGATACCAGTATGAGGCTATTATCCGTTTCTTGCAAGGATAGGCGGTCGTTGGTTAATTGCATCTCGCTTCTTAATACGTCGTTATTGGTTATCAGTCCCTCTTTTTTCATACGCCGGATATCTTGTAGGCGGCGTTCCGATTCCTCGATATTACGGGAAAGCACCTCACGTTGTTTAAACAGGCTGAAAAGACCGATGTATTGATTTAATAGACCGAGCTTGATCTCACTCTGGTCTGTGAGCGTTTGTAAAGAGGCGACTTCTTTCTCCAGATCCGCTTTCCGGATGGAATACCGGATTTTACCGCCTTGGTATATCGGTTGGGTAAGGTCGATGGCATAGTTCTGGGACCAATCGGGCGCTTCCGGGCGAGTCGGATGGGCGAGTCCTTGCTCAAAGAGGATCGGTTGCCCTACATATCCACCTTTCAAGCCGATTTGCAGGTCTGGCAATTGTGCGGAACGTGCCGTATGGGTTCTCTCTTGCGCTATCGATTCTTTTAAGACGTCTGCTTGGATCTGCAGACTATGCCGTACGCCTCTCTCGAAAAGCTGGTCGATGGTCAAGAAGAGCGAATCGGTTTGGGCGATTGCCGGAAATGTAGCGACCGTCATACAAAAGAGGCTCAATACGTGCTTTTTATATATTCTCAAGGACATTATGTACTGCTTTTAATTCGGATAACATGGTTTCTACGTTCTCTATTCCGATAATATGCTCCGCATGTACATAAACCTGATCAAGGATCGGGCGAATTTGCTTTTTGAATTCTTCTCCTTCCGGGGTTAGGAAAACCAGTTTGTTCCTCCGGTCCTCGGGATCTTCTTTCCGATGGACGTAGCCTTTCTTCTCTAAATTGTTCATTAGGTTTGTCAGACAAGCCTTATCCTTTGCCGTTCTCTCTGCCAAGACCTGTTGGGTGATACCTTGTTCGTGCCATAGGCAACTCAAGATTTGAAGCATCTCAAATGTTATACCGGCGTTGTTCTTTTTCAGCGTTCGTTGCATAGACCGACGAAATGCCATGCGTGTGCGGACAACTTGTAACATAAGTTCCCGGAATTCTTTACCTTCTACCATTACTTATAATTCTTTTAAACTTGCTGGGCGCGAAGATAGCGTTTTTTCTCGGATTAGTCAAATGTTTAACTAATTAGTGTCTCGCTAATAAAGTATGTTTGCCATCTAGGTGGCACAGCTTTGCCATCGGCGTGGCACGGGCTTGCCATCACTATGGCACGGGTATGCCATCAGCGTGGCACAGCTGTGCCAAGGCGATGGTAGATGTTGGCACAGTATGTGTATGAAAGACAGGTGTATAGAATGAAGGCGTAACAAACCCGTGGAGTGATTCGTTACGCTTTCTGTTTAGTTCTCGTTTACGAGTTTAAGATGCATTCTTCTTTATCCAAACGCCTCCTTCAATTGCTTCACCCATCGCTCGATTCGTTTGTCGGTTTGATCCGGTTGGTTTTCCAAATCGAGGACTAAGCCTAGTAGTTTGCCATTTTTCAAGGCTTTGGAGGCATTAAAGAAATAATCATCCGAAGAGGTCTCGCCTACTAAAGTCGCTCCACAGGAGGTGAAAGCGTCCGCCAATATGCCGACTCCATCGGCGAAATTATCCGGATAATTCGTTTGATCTCCAAGACCGAAAATAGCGACCTTCTTATTTTTAAGGTCTAAAGTGACCAGTTCCGGGATGATCTCGTCCCAATAGGTGGGAAGCTCGCCATCGAACCAAGTAGAGGTTCCTGCGATTATATGGTCGTAAGCCTCGAAATCTCTTTTCCATGCGCTTTCAATAGGGATGATATCGATCTGATCCTCCCCGAAAGCTTTTCTTATTTTATTGGCGACAAAGGTTGTTTTCTCTGTGCCCGTTCCGTAAAATAATCCTGTTTTCATTGTGATGCTTTTAAAGATTTAACGAATGTGGATCTAATAAAGCAGCAGTTCTTTTGCCGCATGATAGATGGTCTCCTCGTTGGGGAGGATGGCCCGTTCCAAGACCGGATGGAAACCAACCGGAGTGAATAGGGAACCTACCCGTTGGATCGGAGCATCCAAGTACTGGAATAGTTCCGAGCCGATGATGCCGGCAATTTCCGCTCCGAAGCCAGAGAAGACCTTGTCCTCATGTACGATCAATACTTTACTGGTTTTCTTCACCGAGTTGAAGATCGCCTCTTTATCCAATGGTATCAAGGTACGAAGATCGATAACCTCCAGTTCCCAGCCTTTCTCCTTGTAAAGAAGCTCGGCTACGTTGAGGCAAAGATGGGTCGTATTGCCATAAGTGATGATTGTCAGATCTTTTCCCGGACGGCGGATACGGGCTTTCCCAAACGGAACCTCGAAATCCTCGGGGACAAAGGTGGAGGCTTCTACCGCGTTGTAGAGCGCTTTCGGTTCCAGATAGAGCGTAAAGCCTTTAGAACGCATACTCGTCCGCAACAGTCCGGCGGCATCATCCGCGAAAGAGGGATAAACAATCCGGGCACCGGGTAATGAGGTCAATGCGCCCTCAATGGTCTGGGAATGATAAAGCCCTCCTCCGATATAGCCTCCGGAGGCTAGGCGCAAAGTGATGTTTGGGGTAAATTGCCCGTTGCTGCGCCAATACTCATGCGTACATTCCACGTATTGCTCGACGGCCGGCCAGAAGTAATCGGCGAATTCCGCGCCCTCGATCACTACATGGATCTTCGGGTCAAAGCGGCACATACCGTTCGCTGTCCCTACGATATAATCCTCGGCGATAGGGGCGTTGAAGACTCGCTCGATACCGAATTCTTGCTGCATGCCTTTCGTGATGTTGAATACGCCACCCTTTTCTTTATTGGCTACATCCTGTCCCCAGATAAACGTATCCGGGTTGTGCCGGAACTCCGCTTTCAACGTCTTGTTGATCGCCGTAACTAGCGTTTCTTTCTCTCCTTCCTCGTTTTGAACACCTTCTTTGTATTTTTGAGGTTGATAAGGTTCCGGGAGGACGTAATCCTTGACGGTAGACGGATCGGGATCGGGGGCGGCCATCGCTTTCCGATTGGCGGCTTTCAGGTCTTTAGCCGCTAGATCCGCGATCTCTTTCAATTCTTCCTCGGTGAAACGTCCGTAACGAATCAGCATGCGATGGAATTTGTATAAAGGATCGGCGGATTTTACATAGGTAAGCTCGTTCTCATCACGATACAAGGTATGTTTATCGGAGTTTGAGTGGGAGCCTATCCGTACGCAATTGGCCTGAACGATTACGGGAGTCCGGTTGGCGATCGCGTACTCTTTGGCCTCGGTCATGGCATTCATGGAATCGAACACGTCTTTTCCATTGCAATGGATAATACGTAAATTCTTGAAGCCAGAGAAGTTATCGGCAACTTTACGATTGGCCGTCTGGTCCTTTTTGGGGACAGAGATACCATATCCATTGTCTTGGAAGACAAAGATAACCGGCAGTCGCTCATTGCTGGCGCCATTGATTGCCTCATACACATAGCCTTCGGAAGCGGCCGATTCACCGTGCGAGGTAATCGCTACGCCTTTCTGTCCATAGTAAACCATCGCCCGTGCCACGCCGGCGGCATGGAGATCGTGAGTCGCCGTAGCGGAAGAAACGTTCTCGATATGCCATTCCATCTTAGAGAAGTGGTTAGACATGTGGCGGCCGCCACTGGTCAGATCGGTCGCCTTGGAGATACCGTTCAGGATGATCTCCTCGGCGGTCATTCCCGCCGAGAGAACCGTCAACATATCCCGGTAATAGGGGAAGAGAAAGTCCGTATCCTTATCGAATACTTGTCCCATGGCGAGTTGTATCCCGTCGTGCCCGGCATACGGGGCATGATAAGACCAGCCGAGAGATTGCAATAAATAGGAGGGAGCCTTCTCATCGATCGCCCTTCCGAGCGTCATAAGGTAAAACCATTTCCTGAGAGTCTCCTTATCTGTTGTTTTTATATCATACTTTTTCATGTTGTTCTATTATAATAATGTATTAAGCGTTCCAATTCTCTAGTTCGTCGGCGATGGAACGTAAAAAGGCTCCCGCCAAAGCTCCGTCCACGATACGATGATCGTAGGAGAGTGAGAGGTACATCTTGTGACGGATAGCGATCGTGTCTCCCTCGGGCGTCTCTACTACCGCAGGCTTCTTCTCGATATAACCGACGGCTAGGATCGCTACTTGAGGCTGATTGATGATCGGGGTGCCGAACAGACTCTTGAAGGTTCCGAAATTCGTAATCGTGAACGTTCCGCCTTGGATGCTATCCGGGGCGAGCTTATTCTCACGGGCTTTAGCCGCCAAGGTATCTATTTGTGAGGCGAGGCCACTTAGGTTCAGCTTATCGGCATCGTGTATAACCGGGACAATTAAATTTCCGTCGTTTAAGGAAACCGCTATACCTATATTAATAGGCTTCTTTAGGATGATATTGTAACCGTCCACGGATGAATTTACTAATGGATAGGCTTTCAACGCTTTGGCGGTCGCTTCGGTAATAGCCGGCATATAAGTTAGGTTGATGCCTTCTTGCTTGAAGAATTGATCCTTCACTTTTTTACGCCAGTTAACCAGTCGGGTCACGTCTACCTCGATAACCGACGTCACATGCGGAGATACTTTTTTCGATAATACCATATGGTCCGCAATGATCTTACGTACACGATCCATTTCTCTCACCTCGTCTCCTTGGGCGAGTGGAGCGGATGGAGTGGCCGCTGTCATAGGCATGGAAGGAGCGGTCGGCGGCGCTACCGTAATTGTTGGCGTGCTCGTAGCCGTTTGCTGCATGGAAGAAACAGGAGCCTGTTTCGGCTTCGGCATTTCCGTACCTTTATTTTTGTGATCGATATACGTTTGAATATCTTTCTTGCTGAGACGTCCTAGGTATCCGGTACCCGGAATATGATCCAGTTCATCTTGCGATACACCGGCCGTTTTCGCTAATTGCAATACGACGGGAGAATACCAACGATCTTCCTCTTGGGAATTCTTTGATAATTCCTCTGAGGCGGGAGCGGTGACTTGTTCTTTCGGTTGAGTAGCCTCCGAGGTTTCCGGCTGAGCTCCGTTATCCTCTCCTTCACCTTCGATCTCAAGGATCGCTACGACTGTACCGACCGCTACGGTGTCTCCCTCATTAAAAAGAAGTTGTTTTACTTTTCCCTCAACGGGGGATGGAATCTCAGCGCTTACTTTCGCTGTGCTTACTTCGAAAAGGACATCATCTTCCTCTACGGTATCACCTACCTTTACCGACCATGAGATGATGGTTCCTTCTGTAATACTTTCGCCCAACTTAGGCATCTTTATCTCAAATGTAGCCATATTTTGATTTTTTAATTACTGTTATATAGTGGGAGACGGGGCGTGCCCCGTCTCTACAAACGGTATATAATAAGAACAAAGATCAAGAAGGTAAGTTTCTGTATTATAGTGTATAAGTGTTAAAGTTCCAGCTGGCTGTAGCATATTTCTGCTCTTTAAGCCGATAGATGGCTTCCAAGTCTGCTTGTGTGAAGGAATAATCCTGTATGCCGGGATTATTGATCGTGAAATAGTAAAGAAGCGCTTTCTTAAAATGCTGGATAGAGATAGAAGCCGGAAGATGGGCGCTGATATTCGTGACCGGACTCCGTACAGATTTAACGAATGTCGATCGTTTACCTCCTGTTTTCTCTGGTGCTTGACGGGATGTACTTTTCAAGGAGGTGACAAGCCTATCCAGATCGGTGGAAAACAATAAGGTCGCATGGTGCATATACCGATTCTTATGGATACTCTGTGCGCTACCCGATATTTTAAATCCTCCGATAGTTAATCCTTTCCGTTCATCCACCTCGACATGTACTCCCAATGTCTTGAGAAAATTCATGATCTGGATGGTATATTTGTCGGTCTGCATAATCTGGCCGGTCTCTATAAATGTAAGATTCAGGTTTCCCGGATCATGGTAAACGGCACCACCACCGGAAAACCTGCGTGCTATCTTGATTTGTTGGTCTTGTACGAATTTGAGATTTACCTCGGCCCATACATCCTGATGCTTACCGATCACGATTGATGGTTCATTCTGCCAAAGCATGAAAATATTCTCTTTGAAATTCTTGAGCAGATACTCTTCGGCGGCCAAATTGAAGTATGGATCCGTTTGTGTATTGTGAATGCAAAGCATCAGGAAACTGTTTTAGTTAGGCGTTTTATTAGATATATAAACTTTCGTGGAGGATCTCACTGACTGTCGGATGCGGGAAAATATTTTTCTTAAATTCATCGACTGTATAACCATTCTCGACAGCGATTCCGGCGGTGACGATAATCTCGGATGCCGGATTCCCTAGTAGATGGCAACCGATGATACGATCCTCGTCGTCCGTGATCAGTTTACATAAACCATTACCATTCTCGTTCTCTGCGACGAAACGTCCGGAATAGGTCATCGGGATCTTTTGAACACGAAAACTTTCCCCATTCGCTATCAATTCCTCTTCTGTCTTACCCACGCTCGCCAATTCCGGATTCGTATAAACTACCGCCGGAATGGCTTTATAGCTCATCTCGTCCGGTATGCCTAGGATATGGTGTATGGCAACTTCCGCTTCCCGGTAAGCCGTATGTGCCAGCAGGGAAAAACCGGTAATATCTCCAGCCGCATATACATGTGGATGGGAAGTCAGCATATGTTCGTTTACCTTTACACCGGCCCCTTGTATTTCGATCGCTAGATTTTCGAGTCCCAGACTCTTTGTAATCGGACGGCGGCCCACGCTCACCAATATTTTATCGGCTTCAATCGTGTCTGCCTTGCCATTTTTCTCAACAAAGACTTTCTCTGCCGATACCTCTGTAACTTTGGTATTCAAGAAAAACTCTACGCCTTTTTTCTTATACTCGGATCGAAGCATCGCTGAGGTTTCTTTATCCATATTCCCTAATATCTCGGGTAGCATCTCGATTACCTTCACCTTTACGCCCATACTGTTAAAGAATGAGGCGAACTCCATTCCGATCACGCCACCACCGATAATCGCTAACGATTTTGGCAAATCGTTGAGATCAAGGGCTTCCCGGGAAGTCCAATACTTGACCTCTGATAACCCTTTGATAGGAGGGATCACGGTTTCAGAGCCTGTGCATACTAACACATTCTTCACTAAATACTCTTTTCCATCGCAGTGAATCCGTATATTTCCAAACTCCTCTCCGGTGATTCGTGCCTCTCCTTCTACGATGGTGACGCCGTTACCCGTAAGCCGGGCTTTTACCCCGAGCGTAAGTTTACGGACGGTCTTGTTCTTCCGGTCGATAATCTTTGCCAAGTCGAAACTTGGGTCTTTCATCGCCACTATACCATATTTGGAGGCACTTTTGATACTGTCTAGTATCTTGGCGGAGTATAAAAGAGTTTTTGTCGGGATACATCCCTCGTTTAGGCAGACGCCACCGATAGCGTTCTTCTCGAAAAGGATCGTTTTTAATCCATTCTCCGAAGCCCTTTCGGCGGCGGTGTAACCCGCAGGTCCACCGCCTATGATTGCTATGTCATATTCCATATACATTATTATAATTATTTGAATACTAAAATTCGTTCCTCTAATGGGGCGAATTGTTTTTCTCCCGGTTCCTGGGTAGAGGTTCCGAACGGCATCTCGGCGATCAGTTTCCAGTTCGGATTGATATGCCATTGTTTAGCGACCGCCTCGTCGATCAACGGGTTGTAATGTTGCAAAGAAGCGCCGAAGCCGGCGTCTTCCAGCATAGTCCATACCGCGAATTGATGCATAGCCGATGTCTGTTGGGACCATACCGGGAAATTCTCTTTGTAAGAAGGAAATTGCTTCTGTAAGCCTTCTACTACCGCTGTATCCTCGAAAAAGAGGACCGTGCCATAGCCAGCCTCGAAAGAATTATCTATCTTTACCTCGGTAGCCTTATAGGCTTCGGCGGGGACGATTTTACGAAGCGTGTCTTTTACGATTTCCCAAAGCTTCTTGTGGCTTTCACCCAGTAGCAGTACGATTCTCGTAGACTGCGAATTGAATGCGGAGGGAACGTGAGTGACCGCTGTCTTAATAATCTCATGAATCTCGTTGTCGGAAATGGGAGAGTTGTTACCTATTCCATAATGTGTCCGGCGATGCTGGATCGCTTCTTTAAAACTTCTTGCCATAATGAATATCATGTTATGTTGTTATATACCTATAACTAATTTAAGACATGATTTGTTGAGGAAAAAATATTTGAGAATTCTTGCGGATAAATCAAAATAATTCTTACCTTTGCACCCTGTAAAGATAAGACTCTATTAGAATCTTCGTTTTTGTTCATGATGCTAGTTCAGAAAGGGAAGACACATAGCAGGAGTTGACTTAAATTTCGTATAATTTAAAAGAACAGATTAGAAATGTCTAAAATTTGTCAAATTACTGGAAAGAGAGCAATGGTTGGAAACAACGTTTCTCACTCAAAGAGAAGAACGAAGCGTAAGTTCAATGTCAACCTGTTTACGAAGAAGTTCTACTGGGTAGAGCAGGATTGCTGGGTTAGCTTGAATATATCTGCGGCTGGCTTACGTACAATCAATAAGTTAGGTTTGGATGCGGCTATCAAGATGGCGGCTGAAAAAGGTTATTTGAACGCATAATTTGTGGAGGATATAGAAAATGGCAAAAAAAGCAAAAGGAAATAGAGTACAGGTAATCCTTGAGTGTACAGAGCACAAGGAAAGTGGAATGCCGGGTATGTCTCGCTATATCACTACGAAGAATAGAAAGAATACTACTCAGAGATTGGAATTGATGAAATACAATCCGGTTTTGAAGAAGATGACGTTACACAAAGAAATTAAGTAATAGGAGATTTTAAACGATGGCAAAAAAAGCAGTTGCAACATTTAAGAAAGGTGACGGTCGTACTTATTCCAAAGTGATTAAAATGGTTAAGTCTCCGAAAACAGGTGCATACATCTTCCAAGAAGAAATGATCCCTAACGAAGCGGTAAAAGATTATTTCGCTAAATAATTAAGTAGCGAATAATAAAGAATATAAGAGGCTTCTCTCCGATAAAGCGGAGGGAAGCTTTTTTTGTACCCTAAACTTTTGAAAGTATAGTTGGTTACAAATAAAATATTTTCTTAATTTTGTTGGGTTAATTTGTAGAGATGAGGCATGCCGCGTCTCTTCCTATCCAAATGGTAGTTTGTGTGAAATAATAATATAACAAGATAAAATAATTAAAGCTATGAGATTCGATGTATCCAGCACTGCGTTATTATCACGTTTACAGTCTATAAGCAAGGTTATCGCTTCCAAGAACTCTTTACCGATTCTGGACAGCTTCCTTTTTAACCTAGAAGGAAATACGCTTACGGTGACAGCTTCCGATGCCGAGACCCGGTTGGTGACTTCCGTAGACGTCATGAATGCCCAAGGTGCCGGACTCTTTGCGGTTTCCGCCAAGATACTGCTCGATCCGCTGAAAGAGCTTCCCGAACAACCGCTTACTTTTGATATCAATGATGAGAATTTGGAGATTTTCATTCATTTCCAGAATGGTAAGTATAATTTTATCGGTCAGAAAGGGGACACATATCCGCAGCAGAAGCCGTTGAATGATAACGCTATCTCTATCTCGATGGATGCCCAGATGCTGTTAAACGGCATCAGTCGTTCCTTGTTCGCCACGGCCGATGATGAGCTTCGCCCTGTAATGAATGGTGTCTATTTCGATATCCATACGGATGATTTGACGTTCGTGGCATCAGACGGACATAAATTGGTTCGCTTGCGTAACTTGGCGGTGAAATCCCCGGAACGGGCTTCTTTCATTTTGCCGAAGAAGCCGGCTAATTTATTGAAGAATTTGTTGGCGAAGGAGTCGGAGCAAGTATTGATTAAGTTTGATGATAACAATGCGTATATTACTTGCACGAACTTCGAGATGGTTTGTCGTTTGATCGAGGGGCGTTACCCGAACTATAATAGTGTGATTCCTCAAGAAAACCCGTTTAAGGTAACGATCGATCGTATCTCTTTCTTGAATGCTTTAAAGCGTGTTTCTGTCTTTTCTAATCCGGCGAGCAGCTTGGTGAAGTTGCACTTGAAGGATAGCTTGATTACGGTTTCCGCCCAAGATATCGATTTCTCCACTTCTGCGGAAGAGCGTATTGTTTGTCAGTTTGACGGGACGGAGTTAAGCATCGGTTTTAAGGCTACATATCTGATCGAGATCCTTGGAAATATCAGCTCGGAAGAGGTTGTATTAGAATTAGCGGACCCTTCACGTGCCGGCTTGATCGTTCCTTCTGAGAATGATGAGGACGAGGACTTGCTCATGTTGCTGATGCCGATGATGTTGAATGACTAATAAATAAATAATGCAGTTAAACTTAAGGAACCCGCTGGTCTTTTTTGATTTAGAGACCACGGGTATAAATATCGTAAAGGACCGTATCGTAGAGATTTCCTACGTGAAGGTCTTCCCAAATGGGAAAGAAGAAACGAAGACACGCCGGATAAATCCCGGTATGCCTATTCCCCCCGAATCTACCGCTATTCATGGCATAACCGATGAAGATGTAAAAGATTGTCCGACCTTTAAGGAGATCGCTAAATCTTTGGCAACCCAGATCGAGGGTTGTGATTTGGCCGGATATAATTCCAACCGTTTTGATATACCCATGCTTGCCGAGGAGTTTCTGCGTGCGGGTGTGGATATCGATTTGAACCGGCGCAAATTTATCGATGTACAGACGATTTTCCATAAGATGGAGCAACGTACGTTATCTGCCGCTTATAAATTCTATTGCAATAAAAGCTTGGAGAACGCTCATACGGCTGAGGCTGATACGTTGGCTACATATGAGGTGTTGAAAGCGCAGCTGGATCGCTATCCGGATTTGAAGAATGACGTTGCTTTCCTTTCCCAATATTCCTGCTACTCGAATAATGTGGATTTCGCCGGACGTATGGTTTACAACGATAAAGGCGAGGAGGTTATTAACTTCGGTAAGTATAAAGGCCGTTTGGTAACGGAGATCTTGAAGTCGGATCCGGGTTATTATTCTTGGATCATGAATGGCGATTTCCCGTTGAATACGAAGAAAATGTTGACAGAGATCCGTTTGAGAGACTTTAATTCAAAATAAGGCGATGAATAATTTTGAGTTTTGCAATCCTGTAAAGGTTGTGTTCGGCAAAGGAAGTATTGCCCGTTTGTCTGCGTTACTTCCAGAAGGAAGTAAGGTTCTGGTGGTATACGGTGGCGGTAGCATTAAGAAAAATGGCATTTATGAGCAGGTGACGGCAGCTTTGAAAGACTTCCATACCTATGAGTTTGGTGGTATTGAGGCGAATCCCCGTTATGAGACTTGTATGAAGGCTGTTGAGTTGGTGAAGGGGGAGAATATCGATTTCTTGCTGGCGGTAGGCGGCGGATCAGTGATCGACGCTACGAAATTTATCGCTTCGGCTACGTTTTTCGAGGGAGATCCTTGGGATATCTTGTCGAAAGGTGGCGTGATAAAGAAAGCGCTTCCTTTAGGAGTAGTGCTGACTTTGGCCGCTACCGGTTCGGAAATGAATGAACGGGCGGTAATTTCCCGGGAATCTGTCCATGAGAAATTAAATTTCATGTCTCCGTTGGTGTTCCCTAAGTTCGCTATCTTAGATCCGCAGGTAACTTATTCTTTACCTGAGCGACAGGTGGCTAACGGTGTCGTTGACTCGTTTATCCATGTGGTCGAGCAATACCTGACTTATCCGGTGAACGCTAAGGTTCAAGATTATTTTGCCGAGGGATTGATGAAGACAATTGTGGAAGAAGGCCGCAAGGTCTTGCAAAATCCGAATGATTATGATATTCGTGCTAATTTGATGTGGGCGGCTACGAATGCCTTGAACTGTTGGATCGGCCAAGGAGTACCCCAAGACTGGTCCTCACACCGTATGGGATATGCATTGACGGCGCAGTTCGGCTTGGATCATGCCCAGACTTTGGCGGTTATCTTGCCGGGTGTCATGACCTATATGCGTAAGGAGAAAGCGGCGAAACTGATCCGGATGGGAGAGGTCATATTTGGTATTACCGAAGGATCTGCCGATGAAAAGGCGCAAAAGTCAATAGAGGCTACGGAAGATTTTTTCCATTTCATGGGATTAAAGACCCGTCTTTCCGACTATGGGATCAAGGAGTCCGACTTGGATGCTTTGGTGGAACCTATCGATCGAATGGGATGGAAACTTGGCGAATATGGCAATATAAACTCAAAAGTAGCCAAAGAGATTCTTTTGTTGAGGTTGTAGAGACGCAACGTGCTACGTCTCTACTGGCAAAGATAAATTGATTCGATATATGATATTGAAAGATAAACATATTATATTAGGGATTACGGGGAGTATAGCCGCATACAAAGCCGCTTATATCATCCGGGGATTGGTGAAAAAAGGAGCCGAGGTACAAGTGGTTATCACGCCGGCGGGAAAAGAGTTTATCACTCCGCTTACGTTATCGACGTTGAGTAGCCACCCTGTAATCAGCGAGTTTTTTTCCAATAGGGATGGTACATGGAATAGTCATGTGGATCTGGGGCTTTGGGCGGATGCCATGTTGATTGCTCCGGCTACCGCTTCCACGATCGGTAAGATGGCGAACGGAATCGCCGATAATATGCTGATAACTACTTATCTTTCTTGTAAAGCCCCTGTATTCGTGGCTCCGGCCATGGATTTGGATATGTTCTCTCATCCGAGTACCCAACAGAATCTGGAGCGCTTGCGTTCATTCGGTAACCGGATTATCGAACCTGCCGAGGGGGAATTGGCGAGCCATTTGGTTGGTAAAGGCCGGATGGAAGAACCCGATAAGATTATCGAGGTTTTGGAAGACTTCTTTTCCGCTCAAAAAGATCTTGAAAAAAAAAAGATCTTAATAACAGCAGGTCCGACATATGAAAAGATAGATCCCGTACGTTTTATAGGTAATTACTCTTCCGGTAAGATGGGGTTCGCTTTAGCGGAAGCTTGTGCGGAGAGAGGGGCGGAGGTGACTTTGGTCGCTGGTCCAGTCTCTTTAAAAACACATCATCCAGCTATTAAACGAATCGATGTTGAGTCTGCCGGGGAAATGTACCAAGCGGCGATGACCGCATTCCCGAGTAGCGATGCTGCCATATTATGTGCCGCTGTCGCCGATTACCGTCCGGAGAATGCTTCCGAGCAGAAGATCAAACGGGAAACGGAGAGAGAGATGACGCTTCATTTGGTTCCGAACCCGGATATCGCCGCCTCTTTGGGTGCGATCAAGCGGGAAGGACAGGTCATGGTGGGGTTCGCCTTGGAGACGAACGACGAGGCTACTCATGCCGAAGGTAAACTGAAGAGGAAGAATCTCGATTTCATCGTCTTGAATTCTTTACGAGACCAAGGTGCCGGTTTCCGTTGCGATACCAATAAGATCACGATTATCGACAATGCCGGAGGAGTAACGAGCTATCCGCTCAAAACGAAGCGGGAGGTAGCCTGTGATATCGTAAATAAGTTGGTAACATTATTGAAATGAGAAAAGTAAGAAGACTGTTTTATCTATTCATGCTTTGCGCCGCTCCTTTTTGTGGGAAGGCGCAAGAGTTGAACGCCCGTATCACGGTGAACGGAGACAAAATTGCGACCGCTAACAAGCAAATCTTCACGACCTTACAGAACTCCTTGACTGAGTTCGTGAATAACCGGAAATGGACGGATGCCACGTTTGCCGTCAATGAGAAGATCGATTGTACGATGACGATTATCGTGAATGAATTGGATGAGACGAACTTCAAGAGCGAGATCCAGATACAAGCCCGCCGTCCGGTCTATAATTCCAGTTATACAACTACTCTTCTGAATTTCAGGGATCAACAGTTGGATTTTGAGTATACGGAGGGCGAGCCGTTGGACTATAACTCAAATACGCTGACCAGCAATCTTACGGCCACTATCGTGTTTTACGTCTATGTGATCTTGGGGCTTGATTTCGATAGTTTCGCTCCGAAAGGTGGAACTACCTATATACAACAAGCCCAGCAAATCGTGAACATGGCCCAGTCTGAGATGTCGTGGACGGGCTGGAAAGCTTTTGATAGCAACCAGAACCGCCATGCCGTAGCGACGGCTTTGCAAGATAACGCATCCGACGCTTTCCGGGAAATGTGGTACACGTATCACCGGAAAGGACTCGATGAAATGGCAGCAAATCCGGATCGTGGACGTACGACGATCATTAGTGCGCTTCCCGCCTTGCAGGAAGTAAAGAAAGCCCGGCCTACCTCTGTGCTTCTACAAATGTTCGCCGACGCTAAATTAGATGAGATTATCGCAATTTATTCGAAAGCGACCACACAAGAGCGGCAAGAGGGCTATAAGATGCTGTTCGAGATCTATCCGGCACAATCCACTCGCTTGGAAGAGCTTCAAAAACCAGTAAGGTAAAATAGTTATGTTGAAATCCTTATTTATACAGAACTTTGTCTTGATAGACAATTTGGATATCCGCTTTGATAAAGGCTTCTCGGTGATAACGGGTGAGACCGGAGCGGGAAAATCAATTATATTAGGAGCCTTGTCTTTGGTGCTGGGACAGCGTGCGGATGGCAAGAGTATAAAGAAAGGTTCGGATAAATGTGTGATCGAGGCCGTATTTGATGTCTCAAAATATCAGTTGGAGCCTTTCTTCCTAAGTAACGACCTTGAGTACGACGCGGATAGCTGTATCTTGCGTCGGGAACTTTATGCCTCCGGCAAATCCCGTGCCTTCGTCAATGATTCTCCGGTTTCCCTTACGATCTTAAAAGAGTTGGGAAGCCGCTTGATTGATATCCATTCGCAGCATCAGAACCTATTGTTGGGCGACAACCGTTTCCAGCTGAAAGTGATCGATGTAATGGCCGAAAATGAGATCTTGCTCATTCTTTATAAGAAGGAATTTACTCGTTATCAGGCGTTGCGAAGGGAACTGAAAGATTTGAGGGACAAAGCGGCTCAAAGCAAGCAGGAGGAGGACTATATCCGTTTTCAATTGGAACAATTGGACGAAGCCAACCTTCAACCGGATGAGCAGGATGAGTTGGAGCAAGAGCAAGAAACTCTCTCGCATGCGGAGGAGATCAAAAGCTCTTTATATAAGGTAACCGAACTCTTGGACGGCGAGGAGCAAGGAGCCATCCAAATACTCAAGGAAGCCCTTTCCACCGTGGATTCCTTAGAAAGATATTTCCCGAAAGCCAAGGAGATCTCCGAGCGAATCCGCTCGGCTTATATCGACTTGAATGATCTGGCTTCCGAGACAGACGTTTTAAAGGAAGATGTAGAGTTCAACCCGGAACGATTGGAATGGGTGAATGAACGCTTGAATATCCTTTATACACTTCTGCAAAAACACCGTGTCTCCACCGTGGATGAATTGATTGCTATACGGGATCAATACCAAGAGCAATTGCGTGCGATCGATTCTTTCGATGAGCAAATCGGTTTGTTAGAAAGTCAATTGGATGCCTCGTATAA
Source organism: Parabacteroides distasonis ATCC 8503 (assembly GCF_000012845.1). Classification (NCBI taxonomy): domain Bacteria; kingdom Pseudomonadati; phylum Bacteroidota; class Bacteroidia; order Bacteroidales; family Tannerellaceae; genus Parabacteroides; species Parabacteroides distasonis. The sequence continues at coordinate 829,632 of NC_009615.1, forward strand.
AGAGTTGCTTCAACAGGCCTCCGTGCTTAGCGAGCAGCGTAAAGTCGCTTCCACGGCGATGGCCTCGCAATTGGTCAAGATGATTATTCCGTTGGGGATGCCGAATACCCGTTTCCGTGTGGACATCCTTCCTCGCAAAGAGCCGGAGAGCGATGGAATGGACGATATCCGATTTATGTTCTCCGCCAATAAGAGCGCGGAATTGCAGCCGGTAGCCCAAACCGCTTCCGGAGGTGAGATCTCCCGGTTGATGCTCTGCATTAAGGCTATGATTGCCGGGTTCACCGCTTTACCTACTATTATCTTTGATGAGGTAGATACGGGGGTATCGGGTGATATCGCCGATAAAATGGGGGATATCATGCAAGAACTCGGAACAAAGATGCAAGTTTTCGCTATCACTCACTTACCTCAGATAGCGGCGAAGGGGCAAGCTCATTATTTTGTTTATAAGAAGGATACCAAAGACCGTACGCTGACCCGTATCAAGCAATTAGAGGGGGAGGAACGTGTGAACGAGGTGGCCCGTATGTTGAGCGGAGCCTCGTTGACAGAGGCTTCTCTTGCCAATGCGAAAGATTTGTTGGGTATCAAGGATTAAACCTTTCTGAAGTAGGGCAGTCTTAGATAAAAGAACAAACGATTCGCTTTATTATTAACTTAAAATTGAAAAGACATGAAACGATTCAGCTTACTATGTGTGTTGGCTATATTGTGCAGTTTACCCGCTTACAGCCAGTTTTGGATCAGTTTTGGGTGGAATGAACCGCATTGTCAAAATTGTCTTTGGATGGAGCAAGCGATGCATTTGCCCGCTCGCCAAGCAGCGGAATACCATAAGATTATCCATAAGTACGGACAGAAAATAGAGAAGGAGGCCCGCCGTGACTATCGGTATTGGGACCGTGCGGCTCGCCGTATTTACGATTTGCGTATGGAAAGGGATCGTAAGATCCAACGTCTATTGACTCCGGCCCAGTTCAATCTATATGTCCGTTTTGTAAGGGAGCATCCGCAACGTATCCATGATTATCGGGGATGGTATGCGAATCCGAGATATCCGGATCGCCGCCCGTCCCATGACTGCCGTCGATATGAGGATAACTATTGGAATTACCGCTGGGGTACCATTCACCATGACAATCATTGGAGAGACGACCGGCATGACTCAGATAGACATTGGGATCGTGACAACCATCGTCATGACTATCGGAAACCAGCGAAACCGGATAAGCCCAAACCTAAAAAGAATAAGAAGGATCGGGACGATAGAAAAGAACGGTATTATAGCAATGGGCGAAAGGTCTAATAATTCAACCATAGCTTGAAAGAGGCCCATTTTTCTTTGCTGACCAATATTTTCTCTTTATGTTCCGGCTTTATGTGGACAATGACCTTATTCTGAAAATAGGGCTCTATTTTCACGATGGATTCGATATTTATGATCGTCTGCCGGTTCGTCCGGAAAAATTTATCGGGATCTAATTGTTCCATGAGTTTATCCAGCGGGAAATCGATTATGTACTCCTTGTTTTGGCGTGTGACAGCGAAGGTGATCTTGTTTAATGAATAAAAGTGGGGATATCCTCCACCTGTAAAGTGATCAGTTTCTCGTTGCCGGAAATAAGGAAACGGGTCCTGTATTTCTTGCCGGGATACGTGAGGGAATGGAGTACTTCCAATAAATCATTTTGCTCTAAGAGCTTCTGGTTGTACTTAGACGTGACATGCTCGAATTTTTGGATGGCTTCCTCCAATCTCTCTTGTCGTATCGGTTTGAGTAGATAATCAATACTGTTTACCGTAAAGGCCCGGACTGCATATTCATCGTAAGCGGTCGTAAAGATAATGAGACTTGTAGGACAAGCCTGTTCTATAAATAAAAAAGAATTTCCATCCGACAACTGGATATCCAGAAAAACGATATCCGGATGCGGATGGGAAGCGAACCAAGCCACGGATGATTCGATGCTTCCGGGTATCTTGATGATATCCCATTGCGGGCGTAATTTCTTTATCATACCTTCCAGTAACCGGGCGGCCGGTTTCTCATCTTCGATAATGGCTACTTGGATATTATTCATAAATAAGTGGGATTGATACGGTGAATTGGTGATCATTTTTTCGGATCTGGATATCCTGCTTACATAGTAATTGATAACGCTCCGACAAATTCTTTAATCCTTTACCGGATGCGTTTGAGACTTTTTTAGGCCGTAATGTATTGCTGACGCATAGATATCGACTGTTCCTTTCAGTATATACCCGTATGGTCATCGGGTTAAAATCGTCGATATAATTATGTTTCACGACATTCTCGGCTAGTAGTTGCAGTGTCAGAGGGGGCAATTGATGGTCAATGACGTTGTCGGGAAGATCGCGTTCCAACGACAAACAATCTCCCAGCCGGACTTGATGGAGGAATATATAGGAATCCAGAAAATCAAGCTCCTCTTTTAAAGAGACGATCTGGCACTGTTGCTGGCGGAGCACGTAACGGTATACCTCGGATAGATGCTGCGTAAACTTGACTGCCGTAGCCGGATCATACTCTATCTCTGCTATCAATGTATTCAAGCTATTGAATAGGAAATGAGGATTTAGCTGGCTTTGGAGAGCGGTATATTTAGCTTGTATAGATTCTGCTTCCAATCTTTGTTTCTCCTTATATAAATTCAATGTATAACGCATCGAATAATTAATCAAGAGAAGGCTGAAAATGATCATCTCCACGAACCAGACGGCTATTACCAAACCGGCCCCTTTTGCCCGGATCACGAAAGGATCGCCAATGCTTGTGATCCATTTCAACGAGATAAACAGGGTACAATTCATAAGTAGCAATAGGATCGCTACCAGCAGATAATGCCATAACATCCGGCTTTTATCGATATAATATAATGGATAGTTGGTAGCCATCCAATGGCTGCTGACCAGTAAACTGAAACCGAACAAGTTGAATACCGCTATCGTGATGGACAAAGCGATCAATGAGATCTTTATATCGGGGATGCGCTCTTGTAGCTCCGTATGATATAACAGCAAGAAATAGGAAAAGACCCCTAATGCCGAAAACAAAAGGATACATGCCGATTTCCCGTATGATATTTCTTTCATGACCTATTCTTTTTCGCGAAGATAATAAATTGCCCGTTCGAAATCCGTCTTCGCCATCTGTGCGTTTAGTTTGGATTGTATATAATTAACCTGAGCTTGCTGATGATATAATTGAGCGTTGATAACCTCGACGATGGAAACATTCCCCTCCTTATAACGCTCCATGGCCATTTGCTCACTTTCGGATGCTTTTGATAATGAGCTCTCGGTTAGTTCGACTTTATCGATAGCTTGTTTATAGTTGTAATGGGCGGTTTGTATTTCCAGCCGGATCTTATCTTGCGTCTTGCTGAGATTCTGTTGAGCCATATTGATGGCGTACGAGGAAGCGTTGCGGGTACTCTTACGTTTTCCCCATTCGAAGAGCGGGATACTGAGCTTGGCGTAGATCGCATAGTTCGGATCTAGGTCGGATTTGAAGTTATAGCCCGGTGAGGAATAACTTCCATCTACTCCAATATGGAATTGGGGTAAGAAATGGGCATCCGCTATTTTCCGGGATGATTCCTGTAACTCGATCTTGTTTTTGGCGATCCGGTATTCCGGCCTGCTGGTTATCGCGTTATCTATCTCATCCGATAAAGGGATAAATTGTTTGAGGGCGATTACGGAATGATCGATCGGCAAGGTATCGCTCGGGTTTACACCAGCGAAAGAATTAAGGGCCAAACGTGCGATCTCGGCGTTATCACGAGTTTGCAATAACTGGAAATCTGCATCGTTTAGCTTTACCTCCGCCATAAGAAGATCGTTTCGATCGATGTATTCGACTTCTACCCGGTGGCGTACGACGTCCACCAGTTGCTGTATGGATGTACGAAATGCCTGTGCCACGAAAACCAGCTCGTGCTGGGCTACCGCATTCCAATAGTAGATATCGGCGTCGTGTAGGGTATTGCTTTTTATACGATCGGATTCATTGGATGCCAACTCTTTTTCTTGCCGTGCTTTTTGGTAGTTGGCACGAATGCCGCCTCCGGTATAAATCGGTTGCGAGAGGGAGAGAGTCGCCCCATATTTCAGATCTTTACCTTGAAAATAAAGGGGGGAATTCATAGATGGCAAATCAATCGATAATTCTAGCGGATTACCGGTATAATTGAAATTACCTTCCGCCGAGAGTTTCGGTTTGAAATCCGCACGGGCCGATTTGATCATTTCCTGTTTCATGGCCTCGTTGTATCCCGCTGCTTTCAAGTCTTGGTTGTATTCCAAGACTTTTTCCCTATATTGCGCTTGATAATCGCTGTTTTGTGCGATTAACGGGAAGGATAGGAAGGATAAGAGACCGCTGATAATATATACTTTGTCCATTTTTATCGTTTATTTGTGAGGTGAATGAATCCGGTAAAACAATGCGTATAACGTCGGGGTTACGAATAACGTAAGTAAGGTGGCGAAGGTGAGTCCGAAGATAATAGTCGCCGCCATTCCACCGAACGCTACGTCGAAAAGTAAAGGCACCATTCCTAAAATAGTCGTGGTAGCCGCCATCAAGACCGGGCGAGTCCTTGAGATGGTTGCCTCTATGATCGAGTCGTATGGAGAGATACCGTTACGACGTTGCGTGTTAATCTCGTCTAATAATACGATTACGTTTTTGATAATCATACCCAAGAGCCCCAACCATCCGGCGATCGGGAAAAAGCCGAAATCGAACCCGGTAAGTAACATACCGATCGCTACCCCGATTAAGGAGAGAGGGAGCACGCAAAGGATGATTATCGGTTGACGGAAATTGGAGAATAAAGCGACCAATATAACAACCAACATCAAGAAAGCCAGCGGGAAGAATTTGACAAGGGCTTGCAATCCCTCTGTCTGGTCTTTATATTGTGAATCCCAGAAGAAGCTATATCCTTGGGGCAGGTTCATTTTCTCGATCTCTTCCCGAATCTCACCGTGTACCTCAGACATGGTGTAACCGTTTTTCACGCCGCACATCGCTGCCATAGACAATTGCCGGTTGTAGGTCCTGATCTGCGGATATTCCCATGCGGAGGTTACCTGTCGGGTTACTTGCGACAAGGGCGCGGATTTCTCTCCGTTCCACACCGAGAAATCACCTAATGAACGGGGGTCGTTGATCCCGCTCGTCTCCGATTTCAATAAGACCGGGACTTTCTTTTCCTCATCCCGGTAAATCCCGATAACCGCACCTTCCTCGATGGATTTGACGGATTCCATCAAATGAGCCTTGGTGATACCTAAGGAACCGGCTTTTACCGGATCGTATGCCGGGCGTATCATATAGGTCATATTACCCCATTCATTCCGGGCATCGGTTACTTTCGGGTTCCTTCGCATAATGTCGATAGCTACTCCAGCCAAAGAGTCCAATACCGCCGGGTCCGGCCCGAGGAAACGGGCTTCTATCAAGGCTTCCGTAAGCGGGCTCAGCTCAAACTTATTCACCTTGATGAGCGGTTCCGGATATTTTAAGCGAATAGAGTCTTGTAGCAAGGCATGCAATTCCCGGGCCTCTCCGGATGTCTTACATTTTACCAATAATTGGGCATAGTTTGGTTGGGGACCGAAGCTAACGTTCGATAGATAATAACGGGGCGGTGTCCGTCCGATATAAGAGGAAACCATTTCCGTCTGCGAATATTCTTGGATGGATTCGGCCATATCGGTAGCGTATCGATCGGTTTCCTCGATGGCTGTACCTTCCGGTAGCCACATATCTAAAGTGAAATACTGCTTATCGAGCGAGGGCACGAACACTTTCGGGATAAACTGGAAACTCCATGCGGAGATAACCAATAGAACGGATAAGATACCTACTGTAGCGTATCGGTATTTGATGACAAGGCGTAGGGAAGACCGAAAATAATCATAGTATTTTCCGGAGAATAATTCCCCTGTTAACTCTTCCGGTCTGGGGCGCCGTACAAACTCTTGGATGAAGAATGGGGTTTGCGTAAGCGCGAACACCCAGCTGAACATCAAGGATACTCCGATCACGATCACTAAGGATGAAAGTAATTCGCCCGTGATATGCGGTGAATAGTAAATGGGCAAGAACGTGAGGATCGCGATAGCCGTAGCCGCCAGTAGAGGCAGGGCGGTGGATGAGCAAGCCCTCATGATCGCAATACGTTTGCGCATGCCTCGTTGCATATTTACCAAGGCAGAGTCCGATACTACGATGGCGTTATCTACCAACATACCCATCGCGATGATGATAGCGGCAAGAGACATTCGTTGCAAGGCGATCCCGTTGGCGAACATGACAATTAAAGTGGCGAAGATAGAGAAAACCAATCCGCTACCGATCAAAAGGCCGTTTTTGAAACCGATAAAGAACAATAAGATCGCTACTACGGTCACGACGGAGATGATCAAGTTCAAGATAAATCCTTGGTTGGCCACGGCGGACTCATATCCTTGGTCGTATATGGAGGTGAGCTCAAAACCCTTGGGCATGGTCTCCGAAAATGATTGAATACGCTTTTTCACGGCTTTGGCCATATCGACCACGTTCCCGGTCGGTATGGTAGAGATAGCGATACCGACCGCTTGCTTGTTATTGATGCGCATGAAGTTTTGGGGCGGAGTCTGGTAACCCTCTTCGATACGGGCGATATCGCCTAGCCGGAAATGCTCGCCGGAATGAGATACGATCGTAAGGTTACGGATATCATCCAAGGAGTAAAAATTACCGGTGGATTCGATACGTATGCGAGTGTCCCCGTTGCGAATACTCCCGGCGTCTACCACTTTATTCTGTCCGTCGAACGCCCGTTTGATATCAGCTGTCGTAATACCCCGATTGGATAAGATCGTGGGGTTTATCCGGATATCGATTACGGGAGTTTGTATGCCGTAGATCTCTACCTTTGCCACGTCTTTTACTTTCAGTAAATCGTCTTTGATCAGTTTGGCTTGATCCTCCAGTTCCCGGTAGGTATAAGATTCTCCGGTCAATCCGTAGAAAACACCCAATACATCGCCAAAATCATCATTGATGATGGAGGTTCCCGCTCCGGAAGGTAATTTGCCTTGTACGTCGTTTACCTTTCGGCGTAGTTTATCCCATAACTGCTGCATCTCGTCGGCCCGGATTTCCTTTTTCACGTAGACCGTGATCTTGGAAAGTCCAGCCCGGTTCTCTGTCTTCAGATAGTATAACTCGCCTAAGGATTGAATGGCTTCTTCCAGCACATCCGTCACTTGGGACTGAACTTCCGAGGGGGAGGCGCCGGGATAAGGGGTAAGTACCAAGGCTTGCTTGATCGTAAACGGGGCATCTTCCAGTTTTCCCATCTTTGCGTAAGAGAACAGTCCCCCTGCCAAGATCAGGACTAGCAGGAGCCATGTAACCGCTTTGTTTTTCAGGAAATATTTGATGAATTTTTGCATCTTACTTATTTTTGGATGGTTACGGTACTATTTTCGGAAAGGAAACGTTGCCTTGTCAATACGACAAGGTCATTTTCCGTGATTCCTTCCACGATCTCTATCTGGTTATTTCTTTGCTCACCGAGTTTGACGGGAACGGAGTTAACCTTGTCTCCTTTAACCACCCATACATAATCTCCTTTTTGGGGGCGATGACAGATAGCCGTTAAGGGAAGCCATAGATTTTGAGACCGCTCTTCTTTGGGTAGGTCGATCGAGAGGATTCCACTCATTCCGCCCAGCCATTCCATATCTGGATTTGGGACAATGGCGGTCAGCAGATAAGAGAGGTTATTGTTTGTCGTACTTTTAGACACATATAAATCGGAAGGGGTGATTGTCCGTTCGGGAGCCGTATCGAAATGGATTCCTATTTGACATAGCTTCTGTTTTTCTTTATCATATAAGTGTAAGGCGACTTCCTCTGGTATATAGGTCTCGATCTTGAGCCTGTCCAGTTCTATGAAGGTAAGGATTGGCTCGGTCGCTTTCACGTCTTGGAAAGGTTCGATATGGATATTTTGGATATACCCGTCGTAAGGGGCGCTCAGATGGGTATCGCTTAGGGCGTTGACGGCGGTCTCGTAATTGGATTTGGCGACAAGGAAATCCGCTTTTGCCTTCTCATAATTACTTCCGGAGATGTTATTCTTTTTGTAAAGGGCCTCGATCCGTTTATACTCTTGGTTGGTTTGCGAGTAGAGCGCCTCTGTTTGCTGCTTGCGAATCAAGAAGTCACGGTTATCGATCGAGAGGATCGTGCTGTCTTTGGAGAACGCTTGTCCGGGCCGTAAGTCGAAATTTAAGACGGGGCCATTGATGCGGAAAGATAGGACCGTCTCATTGTAGGGCCTTGATAAAAAGGTGTATTCACGACTTCTGCCGATCTCTGTCTTTTTTATTGGAGAGATCACCTCGACAGGTAAGTTCGTGCCTTCGGACTTTGTGTTCTTTTGGCATGCCGATAAAAGGATGCCCAGAAGCAGGATGTATGAAATTCTTCTCATAAGATATACCTAGTTATTTGTTACCGGGCAAAAATAGAGGCAATGGATGAAGGAATAAGGCGGATTTTTACTGAATCGGAAGATACCGTCGCTCAACTGGAAAATAGACCGGCCCAACCTTAATTTATAACGAGGCGGACGATGGATGCCTTATACCGTGTATCACTATAGGCAATGCCCACTGCAACGCCTGTGCAGTGACAATTAGAACCGGTGATACGGTGAGTAAGCTTCCGCGGTTCCGCTTTTTTATGTACTTTTGCCGGCAAAAAAGGAGAAAGTAATGACATTGCCTTCAGAAGAACATATATTCCAGTATCCGGGACAAGGGCGGATCGAGGTGATTTGCGGTTCCATGTTTTCCGGTAAGACGGAGGAGCTTATCCGCCGTTTGAAGCGGGCTAAATTCGCCAAGCAGCGGGTGGAGATTTTCAAGCCTGCGATTGATACCCGCTATTCGCAGGATAACGTGGTCTCGCACGATAGTAATTCGATTCCTTCTACTCCGGTGGATTCTTCCTCCAGTATCCTATTGTTCACTTCCGAGATCGATGTGGTGGGGATAGACGAGGCCCAGTTTTTCGATGAGGGATTGGTAAACGTGTGCAATCAATTGGCCGCTAACGGTATCCGGGTGATCGTGGCTGGGTTGGACATGGACTATAAGGGAGTTCCTTTCGGTCCTATGCCGGAGCTATGCGCTATCGCCGATGAGGTGACGAAAGTGCATGCCATCTGCGTGAAATGCGGACGTTTGGCTTACGTATCCCATCGTATCGTGGGAAATGATAAACGGGTCTTTTTAGGGGAACAATCCGAATACGAGCCTTTATGCCGGGAATGCTATGCGAAGGCTGAAGGTTTGAAGAATTGATTATTTATCCCTACATTTGTGAAATTAATAGTTTTGCGTTATATAAAGTATGAAAGAAAACGAGATGGTGTTCGGCATTCGTGCCGTGATTGAGGCTATACAGGCTGATAAGGAGGTAGATAAGATCCTTGTGAAAAGGGATTTACAAGGGGATCTATCCAAAGAGTTATTTGAGGTACTGAGAGGCCGTGAGATACCGGTACAACGTGTTCCGGCTGAACGCTTGGATCGTTTGACTCGAAAGAATCATCAGGGGGTGATCGCTTTTATGTCGGCGGTTACCTACCAGAGCTTGGAAGATATCATTCCTTTTGTGTATGAGCAAGGAAAAGATCCTTTCATCGTATTGCTGGATGGGGTTACGGACGTGCGTAATTTCGGCGCTATTGCCCGTACCTGCGAGTGTGCGGGAGTCGATGCGATCGTGATTCCGGCAAAAGGAAGCGTTTCGGTGAACGCCGATGCGATCAAGACCTCTGCCGGTGCCTTGCATGTATTGCCGGTTTGTAAGGAGAAGAGTATCAACCAAGCGATCCGTTTCTTGCAGCAAAGCGGGGTGAAGGTATTTGCCGCCAGCGAGAAAGCGGCGGAGAATTATACGGCGGTGAAGTATGAAGGACCGGTAGCGATCGTGATGGGAGCGGAGGATACGGGTGTGTCTCCGGAGAACTTGCGCATCTGCGATAATATGGTAAAGATTCCGCAATTCGGAACGATCGGCTCCTTGAATGTATCTGTAGCCACTTCTATTCTGGTGTACGAAGTGGTTCGCCAACGTATGAACGAGCAACAATAATAATATGTATATAAACTAAAGAAGAAAATGAAGAAAGTTATCGCTACAAAAAACGCTCCCGCCGCTATCGGTCCGTATAGCCAAGCGGTGCAAGTAGGTAATATGCTGTTCGCTTCCGGACAGCTGGGTATCGATCCTGCTACGGGACTTTTCGTTGAGGGATCCGTAAAGGAACAAACCGCCCAAGCGTTCAAGAATGTTCACGCTATCTTGGCAGAGGCAGGTTATAGCATCAATGATGTCGTAAAAACAACCGTGTTTTTAGCGGATATGGGCGACTTCGCCGTTATGAACGAGGTATACGCCTCTCAATTCGAAGGCGCATTTCCCGCACGTTCAGCGGTAGCCGTTAAGACACTGCCGAAGAATGGTTTGGTAGAGATCGAGGTGATCGCCGTGAAAGAATAATCATAAGGAATAACGAGAGTAGTCTCATCGCTTGTTGAGACTACTCTCGTTATCCATCAAGACTACTCCCGTGATATGATGCGATTACTCTCGTAATTCATCGATACAGCTAATCTCAAAAGTCTATTATCTTCTTTTTCTGGGAGCGGGATTCGTACCACCATTCCGACCGAATAATTTCTCAATCAAATCCTTTCGTCCCATCTTTTGCAATACTTGCATGATCTGACGGCGTGACTCGGGTTTATACCAGAAGAAGAACTGGCGTTGTGCCAACTTCTGTTCTTTTGAGCGGGCCGTATATACTTTCTCCAACGTATAAGGATGATATCCAGTATAATACATCTCCGTAGCCAATGTCATCGGCGTAGGCGTGAAGTCTTGTACTTGCTCCAACTGGAAATGCAAGCTCTTGGTGATCACCGCCAGCTCCGCCATATCCGCCTCGGTACATCCCGGATGGCTGGAAATGAAATAGGGGATGAGTTGCTGGTTCAACCCGTATTGCCGGTTTACCTTATCGAATATCTTCTTGAACTGTCCGAATTGCGAGAAAGACGGTTTACGCATTTGTTTCAACACCTCGTCTTGCGTATGCTCTGGGGCCACTTTCAAACGGCCGGATACGTGGCGGGCGATTAATTCCTCGGTATAGGTTTGAGCTGCCTTGTTTAAAGACTCATCCGCATAACGGTGCAATAACAGGTCATAGCGTACGCCGCTTCCGATAAACGACTTCTTTATCTCGGGAAGTCTATCTACCGCTTTGTAGATATCCAGTAGCGGCGTATGGTCCGCACTCAAGTTCTTGCAAACGACGGGGGAGATACAAGACGGTTTCTTGCATTTGGCGCAAATTCGCTCATCTTTCCCCTTCATACGGTACATATTGGCGGAAGGGCCTCCCAAATCGCTTAGATATCCTTTGAAATCGGGCATTTCGGTAATCGCTTTCACTTCCTTCAAGATCGATTCCTTGCTTCGGGAGGCGATGAACTTCCCTTGATGCGCCGATATGGTACAGAACGCGCATCCTCCGAAACAACCCCGGTGGATATTCACCGAGAACTTGATCATCTCGAAAGCCGGTATCACTTTCCCTTTATATTTGGGATGCGGCAAGCGGGTGTAGGGAAGGTCGTAGGAAGCATCTATCTCCGCTTCCGTCATTGGAGGGAAAGGAGGATTCACTACGATCACCTGTTTTCCTACCTTTTGCAAGATACGTGAGGCATTGTATTTGTTGGATTCCTCTTCGATATGCCGGAAATTCTTCGCTTGTTTCAATTTATCTTTTAGGCATTCCTCGTGTGAGAAGAGCACGATATCATCGTCTTTCGCATCCTCTTTGTCTGCCAGATAAACCGTTTGGCGGATGTCCTTGATCTCGTTGAAAGGAATGCCGGACTTTAGGCGGCGCACCAACTCCTTGATCGGCTTCTCGCCCATGCCGTAAATCAATAAATCGGCCGGGCTACTGGCAAGGATTCCCGGTAATAGCTTATCTTGCCAATAATCGTAATGCGTAAGCCGGCGTAATGAGGCCTCGATGCTACCCAATACGACGGGGACATCCGGATACAATTCTTTCAGTATTTTAGTATAGACAATGCTCGGATAATCCGGGCGCATTCCCGGACGTTGGTCCGGCGTATAGGCGTCGTCGCTGCGTAATCGCTTATTGGCAGTATAATGATTGATCATTGAATCCATGGCACCGGCGGATACACCGAAGAAAAGCCGGGGAACGCCGAGCTTCTTGAAATCCCGGTAATCTCCCCGCCAATCCGGTTGCGGTACGATCGCTACCCGTAATCCTTCCGCTTCCAATACACGACCGATCACGGCCGCCCCGAAAGAGGGGTGATCCACATAGGCGTCTCCAGAGAAAAGGATCACGTCGAGGTAATCCCATCCCCGTGCCTCGACTTCTTTCTTCGTTGTGGGCAACCAATTGTCTAGTTTAAATGTTTTCATAATGCAAAGGTACGTGATAATCTTGGAATAATCATAGAGACGCTATTCATAACTTTTATTTATGGGGGATTCGTTTTTATGATTAGGACAAGAGTTCTCAATCTCGTATCTTTGTGTCGAAAAGAAAAATAAACATTTAAAAACAAGGTTTCTTATGAAAACACTCACAGACGAGAAGCTGACGATTGTCGGCGCAGCAGGTATGATCGGTTCTAATATGGCACAGACCGCTATTATGATGGGACTAACTTCTAACATTTGTTTGTACGACCCTTACGCACCGGGTTTGGAGGGAGTCGCCGAGGAATTATTCCATTGTGGTTTCGAGGGTGTAAACATCACTTTTACCTCAGACATCAAGGAGGCTTTGACGGGCGCTAAATATATCGTTAACTCCGGTGGTGCCGCAAGAAAGGCAGGTATGACCCGTGAGGATCTCCTAAAAGGAAACGCCGCTATCGCCGAGGAGTTCGGCAAGAACGTAAAGGCTTATTGCCCGGACGTAAAGCATATCGTGGTTATTTTTAACCCGGCGGATATTACCGGTTTGATTACCTTATTGTATTCCGGCTTGAAACCTTCTCAGGTTACGACGTTGGCCGCATTGGATTCAACTCGTTTACGCAGTGAGTTGGCAAAACATTTCGGTATCTCTATGGATCAGGTTGAGAATTGTCGTACGTATGGCGGTCATGGCGAGCAAATGGCTGTTTTCGCCTCTACCGCTAAGGTGGATGGCAAGCCTTTGACGGAACTTATCGGTACGGATGCCTTGACGAAAGATCAATGGGCGGAGATACAAACCAAGGTTACGAAGGGCGGCGCTAACATTATCGCTTTGCGGGGCCGTTCTTCCTTCCAAAGCCCGTCATATGTATCTATCGAGATGATCGCAGCTGCGATGGGTGGTAAACCGTTCCGTTGGCCGGCTGGCGCTTATGTATCAAACGGTAAGTTCGATCATATCATGATGGCTTGGGAGACCTCAATTACGAAAGACGGCGTAGCGTTGAAAGAGGTGCACGGTACACCGGAAGAAGAGGCTGCCTTGGAGAAGAGCTACAAGCACCTTTGCGCTTTACGTGACGAGGTGATCGCTATGGGCGTGCTTCCCGCTATTTCCGAATGGCATAAATTGAATCCGAATATCAAATGATCGAATAACAAGTCATTTAGATTTTCACGGATATATGAAATCCCCGCTTAGATGGCTTCGTGCCGGAAAGCGGGGATTCTTGTTTTATTTTATCTTTAGTCCGGGGATCAGGGGCGTGCTATCTACCAGCTCCAACTCTTGCACCATCTGTAATGTTCCTTGTTTGTATTTCTGGAAATGGGGCGTTTGGATATGGCTTTTATAAGCGTCTTGATCTGCGTAAATCTCTAGGATGGTTACTTTATTTGGATGTTCTTTCTCCGATACGGCATACAGTGTAAGAACACCCGGCTCTAGACGCATGGAAGCCTCGATCTCTTCTTCCAGAAAGGCGTTATAACGCTCCAACTGGGCGGGATCGACCGTGATCTTGGATAGGCGGACTAAGTTCTTCTTTGGGGCGGGCTGAGAGGATTCCTTAATGATTTTCAACGCTTTGATAGCGGAAGGGAAGCCGATATAAGGAAGACATTGTATAACCGCCGCCGTTAAGGTCTCCTTGCTATTGCCGGCCAGTAAGTTCCCTTCGAGATGCGAGTGTAGTTGGCTTTCGGCTTCAAGGGTCGTTAGTATGCAATAAGCCAGTAACTCCCGGGTTTTCAGGTCTAGCCCGTTGCGAGTATAGATATCTCCGAAGCAGAATTCGGTGAGGAATCGCTCTACTTCCGGACCCATATTTCCCGGGACGTTCCTCATGGCCTCTTTGATTCCCTCGCCGTAAAGCCGGCTTTGTATGGCTTGTCCTTTCTCGTGGCGATCTTCTTCCGTAACGGTAGCTTGTCTCTCCAGAGGCAAAGCGATGCCTTGTTGCTTAAAGACTTCGTTGATGGTATTTAAGGCATTCAATGTCTTCGGGAAACCGATAAACGGAGCGCATAGGTATATCGCCTCCCGTAGCTCGATGGGAGTGACGCCTACGTTTAGCGCCGCTTTGGCGTGGGCGTTCAGTTGGGGCAAGGTTTGCATCGTGGCTAATACGGTGCAAGTGATAAGCTCCCGGGTCTTTTTATCAAGATCTCCTGTGCGGAATACCTCCCCGAAGATGAATTTCTGGAGAATGTCCATCATTTCCGGATCTGTTCCTTGTCCGGTCAATGCCTCGCCTCCGAATAGCTCGGTGTAATTCTTTTTACAGCGTTCGATTCTGTCCATATTTTGTTCTGTTTTAGAAGTTGGGATATCTTGTGCGAAGGCTGGTATGAAGCCTAGCAGGAAGAGTGCGATTGCTTTTGTTTTCATAAGGATATCATTATTGTTTAACATTACAAAGATATTCGGATTTATCTCAGGCGCATGTATACATATTACGGATCTTTGTATCAAAATTACCGTTCGTAAACGGAGCTGATCCGGATGACAGCCGGGGTTGGGCAAACGAATAAAGCGCCTGCGATTCCCTCGCGGGAGACACAGGCGCTTTCGTTCAAATAAATATTCTTATAAAGTACGATCCGGATATAAGGCTTTCCACCATTCCGGCTCGTCTTTCAGCCATTTGGCGAACCATGCGTAGATGGTATTTTGCCAGCCTATACGCTTCTGATAACCTACGATACCATGATTCTCGCCATCTACCTGCACGAATTCCACGGTCTTTCCTAGGATCTTCAAGGCGGCGAACATCTGGATACTTTCCCCGATGGGTACGTTCGTATCGGCGTTGCCGTGAAGCAATAGGAGCGGGGTATTGATCTTATCGGCGTTGAACAACGGGCTTTGCTTGGTAAAGAACTCCGGGGCGTTCCAAGGATAAGTCCCGGCGTTCGCTACGGAGCAATAGCCATATCCCCAATAACCTTCTCCCCAATAGCTACTCAACGCGCTGATACCGGCATGGCTGATAGCGGCGGCGAAAATGTCCGTACGGGTTTGTAGGTATTGTGTCATGAATCCGCCGTAGCTGGCACCGATGCAACCGATTTTCTTCTCGTTCACGAACGAATGCTCCTTACAGAACAGCTTGGTACCTTGGATGATCTCATCGGCGGTCTTCAGGCCCCATGCGTTCACATGGCGGGCGGCGAATTCCTGTCCGAAGCCCGTTGTTCCACTCGGATTCAAGGTGTAGACCACGTATCCGAGGGCGGCGTACATATGCATGGAATAACGCATCTCCAGCGCACGGTTCGTCGGGGAAGTACCGCCATAGTAATAAACGATCATCGGATATTTCTTATTCGGATCGAAATGAGGCGGCAGGTAATAACGACCTTGGATAGTCGTCCCGTCATCCGACTTGAAGTTCCAGTCGTGTACCTCTCCTAAGGCGATATCTTTTAATTTATCTTGCGAGAGATCATACACCAAGCGGTTCTTTCCTCCTTTCAGGTCGTAAGCGTAAAGGCGGTTGGCGTTGGACGCGCTCTGTCCGTAATAGAAGAGAACCGGAGCGTTGTCGGCCAACGCATACGACATGATAATATCCTCGGAGGCGGCTACTTGCTTGATCTTCCCGTTTGCTGGGTCGCACGTATAGATCCGTTGATAATCCTCATCCTCGCAGAGGATATAGATTTGCCCGTTGAAGCGGTTCCATACGGCATCGATCACGTTCGGATTGAAGTCCTTGGTGAGAGGGGAGGCTTTACGGCTTGCCAGATCGTATAGGAATAACTGCCCGTCGTACGAGTTGGAGATCTGTCCTTGCTTGATATTTCGTCCGATCCCGTCGAAAGCGTCGCCTGCCCCAGCTACCAATAACTGTTTACCGTCGGGCGAGAAGGCGGCTTGGTTTACGTACGGGGCTTTCTCCCAGATCGTATCGATCGCCATGGTCTGCAAATCCAATTTATAAAGGGAGTTGCGGGAGTGCGGCAAGGAGGTGTACACCCGGTCGCTGGTGCTGAACAATAGATAGCGGCTATCAGCGCTGATATCATTGATATAAGTGTCCGTATGCCCGAAAGTAAGTTGCTCGTACAAACCTGTTTTTAAGTCATAACGCCAGATGAAGGAGCGGTCACGGAAACCCGGGATGCGGTCTGCCGGCTCTAATACACGGATCAAGTCCGTCCCTTCCTTGGGACCTTCCTCTTCTACGGTATAGAGAAGCGTGGACTCATCGGGGGTGAATACGAACCGCCCTTTCGGAAGGTTCGGGACTAATACCGTTTGTTGGTAGGTAGACGGATCTACGGTTACCAACTCCGTACCGTCCAGACCGGTGCGGGTGTAATACAATCGGTTGCTTTTAGGCATCCATTTGGCGGTTGTCAAGAAACCTCCGTCTTGCAATAAGACCCGTCCCGTAGCGGCATCCATCAATTGCCCGTACGATTCGCTCTTGCTCTCCGGGAACCGGTTGACGTATTTTACCAAGGCATACTTTCCGTTCGGGGAGACACTTACGCCTTGGAAATCCTTTCCTTCTAGGATATTCAGAAGGGTGTAGCGTTTCTCCGGGTTCAAGGAAGCTACGACTTTCGCTTCCGCCTCGCTCTTGAAGGTAGCCTTTAGGCTGGGAGGACAAGTGTCTGTTTCCGCTGTCAGGTATTTAACGACTACTTGATAGCGGCGGGGTTCCATCACCAACTCGGAGGAGGCTCCGACCGGTTTATCATTGACGAATACTTCGAACGCCCCGGGACCCGATATATCGAGCGTGCCTTTTACGTATCGGTCGCTGTTCAAGAAGAAAGAGAATAGATGCAGGGCATATCCTTTTCGCGGGGCAGCGAAGGTGATTGCGCCTGCCGTGTCAGCGTCGAGTACCGTGGCGTTCGCAAGCGTTTGCTCGAACGGTAAGGTCGCTTTTAATAGATTCTTCGCCTCGAAAGGCTTGCCGTTTACGTTGAGGCTGTCCGCTAGGATCGGCTTGTTGACCGTGAACGGGCCTGCGTGCTGGAATTGCGTTACTTTCACGTCTTCCATGGCGTAAAGCGAAAGGGCGGAAAGAAGCAATGCCGGAATTAAGTTAGTTTTTCTGTCCATATATAATTAGTTTAGGATAAACGTTTTCCGCAAACGATGTAAAGCTGTTCGGTATCCTCTACGACGAGCGGAAGAAGATAAGGCTCCATCAATGCCGCCACCTCTCGGGCCGGGGGCAAGGGCAGCGATAATCGATCGGCGTGCCGATGGTGGTGCGTATTGATCTTTTCCTTGCTCTCGCTGTGGCAGATAACCAATTTACCGCCGGGCGCGAGCAAGCCGCTCATATGCTCGATCAACCGTTCCGGCCGCATGAAATGCGGGTAAGCGCTATATAGGATAATATAGTCGAATCCTTTCCCCTCGTAGCTCATAGCGTCCTCTTGGAGGAACTCTATGAGCGGATGATCCGGATATTTCATGCGTGCTTTCTCGATCATTTGGCCCGCTATATCGATAGCTACGATTTGGCGGGGTTCGTACGGCAGCAGGTAACTTTCCAATATCCCCGTGCCGCAACCGACATCGAGGATGCGGGCGTTCTGCCGCAGGTTGGTACGATCCAATATCGTCCGGATCTTTCCCGGATCATGTACGCAGACAGCGTCCCAGCGTTCCGCCATCGTATCAAAAAAAGTCTCTATTTGATTCATGATAATTGTCCTTCCCATAGAAAACAATCGCTGAACAGGGATTGTTCCTTGAAATGGGTTGGTTTTTCGAACAAACCGAACACGGACGATCCGGAGCCGGACATGGCGGCATATAAGGCGCCTCCCTCGTATAAGGTATCCTTGATCCGCTCGATCACGGGATGTCTCGGGAATACGCTTCGCTCGAAATCGTTCACCATCCGCTCTTTCCATTCGGATACCGGTAGCCGGATGATCTCTTTCAAGGAGGTCTCGGGCGCGGCGGGTGTTACCATCGAATAGGCTTCGGGGGTGGAGACGGCTACATCCGGTTTTACCAAGCATAGATAATAATCCTTCAAGGACAAGTCCACGGGCTCGAATTGGTTTCCCGTGCCGGTCGCGAATACCGGCGTGTTACGGATAAAGAACGGGCAATCGGCTCCGATGGTGGACGCTATCGCCTCCAACTCATCCGGGTGAATATCCAAACCGCAGAAATCATTGACCAGCTTCAACATAAAAGCGGCATCGGCGGAACCTCCTCCAAGCCCGGCGCCAAAAGGTATCGCTTTCAACAAATGGATCTCTAGCGGGGGAATCTCGTATCTCGTCTTTAGGGCGTTCAGTGCTTTTATGACGAGGTTCTTCTCTTGGGGAGCGTCTACCGGGATTCCGGTTTGCGTGAAACAGGTCCGATCCGAGGCGACGATCTCGAGGGCATCCCTCACGGGGATCGGATAGAAGATGGTCTCTATATTATGATAACCGTCCGGACGTTTGCTTACCACGTTCAGACCTAGGTTTATCTTGGCATTCGGGAAACAGATCATAGTATTTAATGTTTGTTTTATGTGATACGCGAAGATAAGAAGATATCCTTATAAACGTTCTGTTTTATAGGGTGAACTATATATGGCTTTAATAAGGGGCCCACGATGGGCATCACGCGTAAAAGAGTAGGTTTGACGTTTTGACATTCTGTAATCTAAACTCCCGGAGAAGCGTTTTTTCCGGGCTAAGGTATGCCTTGCTTCCGAAAATGGCATAGAATAATAGCATCTGGTTGTCTTGTAGTGTTTTATGGAAATAGGCCTTTTTATTCTAGCGAGATTAATTCATCGTATCTCATATTTTTAGGTGAAAATAGCCATTTTATACGGGTGTATCGATCAATTCTATAGGATGCGAGGGCTGTTTCTTCCGTATGTATCGCCTAATACATACGGTTGCGTTACCTAATACATACGGTCGTGTTGCCTAATACAGCCTTTTGTGTTACCTAACTCTATTACTTTTGAGTCCAAACAGGGGTATTTAGGCAAGAAAAAGAGGGAAAACGTATGATTTCATCATAGGTCTCTCCCTCTTTTTCTCTATTTGTAAAAAGGTCTTGACATCGTTATTCTGTTATTTCGATCATAATGTCAAGATTATCTCATTTTCGCTTACGGTCTCTATAATCGATACTTATTTATCCTTTATGATTTCATGGAGTGTAGATACTAATTGAAAAGTGCACCAATATTCCAATTGAAAAGTGCGCCGCCATAGGATAAGTATAATGACCTTTGTATCATCCAAATACAAAGGTAAAATGAAGACTATGGTAGAAAGACAATCAATAATACACATGTATAGAGTATGCGGTTATAGCAAACGGCGTATCTCTCGTGAACTTCATGTCAGCCGTCATACCGTTGACAATATTCTTTCAGAATACGAATCAGCCATCCGTACTGATAATCCGGAAGAGGCTTTGAGTGATTTGCTTACCGTCCAGCCCAAGTATGACAGTTCCAAACGCCGCCCTCGCCGCCTTACACAAGAGATTAAGGACGAGATCGGGTTTTGCCTGAAGAAGAATGCCGTTAAGGTAGCTACGGGGCTTCGCAAGCAGCGCATGCTGAAGAAGGATATCCACCAGTTTCTGTTATCCAAAGGATATACCATCAGTTATGCCACAGTGTGCAGTTATATAAAAAATATAGAGTCATACAAAGAGAAGAAAAAGAGCGAAGCCTTTATCCGGTTGTTCTATGAGCCGGGATGCATTGTTGAGTTTGACTGGGGTGAAGTCCTTCTTTTTATTGACGGTGTCAAGACCAAGTTTTATCTGGCCGTATTCACTTTCGGGCATAGCAATGGCAGATACGCCTACCTTTTCAGGCATCAGAATACGCTTGCCTTCATGGAATCCCACCGCAACTTCTTCAGGGATATACATGGTGTCCCCGCCATGATGGTCTATGACAATATGCGTGTAGCCGTCAAGAGCTTTGTCGGTGGTGACAAGAAGCCTACGGAAGCCCTGATGAAGATGTCCGGTTTCTATTGTTTTGAGTACCGTTTCTGTAATGTACGGGCCGGATGGGAGAAAGGGCATGTGGAACGCAGCGTGGAATATGTCAGGAGGAAAGCTTTCTGCCTGACTGACCATTTCAATGACATACGTTCCGCCCAGGAGCATTTGAACCGAATGTGTACGCAGGTCAACAACGAGCAGGGCAGTCTTTCAACAGCGGAGAAATCATCGCGTCTGGAGGCTGATTTGTCATCGCTGAAGCCTTTTCCCGGCAACCTTGGCTGTTTTGAGGTCAATGAGTACATCGTGGACAAGTGGTCGACTGTCAGCATGAAAAATGTTCATTATTCCGTACCTGATTCCCTTGTAGGAGAAAAAGTACATGTCAAGGTCTACAGTGAAAAAATCGTCATCCTGTACGGGAAGGAGAAAGTGGCCTCGCACCAACGCAGTTATTGTGGTGGCGACTGGTGCATCAAGCTGGAGCACTACTTGCGTACACTTTCCCGTAAACCGGGTGCATTACCTCATTCTGTGGTCTGGCAAAGAGCACCGGAAGAACTGAAAAGACTGTATGACAGCTATTTCAAGAATGACAACAGGGCATTCGTCCTGCTGCTGGACTATGCATGGGAAAATGGTTTTTCCGGGACAGACATCATCAGGGCATGCAGGGAACTGACCGGACGTGGTGTCAGAAAGATATCTCCGGAACAGGTAAAGGCCATGTTGCATGGCAACGCACAGGAAGAGATGGAAGAATCCATGGAGTCGCCTGTTCTTCCGGCACAACAAGAGAATATAGAAAGAGAAGCCGTGGATATGCTTGAAGGCATTACGGCACTCATGACAGGATACAATGAAGCGCATGATATAATACCAACCATTTAAGTTTATAATATATGAAATCAGAAAAAGAAACCATTTATGACTATGCGACAGAACTGAAGCTGCTGGCCTTCAAAGAGGAACTGGAATACACCCTTTCATTGGCAGCCGGAGAAAACTGGAGCCATTTGCATTTCTTGACCGAATTGCTTGGAAAGGAAAGTGTCAGAAGAAGGGAATGTAGAAGAAAATCAAGGATAAAATCTGCGGGATTCCCACAAATGAAGTATCTGCATGAACTTGTCATGGAAGACATGCCCAAAGAGGCACAGATAATATTGCCTGAATTGGAAACACTGGACTTCATCAGGGAGGGAAGAAACATAGTCCTGTATGGAAATCCGGGGACGGGAAAGACTCATATTGCTACGGCTTTAGGAATAAAGGCCTGCCAGCAGGATTTTACCGTATTGTTTACTTCAGTCCCTGTCTTGCTTACCCAGATAAGGGAAGCCAAATCCGCAAAGACACTGCGGGCGTTGCAATTACGGTTTGAAAAATACGATCTGGTTATCTGTGATGAATTCGGATATGTCAGTTGTGACAAGGAAGGAGGAGAACTGCTTTTTAACCACTTGTCCTTAAGGGCCGGGAAAAAAGCTACAATCATTACTACTAATTTGGCTTTTAACAGATGGAATGAAATCATAAAGGACAAGGTGCTTGTAGCGGCAATGGTCGACAGGCTTACACATAAAGCCTATCTGGTAAATATGACCGGACTCTCTTATAGGCTCAAAGAAACACAAAAAATGAGACAAGATAAATGAAGATTTTAAACTTATATGTAATTTTGTAACAAGTATGGATGGAGCTCTTTTCAATTAAAATACGGTGCACTTTTCAATTAGTATCTACAACGCTCTGTTTGACCGTATTATCGTGAACAAATAAAATAAATCGTATGAGAAAATTAGTTACCGCCTTGTGCGCTTTGGTCTTTTTGTCGTCTTGCGACGACGAACTGAAACTTGTCAGCCGGGATTTTTCCGTGACGCTGAAAAGTATAGACGGCAATACGGCCGTAGTGGGGAAGCCCATTAATTGCACCCTTACGATCTCGGATCTTGATCCGGACAACGGGGATCAGATATTGACACGCTTTGAGGTCAGGGACGGGGACGGCGTTATCCTGGTGGATAACAACGAATACAGCCCCGGAGAAACGTTTGAATATGATTTCAAGGCAAACAATCGGCTGGATTTCGATTTTATCCCGGCAACCGAGGGAGAGGCGTATATCGTCATGGGGGTAGCCAGCGAACTTGTGACACGATCCGACAGCATCAAACTGAAAGTTTCCAGCCCGGAGATAAACATACGTTTCCAGAACGTGCCGGATCTTATGCTGGTATCGGAGGAAGCGGAATTTTATTTGCAGCTTGATACGGAACTTTACGGGGTGAAAGCGTCGGCCAGGTTCGTAAAGGGAAGCGGCCGGGTGTATATTTCCGGGTATGATGCGACAAGGGGCGAGGGCGTGGCACTGGAAAAAAACAACCTGGTGACGTTCCGGCCGGATGCGACCGGGCAGGCGGTGATCGAGTTTACCGTTTCAAGCCGTTACGGTCTGCCAGTGAAAGAGAATGTAACGATACAAGTAAATCAATGAGGTTATGAGAAAAATTGCCGTATTATCGCTCTTTTTGTGCCTGGTGGCCGTGTGCAGGGCACAATATATCGGAAGCCAGTATATGAACGTGAAGCTGGGCTATATCGTGGATGAAAGTCAGGTGCAGGGGACGTTCGGTTTTGGAAAGGTGTACAAGGCTTTCAAGGTGGGGGCAAACCTTAATTACCGGAATCTAAACCGGGATCTGGTAAAGGCAAACACCGTGACGGTCGGCCCGGAGCTGGCCTATTACGCCCTGAAAGGACGGAAATTCTCGCTCCTGGGGATCGCAGCCGGGACGATCGGCTACCAGAAAGCCAAGGCGAAAAGCGATCTTGTGTACCTGGAGAAAAGCAAGGCTTTCGTGTATGGGTACGAGGTCGGGATAAGGCCGGAAATGTTGCTAAGCCCGAAAGTGGCTCTTTTTGCCGAATACAGGTTTGAAATGTTGTTTAACTCCATTCTCCGGAATAACAACCATGTCGGCCTGGGGTGCGTGATCTATTTATAAACTTAAATAATTGAAGGTATGAGAAAGTATTTGTATTTGTCAGCCGTATGCGTGTGCATGGCATTGTGTTTCGTCGGTTGCAGCAAGGACGACGACGAACCGGGAGGAAAAGGGGCGATGTATGAGGTAACGATCGAGCAGTCGGGAGATTTCCGCAGCTTCATTAAGTCGGTCGTGGTAGTCGCCAACGGTACGCAGTTGAAAGACGGGGCGACGGGGGAAAGCCTCGCAAGCCCGGTGATTCTAAGCGATGAAGAACTGGCCGTCGAAAAGGTGACGTTAAGTACGACGGGAAAGGCGATCGAGTTTGCCGTTTCCGGTGGTGTCGTGGACGGAGAGGACGGCGTTGTGAACGAGCCGATGCAGTGGGTAGTGACCGTTTACAAAAACGGAAAGGAGATCGAGAAAAAGAGCCTTGTTTTCCGGGACGGGAAGGAGATAAGTACGGATGATCTGAATCTGTATTATAATTGACGTGACGGCCTGAATGTCCCCCGGATGAATGTTCGGGGGATTCTTTTTCTTTTGGGCGTTCCCGTGGGACGGTCGGGCTTTACCCTGCAATCCCTAACGCAATTTTGGGTGTCCGCTTTGTCATTCTGTTACCGGGATTTGTCCGCATGGTGGGAGACCCGCCCCGATCAGCCGGACACGCAATATCATTTTGTAATAACCGGCTAGCTGTTTTTATGGTGTAACGCTCCGATATTGCTTTCTTTTTGCTTATTGTATGTGCAAATGCAAGAAGCCCCCCGGCGAAAACCCCGCCGGAGGCAATTATAGAAAGTCTGTGTATCATTTCCACATTTTGTGGAAATGATACACAGATAACAGTTCTTCAATAAATATATGTGTTTTTTGTATGCTTTTGATTATCAGGTATATATGACTTGTTTATTTGTTTGGCACAATGTTTGTTCTTTGTCTTTCAGAAACCATATGTTAAATATTTAAATAGATTGGATTATGAAAAAGGTATTATTTGCAGTAGCACTTGTTATGGGATTGGGTAGTTCAGTGGCATTCGCCGGCAACATGGTATCGGATGTTGAGATTGTGGTAATGGTGAACGATTATAAGCCAATCGAGGTAAAGGATCTGCCGCAGGCGGTTCAGGACACGATCAAGAAGGATTTCGCAGACCTGACAATCAAGGAAGCCGCAGTTGAGGAAAGCGAGGAAGGCACAAAGACCTACAAGGTGACATTTACCGATGCAGAAGGCACGGACAGCGAAGTGTTCTTCAACGAGAAGGGCGAAGTCCTGAAATAAAGCAAATGAACAGCAAAAAGAGAATTCAATTAAACTGTGTCAGCAAAATTAATATTTTATTGCTTTGCTGACACAGTTTGTTTTACAGCCCCTCCGGTTCCGGTGACTTGTAAGGCTTGAAAGCAACCCGAACCTCCTTATGCTCATCGATGACGAAAGTCTGCTCCGGCTCCACAGAACGAATAATGACGCCATTGACTTTCCAATACATGATTGTCCATGATTTGGAATGGGTAGCACGAAAATGCACCGTTGTGCCTTTCGCTATTTCAGCCGGAGAGATCAATTCTCCTATCTTTTCCGCAGCCGTATTTTCCAACTCCGGTTTAGCCGAAAGCTGACCTTCACCCTGATCCACACCAAATGCCAGCACTACTTTTTCCACTGCGGGAGGAAGAGGAGGATCTTCATCATTGTCACAAGAAACCGCAAATAGCGTAAGCCCATACAACAAAACAACGACAAAAGAGAGATAACCGATCTGTCTCATTAAGCCGATTTCTTTTTTTTCCATAGCAGTTTTCATAAGCTTATTTTTTGTTTACGACCGCATAAAGATAACAATTTGTTGGCTAAAAGGGTTTATTAAATATAGTGTTTATCACTTAATGATTTAAGGTTAATATCCTGTAGGTTGCAGGGAGAACAAACGGGAACAGCCGTTCCCGCCCCTTTCGGATTGTATGCCAGCACCCCTAAAAAATGCCTTGTCAAAGACAAGTAGTAACACGCCTGTGTTACGTTTTCGACTTTTCAGCCGTCCGACCGCCACCCCGTCCGATTTGACTTGCCTTTGAGGTTATATATGCAAATGCAGGAAGCCCCCAGCGAAAACCCCGCCGGGGGCAATATTTTTAAACAGGCTTTAAAAATACACGTTCAGCATAAGGTATAAAAAGACGTTCTTATCCTTAGTGCTGTGGTGTTCAAGTTCGAATTGGATTTTGTCCTCACGTGCGAGCCAACCTATTGCGCTGGCAGCTTCCAGGTCATTGAACCCTGTTGCATCCTTGACTTCTTGTAAAGTCCATTTTCGGTGTACGTCTGTGCTTAATAAGCGCCAGAGTTTCCCTGCGTTCTCTCCGATGATGTGCTTATCCATACTTTGTTATTTGTTATAAATTGATAAATGGTTTCAAATGGATAATGAAAAGCACTTTTACATCAATAGTGTTACGCACTGCAAACATTCCAGCGTTTATCGTTTATCCTTTTGATACGTTGTATCACTCTTTCCTGATATACAGCAAACCGTTTCGCCGTTCGATGTATATCTTATTCTCACGTGCGAGCCACCCGGCGGCGAGTGCGGTTTCATCAGCCGCAAAATTTAGCCTTCTCGCAAGCTCGGCAATGGTTATAAGTCCGGTTTCTCCTAATTTTTCAAAGATGATCCCGGCTTTAAATCCTATATTTGCTTTTTCCATGATAAAGTTTATATTTTAATGGTTCAAAAATATGTATATATTTTATTATTCAAAGCGTGTAGAAATACAAATTAGAATTTACCCCGTTAATAAATTTTAACAATATAGATATTACGTTCTATTCATTTCATTTTGCGGATGAAAAGAACTTTACAACTCTATCTTATAGGGGGTTAATTTAGTAATACCTTACTGAAAAACAACGCTCTGAAACATTCCCTGTCACCGTTAAACAGGCACAAATATCTCCCCTTTACATCCTCAAAGAAGATATAATACAGGCAGGAATTAATGCCGAATCTATTTGTTCCGATGATCTTTGCATGGCTTAATTTTTGGCGTACTTGTTTTTCCGTCAGCCCTTCGATGTATATCAACCCTTTCATGTTTCCCATTTGTCCGGGGGTGATCTTAAGCGAACTAAGTAGTTCTTTGAGGTCAAACAGCTTAGGAGTGTTTGACAAGCAGTTTAGGGACTGTTTTCGCTGTGTCTTTTCCATTGCTATAAGGATTTCGCTTGTGCCCTACACCAAGCCAATAAACATAAAAAAAGCGGAAGGGCATTCGCCTATCCGCAAGCGAGGGAGTCCAAGCCCTATACACACAAACAGGAGATACCCCCCGCATATCACGGGGAGCATTTATCTGTTTCTCTGTGTATAATGCAATTTTTGGACTTTTCGCTTGCACAGAAATCAGCTAAACGCTTTTTTTCTCAAAATGTAAAAACACGGTCGGTTTACGACCGCACAAAGATAACAAATTGTTGGCTAAAAGGGTTTACGAACCTTTTATTTTTTTGCCCTATTATCTTAAATTCAGTGTTTATGAAATACCAAGTTCTTTTTGAACATCCTTGTTTGCAGATGAAAAGATACTTTTGCAGTACCTTAATGTTGTCCGCATGGTGGGAGAACCGTACCGATCAGCCGGGTGCGCAATATCATTTTATAATAACCGATAGGTTGTTTTTATGGTGTAACGCCCCGATATCGCTTTCTTTTTTTGTATCTTTATGTAGAAAATATTGCGTATTAACTGTTAATTTCGAAAAATGATGTATCTTTGCGGCTTTCAAAATTGTAAGTATAGAATTTATAATTAAAATATTAGGTTTCAAAAGTATAAAGGTTTTTGGTTAGTTGCTCTTTCTGGGGTAGCAGATATTTTATAGTAAGTTATATGCAAAAAAAACAGAAAAAAGTTGGAAATATTGATTTTTTTTATAAACACACACACACACACACACACACACACACACGAGTGTGTGTAGAAACCTATATTTAAGACTTTTCAAGGTAATTCTCCTTTCTTTTTTATCGTGTTCCGTTCTTTTCGTTTCCGCTCAAGAGACACGGGATTCCGTGAAAATATATTTCCACAAGGGTAGAACGGAAATAGATCTCTCTTTACGGGATAACAGGCGGTCGTTAGAGAAGATCAGCCGCCGGATATTGGAATACAGGCCGGACACGGCTTTCTCTATCTGCAAGATTATGGTGGTCGGTGCGGCGTCCCCCGAGGGGAGCATCGAACTGAACAGGCGTTTGTCTGAACTAAGGGCGAAACGTTTGTTCGATCACGTGTGCGGTTACTCGCCGCTACCCGACACGCTGAAAACGTCGGTATTCGTGGGGCGTGACTGGAGGGGATTGCTGCGTTTGGTGGAGAATGATCCCGGAATGCCCGGTAAATCGGAAACGGTGGAGCTTCTGCAAGGTATTGTTTCCGAGGTGGAAGCAAGTGGAAACGGGGAGAACAAGATAAATGAATTGAAACGCTTGCGGTACGGCATCCCATATCGGTACATGTATCGGAATTTGTTTCCGGATCTTCGTGCATCTTGTTTGTATATTTGGTATGAATCGAAACGGAAGTCGTTCCCTGCCATGCAGGTTATCTCCCACCTGCATGATACATTGTACTTACCTTGTAAGCTTTCTCCGTTCGGTGGAGAAACGGGCGGTTTCCAGTCTGGGGAAAAACATGGGCCTTTTTACATGGCCGTGAAAACGAACATGCTTTATGATGCGTTGCTTGTGCCGAATATAGGGGTGGAGTTTTACGTCGGAAAGAACTGGTCTGTGGCCGGGAATTGGATGTATGCCTGGTGGAAAAGTGATCGGAAGCATAATTATTGGCGTATCTATGGGGGAGATGTGGAGTTGCGCCGCTGGTTCGGTCGGAGAGCGGTGGAAAAACCGTTTTCCGGGCATCATGTCGGATTGTACGGGCAGATCGTCACCTATGATTTCGAATTGGGTGGGAAAGGTTACTTGGGGGATAAATGGAGTTACGGGGGAGGCGTGGCTTACGGCTACTCGTTACCTGTGGGACATCGGTTCAATGTGGATTTCACGTTGGGAATCGGCTACCTTGGAGGATTGTACAAGGAGTACATCCCTTTGGACGGTCACTATGTATGGCAGACCACTAAAAAACGCCGCTGGTTCGGCCCGACCAAGGCGGGTATCTCTTTGGTGTGGTTGATCGGGCGGGGGAATTATAGCCGGAAGAAAGGAGGCAGGCAGTGATACTGATACGCTTTAGTCTGGTGTTCATATTTTTATGGATGGGACTGACGGCTTGTGAGCATAAGGATTTATGTTACGATCATCCGCACTTTGCCACGGTGCGGGTAGTATTCGACTGGACCAAGATTTCCAATCATGACAAGCCTGAAGGCATGAGGGTCGTATTTTATCCGACCGATGATGAAAGCAACACGTGGATATTTGATTTCCCCGGAGGAGAGGATGGGGAAGTGGAGCTCCCCGAGAATGATTACCGGGTAATTTGCTTCAACTACGATACCGACGGGATGGTTTGGAAAGAAAACGGCAGTTACACGCTTTTTACTGCCGATACGCGTGATGTTCGGTCGCCGGATAACCAGACAATGGCCGTCACCCCACCCTGGCTGTGTGGCGACCATATAGACAGAGTTATCCTCAAGGACATTCCGGAAGGAAGCACGAAGATAATACGGCTAACTCCCGTAAACATGGTATGTCACTACACGTATGAGGTGAACGGAATTCGGGGACTGGACAGGGTGGCGGATTTGCGGGCCGCTCTTTCCGGCATGTCCGGCTCGCTTAACATGTCCGGCGACAGTTTGCCCGCCGATCTTTCGGAGAGCCTGCTCTTTGATGGAATGGTTTCACGGAATCAGATTATAGGCGGATTCTATACGTTTGGACATTCCGCACTTGAAGGAGAGCCCAATGTTTTCCGGCTGTATCTCAAGAACCGTTCAGGCAGCATGTCTGTATTGGAACAGGACGTGAGCGACCAAGTGCATGATGTCCCGGTAGCGGGGCATATCGGTGATGTGCATCTGGTGTTGAATTTTGATTATGAGGTACCATCCGAGCCGGGAAGTGGCGGTCCGGGATTTGATGTGGACGTTGATGATTGGGATGATGTGAATGTGGATATAGTGTTGTAATCGAGTTTTATTAATTATATTTATTAACAATTTTATTCATTTTATGAAAAAAAGTACAATAATGCTTTGGGCAATCTTTGGAGTACTACTGATGAGTTGCTCAGAAGAGGAGATTGCGAATGTGGAAACCTCCTCACGAAATGCGATTGGTTTTAACGTGTTAAGTAATGCGGCGGAAACGAGGGCTACCCCTACTACCAACACCAACTTGAAGAACACCGATTTCGACGTGTTCGCTTTTACGGCGGATGGTACTGCCTTCATGGGAAAGAACGACACGGAATTTGAACATGACGGAGTGAAGATCGTGTACAAAAATGGTAAGTGGGATTATGACAATGCGAGCGACCTTCGTTATTGGCCTACCGAGGCTTTGGACTTTTACGCGTTCAATCCCGGAACGGTTAGTGAAGACATGATGGCGTTTTATAGTTGGGAAGCCACCAAGGATGTCCAAAAGATAAGTTATACCTGCATGGATGAGTATGGAAGCGGTACTACTCATGCAAACTACGACGTGATGTATGCCATGGCCAAAGGCCAGACAAAAGACATGAACAACGGAATAGTGAAATTTAATTTCAAACATATTCTGTCACAGGTCGTATTCAAAGCAAAGACCCAATACGATAACATGCAGGTGGACATCGACGTGATCAAGATTCATAATTTCAAATTTGCCGGCGCCTTCACATTGCCTGCGGCAGCCGATGGAACGGGAAGTTGGAGTTCGTCTGATTTAGCATTTCCACACGCATTTACCGTAGTGAAAAACGCAAACATCACGGTCAATAGCAATACCGAAGCTACCGATATTACCACAAATACTCCTATGCTGAATATACCACAGGAGCTGACTGCTTGGAAAGTTTCCGAAACAGCCACCAAAAGCAAGTTGGAGGCCGATAATGCGAAGCAATGTTATCTGGAGATCGCCTGCAAAATCCGGCAGTCCGGAGCTTATCTGTTGGGTTCAGCAAGCGAATACAAAACAATTTATGTTCCGTTCGGAGATACATGGGAACAGGGCAAGCGTCATATCTACACGTTGATTTTCGGTGGTGGTTATGATGATCAGGGAGAGGCTGTGTTGAATCCGATCCAGTTTGATGCAGAGACAACAGGCTGGGTTGATGCAGATAAAGACGTAAACGTCCAACCTTAATCCAAACGTTTATTAATATCGTACCCGTTGGCAGGTTAAACATACGCAAGATTAACCCTGCCAACGGGTTTTTTATAGGGAATCGCATTTTCAATATACTTTTTGATGTGTAGGGGTGCTTTTTGCGTACCTTTTTCCTGGAGAATTTCTTTTGTGGAGTGTTTGCCCTGTATATTCCCGATACGCTGTTATAGCAGGGAACTGTTTTTATCCAAGTAGTCAGATATAGCCTCTTGCAATACCGATTTTAGCGAATCGCCTTTGCGGATCGCGATCAGCTTTAAGTTCTGGTGATAGGTTTCGTCCATGACAAAATTACAATGCACGGTTTTCGCTTTCTTCGGCTTTTGAGCCTCTTTTTGCCCGGCCGTGGATTGGATCAGGCTGTCTAATCCCCCGGTCAGCCCGGCCGACATACTGTTTTTTAAATCGTTCTTCTTTGCCATATGGTTACTTTATTTCTGTTAGCAGTTCGTTACATACCTTCTCGTAGTCCTCTGCCCCGGCAGATTTTGGGGCATAGTGAAAAATATCCTGCCCTTGTGTCGGGGCTTCGGCCAGCGTAATGGCGTTGCGTATATGGGTGCTGAACACTTTGCCCTGGAATGTTTCCTGTACCAGTTCCGAAACGCTCTTGTTCAGGTTCTTTCTTCCGTCGTACTGGGTTATCAGGACCCCGGCGATCGAAAGATCCGAGTTCAAACGTTGCTGCACCTTGTGGACGACCTGCATAAGTTTGGCCATTCCACGCATTGCCAGGAATTGAGCCTGAACCGGGATAATCAACCGATCCGAGGCCGTCAGTGCGTTAAGCGTGAGCAGCGACAGCGAGGGGGGGCAGTCGATCAGGATATAATCGAATTTTTCCTTTTGGCCCTTGATAAGGTGGGCTAAGATAAGTTCCCGCCCGGCCTCGTTGATTAACTCCGTTTCAACGGCCGAGAGATCCAGGCAGGAGGGAACGACTCTAAGACCGTCCTTATGCTCGTAGATCGGCAGGTCGTATTCGCCTTTCATCGCGCCGTAGATCGTTTGGGGAAGCTCCGCGGAGAAGCCCAGCGATTCGGTCAGGTTGGCCTGCCCGTCAAGGTCGATCAAAAGAACCTTGTACCCTTTTTGACGTAACGCACCGCCCAGGTTGATCGTGGTTGTGGTCTTTCCTACTCCCCCCTTGTGATTCAATACGGAGATTACTTTTGCTTTGCTCATAAATTCAGTTTTTTAAATGGTTGTCATGTCCGCAAATATAGTTAAAATACTAATATACTAAAATACTAAAAGTAGTATTTTTCGTTTTTTGCGTGTTTTTTGTGCCGATCGGGGAAGCGTACCGAAATAAATCCTGTTTCCGTCTTTCGGTACGTTTTGTTTCTGTACCGGAATTAATCAAAGAATTATTTCATTATCTTTGTGACTGAACAAGCTAATAAGAAATGAACAACAAAGAAAAATCATACTATGCCAATATTACCAAGCATTTGAACAGTGTTTATAAAAGTGTTGAACTTGATATAGATAGCATATGTTCCATTTTGGAACATGTGGGTAATGACGGCAAACAAAGATATACTACTAATTATGCTATTCTGCCAATAGAATATTGGATTAAAGGTAAGAACGCAGCTTTTTCGGTAAAAAAGGCGAATGGCGTATCAGAACTTGAAAATCATTTTGCTACATTTGTTAACGCTAAGAGGATAAAAAGAAAAACCCGTTCTTGATGAACGGGTATATCCTTAACTTGGTTACGTGTTTTGATAACAGAGGCTTTACCAAGCATTACAATGCAAAGATAGTAATCTTATTCCAAATACCAAAAAATGAAATATAAAAAAATAGTTAGGTTATATTCAAATTCACGTGTGGCTAAGTATTATCGGGCTACAAGTGGAGATAAAAATAAGGCGGTAATGCTTTATTTTGCCAATATGAAGATAGCGCAGGCTTTTCATCCGCTACTTTCTTCCTTTGAAGTTATCTTGCGGAATCAGTTACATTATGCCCTGGCGCATCATTTTTCGGACGGGAACTGGATCATAAATCAGAAAAACGGGTTTATGGTAGCTTCTTCCTTGACGCACACGAATAAGCGTACAAAGAAGCAAGTAACCAATAGATACTTGCTGACGGAAGTGCAAAAAGCTGAAAAGAAAATTTCCGATCGTGGCGCGAGGATTACAGCAGGGAGGGTTATAGCGGAACAGACCTTGGGCTTCTGGAACAGTTTTTATGAGGTTCATCATTATATACTATTATCCGGTGTCCCTTGTACCATATTTAAGAAACTGCCTTCCGGATATGGACGGAAACAAGTCAATGATGTTATCACACAAGTTCGTGAATTGAGGAATCGCATTAATCATAATGAGCCTATTTGCTTTGTAAATAAAAAATGTGATTTTTCTTATGTAAGGGAAATGTATAGGTTAATTAGCAAATTTCTTTCTTGGATAGATCCGGAAATAATGCCGTCCTTGAAAGAGGTGGATAAGGTGATTAAAACAATAGATAAGGAAGAGCAAAAGCAAAAGGGATGAATGTGGTTATCTATTCACGTGTAAGCTCGCAGTCGGCCAGGCAATCGACCGAACGGCAGGTTGTCGATCTGGAGAGGTTCGCAGCCGGACGGGGGTACGAGGTGACAGCGGTCTTTGAGGAAAAGATAAGCGGACGAAAGGCCAATATCGAACGCCCGGTTTTAAGCCGTTGCCTGGAATACTGCACAGATCCGCAGAACCGGGTGGATATGTTGTTGTTGACCGAGATCTCACGCCTGGGGCGTTCCACCCTGGAGATCCTAAAGGCACTCGATACGCTGCACACGCATAAAATATGCGTGTATATCCAAAACCTGAACCTGGAAACATTACGGTCGGACAAGACGGTAAACCCCTTGTCCTCTCTGATTACTACCCTATTGGGGGAACTGGCCGCAATCGAACGCCAGGGGATCATCGACCGCCTTAATAGCGGACGGGAGTTGTACATCCAGAAAGGGGGCAGGCTGGGACGGAAGCCGGGAAGCCGGAAAACGGCCGAGCAGAGGAAAGAGGAATACCGGGAGGCGATCGCCTTGTTAAAGAAAGGCTACTCGATCCGGAACGTGGCGAAGCTCACGGGAAAAGCCGTTTCGACGATACAACAAGTAAAAAAAGACTTCATTAATAGCTGATTATCGGAACAAATATTGTATTTTTGCAACAAATACGAGTAAATGCGCAAAATTAAAAACGAGTATTTGCACATGTCTAAAAACGAGTATTTGCACGAAAATAATCAGAATCTAAATAAAAACGGTAGTATGGCAACAATGGCGGAGAAAATGGTGGCTTCACTGGAGGAATTAAGAAAGCTCCAGGAGAAAGACCGCTGTGTCGTTCTACAAGGGACGGCCGAGATAGGGAGGACGCATTTAACCCGGCTGTTGGATAACGGCTGGTTGCAGGAAGTAATGAAAGGCTGGTATATTGCGGCCAGGCCGGGAACAGAGGGGGATACGACGGTCTGGTACACCTCATTCTGGTATTTTATTGCGAAATATGCGGCCGTCCGGCTGGGGGAACGGTGGTGTTTGACGGCCGACCAGTCGCTGGATCTGTATTCGGGGAAAACGACCGTGCCCGTGCAGGTGGTTATCAAGTCGCCGAAAGGCCATAACAACACGCAAAAGCTGATGTATGATACCTCGCTTTTGGTGTTTCAAAGCGAGATTCCGGATCAGGTATATAAAGAGCCGGAATACGGCCTTAATCTCTATCCGCTTGCCGAAGCCCTGGTATATGCCACGCCGAGATATTTCCAAGTGGAGAAGATCGCAGCCCGCACCTGCCTGGCCATGATACGGGACGCTGCCGATATATTAAAGGTACTGACGAAAAACGGGGCTTCGCTTCGTGCCGGAAGAATAGCCGGGGCGTTCCGGAACATCGGGAACAGCGAAATCGCCGACAGCATCGTTTCCACGATGCGGGGGTTCGGGTATGACGTGAGAGAAGAAGATCCGTTCGAGGATCAGCCACGAACGCCCCTTGTTTATGAGGTGTCGCCTTACGTCACACGCTTGCGCCTGATGTGGGAGAACATGAGGGATAAGGTTGTAGAACTGTTTCCCGAAGCCCCTGGAAAGATTGATGACGTGGAGGGGTATTTGAGATCCGTCGATGAAAAGTATTCGGAGGACGCTTATCATTCTCTCTCGATCGAGGGATATAGGGTTTCCCCGGAACTGATCGAGAAAGTGCGTGTCGGGAACTGGAAGCCGGAGGAAGAAGATAAGGAGCATAAAAACGCACTGGTGGCACGTGGGTATTACCAGGCGTTCCAGGCTGTCAGGGGGACGATCTCCGATATACTGAAAGGAAAGAACGCAGGGGAAGCGGTAAGGGCGGATCATCCCCTCTGGTATATGCAGATGTGGATGCCGTTCGTTACGGTGGGGATCTTGCAAAGGGAGGATCTTGTGGGTTATCGTACCGGGCAGGTCTATATACGGGGATCGCAACATATCCCGTTGAACCCGAAAGCGGTCAGGGACGCTATGCCCGTCCTTTTCGATCTCTTGAAGAATGAGCCGCACCCGGCGGTAAGGGCTGTCCTGGGACACTTCTTTTTCGTGTATATTCACCCCTATATGGACGGGAACGGGAGAATGGGACGGTTCGTCTTGAACGCCATGCTTGCGTCTGGAGGCTATAACTGGACGGTTGTTCCGGTGGAGCGTAGAAAAGAATATATGAAAGCGTTGGAAAAGGCCAGCGTGGAGGGGGATATTTCCGAATTTGCCAAAGTGATAGCCTCGCTGGTCAAGTAATGATATTTATAATAATGACAATATGAAATCAACGGAATATATCGAATGGGATAAACTGGAGCAGATCCCGTTCTGCCTTTGCCGGATCGCGGAGGATGAAGAAAACCAGGAAATAGATGTTTATTATCTGGATAAACGGGTTTGCCATGATTACGATCATGTGGGGCATTATTTTCGTACTGCGATAATCATGTTTAGAAGGATCAGGAACATAACGGCCGATTGGGTGAACCTCAAAAACCTTTGGTTGCTAAGGGACTGTATCAGGGAGAATTTTAATCATGGCCTGGAGGTGGACGATCTGATCTTCGGGGAAACATTCGACGGTGAGGATCCGGAAACTATAAAGCCGCTAACCAAAGAACGGCTGTTCAAGATTAAAAAGGTGATTCAGGAAAAAGATCCATACGCTACCGTATAGGGGGGAGTATATAAAAACAAAACCCTGGAGTTTGTCTTGCGACAGGGACAACAGGGGATTACTACGCAAATATAGGGAGTATATCTCGTTTATACAAGGATTTTATGGCTTTTCTGGATTGATTTTAAAAAGAATAGAGGCTTGTTCCCTGGAATGTAGTATTTACTACTTTTAGTATTTTAGTATATTAGTACGCTTTTCTTTTGGAGGATTTGGGCGTTCCCGTAAACGGTCGGGCTTTCCGCCTCCAAGTCCTCGCCTAAAGGCTGTGGGCTTTCCACTGCAATCCCTAACGCATGAATACCCCCACCCACCCGATTAAGGTAGGCTATTTCCGGATAGAGCCGTTCGGTGAAGCCAGCCGGATAAAAGCCGCCTGACTTTTCACTGATCGGCACAATCCGGGTACTCCGGTAGCCGATTGTCGAACCCGGTTTTAAACCCCCTTTCAGGGGAGAGAGGTATTTTAGTTTTTCCGGTGTGGCCGCCTTGCGTTTACCTTGACCGGGGTTTTTGTCTGCAAAGGTCAAACGGCTTTTTCCATATCCCAAGTTGAGCCGCAAGCGGCTTTTAGAAAAAATCTCCAGCCTGGCTAAAGCCAGGTAGTATTTTTCCTAAAAAACTTGTGCTATGGAAAAAACCGTTTGGGGTGTTCTCATACAAAAACCCCTCGGAACTCAAGGTAAACGCAAGACGACCACACCGACAGCCCCGAAAAACCAAAATGAGGTTGTCTTGATACAAAAACATCGGAATCTTAGGCATCCGCAAGGTTTTTTGGGGGGGGAGAGGGTGCGAGGTGGGGAGTTTACTATCGGAAAAAATCAGGTAGTAAATACTAAATTTAGTATATACTAAAATACTACTTTTTCATATAATTATCTGATAAATAGTTAGTTAAATGTTGTTTAAATACTTGCATATCTCAAATAAAAGTGCTATCTTAGAGGTATAGAAAAAGAGATAACAACCTTTAGAACTGGCTCACCCACCAGGATAAAGAACGGGGGACGTAGTTATGAAAACTGATTATTTCGACAAGGCAGCGCAAC
Organism: Parabacteroides distasonis ATCC 8503; assembly: GCF_000012845.1. Taxonomy (NCBI): domain Bacteria; kingdom Pseudomonadati; phylum Bacteroidota; class Bacteroidia; order Bacteroidales; family Tannerellaceae; genus Parabacteroides; species Parabacteroides distasonis. The sequence continues at coordinate 866,787 of NC_009615.1, forward strand.
AGTTTGCAAATTTGATGATTGAGAAGATCCAGCAGGTAGAGGACAATTGGCAAAAGCCCTGGATCACCATTGCGGCGAATACACGCAATTTCTTTCCGCAGAACCTCACAGGACGCAGGTACACCGGAGGCAACGCCTTTTTACTCCTTTTCCTTTGCGAGAAATTCCAGTACCAGACACCCGTATTTATGACATTCAACCAGGCGAAAGAGGCCGGGATCTCCGTGCTGAAAGGATCGAAATCGTTTCCGGTCTATTACTTCCTTTTCTACGTGTACCACAAGGAAACACGCAAGAAAATAACCTTTGAGGAATACAAGTGTAGATACTAATTGAAAAGTGCACCAATATTCCAATTGAAAAGTGCGCCGCCATAGGATAAGTATAATGACCTTTGTATCATCCAAATACAAAGGTAAAATGAAGACTATGGTAGAAAGACAATCAATAATACACATGTATAGAGTATGCGGTTATAGCAAACGGCGTATCTCTCGTGAACTTCATGTCAGCCGTCATACCGTTGACAATATTCTTTCAGAATACGAATCAGCCATCCGTACTGATAATCCGGAAGAGGCTTTGAGTGATTTGCTTACCGTCCAGCCCAAGTATGACAGTTCCAAACGCCGCCCTCGCCGCCTTACACAAGAGATTAAGGACGAGATCGGGTTTTGCCTGAAGAAGAATGCCGTTAAGGTAGCTACGGGGCTTCGCAAGCAGCGCATGCTGAAGAAGGATATCCACCAGTTTCTGTTATCCAAAGGATATACCATCAGTTATGCCACAGTGTGCAGTTATATAAAAAATATAGAGTCATACAAAGAGAAGAAAAAGAGCGAAGCCTTTATCCGGTTGTTCTATGAGCCGGGATGCATTGTTGAGTTTGACTGGGGTGAAGTCCTTCTTTTTATTGACGGTGTCAAGACCAAGTTTTATCTGGCCGTATTCACTTTCGGGCATAGCAATGGCAGATACGCCTACCTTTTCAGGCATCAGAATACGCTTGCCTTCATGGAATCCCACCGCAACTTCTTCAGGGATATACATGGTGTCCCCGCCATGATGGTCTATGACAATATGCGTGTAGCCGTCAAGAGCTTTGTCGGTGGTGACAAGAAGCCTACGGAAGCCCTGATGAAGATGTCCGGTTTCTATTGTTTTGAGTACCGTTTCTGTAATGTACGGGCCGGATGGGAGAAAGGGCATGTGGAACGCAGCGTGGAATATGTCAGGAGGAAAGCTTTCTGCCTGACTGACCATTTCAATGACATACGTTCCGCCCAGGAGCATTTGAACCGAATGTGTACGCAGGTCAACAACGAGCAGGGCAGTCTTTCAACAGCGGAGAAATCATCGCGTCTGGAGGCTGATTTGTCATCGCTGAAGCCTTTTCCCGGCAACCTTGGCTGTTTTGAGGTCAATGAGTACATCGTGGACAAGTGGTCGACTGTCAGCATGAAAAATGTTCATTATTCCGTACCTGATTCCCTTGTAGGAGAAAAAGTACATGTCAAGGTCTACAGTGAAAAAATCGTCATCCTGTACGGGAAGGAGAAAGTGGCCTCGCACCAACGCAGTTATTGTGGTGGCGACTGGTGCATCAAGCTGGAGCACTACTTGCGTACACTTTCCCGTAAACCGGGTGCATTACCTCATTCTGTGGTCTGGCAAAGAGCACCGGAAGAACTGAAAAGACTGTATGACAGCTATTTCAAGAATGACAACAGGGCATTCGTCCTGCTGCTGGACTATGCATGGGAAAATGGTTTTTCCGGGACAGACATCATCAGGGCATGCAGGGAACTGACCGGACGTGGTGTCAGAAAGATATCTCCGGAACAGGTAAAGGCCATGTTGCATGGCAACGCACAGGAAGAGATGGAAGAATCCATGGAGTCGCCTGTTCTTCCGGCACAACAAGAGAATATAGAAAGAGAAGCCGTGGATATGCTTGAAGGCATTACGGCACTCATGACAGGATACAATGAAGCGCATGATATAATACCAACCATTTAAGTTTATAATATATGAAATCAGAAAAAGAAACCATTTATGACTATGCGACAGAACTGAAGCTGCTGGCCTTCAAAGAGGAACTGGAATACACCCTTTCATTGGCAGCCGGAGAAAACTGGAGCCATTTGCATTTCTTGACCGAATTGCTTGGAAAGGAAAGTGTCAGAAGAAGGGAATGTAGAAGAAAATCAAGGATAAAATCTGCGGGATTCCCACAAATGAAGTATCTGCATGAACTTGTCATGGAAGACATGCCCAAAGAGGCACAGATAATATTGCCTGAATTGGAAACACTGGACTTCATCAGGGAGGGAAGAAACATAGTCCTGTATGGAAATCCGGGGACGGGAAAGACTCATATTGCTACGGCTTTAGGAATAAAGGCCTGCCAGCAGGATTTTACCGTATTGTTTACTTCAGTCCCTGTCTTGCTTACCCAGATAAGGGAAGCCAAATCCGCAAAGACACTGCGGGCGTTGCAATTACGGTTTGAAAAATACGATCTGGTTATCTGTGATGAATTCGGATATGTCAGTTGTGACAAGGAAGGAGGAGAACTGCTTTTTAACCACTTGTCCTTAAGGGCCGGGAAAAAAGCTACAATCATTACTACTAATTTGGCTTTTAACAGATGGAATGAAATCATAAAGGACAAGGTGCTTGTAGCGGCAATGGTCGACAGGCTTACACATAAAGCCTATCTGGTAAATATGACCGGACTCTCTTATAGGCTCAAAGAAACACAAAAAATGAGACAAGATAAATGAAGATTTTAAACTTATATGTAATTTTGTAACAAGTATGGATGGAGCTCTTTTCAATTAAAATACGGTGCACTTTTCAATTAGTATCTACAGGTTATGCGATTGATACCGTCCGCCATCATCTTGCCATCCTGAAGAAGATATGCCGTCTGGCGTATAAGGAGGGATATGCCGACAGAATCCACTTCCAGCATTTTACCTTACCAAAGAAGACAGAAACGACACCACGGGCATTGAGTCGTGAATCGTTTGAGAGAATCCGTGATGTGGAAATACCCGCTTACCGCAAATCCCATATACTGGCAAGGGATATGTTTCTCTTCGGGTGCTACACCGGGGTCTGTTATGCGGATGTTGTCTCGATTACCCACGAGAACCTATATACGGATGAGGACGGTGCTTTGTGGTTGAAGTATCGAAGAAAGAAAAACGAACTTCGTGCCAGTGTGAAACTGTTACCGGAAGCGATTGCGCTGATTGAAAAATATCATAGTGGGGATAGGGACACCCTGTTCCCTTTGCTGCATTGGTCAAATCTCAGACGACACATGAAAGCGTTGGCGGCACTGGCAGGCATCAAGGATGATTTGTGCTATCATCAGGCGAGGCACAGCTTCGCCTCGCTGATTACGCTTGAAGCAGGTGTGCCGATAGAAACCATCAGCAGGATGCTGGGACATTCCGACATTTCTACAACACAGGTCTATGCCCGTGTCAGCCCGAAGAAACTTTTCGAGGACATGGACAAGTTCATAGAAGCCACCAAAGATTTTCAATTAATTCTTTAATACAGAAAACGATATGCGAAGTACATTTTCACTTTTACCCTACATTAACCGCAGCAAAGTAAAGGCTGACGGTACGACTGCCATACTCTGCCGCATAACCATTGACGGCAAACAGACTGCCATCAGTACGGGGATTTATTGCCGACCGGAAGAATGGAACAGCAAGAAAAACGAGATTAAATCCGTAAGGGAAAATAACCGTTTACGAGAATATTTACGACTGACAGAGGAAGCCTACAATGAGATACTGAAATCGCAAGGCGTGGTCAGTGCCGAGATTTTGAAGAACCACATATCCTTGAACAACATCCATCCGACCACTCTTCTACAGATGGGTGAATGGGAACGTGAGCGGTTGAAGAAACATTCCGAAGAAATAGACTCGACTTCTTCCTATCGAAGTTCAATGTATTATCAGAAGTACCTGACGGATTTTCTTACGTCCATCGGTAAAAAGGACATTCCCCTTGAAGAAGTGACGGAGGATTTCGGCAAGTCCTATAAAGCCCACTTGAAGAAATGCAAGAACTTCGGGGTTTCCCAGACCAACCATTGCCTGCGTTGGTTGAACCGCCTGTTGTATCTGGCAGTCGATAAGGAGATTCTTCGTGTAAATCCCTGTGAGGACTTGGAGTATGAGACAAAGCCGGAAGCAAGGCACAGGTACATCAGCCGTGAGGAGTTCAAGAAGATACTTTCCACACCGATGTATGACAAGCGTATGGAACTGGCAAGACGGGCTTTCATATTTTCCACCCTGACGGGACTGGCTTATGTGGACATCAAACTTCTTCATCCCCACCATATCGGAACAAACGCTGATGGCAGACGGTACATCCGCATCAACCGGAAAAAGACAAAGGTAGAGGCATTCATACCCTTACATCCCATAGCGGAGCGGATATTGTCGCTGTATAACACGACCGATGACGAGAAGCCCGTGTTTCCTCTTCCCAACCGTGATGCCTTATGGTTTGAGGTTCATGAATTGGGAATAACCATAGGGAAAGAGGAAAACTTGACCTATCACCAAAGTCGGCACAGCTTCGGCACTTTTTTGATTTCGGCGGACATACCGATTGAGAGTATCGCCAAGATGATGGGACACTCCAATATCAGGACGACACAGGGATATGCACGGATAACCGATGATAAAATTTCCAAAGATATGGACAAACTGATGGAACGAAGAAAGGAAATATCGGCTGGCGAAAAGAAGAAATAGCAAATAATCATCATAAAATAAAGGAATTATGAGCAGAGGCATAATAACAATCAGTGAAACGGGTGCAGTCACTATGCCGACCGCACCCGTATGGATGATGCAATTTGAGATTGCCGACCTGTTCGGGGTGTTCTCGTGCGATGTCCGCAAGACGATACGGGCAATCTATAAGAACAATGAACTGAATGAAGCCGATACGATGCGATATATCAGGCAACCGGATGGTATCAGTTATGACGTTTACAACCTTGAAATGGTTATAGCCATTGCATTCAGGATATGCAGTAAAGAAAGTGCTTTGTTCAGACGGTTTATAATAAATGAAATCAGCACCACCAAAAGAGAAACGCCTGTTACGTTGTTTGTTTCCTGTGGCAGGAGTAATAACCGATGGTATAGTTGAGGTTCATCCCGTCAGCCACTTGTTTCCGTTGCCACACGTTTGAAAGGCATCCGGCAACGAAAAATAAGCAACTGATGGGTAAAGAGCAGAAAAGGAACGGCTTACAGACGAAGCGCAGTATTGACACTTCATCCGTAAGCCGTTCCTTTTTTCTTTTTGTCGAAAGTCTATTGCTGCCGCAATACAGGGCATACGGCAAACTACACTCCTTCAAGAAAAATCAAGTTATCCTCTATCGGTAGGCGGAGCGGTAGCCGTCATTCAGCATCCGTTCGATGTCGGATTCACGGTAGAGAATTTTACCGCCCAACTGGATATAGGCTATATGCCCTTCATTGCGGTAGTCCTGAAGTGTCCGGCGGCTCACCTTCAGCCGTGCCGACACCTCCTTGTCAGTGAAGAAACGCTCACCGCCCAATGTCGGGCGGTAATTGGCGGTCAGATGCTCTACATTATCAAGCAGTCGGTCAAGACTGCCCATAAAGTGGATTATCCACTTGTTGTCCTTGTTAATCAACTCATTCATATTACTCTGGATTTAGTGGGTGTTGTCATTATATTTAATTCATATAGTCTTTCCTTTGAACTTCGCTTCCTTTCTTCTATCCTCCACAACGGAGACAATGAACTCCACGTCTTCGGGACGGTAATATGTCTTGTGGTTTATCTGTGAATAAGCCAGCGTGCCGTTATCCCGAAGCGTCTGTAACGTGCGAGGGCTGATGTTGAGCATACGGCACACGTCCTGATTATCCATCCATTCGCTCATTTTCTTTTCCCCGTGCCGATGGCAGATGGCATCCATACGGCTGACGAAACGGTCGAACTTGGCGACCATTGCCTCAAAGGTCTTTCTTTCGATTGATACAATTTCCATATTGCCTTTCTTTTAATTGTTACTGTTTCTTTTGCCACAAAGAAATACATTATCTGCTGTCATGCAATGGATTTTCAAAAAGTGGCAGCGTGTTGCGCCGATACGGTAGTCATTGTCCGGGGTACTGCTTGCCGGTTATCTGTGAGCAAGCCGGTGGAATACGATTTCCGTTCAGCCTTTAATTCCCATTTTTTATAAGGAAGCCACAGCCAAAATAAGGGCTTAATTTAAAATAGCCCCCAATCGTACCTTTGTCCTTTCAGCTATTCATATCCGGTAAATCGGTGAAGTCCGCACCGATTTGTCAGTCTCCATAAAGCAAAACCGTACAAAAATGCCTAAGAAAATCCAAGTACTTGACTGACTGCATTAAAGCACCTTACTTCGCTCCCGATAATCGGTCGAGGTATAGACCAAGACCACATTCAATAACTTAATCAATTTGTTTTTACAATGAAAAAAGAACCAAACATTACAGAGCAGCAGGCTCGTGAAATCGTGGAAAAAATGGGGCGCAGGGAACCCTACACCTCCAAGTCGATAGACGACTTCTACAGGAGTATCGGTCTGGAACCGGAGGAGCCGGAACAGCTCGGCAAGACCGTCACGGAAGAAGCAGAAATTCCTATGGCAGATGAACCGTCAGGAGTGGCGACCGGAGAAGCGGCAATGCCGCAGAAGCGCATCAGCAGCAAACAGCGCAGGCTGTCTTTGGATGAGTACCGCACCACTTATCTCAAAGTTCCCAAAATTATCAACCGCAAGCCCGTGTTCGTCAGTGAGACGGTGCGTGACGAGCTGGACAGGGTTGTCCGCTACCTCGGAGGGAAGGGCATGAGCGCATCCGGACTTATAGAGAACCTTGTCCGCCTGCACCTCGATGCCTACCGGAATGACATCGAGCAGTGGCGCAAACTCTGACGGGATTACGGTGGAACAGGTTGAGCCGTTGGATGCACTCCATCGGTTCGACCGATACACAAAGTGAGTTATTACACTCGGAAATCAATCCGATAGGCGGAGGATTTTTGTGTCCTCAAAGACACAGCAAGGTATGTTTTCAGTTACTCGGATGTTCCGGAGTAACTAAAAACCCTTGCACCGCCGTGGGCAGAATTATCCTCCGAAGTCGGATAATTTCGGGGTTCCTTAATCAAAGATTAAACAAAGGATAAACTATAAAATTGAAAGAATAAGAAGCATGAAAAAGAACAACAAGTACGGGAGAAATCCCAAGTTGAACCCGAAGACGCACTGCGTGATGGTGCGCTTCGATGATGAGGAATGGAACAAATTTCTCACGATGTATGAGGAATCACAGGTGTACGCGAAAGCTGTCTTTCTGAAGGCGCACTTCTTCGGGCAGAAGTTCAAGGTGTTGAAGGTAGACAAGGCAATGGTGGACTACACAACCAAGCTGTCCGATTTCCACGCCCAGTTCCGTGCCATCGGCACGAATTATAATCAAGCCGTAAAAGAGCTGCGTTGTCATTTTTCTGAGAAGAAAGCGATGGCTTTGCTTTATAAGTTGGAAAGATGTACCATTGAACTTGTGAAGTTAAGTCGGAAGATTATAGAACTTTCAAGGAATATGGAGAAGTGTTACCAATCAAAATCCGACTGATATGGCATCGGTAAAAGTCAAGTTTCGCCCTTCTACCATAGTCGGCAAGGAGGGTACACTTTACTATCAGGTGATTCACAACCGCGTGGTCAGACAGATATATACCGACTATAAGCTTTTCGCTTCGGAATGGGATATACATTCCGAAGCGGTTGCCATGCATTGTACTCCGAACGAACAAGAGCGAAACAACTATCTGCTTTCGATAGGTTCCCGTATCAGATGGGACAAGGAGAGGTTGAATAAGATTATACACACGTTATCTCAATCCGGCACATTCGTAACGGATGATGTAGTCATGCGCTTTCATGAAAACAGGCAAGAACTGTCATTCAACGCTTACATCAGCCAGCAGGTAGCGAGACTGAAACGTTTAGGGAAGATACGCACCTCGGAGACTTATACAGCCGCACTCAGAAGTTTCAGCAGTTTTATGAATGACACAGAGGTTTTATTTGACCAACTTAATGCGGATTTGTTTGCGGAGTACGAGGCTTATTTGAAAGGCAGGGGAAATACGCCCAACACCATATCATTCTATATGCGAATTCTGAAAGCCGTCTATAACCGTGCGGTGGAAAATGGACTGACGGAGCAACGGCATCCGTTCAAGTCTGTCTACACGGGAGTGGAGAAAACCATGAAGCGAGCCTTATCACTCAATGACATCAGACGTATCAAAGGACTGGACTTGTCATTGAAGCCCAATCTTGACTATGCCTGCGATATGTTCCTGTTCTGTTTCTATACAAGGGGAATGTCGTTCATTGACATGGCTTATCTGAGAAAGAAAGACTTGCTGAATGGCACTCTTTCCTATCGTAGACGCAAGACAGGACAACAACTGTTCATCAAATGGGAAAAATGTATGCAGGAGATTGTTGATAAATATCCAATAAACGAAACGGAATACCTCTTGCCTATCATTACAAAACATGATGAAGATTATCGGAAACAATACACCAACGAACTTCATCGGGTAAACCATCTGTTGAAGAAAATCGGGAAACTGCTGGATTTGCCAATACCCTTGACGATGTATGTCGGTCGGCATTCATGGGCAAGTATTGCCAAGAGCCGTAATGTGCCTATCTCTGTCATCAGCGAAGGTATGGGGCATGATTCTGAGAACACTACGCAGATTTATCTTGCATCGTTGGATACCACCGTGGTAGATAAAGCCAATAAGAAAATACTGGATCTGCTGTGAGGCAGTGGATGTTTAGCGAATCTGTCCAACGCTTGCCAAGAGACGGATATTACAATGCAAAGTTACGCAAAATAATGATTTTTAAGTTATAAAACGCTGAAAATCTTATCTATTATGTTCTTTTTGTTTTGCGAAAAATATCAGATGTTTTGCGAAGTTATCTTTGCAAAAGTAAAATATTACTCATTATCAACGAGATAAAGATGCTTATCCGTCTCTTGGCAAGAGACTATATATAAACTTTATATAATTACATTAAATGAACAACAAAATATTTGCAATCACTGCTATAAGTACTCTTATACTACTGCTTAGTTGTAGTGGAGATGAAATTATAGTCAATTCGGATAATAATCCAAATCAAATTAGTGATATAAAACCTATACTCAAGGTTTATATTGAAAACTCTGGAAGTATGGATGGTTATATGTGCGATGGGTCTCAATTGAAAGATGCCATTTTTGATTATGTAAGTGATTTGAGCACTTGTGTAGATACGACTCAATTATATTATATAAACAATCGTGTTATACCATATCATGCTGATTTGGAGCAATATATTAAGACAATGAATCCAATAACATTCCAAAAGGCTGGTGGCAACCGATCCAATTCGGATTTAAGTAAAATGTTAAGTACAGTATTGGACGCGATGACTGATTCTACAGTGAGTATATTTGTGTCGGATTGCATCTTAGATCTTCCTGTCTCTGATGCACAGAGATTTCTAAGTACTTGTCAAATATCAATTAAGAATACTATAAATAAAGGCAGAAAAAATATTCCTCTTCTTGGCGTTGAAATATTGAAGATGAAATCTGATTTTAATGGTAAGTATTTTTATCAGAATGGAGGAAGTGAAGTTCTGACCAACGTAAAAAGACCATATTATATTTGGATTTTTGGTAATAGCAACGTACTGGCTAAATTAAATACGGAAGTACTTTTCAAGGGATTGGAAAAATATGGATATGATAATATTATCTCATATTGCCCAAAAACCTCTATACCATATGATATAACAAACAGAGCTTTAATAAGCAAGACAATTAATCCCATCAAAGGTGATTATAATGCAACTATTCGTGCCGACTTTTGTACAACATTACAATCAGAAGATGTTCTGCTGAATCTTGATAATTATTCTTTTAATAATCAGAACCTCATAATAGAAAATATTAAACCGATAATAGCGACTGAGAGAGAATATTCTCATTTTATTAATATTACAATACCCAAAGGAGTAAATATTGCAGAAGATTACTTGATACTGAAGGCTCCGAATATGCCAAGTTGGGTTCTTGAATCGAACGATGAATCTGGGGAAAATGTAAAGGGTAATCTCGATAAAACGACAGGTATAAAATATTTAATCGGAGGAGTCTCTGATGCTTATAAAAAAGATAATGTATTAACTACGCTTAAATTCACTGTTAAACGAAAATAAATTATGGGCGAATTATTTGGAAGTATTTATTGCTGGTTTGAAGAATTCTTTGGAATAGAACTAGCGAACTATCTTTGGGGACAGTCCTCTCCATTATCTCAGACTAACTCTTATATAGGAATTGGTTGGACAATGCTTGGCATAAGCTTGGCAATAGTTTTAATATTTTATTATGCAATCAATCACCCTCGCTTGAACCATTGGTGGGGATGGGGGATTTTCCTTATGGTAAATGCTCTAATAAACTTTATTGTGGGCTGGCAATTGGTGCTTAAAGACTATTATGGAGGAAAGATGGTAACAATTGATCCAGCAACAGATTTACAAATTCCTCTCAATATTGGTGGAGCAGAGATAATTTGTTTTGGAGTTTCCAATATGTTTCTCTCTGTCTTAGCTTTTATAGTTTTCACATTTATATTCAAATGGTGGAGTCCCAACTGCTCTGGTGCACCATTCTAATCGTAGAAGTTATGTCTAAAATATTTGTTTTCGGAATAGGGGGGACGGGGTCAAGAATCCTTCGCTCTCTTGCCATGATGTTAGCCTCTGGAGTAAAGTTCGGAGCCAATGAAATTGTACCCATAATAATTGACCCAGATGTTGCAAACGCAGATCTTACTAGAACTGTATCATTATTAAATAATTATACTGCAATCAGAGAAAAATTGCAATTTAGTAACGACAATAGAAGTAGGTTCTTTCATACTGAAATAGAAAGAATTTTACCTAATTACACTCTCCGTATTAACGACACCGATGATAAGTCGTTTCAACAGTTTATCGAATACGCCTCAATGTCAAAGCCTAATAAAGCAATGACCAAGATGCTGTTTTCAGACAAAAATCTTGAATCATCAATGGAAGTGGGATTCAAAGGTAATCCTAATATTGGGAGTGTGGTGTTAAATCAAATAGCCCATTCAGCAGATTTTAATGATTTCGCTAATTCTTTTAGCGACGGAGATAGGATATTCATCATAAGTTCTATCTTTGGAGGAACTGGTGCGAGCGGATTTCCATTACTTTTAAAAACACTACGTGAGGGGAAACATTTTCCCAATTATGACCTCATCAACAAAGCCACAATAGGTGCTGTAACTATACTTCCATATTTTAAGCTAAAGCCGAATGATGAAAGTGAAATAGATTCGTCAACCTTTATTTCTAAAACAAAGTCAGCATTAGCGTATTACGAGAATAACATAAGTAAAAATGGAAGTATTGATGCTTTATATTATCTTGCTGACGATGTGGTAAGTACATACGATAATCACGAAGGAGGTTCAGCCCAACAAAACGCAGCTCACTTAATCGAATTTTTGGGAGCTACGGCTATCGTTGATTTCTCTAAATCAAAGTTTGATACCCCGGCAAATATGGAACTTGGGATAAAAGAGACATCTGGAGCTGTATCATTTGATTCATTCTATCGTAAGATGTATGAAATGCTTTACTACCCGTTGGTTCAATTTACGATGACAGCTAATGCGTTGACTCAGAAACTTGATGTTTATCGTTCCAGTGGTTTTAACGCAAATAAGGGTAATTTTGAGAACTTTTATTCTGGAGTTTTTTTCAGTGACTTAGCGACATTTTTGAAAAAGTATCAGGAATGGTTAAGGGAGATGAAAGATAATAAGCGTTCTCTTGATTTGTTCAATCTTGCTTGTGGAAATAAGCCTTTTGACTTAGTAACAGGTGTAAAACCTAAGCGGATTTTTAGCAAATTTTCAGATTACAACTTGATGACAGACCGCTTAAATAGTGCTGTAAAAAATTGCAAGAGTAAAGGTGTTGAAGATAAGTTTCTTGAAATGTTCTTTCTCGGAACGGAAAAACTTGTATCAGAAAAATTAAGTAACTAATTTCACTATGTCAAAAGTATTCAGATTATATAAAGAGGGAACAACAACTTATGAAGACTGGAACAATAGTCCTGCGTTCCCATATAATTCAGCAAGTCGTGATACCATTGAGGATCCTGATGGAGCATCAGCCTGCCATGAAATAACTTCAATACCATCTCCATTCGCCCGGATTGATTTGATAAAAGCCGCCTTTAAGGAAGTTTGTAAATCAGGGAAAAATAATTTGTCCAATCTTGATGGCAATACCATTTTTCATAAGATGGTATCTGATACTCTTGATGTTGCGGAAATATTTTTCAATATCGATAAATTCAATGGTAAAGTAGAAATCATTAAATGGGATTGGTCAATTATGCTTACTGAACTTGACCAATCTGGCATTTCTGGTCATCGTTATTTTGCAGATGCACTCCGTAAGTATATGTCCTCAGACTCCAAAACGTACAACTTCGAAGCACTGAGAAACATATATTTATTAAATTATGTAGAAGGGCCAGATGAATTAAATATTATCGGTGCTACATCACCAGCTACGTTATTTTTTAGCAATGCCAATGATTTAGGATATGTTAATGATATATTCTTTGGAGAGGATAAACCATTTGATTCTAACTACCAACCATTGTACAGACGAGATTTTGAATTTGTTAAATATTTCTTTGCGTTAAGAAAGAACATACCCAATTTTGCAGGATTGTTCCCTGAATTTGACACCTATCTCACAAAAACATTTTCAGCAATCACAGACCAAAGAAAGAAGAACGAGTTACTTTCTATAACATCAACTGTACTTGATCAGTTGTCTTCAATCTCTGTCGTTGATGTACAACAAAATGACATTGTAGAAGTTTTGGGCTATCCACTATACAAAAAGACTTCTCGCCCTGTAACGACAACTAGTGATTTTACCATAAAAACCACGAAAGAATGTGAGTTCTCTCCATTAGTTCTCCCAATAGAGGCGGGAAACCGCTATGGCGACCTTCAGTATACCACAAGCAAATGGGGTAAGACTAATGTTGCTCCGTATATTGATTCGGAATTGGATTTAATGAAAAGAACACTTCCGTTTGATGGTTCTCTTAATCCATATCTGACAATTAGTGACTTATTGGAAGATACAATTATTCGAGTTCCTCATAGTCTGAATGTTGAAAATTATTTTGATGGAAATTTGAAACTAGAAGAAAAAGAATTGTCATATCTGCTTCCTTTAAAACCTCTGTTGTTTGAATATTTCACCCCGGAAGAGATAAGAGGAAATATGATGGATGGAAAACCAATGTTTGAGATGCAAACACTTGCAGGTAATTCAGGTGTAAAGGTTACACTCCGTGTACCCATTAAAGGAGCTGGAAATATCAGATACGTTGAATACATACGGCTTTACTATAATAATAGATGTGCAGATGTACAGAATAATGAGGGTGGAATGACTGAATTTAAGTTCACAGGATTCATTATGCCGCAAGTTAGATTCAACAATGAACAGGACGCTATTTATACTGTATCATGTGTTCAGTCTGCAACAGGAAGAAACGAATTCCGTTTTTTTAGTGATGGTGAAAAAATCCTACCAAAAAGCTGCACTTGTCGTAATGAAGACCAACAGATTATGGTTAAGGCTGATAATTATTTGTTGGAAAAAAGGAATTTTGATTTCGTTCAAGTTCGTAACACACATGGATATTGTGGTATTTTGCTGCCGATTTTCAAACAGCAAAGGAATGTTGAACGGTTTGAGTTCGCTATAGATTTAGGTACATCTAATACCCACATAGAGTTCCGCAAAGGAAATGAAAAACCAGAGGTTTTTACTTTCACGGCTAAGGATAGACAGTTATGTGAAATGTTCATCCCTATAAAGAATGAATATGGTTCAATTGAAGATTTGATTGAAGAAACCGAACTTATAGAGAAAGATTTTATTCCTTCAGAAATCGGCTTGTCCGATTTTCATTTTCCAACTCGGACTGTGCTTTCCTGCGCAAAGACAATAGATTGGACAAATGTAGTCGAACCATTTACGCTTGTGAATCTTCCATTTACTTATGATAAGCGCAGTGAGTTGTCTTACAACAATTTCAGATGTAACATCAAATGGGGTAATGGTGATGATCTTTGTGTGATGGAGTCGTATGTCAGATGCCTTATGCTTATCATTAGGAATAAGGTCCTTCTTAATAATGGCGATTTGCAGCATACTAAAATCACATGGTTTTATCCTATAAGTATGGCACCTAAGCGATTGCGTAGATTGAAATCTACATGGGATGATGCTTACCAAAAATATTTTGGAAATGGTGTTACTGGATATATGACGGAATCTTCCGCACCAATTCAATATTTCTTCAAGAGATATTCAACGGCTACGGATTTAATCAATGTTGACATTGGTGGAGGCACTACTGATATTGCGTTTGCGAAAGATAAGAATATAAGTCATGTGACATCATTTCGGTTTGCATCAAATACTCTGTTTGAAAATTCATTTTCAGAACTTGATGAAGATAACGGTATAGTTGACTGGCATAAGAATGAAATTCTGAAACTTCTTGAAGAGAAGAATTTAATGGATCTTATTCGCGTGTTCAATAGCCCGAATAACACCAAACCTGCTAATATGGCATCATTCCTATTCGGTCTTAAAGACAACACTATTCCCCAAAGAGCCGGAGTTAATGTCAAAGCTATTGATTTTAATTATATACTCCAAGAAGATGAAGATTTTAAGATTGTATTTATTATTTTCTATACGGCAATAGTATATCACATAGCGCAAATTGTTAAGTCACTTAACCTTGAAGTTCCTCGTCATATCTCTTTTAGTGGCAATGGCAGCAAGGTAATACGTGTTATTACAACCGACTCCAAATTACTCGCGCGATATACCAAAATGGTATTTGAAAAACTGCTCGGAAAACCGTATGGTAAGGAATTGGATTTGCTGGGTCTTGAAAAAGACTCTAACCCTAAAGAATCAACTTGTAAGGGTGGCATTATCGGTACGGAAGATGAAGACAACAGAGATAAGACTATTGTTTTCAAGAGTGATTGTACAGGATTAGTGACACCAAAAGATACCTATGCCAACATTAAAGATGATTACAAGAGGCGTACAGTTACCGCAGTTGAGGATTTCTTCAAGTTCGTACTTGTTGATATGAATTCTGCATTCAATTTTGATAAAAATTTCGGAGTTAAACCATCATCTATTCGTATCGCACAAGAAATGGCAAAGAAAGATCTTCTCACGTTCCTTGAAAAAGGAATAAGTCAGCGTTGTGAAGAAACTGAGGCGGAAGATATGATAGAGGAAACATTCTTCTATTATCCCATAAAAGGGGTGTTAAATGCAATTTCAGCAGAAATATATAACGAATTACAACAATCATAAGAGCACATGAAACAAATTATAATCTCATTACTCACATTAGCCTTGGCGGACATCTGCTTGTGTAGTTGTGGCAATGATGTGGCTGCCAACACTTCTCTAGAAGAGATGCATAAAAAGAGTTCCATAACGCAATCTGATGAGAAGCATAAAAAAGCGATAACTGATTCTATCAACAATCTACGAGAAAAAATAATGGATTTAACCGAAAAATATGAAAAGGTTTATCAGGAATTAAGCGAAGTAAAAATGGACAATAAGAAAATCAATGATGAAAAAGCAACGAATAAATGGTATATTCTTATTGGTGGAGGTATTGGATTGCTTGGTTTGATAGTATCAATTTTTGCATTTGGAAAAACAGGGAAATGTAATAATAGATTAAGTCGTCATCGTGAAGAAATCGAATCACTGAGACAGCTATTAAATGAGCGTCGATTTGAACCAAATGTTACTGGTACTAAACGTACAAATTATTCAGCCTCGTCATCGATACCCAATAATGAAATCTCTGATTTGTCTCGAAAAATACAACATTTAGAGAATGAACTTTTAAAAATACAAAAGACTACTCTTGTTCATGGAACACCGACTCCATCTACAATTACCCCACCGATAAAACCAACTAGAATAGGTTACTTTGGAACAGCTATAAGTGGTGAAAACGGCACAGGGTATTTTAAAAAAGTACTTGAATCAAAAGATAGTGATGCAAGATTTTCAGCACAAATTATTGATGGTTCAGCTAATTTTGAGCCTATAGCATCTCTTTCCTCTATCAAATCCAGCGACTATATGGACTTGGCTGTAGAATTTGAAGGGGTATCTAAAAATGAGGCAACTGATATGTCCGTTCATTACAAAGGACTGGCTCAACAAATAGGAGATAAATGGATTATTGTAAAAAAAGCAGTTATAACTTTAAAAAAATAATCAACTATTATGCATTCAATAGTACCTATAATAATTATTATTATCATATTTATGCAATTGTTTTTCTTTGTGAAGAACTTTTTGCGTATGCGCCAATTCAGTAACATCTTTACTGGTACAACTTCATGGCGAATAAGACGTAATGCAGAAACCTCTCTTGTGGATGGCATATATGGGGATGGTAACAAAATATTTATCGGCATTATTACATCCATCAATAAATATCTTGGAAATAACTCCGGTTCAGTTATTGATTTTGGTCTTCTGAAAGATGCGGTTGACCGTCACTGTGATTCTGTAGAAAATGACATAGCTACACAGACACCTATTCCACTTTATTGGGGATTGGCTGGTACAATGGCTGGTGTTATTATGGGATTGTGGGATTTGTTACAGTCTAATGCAATAATGACTCTTATGAGCAGCGGTGGCGGAGTTATCGATAATGCTTCACAGAGTGCCGCTTCTGGAATTAATTCTCTTTTAAGTGGTGTCGCATGGGCAATGCTGGCTTCTATTTGTGGTATTCTGCTTACGACAGTCAATTCTCTTCTCTTCAAAAGATGCAAACTTAATGAGGAAGACGGGAAAAATTCTTTTTTTGCTTGGATGCAATCAGAACTTCTTCCTGAATTACCATCTGATACATCCGAGGCACTTAACAATCTCGTAAGAAATCTCAATAAATTCAACAATACATTCGCACAAAACACATCAAATCTTGGGAATACGCTAAATGCCGTTAATCAGTCCTATGCAATACAAGCGGATATAATAAAAGCGGTTCATGACATGGATGTTATGAAAATGGCAAAAGCTAATGTGCGTGTTCTTGAAGAATTACAACAATGCACAGACAAATTGGAAGTATTTAATCAATATCTCAATGATATTGAAGGATACACCGAAGCTATACATAGATTTGAATCATTGTATAATGAACAAGCAAATCGAATCCACATACTTGAAGAAATAAGAGATTTCTTTGGACGTCATAAAGGAGAAATAGCTAAAACAACAGCTGATGCAGACAGGACACTTCAAGAGTCTCTCCAAAATATAAAGGAATCTACATCATCAAATGTCGAAGAACTGCACAAAAGGTTTATTGAACAAAGTGAGTCATTCAAAGAAATTCTTAAATCTGAACGAGAGTCATTTGAACAATTTACAAATGATTTAAAGGCTCAATTTAGTGCCCAAATGACACAAATGCCACAATTGTCTGAACAATTGGAAGAAATTTCAGCAATTCCTGTCAGACTTGACAAGCTGATTGAAAAAATAGAAATGTCAAACATCCGTTTAGCGAATGACATATCCCAGTCTATCAAACAAACCTTGATGACCACAAAGGTAAATAAAATACTTGATACAAATGATAGTGTTCGTGTTGGCGATTCCATACCAGCGTGGATGAAAGTCTCAGGATGGGCTGCATTAGTAATCATTGCCATTACCTGCATTTTAAATATCGTGTTTATGTTTTTCCCCGTTAAAAAGGATAAGAGCCAGCCACAACAAATCCATATTCAGCCAACAGAGTTGCCGATGCAAATAGTTAATAAACAAGCAGAAAATACTACTGATGCGGTCTTAAATACAACAGATTCTATTAAAGATAATAATAAAAAGTAATTATGGCTCAGAAAAAGGAATCGTTTTTTTGGACAAGTTACTCAGACTTGATGACAAGTTTGTTTTTTGTCATGTTAGTATTATTCATTCTTGTAATTGTTCTTCTACATAAGCGTATGGAGGCAACAGAAGCTCAGTTACAAGAGATTAAAAAGGTTGAGCAATCAACAAAAGATTTAAGTCGAGATTATTTTCAATATCGTTCAGATTACAAAAAATATGTTCTAACAATTCAAGTTCGCTATCCTGCCGGAAAGTCTGACTTGAATGATATTGTATCTACGGATAAAGAAGCCCAATTACGTCAATTGGCTGCGGCAGGACGCGAAATACGAGATTTCTTAAAAAACCATAGTGAGAATCAATATATTCTTATAATAGAGGGGCAAGCGTCAAAAGACAACTTCCTTTATAATTATGAATTAAGTTACCAACGGGCATTAGCACTTATGCGTTTTTGGATTGAAGATTCACGTATTACATTTGGGAGTAATTGCGAAATTCTAATATCTGGCAGTGGAGATGGCAAACTTGATACTCATTCTATGCGAGAAACAAATGACGAAAGAGAGAATCAGCGTTTCCTTATTCATATATTGCCAAAAAACATTTTTGAAAACAATGAAAATAAATAATTTCATAATATCAACAGTTTCTATTATATGTCTGTATTCATGCGCTCATAAATCAGGACATGGTGAAAGGAATGATAAGATTGTAACTTCACAACAGTCACAGTCAGTACTAGTGTCTCCTAATAAAAAAGCAAGGAACGTCACAATATCAGTTGTAAATAATCGTGGTGATAAAAATAAGCTTGATGGTTCTCAAATTTTTTCGAAATATAATACGTCAGTTTTTATGGTGTTTACTTCGGATGGCTACAATATGTACCAAGGTTCTGGATTCTTTATCAACAAAGATGGTTTGGCTGTCAGCAATTATCATGTGTTCAAAGGAACTGGCATTGGTGAGGAAGGGATTAAATTAGCTGGAAGCGATAAGGTGTACAAAGTAGAGGAAGTGATCATGAGCAGTGAAAATGAAGATTTTATTCTATTCCGTGTAGATGTTTCCAATACAGATTTTATTCCCGTTGCCAAATACAAACCGAATGTGGGTGAAAAAGTCTATGCTATTGGTAGCCCCCGTGGACTTGAAAATACCTTTTCTTCAGGAGAGGTATCGCAATGGCGTGACAAAAATTTAATGCAAATTTCTGCTTTAATTGATCACGGTAGCAGTGGTGGCGCATTGATAAATGAATACGGAGAAGTAGTCGGTATCACATCCGGTTCGTTTGCAGACGGCTCACAAGCCAATCTAAATTATGCATGGAGCATTGATGTGATAAAACCATATGTAAAAAACAAATAATGCAGGCTTGTAGGCATTGATTAGAGTTCTCATATTAATAATAACAGTAATTGCTTTTTTTGATTGCGACTCTTGTTCGATATAGGTGATTGTCATTTAGCTTGATTATATAATCTAAGAAAGTGATGTGGTTTGCTCAGTTCTATGATAACACAGTGGATTATTCAAAATAATAATATTACCTTTGCATTTAGAAAAAGCGTTCTTTTGAATTACTGCAAAACGAGGTAAAACACGGAATTTCGCTGGTTTCTAAATCGTTACCTATCAAGCCGAAATATATTGTAATACATTGTATCTTAGCAAGAAAGAAAAATCGCTATGCCTTCCGACATGCGGGCTGACGCGGACACTGCAGCCGGCCTTCTCGCCGATACGTTTCAGACTGTCCTCCATACTCCCTATTTCCCCCACGGGGAACACCCTGTCCGGAGAAACCTTGAATTCGTTCACCCCCCTGTATTTCTCGATCAGCTCGACGGCTATCGGGAGCAGCTTGACAACATAGGGTGCCTTGGTCTTCACACGGTTTCCAACCAGCCAGGTGTTCCCGTCCGAATCCGTGTGGACATTCCGGTAAGAAAGTTCCTTCAGGTCGGCATGGGCCAGGCCGCTGAAGCACATGAAAACAAACATGTCCCGGATGGCCTGCTGCCGCCTGTAGCTCAGCTTGACGCTGATAACGCGTTGCAGGTCCTCCTCCGAGAGGAAAGGACGTTTCTTGTATTCCGGCTTGCACACGAACTTCTTGAACGGGTGCTTGTGGATCCATCCCTCGTCCATTGCCAGATACATCAGCCATTTCAGTGTGTTGACGCGCTCGAAGGCCGTTGACTTGGCCAGCCCGCGCACGGAAAGCATCCAGTTGTAATAGTTCTTGATGAAATCCATGTCCAGCGACATCAGGGGGATATCCTCCGTACCCAACTTGTCCTTCAGGTAACAGGACAGACACTTGTACTCGTCCACCAACCCCCGGTAGGTGCTTTGGGCTTTCGTCTTGCCGATCTGCCGTTTGTAATCCCGGATCTGGATATTGAAGATCTCCATCAACGAATGGATCTCCTCGCCAAAGCCGTTATAGCGGTCATAGACCTTCTTGGCTGTCAGGAACGAATCGTGGTCCGAGAGATATTGATAGTGCTTGCCGATCTGTGCCTTGATGTTCTCCAGCTCCCGGTTCAGCCGTCTTGCCTCCTCGGATTTGCCTTTGGCACAGTTGCCTTTGGCATCCCAAAGGGCAAGGGGAACATCACGCTTGCAGCTGAAACTCGCCGTCGTTCCGTTGACGGTAATACGCCCCATGACAGGGACACGGCCATTTTTTATGGCCTGGTTCTTGGTGTAGAACAGAACTCGAAAGGTACTCCTCATAACTCGATTATTTTTGTTACAAAATTACTATTTATCGAGTTGTTTTAAGCTATGAAGAATAATGCAAACAATTGAAAAATAACTGCTTATATTGTCTGTTTTATAGACTTGGACAAGGTAACGATTAGGTAACGTAACTCATGCTCAAATGTGCTTTTTGCAGCGTCGTTTTTCAAATGGAAGTGAAAAACAATCCCATTAATTCGCTGAATTCAAGCGGTGTGTCGCCATTATGCAACTATTTCTAAAAATCTCCGACTTTTTTATTAATATTACCGCTAAAAAAGATTTTATGAATAAGGCATATTGTAGTTGTTTCGCTACTCCTCTTTTTCAAACGAACTTTTTGTGTGTTCCAATGACGATGGTTTTCAGTCATCAAAAAGAAAGGCGCAGTAAATCAAGTTTACAGCGCCTTCCATTTATTTAGGGTTATGAGCTTTATTAAGGCTCCGCGATCATCTCTTTAGCGATTATCTCGGCCTCGGCTTTATCGGCGTCCTTTTGGATGTTCGGCAATTCAAGGCCGTAGCCTTTGATCCGGTCCTCACGTTTCAACATCAAGGCGATGAAGAGGGCGAGTACACCGAAGCAGGTGAAGACTGCCATCGGTATCGTATAGTCGTAAGCCGGTTTGCCCGTACCATTGTCGATCTTGCAATACGTATCCAATATCCAGCCGATTAATAAGGGAACCATACTCAGACCGATATTCTGTACCCAGAAAATCAAGGCATAAGCCGTGCCTAATTGCTTCTCCGGGATAATCTTCGGAACAGATGGCCACATCGCCGATGGGACCAAGGAGAAAGCGATACCCAATACGATCATCACGATCGTGGCGAACCACCACTGATTCAAGATCGGAAGCGTGAATAATAAATGCACGCCGATCAACATCAAGGCGCCAAAGATCATGATCGTCGCCCCTTTACCCTTGCGGTCGTATAAATTACCGAAGAACGGAGTCAGAAGAATCGTGCCGAAAGGTAAGATAGCCGGGATATTTCCCGCCAACTCCGGATCTACGTTATATTTATTGACCATCAAGTCCGTAGCGTATTTCAAGAAGGGGAATACGGCCGAATAGAATAATACGCAAAGCAGAGCGATCAACCAGAAACCCTTATTGGTAACGATCAATAAGATATCTTTCAAACGGAAAGGCTCTTCCTCCTCGGCTTGCTCGATAGCGTCCATCGAAGCGTCCAGCTTGCGATCCATCACGCAAAATACGAGGAAGGCGATCAAACCGATACACAACATACAAAGACAAAGCAAGATAGGAGCGGAGATACTACCGAAGTACTTGGCGGCGGGAACCGTGATAGATAAAGCCAAGGCCGTACCCAAACGAGCCGTAGCCATCTCCAAGCCCATAGCCAACGCCATCTCTTTTCCCTTGAACCACCGTACGATAATCTTAGATACCGTGATACCGGCGGTCTCCACGCCGACACCGAAGATCGCGTATCCGAGGGCGGCCACCATCACTTGCGCTTTCCATCCGAAAAGCTCTCCTTCCATCGTAAACGCATCCGAGATGGCGTAATATTTAATGGAACAACCGATAATCATCAAGATACAGGAAGCGACACCCGTGAAACGGACACCCATCTTATCCAGAACGATACCACCAATGATCAACATGAAGAGAAATACGTTGAACCAGCCGTAAGCGCTGGTGAACCAACCATATTCCGTACTCGTCCAGCTTAGCTGTTCTTCCAACATCGGTTTAAGCGGAGCCATTACATCCGTAAGGAAGTATCCGCAAAGCATCGTGAATGCCGCCAAAGCGAGTACACTCCAGCGTGCGACTTTCGAGTCGCTTAGTTTCTGATGAATTTTTTCTATCATGATATTTGTTTTATAGAGTTATATTATTTGTATTCGTCTTCTTTCATGAACAAGGGGAGAGCGTCCGCTACGATAAACGTACTGCCTCCGATAAAGATCAGGTCGTTCTCACGAGCCCTTCTTAACGCTTTCTCGACAGCGTCTTGCACCGTATCGCAAAGGGTACCGGACAGTCCGTGACGCATGGCTTTCACGGCGAAATCCTCTACGGGCATCGCTCTCTCCACGGAGGCTTGCGTGAAGAAATAAAAAGCGTCTTGCGGCATCAAGGATAATACGCCATCGATATCCTTGTCGTTTACCATGCCGACGATCATATAGATTTGCCCGCAATATTGACGCAAGACTTTCAGATGCTCCGCTAGATGCTCCCAGCCTCCTACATTATGCCCCGTGTCGCAAATGACGGTCGGTTTGGATCGCAAGGTTTGCCAACGTCCCATCAATCCCGTCAGTTTCGTTACGTGGGCGAAACCCTCGTGTACCGCTTCCGGGATGATATCTACACCCAATTCCGTTCGTAATATATGGATGGCGGATAATACGGTGACAGCATTTCTTACCTGCACCTCACCGCCAAGTTCTCCTTGGATTTCTCCATATTCAACGGAAGGGAAGAACCATTTGCCACCGACCGTCAGCCTGCACTCGTCTTTTACCATGTCCATTCGTTGGGCGTAGTAGAAAGGTGCGCCAACTTCTTCCGCCTTGTTTTTGAAAACGTCGTAAACCGATTGTTTCTCGGCTTCCCCAAGAAGTGCCGGTACGCCTTTCTTGATAATGCCGGCTTTCTCCGCCGCTATCTTCTCCTCCGTATCTCCCAAGAATTGCGTATGATCCAGACTGATATTCGTGATAATACTCAAGATCGGAGTGATAATGTTCGTACTGTCCAAACGACCGCCAAGCCCGACCTCGATAACCGCGTAATTTACCTGCTGGTCGCGGAAATACTCAAAAGCCATGCTGGACGTTAACTCGAAGAAAGAAGGATGGAGAGGCTCGAAGAAAGAACGATGACGCTCGACGAAATCAACCACGTAATCTTGGGAGATCTTTTTCCCGTTCACCCGGATGCGTTCCCGGAAGTCCACTAAGTGGGGAGAGGTATAAAGCCCGACCTTGAAACCGGATTGCCGGAGAATGGCCGCCAATAGATGGCTGACCGAGCCTTTGCCGTTTGTCCCGGCTACATGGATGGTCTTATAGGCTTTATGCGGATTTCCCAGATAATCATCTAGGGCGATACTTGTACCAAGACCGGGTTTGTAAGCGGAAGCTCCGCTGTGTTGGAAGACCGGGATGCTGGTATATAGATAGTGTAGCGTTTCCTCGTATGTCATGTTTTTGTAAATTAGATGCTACAAATGTAGTTAATTTTATTTATACCTTTGCGACTCGTTTATAAAAAGGAGAGAAAAAGAAAATGGAAACACGACGTATAACCTATACGCCTCAAGGAGGTGTTTGTTCTAAGTTGATGGTGATCGACGCGAAGGATGGCGTGATCGAGAATGTGCAGATTGTAGGAGGTTGCCACGGTAACGGGCAAGGCATGTGCGCCTTATTGAAAGGTATGCGCATCGAAGACGCTATCGGTCGTTTGTCTGGCATCGATTGTCATGGAAGGGGAACTTCATGCCCGGACCAGATGGCACAGGCATTGAAGCAATTCAATCAATGATCAGTTTATATCCGATTCCCCGGATATTCAAAATCTTGATAGACTCGTCTTTCGATAACTTATGACGTAGCTTGGTGATAAAGACATGCAGGCTGCGTGCGTTGAAGAAAGAATCATCCCCCCAAAGGTCTATCAAGATCTCTTTCATCGGTAATACTTGGTCCTTATTGTCGCAAAGGCGCTTCAATATCTCGGATTCCCGGTTACTGAGGAGTTGTTTCTCTCCCCGGTAGACCAATGTCTGCGTGATGGAATCGAACGTATAAAGCCCGATACGGAAAGAGGTGGCTTCCGGTCTTTGGACGGACACCTTATGCAGTAACGCCTTGATGCGCACGATCAATTCCGCCATGCCGAAAGGCTTTTTCAAGTAATCGTTGCCGCCCAGCTCGAAGCCCTCTACCACGTCGTTGGCCGCGGAACGGGCCGATAGGAATAGGACAGGGGTGTGCGTATCCGTCTTACGGATCAATTTGACCATCGTGAAACCATCCATCTTGGGCATCATGATATCCGCTACGATAATGTCCGGGTTGATCTCCGCATAACGGGAGAGGCCCTCCTCGCCATTCGCAGCTAGGGTGATATCGAACTCGTTCCCATCCAGCGTATCCTTGATGATCATGGCCAATGTAGGCTCGTCTTCTACTAGTAGTACTTTTATCTTTTCCATATTTGATACTTTATTTTCGGATTATTATTTAAAATGCAGGGTAAAGGTGGAGCCTTTGCCGGGGACGCTTTCCACACGGGCTGTTCCTCCATGTTTACCCATCATGTCTTTTACGTAATATAATCCTAGGCCATAACCTTTCACGTTGTGGATATTCCCGCTGGGAACCCGGAAGAACTTGTCGAATATCTGCCGCTGGTTGGCTTCGCTGATACCCGGGCCGTTATCGGTTATGGAGATTGTCGTTTCGTGATTGTCTTGCCGGGCTGTCGCTTCGATGCGGCAAGGTTCCTTGTCGGCGTATTTGATCGCGTTATCGATAAGGTTGCTCAACATATTATATAGGTGGGTACGATCGGCCACCAATTCTATATCCTCGGGGATGGAGCAAGTAAACTCCACGGGTTTGCTCGCTTTCAGTTTGTATTGCTCGATGAGGGAGTTCACCAACTCGTTTAATGAGATGGTTTCGGGGCGCAGGCGGAAGGTACTGCGGTTCTCTACGGCGAGTGTCAAGATTTGTTCCACCAATCCGGTAAGATGGATAAGTTGGTCTTTAACGATCGTCAGGTATTTCTTCTGTTTCTCGTTGACGGGATCGCTAAAGTTCAATAATGCGTCTACGGCGGCATAGCTGACGCTGATCGGGGTTTTCAGCTCATGCGTCATATTGTTGGTGAAATCGGTCTTCAATTCTTCCACGGTCTTTTGCTTTAAGATGGTGCGGAGTAAGTATATGAAAGCGCAAATGATCAGCAAAAGTAATAGGAAGGAGGAGATCAGGATGCCTTTCATCTGGGTGAGTATCACGCTGGCCGGCGATTTGAGGAACAGGCGATATTGTAACGTGCTCTCGTTATGGAGCGGGTAATCGAAATGCACGGGGTTTTTCCACGTAGTGAATCGTTCCGGCTTGTCCAGATGCATCCAACCCTTCTCGTCCCCGTTGTTTGGTTTATAAATCGTTACCAGCTCATGTTCCGTTACGATGTTTCTTGCCTCCAGCTCCGAGGTTAATAATTTGTTGTAGGTCTTGAAATCAATTGGTTTTATAGAATCTATATTCGCGTGCATCGCTTGCTGCACCATGTCCTCCACCTCGCCGATTACATATAGGTAATCCGTTAGGGTAGAGTCTATCGAGCTAAAGTCCTCCTCATCCCCGTAATCGATATGTAGTTTCATGTGTGAGTCGGGATTTGCCGTCTTGAAGATATCTTCCCGGTTAAGGTCAGGATCTTCTTTCTGCGGATGGATCGAAGCTTTTGCGTCCATCTTCTGCTTATTAGACGGATCTAGCTCTGAGCTGAAGTACACATCTTGGGTTTGAGGTCCCAGCGCTCCCTGTTCTTTTTTGATAGATCGGATGCGCAGGAACAACTCCTTATAGTCGGCGATCTTCATCGCTTCCTCTATATTGATCTCCATCTGTTTATATAATGTATCATATAAACCTTTCAGCCAGTATCCTTGGAAAACCAAAAGCCCGGCCAGCGATAGGACGATCAACAAAGCGATTAACTTAAAACGAAGTCTGATGTTCATGAAGTCTCTTTATGCTTATAATCGAATTGATCGCTAAAAATAGACAATTTTATTACATGAACTTTTAATACGCAAGATAAACTTTATGCGGGCGCTTGTAAATATTTACTAAGGATGCCCATCAACGCCCCAATATCAATCGGTTTAGCCAAATGATAATTCATGCCCGCTTTGATAGCGTTTGTCACGTCTTCGGAAAAAGCGTTGGCGGTCATGGCTATAATTGGCATATGTGCGATATCCCTTCGTTGGAGGGAACGAATCTGCCGGGTCGCCTCATAACCGTCCATGATAGGCATCTGGATATCCATCAGTATTATCTGGTAAAATCCTTCTTCCGATTGGGCGACTTTATGTACGGCGTCGAGCCCATTTATCGCCGTATCGATAGTGATACCGGTGCTGCCGATGATCTCTACGGCGATCTCACGATTTAACTCGTTATCCTCCACCAGCAAGATGCGCTTGCCGGAATAATCGACGTTTGATAACTTGAATGGGCGGATCGGTTCCGGCTGGTCTCCTTCGTCAAGGAAAGATCTCAATACTTGGAGTAGCTTGGACTTATAGAGAGGCTTGGTGATGAATCCATTGGCCTTAACCTCCTTAGCCTCTGCCTCATATTCCTCAAGATCGTATGCGGAGAGAATGATGATCGGTACGTCCGCTCCCACGAAACGTCTGATTTGCCGGGTTGTTTCAATGCCGTTCATTTGAGGCATCTTCAAGTCAATGATCACGGCGAAATACTCTTTCTCCGCTAAATGATGCTGTCGTACTTTTTCTATAGCTTCGCTACCTGAATATACGCATTCACTGTTTATCCCGATCTCTCGCAAACAGCTAGACGTGTTTAGACAAGCGATCTTATCATCATCTACCACAAGAACCTCTAAACCTTCTACCTCTATCTTATCATCGGGCTTCTGATCCCGACAAACCAATGGCATGTCAATGGTGAAGCGGGAACCTTTGCCATATTCACTCTCCACCTTGATATCTCCTCCCATCATCTGAATGATCTTATGGCTGATCGACATCCCGAGGCCAGTGCCTTGTATCCTCTTGATCTCATCATCGCTCGCACGCTCGAAAGGCTCGAAAATCTTATCCAGAAACTCCGGTTTCATACCTCTTCCGTTATCCTCAAACACGAATTGATAATTTCCGATGCCGTTATGAGGGTCCTTCTCGTAGATTTCTATCGTGATTCGCCCATTCTCCGGCGTATACTTAATTGCGTTCGAGAGGATATTCATCAATACCTGTTTGATACGCTGCGTATCGCCTTTTACATTCTCATGCCTAAGGTTCTTGACGTGTATATTTAAAGTTTGTTGTTTGTTTTTGATCTCCGGTTGCATCATAACGACCAAGTCTTGCAAGAGCTCACCCACATTGAACTCATCCTCCGAAAGAATTAACCTGCCACTTTCGATCTTGGACATATCGAGAACCTCATTAATCAGACTCAATAATAATTTAGAGGCTCCATTGATTTTTTCCATACAATCTAATATTCTTTCACGTTCATCTACATGGGCTTTGGCTATAGTCGCCATTCCCATGATGGCGTTCATGGGTGTACGGATATCGTGGCTCATGCGGGCGAGAAAATCAGATTTGGCTTGGTTGGCTTGTTCCGCCGACTTTAGTGCTTCTTTAAGTTGCTTTGACTGTTTCTCCAGTTTCTTTTGCAACTCCCTCTGTTCGGTAATGTCGGTGATATTGATGTAAACGATAAGATAGATAGGCTCGTCACCTTCCCAGCCGATACATTCCCCGTTCAACTGTAGCCAAGCGCCGTTGCCGTTTTTGTCTTTCGACTGGATAACGAAATGTACAGGTTCCCCTTTTAGCATACAGGGGATATGTGCGTTCATCGTATTACGGCTTGTTTCATCTAAACGGGAGAAAGGACTGAAAGATAAAAAAGAATTTTTATCGATACCAGAGAAGTCCATATATTTATCATTTGCCTCCAGCAATGTAAAACTGCCGTCTTTATGTACCTTATGCTTGGATATGAAGCCGGGGATATTATCATAAGTGATCGTTTGCTCGATCCGCCTTCGCATTACGTCCTCTACATCGGTCATTACCGTATAGGAGATAGGGATGCCGTCTTGTAGTTGGTCGGTAAACGTTGAGGTGATTTTAGTCCATCTTTTCCCTTTTCTCGTTGGCATCTGGATAACGGTTTCGTAACCGCTGGCTTTATTAGCTATCGTCTCGTAAACATTCTTGGATAATATATTCCAAGCTTCATCATGACCTTTAAAATACAAATCGGGTTTATTGTGGAAAAGAGCTTCATATTCTTCTTTGGGGTAACCTATCATATCGTAATAGAAGTCATTTGCCCATAAAAGTGTGAAATGCTCATCCAATAAATGTTTGCTGACGCTAGCTCCCGTAAGCCCCATCAATAAGTTGTATTCTAGATCCGTCTCTCGCCCTTCCATCGTATGTCTTTTTATATTATTCTACAAAAGTAAAAATTATAAAAGGTACCCTTGAAATTCTTCTTTTTGATAATATGTTCCGTTTTTGCTTTCGGCTAGTCGGATGTTTTCTGGTAACAAGAATAGGTATACGATTTACCCCTGTATTCTTGTGGAGTCATGCCTACATTTCGACGGAAGAACTTATTAAAGAACGATAGATTATTAAAGCCGAGGTCCATCGCTATGTTTTTGATTTCTTGGTTAGTCCCTTTTAACTGTGTCTTAGCGTCTATGATTATTGTTTGCGTGAGGATCTCTTGGGGAGTCTCGCCGATCGCTTTTTTGATGGATGTCGAGAAATAGGAGAACGTGAGGCCCAACTTCTCGGCATAAAACGATACGTTATGCTCTTTTGTATAGTATCTTAATACCATATTTAGGAACTCTTGATAGATTTGTAACGGACGTGTAAGTTCCTGTTTCTCTAATGGGTAATTTTTACTGTATATTTCTGCGATACCTTGACTACACATCATGAAAATGGCCTTTATCATCTCTTTATTGTTCAAGATATCGGGATATACGGCATATTGATAGAGAAGCTCGTAGAAGTTCGTGATCAGGTTGGCCCTGTTTTGGGATATTTTTATAATCGGATACCTGTAAATCATAAGTAGATAACCCATCGTGCTCTTGATAAAATTTGCGTAACACATAAAATCGAAAGAGAACGCTATGAAATAGATCAAGATGTCGGGGGATATCTCATGTATTTGTATGCGACTATTGGGCAATAGCGTTACAACATTGAGTTTCGAGGTGGTCAATTCTGACATATTGATAGTTGAGCGTATTTGCCCTTCCATGCAAAGGATAAAGACCCCGGCTTTTATCTTACAAGGAATATTTATAAACTCCTTGAGTTCATCGGCGGATATGTATTTACCAACCATAAAGTCTGTAGGTGAATCAAGGCAGAGGAACTGTTTATCCATATTGTAAGATTTTTGACGTCAAATATAAATATTAATTGAAACTCAAATGTTGTAAAAGGAAATATGGAACATATTATCCCAAAAAATAGTTAGCCAAGACTAAATAAGATCCTTTACACCCATAAACTTGAATGGTTGCGCCGGCTTAAAGTCTTTTGAAGTGTTGCCATGATAGGTCTCACCGTTGGCGATGGATAGTTTAAGTACCGGCGCACCCTCCGATAAGTCCATGTCTCTCAGTCGTACCCAGAAAGTGTTCGGGGTCAGGCTCGACTCAAAGAAATAAATCAGGTTCTTGCTTTCGGATACCGTTCTCCATTGCGTGGTGGATATCTCCGGACTCTCGGGAGTCGATATGCCATAAGGGACAGAGGCGTTACGGATCACGCTGAATACACAGGCGATAGCTATCTTCTCATCGTCCGTCTTAAGTACGGCATCTATATAAAAACTAGCTCTGGCAAAACGGTCGGATGCACGGTTGGTACCCGGAAGGAAACTCAGCCCTCCGATCGATTTCCAATATTCACAAAGAGCCAACTGTTTATTATAAGTAGGGGAGTTAGTCATCACCTTGTATTCCTTACTGTGATAAACGGTCAGTTTACCTCCTATGTATTCGAAGATAGCGCAATCACCGGTTGCGTCGGAAATCGATAAATGTAAGGTCGCCAAGCGGGAACCGTCCGGCATCTTATCCGATACTACTTGAAACGTATCTTCGTTGATAAAAGAGACCGCTTCTTCCACCGTAGCGAAATTATCCAACATATATTGTACCCATATCGTTATGGCAAGGCCCGGCTTATTCTTATCTCTGGCCGGATATTGGGCTTCGGGTAACCAGAGCAAATTAGCTACCAAACCTTTCTCGTTCATTCCGTCCGTACTGGCTATCTCGAAAGCGGAGGTGATGATGCTGCCGTATTTGGATTTCCACTTTAAAGAATCCTTTCCTGTCTCCCCGTTTCTCTCCATCCCCCTAGGAAACACCCATAGGTTACTATGCATATCGGTCTTCCAGTCCATCGTGCGACCAGTCGCTACCATCCCGTTTGTTCCCGAATAAACTACTCTTGTACACATGATTTTCAACTTTTAATAGGTTATCTTCAAATATTTGATTGATATATCAACAGTTAGAACCTCTTAATGTTCAGTTTACGTTTTCGCATCAAAGAGTACGGCGGCCTCGAAACCTTTTTCCTGCAATTCCCTTAGGTGAGATTTAGCACAAAGGATACCATTCATACTACTTTTCTGAAGGTGTTTTCCAGATTATCTTGTTCCTCTTTGTTGGGTTTGATAATTGGCGATAAGACTAAATAACATTCCTGATAAGACAAGGTAAGACTTCGTAAGTGAGTGGTAACATAGTTTCTTTTAAGAATACGTTTCTTTTGTATGAACGAAAAATGATAAAAACAAACCGATATGAAACGTACTATT
Organism: Parabacteroides distasonis ATCC 8503; assembly: GCF_000012845.1. Taxonomy (NCBI): domain Bacteria; kingdom Pseudomonadati; phylum Bacteroidota; class Bacteroidia; order Bacteroidales; family Tannerellaceae; genus Parabacteroides; species Parabacteroides distasonis. The sequence continues at coordinate 898,384 of NC_009615.1, forward strand.
TACTACATGATTTTATGCTTGCTGATGAGTCTCGGTGAGATTATGGCACAAGGTATTTCCGGAAAAGTGATGGATGGCAAGGAACAACCGATAGATGGAGTGGCGGTGATTTTACAGACCCTTGACTCTGTATATGTGGATGCCGTGGTTACCGATACGCTTGGGGATTTTCGATTGAATCATCCGCTAGACCAGTCGTATCGACTTATTTTCCAGCACATCTTATATAATACGATAGGGAAAAAGATAACTACCGCCAACGTAGGTACGGTGGTGCTGGAGGAGAAAGATTATCAGTTAGCCGAGATTACCGTAAAGGGAGAACGCCCGCAAGTGAAACTGGAGGGAGGCAAGCTGACCTATGATATCCCTCAACTGATGAAGGATAAGACTGCCACGAACGCTTTTGAGATCATCAAGGACTTACCGGGGCTTATCGAGCGGAATGATAATCTGGAACTGGTAGGGGCCAGTCGTTTGAATATAATCTTGAATGGGCAGTTGACGACAATGTCGGCAGATCAATTAATCCAGTTACTGAAAACTATGCCAGCCTCAAGGGTCGAAAAGGCTGAGGTGATGTATAACGCTCCAGCTAAATATAATGTCAAGGGGGCGTTACTCAATGTCGTATTAAGTAAGAATGAGTCCGAGACTCCTTCTTGGCAAGGTGAAACGGGTGTGGATTACACCCAATATCGCCATGCGGGGGGAGATGCGCATGTGAATTTACTTTATACGAATAAGGGCTTTAGCTTAGATTTCCTGTTGAATGGTAATAAGAGACGGGATGTGATGGGGGAGGATATGTTGGCCCGCCATACATTAAATAGTGGTATGACGGAAATAAGCCAACATAATCGGGCCCTTGTCCATGTAAATAGAGGAACGGTTCGTCTGGGAATGGATTATACGTTCGCGAATGAGGATAAACTCTCTTTGGCATATTATCTGAAGGGAGATAAAGTCTTATCGGACCGTGATGCCTTTACCTCATATCTGGATCTGTCGAAGCCGGAAAATAAAAGTGAGAGTACGAGCTTGGTCCGTGACGACGGGCACTCCGCTATCCATAATATACGTTTACAGTATGACGGACATGCCGGGATATCGGCAGGAGCGGATTTTACTCGTTATCATTCGCCCTCGGTACTTGATTACCATGATACGAATACGAATGGTTCCCGGACTGATATGATAAATAATACGAGACAGGATGTATCCCGCTGGTCCGTATTCCTAAATAAGACACATAGTTTCGCTTCCGGGTGGGGATTGAATTACGGCGTGCATGGAGGTTACGCCTCGTCGAAAAACTATTCGGAGTATTTATATGAGCAAGGTGCTGGCTATGAGATGGACGAGGAAGCGTTGGAGGATAATACACAAAAGGAATACATCGCTGATATTTTCGCAGAGGTATCGAAAAGCTTCGGAGAGCGTTTCTCTGCTACGGTTGGGCTGAAAGGGGAGTATTTTAAGTCTGACTACACCTCTAGCCGGGAAAATATGAACCTATGGAATGAGGGGGCGTTGTTTCCTACCGTATCCCTGAGCTATACGTTTTCTCCCCGCCATATTTTACAGTTCGATATAAGTAGCGATAAGACCTACCCCGGTTATTGGCAAGTCTCCCCGCAAGTAACGCCTCTAAACTCTTACTCGGAGGTGGCGGGAAATCCCTTGTTGAAACCTTATCGCACGTATGAGGGGCAGATGGTCTATATCTTCCGCCAAAAGTATATGCTGGTAGCGTTCTGTGAATACACGCCGGATTATTTCGCCCAACTTCCTTATCAAAGCGATACGGAACTGAAGACCGTTTTTCGTTTCGAGAATATGGATTATAGTCTGGAAACGGGATTGGCGGTGATCATTCCTTTTAATGTGGGTCGTTTTTGGAATAGCCGCATCACACTGCGAGGTTGGAGGATGCAAGAAAAGAATGATAACTTCCACGGCATCTCATATAACCGTGAGGCTTATCTAGGATTAGCGCATATGAGTAACACATTTAACCTATGTGATAAACCGAATTTAAAAATGACGATAGACGGCCAATACGTGACTCCCGGTGCTATCCAAGGTATATACGACTTGGGTTCCATGTATGAGATATCCGCTGGATTAAAATGGACTTTCTTGAATGACCGTGCCAGCTTGACACTTAAAGGAGACGATATTTTCGCCAGCAGCATTCCACGTACCATCAAGATAAACCAAGGCAATCAATGGAGCCGGATGAGGAAATTGAATGATGAGAGATGTCTGAAATTATCTTTTGTCTGGAAGTTTGGTGGTTACAAGGAGAAGGAACATGATTCGATAGACACATCTCGTTTCGGAAAATAATAGATGCCTTGTAGTTTCATCCTAATGAACTCTTTGTTTCAATAGGATGAAACTGGATGCTCTTTTAAAGGAAATCTTATATTGCTTTCGTACTCGCTTCTATCTGTTCCATTAGCAGGGTGATATTGCTCATGAATAATTTTACGGATATCGCCAATAAAATGATACCGAAGAATTTACGGATCAAGTAAATACCGCCTTTTCCTAAAACCCTTTCCACCTTCCGTGTCATACGAACCACGAAATATACCCATAGCATATTCAATATTAACGCCACGATAATATTCACGCTGGCATATTCCGCACGGAGCGATAATAAAGTGGTGAACGATCCCGCTCCGGCTAGCAACGGGAATACCAGCGGCACCAACGTAGCCTCCTTGATTGGCCCTTGATTCTTGAAAATCTCTATGTCGAGAATCATCTCTAAAGATAGGAGGAAGATCACAAAAGCGCCGGCCACGGCAAACGACTCGATGTCCACATGGAAAAGCCTGAGCAATATATCCCCGGCGTAGAAGAACCCTAATAACAATAGAAAAGAGATTAGGGTTGCCTTCAACGCATTGACATCCTTGCCTTTATCCTTTAGGTCTATGATGATGGGAATAGCTCCGATTATATCGATAACAGCGAATAATACGATAAAGGCGCTAAGTATTTGCTGGAAATTGAAATTTGTGAACATGATGTTATCCTCCTGTGTTTTTTAATCCTCGTAAAGATACATATTTTCTTTGAATTGGTCAATATGACGAAATTATTGGTGTGTGTAACTAATTTTAGCAGGCCTGAACTATCAACGTGTCAGAATTGTTCTTATATTAGAAGCAATAATCATTAAATCGAAAGGCCATGGGAGCAAAGAAGAATTTTGTGTTGGACACGAATGTCATATTACATGACTATAAGTGCATCGAGAACTTTCAGGAAAATGATATCTATCTACCCATCGTGGTATTAGAAGAGTTGGACAAGTTCAAGAAGGGGAGTGAGCAGATCAATTATAATGCCCGTGAGTTTGTTCGGGAGCTAGACTTATTGACCAGTAATGACCTGTTCTTGAAAGGCGCCTCACTAGGACCGGGAAAAGGTACACTCTATATCGTGACCGGTGATAAGTACCAGGAGAAAATAGCGCATTCTTTTCCGGATAAAACTCCAGATCACCGTATCTTGTCTTGTGCGTTGACGATCGCCGAGAAGAATCCGAAGATCAAGACAACCTTGGTCAGCAAGGATGTGAACCTTCGTATGAAGGCTCGTTCTTTGGGTATTCCCGTTGAGGATTATATCACGGATAAGGTCGTGAATGTAGATATTTTCGAGCGTGCGCAAGAGACCTATGAGAATATAGACCCCGATTTGATCGACAAGATCTACAGCTCTCCGGAAGGCGTGGACGCAGATTCGTTGGATATCAAGTCTAAGCTCGACCCGAACGAATGCTTTATCTTGAAAAGCGTACGTAATAGTGTATTGGCTCGCTACAATCCGTTTACGGATAAGATCAAGAAGGTGGATAAAGGCACGAACTTTGGTATCCAGCCCCGTAATGCCGAGCAGAGTTTCGCTTTCGAGGTGTTGAACGATCCGAATATCAAGCTGGTGGGGCTGACCGGAAAGGCCGGTACCGGAAAGACGTTGTTGGCGTTGGCCTCTGCCTTGAAACAAGCCGGCACGTATAAACAGATACTTTTGGCCCGTCCGATCGTCGCTTTGGCGAATAAGGATCTCGGTTTCCTTCCGGGTGACGAGAAGCAAAAGGTCGCTCCTTATATGCAACCTCTATTCGATAACCTGAACGTGATCAAGACTCAGTTTGCCCCGGGTAATCCCGATGTCCGTAAGATCGACGATATGCAGAAGAACAATCAGTTGGTGATCGAGGCGTTGGCCTTTATCCGGGGTCGTAGCTTGTCCGAGACTTATTGTATCATCGATGAGGCCCAGAACCTCACGCCGCATGAGATCAAGACGATTATCACCCGTGCGGGAGAGGGAACGAAGATGGTCTTCACGGGAGATATCCAACAGATTGACTCCCCGTATCTAGACGCCCAAAGTAATGGCTTGGCCTATATGATCGACAAGATGAAAGGACAGGACTTGTTCGCCCATATCAACTTGATAAAAGGCGAGCGAAGCGAGTTATCTGAGTTAGCGTCAGATCTTTTGTAATTAATATAGGGAATTGAAGATTGAAAATAAACGCTTATGTGAAGCTTGATTTTTAATCTTCAATTCTTAATGATTAGTCATTTACACTCGGGCAGACATAAATTTTCCGGAAACTACCTTTATAGGAAGGGTCTCCCATATCTTTGATCTCATTCAGATGTTGTTTAAGATGGGCGGTTTCGCCGTGCTTTTGTAATTCCCCGTCGTTTTTCCAAGTCTCGGCGATAAAGAATTCGGTGCTATCGGTGAGGGACTGGTACATGCCGTAGTCGATACATCCCGGTTCTAGCAACGTGCTTTCCTTGCATTTCAAGAATGATTCCTTTAAGGCGGAGACACATTCGGGTTTTACTTTCCGTTTGATATTCAGTACGACTTCCATGGATTCTTTATTGCTTCCTCCATTCGTGCAACCGGATAGAGCGATTAATACGCAGGCCATTGAGATAAACACTTTCTTCATGATAGATTGTTTTTAAGTATTTGATACGACAAAAGTAGTGAATTTTTGATCTAAACACAGGAATCGAACATCTGATATTAAATTATTGTTGTTAGTGGAAGTTGGAATGGATATATTTGTGATAATATTAATAGCTATTTATGTTAAATTTAAAACAAGAGTCATGAGAAAGAGTTTGTTGTATGTATTTGCCGTGATTTGCACGATGGGTTTTTTTACGGCATGTGGTGATGATGACGATTCAAGTTCTTCCGGTAACTGGCAAGATCTGTCGAAAACGTACGAGGGTAAGAGCGTTAATCTGGTAATGGGTGAAGTGACAGTCCCTGTTGACGGTAAATCGGTCGTGATTGCCGCTTCCTCTGCGGAGAAGGCATCCGTAACCTTGAACAATATCATCCCCGAAAATAAGTCGGTCGCTATCGATGCCGCGTTGAAGGAAGCGGATGGCACTTATACGTTTACCGGCGAGAGTACGGTTGGCGATTGCGTGGTATCAGTAAATGGTACGGTGAAAGGGGGCGTAGCTTCTGTTGTTTATACTCGTAAATTAACTTCTTCTATCGTAGGTAATTGGAGTTTGAAAGTGGGCGTGGAAGCTATCTATGCGAATATCGTTACCGGAAATTCTACGATCGATGATCTCGTGCGTATGATAAAGCCTGCTATCAGTAACTTGATTTGGGGCAAAGTAAGCGCTGTAAATGTTAACTTACCGGAAGATGGAATCTTCGATGTTTCTTGGAGACCTATAGGGGCTTCTGAGGATAAAGGAATCGGTGAGATCACAAAAATGGCAAGTATCCAATATTGTGTGGTAGACGGGAAATTTATGGTGGCTGTGGATAAAAATTATGTGACAGTCTTGACTACTTTATTACAACAGGCTGCTGGTGACAAATTGGAGGCCGCTGGTATCTCTATTGACGAGATCATGAAGCTTTTGGTTGATTTAGGAGGTTATTATGGTCTACCTCTTAACATGAAGGTGGATGGAAGTGAGGCTACTTTTTATGCGGATAAGGATTTAATCGTACCGGTTTTGACCATGATAGCTCCTATCTTGAAACCGATGGTTCCGGAGAATTATCAGCAAATGGTAGATATGGTATTGCAACTACTTCCGAACGCAAAAACGTTAGAGTTTGGACTTAATTTCACGAAATAATTGAAAATCCTAGGTTGTAGAGACGGAGTACACACCGTCTCTACAACTGGATGAAATTTGGCAGGGTTATACCAATATAGGAGTTAATCAATTACCTTGGTGCTTTCTGATATAAGAATATCGCTATAAATGTATAAACTATATTCGGTATCCAAGCTGCTACGGCAGGACTCACATAACCATTAATAGCGAAGGTGGAAGTAACCGTCATAAACAGGATGTAAGAAAAACTCAACGCCAATCCGATACCAATATTCATACCCATACCTCCCTTTATTTTCCGGGAAGACAACGACGCTCCGATAGAAGTCAAGATAAACGCCGCCATGATCGTGGCGAAGCGCTTATGATACTCGATCTGGAAGGTCTGTATATTCCCGATACCTCTTTTTTTCTGCCGGTTGATATACGTATTTAGCTCGGGCGTTGTCATCGTCTCGCAATCATTCACGGAAATCAGGAAGTCCGAGGGCACGATGGTCAAGGTCGTATCCTTACGGGAGCCTTGGGAAATATGTTCCCGCATGCCATCGAAATCACGGATCATATAATCGATAACGGTCCATTGATAAAGCGAGTCGTATTTGATCGACTTGGCGGTCAGACGGGAGATCAATTTTTTATCCTCGAAATGCTCCAGAGAGAAACGGTATCCCATGTTCGAGCGAGCGTCATAGCTATCGAAATAAGCGATAACACCCGGCTCGATCTCCAATTGGGCGTTCTTCACGTAATCCACCTTCTTGTTACGGATATATTTGTTCTGGAAATCGATACGAGTCTCATTCGCCGGGGGAATGATGTAAGCGTTCAGGATAAACGTCACGATAGCGATAATCGTAGCCGAGACCGCATAAGGAAGCATTAACCTACGGAAACTCATACCGCTGGCAAGCATCGCTATGATCTCCGAACGATCCGCTAGCTTCGACGTGAAAAAGATCACGGCGATAAATGTGAACAACGGACTGAACAAATTGGCGAAATAGGGGATAAAGTTCAAGTAATAATCCACGATGATCGCTTTTAAGGGGACATCCGGATTCAAGAACTTATCGATCTTCTCGTTTATATCGAAAACGACGGAGATAGAGATAATCAAGGCGATAGCGAACACGTACGTGCCCAGAAACTGCTTGATGATATACCAATCGATCCGTTTTAGTTTAAATTTCATCTGTCTCGTTTTTTATAACCGGTTCGCTAATTGACGGACCATACCACTTTTCCATGTAGTAAAATCGCCAGCGATGATATGTGCCCTCGCTTCTTTCACCAACCATAGGTAGAAGGCGAGGTTATGGATAGAAGCGATCTGTAAGCCAAGCATTTCTTTCGCCTTGATCAAGTGGTGCAGATAAGCCTTGCTATATAAGGTATCCACGTAGGAATGTCCGTCCGGATCGACCGGCGAGAAATCGTTCTCCCATTTCTTGTTACGCATATTGATAGTACCGAAACGCGTGAAAAGTTGGCCGTTGCGCCCGTTGCGGGTTGGCATGATACAGTCGAACATATCGATGCCTCGTTCGATCCCTTCCAGTAAATTGATCGGGGTACCTACGCCCATCAAGTAACGAGGTTTATCTTTCGGTAAGATATCGTTTACGACCTCGATCATCTCATACATCTTATCGGTAGGCTCGCCAACGGCCAGTCCCCCGATAGCGTTTCCATCGGCGCCTTTTCGGGCCACGTTCTCCGCCGCCCTCTGCCGCAAGTCCGTATAGACGCATCCCTGTACGATCGGGAAGAGACTTTGCCGGTAGCCGTATTTCGGCTCCGTGCTGTTGAAGCGGGCGAAACAACGATCCAGCCAACGCTCGGTCAGGCCCAGTGATTGCTTGGCGTAATTGTAGTCGGCATCTCCCGGGCAACACTCATCGAAGGCCATGATGATATCCGCACCGATAGAGCGTTCGATATCCATCACCTTCTCCGGCGTGAACATATGCTTGGAGCCGTCGAGATGCGAGCGGAACTCGGCTCCCTCTTCATGCAGCTTACGATTGTCGGAAAGAGAGAATACCTGAAACCCCCCGCTATCGGTCAATATCGGGCGATCCCATGTATTAAACTTATGCAAGCCTCCGGCCTGCTCCAAGATCTGGATACCGGGACGAAGATACAGATGGTACGTATTCCCCAAAATGATTTGTGCCTTGGTATCTTCCTTTAGCTCGGTCATATGTACACCCTTTACCGTACCTTGCGTACCCACGGGCATAAAAATAGGCGTCTCGATTACCCCGTGATCGGTGGTAATCAAGCCCGCCCTAGCGTTCGATTTCGTATCGTTATACTGTAATTCAAATGTCATGTATCAAAAATTTGTGACAAAGGTAGCATTTTTCTCTTAGAATCCGAAGTCATCTATTTCTACCTTTTTCACCTCTTCCTCTTTAGGCTTCTCCACGAACTTGTGTACCTCGTTCGCCTTGATGATGATCGCTCTCATCGGGCGTACGGGACAGATCGATTCGCAGCCGCCACAACCGATGCAAAGATCGGGGTTTACTTGCGGGATGGTCAGCGTGCCCTCGTAAGGAACCATATGCACGGCTTGGGTAGGGCAGTGCTCCGAACAAGCCCCGCAATCCGTCCCCTCCGTCTTTACGATACAACGGTTGATGAAGAAGGTGGCGATGCCCACTTGTGTAGTCGCTTTCTCTTCCTTGGTAAGCGGCTTTATAGCGTGCGTGGGGCAAACCTCCGAGCAGACCGTGCATTCGTAATTGCAATAACTGTCGATGTAAGCGATACGGGGTTTCAACATATAATCAAAGCCATACTCCAATCCCGTGGGACGTAGTACATGACTCGGGCATTGAGTCACGCAAATCTGGCATCCGGTACATACATCCTTGAAACGTTCTAAGCTGATCGCTCCCGGCGGTACGATAGGGGGCCATTTATTGCCGTGCTTACCTTGCCCGTGCTGCCCTTTGCCATGCCCTTTTTCCATTCCTTGGGCAATGGTGGATACGATCGGGAGGGAGACCGCGACGGTAGCCCCTGCCGAGAGAAATGTACGGCGGCTGTTCGGAGCGGTAGCCTGTTGGATCACGTCCGTTTGTGCGCGAGCTGTTTCGGCTTCTTTCTTGAAGGAAGGCTTGAAACGGTATTGCAATCCTCCTTTAGCGCACGAGGACACGCAGTTGAAGCAATCTACGCAACGGGAGGTATCTACGGTGAGGTTCTTGCTGTCGATCGCCTCCGCCTTACAAGTATGCTCGCAATTACCACAATGCGTACAAGCTTCTTTGTCAAAGGAGATCCGGAAAAACGAATACCGGGAGATCAGGCTCAACAGCGTTCCTACCGGGCAAAGCGTATTGCAGAACAACCTTCCCCGGAATACGACCATGAGGATGAATACGAGCAACGCGACCAAAGCGGATATCACGCCGAATACCGTCACGTTGCTAATCGTGACGTGATAAAGCGTATAGTTATCCATCCGTGCCAATCCGTCGGCCAGCAGGTTATTGACCCACATGACGACCGGACGGAACAGGTTGTTCGCTATACGGCCGAAGTTACTGTACGGATCTAGCAACGTACATAATTCGATCATCCCGAAAACAGCCAATACGAATGTAAGCCCGAGAATTGAGTACCGTAAGATATTCATGGGCTTATGATAGCTGAACCTGCGTACTCCTTTCTTTTTCTTCTTCCCGATACAGAAAACCCGGTTGATAATATCTTGCAATACGCCCGCCGGGCAAATAACCGAGCAATAGATCCGGCCGAACAATAAAGCCAATACGAATTGGAAGACTACCAACCCCGCCATCCCCCCTAAAATAGCGGGCATGATCTGGAGATGCAACAACGTGTGCAGGTTGTCCGGCAATACATCGGCGAAATCAACGAAGAATAAAAGTATGGGTACGAAAATGAGGATCGCGAGTACGACCCGCAATCCTTTTAAGTAATTAGGCTTCTTCATCCTCGATTATATCTTAATACGTTTGATCGTGACATTATCCAGATTCGTCGTACCTAGCTTTAAAGCCTCGCCTTTACCGATATGACCTACGGCGGCCATATCCAGCTTCTTCACTTGGTTGAACAGGCGAAGGGCAGCGGTGTCGATAGCGACGATATTCGGGGAAGCGATCAAGGATTTCAAGGTAGCCACATCGGCAGCGCTCTTTCCTTGTGGGCCGTTTTGGTGCATGATACGATAAGCGTCCACGATGTTCAATACCGGTTTCTTTTGCCAAGTGCAAATATCGGCGATGCATTGTTGCAAATCATTTTGATGGAAGAAACGGCGATCCCATACGATTCCCATATAGTTCTTCATGGCGCAAGTCATCTTCGCCCCACCATGGTTCTTCAATACGGGGACGTTGATCCATGCGTCCGCCTCGATCAGGGCCTCATGGATCTTGGCGCTTTTCAGGTTCACGCCACCCGGAATGGATACTTCCTTAAAATATTTCTCATCGTTGGCAGGCATGATGATACCTCCGGCCTCTTTTACGGCCTCGGCGATCCCGCTTGTCTCGTAGCATTTCTGCCAGTTATCGCAGGTGTGGTCGAATACGGTCACTTTAGAGGCGCCGGCCTCCAAGCATTTTTTGACCAAGGCTTTCACTAATTTGGGGTTCGTATTACCTGCCAATTCAGGAGAGCGGTCCCAGCCGATATTCGGCTTGATCACGATCTTTTGTCCTTTCTTCACGAAGTTTCCGATACCGCCAAGGGCTTCCAAGGCTTTATCTAGCATCACCTCCGGCTCTCCACCCATAACTGCTACCATATCGGGAGCCTTCTCTACGGCTACGGTGTTCGTGGAAAGGGCCGCTTGCAGACCTTCAAAATTTAAGGATAGAGCCGCGCTAGCGATGACACTGGTCTTTAAAAAATCACGACGTTTCATAATTGTATGCTATATTGATTTATACTTGATTTACGGTACGGTCTTTTTTTTACTCGCTTGTTATTCCGAACAAAGATAATGATTATTTTGATATGCGAGTCAACTCCTTTTACAAAGTAGAACTGCTTTTTACTGCAACCCGGGTTGCAGTGATCTTGCGTAATAAGATAAATTCTTGTCGGAAGGCATATCGGTTCTGATAATATTTTTCTACCTTGCGAGGCAAAAAAACAGATTGTATGGTTTTATATTGTAGAGTATCATTGAACGCTTTTGTCGAAAGCTTTCGGACTACCTCGGGGCCTGATTCCTTTTTCACGCTTCCGGCGAAGGGGTTGATGCATATCGTGCCGCAAGAGGAGATCGAGTATGGGCTTTCCTTGCTTAGGGAGTCTATCGGCTTGTATGAGGAACGCAAAGGGATACCTGTGGAAAAGAGCAAGAAAGCGATGCCCTTTTTCAGACAGGACAGCCGGATGCTGGTAGGGCCGGAGATAGGCATGTACGTGATCCCTTTGTATGAGGAACCCGGTGAGCCGGCCCAGTCTGCCGAGCCTTCTCTGGTCCTTGAGCTGGACTATCAGTCGTTGGGCGAGCTTTGCCTGTTCGAGAATTATTCCCTGTTGTCCTGCAAGTATGAGAAGGAGCCTATCTTGAACCATTTTACGGCACAATTGGAAAAGGAATACGATACCTTCTTTTTTGATGAGGAGCACACGGGCTTTACGCCTGATTCCCGCTTTTTCTCGATGCTGTGTAACGCCTGTCTGGAGGTGAAGCAGCCTTCCTCGGTGGGGGATAAGGAATGGCGGTTGGCCTCGCTGCAAGCTACGGATGAGGTGCTCTATCGTTATGAGCATGGAAACTTGATCCCATACGTTCCGATATCGATGCCGGTAGACTGCCTGAAACGGGTTTATCTGGAAGATTTCCGGCGACAGCCCTTATTATTCGGGACTTTGAATGGTTTCTTGAAAAGCAAGGGACTTCCCGCCGAACAATTACTAAACTTATCATAAGGAATGAAGACAGTATCAAATCAAGAACTAACGATCCGTGTCTCCGAACATGGAGCGGAGTTGAGTAGTATCGTAGCGAACGCTACGGGAAAGGAGTATCTCTGGCAAGCGGACCCCGCTTTCTGGAAACGTCATTCCCCAGTATTGTTCCCGATCGTCGGGAGCGTATGGAATACCGAGTATCGGAACGAGGGAACCGTGTATCCGCTGTCGCAGCACGGCTTTGCACGGGATATGGATTTTACGTTGATCGCTGAGGCGGAGAACGAGTTGCGTTTCGCGCTGGAAAGTACCCCGGACACGCTGAGAGCCTATCCGTTCCCTTTCCTTCTGGAGATCGGGTATCGTTTGGAGGGCAATAAGGTGGAGGTGCTTTGGCGTGTGAAGAATACGGGAGATAAGACGATGCATTTCCAGATCGGCGCTCATCCGGCTTTCCTGTACCCGAATTATGAGGTGGATCAACCGGATCGAGGGTATTTCGCTTTCGATGTGAAAAAAGATCTCGTATACCGTGCGCTGGTGGAAAAAGGGTGCGTAGGGGACGTGGTTCGTCCGGTACCTTTGGATGTGGACGGCTTGCTGCCGTTGAATATCCATACGTTCGATATCGATACGTTTATCTTGGAAGATAGCCAGATTAAGCGGGTGGACTTATTGGATGTGGAGAAACGTCCGTACCTTTCGCTCACCTTTACGGCTCCGGTGGTAGGCTTATGGTCTCCGCCTACGAGAAACGCTCCGTTTGTCTGTATCGAACCTTGGTATGGGCGTTGCGACCGGGTGGATTATACGGGTGAGTATAAAGACCGGGATTGGGTATGGCATTTGGAACCGGGAGAGGTCTTCGATGCCTCCTATACGATAGAGATAGCGGGGGCTTGATCGCTTCGTTGATATTTGCCGTAGGCAGACGACGCTGATTATATCGTGATCGTCTGCCTATGTTTTGTTTTAGATGTTGGCTATTTTATTTAATAGCTCCATCTTCCCGAATAAGATCAGTAGATCATCCGCCTCGATCACCAATTCCTCGGTGATGCGGCTGATAACCTTGTATTCTGTCTGTGTGAGCCCGATCAGGTTCTTTTTCTCGTAAGGGCGTTCGATCGCTATCAGATGGATACCGAAATTCTCCTCGAAATCGATGTTCTTGATGGTTTGCCCGACAAGAGTGGCCGGTGTCTTGATCTTATAGAGATGTTCCGTATCGGTTACTTTATACCAATGCCTGAACAGGCCGCCTAAAGACGCTTGGGAGGTATACATCGTAGAGAAATCCTCTTCCGGTGTGATAATCTCGCTTACCCCGATCGCACGGATCACAGTCTCATGGATCGATGAGATCGCCCGCACGATCAGTTTGCCCGCATCCAGACTCTTCAATAAAGCGACGGTCTGAACGGAAGTCCCGAAATCCTTACCGAATGTTACGATAATGGCATCCATCTCGCTCAATGGCAGGGTGCTCAATGCCTCTTTGTCCGTGGAGTCCAAGGCGATCGCCCCCGCTATGTCGTTCTTTAGCATATCGACACGATGCAGATCCATGTCTACGCCGATCACCTCATTGCCGACACGTGTCAAGTCCTTCGCTATCGCACGTCCTAAATTCCCTAATCCGATTACTAAATATTTCATGCTATCTTATTTTTACATTAATATATTTTCTTGTGGATATGTATAGTCCTTTTTCGTGTATTCCTTGCAGAAACTTACGAGGAAGGCCAATACCCCGATACGTCCGACCAGCATCGTGCTGATAATGATGATTTTCCCGATAGGGGTGAGGTGAGGGGTATAATCGATACTCAAGCCTACGGTACTCAAGGCGGAAACAACCTCGAACAATAGGGAGAACAGCGGCGCCCCTTTTTCCGTATAGGATAATACCCACGTAGCGATCGCCACCCACATGAAGTACATCATGATGATAGCGAATGCCCGGCGGATGGCGAATGGGGCGATCTCCCGTTTTCTCACTTCCACTTTATCTTTCTCACGTGCGGCGTTCAAGGTCGTAACCAGAGCTACGAAAACGGTGGTCACTTTCAATCCGCCGCCGGTGGACATAGGGGCGGCTCCGATTACCATAAGGATCAACGTCAGCATTAAGGTCGGAGGGGCCAATGTAGCCATATCCGCTACGTTGAATCCTGCCGTTCTAGGCGTGACGGCGCCTAAGAACGCATTTGCCAGTTTCCCCCGCAGGGGAAGGTCGCCCAAGGTATTGTCATACTCGAAAAAGAGGTAGAAAGCCGTTCCGGTAATTAACAGGATCAAGGTAGATATAACAACAATGTACGTATGTACATTAATAATACGGGGCGTATGGATATAATGCTTTTGCTTACCGATCAATATCTTGATACCATTCATCAGCAAGTGATGCAAGAGTTTCAGGTAATTGAAGACGATCGGGAAGCCCAAGCCTCCGAATATAATCAGCATGGCTATCCAGAAATGGAGGTTGTACTTATCCGCCACTAACGGATCGTACATATTGCCGCTCAAGGTAGAGATCCCTGCGTTACAAAAAGCGGACACGGCATGAAACATTGCGTAGAATAATTCCTGCTGCGTACCTCCCGGCAGGCTTCCCCGTACGTCCATATAAATAAAATAGGCACCGATCCCCTCGATAAACAAGGTCACGAAAAGAATGTTTAAGATGACCCGGAACAACCCTCCCGTCCGATCTTCGTTCAACATATCTTTCAGCATCATCTTGCTCGTAAAAGAGGATTTCCCCATGAAGGAGAGGGCGAAGAAAGAGGTAAATGTCATGACCCCGATACCGCCGATCTGTATTAAAATCATGATGATAATATGCCCGATATGCGTGAAACTAGTGGCTACGTCGACGGTGGTTAGTCCGGTTACGCATACCGAGGTCGTGGAGATAAACAAAGCGTCGATAAACGGGATCCGGTGCGTAGTGGCGTTCGGCAACGATAGCAACCCGGCCCCGACCAATATCACGAACACGAAACTGAGCAAGAAAAGCAACGAGGGCTTGATCCGTGTCTGCATCAGCGTGAACGTCTGCCGGGATAAGTGAATCGTGCTAAGCAGCAATAATAAGACATATACGAAGAGAGGTTTCGTAAGGAAAGACAAATAAGGCAAAGAGTGCGCTATGGCATCCTTGAAAAATATCTTGCTGGATAATACGGCGAATAAAAGGAAATAGATGCTGATATCGAGATACAACATTTTCTCCTGTATGATTTCTTGGAACCTCACCACGTACCGGAGTGTTATGCCCGTGAAAAAAGCAAGCAGGATGAATGGGCGGGAGCGCTCTAGGATATGGACGGAATCGGGTGTCTGTACAAAGCCGAATTGGTAGATCAATACGAAGAAAGAGGCTAAGGAGGCGAGTAGGATGATCGCTTCCGCTATCCCGTTCAGCAATCCCTTCATTTTACCCCAATAAATCAGCCAAGAGAAGTATATGTTTTTTAGATTCATGTCCGATGTTTTATAAATATAACAAATGTAGGAAATAAAAGTTAGAGGTACGTGAAAGCGCCTTCATTATTTGTTCTCGTACTAATTGTTTTACTTACATTATGTGTTGTATAGCATATTGTATGATGTACGATACTGAAATATCAGAAAAATAATCAATTAGGATGTGCAAAAAAGACCTTTTGTAATTGCTTTGTTTAGAAAAATACTTATATTTGCGCAAATCTAATTACTGATATCATGGATACACAAAACGAGAATAGAGAGATGCTTTCCCCCTATGTTTCCGTAGACTGCGTTCTTCTCGGCATCAATGATGACAAGCTCACCGTGCTGTTGGCGGAGCGAAAAAGTGAGGAAGGCGAGTTGATCGGCTATAAAATACCCGGCAGCCTGATCTATGAGAACGAGGATTTAGATGACGCCGCCTATCGGATACTGAATGATTCGACCGGCTTGAAGCGTGTCCAATTGAAACAATTCCGTTGTTTTGGTTCTCCCGCCCGTACCTCGAACCGGTTGGACGTGATGTGGCTGGAGGCGACATCCAAGGTGAAGATCGGACGGTTGATCACGGTCGCTTATCTCGCCTTGTGCAAGAACAGCAGGAAGACGTGTCCGGCCGATAAATCCGACTCGATCCGTTGGTGCCCTATCGACGAGCTTCCTCGCTTGCCATTCGATCATAAAGAGATTATCGAGGCTGCCATACAGGAGATCCGTAATTGGGTGGAGAAGGAGCCCGCTATCATTTTCGACTATATGCCGATGAAGTTCACGGCGTTCCAGCTTAGGCGCACGTACGAGGTGATCTATAACCGTGAGATGGACGTGCGCAATTTTCATAAGAAGATGAATTCCTTGGATTACGTGGTGCCCACGGAGGATATGCAAGACGGGGTCGCCCATCGTGCCGCACGGTATTATCGGTTTGATAAGGTGAAATATAATCAACAACGTTCGAAGTTTAATAAGATATAAAACCATACGATTATGTGTCTGTTAGGATGTGACATTGGAAGTTCTTCCATCAAGGTCTCTATTGTCGATGAGGAGACCGGGTTAACAATAGGTGCGGATTTTTATCCCAAAGAAGAGGCCCCGATCAAGGCGTTGCGCCCGGGGTGGGCGGAGCAAAATCCGGAGGATTGGTGGTCGTACGTGAAGATCGCTATGAAAGGTGCCATGAGCAAGGCGAAGGTGAAAGGCGAGGATATCAAGGCGATCGGTATCTCGTACCAGATGCATGGCTTGGTGGTGGTGGACAAGAAGATGGAGGTGCTTCGTCCATCTATTATCTGGTGCGATAGCCGTGCCGTTCCTTATGGCGAGCGTGCGTTTAAGAATATAGGCGAGAAGCGATGCCTTTCCCACCTATTGAACTCGCCGGGTAATTTTACCGCTTCCAAGCTGGCTTGGATCAAGGAGTACGAGCCGGATATCTACGACCGTATCCATAAGATCATGTTGCCGGGAGATTTCATCGCTATGCGTCTGACGGGGGATATCGTGACTACGGTTTCCGGTTTGTCGGAGGGGATTTTCTGGGACTTCAAGAATAATGCCTTATCGGAGGAGTTGATGAATTATTATGGATTCAGAAAGGATCTGATCGCCGATATCCGTCCGACGTTCGGTTTGCAGGGCGAGGTTACCGCCTCGGTCGCGGCCGAGTTGGGACTGAAGAAAGGTACGCCGGTTACCTATCGTGCGGGCGACCAACCGAATAACGCTTTATCATTGAATGTGTTGAATCCGGGCGAGATAGCGGCTACCGGTGGGACTTCCGGAGTGGTGTATGGCGTGAACGGCAAGGTGAATTACGATACGCTTTCCCGTGTGAATACGTTCGCCCACGTGAATCATACGATGGAGCAGACCCGCTTGGGTGTCTTGTTGTGCATCAACGGGGTCGGTATCCTTAATTCTTGGATCAAACGGAATATAGCGCCGGAAGGCATCAACTATAATGAGTTGAATGATTTGGCGGCTACGGTTCCCATCGGATGCGATGGTCTTTCGATCTTGCCGTTCGGAAACGGGGCGGAGCGTATGTTGCAGAATAAGCAGATCGATTGCTCGGTTCATGGATTGAACTTCAATATACATACTAAGGCGCATATGGCTAGGGCGGCGCAAGAAGGTATCGTGTTCGCCTTTAAATACGGTATGGATATTATGAATGAGATGGGGATCGATATTCAGGTAATCCGTGCGGGGAACGCGAACTTGTTCTTAAGCCCGATCTTCCGGGATGCTTTGGCGGGCGTGACGGGTACGGTGATCGAACTGTATGATACGAACGGTGCGGTAGGGGCGGCCAAGGGTGCCGGTATGGGTGCCGGTATCTACAAGAACGCGGAAGAAGCGTTCGCTTCCTTGAAGAAGATCAACGTGATCGAGCCGGACGGTTTCAAGGCGAATGCTTATTGCGGGGCGTTCGAGATTTGGAAGGAACGATTGGAACAATCTATTTAACGGCTGAATTATTTACATTTTTAATACATATTATTATGAGTTACTTTAAAGGAGAGAAAGAATTTTTCCCGGGAATCGGACAAATTCAGTTTGAGGGACGTGAGTCAAAAAATCCGTTGGCATTTCATTATTATGACGCGGATAAGGTAGTAATGGGTAAGACACTAAAGGATCATTTACGCTTCGCTATGGCTTATTGGCATACCTTATGTGCTGAGGGAGGTGATCAGTTTGGTGGTGGAACGAAGACATTCCCTTGGAACGACAGCACGGACGCTATCACCCGCGCGAAGTACAAGATGGACGCCGCTTTCGAGTTTATGACCAAATGTAATATTCCTTACTATTGCTTCCACGACGTGGACGTGGTGGACGAGGCTCCTACGCTGGGCGAGTTCGAGAAACGTTTGCAGACGATGGTGGAACATGCCAAGGAGCATCAAGCCGCTACCGGAAAGAAACTGCTATGGTCTACCGCTAACGTGTTCGGACATAAGCGTTATATGAACGGTGCCGCTACGAACCCTTATTTCCCGACCGTGGCATGCGTCGGCACGCAGATCAAGAACGCTATTGACGCTTGTATCGCCTTAGGGGGCGAGAACTACGTGTTCTGGGGCGGCCGTGAGGGGTATATGAGCCTATTGAATACGAACATGAAACGTGAGAAGGATCATTTAGCCATGATGTTGACGATGGCCCGTGATTATGGCCGCAAGAACGGTTTCAAGGGTACGTTCCTGATCGAGCCGAAACCGATGGAACCGACGAAACATCAATATGACGTGGATTCGGAGACCGTGATCGGCTTCCTTCGCCATTATGGATTGGACAAGGATTTCGCCTTGAATATCGAGGTGAACCACGCTACCTTGGCCGGACATACATTCGAGCATGAATTGCAAGCCGCCGCCGACGCCGGCATGTTGTGCAGTATCGACGCGAACCGTGGCGATTACCAGAATGGTTGGGATACGGATCAATTCCCGATGGATATCTATGAGCTGGCACAGGCTTGGCTGGTTATCCTTGAGGGAGGTGGCTTGACTACCGGAGGTACGAACTTCGACGCCAAGACCCGCCGTAATTCTACGGACTTGGAGGATATCTTCATCGCTCATATCGGTGGTATGGACGCTTTCGCCCGTGCCTTGATGATCGCCGCCGATATCCTTGAGAACTCAGACTACCGCAAGATGCGTGCCGAGCGTTACGCTAGTTTCGATGCCGGCGAGGGCAAGGCATTCGAGGATGGCAAGCTTACGCTGGAAGATCTTCGTACGATCGCTTTGCGTGACGGCGAGCCGAAACAGATCAGCGGTAAGCAGGAATTATACGAGATGATTGTAAATCTGCATATCTAAATAATTGAAAATCGAGAATTGGGAATTGAAAATTATCGTGCGTAAGCCCTAGTTTTCAGCTCTCAATTCTCAGTTTTTAATGAATAAATCTATTCCATGAAAAATAACAACACTTATATTTTCGCTCTTACCTTGGTCGCTACCTTGGGAGGTCTGCTGTTCGGGTATGACACGGCGGTGATCTCCGGTACGGTAGAGTCTTTGCGTAAGTTCTTCATCGAGCCGCAAGGACTTCCGTTGGATCAGGCGAACGCCTTGGAGGGATTCGTGGTAAGTAGCGCGTTGATCGGATGTATCCTCGGCGCCTCGTTCGCCGGGTGGATCAGCCAGCGTTACGGCAGGAAGCCTACGTTGATACTGGCCGCTATCCTTTTCTTGCTTTCCGCTATCGGCTCGGCTTGGCCGGAGCTGTTTATCGGCATGCCCGGAAGTGGCGATCATACGTTTATGTATGCGTTCGTGGCTTATCGTATTCTGGGAGGTATTGGCGTGGGGCTGGCCTCCATGGTATCGCCGATGTATATCGCCGAGGTGGCTCCGGCCGATCGCCGGGGGAATCTGGTGGCATGGAACCAGTTTGCCATTATCTTTGGTATGCTGGTGGTATATTTCGTGAATTATACGATCGCCCTTCAAGGAGATGCCGCTTGGCTGAATACGATCGGCTGGCGTTGGATGTTCGCTTCCGAGATTATTCCGGCGGTATTGTTCCTCTCGTTCTTGATGTTCGTGCCGGAGACGCCTCGTTACCTCGTGATGCGTGGGCGTACGGAGAAGGCGTTGGGCGTCTTGAGTCATTTGATGGATCAGGTGGACGCTGGCCGTGAGCTGGAGGATATACGGAATAGTTTCAAGGAGAAAGCTCCGTCGATGAAGCCTTACTTCCGGTTTATGGGGACTTGGCTGGCGCTGTTCTTGATCGGCTACGGGTTGTTGTCGTGGGCAGGTAATACGAACGCATTGGAGATCGCCTTGTTGGCTAGTTTCTGTATCGCCTTGCTGTTCCCGATCCGGTCGTTTGGCGTGCTGATCATCTTGGTGGGCGTGTTGCTCTCCGGTTTCCAGCAATTCGTGGGGATCAACGTGGTGCTTTACTATGCCCCGGAGATCTTCAAGACGATGGGAGCGGCCACGGACGCCGCCCTTTTGCAACAGATCGTGGTAGGGGCGGTGAACCTGTCGTTTACCGTATTGGCTATTTTCACGGTGGATAAGTTCGGACGCCGTCCGTTGATGATTATCGGGGCGCTCGTCATGGCGGTATCTATGTTGATCTTGGGTACTACTTTCTATACGCGTTCGGTGGGTATGGGATCATTGGTCTGCATGCTGGTTTATACGGCGGGATTCGCTATGTCGTGGGGACCGGTCTGCTGGGTGTTACTGGCCGAGATCTTCCCGAACTCGATCCGCTCCACAGTAATGAGTATCGCCGTGGCGGGGCAGTGGATCGCCAACTTCTTGGTATCATGGACTTTCCCGATGCTGGATAAGAATCAATACTTGACCGATACGTTCAATCACGGTATGGCCTATTGGATCTATGGCGTGATGGGTATATTGGCGGCGTTGTTCATCTGGAAATTTGTCCCCGAGACGAAAGGAAAGACGCTGGAGGAGATGGAAGGTTATTGGAAACGGTAACCAAACCTGAGACAAGATAATATATGAGTAAAAAAGGACGGATCAATCTACCCGTCCTTTTTTCGTAATGAACCTTAATGCCCCAATTTAGACGCCGGATTTGCCATCGCCGCCCGATAACTCTGGAAAGTAACCGTAGATACGGTCAGTGTCATTATGATTACCAAAGCCACTAAAAATACCCATACGTAGATCGGCGTTTTATAAGCGAAGCTTCGTAACCAAATATGCACCCCATAGTAAGCAAGCGGGATCGAGATAATAAAACAGACGAGCGTGATCCGGAGGAAAGACGAGTTCAGCATCCAAAGGATTTGCCGGACCGTGGACCCATGTACTTTCCGCACGGCTATCTCCTTTTCCCGTCCCTGTAACTCAAAGATAACCAGTCCGAATACTCCCACGAGGGATAAAAAGACGGCCATCAGGCAAAGGGCGGTAATCAGCGCTCCCTGCCGCCCACTTTTACTGTAAAGCTCCTCCAGCGCCGTATCAAAGAAATGGATATCGGCCGGATAACCCGGGATCAATTCATCCGTTACCTTCCGGATATGCTCGATAGCCGTCCGGGGATTTCCGCCGGGGATCTTGACATAAGCGTATCTTTCCGGCACCGAACGGCGGTAATGATTCTTAGCCGAGGTCCAAAGTCCCATCGGGCGTAACTCTTTATACAGGGATTCATAATGGACATCCTCAAAGATACCGACAATCCGTACCGGTATATCATTATCCGTGATGCTTGTTCCTACCAAGTCCGATAGGTCGTCCGGTTTCTCGGGGGAAAGACCCGAGGCGATCTCCCTCGCTGCCGTCTCGCTAAGGACGCAAACGGCCTGCGTGTTATCCGCCGCCTCATCTGTTGGCCGGAACTTCCTTCCGGCGATCATCTTTACATCCATTAGCTCCGGGAAATTGGCGGATACTCCCAGCCAGCTCATATAATAATGTTGGCCTTTGTAATTATACCCGATGAAAGAACGTGATTCGTCCGAGACAAATTTGAACTCACTAAAGGAAACATCACGGATAGCGGGGCTTTCCAAGAGACGTGCCTTGAACAATTCGCCCTTTTTCAAGGCCGCCCCCATGCTTAGTCTTACCTCCAGTACGTTTTCTTTGTTAAACCCCAAGTCCACGTTCCCTATATATCTGTTTTGCAAGGAGACGAACAACGCTCCGACAATCAGCGTGATCGAGATAACGAACTGGAACCCCATAAGTAACTTGCGAGTGTTCTTGGCCCGGTCGCTAAGGGTAAAAGACTTGTTCAGCGCCATGACAGGAGGAAACGAGGTGATATAGAAAGCAGGATACAAACCGGCCAGTATACCGCCGCCTGCGACAAGGAAGAATGTGTACGCCGGAATCTTCCAGTTGGCATACAGGTTCAACGGATGCCCCACCATATTCGTGACCCATTGCACGTTATTCAAAAATAACAGGAAAAGCAAGGCGAGGAAGAAGGCGACAACCGAGATTCCCAAGGACTCCAAGACCAGATACTTCCGTAGCGTGGTGTCCGAGCTTCCCAGCACTTTCTGGATGGTGATCGACTTGGTGCGTATCGGCGCCAAGGCTATCGACAGGTTGATATAATTGACCAAGGCGATACCTATGATCAGGATGGCGATAAAGAATAACATATTCGTCCGTAGCTTATTACCGATGGGAGCGGCGTCCGCTCGGACCGGCTGGCCGAAATAGAGATCAGACAAGGGCCGGAGGCGCATATCCTCGATCGTGAAACTTTTCAGGAAAGCCCGGCTATCGGCCATATAGGTCTCGGTAGTGACAGAGGCGGATTCCGGCGTCGACATCAGCAGATAACAATAGTAAAGGCCGGTATGCCAGTTTTCCATCATCTCTTTCTCCATGATCGGGATATACAGGGCATTCTTCACCCGGGTGTTTTCCGGGAAATCGCGAAAGACGCCTCCCACGATATATGCCGGCTCAAAACTAAGCCCATATATAATCGAGCCTTCGGCCCCGGCGAACTCCGACAGATAAACCGGCTTCCCGATAGGATTTTCCTCGCCGAAGAGTTTCCGGGCCATGCTCTCTGGGATCAGCGTCCCTTCCGGACGTTTCAGGCAATCCGTATCGCCGGCCACCAGTTCGAAGCCAAAGACCTTGGTATATCCCGGGGTGATCCGTTCCACCTGCTCCATATAGCTCCGTGCGTCGGGCCCTTCACTGGCTGATATCCCAAAACGTACGGAGGAGTAAACAAGGTTGTTTGTGATAGCGGCCGCTTCTATATAAGGGGAGGCGGCGATGAAACGCTCGAGTTGTGGACGTGCGAAATTAGCCTCCCATATCCCGTCATCCCGCTTGTTTTCTAACTGAAAGATCCTTTCCCTGTTCAAGAGGGAAGCGTCGAAGCTATATTCATGACCGACATGTATGCTTATCAGCATGAATAACAGGAAAGCGAAGCTAAGTCCTAAAAGATTAGTGACCGTCGCTAATTTATAATGTCTCAAGACATAAAGCAGGTTCTTGAATGTACTTTGCATGGTATAAGTTCTTTTAATTTTAAACCCTTTGATCTGGAAATACAAAGCAAAGCTATTCCTTTATTTACGTTCCTGTGTTATTTTTTTGACAAACGGTTACTTTCTGTTGATGAATTGTGATATTATCAATAATTTCC
This sequence comes from Parabacteroides distasonis ATCC 8503, assembly GCF_000012845.1. Classification (NCBI taxonomy): domain Bacteria; kingdom Pseudomonadati; phylum Bacteroidota; class Bacteroidia; order Bacteroidales; family Tannerellaceae; genus Parabacteroides; species Parabacteroides distasonis. The sequence goes on from NC_009615.1 coordinate 922,080, forward strand.
TTATTTTTGCCATCATACTTCAAAAAGAAACAAGCGCTATGTTACACAAAGGCTATCGGATGCTTTTCAACTGCCTGATGTTTTATCTCTAGCAGATACTCTCCCTATATAAACTCATGGGGGCGGGGATGCCCGTCCTGTGTAACAATAAAAAATAACCTTGATGAGGGCGGATAGATCCTACCTCTACGATAAAACATATAATTTTATGAATACGACCCATCACACACATTCATGCGTACATGATACCGTCTCTTCCGTAGGAGCGAACAATTTCGGGATGAACGACCGTATCAAACGTTTGCGCCGGCAGACCTTTGAGGCCCAACCTTCCCTATCGATCGAGCGGGCCTTGATCGAGACCCGTTTTTATCGGGAGAATTACGGAAAGTATCCGATCCCTATCCTGCGTGCCTTGAACTTCCTTGAGATCTGCAAGCAGAAGACGATCTATATCGGCGAGGACGAGTTGATCGTTGGCGAGCGGGGGCCCCGCCCCAAGGCCGTGCCTACCTTCCCGGAACTTACCTGCCATAGCGTGGAGGACCTGCATATATTGAATACCCGGGAGCTGCAACGTTACACAATCTCCCAAGAAGATATCGATACTTACGAGCGGGAGGTGATCCCGTACTGGAAAGGCCGTACCCAGCGGGAGCGCATCTTCAGCCACGTCCCCAAGGAATGGAAAGAGGCGTACGAGGTGGGTATGTTCACCGAGTTCATGGAGCAACGTGCCCCCGGGCATACCGCTTTGGACGGCAAGGTCTACCAATATGGCTTGCTGGACTTGAAGAAACGTATCGAGGGGGAACTAAGCGCTTTGGATTTCATGAACGACCCCGAGGCCACGGACAAGCAGGAGGAGCTGACGGCCATGTCTATCTCCTGCGACGCCGCTATCCTGCTTGCCGAGCGACACGCGGACTTGGCCGACGAGATGTCTCTCACCGAAAAAGATCCTCGTCGTGCCGCTGAGCTGAGGAAGATCGCCGAGGTATGCCGCTGGGTTCCCGCCCACGCTCCCCGTACCTATTGGGAAGCGATCCAGATGTACTGGTTTGTCCATCTAGGTACGATCACGGAGCTGAATGGTTGGGATGCCATGAACCCTGGCCATTTCGACCAGCATCTGGCGCCTTTTTACGAGAAAGAGATCGCCGCCGGAACCTTGACCCGTGACGAGGCGAAAGAGTTGATGTCTTGCTTCTTCATCAAGGTAAACAATCATACCGCCCCGCCGAAAGTGGGTATCACGGCGAAGGAGAGCGGGACCTATAACGATTTCACGAACCTGAACATCGGCGGCATCCGGGCGGACGGCAGCGACGGCGTAAGCGAGGTCTCCTATATCATGTTGGAGACGATCGAGGAGCTGCATATCCTCCAGCCCGGCAGCGCCATCCACGTCAGTGCCCGTACGCCGGAGCGTTTCCTTCGTGCTGGGTGCAAGGTGATCCGCCAAGGCCATGGCTATCCGTCGGTATTCAACCCGGATGTGTACGTGCAGGAGTTGATGCGGCAAGGCAAGTCGCTGCGTGATGCCCGCGAGGGAGGTTGCAGCGGTTGCATCGAGGTGGGCGCTTTCGGGAAGGAGGCGTACGTGCTGACCGGTTACCTGAACGTGCCGAAGATATTGGAGGTGACGCTGCATAACGGCGTAGATCCGGTAAGCGGCCGCAAGGTCGGTCTGGAGACCGGCGATCCCCGTGGTTTCCGGACGTATGAGGAGCTTTACGCGGCGTTCATGCGCCAGATCCATTATTTCGTGGACATGAAGGTGCGGGTCAGCAACTATATCGACCGCATGTTCGCCAAGTACGCCCCCGCCACGTTCCTCTCCCTGTTTATCGATGATTGTATCGCGAAGGGTAAGGATTACTACAATTGCGGGCCTCGTTACAATACCACTTATATCCAGTGTACCGGATTAGGCACGATAACCGATAGCCTTTCCGCTTTGCGGAAACACGTCTTCGAGGATAAGACCTTCACGATGGAAGCCTTGTTGGATGCGATGGCGGATAATTTCGAGGGACATGAGCCGATGCGCCAAATGATCCTGAACCGTACGCCTTTCTTTGGCAACGATGATCCGTACGCCGACCAGATCGCCGTCCGTGTCTTCGACGATTTATATGATGCGATCGAGGGCAAGCCGAATACGAAAGGGGAGTGTTTCCATTTGAATATGTTATCCACCACTTGCCATGTCTACTTCGGCAAGGTGATGGGAGCCACCCCGAACGGCCGCTTGGCCGGGCGTGCCATCTCCGACGGTACCTCGCCCTCGCACGGAGCCGATACCCACGGGCCGTCCGCCGTTGTCAAGTCCCTCGGTAAGCTGGATCAGGTGAAGAGCGGCGGCACGCTGCTGAACCAACGCTTCCTGCCCAGCCTGCTCCGGCGGGAGGAGGATATCTCGAAACTGGCCTCCTTGATTCGTAGCTACTTCGCCTTGGGTGGCCATCATATCCAATTCAACATCGTGGATACGGAAACGCTTTACGCCGCCCAGAAGTGCCCGGAGGACTACCGGGATCTGCTGGTCCGTGTAGCGGGCTATAGCGACTATTTCAACGATATGAACGCCGATTTGCAAGCGGACGTGATCGCACGTACGGAGCAAGAGACTTTCTGAGCCATGCTGTTATTCGATATCAAACGATACGCCATAAACGACGGGCCGGGCATCCGTGTCACGATCTTCATGAAAGGATGCCCGCTTGCCTGCGTATGGTGCCATAACCCGGAAGGCATCTCGCCCCGGGCGGAGAAGCTGTATACGAGAAAGAAGTGCATAGGTTGCGGGGCCTGCGTGGATGTATGCCCCACCGGGGCGTTGACCTTGACGGAGGCGGGTATCGTCACGGATCGGTCTCTGTGCCGGACATGCGGTAGATGCGCCGAGGTTTGTCCCACCTTGGCGATGGAGATGTCCGGCCGTGAGTATTCTATCGACGAGGTCATGCGTGAGATCGAGAAAGAGACGGTCTTTATGGATCGCTCCGAGGGAGGCGTTACCTTCTGCGGGGGAGAGCCGTTGTCGCATCCGTCGGACTTGGTTGCCCTGCTGGATCGTTGCGGAGAGTTGGGAATCCATCGTGCGGTGGATACGACCTTGTTCGCCTCGCCGGATACCGTCCGTAGCGTAATGGAGCGCACGGATCTTTTTCTGGTGGATTTAAAGCATATGGATTCCGGTAGCCATTGTCGTTTCACGGGTGTCCCGAACGAGCGTATCCTCTCCAATCTTCGGATGATCGCCGAGGCCGGCATAGACTTCCTCATCCGTATCCCGTTGATCGAGGGAGTCAATGCGGATGAGGAAAATATATCCCGTTCCGCCATCTTCTTGGCCTCCTTGCCGTGGGAGCGGAAAGTCGTTAATCTCCTCCCGTACCACGACATCGGAAAAGGTAAGCACGATAAGCGAGGAACCCTCTACAATCCCGGGCACCTTCCGCTATCCACCCCTTCCGAAGCAGTCCTGCAAAGGTGTATCGATCAATTCGCCTCCTGCGGGATAACTGCGTTGATCGGAGGATAATTAGAATAGGGGTGGGAACTGCTCGCCCTCATTTTACCATTTCTTCCGATACTCCGTAGGCGATATCCCGACGTGTTGCTTGAAGTATTTACCGAAGAAGGATTGGTTGGTGAAGTTTAGCCGGTCTGATATCTCTTGGATGGAAAGGGTGGAGGAGGATAATAACGCCTTCGCCTCCAAGACAACGTAATTATCGATCCATTCCCCGGCCGTACGGTTGCTGACGTTCTTTACCAAAAGAGATAAATATTTGGGAGTGACACATAATTTCCCGGCGTAGAAAGCTACCGACCGTTCCTGCTTATGATGTAAGGCGAGCGTTTGTATGAACGCTGCGAACAACTCCTCTTGCCGGCTCTTCTTCACCTCGATCGGCATATGATTCTTAAACATGCCGTAAACCTCGTGGAATACCGCCAACAATAAGCTCTGGGCAATCTCTTTCCGGTAAGGATGCCTTTTCGCTTTCACTTTCTTCCAGAGGAAAGAATGATATTCCTTGATACAACCTATCTCCTCGGCATTCAACTCAGTGACCGGATGCTCCTTGATGTAGAAGAACGCCGGCAAGGTATTCTGTATATGAGGAATGATCTCCTCCATGAAATTCTTGGAGATGACGATGAAGATCCCGGCCACGTCCTCGCTACGTTCCACGTGTTGGATGATCTGATCGGGCAGGGACAATACGAGATGGTTTTCCCCTACGACATATTCCTCCATATTGATCCGTATACGCATGAAGCCTTTCGTGCAAAGCGCGAATACGACGGCGTCTATTCGCATCGGATGGTCGAGCGAGGGAATATCGTCGATGTTATCGAATATGGCGAAATCCTCGTCGATGAAGTCTATGCCGGGTACGTTCTCGATAAGAGAGATACAAGCTTGAGGTAGATCTGTTACGTTCATAATTTATTCTTGTTTGGGCGATAAAATTAGTGAAATAATAGAATAATCCAATTGAAATGTGTCAAATAGGACAATTTGGTTGCAAAACGGAACTTCTTTGGAGTGGATAAACTCATCATCTTTGCGGTATAATAAATCATACGATATGAAAAGGATGAAAGGCATTGTTTATGGAGGATTATTATCCGTCGTGTTCGTGATGTCCGGATGCTCGGGCAGTCAAAAAGAGGGACGGGATAGCAAAGAGATCCCGGTGGAGATCGTGAAGGTAGCGAAGACCGTTCCGGCGGATACAAGGAATTACGTGGGAACGGTAGAGGAGGTCGTATCCTCCTCGATTAGTTTTCAGGTGATGGGTAATGTAGAGCGAGTATTGGTGGGCGAGGGGCAGAAGGTCCGTGAGGGCCAACTACTAGCGGTGTTAGACAAGGCGACGCTGGAAAACGCCTATAATGCCTCGGCCGCTTCCTTGCGACAAGCGGAGGACGCCTATGCCCGCATGAGAACCTTGCACGAGAATAAGAGCCTGCCGGATATGAAATGGGTAGAGGTGGAGAGCAAATTGGAACAGGCCCGTTCCATGGAGCGAATCTCGAGGAAAAACCTTGAGGACCGGAACCTGTATGCCCCGTTCGGCGGCGTTATCGGCAAGCGCATGGTTGAGGCGGGAGAGAACGTGCAGCCCGGGCAACCGGTTTTCTCCTTGTTAAGGATAGAGACGGTAAACGTGAAGATCGCCGTCCCGGAGAACGAGGTCGCCACGCTAGGCGATCAAGCCGCCATGATAAAGGTAGCCGCTCTGGGCGGACAATGTTTTGAGGGGAAAGTGACGGAGAAAGGTATCGTGGCCAACCCCATCTCCCACACGTACGAGGCGAAGATCCGGCTGGAGAACCCGTCCGGCGCTCTATTGCCCGGCATGGTTTGCGATGTACGCCTGTCGGGAGAGGAATCCGTGCCGGCTATCACCTTGCCGAACAACGCCGTGCTGATAGCGAACGACGGGGGGCGTTTCGTCTGGAAGGTCGTAGACGGAAAGGCGAAAGCTACGCCCGTACGGACGGGCGACTTGACGGAGCAAGGCTTGTTTATTCTGGAAGGGTTGAACGAGGGGGATATCGTCGTGATAGGCGGTTACCAGAAAATCAGTGAGGGCATGAGAGTGCGTGCGTTATGAGAGAACGTAAAAACGGAGTGATCGAATGGACCATGCGTCATTACCAGATCACGTTGCTGGTGATTACCGTGCTGGTCGGGTTGGGTATTTTGGGTTTGGTGGACATGCCGAAACAGGAGTTTCCGGAGTTCACCATCCGCCAAGGCGTGGTAGTGGGTGTTTACCCCGGGGCGACTTCAGGAGAGGTGGAGGAGCAGTTGGCCAAGCCTTTGGAGAGATACCTGTTTACCTTCAAGGAGGTAAAGAAGAAAAAGACGTACTCCATGTCAAGGGATGGAATGGTGTACGTGATGGTGGAGCTGAACGACGACGTGAACAATAAAGACGAGGTCTGGTCGAAGATCAAGCTCGGCTTGCAGAACTTCAAGTCGCAACTGCCCTCGGGCGTACTCGCCGTCATCGCGAATGATGATTTCGGCGATACTTCCGCCTTATTGATCACCTTGGAATCGGAAGACAAGACCTACCGGGAATTGCAGCGATACATGGAGACGCTGGAAGACCGCCTGCGCCGGATCGAGTCCGTATCCAACCTGCGCCGTTACGGGGTACAAAACGAGCAGATCTCGGTCTACTTGGATCCAGACAAGCTAGCCGCTTATGGCCTAGACACCCGTATGCTGATGACAACCTTGTTCACCCAAGGCTTTACCACCGCCTCCGGCTCCTTGGAGAATGGCGGCTTGGACATTCCCATCCACCTTTCCGTGACCTATCCCTCGGAGCGGGAGGTAGGCGAGCAGATCCTGCTGGCCGATGCCGACGGGCATATGATCCGCTTGAAAGACGTGGCCCGTATCGTACGGGAATATCCCGAGCCGGATAGCTATATAACGAACAACGGCAAGAAAGCGATCATCCTTTCCATGGAGATGCGTGAGGGCCATAATATCGTACGATACGGAAAGGAGGTAGACGAGGTATTGCACGCTTTCGAGCGGGATCTTCCCGAGAGTGTCTCGATTCGCCGGATCGCCGACCAGCCGAAGGTGGTGGGAGACTCGGTAAGTTCCTTCGTGCGGGATTTGTTCGTGTCCATCGTGGTCGTGATCTTGGTGATGATGGTACTCTTCCCGTTCCGCTCGGCATTGGTGGCGGCTACCTCCATCCCGATCAGTGTCTTTATCTCGATCGGTGTCATGTACGCTTGCGGCATCCCGCTGAATACGGTGACGCTGGCCGCCTTGATCGTGGTATTGGGCATGATCGTGGATAACTCCATCATCGTGATAGACGCCTATCTGGAATATCTGGACAAGGGCTATTCCCGTTGGTACGCCGCCGTCTATAGCGCCAAGAACTATTTCAGCTCGATTTTGTTGGCTACGCTGTGTATTTGCGTGATCTTTTTCCCGTTGCTTTTCACGATGACGGGGCAGATGTTGGATTTCGTGACCTTCTTCCCTTGGACGCTTTCCATCTCCCTCATGGTGTCGCTGGCGGTGGCGATGGTCTTTATCCCGCTGCTGGAGCGGGTCTTGATCAAGAAGGGATTGAAGTCCGGGCGGGAGAATACAGGCAAGAAGAGGTTCAATCTGCTGGATACCGTACAGGCCGTCTATACGAGGGCGCTGACGTGGACTTTCCGTTTCCCGAAAGCCACGATCGGTCTAGGCATCCTGACGGTTGCCTTGGCGATCCTGATGATCACTCAACTGAGCCAGCGTATGATGCCGATAGCCGACCGGGATCAGTTCGCCGTCGAGATCTATCTCCCGCAGGGAACCTCGCTGGACCGTACCGCCGCCGTGAGCGATAGTCTCTATAAGCTGTTGTCGGAAGATGAGCGCATCCTGTCCGTCACCTCCTTTATCGGAACTTCCTCGCCCCGTTTCCAAGCTACCTACGCCCCGAACTTGGCCGGGAAGAATTACGCCCAGTTCATTGTCAACACCGCCTCGGTAGATGCCACCCGTAGCGTGTTGGATGATTATACGGACCGCTACGCCGATTATTTCCCCGACGCTTACGTGAAGTTCAAGCAACTGGATTACCAAAACGTATCCTCTCCTTTAGAGGTCCGTTTCATGGGAGACGATATCGCCCGGTTGAAGCAGGCCGGGGATTCCTTGATGGCCGTGTTGCGTGAGATGGACGGCTTGGTCTGGGTACACACCAATTATGAGGAGGCCTTACCCGACGTACGGGTTCGATTGGACCCAGTGGAAGCCTCCCGCCTCGGGATCACGAAGGCGATGGCCTCGGCCGATCTGGCGATCCGTTACGACGGCCTCTCGGTTGGCTCCCTCTGGGAAGGCGATTACGCTTTGCCGATCCAGCTGAGATCCGATAAGAAAGGGGAGGGTGACGCGTTCGATAAGGTCGGCGACCAGTATCTTCCCACCATCGTCCCCGGCGTGAGCGTCCCGCTCCGGCAAGTCTCCACGATCGAGGGAGGCTGGAATGATGGGCAGATCGTCCGTCGCAACGGCGTGCGTACCTTGAGCGTCTTCGCCGAGGTAACCCGGGAGACCAACCAGAACGCTATGCAGAAACGGATCGAGCGAGTCATGGAAAGCCGTATTATCCCGACCTTGCCCGAGGGCGTGACGTACGAGTACGGTGGAGCCAAGGAGCTGGATTTCGAGACGATGAACCCGCTGATGCAGGGCTTGGCGATCGCCGTGATCATTGTTTTCTTCTTCCTGTTGGTCAATTTCAAGAAGATCGGCTTGGCGTTGGCGGCCCTGTCCTCGTTGCTGCTCACCTTGTTCGGGGCGGCGCTGGGCTTGTGGGCGTTCCATATCGATTTCAGCTTGACGTGCGTCTTGGGCGTTATTAGCTTGATCGGTATCGTGGTGCGAAACGCTATCTTGATATTCGAGCATGCGCAAGACCTGCGGCTCCATAAGCATTATAGCCCGAGGGATGCCGCCTTCGACGCCGGCCGGCGACGCATGCTCCCGATCTTCCTGACCTCGGCTACAACGGCCGTGGGCGTGGTGCCCATGATCATCAGCGGCAGTTCCCTTTGGATGCCGATGGGTGTGGTGATCTGCTCGGGAACGGTCTTCTCGATGATCTTGGCGGTCATCATCCTGCCTGTTTTCTATTGGAAGATATTCGGGAATAAATGAATGATACGGATGTGGATTAGGATATAATATAGGAATGAATATATGCGGAAAAAAGAGATGATAAAAAGATGGATATATGGCATCGTCGGTTCCCTCGTCTTATGCGTGGGGACCGTGAGCGCCCAGCGGACATTATCGCTGGAAGAATGCCGGGAAATGGCTTTGGAGAATAATGCGAAGATGAAGAACGCCCGCTTAGACGTAGAAGGGGCGAGGGAAGGAAAAAAGGAGGCCTTTACGAAATACTTCCCGAATGTCAGCGCCGTGGGAACGGCATTCAAGGCGAACCACGGGATGATGGATATGAGCGTGATACCGGGCCTTCTCGAGTTGTCGATGATGGATGACGGCTTGCTGGGTGGGGTGACCGCTATCCAGCCCGTGTTCGCCGGCGGACAGATCGTGAACGGCAATAAGCTGGCCGACTTGGCGCTCGAGGTGAGCCGTTACCAGATGCGCCAATCCGAGGATGAGGTAGCCCTGACGGTGGAGCGGTATTACTGGCAATGGATCTCCCTTCACGAGAAATTAAGGACGATCGAGATCGTGGAATCCTTGGTGGGGAGTCTTTATAAGGATGTGGAGGTAGCGGTCGGCGCCGGCGTGACGACTCGTAATGACCTACTGCAAGTCCAGTTGAAAAAGAACGGCGTGGCGAGCGACCGCCTGCGGGTGGAGAACGGCTTGCGCCTCTCCAAGATGGTGCTGGCTCAATATATCGGTATCGGGGAAGATGATTTCGAGATCGATTTCACGCTGCCCGCCGAGGTGCCCTCCCCGGAGCTTTACCGGGTGAGCCATGAGGAGGCGCTCCCTACGACACTCTCTTATAAATTGCTGGAGAAGAACGTGGAGGCCGCTCGTCTTCAACAAAAGCTGAAGGTTGGGCAATACTTGCCCACCGTGGGGATCGGAGCCGGGTATATGTATCACAACTTACTGGATAAGGACCGTCCGTTCGGCATGGTTTTCGCTACCGTAGCGATTCCGATCAGTGATTGGTGGGGCGGCTCGCACGCCATCCGGAAGCAAAAGCTTCAGGTGAAGGCGGCCGAGTATTCCCGCCAAAACGCCAATGAGCTTCTGTTGGTGCAAATGCGGAAGCTTTGGAACGAGCTGGAGGAGTCTTATAAGCAAGTCAAGCTCTCGGAGGAGTCCATAGCGACAGCCGAGGAGAATGTCCGCCTTAATACGGACTATTATAAGGCGGGCACGGTAACGCTGAGCGATCTTCTGGACGCTCAATCGCTTCTCCAGCAAAGCCGTGACCAGTATACGGGCGATTATACGGCTTATTTGATCAAACGTACGGAATATTTACAGGCGACAGGGCGTTAATTTGTTTTTTTTCCATATATTTGCTTATTAACAAATAATAAAACGAGAAGTGATGATGAGCTACGCCAATTATCTTTACATTGCGATCCATGCCGCGGTAGACGCAGGCAAGTCGATCATGGATATTTATAACGACCCCGAATCAGACTTCGGGATAGAGAGAAAAGCAGACAACTCGCCGTTGACAAAGGCGGATAAGGCGGCCCATCGATTGATAACAAACGCTTTGTCCGTTACCCCGTTTCCGGTCTTAAGCGAGGAAGGAAAGGAGATCCCGTTCAAGGAGCGCTCCAAATGGGAGACGCTGTGGATCGTGGACCCGCTGGACGGTACCAAGGAGTTTATCAAGAAAAACGGCGAGTTTACCGTGAATATCGCCTTGGTGGAGAAGGGTGTGCCCGTGTTGGGCGTCATTTATGTGCCCGTCCGGAAGGAGTTGTATTTCGCCTCCTCCTCTGTGGGTGCTTATAAGTTTACGGGAATCGATAGCAGTAGCCAGCCCTCGATGGACGAGATGAAGCAGCGGGCGATACATTTGCCGATAGCGCTGGCGCATCAAGGAGTCGTGGTAGTGGCGTCCCGGTCTCACCAAACGGAGGAGACCACCGCTTTCATCGATAATCTCCGCAAGCAGGGAAAGCCCGTTACGTTGATCAGTAGCGGCAGCAGCCTGAAGATTTGTCTGGTAGCGGAAGGCTCGGCCGATATCTATCCCCGTTTCGCCCCGACGATGGAGTGGGATACCGCCGCCGGCCACGCCATCGCCAAGTCTGCCGGTTGCGACATATATCATATCGACGGCAAGACCCCGCTTCGCTATAACAAGGAAGATTTGCATAATCCGTGGTTTATCGTGAAGTGAGGGGGATGTGTATTTTAAGTTACTGTCAGCGGTGGGAGACGGAGCATGCTCCGTCTCTACAAGCCGTACAATGCATTCTTGTTTATTTGGTTATGAACGAAATTTAGAAGACTACCTTGTAAGAATATAAGTTGGCCCAGAATCAATCATTATTGGTCTATATCCCATATAATCCTAAAAATAGGTTAGCGAAAGGAGTGCGCACTTGAGTATTCTTATTATTTTTGCGCTCTTAAAAGTAAATACATGAATTTTGATATAGTGTTTGTGTTGCTGGCCCTGATCGGCATGATCGCAGCCTTGGTATGGGATAAGATGCGGCCGGGAATGGTTCTTCTGACAGTGGTCGTGTTTTTTCTCTGCGTAGGCATTCTTACTCCCAAGGAGATGCTGGAGGGCTTTAGCAATAAAGGGATGATAACCGTAGCCATGCTCTTCCTTGTCAGTGAGGGAGTGCGGCAGAGCGGGGCTTTAGGCCAATTGATCAAGAAACTGCTTCCCGAGGGGAAGACCACCGTCTTCAAGGCGCAGGCGAGGATGCTCCCGCCCGTAGCTTTCGTGTCGGCGTTCCTGAATAATACGCCGGTGGTGGTTATTTTCGCCCCGATCATCAAGCGATGGGCGGAGGCGGTGAAGCTTCCGGCCACGAAATTCTTGATCCCTCTCTCGTATGTCACGATATTGGGCGGTATATGTACCTTGATCGGTACTTCTACGAATCTGGTGGTGCACGGCATGATTCTGGAGGCGGGATATGAGGGCTTTACGATGTTTGAGCTGGGGAAAGTCGGTATTTTTATCGCTATCGCCGGTATTTTATATTTGTTCGCTTTCTCGAACAAGCTGCTTCCGGACTCGAGGACGGATACGGTATCCGAAGACGGGGAGGATGAGAATCCCGGGAATTTCCACCGGGTGGAGGCCGTGCTGGGCGCACGCTTCCCGGGTATCAACAAGACCTTGGGAGAGTTTAACTTTACCCGCCATTACGGGGCGATCGTGAAAGAGGTGAAAAGCGGCGGACAGCGTTTTACCCGTAATCTGGATACGGTGGTGTTGCATGAGGGCGATACCTTGGTGTTGTGGGCGGACGATTCTTTTATCCCTACATGGGGTGAGTCTAGTGTCTTCTTGATGTTGGCGAATGGTAATGAGGCAACGGAGCCGGTATCGAAGAAGAAACGTTGGCTGGCTTTAGGACTGTTGATCTTTATGATTACGGGGGCGACGGTAGGAGAGTTGCCAGTCGTGAAAGAGGCCGTTCCAAGTATGCGCTTGGATATGTTCTTCTTTGTCTGTATTACGACAATCATCATGGCGTGGACGAAGCTTTTCCCGCCTAAAAAATACACGAAATACATTTCTTGGGATATCTTGATAACGATCGCTTGCGCTTTCGCTATCAGCAAGGCCATGGAGAATTCCGGCTTTGCCTCCATGATAGCCCGCCATATAATCGGTATGGCCGACAATTTGGGGCCGTATGCGTTGCTGGCGATTCTATTTATTATTACCAATATATTTACGGAGTTGATCACGAATAACGCTGCGGCGGCATTGAGCTTCCCGATCGCTTTGTCGGTAGCTACGCAATTAGGCGTTGATCCGACCCCATTCTTTGTCGTGATCTGTATGGCGGCGTCGGCTAGTTTCAGTACGCCGATCGGCTACCAGACCAACCTGATCGTACAAGGCGTGGGAGGCTATAAGTTCACGGATTTCGTGAAGGTGGGCTTGCCCTTGAACTTGATCACGTTCTTGATCTCCGTGTTTGTAATACCTATGATATGGAAGTTTTAGAAAATAATATCTATCCGATTTTCGACCGTATGCTGGGTCGTGAGGATAAAGAGGCGCTTTTGGGGCAAAGGGGCGTGATGGTGTGGTTCACGGGTTTGAGTGGCTCGGGGAAAAGCACGATCGCTATCGCTTTGGAGCGTGAGTTGCATAAACGGGGATTGCTTTGCCGCATCCTCGACGGGGATAATATCCGTAGTGGTATCAACAATAATCTCGGGTTCTCGCCGGAGGACCGGGTGGAGAATATACGCCGGATCGCCGAGGTGGGTAAACTGTTTGTCGATACGGGTGTTATAACCATAGCGGCTTTTATCAGCCCGAACAATGAGTTGAGAGAGATGGCGTCCGCTATCATCGGTAAAGCGGATTTCTTGGAGGTTTACGTAAGTACGCCGCTCGCCGAGTGCGAACGCCGTGACGTGAAAGGCCTGTATGCCAAGGCCCGGAAAGGCGAGATCAAGGAGTTTACCGGGGTTTCCGCCCCGTTCGAGGCACCGGAGCGTCCGGACCTGTCCTTGGATACCTCCGTATTGAGCGTGGAGCAATCCGTGAACCGGTTGTTGGAGTTGATCGTACCGAAAGTAGAAATTAAACACTGAAAAAAGATATGTCTGATTACAAGTTAAGTCATTTACAGGAGCTGGAGGCCGAGTCTATCCACATCATCCGTGAGGTAGCCGCCGAGTTCGAGAATCCTGTTATGCTTTATTCCATCGGGAAGGATTCTTCCGTGATGGTCCGTCTGGCCGAGAAGGCTTTCGCTCCGGGTAAGGTTCCTTTCCCGTTGATGCACATCGATTCGAAATGGAAGTTTAAGGAGATGATAGAGTTCCGTGATTCTTACGCGAAGAAATTCGGCTGGAACTTGATCGTGGAGTCTAATATGGAGGCTTTCCACGCGGGCGTGGGCCCGTTCACGCATGGAAGCAAGGTGCATACGGACTTGATGAAGACGCAGGCCTTGCTTCATGCCTTGGATAAATATAAGTTCGACGCCGCTTTCGGCGGCGCCCGTCGTGACGAGGAGAAGAGCCGTGCGAAGGAACGTATCTTCTCGTTCCGCGATAAGTTCCATCAATGGGACCCGAAGAACCAGCGCCCGGAGTTGTGGGATATCTATAACGCCCGTGTGCATAAGGGCGAGAGCATCCGTGTATTTCCGCTATCGAACTGGACGGAGCTGGATATCTGGCAATATATCCGTCTGGAGAATATCCCGATCGTTCCCTTGTATTTCGCCAAGGAGCGTCCGTGCGTGGAGATCGACGGTAATTTGATCATGGCGGACGACGACCGCTTGCCGGAGCAATACCGGGACCAGATCCGTATGCGTATGGTCCGTTTCCGTACGTTGGGCTGCTGGCCGCTGACCGGCGCCGTGGAGAGCGAGGCGGATACGATCGAGAAAATCGTGGAGGAGATGATGACCACGACGAAGAGCGAGCGTACGACCCGTGTGATCGACTTCGATCAAGACGCTAGTATGGAGCAGAAGAAACGGGAAGGGTATTTTTAACACAGAAGAGACATGGCAGATACAAAATTAAATATAAAGGAATTCCTAGATAAGGACGAGCAGAAGGACCTGCTGAGATTCTTGACCGCCGGCTCGGTGGATGATGGCAAATCGACCTTGATAGGCCGATTGCTGTTTGATAGTAAGAAAATATACGAGGATCAGTTGGATGCCTTGGAGCGTGACAGCAAGCGTATGGGCAACGCCGGCGAGCATATCGACTACGCTTTGTTGCTGGATGGCTTGAAGGCCGAGCGTGAGCAAGGTATCACGATCGATGTGGCTTACCGTTATTTCAGCACGAACAACCGTAAGTTCATCATCGCCGACACCCCGGGGCACGAGCAGTACACCCGGAATATGATCACGGGTGGTTCCACGGCGAATCTGGCGATCATCTTGGTGGATGCCCGCACGGGCGTGATCACGCAAACCTGCCGTCACACCTATCTGGTATCTTTGCTGGGGATCAAGCATGTGGTACTGGCCGTGAATAAGATGGACTTGGTGGACTTCGACAAGGATACGTTCGACCGGATCGTGGCGGATTATAAACGTTTCGTGGAGCCGCTGGATATCCCGGATATCACGTATATCCCCTTGTCGGCCTTGGATGGCGATAACGTGGTGGAGAAGAGTGATCGCACGCCTTGGTACGAGGGTACATCTTTATTGGATTATCTGGAGAACGTGCCTATCGACTTGGATCGTAACTACGAGGACTTCCGTTATCCGGTGCAATACGTGTTGCGCCCGAATCTGGATTTCCGTGGGTTTAGCGGCAAGGTGGCCAGCGGTATCGTGCGTAAGGGAGATACGGTGATGGCGTTGCCTTCCGGGAAGACCTCGAAGGTAAAGAGCATCGTCACCTACGAGGGTGAGTTGGAGCAGGCTTTCCCGCCTCAATGTATCACGATCACCTTGGAGGACGAGATCGATATCTCCCGTGGGGAGATGCTGGTGCACCCGGATAACTTGCCGATCCGCGACCGTAATTTCGAGGCCATGCTGGTGTGGATGGATGAGGAAGCCATGGACGTGAACAAGCAGTTCTACATCAAGCAGACCACTCATACGACACGTGCCCGTGTGGATAGTATCCGCTATAAGGTGAACGTGAACACGATGGAGCAATCTTCCGTGGATCATCTGGAGCTGAACGAGATCGGCCGTGTGGTATTTACTACCGGCAAGGAGTTGTTCTTCGATCCGTATAGGAGGAATAAGCAAACCGGCTCGTTTATCTTGATCGATCCGATTACGAATAATACGTCCGCCGTGGGTATGATCATCGACCGTGTGGACGCTAAAGATATGGTGACGGAAGACGCTTTGGCTACCTTGAACCTCCCGGAGATGGGAATCGGAGAGGAGCACTATGAGGCGATCCGTAAGGTTTGTGAGGAGTTGGGCCGGCAGGGCGTATCTGTGAAATGTATAACGGAAAAACGATAGGATATGGGATTGTTGGAGTTTGATAAGCTACCGATCAATACGTTGGTCGGGGCGGATTGGGATACGTTCAGGAAGGTGACGGCCCGGCAGCAGATAGACAAGGGCTTTAAGGGTAAGTATCGCCTTACGACCGGTGTTTGCCGCCTGTTGAGCGCCTTGAAGCCGATCGAGGATAGCCGGTTCAAGAAATTGGCCGATAAGCCGCTGGAGATGGACCCCTTGTTTATCTTGGGGCATTGGCGGAGTGGTACGACCTTTGTACATAACATCTTCGCCTGCGATAAGCATTTCGGTTATACCACGACGTACCAGACGGTATTCCCGCACCTGATGCTCTGGGGGCAGCCTTTCTTCAAGAAGAACATGGCTTTCTTGATGCCGGATAAGCGTCCGACCGATAATATGGAGTTGAAGGTGGATCTTCCGCAAGAGGAGGAGTTCGCCTTGTCGAACATGATGCCTTATACATATTATAATTTCTGGTTCTTCCCGAAACGCTGGATGGAGTATTGCGATCGTTACTTATTGTTTAACGATATCACGGAGGAGGAGCGGCGGATCTTCATGGATACTTTCATGCGTCTGGTTAAGGTTTCCCTCTGGAATACGAACGGTACGCAGTATTTGAGCAAGAACCCACCGCATACGGGGCGTGTGAAGACATTGCTGGAGATGTTCCCGAACGCTAAGTTCATCTACTTGAAGCGAAATCCGTATACGGTATTCGAGAGTACCCGCAGTTTCTTTACGAATACGATCCAGCCATTGCGTTTGCAGGATATCACGAACGAGCAGATCGAGGCGAACTTCATCGAGGTATATCGCCGTCTTTTCTATAAGTACGAGGAAGAGAAGCACCTGATACCGGAAGGCAATCTGGTGGAAGTGAAGTTCGAGGATTTCGAGAAAGACGCTTTCGCCATGACGGAAAATATCTACGGGTCATTAAACTTACCCGGGTTTAAGGAGTCTAAGGTGGATATAGAGAAGTATCTGGGCAAGAAGAAGGGCTACAAGAAGAACCAATACAAGTACGAGGATCGTACGGTCCGGCTCGTAGAGGAAAATTGGGGCATGGCCTTGAAGGAATGGGGCTATAGCTTATAAATAAAGGGTTAGATAGGTATTAAATTGATAGAGGGATGGGTTTGAGTTTAAGAAAGAAAGCGTTATTTTTGGCAATCGCTTGTATGCCTTTGTCCGTGGTTCTTGCGGACGGGGATGGGGTGACATCGGAGAATGTGGTGCCCTTCGCTTATGGAGACATGGATAATTGGATTGTCCGTGAGATTCATGAGTCTGGCATTATCGGGGGAAATACGAAATGGCTTTATGAGCTGGGGCCCTCGGATACGATTGTCGGTAATACGGCGTTTCGTAATATGGGCGGTTCTCCGTGGGCTACTTCCAACGTGATGGCGAAAGTGGCGGGAGTGGTGAAAACCAATACGTCTGTTTTCCCGGAGAAACGGGGGGATGGGATGTGCGCCCGCATGGAGACCCGTTATGAGAGCGTGAAGGTTTTCGGTTTGGTGGATATCGAGGTGATCGCCGCCGGCTCCGTTTTCTTGGGTACGGTGCATGAGCCGATCAAGGGAACAAAGAACCCCCAAGCGATGTTACAATCAGGAGTGCCTTTCTCCAAGAAGCCGAAAGCGTTGCGGTTTGATTATAAGGTGAAAGCCGCTCCCGAGAAGAATCGGGTACGTAGTACGGGGTTCAGCCGTAAGAGTACGGTGGCCGGGCAGGATTCCTTGGCGGTGATCTTGTTGTTGCAGAAACGATGGGAAGACGAGGAAGGGAATGTTTATTCCAAGCGGGTCGGTACGATGGTGCAACGCTATACGGAATCTACCCCTGATTGGGTAAATGACGCTACTTACCCGATCCTTTATGGAAATATAACATCCAAGCCCGAATATAAACCGTATATGCGTATACAAGTAGAGGAACGTTATACGTTAAATAGTAAAGGAAAAAGCGTTCCTATCCAAGAGGTAGGCTGGGCGGAGCCGGGCGAGGCACCTACGCATATGGTGTTGCAGTTCACCTCCAGCCACGGAGGGGCCTATATCGGCTCTCCGGGAAATACGTTTTGGATAGACAACGTAGAATTAATATACTAATATGGTCGAAGCAAAGATAAAAGCCCTGCGTGATGAGCTGGAGCGGCATAATTATAATTATTATGTGCTTTCGGCACCGACAATATCAGACTTTGAGTTTGATAAGATGATGAAAGAGTTGCAGGAACTGGAGGCGGCGCATCCCGAGTTCGCCGATCCGGATTCCCCGACTCGGCGAGTGGGGAGCGACCTCTCGAAAGAGTTTGAGCAAGTAGTACATAAATATCCGATGCTTTCGTTGGGTAATACGTACTCCGAGGATGAGATCCGAGATTTTTATGATCGTACGGTCCGCTCCTTGAATGAGCCTTTCGAGATTGTGGCGGAGCTTAAATATGATGGCACTTCTATCTCTTTGACCTATGAGAAAGGACGCTTGACGCGTGCCGTGACCCGTGGCGACGGTACTCGTGGTGATGACGTGACGGCGAATATCAAGACCATCCGTTCGGTTCCATTAAGACTCCGGGGTTCTGATTTTCCGGAGGAGTTCGAGATCCGTGGCGAGGTATTGCTGCCTTGGGCGGAGTTCGATCGCTTGAATAAGGAGCGGGAGGAGCAGGAGGAACCCTTGTTCGCCAATCCTCGCAATGCCGCTTCCGGTACGTTGAAACAGCAGAACCCGGCTATCGTGGCCTCCCGTAAGCTGGATGCTTATTTCTATTATTTATTGGGTGAGAACCTGCCGGCCGAAGGGCATTATGAGAATTTGCAGGCGGCTCGCGCATGGGGTTTTAAGATTCCGGACGTGATCCGTAAATGCCAGAGCCTACAGGATATATTCGATTATATCGCTTATTGGGATGTGGAACGTAAGAACCTGCCCGTGGCGACGGATGGAATCGTGTTGAAGGTAAACTCGCTTCGTCAGCAGAGGAACTTAGGTTTTACGTCGAAAAGCCCTCGCTGGGCGATCGCTTATAAGTTTCAGGCGGAGCGTGCCGAGACTCGCTTGAACTCGGTCTCTTTCCAAGTGGGACGGACGGGGACGGTCACTCCGGTGGCGAACCTCGAGCCCGTATTGTTGGCGGGGACGGTGGTGAAGCGGGCTTCCCTGCATAACGCCGATATTATCGAGGGGCTTGACTTGCATATCGGCGACCAAGTGTATGTGGAGAAAGGCGGGGAGATCATCCCGAAGATCGTGGGAGTGAACGTGGAGGCTCGTTCGATGCTGATGGGGGATAAGGTCCGCTTTATCCGTGTGTGTCCGGAGTGCGGGACTCCTTTGGTGCGTCCGGAGGGAGAGGCGGCGCATTACTGTCCGAACGAGTCGGGCTGTCCTCCTCAGATCAAGGGGCGTATAGAGCATTTCGTGACCCGGAAGGCGATGAATATCAATATAGGCCCGGAAACGGTGGAGGATTTGTACAACGCCGGTTATGTAAAAGACTCGGCGGACTTATATACGTTGACGGTTGCCGATTTATTGCGTCTGGAACGGTGGGCGGAGAAGAGCGCCCAGAATCTGATGTCGAGTCTGGAGGAATCCAAGCAAGTTCCTTTTGAGAGGGTCTTGTTCGGTCTGGGGATTCGTTTCGTGGGAGAGACGGTCGCTAAACGCTTGGTCTCGGCTTTCCATTCGATCGAGGCATTGGAGCAGGCGTCCTTAGAGGATTTGGTAGCCGTGGACGAGATCGGCGAGCGGATCGCCCAGAGTGTATTGAGTTATTTCTCGGACGAGAAGAACCGTACGTTGGTGAACCGATTAAAGGAACAGGGCTTGCGGATGGCGGTTTCCGAGGAGCAATTGGCGAACCGTTCCGAGAAGTTGAAAGGATTGACGATCGTGATCAGCGGGACATTTTCCAAGCATTCACGTGACGAGTATAAGGCGATGATTGAGCAACATGGCGGCAAGAATAGCGGCTCCGTCTCAGGGAAGACCGATTATATCCTTGCCGGCGAGAATATGGGACCGGCCAAGCTGGAGAAAGCGGCGAAGCTGGGTGTGAAGATTATCAACGAGGATGCGTTCTTAAATATGCTGGAATAAATGTTTACGAATTATTTTATCAAGAAGAAGATACAGGCTTTAGTGTCGGACGCCGGGGGGCGTCCGCATCGTTCCCTTTCCTTGGATGAGGCACGTTCGCTTTTGGTCTTGTATAATATAGAGGATCACGAGGACGTCATGAGGGCCTTGGAGCCTTTGCGCAAGGCGAAGAAGGATATCAAGACGTGTGTGTATGTGCCGTCCGGAGGAGCGGATATTCCTTTCGACGATTCCAATATTCCTGTACATTCAAAGAGCGATCTCAATGCGTGGGGATTCCCTTCAGATAGTGTCTTGGAAAAGGTGGGCGCTCTCAAGGCGGATATCTTGATCGATATCACCCGGCCGGGTTGTTATGCCTTGCAATACATCGCTCTCCGGCATCCATCCGCCTTCAAGGTCGGGATTAAGTATCCGGGCCAAGAATGGTACGACTTAGGCTTGACTGTAACAGATAAGGACGATATTCAGTATTTATTCGGACAGATATTATTTTATTTGCGTTCCATCCGTGCTAAATGATATAATTTCCTTATTTTTGCAGTGCTAAATAACAAAAAGGAATATTTTCCCCATGGCAGACATAAATTTAAAAGGAATGGGTGTGGCGTTGATCACGCCATTCAAGGAAGATGAGAGTGTAGATTACGAGGCGTTAGGCAAGCTGGTGGATTATCAGGTGCAGAACGGTACGGATTATTTGGTAGTGCTGGGAACTACAGCGGAAACTCCTACACTTACGGAAGAAGAAAAGAAAAACATTATAAGCTTGGTAGTGACTCGTGTACGGGGCCGTATCCCTATCGTATTAGGCGTGGGAGGTAATTGTACACGGTCGGTTGTCGAGAAGTTGAAGACAGATAATTTTGAGGGTATCGACGCTATCCTCTCGGTCGTACCTTATTATAATAAGCCTTCCCAAGAAGGGATTTACCAGCATTACAAGGCGATCGCCAACGCTACCCATTTACCGATCGTACTCTATAACGTACCGGGGCGTACGGGCGTGAACATGACGGCTGAGACTACGCTTCGCATCGCCCGTGAGTTCGATAACGTGATCGCCGTGAAAGAGGCTTCCGGCAATATCACCCAGATGGATGATATCATCAAGAACAAGCCGGCCCGTTTCAACGTGATCTCCGGTGACGATGGTATTACTTTCCCTTTAATGACATTAGGTGCGGTGGGAGTGATCTCCGTGATCGGTAACGCCTTCCCTCGTGAGTTTAGCCGTATGGTACGTCTGGCCTTGGCGGGTGATTATGATAGCGCACGTACGATCCATCACAGCTTCACGGAGCTGTTCAGCCTGTTGTTCGTGGATGGAAATCCTGCCGGAGCGAAGAGTATGTTAAATATGATGGGCTTTATCGAGAATAAGCTTCGTTTGCCTTTGGTTCCTACACGTATCGTCACGTATGAGAAGATCCGTGAGGTGTTGCGACAGTTGAGCATTAAGTGCTGATCCGCTTTTAACGGCAACGATTCTTATTATTTATATAGGATAACAAAAGGGGCTTCATGTGTCATAGAGGGCATGTGAAGCCTTTTTCTATTGATATGCTCCAACTCCTCATACCGATACTTCAACCTTGATTTCGGTCACTTCATTATTTTATACGGGGCAGACAAACGCTTACCTTTTATTTTTGTAACTATTATATTAAATAAATGAAGTGATGTTTAAAGCGATTGTCCATTTTTCTATTCAGAAGAAACTATTCGTTGGGTTGACAACCTTGTTTCTGCTTCTGGGGGGAATCTATGCCATGATGACTTTACCGATAGATGCCGTACCGGATATAACGAACAATCAAGTGCAAATCGTGACGGTATCGCCAACCTTGGCCCCGCAAGAGGTAGAGCAATTGATCACCATGCCTATCGAGATAGCGATGAGTAATATCATGAACGTGGAAGAGATCCGCTCCGTTTCCCGCTTTGGCCTGTCATTGGTAACGGTCGTGTTTAAGGAAAGCGTGCCTACCTTGGATGCCCGCCAACTTATAAACGAGCAGATACAGACCGTGGCGGGAGAAATCCCCACGGAACTGGGTACGCCGGAGCTGATGCCTATCACGACCGGCTTGGGCGAGATTTATCAATATGTATTGAGCGTGGAGCCCGGTTATGAGGAGAAATACGACGCCATGGAACTCCGTACCATTCAGGACTGGATCGTGAAACGGCAACTGAGCGGTATACCGGGTATCGTGGAGATCAATAGCTTTGGCGGCTATCTGAAACAGTATGAGGTGGCGGTAGATCCGGATGCCCTTTATTCCTTGAATATTACGATCGGCGAGGTGTTCGAGGCGCTCAACCGGAATAACCAGAATACAGGCGGCAGTTATATCGAGAAAATCAATAAGGCTTACTACATCCGTAGCGAGGGAATGATCGGCAAGATAAAGGACATCGAGCGCATTGTGATCACGAACCGTGGAGGGATACCGATTCATATAAGCGATGTCGGCTCGGTTCGCTTTGGTTCCGCCAAGCGTTTTGGAGCCATGACAAAGGATGGCGAGGGAGAGTGCGTGGGCGGTATCGCCATGATGTTGAAGGGTGCGAACGCCAATGTCGTGACCAAGGAACTGGAGGCACGGGTCGAAAGGGTACAGAAAATGTTGCCGGAAGGTGTTCGTGTAGAACCTTATTTGAATCGTTCCGAATTGGTAGACCGAAATATATCCACCGTGATCCGTAACTTGATAGAGGGAGCGTTGATCGTCTTTATCGTATTGATCATCTTCTTGGGGAATGTGCGGGCCGGTTTGATCGTGGCTTCCGTGATCCCGTTGGCGATGCTTTTCGCTTTTATCTTGATGCGTGTTTTCGGGGTCTCCGCCAACCTGATGAGTTTGGGGGCCATCGATTTCGGTATCGTGGTCGATGGATCGATCGTTATATTGGAGGGGATGTTGGCGCATATCTATTCGAGGCGGTTGATGGGGCGTACGCTCTCTGCCGAGGAGATGGACCGGGAGGTCGAGGCCGGAGCCGGTCATGTCGCCCGGAGCGCTACCTTTGCCGTATTGATCATTTTGATCGTCTTCTTCCCGCTACTTACGCTGACCGGGATAGAGGGCAAGTATTTTACCCCCATGGCGAAGACCTTGGTATTTTGTATTATCGGAGCTTTGATCCTTTCGCTCACCTACGTGCCGATGATGGCCTCCCTGTTCCTAAAGCGTACGATCTCTTCGAAGCCTACATTCGCCGATCGTTTCTTCGGGAAATTAAATGGGGTTTACAGGCGTACGCTTCATTTCTGTCTGCGTCATATCTGGGGAACGATCGCTTGCTCTTTCGCGGCTCTGGCTGTGTCCCTTTTCTTATTCACGAGGTTAGGGGCGGAGTTTATCCCTACGCTGGATGAGGGGGATTTCGCCATGCAGATGACGCTTCCCGCCGGTAGTTCCCTGACGCATAGTATCGAGCTATCGAAGCAAGCGGAAGAGACCTTGATGAAGAGTTTCCCGGAGATCAAACACGTGGTAGCCAAGATCGGAACGGCCGAGGTTCCGACCGACCCGATGGCGGTGGAAGACGCAGATATCATGATCGTGATGAAACCTTTCAAGGAATGGACCTCGGCCTCCAGCCGTGCGGAGATGGTGGAGAAGATGAAGGCTTCCTTGGAACCGATTACGGGGGCGGAGTTTAACTTCAGCCAGCCGATCCAGCTTCGCTTCAATGAATTGATGACGGGAGCCAAGGCGGATATCGCGATCAAGCTATATGGAGAGGATATGGCGGAGCTTTATAAGAAGGCGAAGGAAGCTTCTCTTTTCGTGGAGCAAGTACCGGGAGCCGCCGATGTGATCGTGGAGCAGGCGATGGGGCTGCCGCAATTGGTCGTACACTACGACCGTGCCAAGATCGCCCGTTACGGGATGAATATAGAGGAGTTGAACACGATCATCCGTACGGCTTATGCGGGAGAGGCGGCGGGTGTCGTTTTCGAGAATGAGCGACGTTTCGACTTGGTGCTTCGTCTGGATAATGATAAAGTGGCGGATCTGAATTTGGATAAGCTCTTTGTACGGACTGCCGAGGGAATCCAGATCCCGGTTAGCGAGGTCGCTACGATCGAGCTGGTCAACGGGCCTCTACAGATTAACCGGGATGCCACGAAACGCCGTATCGTGATCGGGGTGAATGTCCGTGACGCTGATATCCAGAAAGTCGTGCGTACTATCCAAGAAACCCTTGACAAGCATATCAAGCTGGAACCGGGATACTACTTTGAGTATGGCGGCCAGTTCGAGAACTTGCGGAATGCGATCGATACGCTTACGATCGTGATACCGGTCGCCTTGTCATTGATCTTATTGCTGTTGTTCTTTGCCTTTAAGAGTGTTACCTACTCGCTGGTGGTATTTTCTACCGTCCCGTTATCCTTGATAGGGGGTATTCTGGCCCTTTGGTTACGAGGGTTGCCTTTCAGTATATCGGCGGGGGTCGGCTTTATCGCCTTGTTTGGCGTAGCGGTTTTGAATGGTATATTAATGATTAATCATTTTAATAACTTACGAAAACAAACTAAATATCAAATGACAACGAATCGTATCCTTGCGAAAGGATGTCCGCATCTACTTCGCCCCGTATTCTTGACCGGCTTGGTAGCTTCTCTAGGATTCGTGCCGATGGCGATAGCGAAGTCCGCGGGCGCGGAGGTGCAACGTCCGTTAGCGACGGTCGTGATCGGAGGCTTGATTGTCTCCACGATCTTGACGTTGATTATTATCCCGGTATTTTATCGGTTGGTAAATAGCTCGGCCGCTTGGAAGCGCCAACACTGGTTGAAGCGCCTATTGCCGTTTCTTCTTTTTTTAGGTATCTTATTCCCCACGCATGCCCAACAGACGGTGTCGTTGGAAGAAGCCGTGACGATCGCCTTGGAGAATCATCCTCGCCTGAAGACTGCCACGGCATCCATTGAACGTAGTCGTGCTTCACGGGGAGAGAGCTGGGAGGTGTCACCGACCACCTTTAATTATTCATGGGGGCAGATCAACGGTGAGACACGAAACGACAATCAGATGGAGATCACGCAATCCTTGGGCTCTCTATTGACCCCATTTTATAAGAACGCCTTGGTGAACCGTCAAGTCGCCACGGGAGAATATTACCGGGACTTGGTGAAGAAGGAGATTACGGCCGAGGTAAAACGGGCATGGGCTTATTATCAATATGCCTTTCATCTATGTGCCTTGTATAAAGAGCAGATCGAGTGGGCCGGACGTTTGCGAAAGGCAAGTCAGTTGCGTTATGAGCAAGGGGATATCACGCTATTGGAGCGGAATATGTCATCTACCTTGGTCGCCGATCTGCAAACCCGTTTGTCGCAGGCGGAGGAGGAGTTGCAATTGGCTGCCCGTCGTTTCTCATGGACTTGTTATTCGGATTCCCCATTGCTGCCTATGGATACGACATTGGTTTTATTCCCCGCTCGCGTAGCCGAGATCGCTCCGTCCGATATCCATCTGAATTACTTCCGGAGCGTGGCCGATGAGAAGAAAGCCATGCTTCGTATCGAACGAAGCCGTTTCTTCCCGGAACTATCGGTAGGATATGTGCGTCAGAAAATAGCCCCGTTGAGCGGTCTGGACTCTTGGATGGTCGGGATCTCGTTCCCGGTATTGTTCTTCCCGCAGCATAGCCGGGTAAGGCAAGCGAAGATCGATTCCTATATCGCCCGCACGGAAGCGGAGAGTAACATCCGTCAATTGAACAATAAGGTGGAGGAGTTGAGCGTCGCGCTTCGTAAGGAAGGAGAGCATATCCGCTATTATACGACCGGCGCTTTACCGGAAGCGGATGCTTTGTTGAAGAGCGCGACGGTACAGTTCAAAGAGAGCGAGACAGATATCACGCAGTTTGTTCAAAGCCTGAACGCCGCCCGGGAGATCCGGCGGGGATATATTGAGGCCGTATATGCCTATAATATATCGGCGCTTGAGTTGGAGTTGTATAGTAGATAACCAGAAAAATAGTATAAGATGAAAAAGATATGGATTCCTGCGGCTCTTATGGCATTGGCCGCATGCAGTATGACAAACAATGCGGAGAAAGGACAGGGCGATTCGCAAGACATAACTGCCCGGCCCGCTATTACTCAAGTAGCAGAAAACGTACCGTCCGAACCATCCGTGGATAGCGTAGAGGTGGATGGGATTTCCTCGGCTACGGCCCTTCCGAATCACTCCTCTTTCAACGGGATCATGGTAGTTCCCCCGCAGCGGCAGGCTACGGTTACATTGACGATGGGAGGCACGGTTCATGCTACTACGCTGCTTCCGGGCGATTATGTGAAGAAGGGCTCCGTGGTCGTCAGCTTGGAGAATCCGGATTTTATCACGTTGCAACAGACCTATTTGGATGCCCATGCCCAAACGGAATACTTAGAGGCTGAGTATAAAAGGCAACAGCGTTTGAGCGAGCAAGAAGCGGCCTCGCAAAAACGTTTCCAGCAAAGCAAGGCGGATTATCTTTCCATGAAGAGCCGTCAAGATGCCGCCGCCGCGCAACTCGCTATCCTAGGTGTCTCCGCCGGCGATCTTCTGGAAGACGGTATCCAACCTTATTTGGAGGTAAAAGCGCCATTAAGCGGTTATGTCGCCGGGCTGTCCATTAATCTCGGTAAATACGTGAACGCGGGCGAACCGATCTGTGATGTGATCGATAAAGGCGAGACTCTCCTTTGCCTGACCGCTTATGAGAAGGATTTAGCGGACTTATCCATTGGGAACCAAGTACAGTTCCGGGTGAATGGAATGGGGAAGGAGACCTTCCATGCGGTCTTGATCTCGATCGGACAGGAGGTGGACGAGACGAGCCGTTCCTTGGAAATGTACGCTCGGGTGAAAGAGACGAATCCCCGTTTTCGTCCCGGTATGTATGTTTCCGCACGGGTAGAGAAGAAATGACTATCTTTGCCTTCATGAAGAAAATGAATATAAAGAATAAATATGTGTTCTCGTTGGTCATCATATCGATCATGGTGGCCTTCTTGATCCATTTCCCGGAATTGGTGTCGTTGTTTGACGTTACCGGGCAGAACGCTCTTTTCCCGGATATGTCGGTATTGGATGTAGCGAATGAGGTCTTTTTCACCTTCGTGTCCCTCTTGCTGCTATTTGCGATGAACACGTATGTCTTTGGTTTCAATCGGCAGAAAGCGCGTATCTCTTGGCAGAAGGTCCTTCTCTCGTTCGTAATGACTTGGTGCGTGAATAATTTATTAGGAAAAGGTTTCGTGTTCTTGCACCATCAGTTTGATATTCCGGCGATCGACGCCTTGGTACATCATTATCTGCATCCGTTGAGGGATTTTATCATGTCGTGTGTCGTTACGGGGAGTTGCTATATGATTTACCTGATTCGTCAAAGCCAGCAAGTACAGGTCGAGAACCAGCAATTGCGGGCGGAGAATCTATTGAACCAATATGAGGCGTTGAAGAGTCAGCTTAATCCTCATATGTTATTTAATTCCTTAAATACGCTCCGTTCCTTGATCCGGGAGACTCCCGGGAAGGCACAAGAATATTTGCAGGAGTTATCCCGTGTCTTACGTTATACCTTGCAAGAGAATGAGTGCCGTAGTGTTACTTTACGGGAGGAGATGGATTTCGTGAACGCTTATATCTTCCTTTTGAAAATGCGCTATGAGGATAATCTAGTCTTCGATATAGACTTAGGGAAAGAGCACGAGTCTAAGCAACTGCCTCCTATGTCGGTGCAGCTTTTGATCGAGAACGCCGTGAAGCATAACGAGATCAGCAACCGTCATTCATTGACCATATCCGTTCGTTCTGGCCATGATTCCTTGACGGTTAGCAATCCTATCCAACCGAAATTGACACATAGCGGAGGCACCGGTATTGGCTTGGTGAACCTGAGTAAACGTTATAACCTCTTGTATAAGAAAGATATTTCCATAAAAGAAGATGCTAGTATATTCAGCGTAACAATCCCTTTGGTATGAAAGCTTTGATAATAGAAGACGAGAAAGCGGCTGTCCGTAATTTGATGGCATTGCTGGGAGAGGTTGATCCGGATATCGAGGTGATCGATGTCCTAGATAGTATTACGGATAGTGTTGAATGGTTTCAATCGCATCCAATGCCGGAACTTATCTTTCTGGATATCCATTTGGCGGATGGTTCGGCCTTTGAGATCTTCGGTCATGTAGATATCTCTTGCCCGATCATTTTCACGACAGCCTATGATGAATATGCGCTGAAAGCGTTTAAAGTGAATAGCGTAGATTATCTGTTGAAACCGATCGACGCGGATGATATACGGAAAGCTTTGGATAAGTTGTCACGGTTACAATCGACGGCTGTGGAGAAAGAAGCGATCGATTATTCCGCTGTCATGCAAGCCTTGAAGCGGGTGGAAGGATATAAAACGCATTTCTTGATCCCTGTGAAAGGGGATAAGCTGCTACCTGTTTCCGTGGATATGATCTTATTTTTCTATATAGCGGACGGAAATGTAAAGGCGGTGATGACGGACGGGAAGGAATACCTTTTCACGCAAACCTTGGATGAGTTAGCCGATAGCCTTGATCCTGCCTTGTTCTTCCGGATCAATCGTCAGTACTTGATATCCAGAAAGGCGGTGCAAGATATCGATCTCTGGTTTAACGGACGCCTTGCGGTCAATTTGATCGTACCGACCTTGGAGCGTATATTGGTTAGCAAGGCGAGAGTGCCGGATTTCAAGACGTGGTTTACGTCATGATGGATTATCAAGAGGGTTGTAGGGATGGAGTACGATGAACCGGGCTCCATGCTTATACGTCGGGTCTAATTGAATGGAGCCACCTAAATGCTCGATAATTGTTTGGCTGATGGATAACCCTAAGCCTGTACCCTGCGCGTATTCATCTACCTTTTCGAAACGCTCGAATATGACTTTCTGCTTATCCTCCGGTATTCCACATCCGGTATCGGTTACGGTGATACGTACATGCTGCTTGTCCTCATCTATTTGATAAGATAGGTTGATCTCTCCTTCTTTCGTGAACTTGCAGGCATTGGTCAATAAGTTTATCAATAATTGTTGGAGACGTATCGAATCTGTCTGGATATGTAAGGGGTCTTCAGAAGGTGTATAGGTCAATTGAACACCCGGAAAGACCCGGTGCTCTACACTTGCCAAAGCGTTCCGGCAACAATCCGATAAGCTTGTCTTCTCTATAATGAACTTCATATTCCCGGATTCTAGGCGAGAAAGGTCAAGAATGTCATTTATCAGATTAAGTAATAAATAAGAGTTATTGTTGATAATGGAGAAAAACTCTTTCTTTTCGCCAGCGGAAATAGATTCATCGGATATTAATTCCGAAAAGCCGACAATCGCGTTAAGCGGCGTACGGATCTCATGGCTGATATTGGCGATAAACGTGCTTTTCATCTGGTTGGCGTGTTCCGCTATCTCTTTGGCTGTACGAAGTTGACGCTCGGACTCTACTAAGGCTTCCTTGTCTTTCATAAGTTCTCGTTGGTAGCGGCGTGCGGAGCGATAGGACTTGTATACGATGTATAGCATCACTAAAAGCACGATCGATACTACGAGTAGAATAATCATTAACAACCTTTGGGTATGCAGTTGTTGTTCACGTAGCTGTAGTTCATATGCCTGCATCTCTTGATTGTTTAGATCATGTAATGTCCGGAGCTGATTGATCTGCCGGTTGAAGGCCTCGTCATGTAACATCTTGGTATGTTCTACAACTTCTCTACTAAATGCGAGCGCTTCTTTATAACGTCCCAATGCTTCGAGTATCTCGACTTTCAGCTCCGAGGTTCGTATATCTTCTTCTGTTAATTTATTTTTATCTATGATATTCAGCGCCCTTTCATACATACCTATTAAATAGTAATACTTGGCGAAAACGAAGTTGTAGCAGAATTCCGTATAATCATCTCCGGTTTTCTCTACGATCGGTGTCGCTTTCAACAAGGCGTCCAATGTCTCCTTGGGCTTGTCTTGAAGGACATACATATCCGCATAAAAAACATACATTAACGCACGGCAACGATCCACGGGGAAAGCGGTTCCTTGCTCTTCATTCTCTCTTTCTCTATCTTGGATCATTTCATCGTAACGAGTTAATAATTCCTTGGCTTCGGTGAAATGGTCGGTTCGAAGATAAGATTCGATGAGGTTTCCCATGTATTGCATCTCGAATTTCGGATTGTCACCTCGTTTCTGTAATAAATCGAGACCTTCCCGATAAGCTACTATCGCATCACTATCCCGATGTATCTCTTGATAGATTAAACCTAGGTTCTCATTGCAACAAATCAATCCATATTCACTTTTTGTATCACGGGCATAGTTGTATAGGCTGATCGCCCCGTTCATTGCTAACTCATAATTGCCGTCCCATAGATCCATTTGGCAAATGAATCCTCGTGCATCGAATAATGCGTCTGGAACCTCATTCTTGGCCGCGGCCAATGAATCTATCTTATGCGACCAGTAAATCAGGCTATCCCTGTTTTGTATATTGTAATAATGGCGGGATAAGTTGGCCCATGCGTAATATAAAGAAGCATGACCTTTCAAAGTGGAGCTTGCCACATCCGCCATTTTGTTTAGGTAAACAATCTCCTTGGGCGTTTGCCTGTACATTGTCGCTAAATCTTTATATAACTCGATCTGTTCATCTACGGTTGGCGAGGACTTTAATAGGGATAAAAGACTATCTTCCCTTTGTTGGGTAGTATAGGTGTTTTCCGCTAAAGAAAACATTGGGATCATTAAATAGATAAATAATACTAAATAGGTATTTCTCATGATATTGTATGATGTTCAATACAAAAATACATTTTAATATTAAATATCAAGCGTATGTTATGGAATTTTCGAGGTCTGCCTTATAGTTTCTTTTTCAAAGTGAAGAAAAAAGTAACCCCTTTTCCCGGACTGCTCTTCGCCGATATTTGTCCTTTATGAAAATTAACCCCGTTTTTAACGATAGATAATCCTAATCCGGTTCCTCCGATCTTACGACTGCGTCCCTTGTCTACCCGGTAGAAGCGCTCGAATATGCGATTGATATGTTCTTCCGGGATACCCACTCCATTATCGGAGAAGCTAAAGTAATAATATTTAGGATCTTCTTTATAGCAGTTGACGGTAATCTTTATGTTTTCTCCCGCATAAGCGATCGCGTTGTCATATAGATTCCGGAATATGGAATAGAGTAGGGAGTTATTCCCGAACACGGTCGGATCTCCCGGGAGGATAATTTCCGACGTGATGTGTTTTTCTTCCATATCTTGGGAGCATTCTTTTTGTATCTCGGCGATAAGCTTCGTGATATTTACTTCCGTGAGGTCGAACATCTCGGATGCCTCGTCAAGTCTGTTTAATACGGAAATATCTCGTAATAATCCTGTAAGGCGGGTACTTTGGGAATAACAACGTTCCAAGAAAAATTGACGTTTGTCCGGACTCAAATCTGGGTTGGATAGGATTGTTTCCAAATACCCTTGAATGCTGCTGACCGGTGTTTTCAGCTCGTGAGAGACGTTCTGCGTAAGCTGTCGTTTCATCCGGCTTTCTTCTTCTTGACGGGATATATCATTAATAGAGATCTCATAACTATTATCGAGGAATAAAATACATTCGATCAAGAATATTTTACCGTTCTTGTCAATAGTCACGGACTCTCTTAATACTTTCTTTTTCCGATTCAGATTCCGGATATTCTTATTCAAGAAGGTACGGATTGGTTCTAATTCGGCTATATCAGTAACGTCTTCCACTTGGTGGATCTGGGTGTCGGATATGACATTTATGAATTGAATGAATAGGATGTTAGAAAGAATCTCCCGCCCTTCACTCGTAAACATAGCGAATCCTTCCTTGGAATATTGGAAATGTTTGATAAGCTTTTCCCGTTCCATGGATAACTCGTTTTTCGCTTTCTGCTGCCGATGGTATAAGGTTACGATATTCTGTGAGATATCACCTAGTTCATCATTCGGGAAAACATAATCGACCGCAGGCATTCGATCTTTCTCTACGTTTAAGGCGAAATCCCTTAGTTTGGATATCGTTTTACCTATGCTGAAAGTAAAACGGGAAAGGACAAAGAAGAAAATCAAGGTCATCAATGCCATGAAATAAATGAAGTCCTTGTTTACCGTCAATATCCCTCTTACATATGGATCATAGGGCAGGGCTGAGCGGTAAATATAACCTCCTATATTCGATGCCGAATAGAAATACCTTTTTCCCGTAGATTCCGAGGAACGGATAGCGAACCCTTCATTATATAATCGGGCTTTGCGTACCTCGCTTCGATCGTTATGATTATTGAACTCATCCGTCCCGCTATTATCAAATAATACGTCGCCGGACGGATCTATAATGGTTACCCGCAAATCCTTTTGAGGGATGTCGTCCATGAAACTTATTACGGTCTTGTTGATGTCCGTACTTTGTTGGCATTTGCGGAATAATTGGTAATTATAGTTACTCAACACATTGTTCAACTTTTCTTGCGCGAACTCCCTTTCCCGCTGATATTGGAATAGCAGGAAACAGACCGTAAAGCCCAAGAACATAAAAAAGACCGACCAGAAAAGCCGTTGGCTAAACGGTATCCGGTGTCTTTTCTCACCATCTATCTTTACCATGATTCAGCGACAATATTAGCATTCAAAACAATAACCGAAACCTAAGCGAGTTACGATGTTCTTTCCATAAGGACCTATTTTCTTACGTAACCGGGTGATGTTGACATCGATGGTACGGTCTAGAACATATACCTCGTCTTTCCAGATGCGAGACAGTATTTCCTCTCTGGAGAAGACGTTCCCTTTATTTTCCAATAGAAGTTTTAGTATCTCAAACTCTTTTTTGGTCAATGGAACTTCCACCCCGTCTACCGTAGCCTTGATGCGTTTCGTATCAAGAGCTAATGTCTCATACTCGAGTTTCTCAATCTCTTTTTCTTTTGATTTCTCGGAAGTTCTTCTTAGTACGGCCTTAACACGCGCTATCACTTGGCGGATGGAGAAAGGCTTGGAGATATAGTCGTCCGCCCCGAGATTGAACCCTGTGAGCATATCGTTCTCCGTATCTTTGGCCGTGAGGAAGATGATAGGGGTATTGGCCGTCTTCTCATCTTGTCGCAGGATACGTGCCATCTTGAAACCGGAGATTTCTCCCATCATGACATCCAACAATAATAAATTGTAAACGGTCAGATCCTTTTTCAATGCCTCTTCCGCACTATAGGCGGTATCTACTTCATAACCTTCTATTTCTAAGTTGAATTTAAGGATCTCACACAAATCCTCTTCATCATCCACTACAAGAATACGAGTTGTTGCCATAAGCTGTTC
The DNA here is from genome assembly GCF_000012845.1 of Parabacteroides distasonis ATCC 8503. NCBI lineage: Bacteria > Pseudomonadati > Bacteroidota > Bacteroidia > Bacteroidales > Tannerellaceae > Parabacteroides > Parabacteroides distasonis. The sequence goes on from NC_009615.1 coordinate 955,271, forward strand.
TGTTTTTAAAAGAGTGCCTTACGGCTCTCCATATACAAATATAATTATTTTTGGCAAAGAACGGATATTCTTATTTCGGAGAAATGAAATATATGTTACATTGCTGTTAAGATCGCTCATATAACATTTCTGCCGCAGGATATGTGTTAGTATAATAGATCATTAGGGATGCTACTTCCTATAATAATTATAATCCGTGACAAAACCCTCGCAAAGCCAGTTGGCCAAGGCTTGCCGATTGTTGCTGAGGATGATCCGTTGTTGGTCGTATTGGTTTTGTATGTTGCCCAATTCGACGAATACGGAGGTCGGGGTCGTGTGACGTAATACATATAAGTTACGATCGTCTACCGTGCCCGAGAATCCCCGGCCCGGCTGGTGGCGGTTGTATTTGCGCGAGAAAGTGGATTTCATCGTTTTAGCCAAGCGCTTGCTCGCTTGATCCTTGGGCTTATGATAGAAAAAGACATCGGTCCTTTGATGCCGGCTCCGGCTGTCCACATGGATGAATATCGCTCTCTTATAAGTTTCTTTATCTTTCCGGCTCAAGCTGTTTATCTTGGCGCAACGCTGATCCAGACGGCTTACTTGGCTGAGGGGGATCGGACTACCCATACAAGTTTCCCGTTTGCTGTTATTGAGGAATTGCTGGTCACGTATTCCGTCCTTTGCGTCTTGGATGATAATATGTACCTTTGCGCCTCGCGTTAAAAGATTGCGTGCCAGACGTAGCATGATATCGTAAGCGTATTCATCCTCATGCAATTCATGGGAGCCCATTTTACCGATCGCCCCGGGGTCTGGACCGCCATGACCGCTGACCAGATAAAAGCAAGCTCCCTTTAAATCGGAAGAGGTTACTTTGTAACTGGCTAGCGACTTGCCGAATAGGGGCTGATAATTCTTTTTCTGAGGGGCGGAGGCGAGCGGAGGCAAGGTATATTTTACGCCCATGCGCAGAGTGTTATTTTTACCCAACTTCCCTTTATTAAGCTCGATAAACTCTTTCTGATACGTCCCGCCGGTACGGTTGAAGCGTTTGAGAAAAAGAGTGATGCCCTCTCCGTTTTTCGGATACGCCTTTTCTTGGGCAGTCAAGGAACCTGTATATACGAGAGCGATAATAAAGAAGAAAATACGGATACTATGTTTCACAGACATCTTAAAAATTGATTCTACGCCGTAAAGATAATTAAATCAACCTATAGTCAAAAACGATAATTTATAAAAAGAATCAATCAACCCATAAATGAGAGGGAGGATATCCTATTATAAATTTCTTTGGTTAATTGAATATCATAGGATGCGTCATGCAATTTAGCGGAATCTATTTGTATGCCTAAAGCCCTTGCCACTGTTTCCTGCTTGAAATCTGTCATCTCATGCCGTTTGCGCATCAAATGCTGGGTAGACAATACCATTACGTCGATCGAGTTCACCCAGAACCATGAGTAGAAATAATTATCTCCGTTCTGTACGAAGAAGGCTTTCAAGAAGTGATTATCGAAAGAGGCGTTGTTGTATCCAACGAGGAAGAACTTGTCTTTTTTATCAAATTTGTCCACGTATTTGGACAGCATGTTCACGAATTTAACGTACACCTCTCGCATGGGAGGATAAGCTTGTATCTGTTCCTTGGACACGTTGCAAATGCGAAGCGCTTCTTCCTCTATCTCACATTGGGGGTGTGGGCAGACATTGAAATTAAAAGATTCCTTCGTAACCCCATCAATTACGATCTCCCCACTTATTTGGTGGACGCCATTTCTCCAGTATTTTATGCCGGTAGTCTCTAAATCAAAAAAAAGTAGTTTCATAAATGCTTTTTGGTATAGGATGCAAAAGTAAGTTTTTTTATTCTTAAATGAGAGGATCTATAAGGTTTTCTCCGTTTATTTTATTATCTTTGCGAAAGTTTGAGTCTAGAATCATTATCGACATAGTTCTTCTTTTTATATTATTATTAAGCGGATCTCTCCTTTAATCATCAATTCTCACGCTAAGTTAGTATAAACAACGCTTCACGGAACGTGAGGCCCTAGTATAAATTAAAATCGACTGTATGGCAAAATACGCATCATTTGGTAAACGTGAAAACGAGAAAAAGAAACAAGCCCGCCGAGTAGAGAAACAGAACAGGAAAGAGGAAAGAAAATCGTCCGGCAAAGCGGCTAGCTTTGAGGACATGATCGCTTATGTGGATGAAAATGGGATGATCACCTCTGTCCCTCCCGAACTTCGTCAAAAAGAAGAGATAAATCAGGAAGATATCTTGATCTCGACTCCTAAGAAAGAGGATGTGGCTCCCGTTATCTTAAGGGGCAGGGTAGACTATTTTAATGAGGCAAAAGGGTTCGGGTTTATCCGTGACTTGTCGGGGACGGAAAAGTATTTCTTTCACGTGAACAATGTTGTGGATGATATCTCCGTGAACGATATCGTGACGTTCGACCTTGAACGTGGCGACAGAGGCTTAAGTGCCGTGAATGTTTGTCTTGAAAATAAATAATAATACTTACCTTTGCGGCCGAAACAATTAATAAAAATATAATATGTCTGTCGCAAAAGTAGATGATAATAGAAAGGTGACCACACATCGCTTGATAGAGATGAAGCAGCGTGGCGAGAAAATATCCATGCTTACCGCCTATGATTATTCGATGGCGAAATTGATCGATCAAGCAGGAATGGATGTGATCTTGGTGGGAGACTCCGCTTCTAACGTAATGGCTGGAAACGTGACCACTTTGCCGATTACGCTCGACCAGATGATTTACCATGGTAAATCGGTCATGAAAGCGGTGAATCGTGCGCTGGTGGTGGTAGACCTGCCTTTCGGTACGTATCAAGGAAACTCTAAAGAAGCCTTGGCCTCCGCTATCCGGGTGATGAAAGAGACGCATGCCGATTGTATCAAGTTGGAAGGCGGGGCTGAGGTTCGGGAATCTATCGAACGTATCTTGTGTGCCGGTATTCCAATTATGGGACATTTAGGATTGACGCCGCAATCGATCAATAAATTCGGTACGTATACGGTACGTGCCCGTGAAGAGGCCGAGGCTAAGAAACTGATCGAGGATGCCCATTTGCTAGAGGAGATAGGTTGTTTCGCCTTGGTGTTGGAAAAGATCCCGGCGGAGTTGGCGGCTCGTGTCGCTTCGGAGCTTACGATCCCGGTTATCGGCATTGGCGCCGGTGGAGGCGTAGATGGTCAAGTGTTGGTTATGCATGATATGCTCGGTATCAATCAAGGCTTTTCTCCTCGTTTCTTACGTCGCTACGCTAATTTAGGGGAGGAGATTACCCGTGCCGTACAAGCGTACATCGAGGACGTGAAATCTCAAGATTTCCCGAACGAGAAGGAGCAATATTGATTTTTAAATCTACCAAAGCATGATATTTACCGATGCTCCGAGCGTCAAGGCCTGTAAGGTCTTATGATGCTCGAAGCGATCGGTTTCTTTTTTGGGGTTGGCTATGTATGATACGAATCGTGAGGGGATAAAAGTATAATCGAGAAATACCCGCACATTTAGATTAGGATGCAATATGTATGAGAAAGAGGCGTTTGTGCTATATCCTATATTAAACGCTTTATTCGTGTTTACGATCTCTTTCTCAATCGTTTCCGGTTTGCCTTCCTCCACGCCCAATGCTGATATTCGGGAGGCTGGGCTGTAATTACATCCGATTAGCAGTTTCGTGCCCAAGAGAAATCGATTGGTCACCGGATACGATAGGTAGGAGCCGATGTATCCGCCGATCATGTCGAGAGGATCGGATTTTAGGGCGTTCACTTGATAGGTCGTACCGGGAACTGTCGGATTCGCTAAGGGTTTCGTAAGGGATAAAGGCATGCTTGTCGCCGAGATGCGTCCGCCGAAGCCTATATAACGATTCATGAACCAAGCGCCTTCAAATCCGGCCGTACTTCCCGGCGATGCTTTTAATCGCACATCCGGAGCCAGATTAAACTTTGTCGGCATCAAGCTAAACCCCATATAGATTCCGAAAAAAGAGGGATTTCGCTGGTAATTGAATGTCTCGAATCCCAGATAGCTATGGGTGATACCTTTGTCCTTGAAGATCAGATCCGTTAGAAAATATCCGACCTCGGTCGATAAGATCCCGATTCCGGCACCAACCATTACATCCGATAGCCAGTGCTTGTTATTGAGCATACGGGATACGGCCGTGGCGGTCGCTACCGTATAGCCTCCTATACTATACCAAGGACTACGGGTCGTCCCGTATTCTTTATGCAACATGGTGGCGGCCATAAATGCCATGGCCGTGTGCCCGGAAGGGAAAGAATGATTGTTCGAACCATCCGGACGGGTGACATTTGCCGTATGTTTCACCGTATTGATGGTCGCTCCCATGATACTGGCGGTGATGGCTTCGGATACGAGCATTCGGGACCAAGAGCTTCTTCCTTGTACACCGCCTATTTTTAAGCCAAGCATCGCTACGGCAGGTAGATATTGCAGGTAATCGTCGTAATGGTATCGGAAATTTGGAATATATGTATTGCGCAAACTCTGAAAATGATCGTCCTCATTCTTGATAATCAAACCGCTAACGATCAACGGTACCCCGATATAGGTCATTTGGAAAACATTGCTGGTAATTATCTTGTCGGTTTGTCTTTGGATTCTTCCCCAAGTAGATAAAGGCGCTAGATTGGAACTGTCGTTCCGGTGGGTAAAAGCGCTTGTTTGGGAAAAAGTCGTGCCCTGAAACATTGATATGCAACAAATACTATATAATATGGTTAATCTTGTTTTCACTAACTACTTATTCTTTTTGTTTCATGCAGCGAATATAATAGGATCGATTTATAGTATAACAAGAATTTATGTTATTTCTATGTTACATTTACGAGTTGGTTTCATATCTTTGTTTCCCAGATATATTAGAAACAGAATACATGAGATCTCATTTGCTAATAGGTGCCGCTTCGTCGGGAAGCGGGAAGACTACTTTTACCTTAGGATTGCTTCGTGCCTTGAGAAATCGTTCTTTACGGGTGCAGCCTTTTAAGTGTGGGCCGGATTATATAGATACTCGTCATCATAAAATGGCGGCTGGTTGCGCTTCCGTGAATTTGGATGGTTTCATGATGTCGGAAGGGCATATCAAGGATTTATATGCCCGATATACCTCGAATGCGGATGTAGCCGTGACCGAAGGGGTGATGGGGCTGTTCGATGGCTACGATGCCATGCGAGGGAGTAGTGCGGAGATCTCCGGTTTATTGCGGATACCGATCGTATTGGTGGTGAACGCTAAAAGTACGGCTTATTCGGTAGCTCCCTTGCTTTATGGCTTCCGGAATTTTCGGAAAGATCTGAATGTCGTGGGGGCGGTATTTAATTTCGTGGCGTCGGAGAGTCATTATTCTTTCTTGAGACAAGCGTGTGAGGATGCGGGTGTGGAAGCGTTAGGCTATCTACCGAAGTGTGCGGATGTAGAGATCCCGAGCCGGCATTTGGGGTTGTCGTTGGATGAGGATTTTTGCTTTGAGGAGTTTGCGGACCGGGTTGCTTGCTTGGTGGAGGAGCATGTGGATATAGACCGCCTGTTGGCAATCACGGCTTTGCCAGAGCGACAGCCAGTTCCTCGGGTTAAGGAAGTCATGAGGACTGTTTCAAAGGCAAACTTAAATATAGCCATCGCCCGTGATCCCGCTTTTAATTTCTCATATGAGGAAAATATACATTTTTTATCTACTCTAGGCAAGATTACCTATTTCAGTCCATTGAGGGATGATTGTTTACCGGAGGCCGATTTTGTCTATTTGCCGGGTGGATATCCCGAGTTGTATTTATCGGAGTTGAGCATGAATTCCGGGATGCGTGAATCGATTCATTCCTTTGTGGAAGTGGGGGGCAAGTTGCTGGCGGAATGTGGGGGGATGATGTATCTCTGTAAAGAGATTATCGGTACGGATGGGAATGCCTATCCAATGGCCGGTGTATTACCGCAATCCGCCACGATGGAGAACATGAAGTTACGTTTAGGGTATCGGACTTTATGCTATAAGAATGATGTCTTACGAGGGCATGAGTTCCATTATTCCCGGATCGTGCCTATGGAAAGTCCGCTGCCTTCGGTAGCGAAAGCCTTTACGGCGAAAGGAGGTCAAACGGATACCCCGCTATATCGCTACAAGAACGTATTGGCGGGGTACACGCATTTATATTGGGGAGATCCTTGTCGGAACGATTGGTTTATTGATTATCTGTATGGGGAAGCCCCAGATTGTTCTCGATAAACATTTTCAATATATTGATGGCGATCTGGTTGCTTCCTCCTTCGGGTATAATTAGGTCGGCATATCGTTTGCTAGGCTCTATAAATTGCAGGTGCATAGGCTTTAGTACCCGGGTATAGCGTTCCATTACCGCTTCCGCCGTGCGTCCTCTCTCGATCATATCCCGTTGGATCACACGGATAAGACGTTCGTCCGAATCTGTATCGACAAATACTTTCAAGTCCATCAAGTCTCGTAATTGAGGGTCGCATAAAGCGAGGATCCCTTCGATGATGACAACATCACGAGGCTCGATATGAATGGTCTCGGGCAATCGGCAGCAGGTAAGATAAGAATAAGTCGGCTGCTCGATGCATTTCCCCTCTTTCAGCAAGGTGACTTGCTCAGAGAGGAGCGGCCAATCAAATGCGTCGGGATGGTCGAAATTAATGTATTGACGCTTCTCTACCGGCACATGACTGTTATCTTTGTAATAAGAATCTTGAGGGAGTAATACGACCTCGCCGGGAGGTAAACTTTCTATGATCTTTTTTACCACCGTAGTTTTCCCGGAACCAGTCCCGCCCGCTATACCTATAATTAGCATGATTTCTTATATTAATCCATATTTATGTTTATAAATGCAAAGGTACTAAATATTTATAGTGGTAGTATTTCGCTATTAATAGAAAAAACGAGATAAAAAGAGCTGAATTCTATGTTGTATAGCATGTTTGTCTTAAATAAGGTTAATAGGTGAGCTTTTCTTGTTGGAAAATTATGCTGCATAACATAAAGTCTCTATATTTGCACTGTGTTTTTCATGGTATTAGATTTAAGGTTAACAATGAGATTGGCTGTCCGTGACGGATGGCCTTTTCTTTTATAGTAGGTCACCTCAACAATAATGATAGTTAGATGCGTTCCCCATTGTATTCATGATTTATTACTGTAGAACCTTCCTGTTGGATAAAGGTATTATCGGAAGTAGCTTGTACGCCTGTATCCAAAGATCATTTCACGGATGTGAAATGATCTTTTCACAAGGGTGAAACGATCGTATCACGAGCGTGAAAAGATCTCTTCACTGGTGTGAAAAGATCAGATCGTCCGGAGATTGGCTATACTATCCACCGTTCTTATCCCTTGAGTGGGATTACTTGCGGCACAGATCTTACGATTGGTTGTTACGATATTATCACGGGCCCATCCCCTTTATTTGCTAAAGATGGGAATCAGATAGGTTAGTTTCGCGGATATTATTTGGCTGGAAGATTTAGAGAATGTGTCTCCTTTACGGCTATTGAACATATCGCCCAGCGCATAGTAATAACGACCTTCCAACAGGAAAGAGCCTATTCCGGTGCGGAGCTCGATTCCCGGTCCGCCGCAAAGCCCCCAATCGAACTTCTTTTGGACTTCCAATGTATGTTGTTCGTCCGGACGGTTCGCGTTCGGGTTCTCGCCATTAAGGTTCGACTCCGTGCTTTCGCTCAGCGCATAACCGATTTTAGGCCCTAGATTGACGAATACACGCACTCGCTTGCTTCCGAAATGGATGTGCGTCAAGAACGGAAGCTCCATATAGTTTACCGTACGGCTATATTTATATTGAGGTTTCTCCTCAAACTTCTCTTCCCATCCATGTTGGGTAAAGTTCAATTCCGCCTGTATGCCTAAATTGGGTTCCGTATTCCAACGTATCGTCGCTCCCCCGTTAAACCCAAGTTTCATCTTCGTAGGGACTTTTGGGGCAAAACTTACGCTAGAGAAATTTAATCCGAAGGACGCTCCAACCGCAAGCTCTTGCTTAAAAGTACTTTTCTGCGCATGGCAAATCGATAAGCTTGCCATGCACAGAAATATCGCTACAAATATCTTTTTCGTCATCATATCAATTATCTTACCTCACTGCGGGTTACCGTATAATCATTCTTGTAATGTACAATAAACAAGTTCGTATTGATAAAACCGCCCCAATTATTCACTCTATGGAAATCGAATCCGGTCTGGATGCTCTTATAATGGATCTTGTCTAGATTATTCTCGAAGTTCGAGCCATATTTATTGATGGCACCTAGGAAATACATACCCGTGTCAAAGCCTAGGATTCCATATTTCGGGAATGTGTTGATTAAATTCTTGCTATACCAGTTTTTATAATCGGAATAAAAGCTATGGACTTCCGGAGATAAGTTGTCCGCATAGAAATTACTATAGATATAGGTGTTCAATGCGTAGAAGTCCTCCAGACACTCTCTTGTATAGGTCTGCCATTCCGGATAACCGAATAGGTTGACCATATAAGGCTCTTTCTCCTCCTCTTTCAACTCGGAAAGCATACGGAGCGGTGCCTTGATCTTATTCACCGCATCTAAGGAGGCGGAGGTTGGCAATACCACATTCCGCTTGTCCCTTACCATGGCTGCCTCTATATCCGTGGCGAAAGTATCCCCTTTATAAGTTACTTCCTTGAACGGGATATCGCGTTGCTGCATCTCCGTCTTGAAGGCTTTGATAAATTCCGGCTTTTCTTCTTTATCCTTTATATTGACAAGTATGATATTGTAATCCGAGAATAAATCGCATCCGGCTTGTGCCGCCTTGGAGTATAAATAGGAATGAGGTGTGTTTACTTGATAAACATTCGCGTTTGACAAGACATCATCATTCTTGGAGGTGAAAGGGATCACGTATTTGATATTGTGCTTTTGAGCGAAATCTGCGATCAATCCGATTTGGTCGTTCTGTACGGCACCAATGATCAAATTAGCGTTTGATAACGCATCTTCTTTCAATATCTCCTTGACTTTCTTCGTACCGTTTCCAGTATCATATACCGATAGCTCGATAGAGGTTCCCATATTTCGTAAGCTGTCGACCGCCAATAGCAATCCCTCGTAATATTCCACGAAACGGGAGGTTGCGGATGATTGCGTTGTCTCGTTCGTCATGAACGGCAACAATAAGGCGACTTGGATACGGTTCACCTTCTTTATATCTTTAGGAGTAGAGAGGAGGGCGTTCACCTCACGCTCTTCCGGCTGTCTTATGTTTTGGGTGATCACTTCTTCACTGGCTACCGGTATCTTGATAACCATGCCCGCTTTCACTCCGTTTTTCAGCTCGGGGTTGAGTCTTAAAAGCTCCACGCTGGAAATATCGAACTTCCGGCAGATACGGTACATGGTCTCTTTTTTCTGTATGGTATATTCCATTTCCTTCTGTACGGTCTTTTTTTCCGTAGTAGGCAAGGTTTCCAGTCGTGTCGGCGGGATCCGGATATTCTTGCCAATCGTAAAGGTCGATGTGGAGAGACCCGGATTGGCGGCGATAATATCCGTGGCGGGCACTGAATATTTAATGGATAAAGAGTACAAGGTCTCTTTCGGCTGGATCGTATGGTATGTATAGTTATCTGCTTTGCCGGAAGGTGCGATAGCGGAGTCCTTCTGCGGGATTCTTAACGTAGAACCGGCCTTGATCCCTTCTTTACTTTCCGGATTCAACCGATAAATATCCTCTACGCTTACGCCATACATGGTCGCTATGGCGTATACGGTTTGTCCGCGTTCGATGGTATGATAAAATATATCGCTCCCTTGTTCGTTAGTAAAAATAACTTGCTTATTATTCTTTTGGGAATAAACGGTTACGCTCGATAAACTTAAAAAGAACGTCAATGCGTATATACTAATCTTGTTCATTTGCTGTTCGGAGTATTTTGTGACAAAGATAGTGAATTTTGCTTATCATGCTACGTATGTCCTTTTATTTCCCTAATTTTGGAACCGTAATTTTTAGACTATATATGCTAAAGAAGGAATTAAGAAAGATACTGTTATCGCTAAGTTTTGTGTTTGTAGTGGCTGTCTCGTATGCCCAATATGTGGTCACGGGAGGAAGTGGTAGTCCGATGAAAGCATCGCAGAGTTCCGGCGATTCCGCTGAGCGGCTTGAGGTCTACTTGGTGTATGGAATGGATAACGTGACGATTAGTTATACTTCATCCTCTTCTTCTTCGCATCAATGGTACCGTTATAAAACCAAACGATTGGAGGCTGAGAAAGTCGCTTCCACCCAAAATGGAACTACTTCCACCATTCGGAATGTAGAGGAGGGATATGGCTATTTTGTCGAGGAAGGAGCCGTATCTCGTTACGTCTGGATCGTTGATTACAGCAAATACACCTTAAACATATCCAACCTGCATGTCTCTGATAATAGCGATCCATGTAGCGGATTGGTCTTGGCTGGGACAGGTACGATCCAACCTATTTATTATTATTGGCCGAATACGGGAACAAGACGTGAACTGTCTCGCCAATTTGATGTTATTTATAATACATTGGAATACAATTCGGATAAAAAAGAATATACCTCTAAACAAGAGACGGCGGTCATCGAGGGTAATTTGTTCGGTAAATCCATTCCCGCTCCTTGGTGTGATACGGAGATCTGTGTGAAAGGCGATTATTTCGCTCGTCATTTTGGAAAGGAGGTCACGCTTTGTATCGATGAATATCAGGCCGCTGCGGTAGATGCTCATATAGACACGTTGCTGATTGAGCAAGAGGCCCCGAATATGAATACGACGAAGAGCGGTTATTGCGCTCCCGCCACTGTTCAATTCTCGGCTATCGCGAATACGCCGACAGCCGCCCTGTTTAATTGGAAAATCTATCGGCAAGGGGAAGAAGATAATCCGGTTGTTCGTTTTACGGGTGAGGAAGTGGATTATACGTTCAACCAATCCGGGACTTTTATCATCAAGTTGGAAGTAAGCGACCAAAGCACTACTTGCAGCACGGAAGATGAGGTTCAGATTGATATCTCGGAGTCTTATCTGATGATACCGAACGCATTCTCCCCGGGTACCACGCCCGGAATTAATGATGAGTTCCGGGTTGCCTATAAGTCGTTGGTGAAATTTAAGGCATGGATATTTAATCGCTGGGGCCTACAGATGTATTACTGGACAGATCCGGCCCAAGGATGGGATGGTAAGAAAGGTGGTAAATACGTTCAGCCGGGTGTGTATTTTTATGTGATAGAAGCCGAAGGTTCCGATGGTATTAAGTACAAGGAAAAAGGCGATATAAACATTCTTAGACCTAAAACAATTCAAGATGAAAATGAGAATATCCAAGAATAATTTAGCTAGTTTTTTATGTGGAGGCGTCGTTTGCTTGACCGCATGTATCTCGATGGGTTCGAATGACGTGGAAAAAGTGATAGAGAGCCGTCCGGTTGTCTCATCCATGACCCTGTCGCCGGATGTTCCGTCCTCGGTTCCTTTTTGTGGGAAACTAATCGATATTACCCGCTATGATATGCGGGAAGCCTATGACCGTGAATTGAGTAGCTTTACTTATTTCCATTCTACGACGATGCTTCTGATCAAGCGGGCGAACCGTTATTTCCCGGTGATCGAGCCGATCTTGAAGGCGAACGGCATTCCCGATGATTTCAAATATCTAGCGGTGATAGAAAGCCATTTGGACCCCCGTGTATCCTCTCCGGCTCGTGCTGTCGGGATGTGGCAATTACTGGAGGGCACGGCAAGGGAGTATGGTTTGACAATCACCCCGACGGTCGATGAGCGTTGCCATGTGGAGAAAGCGACCGGGGCGGCTTGCCGCTATTTGAAGGCCGCCTATAAGAAATATGGAGATTGGGCGGCGGTAGCCGCTTCTTATAATGGCGGCATGGGACGTATATCCGGTGAGCTGGTCAAACAAGATGCGGATTCCTCCTTTGATCTCTGGCTGGTGGAGGAGACTACCCGTTATATTTATCGAATCATGGCGATCAAGCAAATTTTCGAGAATCCGTCGAAGTACGGTTTTGTGCTTCGTGCCCGTGACCTGTATAAGCCGATCCCTACCGTAGACGTGGCTGTAAGCCAAGATATACAGAATCTGTCGGCTTTCGCTAAAGAGCATGGGATCACTTATGCGGACTTGAAACGTTTTAATCCTTGGCTCCGTGATCGTAAGTTGGTGACAGGTGGGAAGACCTATAAATTAAGCATTCCTCAAGAAAAGGATATGTATTATAAGACCCCGAATACGGAAGTATACGATTCGGCTTGGGTCGTGTCGGAGAATTGATCCGATTTTTATTGATACAAAAAATAAAGTGTTTCATTTAGATGGTATAACAGCCCATCGTAATGAAACACTTTTTCTATACTACTTCTCGTTTAAACTGATTCAGTCTATTAGTCAACGATCGTCACACGGTGACCGTTGAACACGTTCAATCCGAGTTTATTCATTACATACTTAATAGCAAGCTGTGCCTTTACAGAGTTACCAGCTTGGTCAATAGGAGGAGCGAATGCGGAAATACCGAATTGTCCGGGAAGTACACCCATGACACCACCGCCTACGCCAGTTTTTGCGGGAATACCGGAAGTGTACAACCAATCACCGGTGTGTTCATAAAAACCTACGGTAGAGATCATGGAAGTGATCTTCGGAGATAATTCTGCATCGAATACTTGTTTCTTTGTCACAGGATTGAGACCTAAATTTGCGACCGTAGCGGCAGCGACAGATAGTTGCTTAGCCGTGATACCCAAAGAACATTGACGGGTATACAGATCCAAAGACATATCCGGATCGTCATAAATGCGATTGTAATTCTTTAGCAACCAAGCGATGGAGCGGTTATTGAAGTTCGTTGCGGACTCGGATTTGTAGAGTTCGTCGATCAACTGCGGTGCGCTTCCGCATAAATCCGTGATATTGGCTACGATAGCATCCCACTTCTGTTTGGAATCACCGACAGGCTTCACCATACTACAAGCCGTGATAGCGCCGGCATTTACCAATGGGGTAGAAGGATGGTCGTTTTCCAATAGGATAGCGATGATGGAGTTAAATGGCAATCCGGTAGCGTCGGCACCAATTTTCTCCAATAATTCTTTCGCTCCGTATTGGCGCAGTACCAAGATAGCGGTGTGTACTTTCGATACGGATTCGATACCGAAACGATATTCGGAATCTCCCACCTCGATGGTTTGTCCGTTTAAAAGGCAAATACTGATTCCGAATAGATTTTTATTGATATTCGCCAGATAAGGAATGTAATCGGCATTCTTACCATCCGTATTTGTCTTGTAAAGATCGTAAGCCTGTTGAGCTACTTCCTTTATTTGGGCGATCGTTATTTTTTTGTCCATATATGAATTGGATTAAAGAAGGCGTGTATGAAAACACTGATAGTCCTTTCATGCACGCCTTGATGAATTTTGTTTTTATTTCTTAGCGTTGCTCATTGCGGTGTGAGTAAATACCTTACCCTTAACCGGAACGTTTTTGTCTTGAGCGATGCGAGTAGGAGTCGGATATTCAAGTTTCTCCAATGCCTCTACAGCGTTCTTGATATCACCTAATAACATATCGGCCATATCACGGCTGAAACCTTGACGAACTACGACACGCATAACCACGTAGTTATCCAGCTTCTTCGGTAGTGTATACGCTGGAACCATCCAACCGCTTTGTTGCAATTTATCTTGCAAATCGTAAAGTGTCCATTTGGCGTTCTTAGCGTAATCCGGTTTCATGTACCAAATAAACAATGGATTCACAACCTCGTTGCTGTAATTAACGAATGGGGCCATCTTACCGATTTCTTGGTGGATGTATTTCGTGATTTCCATACTGTTATATTGGATTTGTTTGTAGCCCTCGAATCCGAGACGGATAAACTGATAGTATTGTCCGAGGATTTGTGCGGCAGGACGAGAGAAGTTCAAACCAACCTGAGTGATATTCGCTCCAAGATAGTTTACGCTGAATGCCATTTCTTCCGGCAAATATTTCTTGTCTTTCCAAACAACCCAACCCAATCCCGGGTAAACCAATCCGAATTTATGTCCGGATGTGCTGATAGAAAGAACCCATTTCAAACGGAAGTCCCATTTTGTCTCCGGGCTTAAGAACGGAAGGATAAAACCACCGCTGGCGGCATCTACGTGGATAGGTATATCATAACCGGTCTTGGCATTGTATGCGTCGAGCGCTTTGTCCAAGGCTTCTACGTCATCGTTCAGTCCTGTCCATGTTACACCTTGGATAGGAACGATACAAATCGTGTTCTCGTCACACATCTTAAGTGCTTCTTCCGGATCAAGTGTCGTCTTGTCTAAAGTCAAGGGAACTTCACGCATTTCGATTTGCCATAGCTGGGCGAATTTCTCCCATACGACTTGGAAGCCAGTAGAGATCACGAAATTAGGCTTGTCAGTTGGTTTACCTTGTGCTTGTCTCTTTTTGCGCCAACGTAACCAAGCGGCTACACCACCTAGCATACAAGCCTCTGAAGAACCGATAGCCAAGGCTCCGGTTTTCCATTTTTCTTGCTCGGGAGAATTCCAAAGACTCGCCATGATATTAATACATTTGGCGTTCATAACAGCGATTCTCGGATACTCTGTTTCGTCAATATAGTTGATGTTGATAGCCTCGTTCATCAATTTTGTCGCGTACTCGTCCATATACGTAGTAACGAATGTAGCTAGGTTCAAGCGAGGCTGTGTTTGTGCGAAAGTCTCGTCTTTAACCATTTGATAAGCGATCTCCGGGGTTGTAGGGCCATCTGGAATCTTATCTACAGGAGAGGGTGTCAACATCACTTCTGAGCCAAAAATCGCTGTTTTGGCATCGCCATTTCTGAAATTTGAGTCTTTCATTTTTCTTTAGTTTTTTTGTTAATAAAATGATTTGAATCAATGGAATACTGCTTCCACTGAGCGTTTATGCCAAAACAGATTATGGATTGGAAAGTTTTTTGGATTTACATTATTTGGGGTTTATTAGCGATACAAGTCCAGTCCTCTTGGAAAGAGCGAAAATGATGAACTTTCACATAAAATGTTTGTTTTGATTAGATAAAAACGTAAAACTAAATCTTTATGAGAATACAGACAGGCCGGGGCACAATTCCCCTTATAACTCTGGTAGGGATATGGTCTATCTCCGCTTTAAATGCATTACCGGGTTTAGCGGTTTCTCCGATATTAGGGAAACTTTCCGTTATTTTTCCTCATTCTACGGAACTGGATATCCAGATGCTTTCCTCTTTGCCATCGTTATTGATAATTCCATTTATTATATTGTCGGGTAAATTAACGGAGAAAGTAAATGAGATACGTCTATTGCAATTAGGCTTGGTGATCTTTGCCCTAAGTGGTATTCTATACTTACTCTCTAATAAGATGTGGCAGTTGATAGCGGTGAGCGCCTTAATGGGAATCGGATCTGGCTTGATCGTACCCTTATCGACCGGTTTGATATCTCGTTTCTTTATCGGGAAATACCGGACGAAGCAATTTGGTTTAAGTTCTGCTATTACGAATGTAACGTTGGTATTAGCCACGATCTTAACGGGATATCTGGCGGAGGTGAATTGGCATTTACCGTTTGCCGTTTATCTATTGCCCTTGATTTCCATCGTACTTTCCGTATACTTGAAAAGGAGTATGGAAAATGAGTCGGCGATCGTATCGAAATCAGAAGTGAAAGCCCCTGTTACGGCAGATCCCGTCACGGTTCCGGGTAAATATGGTGTGGATATAAAGCATCTGGTACAAATCATGTGTTTTTATGGATTGGCTACGTATTTAGTGATTATTGTCAGCTTTAACTTACCGTTTTTAATGAAGGAATATAAGTTTACAAGCGGTAATTCCGGATTAATGATATCATTGTTTTTCTTGGCTATTATGGCTCCCGGTTTTATCTTGAATCAGATCGTTGATTTATTTAAGCAAAAGACAAAATTTGTCAGTCTATTGGCGATCGCTTTAGGGATGGCCTTGATTTTGATATCTCGTACGGAATGGCTAATTGGATTGGGATGTATTTTTATCGGTTTCGGATATGGTGTTATCCAGCCAATCGCTTATGATAAAACGACTCGTACGGCCATTCCTGAGAAAGTTACATTGGCATTAGCTTTCGTGATGGCGATGAATTATTTGGCGATATTACTTTGTCCGTTTATTATCGATTTCTTCCAGTCTATGCTCCATGTCAAGAGCCAGCAATTCGCGTTTATTTTTAACCTCTGTATTGCGCTGGTCGCTACGATCTGGGCTTATGTAAAACGAGACTCGTTCCTTTTCAACGATAAAATATGATTTACGAATATAAAACTAAAAAACGATAGACAGTGAAAAATAAGAAAACAGAAGCTAATATTAGCATGGTGGTCTCAAAAACTTTCAGTGGATTGAATATGAACGCCTTGAAATACTTGCTTCCCTTATGGATGAGCCCGTTGACGGGCGCTTCTTTCCGATGCGTGTTTGCGGCCGTGGCGTTTTGGGTGATCGGCTGGTTTATGAAACCGGAGGTTTCTACGACGAAAGATAAGGTGTGGCTATTCTTATTAGGCGCTATCGGTATCTATGGTTTTATGTTTCTTTATTTAGTGGGGCTTAGCAAGACAACGCCGGTCTCGAGTTCTATTTTCACGAGCTTGCAACCGATCTGGGTATTTTTGATTATGGTATTCTTTTATAAGGAAAAGGCTACTTGGATGAAAATACTCGGTATCTTGATTGGTTTATCCGGGGCCTTGGTTTGCATCTTGACCCAGCAAAGCGACGATTTAGCGGCGGACGCTTTTAATGGGAATATGCTATGTCTGGCTAGCTCCGTGTTTTATGCCGTGTATCTGGTATTAAGCCAGCGGATCTTACAAAAAGTAGGGACGATGACGATGCTTCGATATACATTCACGGGCGCCGCTTTCTCCAGTCTATTGATTTTGCCGATAGAAGGCTTTCATGCTCCTTTATTCTCGGAGCCATTTCATTGGTGGCCTTTTGCCGTATTGATGTTTGTGCTTATTTTCCCTACGGTAATCAGTTATCTGTTGATTCCTATCGGATTGAAGTATTTGAAAACTACGTTGGTGGCTATTTATGGCTATCTGATCTTGATCGTGGCAACGATTACATCCCTATTGATCGGGCAAGACCGTTTCAGTTGGACACAGACGTTCGCCATTATCTGTATTTGCGCCGGGGTTTATCTGGTTGAGATAGCGGAAGGAAAAGAGAAACAAACAGTCAAGGTTTGACTTATTAAATATGAACTATTAAATTGTAGCGTTATGGATAAAAAACAAGAAAAGAAAATCTGGAACTCTCAACTTGCGATTGAGAATCCGAAGAATGATAGGATCGCTGTTATTTACTCTGTAAAAGTTAGTAGTGTACGAATCCTAGAGAAACCTCGTAATCCGAAAAGAGGGAAGACCCGTTGACAATCATCATCCCCTATTCTATATATAAATATATGAATAGGGGATGACTGTCTATTTATTCTCCACTTCCATGCCCATGATATAATCGTTCATGAAATAGCCGTTTCCTATATGATGGTCCCGTGTGCCTATTTCCCGTAATCCCATATGTCTGTAGAAGCCTATGGCGGGATTGTAGCGGTTTACGTATAATTCTATAGTGAAAGGTCCGGTATGTACCTCCTTCAAATAGTTAATACCTTGTTCGATGATAAAACGCCCGATTCCCGTGCCATGCATTTCCGGTAGGGAATAGATCTTTTGAAAATTGTACGTGTTTTCACCTGTTTTCTCTATGGATAAATAGCCTGCCGGCATATCGTCCGCCAATATAATAAAATATTGATGATGTAACTCTTCCATTTGTTTAAGAATGTTATCCGGAGCGTACATCATATCGAACATATAATCCAATTGCTCTTTAGAAAGTATCTTTCCATACGTGTTCTCCCAAATGCGTGAGGCAAGGTCATGAATAAGAGAACGGTCATCAATAGTCGCTTTTTTAATCGTAAACATGTTAATTTTGTATTTTGACTCACAAAGATACAAATAGACGAACAAAAATACAATATAGACGAATGTAAATAGAATTTTACTTGACTAGTGTTATTTTTTAGCTTGATTTCACACTTATTTTGATGTTAATCCGCGAAAAATAATAACTTTGTGGGCGTTTACTATTGAAAAATACAATTCAAATACATAATAGGAAATGGATACAAAGATTCAGGAACTAACAGACAAGATCTACAAGGAAGGTGTAGAGAAGGGGAACGAAGAAGCGGGGCGTATAATCGCCGAGGCCAATGCTCAAAAGGATACGATTCTTAAAGATGCGGAAGCGGAAGCGAAACGTATCGTAGCGGCTGCCGAGAAACAAGCTGCCGAGTTGAAGAAGAATACGGAAGCCGAATTGAAATTGTTCGCCACCCAGTCTGTCGAGGCGTTAAAGAGCGAGGTGACAAACCTTATCACTGGTGATATCGCTAGTTCGAATGTGAAAGCGGCGTTGATGGATCCCGCCTATATGCAGAAAGTGATCCTTGAGCTTGTGAAAAGCTGGCCCGCTAATGAGTTCTTGACTATCCAAGCTTCTGATTCCGATGGCTTGAAGGCGTATTTTGAGGCCAATGCCAAAGGCTTGCTAGAGAAAGGGTATAAGATCGAGAAGGTAAGCGGAAAGAAAGCGTCTTTCTCTATTATCCCGGCGGATGGGTCTTATAAAGTGACGTTTGGCGAAGACGAGTTTATCGAGTTCTTTAAAGAGTTCTTGCGTCCGCAATTAGTAGAAATGCTGTTCTGATATGAGTAAGTATTACTACTTAATCTCCGGACTTCCTAACATAGCGTTGGATGATAGTAAACTAGCCTATTCGGTCTGTGAGTTCCGGACGGAAATAGAGGATATGCTATCTTCTAAGGATAAAAAGCTGATTGATTTATTTTATTTGAAATATGATAATATAAATCTGCTGGCTCACGCTAAAAGACCGGACTCCGATCCGGATCAAAGAGGAAGAATAACGTATGATGAGTTCAATACTTTATATAAAGCGTTGAAGGATGAGGAAAAAATTCCCAAAAATGATAATCTCCCGCCTTATTTCGTGCAATTCTTTAAACTGTATCTAGCCGAAGAGGCTAAGGACACCAAAAGCGAGAAAGAATATATATCATGGGAAGACCGCTTGGCTGCGTTATATTATGAATATGCCATGAAATGTGGGAATAAGTTCGTGGCTGATTGGTTCGAGCTTAACCTGAATATCAACAATGTTCTTACTGCGATCACTTGCCGTAAATATGGATTTGATAAGGCCAATTATATCGTGGGGCATAATGAGATAGCAGAAAATATCCGTACGTCGAACGCCCGTGATTTCGGCTTGGGCGATTCCGTGGAATATTTGCCCGAGTTACAACGCATCGCCGAAGAGACCGATCTGATCGTTCGTGAGAAGAAAATCGATCTTTTGAAATGGAAATGGCTGGACGATAATACCTTCTTCAAGACGTTCGACATAGAGAGTGTATTCGCTTATTTATTGAAATTGGAGATGATAGAGCGCTGGGTAACCTTGGATAAGGCGAGAGGCGAGAAGACTTTCCGTGAATTGGTAGGCGCCATGAAGATGGGTAGTGAGAATGCGTTGGAAGAATTTAAAAGAAACAATATAAAATAAATTATGGCTACGAAAGGAATTGTAAAAGGAATCGTATCCAACCTAGTAACCGTAGAGGTGGATGGTCCGGTTTCTCAGAATGAGATCTGTTACATTTCTGTCGGAGGCGTGAAGCTGATGTCGGAAGTAATCAAGGTGATAGGTAAGAATGCCTTTGTACAAGTATTTGAGAGCACACGTGGTATGCGTGTCGGCGACGAGGCTGAATTCCAAGGGCATATGTTGGAAGTTACGCTGGGTCCGGGTATGTTGTCCCGCAACTATGACGGTTTGCAGAATGACTTGGACAAGATGGAAGGTGTATTCTTGAAACGTGGCGATTATACGTTTGCGTTGGACAATGATAAGAAGTGGGATTTCAAGCCTCTGGCTAAAGCGGGCGATACCGTGAGCGCCGGTGATTGGCTGGGAGAGGTGGACGAGAATTTCCAACCTCATAAGATTATGGTCCCCTTTAAGTTCGAGGGATCTTATACTGTGAAATCGGTGGTTCCAGCCGGACAATATACCATCAATGATACGATGGCTGTCCTTACGGACGAAAATGGCACGGACGTAAACGTGACGATGATCCAGAAATGGCCAGTAAAGAAAGCTATCACTTGTTATAAGGAAAAGCCCCGTCCATTCAAATTGCTGGAGACGGGCGTTCGTACGATCGATACCGTGAACCCGATCGTTGAGGGTGGTACCGGATTTATCCCCGGTCCGTTCGGTACGGGCAAGACGGTGCTTCAGCACGCTATCTCTAAACAAGCGGAAGCGGATATCGTGATTATCGCCGCCTGCGGTGAGCGTGCGAATGAGGTCGTAGAGGTATTTACGGAGTTCCCGGAATTGGTAGACCCGCATACGGGACGTAAATTGATGGAACGTACGATCATTATCGCCAATACATCCAACATGCCGGTAGCCGCTCGTGAGGCATCCGTATATACGGCGATGACCATCGCCGAGTATTATCGCAGCATGGGTTTGAAGGTTCTGTTGATGGCCGACTCTACTTCCCGCTGGGCACAGGCTTTGCGTGAGATGTCCAACCGTTTGGAGGAGTTGCCGGGACCGGATGCTTTCCCGATGGACTTGTCCGCTATCGTGGCGAACTTCTACGCTCGTGCGGGATTCGTTCATTTGAATAACAACGCTACAGGCTCCGTCACTTTCATCGGTACGGTATCGCCGGCCGGTGGAAACTTGAAGGAGCCAGTGACCGAGAATACGAAGAAGGTGGCCCGTTGTTTCTATGCCTTGGAGCAGGAGCGTGCCGACCGTAAACGTTATCCGGCCGTAAACCCGATCGAGAGTTATTCCAAGTATATCGAGTATCCAGAGTTTCAGGAATACATCGCTAAACATATCTCCCCGGAATGGATCGAGAAAGTAAACGAGATCAAGACCCGTATGTTGCGTGGTAAGGAGATCTCCGAGCAAATCAATATCTTGGGTGATGATGGTGTGCCTGTCGAGTATCACGTTACATTCTGGAAGTCCGAGTTGATCGACTTCGTGATCTTGCAACAGGATGCTTTCGATGCCATCGATGCGGTTACTCCGTTGCGACGTCAGGAATTCATGCTGGATAGAGTCGTAAATGTTTGCCGTTCAGAGTTTAAGTTTGATAACTTCCTTGAGGTTATGGACTACTTTAAGAAGATGATCAACATCTTTAAGCAGATGAACTATTCGGAATATGAGAGTGACCAATTCAAGAAGTTTAATACGGAACTGGATGAACTTTTGAAGGAGAGAATCGAAAATTAAAAGAGTTATGGCAACAAAAGCATTTCAAAAAATATATACGAAGATTACCCAGATCACAAAAGCTACCTGTTCGCTGAAAGCAACGGGAGTTGGGTATGATGAGTTGGCCTCTGTAGACGGAAAGCTGGCTCAGGTGGTAAAGATTATCGGCGACGAGGTGACGTTGCAGGTATTCTCCGGAACGGAAGGTATCCGTACGAATGCCGAGGTGGTATTCATGGGGAAGGCCCCTTCCTTGAAAGTAGGTGACCAGTTAGCCGGACGTTTCTTCAACGCTTATGGCGAGCCTATCGATGGCGGTCCGATCCCCGAGGGACGTGAGGTCGAGATCGGTGGTCCGTCCGTGAACCCGGTACGTCGTAAACAACCCTCTGAATTAATCGCTACGGGTATCGCCGGTATCGACTTGAATAATACCTTGGTAACCGGTCAGAAGATCCCGTTCTTCGCCGACCCCGACCAGCCTTTCAACCAAGTTATGGCGATGGTAGCCTTGCGTGCGAAGTCCGATAAGATTATCTTGGGAGGTATGGGTATGACGAACGACGACTACCTGTTCTTTAAGAATACATTTAGTAACGCCGGTGCCCTAGACCGTATCGTTAGTTTTATCAACACGACCGAGGACCCGTCCGTAGAGCGTATCTTGATCCCGGATATGGCGTTGAGCGCCGCTGAGTATTTCGCCGTGGAGAAGAACGAGAAGGTCTTGGTATTGCTTACCGATATGACCAACTACGCCGATGCCTTGGCGATCGTATCAAACCGTATGGACCAGATCCCGTCTAAGGACTCTATGCCGGGTTCCTTATATTCGGATTTGGCGAAGATTTACGAGAAAGCCGTTCAATTCCCGGCGGGAGGTTCCATCACGATTATCGCCGTAACGACCTTATCCGGTGGTGATATCACGCATGCCGTACCTGATAATACGGGTTATATCACGGAAGGTCAGTTGTATTTGCGTCGTGATAGCGATGTGGGTAAGGTCATCGTCGATCCGTTCCGAAGCTTGTCTCGTTTGAAACAGCTGGTAACCGGAAAGAAGACCCGTGAGGATCATCCACAGGTAATGAACGCCGCCGTACGTTTGTATGCCGATGCCGCCAACGCTAAGACCAAGCTGGAGAATGGTTTCGACTTGACCGACTACGACAACCGTACCTTGTCTTTCGCCAAGGATTATTCTTCTAAGCTGTTGGCTATCGACGTAAACTTGGATACGACGGAGATGCTGGACGTAGCTTGGGGATTGTTCGCTAGATATTTCAGCCCGGAGGAGGTAAATATCAAACAAGGATTGGTTGATAAGTACTGGAAGTAAATTAAATAAACATGGCAATAAAGTTTCAATATAATAAAACCTCTCTTCAGCAATTGGAAAAGCAACTGAAGATGCGTGAACGCTCCCTGCCTACGATCAAGAGCAAGGAGAGCGCCCTGCGTATCGAGGTGAAGCGGACCAAGGACGAAGTGAATAAATTGGAACTTCAGCTAGAACGAGAGATTCAGAGTTACGAGAATATGGTGGCTTTGTGGAACGAGTTCAATCCGGAGCTGATCTCCGTGAAGGACGTGACGCTTTCCACGAAGAAGATCGCCGGCGTGATCGTCCCGTTATTGGACGAGATCAAGTTCGAGATCGGACACTATAGTCTCTTTAATGCCCCCGCATGGTATACAGATGGTATCGAGTTGCTGAAAAAGCTGGCTCGTACCGGTATCGAGGCGGAGTTCTCGGGCATGAAGCTGGAGTTGTTGGAGCATGCTAGGAAAAAGACCACTCAGAAGGTGAACCTGTTTGAGAAGGTACAGATTCCGGGTTATAAGGATGCGATCCGTAAGGTGAAACGGTTTATGGAAGACGAGGAGAGTCTTTCTAAGTCCTCACAGAAGATCATGAGAGCCAATCAGGAGAAACGTAAGGCAAAAGAAGAAAAAGAGGAGGCCGAGGTATGATAGTAAAGATGAGTAAATATGCCTTTATGGTGTTCCATAAGGAGTATGATACGTTCCTTTCTACGCTTCGTGACTTAGGTGTCGTCCATATCAAGGAGACAAACTCCGTGATGGATAACGAGAGGTTGCAAGAGCTTCTGGCTGAGCGTAAACAGATCAATACGCTGATGCGTTACTTTAAGAACCTCCATGCGGCGGAGAAAGACGTTAAGTTTGCCCCGGCCCGTGAGTTGACGAAAGAGGAAGGCTTGAAGTTGGTGCGTAAGATAGAGGAATTGCAAGATAAGAAAGCGCAATTGATCGCTTCCAAGCAATCGATCGAGAAGGATCTGGCTTATATGGAAATATGGGGTGAGTTCAGTTATCAGAATATCAACCGTCTGAAAAGAGCGGGATACGATGTTACGTTCTTTACCTGTCCTACCGCTAAGTACGAGCCGGAATGGGGCGTGCTGTATAACGCCATTCTGATCAATAACTTCCAATCGGTAACGTATTTTATCACGATTACCAAGGAAGGTACCTTGATCGATATAGACGCTGAACGTCCGAAGATGCCGGTTCAAGGATTGGCGAAGTTGCGTGCCCGTCTGGATCAACGTACCAAGGATATCCAGAATGTGGAGGATGAGCTGAAACATCGTGCCGTGGAGGATTATAAAACGTTGGAGGAATTCGATAAGAACCTGCAGGACGAGTTTAATCTTTCTAATGCGTTAGTGCAGACAGACCGGCAAGCGGGTGATAAGCTCATGTTGTTGGAAGGTTGGGTGCCGACGGAAAACGCTCCGGCCTTGGAGCACGAGCTGGATAAGCAAGGTTATTTCTTCCAGCAATTAGAGATCGAGGATGGGGATAAGGTGCCTATCAAGTTACGGAATAATAAATTCAGTAAGCTGTACGAGCCTATCACGAAGATGTTCTCCTTGCCTAATTACGGTGAACTTGATCCGACCCCGTTGTTCGCCCCGTTCTTTATGCTGTTCTTCGGACTTTGTTTCGGCGATGGCGGATACGGTTTGTTGGTCATGATCGCTTGTACGATCTTGAAGAAGAAGGTGAACCCGGACTTCAAGCCTTATTTGACCTTGTTCCAGTATTTAGGTTTCGCCGCCTTATTGGTGGGTACTTGTACGGGATCTTTCTTCGGAGTGGCCTTGGCGGATATCCCGGCTTTGTCAAAGATCAAGAACTACTTTGTGAATAGCGACAACTTGATGACATTCTCTATTGTCATCGGTTTGGTACAGATCATATTCGGTAAATGTGTCGCTGCTTACAAGATCAAGATACAGAAAGGAACGAAACACAGTATTGCTCCGTTCGCTTGGGTGTTCGTGATCATATCCTTGGCGTTGGCGTTCGGACTTCCGATGTTGAACGTTCACTTGCCGAACGCTGTCGTTATGGTATGTTACGGAATCGCCATCTTGGGTCTGGTTGTCGCTTATCTGTACAATACACCGGGCAAGAACGTATTCTTGAACTTTGGTACCGGACTTTGGAACACGTACAATATGGCCTCCGGATTGCTGGGTGATACGTTATCATACATTCGTTTGTTCGCTATCGGTCTGACCGGTTCCATCTTGGGTGGCGTATTTAATACGTTGGCGGTTACGATGACAGACGGTATGAATATCGTGGCACGTGCGATTTGTATGTTGTTGATCTTGTTAGTGGGTCACTCCATCAATATCGCTCTTTGTACGATCAGCTCCTTGGTACACCCGCTTCGTTTGATCTTCGTGGAATATTACAAGAACGCAGAGTTCGAAGGTGGAGGTAAGGCTTATGAGCCATTCAGAAAAGCATAACAATTAAACGAGAAAATAAAACAATAAAAGAATAATTTAAAAACACATTTTATTATGGAACCAATTTTATTAGCTTATGTAGGTATTGCGTTGATGACAGGTTTAACTTTTATCGGCAGTAGTTATGGTGTTACGATCGCAGGTAATGCGGTGGTAGGTGCGATGAAGAAAAATCCGGATGCTCTGGGTACGTACATCGCTTTAAGTGCGTTGCCTTCTTCACAGGGTTTGTATGGATTCGTGGGCTACTTTATGATGCAGAAGTTCTTGGTCGCTGATATTTCCATGTTGGCCGCTACGGCTGTTTTCGGCGCTGGTTTAGTGTTAGGTTTCGCTGGTTTTTACTCTTCAATCCGCCAAGCTCAAGTTTGCGCGAATGGTATCGCTGGTGTTGGTGCCGGACACAACGTATTCGGTGCTACGATGGTAATGGCCGTATTCCCTGAGTTATACGCTATCTTGGCCTTATTGGTTGTGATCTTGATTGGCGGAACGATTCCTGTCGCCTAATCATTCAAACATCTGGATATAATAAAGGCCGTCCCGGACATTCCCGGGGCGGCTTTTTTGATTGGATCAATGAATAAACTATCTCTTTTAGTTTATTAACTATACGAATTAGTTTTGTAACTAAAAGTTTTAGTTACTTTGTCGCAAACAAGATAAGGTTATGAAACGACTTACGGCGAAAGAAGAAGAAATCATGGGCTGGTTCTGGCAGAAAGGCCCATTGTTCGTGAAGGAGCTACTTGAATATTACGAGGAGCCTAAACCTCATTTCAATACCCTTTCTACGATTGTCCGAGGCTTGGAGGAGAAAAGTTTCCTCGCCCATAAGAATTTCGGGAATAGCTATCAATATTATGCGGTCTTAACAGAAAAGGAGTATAGCAACGGTACGTTGAAAAATGTGATCGCTAAGTATTTCAATAATTCTTATCTGGGGGTTGTCTCTACGCTGATCAAGGAAGAGGATATCTCTGTGGATGATCTGCGAAAACTAATAGATGATGTAGAACAAGGGAATCGTAAATAAGAACGAATATGGGAATCTTCTTTGTATATATCCTTAAATCATCCGTGTGCTTGACGATATTTTATCTGTTTTATAAGCTATTGTTGAGCCGTGATACCTTCCATCGTTTCAACCGGATCGCTTTATTAAGCTTGATCATGCTTTCTGTTATCATCCCATTTTGTGAGATTACTTTGGAGGAAGCGACGGCCATTCAGCGTCCGGTCATGGATTTGGAGAATTTGCTAGCGGCGGTTTCCATGAGAACGTCGGCAGAATCCGCTAGCCAACCTGTATGGTTACGAGTTATGGTGATAGCCTATATAATTGGAGGGATATTAACGCTTTGTCAATTCGCATATTCATTTTATGCCTTGTTTCGGTTGATGAGACAAGGTACACCGAAGCTGGTGGACGGAATCCATCTGATTCTTACGGACCAACCAGTCGTCCCGTTCAGTTGGATGCGAACGATCGTAATAAGCCGGAAGGATTTTGAGGAAAGTGGGATAGAGATCATGACGCATGAGATGGCGCATATAAAAGCCCGTCATTCCATTGATCTGCTGATCTCCGAGATTTGTATCCTGTTCCATTGGTTCAACCCATCTGTCTGGTTGTTGAGGCAGGAATTACAAAATATCCATGAATACGAGGCCGACGAGAGCGTATTAAATCAAGGCGTCGACGCAAAAAGATATCAATTATTATTAATCAAAAAAGCTGTTGGTGCACAGCGCTTCACTTCTATGGCCAACAGCTTTAATCACAGTTCACTTAAAAAGCGAATAGCTATGATGTTAAAACAAAAATCAAGTCCATGGGCACGGTTGAAGTATCTGTATGTACTCCCGTTGGCAGCCTTAACGGTGGTAGCCTTTGCCCGTCCGGAAATCTCTCACGAATTGGAGAAGATTTCGAGTGTCAAAATTAGCGAAATTATTCCGGTTCAGGAAAAAAAAGAGCCTAAAAGAAATGTAGAAGTTGAGACCCTCGCAAGGGATTCGGTCGTTTCTGAAAAAGATATGCAAGCGATACAGGAAAAGGTCTCGGCCGTGATGGAGAAATACCAGCCGGAGATTGACAAGGCGGTTGAAGAGGCAGTGAAAGCGGCGAATATCGACGAGATCGTTTCTGCGGAAATGGCGAAACACCAGGCTGAGATCGACAAGGCTGTGCAAGCGGCGATAGAGGCCGCCAAGATAAATGAGACTATCGCCGCCGAGATGGAGAAGATTCAACCGGAGATCAACCGAGCCATAGAGGAGGCCATGAAAGCCATAGACATCAATGAGAAGGCTGCTAAGGAGGCATCAAAGGAAAAGTCCTCTTTCTCCGGTATTGTCTACATCGATGGGATGGAATCTTCTAAAGAGAGGATGGACAATTTGAATCCCGATCGTATTGCGTCTATGAATGTGTACAAAGGAAACGAGGCGATCGCTAAATTCGGAGAGAAAGGTCGTAATGGCGTTATCGAGATAAAATTGAAGAAATGATTTTCGCGTATATATGCAAGGTAGGCTTGTTCGGCTCCCTCTGTGCGGGAATGTTTCTAACCTCCTGTATGGAGCGTGAAAACGAAGAAGCGAGCAAGCGGGTGATTGAGGTAGGTAAAGCTATCTCATCGCCTGCCGAGCTGAAAGCCTCTGATTATTTTGATGAGATCCGGTATGTCCCTTTAGAGACGAGGGATGATTGTCTAGTCGGAAGTTCTCCTGATATCAAGTTATTGGATAAATATATTCTGATCACTTCCGCTAACCGGCAATGTCTTTTGTTTGATAAGGCTACAGGAAAGTTTAAATGTCAGATAGGGCATGTAGGGAAGGATCCGGGTGGCTATAGAAACGTAGACTGCTTGGTGGACGAGTTGAACGGGCGTTTGCTGTTTAATGGATGGGGACATGATTTGATTAGCTATAATCTGGATGGCAATTATATCGGAAAAATAGAGCTTCTTATTTTTCTAAGAAAGTATTCTTGAGGTTAGTAAATAGATAATTTGGAAACAGCTTTATTCGATATAACACGGCCTTGTCATGACTGACTTGTGCCGTGTTTTTTTATTTATTTACTTGATCATTGTAATGATATTCTTCCCAAGTATGATCCCAAGGAAGACCGCTATCAAACCAAGGATATTACTGGCAAGTACATTGAGTAGTGCCATCTTGTATTCTCCGGTACGCATAAGTACCATCGTGTCGAGAGCAAAAGAAGAGAAAGTCGTGAAACCACCGAAAAGACCAGTGAATAGGAAAGCTCTTGTATTGATAGAAAAATTATAGGCTTCCGCTATACTCCAGCAGAAGCCGATTAAAAAGGAGCCGATCACATTGACCGACAAGATACCAAAAGGAAAGGAGTAAAGCATCGATCGTTGCATCCACGTGGAAACTCCGAACCGTAGCGCAGATCCGATAGCTCCTCCTATTATTAAAAGAAAAACCTTTATCATAATCAACCTAGTGTGTTTCCCCCGGGCTAGGTTAAGGCCCGGGGAGATGGTAAATGATTTAGGTTTTCAATTTAATTGGCCGACTCAAACTGTCTCAAGAAACGAACATCGTTTTCCGAGAACATGCGTAAGTCTTTTACTTGGTATTTCAAATTGGTAATACGCTCGATACCCATTCCCAATGCGTAGCCTGAATAAACCTTGCTATCGATACCGCAGTTCTCAAGCACGTTCGGGTCTACCATACCGCAACCGAGGATCTCTACCCAACCGGTTCCTTTACAGAAGGGGCAACCCTTACCTCCACAAATGTTGCAGGAGATGTCCATCTCGGCGGATGGCTCCGTGAACGGGAAGTAAGAAGGACGCAAGCGAATTTTTGTATCCGGACTGAACATTTCCTTGGCGAAGAACAACAAGGCTTGTTTCAAGTCGGCGAATGAGACGTTCTTATCTACATATAACGCTTCTACTTGATGGAAGAAACAGTGAGCACGATAGGAGATAGCCTCATTACGATATACACGTCCCGGACAGATGATACGAATAGGCGGTTCTTGCTTTTCCATTACTCGGGTCTGTACGGAAGAAGTATGTGTGCGAAGCAATACATCCGGGTTATGCTGGATAAAGAACGTATCTTGCATATCGCGGGCAGGATGGTCCTCGGCGAAATTCAAGGAAGAGAAGACATGCCAGTCGTCCTCGATTTCCGGTCCCTCAGCGATGCTGAATCCTAACCGTCCGAATATATCGCAAATTTCTTTCTTTACAAGTGATAGAGGATGACGAGTGCCTAGTTCGATCGGGTAAGCCGTACGAGTCAAATCGATATCATCGTTTGCGGTCTGTACATTCTCAAAGCTTTCTTTTAATTCGTTGATCTTGCTCTGGGTTGTTTCCTTTAGTTCGTTCAAGTATTTGCCAACCTCACGTTTTTGATCAGCCGCTACATTACGGAAATCATTCATCAACGCCGATATCTCGCCTTTTTTGCTGAGATACTTTATACGTAAAGCTTCTAGTTCCTCGGCATTTGCCGCTTTCATATTCTCTACTTCTTGAAGCAGAGCCTTAATTTTATCGAGCATTTCTAATCACACTTTGTATTTGTCATGCAAAAGTACGCCTTTCTTTTGAAACCGCAAGGGATTCGTAAGGTTTTTTAGTTAAATGTAAGCGCAGACACTTAGGTGTCTTGTTTTATATATTAAAGTATTTATATATCTTCGCAGCATAATCAAACTATAAATTAATTAATGGAAATAGTCATTATTATTGGCCTTATCTTACTGAATGGAATTCTTGCGATGTCGGAAATCGCCTTGGTCTCAGCCCGGAAGGCTAGGTTGGAAACCGAAGCGAAACGTGGTAATAAATCTGCGGGCACTGCTTTGAAGCTGGCAAATGAGCCGGATAAGTTTCTCTCAACCATCCAGATCGGAATTACCTTGATCGGTATCTTGACCGGTTTGTACTCTGGCGAGGCGTTAGCTCATAATTTCGCTGTTATAATAGCGCAAATACCGGCCCTAGAACCGTATGCGTTGGGGATCGCTAAAACGACGATCGTTATTATCGTGACGTATCTTACACTTATATTCGGAGAGTTGGTACCGAAGCGGATCGGCATGGGGTGTGCCGAGAAGGTCTCTATGTTAGTTGCTAAACCCATGAATTTTCTTTCCTTGATATCCTCTCCTTTTGTTTGGCTACTTTCAAAGAGTACGGCGTTGGCTGTGAAGATGACGGGCGTGGATACGAAAGAGGAAAATAGGGTAACAGAGGAAGAAATCAAGGCGATCGTGAAAGAGGGCTTTGACGGTGGCGAGGTGCAAGAGGTAGAGCAGGACATCGTAGAGCGGGTCTTTAATCTGGGAGACCGTAACGTGGGTTCTATCATGACGCATCGTAGCGAGCTGGTTTGGCTGGATGTGACGGATAGTACGGAGAAGATTCGGGAGAAAGTGGAGGAGAACTTATTTAATATATATCCCGTGGCCTCGGAGAAGTTCGATAATATAGTAGGGGTCGTTTATCTGAAAGATTTGTTCGGAAGGATCGACCAACCGGATTTCTCGATCAACCAAGTACTCCGCCCGGCACAGTTCGTTCCCGAGAAC
Source organism: Parabacteroides distasonis ATCC 8503 (assembly GCF_000012845.1). Lineage (NCBI taxonomy): Bacteria > Pseudomonadati > Bacteroidota > Bacteroidia > Bacteroidales > Tannerellaceae > Parabacteroides > Parabacteroides distasonis. The sequence goes on from NC_009615.1 coordinate 986,174, forward strand.
CAGAGCGTATATAACGCCTTGGAATCTTTCAAGCAGACACACGTGAAATATGGACTCGTTACGGATGAGTTCGGAGGTATCCAAGGTATCGTAACCTTGAAGGATATTATGGAAGGCTTAATCGGACAAGTACCGGAAGTCGGAGAGGAGTCCGAGATCATACAACGTGAGGATGGTACTTGGTTGGTGGACGGCCAATATTCTTTCTATGATTTCTTGGAATATTTCGACATGGAGGATTTGTATGCCGAGCATGATTATAATACCTTGAGCGGCTTGATCCTAGAGATATTGGAACGTGTACCGAAGACGGGTGAGAAATTAAAGTGGCTGGACTTTGAGTTCGAGATCGTAGATATGGATGGCGCCCGGATCGATAAGGTTTTGGTCAAGTACTTGAAAAATGGGTAAAATGTCTTTTTAGAAGAGTACGCCGAGTGAGATACTCATCACGTTCGTTCGCTTGTCAATATTGATATCATAATTAATCTCGGGAACCGGGTTGTTGACTTTCTCGAAATCGGATTCCACTTGATTCAATCCGAACTCATAGACAAAGTCGAAGAATAGCCGTCCGATGCTAACCCCTACGCCCGTAGCGATATTGACTCCGAACGGGGTGTTGTCATTCACGTATTCTACATGCGTGGTGGAAGATTCTACCGTATAGGCGATCTTATAGTTGTATTTTAATTTGGGGCCGACCATAAGGCTAAGTCCGTAAGGCCCTTTCTTCACTAGGTTATAGCCTACCATTATGGGAACCTCTAAGGAACTGGTTTTCATCATCAAGAGGTCGGTAGTTGCCGATGTATTGGACAGCATATTATTTTCCGGCAAACTTTGAGGTATGGAAAAACGGATATTTCCCTCGGAGCGATGCCATGAGAAACTAGGCTGGAGGAAGAACCGTTCGATATTGACCCGGCAAAAGACCGCGGCCAGATAACCTACCTTATATTCGATGTCTATATTCTCCGCTTCCTTCCCATTGATGGAAAGGGAGTTTATGACTGGGAAAGTGGCGTTGAATCCCACTTTGGCTCCAAAGTTGAATGCCTTGTCCTCGAAACGCATGAAGCTCTGGGCTTCTGCTAACAGACCGAAAGATAGCAACGCTCCTATAAGGTAGACTTTTTTCATACCGTTATTTTTTCTTTTTCACGGACCAGCCGAATTTACCGACAAATTCACCTAACCCGTAATACTTACCATGCGAGTAAGCCAAAAGATCCGCTTTCTGCATATCAAAAGCCCCTGTCTCTGGGTCTAGATATCGGTCGTCGGCCTGTACGTTTACGACATCAGCGATAAACATATCATGACTTCCGAGAGCGATTACCTCTTTTACCCGGCATTCGATACAAAGCGGAGACTCGTCTATCGTAGGGGCGTTAACGACGGTCGCTTTTCCGGGAGTGAGCTTCATCTCCTCGAATTTATGATGGTCTTTCCCTGAGTTTACCCCGCACCAATCCGTGGCGTAGGCCAGCTCACGATTCGTCAAGTTGATGACGAATTCCATATTCTTCTTCAAGATCGGATAAGAGAATCGTTCCGGACGTACGGATATATAGCACATCGCCGGATTCGTACAAATCGTACCGACCCATGCGACTGTTATTATATTGTACTCGGAAGGCTCATTCCCACAACTCACCATTACGGCAGGCAATGGATAGATCATGGTTCCCGGTTTCCAATCGTGCTTCATAATAAAAACTGCGTTTTTATAATTGAAAGTTGAGAATTGAGAATTAAAGATTCCGTAAAGCTAATTCTCAATTCTCAATTCTCAACTTTCAATTATTTAATGATAATGTCTTCTTTATTAATCTTACGTTCGCAATAATGACATTTAATGGTTCCCTTCTCCTTGTCGATCACGTGGAAGCGGGAAAGCATCGGCTCATTATTGGTGATACATTTCGGATTGTTACATTTGACCAAGCCAATCAGCTCGTCGGGTAAAGTAACCGTCTTCTTCTCTACAACCTCATAATCACGGATAATGTTCAATATAATATTCGGGGCGATCATGGCGATACGGTTGATCTCGTCCTCCTCGAAAAATTTGTCGGCGATCTTGATCATACCCTTGCATCCCATCTTGTTGCTATGGAAATTATTGCCGATCGTGATCGTATTGTTCATTTTCTCCAGTCCCAGTAAAGAGGCTACCTTGAATAATTGGCTGGGAGGAATATGGTCTATGGCGGTACCGTTCTCTAAAGCGGCTACCTGCAACTCTTTTTTCTTTTCTGCTGACATAAAACTTCGTTTTTATTCGTCGATAGATATACCTAAAACTTCGCAAATGATAGCTTGGCGTGCGAACAGCCCGTTGCGTGCCTGCTGGATGTAATAAGCCTTTGGATTGTCATCTACATCGTAAGCGATCTCGTTCACACGGGGTAGCGGATGTAAGATACGCAGGTTTTCACGGCTGTTTCTCAGCATGTCGTTACGCAGGATATACACGTTCTTTACCCGCTCGTACTCTTCCAAGTCTGTGAAACGCTCACGTTGTACACGGGTCATATAAAGGATATCCGTCTGGTTGATGATATCTTCCGTGAAATCGGTATGCTCTTCGTATTTGAGCCCGTGCTTGTCGCAGAAGTTCTTTTGCTCGTCCGGCATGCGCAGCTCGTTCGGCGCGACGAAGTGGAAGGTCGGATGGAAGTGAGACATTCCCACGATCAAGGAGTGAACCGTACGGCCATACTTCAAATCGCCGACCATCGTGATGGTGAGGTTATCCAGCTTGCCTTGTGTCTTGCGAATGGAATACAGGTCCAGCATGGTTTGCGAGGGATGTTGGTTCGCCCCGTCACCAGCGTTGATGATAGGGACATCCGTCACCTCAGAAGCATAGCGGGCGGCTCCTTCCAGATGATGTCTCATAATGATCAAGTCCACGTAATTGCTTACCATCAAGATCGTATCTTTCAAGGTCTCGCCCTTGGAGGAACTAGTCGTGGAAGCGTCCGAGAAACCGATCACCCGTCCACCTAAACGGTTTACAGCTGTCTCGAAACTCAGTCTCGTACGTGTAGAGGGCTCGAAGAACAGGGTGGCGGCGACTTTGCCTTCCAGTAATTTCCGGTTCGGATTCTCCTCAAACTTCCTTGCGTTATCCAGAATACGAAGAATGTCCTCTTTGGAACATTGATCGATAGAAACTAAACTTTTACTCTTCATTTATATATTGTAATATGTTTATTGTCTGTTTCTTATCTTTCTAATTAATAACTGATGTAAAATATTTGTAAAAAATCAGCTATTGATTCAGAGATATAATGTTTCTCGTTTGGCAAAGATAAGTTTTTCTATACGATATTGTAACCTGTGATTAAAGAAATGTGTTGGGATTTTATAGCATCGAATAAGTAGGGGGCAATCACTCCCTTGCTTTATTTGTAAGCTTTTCCAATTCTTTTGCCTACAACTGCCCCTTGTTCGAACTTTGCGTTTTTTATATCCACGATCAATACGCCTTTGAGTCCTGATACGCCTTCTTTTTTAGCTTCTTCAAGGAATTGCGAAGCCAGCATGTCATATCCAGAATCCGAATCCGCATCAATAGCAATCACTAAAAAGCCGTTATCTGTAACAGCGGCTTTTTCGCAGGAAAATCCTGTGATAGTATCGATATATTTATCCGCACCGATTACTTCTGTTTTACCACCTCCGCAGGAAAAGGCGATTATGATTGTCATTAAAAATAAAATTTTCTTCATGCTACTTATGATTTAACTTGTTCTTTAATTCGTATCTTTGCCTTAAATACCATCATCTATGATAAATATGATATTTGATTTTTGGATAGCTTTTACAGTTACATGTTCGATTATAGCAGGGGTTTTGCTATTTATCTTTGTAGGTGCTGTTGTTCGCTGGCTGAGTGAAAAATGATGCTCATTGATTATTGGCAGCGTTTTCTGTTAACTTTTTAGTTCGACTCTCTATTAACGGGAGGCAACTAAAATCAGGGAATAAATTCTTTACATCTTCAGGTGCGGCGATTGCTGGTTGAATTTCTGTGCCTTTAAGAATTAGTTCCGATATGTTTAAGATAGAGTTTTTGATTCTTTCTAACTGTTCGTTATCTTCTTTGCTAAAATGCTCTTGTTGAATAAGTTTGGCTTCTTGCTCTATGACTATGTCAATTTGAGCTTTATTTAATCGTTTTAATTCCTCTAGCATTTCATTTCTTGCAGAAGCATTTCTATAAACTTCATAAGCGCTTCTACACTCTATTGTCTTTTTTGCCACAACTGCTCCTGCCCAAGCTAAACCTGTAAAAAGTAATAAAGCTGTACCTACTTTTATTACACACCAAAATGAACCGTGATCAAATTGTACGATTTCAATTTTGCCTCCTTCGTATTCACATATAACGGTAGAAAAAGCAAGTCGTAATTCGTTTGCTACTTTATTAAGTACGTCAAAATTACTTATTTTAGGAAGTTTAATATTAACAGTCTCCTTGTCTTGTTCATTTGGAACATATCCATTTATCCAACGATCCATTAATTCGACAGCTTTCTTTAGATCTGCTATCGTTGATAATGTATTTTTGCGTTTGTCAAATAAAATGGATTCACTGGATGAAGCTACTACAATAGGGTAAATTGATGAGTCATTCAATTTTATGAATTTTATAGATAGTAGTTTATCTAAAGCTATTTTCAATTTATCCGCATTGTTTATTCTGAAATTATCAGAAAACTCTTCAACGGTGACAGTCTGTATATTGCTCCACGCAATATTTAATGCTTGTTTAATATCAATTAGTCTCATAATTTATGATTTATGTGTAGATTCCATGTGTATTGGTTGAATGCCATAGTCTAAAACCGTTTTACAGCTCCTAATACTTGAAATATAGATCTTATCATTTTTGAAGGAAGCTGTTGTGGAGAATATTCAGCTGACTTGTTAGAAGGAATGAGCGTGTAAGAGTCATCTGTTTTTCCTGCTGCCAATCTTTTGATAGTACGCATATCATTAGTTGTAACGATAGCATATACTTCTCCAAGAGGAAGAAAGGATTTATCTTCTATTTTTTTTAAAGCAATCATGTCTCCGTGATTGATTTCAGGTTCCATGGAATGCCCTGTTACATTACACCAACAAGTTGCATCATTGTATTTTTTGAAGTCGATGAGATATTCCGGATTTATAGTTTGATCATTTAATACCAGGTCAAAACCACCAATAAAATCTACATTATAATATGGTACTCCTTTAGTGTAGCTTATTTTAGGTTCGTCTTTTGTATCATTACTATATTGATTTAGCATTTTACCATTGCCGGTAAGAAGCCATTCAGCCGAAATATTTTCTACTACATTGATTATTTTTTCAAGCATATCAGCGGATGGTTTCGACTGTCTTTTATCGCTAAGATAGTTCGATATACTTGTTGGCGCTATTTCTATTGCTTTAGCGAATTTAGCCTTGTTGCCTCCAAATAGCTCATCTATAATGATTTGTAATCTTTCGTTTATGCTCTGCATACTCTATTGATTATTAAATATAGTTAATTAAGAAAGAAATATACTCAAAAGATTTGCTATAAATACTCAATGTAGTATATTTGCGTCATCAATCAATCACGAAAACAAAGGTAAGCGTTCGTGTTGAGTAAAGCAATAGTATGAACACATTAAAATACACGATTATGGCACGATCTTATGAAACAGCATTAGCAGAACTCGAAAACAAAAAAGGCGAGTTAGAAGTGTTGAGCACAATTAGCGAAGAAGAAGCCTGCTATATATACAATGTAGATAGCAAGTCTGAGATCGTGAAGATTCTCTCTGATGAAATAGAAACTCTCGAAAGAGAGGTTGAATATCTCACCCCACTGGATTGGTCTAACGATCCTGTTGCCGAAATATTTGGTGGCTACGAAGCAATGAACAACTATTTATACTAACACATAAACACACACGATTATGAATATATTAGTTACTGAGAATTACAATCGTAAAGATATTTTCGAGATTGTAGATGAATATCCTCATGGTTATATAGTTTGGCCAATCGGCAGACGAAATTTTCCGTTTACAGGCTACGTGCCTCTCGCAAAGCCAACCGACGAACCTTATCATATTGATATTAATACGCTAAAGGCAATCAAGGTTAATGATAATGTCGCTGATCACATTCTTAATGAAGCCTCATTTAGAGGGGTGGATAAAGCAAAGTTTCACCACATTGTATCAAGTTTTAACCGATAGTCTTTGGACTACTTTAATATACACACGATTATGAAAATTTCAAATTTTAGACACAAAGTATTCTGTATGGCTTATGAGCTAATGAGAACAACCGGTAAAGCATTCGCTGTATGTCTTTCTCGCGCATGGGCTTTATACCGGTTGACAAAGCAAATGCACAGAGGTATTGTAACGTTCGCTTATGAAAAGGCAGATGGATCGCTTCGCCGTGCTAAGGGTACTCTCAAAGATGTTCAGGGCCTAATAAAAGGAACTGGATCAGAAAACTACAAAACTGTCCGCTACTTCGATGTAGATGCGAATGGATTCAGAAGCTTCAAGGTAGAAAACTTCATAACGGCTTACTAAAGCCCGGTCGGGTGGGCGTAGGGCATATCTCACCCGGTCACTTCTGATGGTTCTTTCTCTTACTTACACCTTAGTACCCGCAGAAATGGGGTTGAAACGAAAGGATAATATATAATAATGTATAAGCGTAGATAGCTTTTAGGCCGTGACCTACTGGGGTACATTATAAAAAGAAATTATCAAAGGGGTATGTATCCTTGTGGTGTTACGATCAGACGTTGGTTAACCGCTATCCCTTTTCAAAATATACCCGGTTCTGAAAGTGCGATGCTGCCGATCGGATCGGTTGCCGGGGACAAATAAGCAAGAAGAAAAGATAATTAAAATATCATAGCACATGAATTACAACATTGGACTAAAACAACAAGAAAAAGGCAACCAATTGACAATATCCATACACGTGGAAGATTTGCCGATCAGTTGCCTGAAAAATTTGGAGTGCATAAAAGACGATGCTGAGAAAGCGGTTACTTCTTACTTGAACCTTTTACGCGGAGATAAAGTCAATCATGAAAAGTCTCCAGATAGTCAATAAAGCATTTCAAAAGGAACAAGAAATTTTTAAAGACATCGTTTTCTGGCGGCAACGTTTTAATTATATACCCTTTGCATTTATTTGGCAGATCTACCAACTCTCTATTTAAAGGCAGATTTGGATCAAATGAATAAACCAAGTGTGTAAACTTTATAGCTTGCTCATACAACGGTTGCCCATCAAAGAGCATGTTGTTTACTGATGGTTCAAAGGAGTTATACTCGTCTAGTAAATCTTCGACTTTAGAACGTATGCCTTTAGCCAAGCTCAGATACCTTTCTGATTTCATACTTCTTAATTTTTTATGTTTTGCGCCGTAAAGTTAAGAAAACCCTCTGAAAAGGCGTGATGCCGTGGATCGAATCCATCAGAGGGCACAATTAAATATTAACGCTTATGAAAAAGACTATTTACGGGATAGCCCTGTTCGCTGGCTTTATCCTAATGGCATCAGAGTCCGCTACGTTCGTTCCTAATATTGTAGGTGTCGTAGTATTCACTTATTCTGCATACAAACTTGATTTAATAACAGCATTGAAATAATAAGACATGGAAACAAAAAATCTTGAAGAAATGACGAGGGAAGAACTGGTTGAATTGGTATATTCTCTTAATAAGGAAATTGAAGGTCTGCAAAAAGACCTTGATGTGTATAAAGGTTGGAAAAATAGAGAGGAGGATGCTCGCATATTGGCAGAGAAGAAATTAGCAGCCGCAAAAGCTTTCTTTGAAGTTGTTTAATTCGTTTGTGTTTAGGTTGTCAAAAGCAGTCGGGTGAAAGCCCCGGCACATGGGCGGTTAGCATATCGGTTAGTGCTTAGTGGTGCGCACCCAATTAATATAATTGAGGTCGGTTCGATTCCGACACTGCCCACAATCAATTAATGTAATTAGATTATGGAGAAAAAAGTAGAAATTATGCCTCGTATGCGCGATTTAAAGAAAGGGAAGAAAGTAGAGTTCCCTATCGATAAAGTCTGTACGGTACGCAACAATGTTTCCTTGCTTAATGCGCAAGGGTACAAAAATGGATATAAGTGGAGATCGGAAACTAATGTACCGAAAGGGACTGTTACAGTATTTAGAGATTCCTGATTCAAACTTTAAATACACACGATTATGAAAGTATTCACCGAGCTAACGCCCGAATGTGACATTACAGCACAAATGTACGCAGCAGGGTATGAAAAAAAGGAGATTGCCGTATTGAAGCATCGTGCAGTAAGTACGATAAATAACCAGCTTCAAACGGCATTTTTAATTTTGGGTGTTCGGAATGGGAGAGAGCTAGCACTAAAATTGGCTGAAAGGATATCTGGGATCCGGTTGACACTGGACTTTTCGCCTACCATGAAATCGGCGGTTGCTAGTGTCCTTTTGATAATCCTTTGTTTAGATAGTCATTTTGACATGAGACGGCAAAGAGTCCGAATCCGTTTTAACGCGAATGTAGAACTTATCGCCCGTGTCCGTGTAAGAGCGAGAGGGCGAGATATACCATTTCTTTATGGAAATTGATGTTTGGCAATTACAGAATATAATAAAAGCAGCTGCGAAGGAAGCGGTTAGCGAATATGCGATCTCCAAGGATCCGGTCATTGATGAGATTACGGAAACGCAAGCCATACGACTTGGATTTGGTAGAAGGTGGTTGGCTCATCAGTGCGCTACAGGAGCATTGACTTGGAAAAGGGCTGGTGTACATAGGAATAGTCCTAAAGTTTATTCGCTGAAGAAACTTAAAGAATTGAAGGATGGTATAGATCCTTTATTGAAGTCTCTAATATAATTACTAACTAAAAATATAACAATCATGAGTTTAATCAGAAAATCAACGGAATTGAATATTCCAACAAACGTAAAGATGATGATTTACGGTCAAGCAGGTATGGGTAAGAGCACAGTAGCTTTGAGTGCACCAAAGCCTCTGTTGTTGGATTTTGACAATGGTGTTAAGCGTATGAATATGGCTCATTTGGAGAATATTGACACTGTGCAGGTCACTTCTTGGAATGATGTTCAGCTGGTTTTGCAAGAAGATTTGTCTGTTTATCAGACTATTGTGGTTGATACCATTGGTAAGATGATGGATTTTATCATCACTTATAAATGTGGAACCAGGCAGCCATCTATTCGAGATTGGGGCGGTATCAATGCTGAATTTTCTTGGATGACAAGAACACTATCAAGTCTGAGGAAACATATCATTTTTGTTGCCCATCGTGACACAAGAAAAGAGGGTGATGATACGGTGTTTATTCCTGCCTTACGTGAGAAGTCCTACAACTCCATCGTCACCGAACTTGATTTGTTAGGTTACTTGGAAATGAAGAGTGAGAGAGGAGTGCAGAGACGTACTATTACTTTCGATCCGACATCAAGGAATGACGGAAAGAATACTTGTAACTTGCCTTCAGTGATGGAAGTACCTACCATCCTTGACAAAAACGGCAATCCGACGACCAAGAATGATTTTATCTCTACTCGGATTATTGCTCCATATCTTACTATGTTGCAATCAAAAAAGGCTGAACAAGAAGCATATAACAAAGTGCTATCTGATATAACAGGCTGTTTAGAATTAGTTGCCGACGCAGCTTCAGCGAATGACTTTATCGCCCATATTGATGATTTCAACCATGTGGGAAGTTCAAAGATGAAAGCCTCAATGATGTTGGCAGCTAAGGCGAAAGAATTAGGACTGATTTTTAACAAAAAGACTAAAACTTATTCAGATGCAGCCTAAGTATAAGATATATGCTACATTATTGGATTCTTACTTCAATTACCTTAATAGCGATGTCATATATGAGCGTTATTATGGGTGGAGTGAGAATCCGCCTTGTACAGAAGAAGAGTTTCAGCAGAAGCAGTTCCAAGAACTGATAGACCGTATTAACCGTAAACCGTTTGACAGCGAAGCTGCCGACAAGGGTACGGCTTTTAATGAGGTCATTGACTGTATGATTGAGAACCGGAAATCTGAAACGGTGCAGGTAGAAAAGATATATTCTGATATAGGGAATGGCGAGCAAAAGGTTATAGCCTTGAAAGCCGTTTATAACAATCGTTCATTTGTCTTTCCTATATCCCTTTGTCGTGAGTTCGCAAATTACTACAAAGGGGCGTTGACGCAGCAACGTGTAGAGGCAATCCTTCCGACTGCATACGGCAATGTATTGGTTTACGGTCTGATTGACGAACTGATGCCTACCAGTGTTCACGACATCAAAACAACCGGTAGTTATACCGTGGGAAAGTTCAAAGATCACCACCAGCATTTAGTATATCCATACGCTTTAATGAAGAACGGTTCTGATGTACGGACATTTGAGTATAACATTGTAGAGTTCAACAAAGGCGGCTATGTGGTAGATACCTATACAGAAACATACGTTTTCAATCCTGAACGTGATATTCCTATTCTTACTAATCATTGTGAGGAGTTTATCCGGTTCTTGGAAGAAAACAGAGCACTTATAACCGATACTAAAATCTTTGGAAATGGATGATGGTGTTTATCTTGATGAAATAGGAAAAGAAGTAGTATTCATCAATGATTTTGAATATTCACGAGAAGAGTTTGATACCATTGTTGATATATGTGGAGATTGTAATATATGATCTATGACCTCAAAAATGAATACCAAATACCCAAGTTTAAAGAGTATGTAAACAAATTGTTCAAAGAGCGTGCGGTAGTTGAAGTAAAAAAGAAATTACCTAATCGCACGCTCGCTCAGAACTCTTATTTACATCTTCTTTTAGGGTACTTTGGCAGTGAATACGGTTGCAGCCTCGATGAAGCAAAAATTGACTTCTATAAGAGGACTTGCAACCGTGATTTGTTTGAACGCAAGACGGTGAACAAAAAAGGTAAAGAAGTAACTTATTTGCGTAGCTCTGCTGAACTGACAACGGGTGAAATGACTCTTTCTATTGACCGTTTCCGTAATTGGAGCGCATCAATAGCTGGTATCTATTTGCCGGCCGCCAATGAACATCAAATGTTGATATATGCACAACAAGAAATTCAACGCAATCAAGAATTTATATGATACGAAAAGAGAAAATCGAACAAATGAAAGTTTTGATCTCCCAAAAACAACAGGAGATTCGGGATCTGCGACAGCTGGTAGGAGAAGAAATGATCGCTGATTTTTACGAGACACATAATCTCAAAGAAGGCCAGCATTTTTATTTTAATGATAAAGAGTGTGTAGGCGTAGAAATGTCTGCTGATTGGGGATGTTTGAAAACATTCCCTATAACCGCTAAGGGAGAAGTCTCTAAGAAGGGGATGATTATTCATAGTGAGGAATCTATTAAACCGGTATAGCATGATAGAGACAAAGAATAACGAAATAAGGTATTTTACATCTGATCCCCAAAAGATGCTCAATAAATACCTTGCTCAACGAGTCCTAAAAACATGGACAGAGGACTTTATTGATGAAGATACTAGCGAGGTTGTATCAATTGAGCGTAATGAATTACTGTTTCAGAGAGGAACATTGATAGATCAGGATGTTCTTGCTCAAATCCGATTCTGTTATGAGTCTGGTGATATAACAAAGGATATTGAGGTAAGTAATCAAAAACGTTTGGCTGTTGAGCTGGTAAATGACTACTTACAGCCTTATATCGCTCAGGCCACTATTGATAGCAAAAAGTGTAAATTCCTGTTTTATGCAACCAGTGTAGATTCTGCACTTCTTCTCTTAAAGGATTATATTGAACTGAACTTTACGGCAGGCTTCATTATTAACATGGTTAAAGAGTTTGATTCCTGTGTAATCCTTACTGACACATTAAAAGAAAAGAAGATCGATACTTTGCCTTTGGATTTTCCCGATAATGATCCTGATGACAAGCCGGACGTTGATGAAGAGGAAGAACCGAAGAATTGTGATCGGAAGTTTTACCAGATAGAAACAAAAATTCTATTTGACGAGGATGAACGTTCAGCGACATTTGTTGTCCACACTTACAATGTTGATCGGGCAATGATGTTGATTACTTCTTATCTCAAAAAGAAGCAGGATGAACATGAGCAAGAAGCTAAAGAAAAGGGAAATCCGTTTGAAAAGAAAGAGATTCATACTATGATTGAGGTTGCAAAGCCTATATCGGTAGGACGGTTTATTCCTCGTGAATTTTCAATGGCTTATTCTGGTAAATAGGTTTATCTTGATATGCCTTGATCGGTTATCCGGAAACAATTACTGCCATGAGACGGAAAGTTTGTGTAGCAATCGCAAATAGCCGGGTGAAAGCCCCGGCACATGGGCGGTCAGTAGTCTGGGATGAAACATTACGGAGTGCGCATGACGTAAAGAGATCGGTTCGATACCGGTACCGTCCACAAACCCTTTAGAGAGAAACCTCCTATAAAAGTATTGAAAGTAGAGTGAAGATAGCGCAGATGTTTTTCCGCACGGCATCGGTTAGCCATTGACTCTATCTGAAAGGTAATGCGAAATTGGTACAGGAGGTATGATATGGAAGTGAGCAGCACTTTTAACTGCATGATTGACTTTGTATGTACCCCGGGGAATACGCCTCGGGGTTTTCTTTGAAACTAAATTATATCACCATGAATATAGAATCTTTGAATAACTGGTCAGCGACTATTAATAATAGTCGCTGCCATTTGGGGTATTATGGATCTAACGTGGATTGGGTTATGCTTGATAAATCACAAAGAGAGGGGGGATGATAATGGATTTTGGTAATGATATGCCGGATTATGAGTCGGATGATTTTGATAATTATAATTATGACTGATTATGTATTACATAAAACGAAAGACTAAAAAGAAAGATAAGCCTTTGTCCCTGTTTGATAAAGCAGGGGTGACAGTTAAGAAGAAGCCGGATCTGAAAGCGAAACTCGACAAGGAGTTTTCCCTTTTCATCCGGCTTCGTGATTGTATGCCGAACGGATATTTTAAATGTATCTCATGTGGACAGATTAAACCGTTTGAGCAGGCAGATAACGGGCATTACATAAATCGACAGCATATGAGTACCCGTTTCGATGAAATGAACTGTAACGCTCAATGTCGGCACTGTAACCGCTTCATGGAGGGTAATATTCAGAATTACCGCAAAGGATTGATTGCCAAGTATGGTGAACAGAGAGTTGTCCTACTCGAAGCAAAGCAGGGTATTAGCCGGAAGTTTACCGATTTTGAGTACGAGCAATTAATCAAGTATTACAAGGCGCTTAATAAGAAGCTTAAAAAGGAGAGAGGATTATGAGTTATGTATTGCGAGATTATCAACAGAAAGCCTCTGATGCAGCTGTTTCCTTCTTTAACAACAAGGCGAAGAAGACGAATGCTATCATGGTTCTTCCTACAGGATCAGGGAAGTCACTTATTATAGCCGACATTGCTGCAAGGCTTGACGGGCACACCTTAGTGTTTCAGCCCAGCAAGGAAATACTCGAGCAAAATTTCAAGAAGCTATGTTCTTATGGCATCTTAGATTGTTCGATATATTCAGCTTCTTTTGGAAGAAAAGAAATATCAAGGATCACATTCGCCACGATCGGTAGTGTAATAAATCATCCGGATTTGTTTTCTCATTTCCAGTCTATCATTATAGATGAGTGTCACTTGGTAAATCCTAAAGAAGGAATGTATAAGACATTCTTAGAACTTCTCAAATGCAAGGTTCTTGGTTTAACGGCAACGCCATATCGATTAAGTAGTTCGCAAGAGTTTGGTTCTATGCTGAAATTCATTACCCGAACACGTCCGGCTATATTCAAGGATGTAATCTATCATGTGCAGGTCTCGACCTTGCTTGATATGGGTTATCTTTCAAAGGTAAACTACTATTCTATGAATCCTACTGGATGGAATGAACTCAATTTGAAGATAAATACCACTGGTGCGGACTTCACAGATAAATCCGTTCAAAGGGAATATGAACGGATTGACTTTTATAGTTACATCGTTCATATCGTCCAAAGATTGATGAATCCGAAAGCAGGAGGTAAGAGGAATGGTATTTTAGTCTTTACCCGGTTCTTGAAAGAAGCAGAACGACTAACTTGGTCGATACCCGGTTGTGTTATTGTTTCCGGCGATACTCCAAAGAAAGAACGTGAAAGAATACTCGAAATGTTCAAGACCGGTGAAATACCTGTTGTTGCCAATGTTGGAGTACTCACCACCGGCTTTGACTACCCAGAGCTTGATACGGTTGTGATGGCCAGACCTACCATGTCGCTTGCGATGTATTACCAGATTGTAGGCCGTTGCATCCGTCCATACAAAGGAAAGACGGCATGGTTTGTTGATCTATGCGGTAATATCAATCGTTTTGGAAAAGTAGCTGATTTGTATTTGAAAGATTCCGGCAATGGTAAGTGGGCGGTATTTTCGAAAGGACGGCAATTGACAAACGTAAGATTTTAGTTTATGGATATACTAAGCATTATTGATTGTCTCCAGAAAAAAAGGCGATCTGAAAAGATAACACCGGATCATGTGCCGGAGGTAGAGTTGATGAATGCAATCCATACGGAAACAAGAAAAGAGTTGAATAATCTTTTTCTATCTGGTAAAATAGGGATTACAAAGACGTTAAATTCAAAGGCTATTTATATAAAGGAGTGATATGGATAAAGGATTCATAATGCTCTCACGTAAGTTTTTCTCTAATGAAATGTGGGAAGCAGCCCGGACTTTTAGCGAGTGCGAAGCGTGGCTCGATTTGATTCAGAGTGCACGATTTGATGCAACGCGGCTTACAGCCAGTATCGGAGGTAGAGAAATAACATACGGAAGAGGACAATATCCGGCATCTGTGCGCTTCCTGTCTAAACGTTGGAGGTGGGGAGAACAAAAAGTTAGGAGCTTTATTGAAAAGTTGATAAAAAAGGGAATGGTCACTACTGATAACTCACAGGGCATGACCGTTATAACATTAGTGAAATATGATGATTATAATATCAATAACACAGCAAATAACACACAAGATAACACATCTAACGTATTGGATTATAATAGAATAAAAGAGTTTGTAACACAGGTTGTAACACAGCAAATAACACAACTACAACACAGCGATAACACAAAGAAGAATAAAGAAAATAAAGAGAAAAATATAGGAGATTCTGACGAATCTCTTGTATGTGGGACTTCGCAGCCCCACACCGAACATATCGATTACTCCGAACTTGTCAAATTCTTCAATGAAGAAACAAAAGGTGTATTTGGTACGGTCAGGACTCCGCTTTCTGATAGCCGTAAAGGGATGATTAACGCACGTATAAAATCTTACGGCAAAAAGACGTTTGCCGACATGATTCGTAAGGCATACCAAAGCGATTTCCTGAAAGGGCAGAACAAAAAAGGCTGGACAGCATCTTTCGATTGGCTTATCAAACCAACGAATTTTGAGAAAGTAATATCAGGTAATTATGACAACAAGAATAGCAGAAACGATCCGGCAATTCCAAACAGGGCAAAATCACGAGAAGAACAAACAGACCGTGAAATCCTCGAATATGCCGCAAAAGCTTTCGGAAAAGGCATGGTTAGTAGTAAATAGGTACGGGGACGGTGAAAGTTTCGCTAAAAAGTTCAATCCTTCATTACAGGTTGTATGTGCTCAAAATGTGGAACGTTCGTTCAAAGGTAATGCGCCTTCATTGGCTTTGCTCGGAGAAACCTATCCGGATGAACAGGTGAATACTTGGATAATTGCTCAACTGATGGACTTGTACAAGTTTGCCGGTGTAAAGGAGAAGCCTACATTCCAACAGGTCTTGGAGCTTTCCGTGATGATACGTGTGGAATACTATTACTTGAAAGCTTCCGAATTGTTGCTTTTTTTCTTCAAGTTGAAAGCTGGCGAATATGGTACCTTTTACGGTGTTGTGGATCCTATGGTAATCATGTCTGCTTTAATAGAGTTCAAAGCATACAGAAAAAGGCAACTGGAGAAATACGACCGGGAAGAACAGGAAAGACAACGAGAAGAAAGATACGAGAAGCAAGGTAAGAACTCCGTCCCGTTTCCGGATCATTTGGAGTTTCTGAAAAAGATTATGGAATCAGAATAATCAAGCTAAAAAAATGAAAACAGTAGAAAAATTAAGAATAGTGCCTATTGGCACGATTGTAAGCGTTGCAGATCGGACACTGCGAATACAGCAAGGCTTGCATGGCCCATCTGAGGCCGGACCATGAAAGCGTAGTTTTTGCTAAAACGAGAGAGACATGACACATGGATCATTATTTTCTGGCGTGGGCGGTTTTGACCTTGCCGCCGAATGGATGGGATGGGAGAACCTGTTCCATTGCGAGATTAACGAGTGGTGCCAAAAGGTACTGAGGTTTCATTTCCCAAAAAGCATTCAATATGACGATATTACAAGAACTGATTTCACTCCGTGGAGAGGGAAGGTTGACGTACTCACAGGAGGGTTCCCTTGTCAGCCATTTTCAACGGCAGGAAAGCGAAGGGGAGCGGAAGATGACCGTTACCTCTGGCCGGAAATGCTTCGGGCAATACGGGAGATACGACCCGCTTGGGTCATTGGTGAGAACGTTGCTGGAATCACCAGCATGGTACAACCCGGCAGTGAGGTTACGGTGGAAAGTCAAGCCTCTTTGTTTGAAAAGGCTGACAAGGAAACAATACTCGAACAAGAGTACGTTATCGAAACCGTCTGCCGAGATCTTGAACGTGAGGGATATTCCGTCCAGCCGATTCTTATTCCAGCTTGCGGTGTCGGAGCGCCGCACAAGAGGGACAGGGTATGGTTTATTGCCCACTCCGAGGGCGATGGAGATCGTGGAGCATCCCATGAAGGCGGCGGAACGACTCAAGGATCGTACGGGAAAGAAATTGAACAATCTTTCATCGGGAGCGGCATTTGGACTACTTCCCACCCCAACTGCTCAAGAGGGCTTCAATTCGGGGAAAGGAGAGATATTCGTGACAAGGAACAATACGATCAGGATAAGGAACCAGAACGGCACGAGCAGCCGTCTAGGTTTGGAGGGAGCGGTGAAGCATATGTTATATCCGACACCGACAGCCCAAGATTTCAAGCGAAGGGGTCCGAACAGCAAACAACAGGGATTACCGGAGGCGGCCTACGAAAAGATGTTACCGACACCTACGGCGAGAAGCTACAAACATGGCTCAAAAATAACGGACGGGAGATCGAGGAGGAAAATATCGCAAGGCTGGACAATGGAGTTGAACGATCTTGCTGTATCAGGGCTTTTGCCGAATCCGACAAGAAGAGACGATGCCTTATGCAATATACCAGTAATGATTGGCCAGCATTGTCAGCAGAACTATGGAAAGACTTCCCAACTCAACCCCCTGTTTGTCGAAGAAATGATGGGTTACCCTTTGATGTGGACTACCTTGCCATTCCTTTCACAAAATGGAGACAAGAATCCATAAAAGCCTACGGAAACGCCATCGTCCCACAAGTAGCATTTGAGATATTCAAGGCGATAGAAACATCAACCTTTCATCATAGTTGAAAACTGCATTCATCTATGATGAGAGCAAAGAAAGAATATAAAATTATATGAGAACACCAATCACATATTATGGAGGCAAGCAAAACTTGTCCGAACGCATTGTATCAATGATGCCTAGGCATAAGATATATTGCGAGCCATTCTTTGGAGGAGGAGCGGTATTTTTTGCGAAGCCTAAAGCAGGGATAGAAGTGATCAATGACAAGAACGACTTGTTGATAAACTTTTTCAAGGTCTGCCAGTCCGCATCCAAATTTAAGGAGTTACGTGAGAGAATCCGATTATCGCTACACTCCGAGTCTGACTACATTAGGGCTAGGAACATTTATCGAGGACGATCTGAGGTCTCGGATGTAGACAAGGCTTGGGCCGTATGGATCATGGCAAATGAGTGCCATTCTGGTAGCTTGTATGGAGGATGGAAATTCTGTAACGGTACCGCCGGGACACACTTCGGGAAGGTTTTCAGGAATAAGCGTGAGGAGTTCAACGATAAATTGTACGATCGCCTATCAGAGGTGCAGATTTCCTGTAGGGACGCGTTGAAAGTTATCAAGAACAGGGATAGCGTTGATACGTTATTTTACCTTGATCCTCCTTATCCCGGGGCGGTTCAAGGTCATTATTATGGTTATGGGGAGAATGACCTTGCGGATCTGCTAGATCTTTTGTCTCGGATCAATGGTAAATTCATTCTCAGCAATTACTGGACTGACACCTTACGCTCCTTTGTCAATGAAAACAAATGGAACCATAAGGAAGTAAAAGTCACCACTCATACGGCCGTTCACTCTCGGATAAGGGAGAGTACGGAGGTTTTGGTTTACAATTACGAGATTGAGAAAACATTGTTTTGATATGAGAAATAAAGAACTAATCGCTCTTCTCCAAGAGCAAGACCCGGAAGCGGAGGTAATGATCCGCACGTCGGATAAGGAATATTACTACGATTTAGTGGACGTGTTCACGGATAAGGATGGGGATGTTATATTACAGGAGGGATAAGATGATGAGAATAAGCGATGAATAGTGCTGTATGAATTGTGCGCTCAGGAACGAGTGCCTACACGGTAAGAATTCGTACAACCTATTGGACTATTGTGATAGTTATATCGATGAAGATGACACAAACGATTCCTATACAAGGGAAGATTTGGAGGACTGGTAACCATGAACAAAGATATTGCACTATGCGGTAGTTATCCAAGCTAGGTAACCATCCCCTCCGAGAAAAGGTTTTAAATGTAAGGAATATTTTAACAATCAATGATTATATGAGTTGGGGAATGAACGTCAGGCAAACCAATGATAACGGAGAGAACACCGTTATTGAGGTCTGGTTCCATGATAATTTTATAGCCTTTCATTATCATGGATGGATAGACAAAAAGCAAAGGAAGATAGCGGAGAAATGTACACGTCACCGTTATATATGGGGTAAGTACTATGTCGCAATGGAGACAATACTACCCTTCTATGCGGTGAGAAAGTTTCTAATGACACCGAAATGCTGGGTTAACTTTATTAAGTGGTTTTATAGGGCTTGGAAATACAATAGGAGGATAAAGTATGTTGACTAAAAGTATGATTTCAGATGGTTTGCTGCAATACTACAATTGGCAAACCGATTACTGTCTTTTTACAAACACCGATTCCATGGATGACTTTTTAGAAAACGAATTGCCAGATGATTATGAAGTCATAGAACGAGATCGCAATCAATGTATAGTCGATATGGACGGAGATAAGTACGAGATAACCGCGTATGGAGATGGTGATTTTTCCCATCATGTAGCATCTATTTATAAATTAAGTTAGGAATAAAGATGAACACACAAATTTGCACGAATAAAAAACAATCATCACGCCTATTAGAGGCCGGGGTGAGACCGGATACGGCAGACATGTATTTGGATGAGTTTGAATTGCCGGTCGCATTTGAATATAGAAGGATTGAAGGGCACGTGGGTCAAGATATGGCATTCCCGGCTTGGTCTCTATCCAAGCTGATAGACATGATGCCTAAATCATACCAAGATGATATTGACGGGATGGTTTATTACCTATCCGGAAATTTCGTTGAGTTAATGTACGCATCGGACTGGATCAAGGACGGGGAAGGTGACAATACTTACAATTGCGCAAAATCCTTCGACAAAGAGAATCTGATGGACAATATGGTTGACGCTATCGAATGGCTTATCAGAGAAGGGCACTTGAATAAGAAATTCCTAACAGATAAATGCGGCGATTGCCGACTTATCGAGGATGAAGACACAAACGGAGAGGCTTGGTGCGCCTTCCATCAAAAACCGACAATGTGCGATAGTAGAGCTTGTAAGGATATTTTAAAGAAATGAGTACAAAATGAGAGAGATTAAATTCAGAGGGAAGTGTTTTGATAATGAATGGGTATTTGGAGATTTATTGCAGTCGAACATAACTCAAATTATTGCAAAAAAGGAAATATTCGATTCAAATTTAGAATTGGAAAGAATCGAATATGAATATTATGACGTAAATCACAATACCGTAGGCCAGTACACTGGCCTAAAAGACAAGAGCGGAAAGGAGATTTACGAGGGGGATTTAATAAAAGCTCCAAGCGGACGTATTTATGCCGTTATATTCTCAACATGGAAATATGAAGAGAAAAGAGAGTTTCTAAAAGTAATTGATATTTATGAACATACAGGATGGTGCATATCCCTAGATGGGGTTAATCCATGTGGACTGCTAGACTTTGAGGTGTGCCAAGGAAGTGTTATAGGCTCAGTGTATGACAACCCAGAACTACTGAAAGGAGGCACGAAATGATTAAGGCTTTAATATGGGCGATAATATCGCTTTTGATGCTATTTGTCATGACATCTGGAATATCTATTCAGCTCAAACCATTTCGTATAGACATTACTTATCCATATTTCGGATTAGGAATTGTATTGACCGCCATAGGGCTTACCCTGTGTATCGGATCAGCGTACTACTATGGAATCTCAAATAACCAATACAAAGATGGCTATAAGAAAGGATTTCATGCCGGCGTTGAATATGTTATAGAATTTGCAAAACAAAAAAAGAATGAAGAATGAGCATAAATAAAGTAATCCTTCTCGGTTATACCGGCAAGGATCCTGAAGTGAAAGATGTTGCCGGGACAAAGGTCGCCAATCTATCGCTTGCTACCACGGAGAAGGGTTATACCCTTCAAAACGGGACCCAAGTTCCGGACCGCACGGAATGGCATAACCTTGTCTTTTGGAAAGGTCTGGCCGAGGTCGTAGAAAAGTATGTTAGGAAGGGTTCTCAAATCTATATCGAGGGTAAGATCAAGACCCGGCTGTATGAGGATAGAATGGGATCAAAGCGGTATGTGACAGAAATATTTGTTGATAAGCTGGAATTATTGGGAAGTAGACCTGCTCAGCAAGAAGCCAGTCCACAATCGGCACTCTATCAACCTGAGCAACCAAAAGATGATCTTCCATTCTAAAAACACAAGAGGCAACGCCCCGAACAACCAGTAACGTCACCTCTCCACACGATTATTTAGTGCAAATATAAATATTTACTTTTAAATAATCGTGCCATGTTTTCAGAAATTGCGGAAATAAAATCCATCAGAGAGCAGAAATCAAAGTTGTCAGAAAGAGAGAAGGAATTAACAGAACCTACATTGACCGACCTTAATATGATAGAAACGTTATATGGGTGGTTCCAAGAGATTATTTCTCAAAAGGAAATGTTTAGGTTGGGGAATGTTACCCAAAGAAAGAAATTTATTTTTATCATCCTGTTTTTGTACTCTCCAAGCACTCTCGCCGGCGGGAAGATGAAAAACGGTCTTCGGAATAAATTAGCGGAGGTCTTAGGCGTTAGTGCGCAGACGGCCATATCCGATAACCGTAATAATCTTGTTTTTTCTTATCAGTTGTATAAGTATTTCCGGCAGGATGTGGATTGGATATATGGGGAGATGATGGAAAGGATAAAGCCAGAGAAGTAGGCCGGCTTCGTTAATTGTTAAAAGTAACAAATATGTTACTGTTTTCTTTGTGGTTACTTTTGTGGTTGTAACAAAAACGTTATATTTGTGGCGTCAATTAAAAAGTTCTTTGATTTTATGAAGTATTCAGAGTTTTACAAATTGATTGAATCAGCAGGCTGGACAATCAAAAAGGGGACGAACCATTACAAATATGTTCATCCCGACTTTGACTACTTTATCCCTGTCGGTAGGCATCCGGCAAAAGAGATTCCAAACGGTACTCTTGATAGTATGATGAAAAAGGCGGGGTTAAAGAAGTAAAAGGACTGCACCCACTTTGGTGGGTGCTTTAATTGACGAAATTAAAAATGGCACGATTATGAAGAAGATTAAGGCGATTATCGAAAAGGCGAATGATGGAGGTATTTCTATTTATTCGGAAGATGTGAATGGTGCGTATGGCTTCGGGCTTACGGAACAGGAAGCAAAGAATGACTTCATATCCATACTTGAGGAACAAGCCGAATATTATAGCGAGAAGCATGGGGAGTTTCCTGTGTGGTATAAGTCTGGCTATTCTGTTTCGTATATTTATGATTTGAGTGGATTCTTCGAGGCATTCCCTTTCATTAATGCCAGCAAGTTCGCAAAGGAAATTGGATTGAACGAGTCCGTTATGCGAAAATACAAAGGAAAGATCGTTACAGCTTCCGAAAAGCAAAAGGCTATAATCCAAGAGGGGTATAATAATATCCTCAAAAGAATGGAAGCTGTCAGATTCTGATATTCCAGCCGTGAGGCTCTGATATAAAATCGAGAACTAATTGACAAAAGTAGGCGCATCGTTTTGGGTGCGCCTTTGTTTATCGTTATTTTATTTTATGTGAAAATGTAAATGCCGGCTTCATTTCAGACTTGTTGGCTTTATCTATTTGCTTGTTAATATCCTTTACGCAAGAATTATATTGTTCTTCATGTGCGCTTGGATTGTATGGACTTGCTTCTGCTTGATATTCTAAAGTATCATATTTTGCAGTTACGATAAGTTTCTTTCCCATGATTTTATTCTCCTTTCTTTATGATTGGTTTCTTTTTTCGCTCTAACTCCCCCTTCCTAATTATGCAAATAGCATTCTCATAAGGTTCTTCTGTCTTTTGCCAGTAGTTCAGAAGTGACTGTCGGGCTATTCCGAGTTCTTGGCTTGTATAATTATCATACATAGCCGATGGCGAACCGAAATACCTATGCAATCCGGTAGCCTTAATTTCTAAGTGTATTACTCCTTTTGCTTCCATGATGCAAAAATACTTATTTATTATTATGTATTATAAATAATACTCTAAATTATGATTTGTTAACGTATAAATAGTATTTTGTATTATAAATGATACTATCTTTGCATCATCAGAAACGAAGTAATAACAAATAAAACATATACGATCATGGCAACAAAGAAGATTGATGAAAAGAATACATTGAAGTATGCAGTAGCATTCTACTTCTGTACATTAGGCAAAATAAACTTCATGTTAGGCAATAAAATGTATCAGCATATAGATACTGTATGTGACCAAAGAGAAGATGGTAGAGGTTTCAATACTTGTGAGGTCGTTTACAACTACAAGGCTCAAAAATATGAGGTTTTGAATGTAGATACAGAGATAGGCAACAAAGAGATTACGATATTAAATAATTAACCAGCAGGGCGAAAGCCCTGCATAACGCAGAATCAATATGAATAAATCGATCAATGCAAAAGCGCGGGTAAAGATTATCACAGATTTTGGATATTGGTGTTTGGCTGAAATTCGAGGATTGAAAGAAGGAACGATTTTAGAGGGCAGGTATAACCCCATAAACAAAGCGTTTGATTTTTCTTGGAATGGTCAAGATGCAATGTTATGGATTGAGCAGAATGGAGAACTGATTAGTACCGAAAAGGAATCTATAATAGGCAACATAGTAGTTACAATTGCCGTATGTTATGGTAAACATAAAAATATTATAGCCGAGTTCGATACAATGAAAGAAGCAAGAAAATATGTAAAAGACGAAGGTTACAAAGACAGCATTGAATATTGGTATCTTGCCGCTGAAATTATAAACGAAGATGGCGATATAAATCCTGCTGTATGGGCTAAATCGAAAGCAGAGGCAGTTAGAAAGTTGAAAAAGTTATTATGATATTAATTCTGTAGCTTTCTGGCTACCATAATACAAATGATTATGAGTACACCAAGAACATTAAAATCGGCATTAGAAGCTGGTTATGTGATTTGTAAACTATATGCCAAATATGACAAGAAAATCCGTGTAACAGTACAAGAACGCTTTCATCAAGCTGATAGAAAGATGTTTCTTGATTTTTGGATTGACAGAGAGTATTTCAAGCGTAATTATCCTAATACATACGACAGATTATGAGAATATATTTTGCACAAGTAGAAACAAGGTATAGGGCAATCAAAGAATGTCCATTTAGTCCTTCTGTAATTGCTAAGGTTTATGGTGGGTTTATGTGTTTTGAATCTCGTTCGGACTACAATATATGGAAAAATCAAAAATGAAAGCAGATTTAGTTTTAGTTATCAGCCCCGAAGCCCCATTGACGAAGCAACTAGGCAAAGTGTTTGGCAAGCTGGTAACCCCTTATAACTTCTCTACTATAGAGAGGAGCGAGAAGTATGTCACGATACGGCATGATGAAACTGGGCTTGTAGTGGCTTATACGAGTGAAGAAAGATTGAATGTGAAATATTAAATATAGATTATTATGGGTACAGAACAAGATATTTATAACAAAGGATTTGCAGACGGTGTAGAACGTGGGAAATTCAATATCCTTAATGATACAAATGAATTTCTGAACACGCTGATAGAGAACTATGATATTATAGAAGTAGTTCAACAGTTTTCAGATGGTGATATTGATAGGTTACAAGAGTGGATAAAGGATAGATAGCCATGAGTAATACAGATGTAAGAATATTCATCCTGCTTATGATTGTGGCACTCTTAGGTCAATGTTTCGGTACGATTACCAAAGTTGAATCATTGTTATGTGTAGTGCAGGCGATTTCTGTAACCATGAAGTATCTATATATCAAACAAAATAAATAGCGTATGAACTCAATAAACAAAAACGGTTGCAGCGTATGCCAACCCGGTAAAGAGAATTACACTACCTACACAACAAAGTTGAGAGGTAAGAGAGTGAGAATGTACCAGTACGACTACCTTACAAAAGATGGTGGGTTGTTTTCTTGTTGTGCGCCTACTTTAGAGGCGTGCAGAGAAAAACGGGATAAATGGCTTAGTTTACGACAATAAATCGATTGTCATAAATAACGATTGAAGATGTTTCTGTGTCTTTGGTTATGGTTGTACCTTAGTGGCGCTATCGCGGGTTAGAGCAGTGGTCAGCTCGTCACTTTGACTTGGTGAAGGTCAGCGGTTCGAATCCGTTACCCGCAACTACTTAGTTATTCAATTAAAAATGGCACGATTATGAATATTTTAACACTCTCGATTAAACAGAAGTATTTCGATGAAATCTTAGCAGGCAAGAAAACTCACGAATACCGTGAAATCAGACCAACTAACGCTAAGAAGTATATCACTTACCTCTGTGGTGGCAAAGAATATCCGGCTGATGCAGAACTACCTGAAGAAGGAGAGGCTGAATTAAAGCCTATCAAGTATGATGCCATCAAGCTTCTGACAGGTGCATATACGGGCAAGCGTCCTTATATCATTGTAGAGGTAAAGAACGCAGAAGCAGTAATTCTCACAGATGAAAACGGTAATGATATTGTTTACGAACATCAAGGCGAAGAATATCTTGCCGCACAAATGGATTATACTTTGGGTAAGATATTAGAGAAACATATAGATTGATTTGTTTAACTTTTAAAATTAGAAAGCAGAGTCGCAAGAAGAATTAACAGAGTAGCCGGGCCTCGCAGAAATATGAATGGTGCAGGGGCAGGTGGTAGATTGGTTGCCAATCGTAGAGGTACAGCAAGTGCCACACAGTTAGGTTCACGTAGGCAGCGTTACGCTGATTTACGTGTTTCAATGGGATTAAACGGTGGCTAAAACCTATGAACAAGGTAGAACGAGCGAACCGGTATATAGACCTCATTCGGGTAAAATCGAATGAGGCTTTGCTATTTTTATCACTTGGGAAAGATTCGCTTGTTCTACTTGATTTAATCTATCCGAAGTTTGACCGGATTGTTTGTGTGTTCATGTACTTCGTCAAGGACTTGGAACACATTAACCGTTGGATAAACTGGACTAAAGCTAAGTATCCGAAGATAGAATTTGTGCAAGTACCACATTGGAACCTCACTTACATCCTCCGTGGTGGTATGTATTGTGTGCCTAATCCGAAAGTGAAACTGTTGAAGCTGGCTGATGTGGTAAAGGCTATGCAGCTTACTCACAGAATTTATTACACGTTCTTAGGTATGAAAAAGGCTGATGGTATGAACCGCAGGCTTATGCTGAAAGGGTATGAGGTAAACGGTTACGAGAATAACGGTATGGTTTATCCTTTGGCTGATTGGACGCAAAAGGATATCCTTGCTTGCATGAAGCAGCATAACTTACCCGAACCAGTTAGATATTCATTGAAAGCCAGTTCGGGAGTAGGCTTCAATCTTGATTGTATGCTTTGGATGGAGAAGAATTATCCACAGGATTTACAGAGAATTTACAAAGTTTTCCCGATGGCTGAAAGAATCCTTTGGGAACATAAACAAAAGCAATAGGCATGGAACTAAGTAAATATATCAAGAGTGAATCGGTGGAACTTAACCGTTCTGCTATTCACTTCGCTGATTATAATCCGAGAAAGCTATCAGAGGAATCACGTAAGACCTTAAAGCGTGGTATTAAGAAGTTTGGTTTAGTCGGTGGAATTGTCGTGAACAAGCGTACAGGATTGACCGTTGTCAGCGGGCATCAGCGTTTATCCGTCATGGATGATTTGCAGAAATACCCGGATAATGACTATCGCATTCGTGTTGATGTCATAGATGTGGACGAAAAGCAGGAGAAGGAACTAAATATTTTAATGAACAATCCAAATGCGCAAGGTACATGGGATTTTGATGCCCTTGCACAGCTTGTTCCCGATATTGATTGGAAAGACGCAGGTCTGACCGATGCCGATCTAAACATGATTGGCGTTGATTATCTGTTGCAGACCGAAGCGGAAAACTCCATTGCAGAAGCTCTCTCCGATATGATGTCACCTGTCACCGAACAGAAAGAAGCCGAGAAAGCCGCCAAGCAATTAGAGCGTGCAGAGAAGGTTGCCCACATGAAAGAAGTCAAGCAGCAGGTAAAGGAGAACGCACAGAAGACAGCCGAGGATATGGATGCCTATGTGATGCTTTCTTTCGACACATATGAAGCAAAAGCAGCTTTCTGTGAACGGTTCGGCTATGGACCGAATATGAAGTTCATAAAGGGAGAAGTTTTCGATGAACAAGTAGAACGGGTAGATTGATATGAGCAATAGTGAATCTCAAAATAGAAAAGGTAAGGGAGGAAGAAAGCCTAAGTTTGATTATACAAGCGTAGACTTTCTTTCTCTCGTAGAATCGTATGCCAAAAAGGGATTCACTGACAAGGAAATTGCCTTCGCTCTTGATATAGCACCAGAGACTTTTTGCATAAAGAAGAATGAGTATCCTAAATTATCTCAAGTCTTAGCGCGTGGGCGTGCGACAATCAACGCAACGGTAAGGGCTAAGTTCCTTGCTATGGCTCTTGGTGGGATTAAAACGAAAAGCACTGTGGTAAAAAAGCTGCGTGACATGGAAGGCAATTTGACCGGTGAAGAAGAATTGCAAGTAAGCGAAAGTGAACTGGCACCGAATCTGCAAGCGATGTCCGTTTGGTTATACCATCATGATGAAGACTGGAGAAAGGTTGAGCGTAAACAGGATGAAGATGCCGATATTCCAACTGATATTGACCACGGTATTTCTATTGATTCATGGATTAAAGATAAATTGAAATGATTGTTCCTCAAGAAATTTACCATCCATTATACGAGGATAAGGAAAAATTTATAATTCTTATCACTGGTGGACGTGGTTCGGGAAAATCTTTCAATGCTTCCACCTTTATTGAACGGCTGACCTTTGAACTTACTCCTGTAGAGAAGATAGTTCATCAGATTCTCTACACACGTTACACGATGGTCTCCGCTGGCATGTCCATTATCCCTGAAATGATGGAGAAGATAGAGCTGGATGGAACGACCAAGTATTTCAAGACTACCAAAACGGATATAGTCAACAAGATGACTAAGAGCCGTATCATGTTCCGGGGTATCAAGACTTCTTCGGGGAATCAGACGGCAAAGCTGAAATCCATTCAAGGCATCACTACTTTCGTCTGTGATGAAGCGGAGGAATGGACGAATGAAGAAGAGTTTGATAAGATAATGCTCTCCATCCGTAAGAAAGGGATTCAGAACCGGATTATTATCATAATGAATCCCTGCGATTCCAATCACTTCATCTACAAGAAATATATTGAGAACACTCACAAGCTGGTAGAGATTGACGGAGTGCAGGTACAGATTTCCACACATCCGAATGTGCTTCACATTCATACTACCTATCTTGATAACTTGGAGAACCTTTCGCCGGAGTTCTTGAAAGAGGTCGAGGATATGAAGGTGAACAACCCGGAGAAATACGCTCATGTCGTTATAGGTCGCTGGGCTGATGTTGCGGAAGGTGCTGTGTTCAAGAAGTGGGGTATTGTCGATGAGTTTCCTGCTTGGGCAAAGAAGGTGGCTATCGGGCAAGACTTCGGTTATACACACGATCCGTCCGCTTCTATTCGATGCGGCATCGTTGATAATGCCCTTTATTTGGATGAGATAGATTACCGGACCGGTTTACTTTCTTCCGACATTATTAAATCTCTCAGACCTTGGGGCTTGAAAGTCATTGCCGACAGTGCTGACCCTCGTTTGATTCAAGAGATACACAACGGAGGTGTTAAGATATATGCTGTAGAAAAGGGGGCTGGCTCTGTAAACGCAGGTCTTGACAAGATGCAAGGCATGGAAATGTATATCACTAAACGTTCGTATAACTTACAAAGAGAGTACAGAAAATATGTATGGGCAAAGGATAAAGACGGAAACTATATTAACGAGCCGGAAGACCACGACAATCACGGAATCGATGCAGTCCGTTACTATGTATTGGGTGAGCTGCTAGGTAAGATTCAGAAGCCGAAAGATTTAACAGGAATATTCACACACTAAAAATAAATTGTATGGAATTGAAAATAATGAAGTTTCACTTTGGCTGTATTTGTGGAGAACCTGTCTTTGGATGGGCTATTCAAATCAAGA
Source organism: Parabacteroides distasonis ATCC 8503 (assembly GCF_000012845.1). Lineage (NCBI taxonomy): Bacteria > Pseudomonadati > Bacteroidota > Bacteroidia > Bacteroidales > Tannerellaceae > Parabacteroides > Parabacteroides distasonis. The sequence continues at coordinate 1,015,209 of NC_009615.1, forward strand.
GGCATTGGTGGTCAAAATGGCAATTTAGAGATTGGTATGATAGGTTTCATAATATTCCTATGTTCTATCAGTCTAAGGAGGAAGCAATAAGAAATTTATAATATAGCGTATGACACTCGAAGAAATATTAGCATTGCCCGACATTGGACAAAAGATAAGCTACCTGAAGAAAGGCAGAAAGACCGAGCTTCCCGACCGTTGTAAACTTTGGGATGATTGGAATCCCGAACGACATGAAATCATGGTTGACAAAAAAAAGTATCCGGATAGAAAGGTTCTTGGAAAAGAAGCTGAGAAACACTTCGATGAAAAAACGGGTAAGACTTATGAAATCGAAGCAAAGTATAAGACTGAACCGGTGAACCGTATCTCCATTCCATTGGAACAGGATATAGTGAACATTCAAACAGCTTTCACGGTCGGCACAGAACCGTCTATGGATTGCACTCCAACCGATGATGATGAAAAAAAACTGCTGGATGCGGTAAAGGCTGTATTCAAGTCTAATAAAATCAAATATCAAAACAAGAAGATTGTCCGTGCCTGGCTCTCCGAACAGGAAGCGGCAGAATATTGGTATGTTACCGATGATGATTCGTTTTGGGCAAAGTTTTGGAAGAAAATAAAGACTTCTTTCGGGGGGAAGGTCAAGCCCACCAAGAAACTGAAAAGCGTGTTATGGTCTCCATTCAGAGGTGATAAGCTATACCCGTTCTTTAACGATGAAGGTAAAATGATTGCTTTCTCACGTGAGTACAAGAAGAAGCTCATGGATGATTCGGAAGTCATCTGCTTTATGACTATTACGGACAAAATGGTTTATCAATGGGATTTGTCTAAAGGGTATGAAGAAAGAACTCCTTTTGCTCATGGCTTCGGAAAGTTACCAGTTCTTTATGCCTACCGCCCCGAACCTTATTGCAAGAAGATAAAGACTTTTCGGGTCCGGCTGGAAAAACTGTTATCTAATTATGCTGATTGTATAGACTACCATTTTTTCCCACTGCTGAAGCTAATTGGAGATGTAGAGGGTTTCATGGGTAAGGTTAAGGATAGAATGGTCAAACTTACAGGTGAAGGTGCGGATGCCCAGTATCTAACGTGGAACCAAGTTCCGGATACGGTACGTTTTGAAGCAGAAACACTCACCAATATGGCTTATGATATGTCAAACACTCCAAGAATATCCTTTGAAACGTTGAAGGGGGTAGGCAAAGCATCAGGAACCGCTTTCCGTTTTATGTTCATGGGTGCACATATGGCGGTAGAAAATCACGGTGAGGTTATCGGTGAGTTCTTACAGCGGAGAGTGAATTTCATTGTTTCCGCTTTAGGCTCTATCAATCCAACCGAGTTTAGCAAGGCATCGCAGACCATTGACATAGAAACAGAACTGGTTCCATATATGATTGATAATTTGAATGATAAGGTGACTACTGCCGTTTCCGCTGTCAGTGGTGGAATTTGGTCAACCCGTGAAGGTATCATGTTTGCCGGGAATGCTGATAGGGTAGAAGAGGAGCTTGCAGAAATCAAGGAGGAACAAGGGGCAAAGAATAACAAAGCAGCGTCTCCTAACTCCAAGGGATAATTCATTACTTCATGTTTTTATAGTACTATTGAGCGGAGCTAATTTAGTTCCGCTTTTTTTATTGCTAAATTCTATATTATAGAATATATTTTCTGGAAAAATTTTATAATTCAAAATTAATTCATATTTTTGCATTAAATAAAAGAGGTATGAGAATTGTATCACATAGAAAATTGAAGGAATTCTACGAGACGAAAGGTTATGAAGATTCACGCATAGCTTTGGAACGTTGGTATGATATAGCAGAAAAAGCTGAATGGAAGAATCTATCAGACATTAAAGTGGATTTTCTTTCAGTTGATTATGTAGGCAATCAACACTATGTATTCAATATCAGAGGCAACAACTATCGGTTGGTTGTCGTTGTTAAGTTTACAATTGGGTACGTCTTCATTCGCTGGGTTGGTACTCATAAAGATTACGATAAGATAGATTGTTCAACCATTTAAGAGATAGAAGTATGAATAAAGTAACGAAAGAACAGTATGAATTTGCTTTGGCGAGAGTGGAGGAACTTCTGCCATTGGTTGATGACAATACGCCTTCAAATGATAAGAATGCGGTGGAGCTTACAGTTATGTCCGATATTGTGATAGCATACGAAAAAGAACATTATCCGATAGAAAAACCGACTGTTGCGGAATTGATAGAGCTATCCCTTGAAGAGAAAGGGATGAGCCAAAAGCAACTTGCTGGTGAGATTGGAATAAGTCCATCGCGTGTGAATGACTATATTTCTGGACGTTCGGAACCGACCCTCAAAATTGCGAGGTTGCTATGTCGAGTGCTGAATATACCTCCAGCTGCGATGTTGGGTTTCTGATTAGTTCATAAGAAGAATATTTTAGGCGTGATTCCATTTGGTTTCACGCCTTTTTTATATCATTTTACGATAATCGTTTCATTGTCGTGTATCACCTATCTAATTATTTCCCTTCCACCCACTTACTTTTTACTTTTATATCATATTTGTGACATCAATGCGAAGGTCACGAATCAGGAGTTCAAATACTTACAAATCATTTGTATTGGTGGTATTTTTACTTCCACAAATTGAATTTCAAATTTAATAATTCATACGGTATGACAATCTTAGAACAAATCTTAGCAGGACTACAACAGAAATTCTCTGGGGTGGACACTGCTATCTTAACCCGGATAGCCACTAAAAAGGCAGAGGGTGTAACGGACGAGACAAAGGTAAACTCCATTGTTGAGGGTATCAGCTTTTCGGACGTGTTAAATTCCTATGGTGATTTCCGTGCCGGGGATGCTTCCAAGACCGCAGTTTCCAACTACGAAAAGAGGCATAACCTTAAAGACGGTAAGCCAATCGAGACTACCACAACCACCAAAACGGAAGAGAATAAAGACGATGTGCCTGCATGGGCGCAAGCTTTAATTGACTCCAACAAGAACCTTTCTGATAAGCTAACACAGTTAGAAACGGAAAAGGCTCAAGCAACACGTAGCCAGCAGATTTTGGCAAAGGCAAAGGAGTATGGTATTCCCGAAAACTACGCCAAACGATGCGCCATTAAGGACGATGAGGACTTGGACGCATACTTCAAGGACTTGAAGCAGGAGTTTGCGAATGACGGCTTTAAGGGTGTAGTTCCTCCAGATACAGCAAAAAAAGAACTGGAGAATGAAACTCAGGCGTTTGCGAAAATGATTGCAGACGACACTAAAGAAATTGTAGAACAACAAAAACAGTGATTTTATGGCAGCAGGATTTAAGTATAATCTTGAACCGGAAGTTGAGCAGGAAGAACGCTACGACGTAGAAACCGGACGCAGACGCAGAGGTCCGTATAAGTTGGACACAACCAACCTCGTTGTCGGCTCGTACTTGCCCTCATTCACACCGATTGCAGCTGACTTGGTGAAGAAAACATCCCAAGTGGCTATCCGTGTGGAAGTATATGAGAAGTTTACAACAGGCTCCAATACCACATTGAAAATCAAGAAACGTTCTTTGGCTTACAAAGGTATGCACTTGGGTAACGGTGCGCATGGAGCGACAATCAACGCTATTGACAAGGCTGACAAAGCTTTTGATAAGCTGACGTTAGCGGCAGACTTTGGAGAAAATCTAGAAGCTGGAACAGTTCTTTACGAAGCGACAGCCGCAGACGGCACAACACCCAAAGTTATCGCAAATTCAGCTCTGTATGAAAGGAAGCAGGTAGAGGATGGCATAGTATTGGTTTCCCTTTTGATGCGTGCGTTTGAAATCGAACCGACCAAGCTGGTAATGCCTTTCGCAGATATTGACAAGGCGAATATGCCGTACTTCCAGTTTAACGCTTTGGATGTCAAACAAGAAAAAGAAGCCGTATCTATTCCTAAGGCTTCTTCTAGTCAGGACGGTTTGATGAGTAAGGAAGATAAAGCCAAATTGGATGGGGTTGCAGCACAAGCTAACAAGTATACTTTAACAGCAGCTACGCCTTCTGCTCTTGGAGGTGTAAAGCAGGCAGCCAAAGTGAATGATGCATCTGGTACGGTGTCGGTAGAAAACTTTAACGGATTATTGACAGCGTTGAAAAACGCAGGTATAATGGCAAAATAAAGAAAGGAGGACTAATATATGATGCTAACTATTCATACATTGTTTAATGACCCGAACATTGTAAATGCAGTGATTCAGCGTGTCCTCAAGACAAGAAAGGACACAATTTATTGGCAGCAGTATTTGAGCTTCCGTAGGACTACTACTCGTGTATTTAAAGACTACATCGGTCAGGTTACTGGCGTGATGGCTGGTTCCATCAACTCCCGTTATGGCGAAAAGCCTATCCGTGAACGCAGGAATATCGGTTCCGGATATGGTGAGATTGCCTATTTGGGTGACCGCTATCAAATCTCAATCGACCGTTTGTCTGACTTGCAGGACTTGATAGATAAGTATAATGCCGCCAAACCGGAAGACCAGAAAGCAGCCATGCGTGAAATCGTGGATTTTATCTATGACGATTATCGTCAGGTACTTCTTGCAGCCCACAAGCGTATGGATATTATTGTAGGCTCTCTGTTGATGACTGGAGCAGCAAGCGTGAAGAATAAGGACAAAAACGCAGGAGGTGTTGAATTACTGAACATCGACTTACCCTTCAAGTTCATCAAACCGGGCACTGAAGATAAAGACCATTTTATCACGTACTTGCAGCAAACACTTAATGAATTGAGAGCTATCTACGGTACATTCCCGAAAATGATTATGAGCCGTGGCACATTCGTCAAGAATATTATCGGTTCAAGTGAATTTGGAGATAAGTTCAAAATGCAGCTTACAGGCAATGAAATGTATATGTCTACCGGGCTTATCACCTCGCAACTGGCTTCTACCATTTTTACAGGTATCGGACTTCCGGCTATTGAAATCAAGGAAGATTATGTGGTAGACCAAACAGGTAAGAATATCCCCATTTATGCAGATGGTCGTATTTCCCTGCTTCCGCAGGATAAAATCGGTTATATGCGCTTCCACACTCCTTATGAAGCTGTGGATGGTGTACCGGGACGTAATTACACTCAGGCAGATGGCGATATGCTGATTTCAGGTTACAAGGACGGCAATGGTCGCTATCTGGAATACACAGCCGAATGGATTCCGCAGATTGCGAACCCGAACCTGATTGTGAACTTCGATTTGAGTGAGATGAACGCATGACAGTAAACGATTATATATTACAGAAGTTTCAGACCTTCGGCGTTAACTTGTCGGAGGCTGACCTTTTCGATATATGTCTGAACGCAAAGATAAGCGGAGGGGGGGAGATGAACGAGGATTGCCAAACACGGGTGTCGGTGGCAATTGCGAAGTTCATCCCCTCTCTATTGCTTCGTGCCACTTCCATCAGCGAAAGCGGTTTTTCTATGTCTTGGGACATTCAAGGCATTAAGGATTACTATTCATTTCTGTGCAAGCGGTACGGTTTGAAAGACGAATTGAGTGATAAGCCTAAAGTGACTTTCTTATGATATTCGCCCCACACATATTGCAGGTAAAAGTTATCACCCCGATGGACAAGGATGAGTTTGGCAGACCTATTCCCGGAACAGGTGGTGAATACTGGCAGGAGGTATGCAAGTGCCGTTGTGATGATAACACTACCAAAGAGTTTTCATCTGATAACGGCTCTGTGTATCGTCCGAATTATCATGTAGTATGTGAGAAAAGAATTACTGTCAAGGCTGGTGATGAAGTACGTTGCATGGATGGTGATGGCGTAAGAGGTCAAGGCGAAGTCTATACGGTAAAGAGTACAAACTACTTTAACTACTCGGAATTATGGATGTAGATTTCGATTTCTCAGATGTCGACTCCTTTTTCGATGAAGGAGAATGGGAGGTCGAAAAGAAGATGATTGATGTAGGCGATGAAGCCGTGAAGTACGCAGAGGAACATGGGGATTATCAAGACCATACACTCACTTTGAGAACGTCCAATGATTACGATGTCGATAAAGACGGTTTGACATTGAAAAACGAAGCGGAATACGCATCATTCGTAGAATCTAAAGGGTATGATGTTTTAAGTGGTGCCGCTCTTCATGCGGAGAAACGATTAAAAGAAGAATTTGAAAAATGAAAAGAATATTCAAGTATGAATTGATTGTTGCAGACCATTCAAAACTATGTCTGCCTATCGGGTCGAGGATATTGTCTGTTCAAGTACAACGAGGTACTGTTTGCTTGTGGGCTATTGTAGATGAATATCAGAAAGAATTGTGCTTTGTGGATATTTATATGTACGGAACGGGGCAACACGTATCAGATGCAGATTTGGCTGGAAAAAGATTTGCCGGAACGGTTCAACTTGGAGATTTGGTTTGTCACGTATTTCTCGAATATGACGAAAACGTCCAATATTTGATAGTATGATAGTAACTACCGACATAGGAAACATTCTCTATCGGGACTGCAAGGCTTTCGGAATAGATATAGTGCCTGATGGTGAAACGCTGACGGGTGAATTGAAGTCCGAAAGGATTGTCATCCACACGAAGAAACAACAGCCGGGAAAGTATTGGAAGAAATCTTTCGCAGAAGTGAATTTTTGTGTGCCCGATTTGAGCAAGAATGAAGCCAACTCTATCCGACTGAATGAGCTTGAAAGACAAGCTATGAAGATATTAAGGAGTATAGGTTCCTATAATGGTTCTTTTTATCGCTATTCTATCTATAATATAGGAACGGAAGCGGACACTGCTTTAAAGTGTCATTATGTGAATGTTAGTGTTTTGTTTGAAGTTTTAAATGTAAAATAGTTATGGCAGAGAATAAAAAAATTGTGGTGGTAAACCTTCAGAAGCTGGAGGTTGCGCCGATCGGGGCTGGTGGTGCCGAAGGTTCTGTTTTTGAAGAAGTCCCGGTAGTTCATGAGGACACCTTCACTTATGAGGATGAAGATCCGGAGGTTAAGGATTACAAAGATGTAGCTGGAAATACCTATTATTCCTCTAAAAAGCCGGGTGCGGTTAAGATCAATGCTTCTATTGGTATGTATGATCTTGAGACTAAGGCTAAATTCCAAGGTGGTAAGTTTACGGCGGGGTCAGAGAGTAAGCCGGGCACATGGGAGCGTGCCGACCATGTAGAGAGTAAAGAGTTTACCGTCCGTGCCACAACTGAAGATGGTGTGAAAATTATTTTTCCTCGTGCCGGTGTTTCTGCTTCTGGTAAAGCGAATGAAAAGGCAATTGGCTTAGCCCTTGTTTTTACGGCGTTGAAACCAACCAAAGCCGGCGTTCCTATTGAGCGCTGGGAAGACGGGGAGGATACAACTTTGGGTGGATAAGTTAATGACGAGGGTGAGCAATCACCCTCTAATATTTAAACTATGAGTGAGGTTTCAAAAAACATATCAGAGTTACTTTCCGGTACTTATGGAAAAGCTATTGTTGTAGGGGGAACAGTATATGTAATCAAAGCTCCTTCTATCAAAGTGATAATGAGGGCTACCCAATATTTAAGTAAGGTCGATTTACCGGAAAATGGCACTGTGCGGGAATTAATGAAGGTCGCTCCTGTCAATTTGGAGAATATCGTCAAGGGACTTTCATTCTTGGTGGTTGGTGATGTCCCGAATTATCAAAAAAGAGCTGAAAGCCTCGAACGGCAGATGCTTTCAGGTTCTAAAGAAGAATTATTGCAAGCGTATTTTGTCGCTTTTGAGTTAATAACCGGACGTGATTTTTTCGTAGTCTGCCAGTTAGCGATGGAGCTGGCAAATCTAACAGTAAAACCCAAATAGTAGGAGGAAATACCATCGTAGGAAGTATCACCTTATTTATGGAAAATTTGCATCTTTCTTACAGGGAGGTGTATGAGGATCTTCCTTATCTTCTTTTGCTCTTGATGAGTGCTGATAAACCTATCGATATCCATGAGGATAAAGATGGAACAGAAGTAAAGAAGATGTCGGGAAAGGATCTTATGAGACAAAAAAGAGGAGCATGATTCTATATTCACGACAATCTTTCCATTGTCATGTATCTATTCTCATAAAATTCTACTACTTCATTTGTCTAATGTACTTTTATCCAAAACATTGATGTATGCCCAAATTAGCGTTTCACATAGAAGCAGACTATCAAAAAGTCATTAAGTTACGGGAAGAGATAGATAAGCTGAAATCTACTATTTCCGGGATGGATGGTAATACATCTCCGGCTACTTTCCGTGCGATGGAAGCCCAATTAGCTAAAAACACGAAAGAATTGGATTCTCTTGTCGCTTCAGCTGTACGTGCTGGTAATGAGATAAATCAAGGTTTTAAAAAGAAAATATTTGATGCCTCGCAAGTTGTAAACGGGTTCTCAGAAAAGATTATCGCTCAAAAGTCGGTAATTAAAGGCATAGAAGCGGATGTAAAACGCCTTGGTGAAGCCTATCGCATCGCATTGAAAAGAAATCCATTGTCCGCTAATAAGAAATTGGAAGAATATAATGCTGTACGTAAGGCTTTGGATGAAGAGAAGGCAGTTTTGTTCGACTTGACACAACAACAAGCTGGGGCACGTCTGTCTGTAAAGAAACTTCGTGACGAATATGCCCTTTATAAAGACGATGCTAAAGAGGTAGTAGAGAGTAATAACGGTATTGCTATTTCTTGGAAGAAGGTATTGGCTGTTATCGGTGGGGTAGGTGTGTTGAAAGCGTTGGGTTCTGAAATTATCCGTGTGCGTGGCGAGTTCCAAGCCGCAGATACGGCTATTCAAACCTTGTTGGGAAGCAAGGAAAAAGCGGATGCGCTTATGTCGCAAGTACGTGAATATGCTAAGATTTCTCCGTTAGAGTTTTCGGATGTAACCCAAGCTACGCAGATGATGTTAGGCTTTAATATCGAGGCTGAGAAAGTACCACGTTATTTACAGGCTATTGGCGATGTCTCTATGGGAGATACCCAAAGGTTTAACTCGCTTACGTTGGCTTTCTCTCAAATGTCGGCGGCAGGAAAGTTGATGGGGCAAGATCTTAATCAGATGATTAATGCCGGATTCAATCCATTGCAAATCATGGCAGATAAGACCGGAAAATCTATTGCTACGCTCAAAGATGAGATGTCTAAGGGGGCTATTTCCGCTGAGATGGTACAGCAAGCATTTATTGATGCTACCTCCGCAGGTGGTAGGTTCTATAATATGTCAGAGAATGCTTCCAAGGAGATAAATGGTCAACTATCTATGATGTACGATGCATTGGATAGCGTTTTCAATGATTTGGGTCAGAAATCGGAAGGTGTTATCATGTCTGGTATTCAGGCGACTACATCCTTGGTTGAGAACTATGAAACAGTTGGTAAAGTATTAGCAGGATTGGTGATTACTTATGGAGCATACCGTACCGCTGTGATGCTTGTTACTGCTGCTGAAAGCAAACATACTATTGTAGAGATAGGGCTTACCAATGCTCGTGTATTGGCACGGAAAGTACAGCTTGCTCTTAATGCCTCAATGCTTACCAATCCTTATGTTGCTTTGGGAACGGTAATTATTGGTTTGACAGCTACAATGTTGGCTCTATCTGACAGTACAACCATAGCAGAAAAGGCTCAAAAGAGATTCAATGATGAACAGGATAAAATGATTCAACAAGAGACAGATCGAAAGAATCAAGTTGAATCATTGATACGTATAATTCAAGATGAGACAGAAACGGAATTAGCTAAAATATCCGTTTACGAACAGCTACAGAAACTATCTCCTGCGATAACAGGAGCGTACAAGTTGGAAGAATTGGCCGTGCTTGATTTAGCAGAAGCAAATAAGTTATTAAATAAAGAACGTGATACCAATACCTATGATTCGTATATCCGAAACATAGATGAGTCTACGCAGCGATTAAAGAAATTACGAGAGGACAACGGGAGACTTATAGGCGTATCTCCTTCAACAGGAATACCGCTTACTGTAAACAACAATAAAGCGATTGCGGAAGAAGAAGAACGTATCAAACTCCTACAAAAAGCGTTAGAAAATTTCAAAAGAAAGCTGTCAAAATCAACAACAGACACGACAAAAGAAGAAATAAAAAATAAATCCTACTGGGAGAAGCAGAAAAAAGAAGCGGAAGCCGCTCGTGACGCTTTAGCTGTTTCTGAGAAAAATTCAAAGAAATGGAATGAGTACACTAAACAGATACAGGAGGCACAGGAACAAATAGACAAATATTCAAATCCAAATGAGAAGGATAAGAGTACGGATAATCAACTCAAGCAACAAGAGAAATTGATAGACGAACTCCTATCCCTCCGCCGGCAGAACCAGCAATCCGAGATCGACCTGATGAAAGAAGGCTCCGCAAAGAAGATCGCCCAGATAAACCTAGACTATGACAATGAGATCGCCGCCATACTTACCAAGGAAAAAGAGTGGAAAGACGCTCAAGGTGGCAAACTGACTAAGGAACAGACCGTGGAGATTCGTACAGCCTTGGTGAACTCATACGTCAAACGGGAGCGATCGACCTCTAATGTGAATAAGGAACAACTGGAGGAAGAGAAACGTGCCATGAACGAGTATCTGAAAGAATACGGTTCTTATCTTGATAAGAGAGATGCTATCACGGCTCTTTATAACGAGAAGATAGCCAAGGCTACGACGGAAGGCGAGCGTAAGTCCCTTTCCGAGGCCATGAAAAGGGAACTGTCTGATCTCGACATAGAGGCGAGCAAGACGACTTCCGCTATCAGTCGGTTGTTCGGTGACATGAAAGACAAGACCCTCTCCGAGTTGGAGGCCATCAACCGGAAGGGGCGTGAAGCCTTGGAGTTCTTGAAAAGCGGTGTCTGGGATGAGAGCAAGGGCAAGGATTTCGGTATCACGAAAGAGACGTTTGAACTGTGGAGTAAATCACCCGATAAACTAAAAGATATCTCGGATGCGCTCAAGGAGAACAAGGAAGCCGCGGACAAGTTGCGCCCGGCATACGAGAAGGTCGCCAAAGGTCTGAAAGGCGTATTTGAGGCTGGTAACGATACGAAAAAGCTGCGACAGGCAATTGACGATATAGAGGAAGGGCTTGGCGAAATCATGCGGTCCGGGCAATTCCTCTCTGATACTTTCTCGAAACTCGGGGATTCGTTCGGTGGTGCGTTCGGTGAGATAGCCGAAGGCTTGAATGTGGCCATGGACGCGGTCAATTCCGCCATGGACGGGGCGAAAGCCGGTGCGATGTTCGGGCCGATCGGTGCGTCTGCCGGTGCCGCTATCGGGGTGGTCACATCCCTTGCCTCCTCTATCGCCAAGATCCATGACAAGAAGAACGAGAGTCGTATCCAGCGTTTGCAGGATCAGATCGACACGTTGGGCAAGTCGTACGATAAGCTGGGCAGGTCCATCGAGAAAGCCTATTCCAAGGATGCCTCCAAGCTTATCGACCAGCAGAATAAGCTATTGGAACAGCAAAAAGTGCTTATCCAAAACCAGATCAAGGAGGAGGAGGACAAGAAGAAAACCGACAATGACCGCATCAAGGAGTGGCGGGACCAGATAGACGAGATCAATAACACCATAGCGGATAATAAGGAGGCCGGCAAGGACGCCATTTTCGGTAGTGACATAAAATCGGCGATCGACGATTTCGCCAACGCTTACGCCGATGCGTGGGCCGCCGGGGAGGACAAGGCGCGATCGGCCAAGGATCTCGTGAGGAAGATGATAAGGAACATGGTCACGGAGTCGATCAAGGCCGCCGCTTCCGATCCCATGAAAGAGATCCGGGAGAAGCTGCTCGAGTTCTGGTCCGACGATTATATCAGCGACTGGGAACAGGATTATCTGGATCGGAAGGCGCAGGAGCTGGCCGACGACCTCGACCGTAAGTTTGGTTGGGCCGACAAATATTTCAATACCGGTAATGCGGTAGAGGAGGACGACGGGCGTACGGCCTCGTCCAAAGGTGTTGGTTCCATCTCCCAGGACTCCGCGGATGTTATAGACGGTAAGATGTCGACCCAACTTATATTTTTAGATAGGACGTTGGTGCAAGTGACGGGTATAGCCGACCAGATGCGCTTCATCTACGACCTCCAGACAAGGGGCTGGAAGAACGTGGAGGCGATCAAGGACCTGTCCGGGAAGGTGTCGGAGAACACGGCCAAGGTAGCGGAGATCTCCGGACGTATAGAGGCCCTATCCGAGAAGATAGAGGCGAATACCAAGTCGGCGGCCTCCGGTATAAAGACTATTAACGACAAGGGGATATTAATGAGATCAAGATAATGATGGAGACGGTTAACGACATAATCAAATCGGCCCTCTCGCTCGGGGCGTGCAGTGGTTCTAACGGGGTGACGGACTGGAGAAGCCTCGTGTGGCTGTTCTTCAGCCCGCAGGGGCGTGAGTTTTGCGCGGAGAATGATTTCCCGTCGCTAGACATGTTCCGTGGCATGGCCGGTCACGTGATGCCCTATGGGGTGTACGTTGACTCCGGCCACGTGGACGTAACCAATCCCGGCAATATCGCCGTGATAGGTGATACGGATGCGGTGATAACGATAGACGATAACGAGCGTGTTCACAAGGTGATCCTCATGCACGGCGGCAAGGCTAGGGTCGTGGCGAGCGACTACGCCGTGATCCTGCTGGTGAATATCGGGGGAGAGGTTGAGATAAACAAGGATAATACCGTGGTGATCTTATGAGGGGTGAGTTATACATAGACGGCAAGGACGCCTACACCGATTTCGGCGTATGGATCACGGAGGGAGGTTACGACGGCCTCCTGCCTTTCCCCGAGCTGGTGGAGCCGGACAGGAACGACTGGCCGGACGAGGACGGCATAGAGCCGGACTTGGAAAAGCCCACCTTGAAACCACGGGAGCTCAACATCACGTTCGTCCGCAGCGTGGAGGGAAGATCCGCCGGCGATCTTGTCGAGCACCTATCGAAGCCCGGGTATCATGCCTTCCGCGTCCCCTCGCTGGGCAGGGAGTGGAGCTTGCGGCTCATCCAGAGCCCGGCGTATGAGGATTGGGACATGTTGGAGGCCTTCACGTTACGTTTCGCTGAGGACCGGCCCGTAAGACCCTCTTCCGTGGCGATCCCGGAGGGTGGAGGCTGGTACGTCCCACTCTCCGAGTACGAGCTTGACGGCGTGCCCCTGGACCGGTACGGCGTGATGGTGACGGAGGGTCGTGACGAGATCATGAGATCCCCGACCGTGAAGACTAACCTGTCCCGTACGGTACTGGATGTTGACGGCAGGATATATGATACGGAAAACGTCGTTTTCAACAGCAAGGAGGTCACGCTTAAATGCTGCCTGATCGCCGGCTCAATGACGGCGTTCTGGACCTGTTACGACGCCCTGCTCCACGCCTTGATCCAACCGGGCGAGCGTTCGTTGTACGTGGATTACAACGTGGAGGAATACCCCTGCTATTACAAGAGGACATCCGGATGGAAGCTTGAGAGCCTCCGTGGGCGTGTGGTGGTGACATTCAACCTCGCACTGGAGTTCACGGTGTTCCGCCTTGGCGGGACGGACTACCTGCTGGCCACGGAGGATGGTGACCTTATCGTCACGGAGGATGGAGAGTATTACATAGACCTGGGAACATATGAGAACTAAGAAAAAGAAAATATCAGAACTCACGCTGGCCGACAGCCTTACCGGTCTGTACACGATCGGTTGCAAGATCATAGACGGCATACAAACCAGCGTGAAGGTGAGCCTCGAGGTGATCCAGAAGGCTTACGAGGACATGCTTACGGAGATCTCCAACGCCCGTGCCGCCACTAAGGCGGCCAATACGGCGGCCTCCAATGCCAACACCGCCAAGCTGAACGCCGAGGCGGCCACGTCAAAGGCCAATACGGCTACGGCGAACGCCATCACCGCGACAGGGAACGCCAATACCGCAACCGGTAAGGCTAATACCGCAGCTGATTTAGCCAATAAAGCCGCGGCTAACGCTAATGCCGCTCACGATGGGTTAGAGAAGATCAAGGAAGATACCGAAATCGCAACTAAAAACGCAAATGACGCGGCGAAATTGGCGAATGAGAAAGCTTCTTACGCCAACACGCAGGGTAACTTCGCCAAGACACAGGGTGACCGCGCGCAAGAGCTGGCCGACCACCCGTGGAAGGTTGGCGATAACGGCAACTGGTGGAAATGGGATCTGGATGGGGACAGGTATGTCGATACGGGCATCCTCGCTAAGGGAGGCGTCTTGTACCCGACCTTCACGATCAACCCCGCCGACATGACGCTGGTGATGTCCTACGAGGACGAGGTGTCACCAAACCTTGTCAAGCTCAACCAAGAGACCGGTGAGCTGTATTTGAACGTATGACCAAAAAAAGGAAGGAGGAATTATAATGAGTCAGATAGTATTGGGGAAGGTGGCGTTCGTCGATAAGGGCGTTTATGCCACGGCGAGTACGTACAACACCTTCGATTTCGTCGTCACGGATGATAGCTGCTACCTCTGTGTCAAGGACGGAAACAAGAACCACCCCTTGACCGATACGGCTTGGTGGAAATGTATCGCCCGTGGTACGCAGGCAACGGAAGCGGCCAAGACCGCCCTTGCGGAGGCGAATAAGGCTATCGAGGCCACGAGGAACGCTATCTCTGCTGCGGGTTTGGCTAACGCTAAAGCGTTGGAGGCTGGGAAACAGGCTGATTTGGCCGGTCGAGCATCTGATGAGGCTTTGGCTGCCGCTGTCGAGGCTGAGGCGATGATTTCCGAGGGCAATGCGCAGATCGCTTCCATGAAAGCGGCCGAGCAATCGTTGATGAGTCAAGCGCTTCTTGCCCCTACCCGTATGGAGCTGAAATATGTCAAGAGGATAACGTTAGGGAATGCCGTCGCCCAGAAGATAGCCGTGAGTCTTTTTCCAGCTTATGTATTACCTAATGTGATATTTCAACAGGCGTTTTATTCCGGTGATGCGTTGTACGTGGACCCACGTGGAAACTTGACTGTCTGTAAGACCGGCACGGCCACGATCCACGTTATCCCGTCGCATAACACCTCGTTGTCCCAAACGATAGTCATTGAGGTTACTGCCCCGGTCATTCGTAAGGCCGGTAGCGTGATGAGATTTTTATCCGGTAGCCGGATACGAAAGGTATAATTGTCTAACATTTTAATATACAGAATCATGTCATTAACAACAGCAGAGGAGGAGAAGGTACGTGCGATTATCACGGCCTTCGATAACGGCAAGACGATCGACCAGCTGCCCTTGGCCGACACGAGCCAGCCCTCCAAGTATTTGATCGAGGGAGTGTCCAAGGAAACGGGCGAGTCGGTTAAGATCCCTTTCGCCGACGCGGTATCGATCGTGAACAAGCACGTCGCTATCCGTCGCTGGAAACGTGGTCAGGGCACGCCAGTCGGCGAGGCTTACGGTAATATCGATTTCCTGCGGGATCTTCCCTCCGTGATCGGTCTGGGCTGCTACCTCGTGTCCGTTGACCGTAGCCGGCGTAAGCTTGACCCGACGAACCACCGTCGTTTCGCCGACGGCAGTCCCGCTGCCTTGGACGGCACGATGGGCGATTACCTGTGGTGCTGGAACGCCCACTACTACTCTTGGTGGGTTGACTCCACCTATTATTACGAGGCTGTCAGCCCGACCCCGATCGAGGGTCATTTGAACTATTACATCCCGGCCGGGGGTACGTCGGCCTTGGGAGCCGGCGTCATGGACCGTACGAGCGGCACGTTGGTCTCCGTCGTCAGTGACGATCCCCGTTATCGTGGCGGGAACAACGATGCGACGAGGGATGGCAAGCACAACACGCAGCTAGGCATGGTTGCCACGAACATGAACGCCGCGGCTTTCGGCACGGCCGCCCGCAAGAAGGGTGAGGGCTGGGAATCCGGCTGGTTCGTCGCGAACAGCGTCGTCGGTTATCTCTACCGCCTTATCATGGGTACCCGTGATTGCCAGTCCGCGTTGAACCCGGTAAAGGACTCCAATGGCCTATATCAGGGCGGTACCGGTAAGGGGGTTACGGAATGGTCTTGGGATCCTTGGTCGAGCCATAACGGTGGTTATCCGATTATTCCGACGAGCGTAGGGATCGAGTTGGGGGACTCGGTCGGCGTGAGCGACTACGCCGTGAAGGGCTCGGACGGTGGTACCGTCCACCAAGCGCACGTCCCTTGCTTCCTAGGCTTGAAGAACTTCTACGGGCATATCGGTCTGATCGAGCGTGGCGCTTTGATAAACAAGCTGTCCGACGGTAGCGGAGATTATTATGTCGCCCCGTCCCTTTACTCGGCTTTCAACATCAACTCGATCGAGGGTCTGATAAAGGCTGCGAAGGTTCCTAAGAACGATCCCAGTGGCTGGAAATATATCACTGAGCTCAGTATGCAGAATCTATGCTCCGCCCCGACTGTCGCCTCCGGCAGCTCCAGCACCTATTATTGCGACGGTTGGTATAACGACAACGCTATTTCCGGCCTTCGCTGTCCGTTCCGTCGTGGTCATGCGCACTACGGTGCTTTTGCCGGCTTAGCGTACCTCTATGGTAGCATTGCGGTCTCGCACGCTTACGTGGACTGGTCGTCGCCCCTCTGCTATTTTGCAGAGGACGTAAGCCCCGTGCCCGTGCAGTACTAGCGTTCATTGTGTTCGGGTGTCCATCGTGTCCATTAGGGTGCGAAGCGCCCGAGCACCCAAGGCACGTAAGTGCCGCATCTTAGTTCTTTGACATGTTGTTTCCGTTCCTGTTTTATTTTTCCCGCCGTAAGGCGGTCGCACTTGAAAAATTAAATATTACATTTGTGCCGCCTATTGATTGGGCGGGTTGTCTTCTCTGACGTCCAGTTCCGGCCTTCGCTGTCCGTTCCGTCGTGGTCATGCGAACAACGGTGCTTTTGCCGGCTTAGCGTACCTCAATGGTAACAATGCGGTCTCGAACGCTAACGTGAACTGGTCGTCGCCCCTAGGATATGCCGCTGATTTATTCAGTAAGAAGAAGTGGAGGAGAGACCCTGTCACTGGACAAAAAATCAAGGCTAAAGGTATAGTCCCGGTAGGTTGATAAACCGACGGCTCATGACCCGATGGCGATTGCAGACACTGGACACTAAAAGACACTTGGGACACCATGAGGAGAAAAGGTGACTTTTCCGGGGATATAGCCCGGAAAGAAAACTATTACAAGGCTTTTGATCATGCCAGCAAGAACAAGCATGGCAAAAAGGCCATAATAAAGTTCGAGGCGGACTTGGAAAAGAACCTTTCCGATCTCCTATACTCTTTTGAAAACGGGACGTTCGTAACCTCCCCGTATCGTTTCATGACCGTCCATGAGCCGAAGAAACGTCTTATCGGGATGCTCCCTTTCCCGGATCATGTCCAGCACTGGGCGATGCTCAATGAGGTGGAGGATTATTTTACGAGATCCTTCTCCGCGTATACCTACGGAGGGGTGAAAGGACGCGGTCCCCACGCCTACATGAGGATGATCCGGAAGGTCCTGAGAAAATATCCGGAACGTACCACCGACTATCTCCTGTGCGATATCCACCACTTCTATCCGACCGTCAATCACCCTGTACTGAAAAGCCAGCTCAGGACACGTATCAAGGATAATCATTTATTGCGAAGGCTTGATGAGATCATCGATAGCGTCGAGGGGGATACCGGTATGTTTCCCGGCACGAAGCTGGCGCAGTTCTTCTCGCTTGTCTATCTTTATCTTTTCGATCACGATTTGAAGCGGTGCTTCCATGTCGGGGAATGCCCGGCTTTGGTTGAGTACTACACGAAAAGGTATATCGAGGAAAGTATCGCAACGGCCAAAACAGAACATGATTATGAGGAGTTATCCAAAGGGATCCAATATCTCTCGGACAGGTTCAAGGGATATCTGAACCGTCTGGATTTCTGCTACCGTCTCGCCGATGATGTCCTGATACTGCATGAGGACACCGTATTCTTGCACCTTGTCATCGAGTGGATCGGTCTTTATTACGCTAACGAGCTTAGGATCGGTCTTAACCCGAGATGGAAGATCGGGCACGTGACGGACGGTGTCGATACGGGGGGATACGTGCATTTCCCGGATCACGTCCGTGTCCGGAAACGTAACAAGGTGGCTCTCTGCCGCCAGATAGCGAGATTGAGAAAGAAGGGTTTGCCGGACGAGGAGATAAGGAAGAGGGCCTCTTCCCGTATAGGCTTCATTCAACACGCTGATACGAGTAATCTATTAAATAAATTAGGAATGGAAACACCAAGGAAAAGACTGGGACAGGTGATAAGGAATAAAAAAAGTCCGTGGGAGGATCTCCCGGCCGACCGGAAAATGAGATTCGAGGATATACTTTATGATACCCGGATACCGGAGGATAAACGAGGGCTGGAGGATGATAAACTCATAGAGTTGATTGATTATAAAATCGAGGATAGCAAGATCGAGAAAAACGAGGACGGCACGCCAAAGAAGTGCCTCGCCATACGTTTCCGATGGAAAGGCGAGGAGCGTTACGCTTTCACCGGTTCCGCCGTCTTGATTGATCAGGCGCTCACGGACTTCTCTCACGAGGACTTGCCGGTGGATACCGTGATAAAGGTGCTCACCAACAAGTTCGGTAAGAAATTTTTCAGGTTCACTTGACCCGTTGGGATCGCTCTTGGCCGATCCTTCCGGGTCGGCTAAAAAACATTTAAATATATGGAGACAAGAGCGATTTACACGGAGAGAAAGACATTCGTAAAATACGATGACAACCATTACCTGCTATACCTGAACGAGGAGGTCTTGGAGAACCACGTTCCGGAGGGCCACGGGGGCGAACCGGAACCGGAGCCTTGCACGGCTTACGCCTATACCGGCACGTGCGAGGATGGCGGCACGCTGGTCGAGGCTACTTCCGCAAGTTATGACAGTCTCGTGTCCGGATTGATCCGGAGAGAGTATTCCGCCGATCGGGTAGAGGCGATAACGCTGAATAAATTGAGCTCGGATAATGAGAGAAAGGCCGAGTTTGAGGCCGAGTTCGCCTGTCTGGAACGTTACCGTAACGACTGCAAGGCGAGGGTACGTGCCTTGCTGGGTATGCCCGAAAGCGTCTCGAACACCCTTTAAATACCGTTCGAGATGCGTATCTATGATAAGACGGGCGAGGTATTGCTTGACATCCCGGTGGACGATGACAGCTATCGTTACCGGGCGATAGCGCAAGCGAAGAAGGTGGAGCTGCGTTACTCCCTAGTGGATCACGTGGAGCTGCCCACCGGGACGTATATCGAGTACCATGGGGAAAGGTACACGCTGTGGTACCCTTCGGATTTCAAGAAGGAGGGCACGAGGGTATTCGACTATACCGTCACCTTCGGCGGCAACGAGGAGATCCTGAAAAAATATAAGTACAAGCTGTTGTCCGACAAGCCGTACAAGCTCAAGTTCGTCATGACGGCCACGCCGAGGATGTTCGTGGAGCTGCTGGTGGACAACCTCAATCTCTATGATTCCGGCTGGACGGTCGGCACGGTGATCGAGGCCCCGGAGAAACTGTTGTCGTTCAACCATGAGAAATGCTGGGCTGTATTGGGGCGTTTGGCCGAGGAGTTCGACACGGAGTTCGAGATCGTCGGAAAGACAGTTCACTTGCGCAAGGTGGAGTACTTCAAGGATGCCCCGGTCGCTCTCAGCTATGGCAAGGGAAACGGTTTCCTTCCGGGTGTAGGTCGTGCGAACCAAGGCGACAACCTCCCCGTGGAGATATTGTACGTGCAAGGCGGTGAGCGGAATATCGATTACTCGGCCTATGGCAGCCAGACATTGTTGTTACCCAAGTCACAGGAGCTGGAGTACCAAGGCCGACGGTACAAGACCGATCCGGATGGGATGTATGTCACTCGCGCGGACAGGCCCCTTTCCTCTTATAATGAGGACAGCTACGACGCCAGCGATATATATCCATCCCGGGTCGGTACGGTGAGCAAGACCGATACGGAGCCGGGCGAAGACACGGACGGGAACGATGTCACGTTCTATGATTTCTACGACTCGTCAATTCCAGATAACCTTAATTTCGAGGATTGCCTGATCGCTGGCCAGAGCATGACCGTGATCTTCCAGACAGGCCGTCTGGCGGGCCGTGAGTTCGATGTCAAGTACGTACACGAGGGGCGTAAGTTCGAGATCGTCTCGTCCGAGCAGGATGGCATGACGCTGCCGAACGCCTCCCTGTATCCGGAGGTCGGAGACAAGTACGCCGTCTTCAACATATCCCTTCCCGCCGCCTACGTATGCGACAACGCCACCAAGACCGGGGCGAGCTGGGACATGTTCCGGGAGGCGGTACGCTACCTGTACGAGCGTGAGGAGCGGCAATTCGCGTTCGGCGGAGAGCTGGACGGCATATGGGCCAAGAAGAATTGGTTGGCGATCGGCGCCAAGCTGGTACCCGGCGGTTATGTCGATTTCAGCGATCCCCAGTTCCAGCCGGACGGTATCCTGATCCGGATCACCGGGGTGAGGGATCACATTAATAGGCCCCACAGTCCGGAGCTTGAGCTATCCAACACGCCGGTAGGCGGTTTCCTGTCCGATGAGTTGGGCAAGCTGGAGAGCGAGGAGGTCGTTAATGACAAGAGGTATAAGGAGGCGTTACAGTTTACCAAGCGCCGTTACCGTGACGCTATCGAGGCGCAAGAGATGCTGGAAGTGGCCTTCGATAATTACTCCAAGGGCATAGACCCGATATGGGTACGTACCATGTCGCTCTTGGTGGGTGATGAGTCCCTGCAATTCCGTTTCGTCAACAGCAAGACCGCTCCTGTGACCGTCATGCCCGATTTCAGGTATGATGACAACACCGGGGTGTTTACCGCCCCGGCTTTGATCTTGCAGCACATGACGCTGGGCATCAGTGATATCAAGGAGTCCCATAAGCCTTCCGAATACCAGTATTGGGATATGGGGGCGTATACGAGTCCCTACTTGGGGGATTACGGGAAACTCTATCTCTATGCGAAGTGCGGCAAGAGCGGTGGGAAGGGGACGTTCGAGATGTCCGGGAGCCCTCATAAGTTCGAGGAGGATGGGTACTATTATTTCTTGACCGGTTTATTGGGCAGCCAGTTTGACGGGGCCCGTTCCTTCGTTACCGTGTACGGTTTCACGGAGATACTCCCCGGCCGGGTGACGGTGGATAGGATTGTCTCGACGGATGGTAATACCTATTTCATACTGAATAAGGGGGATGGCTCTGGCGAGTTTCATGGGCGTATGGTCTTTACCGCCGGTTCGGGGCTGAAAAACCTTGATGAGTGGCCGGAATTGGATCAGTCTATCAAGGAGGCCAAGAAATCCGTGGAGGACCTGAACTATTACGTGGACGGGGCGTTCAAGGATGGTATAGTCACGGAGACGGAGGCCGTAGCGATCGAGAAATACCTGAATACGGTCAATGTTTCCAAGGCCGAGGTCGAGGCCACTTATAAAAAATTATATGAGAATACCTATCTCTCCGGCCCGGCCAAGACCGGGCTTTTGAACGCGAAGGTGACATTGTTCGGGGCGATTGACAACCTATTGTCCTCCATCAATACCGCTATCGTTGACGGCAAGGCGACAGAGGCCGAGAAAAAAGACGTTGACGCCAAGTTCACGGCCTTCAATACCGCCATGTCCTCTTTTAACACAGCCGTAGAGGCCGCAAACAAGGCTATTCAAGATACGCTGAAAGGGTATTCAGATACAGCCATGAAAAAGGCGCAGGACGCTCTTAGCGAGGCGGAAAATGCCAGTAACGCTGCCAATAACGCCCAAGGATCGGCTAACGATGCCCAGAGCATGGCCAATGACAAGGCGAAGGTGTTCTACCAATCCACGGCCCCGAGATCGGGAATGCGGAAGAACGATCTTTGGGTAGACGGCGTGAATATCTATCGCTATAATGGTGAAGGGTGGGTTTTCGCCTCCGAGTACGACTGCACGATTACCGAGATCAATGGCGGCCTCGTGTCCACGGGGGCGATAGCGTTCGGTAATACCGGGGGCATGGCCGCTAGCGGTACCGTAAGGATATGGTCCGGCGGGAACTCCGGGGCGAACGGGGAGCCTCCCGCTTCCCCGACATTCAAGGTGCTCAGTGACGGCAAGGTATATGGCAGCAACTCCATCATGTGCATGAACCGTAATTACGAGGTCTCATGCGGTTTCGCCAGTGACGGTAATAGCGGTGGCGATATCTCGAACCTTGATCCGGGATCTGTCCGTATATGGGTCGGCAGCACTTACGAGCGAAGGGATGAAGCCCCTTTCCGGGTCGGGCTAAGCGGTTTGGTGGCCGCTAGCGGGTTGATGCTCTCCAAGCGACATTATATGTATAACGGGGCGTTGGCCATCCACAACGACGGACAAGTCACGCTAAGATCGGTAGATACCGATAATGGTGGTAACCACCTGCGTAATGTCATAATGCAGACGTATCCGAATTACGTGAACTCGGTACTTGATCTGACCGATATATTAGACTCCGCTACGGCGATGAGTGTCCCGCCTATCTTGACATTGAGGTGTGGGCGTTCCGCTTATACCAATTATCCGAGGATATGGATTAATTGCGTGCATAAGGCTGGTTGGGGTTCCGCTTTCCGGGTCGAGTCCCGGTATTTTAATGACGATGGTGCCATGGAGAGAACTGTCATTAATGTCGGCTCCATGATGACACACGTGCAATTGGGGGCGTTAAGCTCTTCGCCCGAGCTATATCCTGTTTACTATGATAACAAAACAGGTTATTTATGTATGAAATACTAATTTAAAAAAATAATAGATATGAAATTGACATTGAAAGACAGGGTATTAATACTCAATAACGTGCTGCCGATGTACGACAATCGCAAAAATATCGGCTTGAAAATATCTATCTCCGGCAAGGTCCAGCTATTGGATTCGGAGCGGAAGGAAGTGGTTATGACCCCTGTTGGTAACGGGGAATACGAGATCTCATTCAAGACCGTGGACGCCATGACAGGGGTCAAGTCCTTTGATTTCACGGACGATGAGTTATGGTACCTGAAACAGCGGGTGGATTACCTTGATCGGCAGGGGATGTTCTCCGCCGAGACGATCGACTCTTATTCCAAGATACTCGACCAGCCTTTTTCCGGGGAGGAATACCAAGATAGATGGAATGAGCTAAAGGGAATAGATCCTATCGCTTAACGGGATATAAGCCTTTATCGGGGGCGGGCAAATAAAAGTCCCCGTATATATTAAAAGAAAACGAGTTATGGGAGTTGATTTGAATACGATATTGGCGATAATCGGTGCGATGGGCGGGATCGAGGGGATAAAATGGGGCATCCGTGCGTGGGCGAACCGTAAGACTAACGCCCGTATAGCGGACGCTCAAGCTGACGTGGAGGAGTTCAAGGCCCTGCGTGAGTATAATGAGTTCTTGCAAAAGCAGTTGTCTGAGAAGGAGGAACGGTTCGTTGAGCAGACCGGACGGCTCCGGCAGGTGCAGGACGAGCTTTTCACCTTAAAAGAGAGCTACTCGGACGTGAAGATAGAACTGGCTTTAAAAAGGTGCGAGAAAAAGAAATGCGGCGATCGTGAGCCGCAGAACGGTTATTAAGAAGGGAGGATAAGGAATGAGAAATAACAATTTACCCCGGGGATTACGTAACAACAACCCCGGGAACATCAGAAGGAATAGCGATGTCTTCCAAGGCGAGAAGACAAGCTCAGACAAAGAGTTCAAGCAATTTAAATCGATGGCATACGGGTATAGGGCGATCTTCAAGATCCTGTCGAACTACGGCAGGAACTACCATCTAAAGACTATCCGTCAGATGATAGGAAGATGGGCTCCGCCGAAAGAGAACCATACGGAAAAGTATATTCAATTTGTATCTGACTACGCTGGAATCCCGGCTGACGATCCGATAAACATCAACGACCGAGAACAGATGATCCGGATCGTGGCAGGGATGAGCCGTTTTGAGAATGGGAGAGAGGCAGATATGTCGGATGTTATTGCGGGGTGGAATTTATTATGAGAACGGGAATGATTTGCGGGATGCTGGCGATAGCCGGTATCCTCGCCTTGTCCGGGTGTCGAACCAAGATACAGCCTGTCGCTATCGAGAATCGTATAGACTCGATCTATCTAGACAAGTTGGTGCCTTACCCAATGCCAGCCGATAGCGCCTCCATCCGTGCGTTGATGGAATGCGATGAGAACGGTAAGGTAGTCCTTCGTTGGCTGGACATGGCCAACACCAAGAACGTTGAGCTCATGTTCGCCTTGGATAGCCTCGGTAACGTGATCGCCAATATGAGGATTCCCCGGGATACGTTATATCTTCCGTCTAAGGAGATATACGTGGATAGGAGGGTAGAGGTTCCGATACCGGTGGAGAAGGAACTATCTAAGTGGGAGTCCATCAAGATAGAGGTTGGTGGTTGGGCGATAGGTCTTTTGTCTGGGTGTCTGATTATAGGTATAGGTTATGTCGTAAGATGGCTGGCATATAAAAAGAGATAAAAATCTCCGATATGAGGATTCCCATATCGGAGATAGTAGTGTCTTTCATGGTATTAGTTTTTAGGTTAGTGATTGTGCTGCTCTGCTTGCGATGAGTAGAGTGGTTTTTGCTATATGGTACTAACACTATGAAACTTTCATTTTTTTGATTATATACTATTTAATGTTTGTTTTGCGGGAAAATTTTCCTTAAAATATTTGTTTTGCGTTTAAAAATGCTTATTTTTGCGGGAAAATATTCCTGTAAAGCATGATGGATGAAATAAATATAGAACTACAAAAAGTAATAGATGCAGCGGTTAAATCTTCAGTAGATTTACAAAGTGTAACTTCTGTAAGAGAGCTGTATCAGAAAAGAAAAGATGAATTGGGGCTAACTGATTATCAAATTCAGAATTTATTAGGGATGGATAAAAATGTTCTAAACCCAATTATAGATGGCTCTGCGAAATTCATAAATGTTGTTAGTGTTATTAAACTATCTCATTTTTTAGGAGTATCAGTAAATGATCTAATTAAAATTTATGTCCCTGAAATGAGAGCGGAGCAAATTGGTGATATACAAAGGGCTCGTGAAGCTGGTTATATCGTTGAGAACTTTGATACAGTAACACTAACAAAAATAAAGTTCTTTAAGAAAAAATCCAGTTCTAAAGATATGTCTCAAAGAATAAAGGATTTTTTTGGATTTAATACAATATATGATTATTCGGAAACTCTTGTTTTTCCAGTATTTAGCAAGACAAAGAGAAATTCTAATAATTTAATCCGCAATTTTTGGGTACAATCAGCGTTAACTCAGTTTCAACAAATAAATAATCCTAACAAATATGATCGAACTTCTTTGATTGATTTGATGCCTAAAATAAGACCCTTTACGCGTGATATAGAAAATGGGTTAGTACAAGTGGCTAAGGCATTATATAAAGTAGGAGTTACTGTTATATTTCAACCTTCTATTGAGAAATTGCAAATAAGAGGGGCAACTTTCTCATGCAATAAAAAACCTTGTATAGTACTATCCGACTTGCAAAAGAACTATCCGACCTTGTGGTTTACTTTGTTACATGAGTTGCATCATGTTTTATATGATTTTGATGAGATTAATAAGAGAGTCTTTCATTTGAGTAGTGGGGAGGGAGATATTTTTTTAATGAATGAGGAACGTGCAGATAATTTTGCTACTGAATATTTGCTTAGTGAGGCGAGATTAAGATATGCCATTGGATACATAAATTCAAAAAAAATAATAGAACAGTTAGCAAGAG
Source organism: Parabacteroides distasonis ATCC 8503 (assembly GCF_000012845.1). Lineage (NCBI taxonomy): Bacteria > Pseudomonadati > Bacteroidota > Bacteroidia > Bacteroidales > Tannerellaceae > Parabacteroides > Parabacteroides distasonis. The sequence goes on from NC_009615.1 coordinate 1,041,061, forward strand.
AATGGTGTGTTCATTCTTCTATTATATACTCTATATATTGTTATAAAACAAATGAATGGCCAAAATATCAAAAATATATACCCAAAATGGATGACGCATTAAGTTTGTTAAATACCCATCCTTTTGAAAAAGAAACGTTATTAGAATCAGTTTTACAGATTAAGAACTTAATATATAATATATAATTATGGAAGAAAATAAAAAAATAACTCAAGAAGAACTTGAGAGAATTGAAAAAGAACGGGAAGAAGAAAGAGAACGTCTTTCTATATTAATGAAAGCGGATGAGATAAAAGAGGAGACTTTTTCTTTTGATATCGATGGACAGGTTGAGCTAAAAAGTGAACTAGCAGATATGGCACTTGAAGCAATAGATGATCCTGAAACAAAATATAACTTGTATTATAAAGTGCTGAATTCATTGTTAAAGAAGTATTTACCGAAAGGAGAAGATCATAAAGCTGCAAGAGATTTGATTTATGAAGAGAAAAATACCTTTTTAACACGTGGACACCGGAAAGATGACAAAGGTATTCGTGGTGCAGATGGACGGATGTCTTATATACCGGATATGAATGAGTTAATAAACATTGTGACTGATTGGATATCATCAAAAGGTGGTATGTATGAATTATATGTGAAAATTAGAGATTTGAATATATCCAAAGGCTATGGAGAGCCACGTTCATGATTCAAATTACAGAAATTATGTGAACGTCTGGGTAAAATAATTATCCGGACGTTTTTCTCTTCCTCCTTACCCTCCCTTCCAAAATAATTCCCTACATTTGGGAAATCCTTAAAAGTAATCACTATGGCAAAAGATTCTACACCCTCGCAGATTGCGACCAATGCGTTACAATCACTCCCTTTCGATAATATTATCGGAGGCCCCTTGAATGCTTGTATAGAGGCTCAACAATTAGAGAAGACTGCTGCTGAGTTCATGAAAGAGGCTGGGCTTGATCTGGATAAAGATGCGAAAGATAAAGAATAGTTTAAATCCCTAAATTGATTGACCATGAAAGCGGAAAAACAACAGAGAGAGGCTACTTCACGGGTAATACAACCTTCAAAAGGAGGAATGCGATCTTTTGAATTTGCAGATAATAAAATCTCCAAGATTAAACAGCTTTATGAGGTTGAAAGAAACCTGGGGTATAGTGCTGTACAAAATATAGAGTTTATTAATACAAGAAAGCCTAATATCTCTGGACCTGTAGTTCAGCTAGCAACAACATGGCAATGGACTGGTACTTACTGGGATGCCTTAAGGACAGATGGATATCCTTCAGCACAACCAAATAGGCCCGGAGCTTACCTATATGAAGTAGTAGCAACTAAAGAAGATGCGGTAGAAGATGTTGAGCCTCCATTGGGTTACTCATTAGTGACTGACTCAGTAGGGAGACAGGCTTATTTGCATAATCCCAACGATTATGTGGTAGGTAGAGTTGCTCTTGATCATTTAATAGATATAGCACATGGAAATGAACACAGAATTCATCGTTCAGCTCAGATGGCGGGTACCTTAATTCCTACTTATATCCATCCTAACGATGATGAATTATATACTTTTACAACTCAAGACAATCATATTGATGGTATTCCTAAAATAACTATTTATGAACAAGGGAAGGTCAGAGGAGGTGTTCACAAATTTGGTAAATAACCGAAGATTGAACAACGACAAGAATTGTGATCATCAACCCCATAAGCCTCCATCCTCTCAACCGGGAAAGACCGTATCAACCCTGCGATATGGGGGGTAAAGTGAACTATATCATGAACTGCTCTCTCAAATTTATCGATCGGGTACCGGCATATATAGTTAAGGTTAACGTTCGGAGTTGTAATATTTCGGGCGTTTTTTGTATATTTGTAAGTGTTAAAATTAAATCATTAGATAATGGAAGGATTTTATGAAAAACTAAGAAAGTTAATGCCTTTAAAGAATTGGAATGATTTGATCTTAGAAGAAAGAGAAAAGCAGGATTTTAGAGAAGGTTTGTCATGTGCATTGGATGCTTATGTTTCATTGTTGAAAGAGTATAAAGAAATTCTTGGACCAGATATAGATGATATTATAGCAAAGGTCGAAGAATGTAATAACTACCTAAAGGAGTGTGTGAATTATTATTATGAAGGGATGTATAGCTCTGCATATGAGTCTATAGCAAAAATTTTATCAGATTCTCTTTATCAGAACTCATATCTCCCGATTCAGTCAGGATGTGTTTTGTATAAAGCAAGGACTATTGGAAAATATCAAAAACTTACTTTTGAAGATATGTTTCATATACCTTTAAATCAAAGGGGAATAGTGAAAACACAACGTTATAGTGCTCCTGGATATCCTTGTTTATATTTAGGAAAAAGTATTAACGTCTGTTGGGAAGAACTTGGACGGCCTCGTTTTGATGATCTAATGATTTCTCGTTTTGTTGTTAAAAATGAATTTCAGGTGTTAGATTTAAGGGTGCCTCAAAAAGATGCCTTGAAAAGTGATAGGTTGGCAGAGATATTGAAAAAAATACCGCTTATTATGAGTGTATCAATAGTTGTAATAGACACAGACGCCTCTTTTAAGCCAGAATATATTATTCCACAACTTATAATAGAATATATTATTACGAATAATCGGAATGAATATAAAGAAGGAAAACGTGATCTTTTTAGTTTTATATTGGGAGTATACTATACGTCTACTCACATAAATGGAGATTTGGAATTTCCAGAAAATATTTTTTATAATTTAGCACTACCAGTTGTTGTCGTCAATGGTAAAGAAACCTATTGTGAGCTTTTATCTTCTTGCTTTGACTGGACAGATCCTACTTCTTATTATTATGAAGATATAAAAGAAAAATTTGGAAGTACTTTCAGAGATGTGGATATTGATTCAAAATTGACACAAAAAGAACTTCATTATAAATATTCAAAAATGGGAGAATTAGAAAGTCGCATGTCTGAATTATCTTTAAAGGAGCACAAGCATTGCATTGTAAATACTAATACAATTTATCTCGATTCAGACGGTAAAATGCTAAATAAGTTAGAAATACGTGCTGATCATGATACAAGCTGGGCATTTAATAACTTATAGATTGGGGGCAGAAGAAGTCCCCAGCCGTTAGTAAAACCTCTAACCTTCCTACTAACGCAAAACACGTGAGCAAACTGTATGGCCAGAGCTGAAAACCCTCTTTCGTGTTACGATTGTTCTTGTATTGTAGGAATGTTAGAGGTCTTAAATATCACAACAGCAACCTCCCTTCCTTCTTATCCATCACCGCATTGAAAACACTTTTATAGGTCTCATACAACTCCTTCCGGCTTTCCTGCCCCGGCCAATCGGCAAAAGATTCTCCTGCAAAAAATTTCCAAGCGAAGATCCGTTTGGCTTTTTCGGACAACTCTAACAGGTCGACCTAATTTATTTTAGACTATCCCATTTGAATAAGGATAACAACTTCCTGTTGGCCTCCCAAAGTACACTGTAATCCCGTTCGATATACACACGAGCCAACTTCAATGTGGAATCGGTATGGTTAAGCATCTCATCTACCCTTGCAATATCAATGCCCGCTTTATTAGCGGCTAACGTTGCCATTGTATGCCGGGCATAATAATAATTCAGATCCGGAACTCCTATTATTTCTCCTATCTCATCTAGTCCTTTATTTATTGATTTATTGAAATTCTCTGAACTTCTATACCGCTTATGAAAAATAAAGACTTTCTCTCCAGATGGGTCGGAGTATTTCTCAAACAGTTTTTTTATTTCCGGTTCAATCCGGACTTTCATTTCTGCCTTATCTTCACGCCTAGTACGTGTCTTAGTCCTTTGATAGGAAATAATTCCGTTTTCGACGGTAGGAGCATTATAGAAATCGGCACTATTCATGCCCATCATCGCAAATGATAGGATAAAAATGTCTTTCGCTAAATTGAAAACAGGCTGACCTCCATTGCGAGCATTTTGTTTATACGGAAGATCTATTATTTGCTGTACTTGGTCTATAGACAATGTTCGATGCTCACTTTGGGGAACTGGTGCGATTTTGTATTTTGAGAACGGGGAAAATGGGATGCGTATGATTCCTCTATCCTCGTCGTTATATTCATTTTTAGCGAGGTTGTGTAATGTTTTGATTTGTGATGTGTAAAGGGATATGACCCGTTTGCCTTTAGGCTTATCAGTTGGTTTTGATCCACCATCGCGGCATCCTTTAAAAGAAGGTTCATTTTTTAGGAACTTCTCAAACGCTCTCATAAAAGATGCTGTAATGAGGTTTATGTCGAGCTCTTCTTTTCCGATGAACCTGACAAGCGCATTTATGGCTATCCGATAGTTCTTTGCCGTACCTAGTCTTCCGTCCTGCTCGAGATCATCCGCTATTTTTCGTCCATAGGAAATGAAATTCAGGCTGAAATTCTCTTCCTCTGTAGTCAAGTACTCCACAATTCGATCAACCTCCCAGTGCTCTGCTTCAACACCTGCGGATGTCAATTTTTTCTTAAATCCTAATATCATCTCTTCCATTAGGTCGATTACGGCTTGATTCTTGATCTTGATTTTTTCTTTTCCGTTGTCTTTCTTTTTTATAATATCTGAAACTGACACATTGTGGCTGGTCTTGATGTATTTGGACTTGCCTTTCTGTGTTATACGGATTTTTACGTTATATGTACCATCCTCTTTCCGTTGATGCGGGAGTACTAAAAATTTGAATGTAGCCATAATCGTGCACTGTAAAACATTTGTAAAAAAAATAGTACACAAAAGTACGTCAAAAAGATATTTTATATGTACGTGTTTGGATTATTTAATTAGTAGGATAATATGATATGTGTGGTTAATTGCTTGATTATTAATAAAATGTTAATGCTTTGACCTCGAGGAAAGGCAGTGCATTAGCTAATAATTGAACAATAACTTTTACTTTTCATAGGTTGTGTATATTCTGTCTTATGTACGCGAATGTATAAAAAAAGCGGAGACCGAAGGGCCTCCGCTTTATATTTTATTTTAAGAAATCAACTAGACTTGCCGGAAGATAGAACGTGTTATTTTTATCGACATAAACGACGACAGAGTTTAACCGTATCTCATCTTGGCCTTTCTTCCCGGACTTCACGATATTGGAGAACGGGGTGATCGTTAGCTGTTTTTTCTTATCTTTCTTGTTCTTAACGATCAAGGTTGGAGAACCTTTCTCGTCGGCGGCAGGGACGATCTCGCAAGTGTAATCCTCGAATACGTCCGTGTGGCGTGCGAAGTTCTTGTTTGTAAGATCTTCCAAGTTTTCGTGTGTCAATCCGAACAAATTGCATAAGTACTCATTCAGCTCGATGTTCGTATTCATACCTAGGGGTAAGGTTCCTTGCGGATGGTAAGCGGCAAGGAATACTTCCTCGCCCGTATGGCCGCCGGTCGTGAAACCGAAGCAAGTGCGGGAAGTGATGATATGCGCCATCAATCCGGTTAACGAGCCACTGTACATGGAGGAATTATCTTCTGGTTTGCGTTGGTCTTCCGGTATCGGGCTATTCTTATAATCCTTGCAATTGTTCAACGCATTCATCTCTTCCGGTGTCAGCTCGAAGCCGGCGTAGGTGCGGAATACGTTTTGCACTTCTGAGTTAGGAACGCTGTTTACCTTGTTGGCGAAACCCTCGGCGGTCAATTTATACAGGGAGAATTGGTGGAACAATTGATCTTTCGTCAATTTATCGTAACCTTTACAATCTCTTCTACCTAAGCTGATACCGCTGTTTCCGTGGTCGGGTACGATGACAACGGCAGTCTCGCCGTTATTGCGTGCGAACTCCAATGCGGCACCGCAGGCACGATCGAATGCCAAGAAATCGGTAGCCATACCTACCGGGTCATTTCCATGAGCGGCCCAGTCTACCTTACTGCCTTCTACCATTAAGAAGAAGCCATTCGGGTTCTTGGATAATTTGTCGATCGCCTTACGAGTCATTTCCTCGATAGAAGGTTGCTCTTCCGGATTGCGGTCGATATCGTAAGCCATTTCCTTGTTGCCATATAAAGCCCACATCTTCTGATTATTATCGGCACGCATACCTTTCAGGTCGTTTCTATATACGCCGTATCCGTTCGCCAATAGATAATCTTCCATATCCTTTGTAAGGATAGAAACTCCACCACCGATAACGACATCGATATCATTATGAACCATCTGCGGAGCGATCCAGTCGTATTTACCACGGTTGTAGCTATGAGCGGAGCAGTCCGCCGGGGTAGCGTGCGGGAATTCGCAAGTGAAAACCAATCCCGTGGCTTTGCCCTGCAACATCTTTCCAGCCTCCAATACAGTGGTAAGCGGTTGGAAGGCACGGGCCGGGTCGGTCGGGTAGATATCGTTATCACCGTCGTTCTCCGGGTAAGTGGATACATAACCCGTACGGCTCGGTTGTCCGGTCATGTAGCATGATGTAGTAGGAGCGGAGTCGCCGATAGGGGCGTTAGAAGAATGCGTACGCACCGTTCCGCACAAATACGGGTCGATGTTCAATTTCGGTTTGCTGGGATCTTGGTACCATTGCAACCAACGGGCGATAGAGATAGTCGCCAATGAGGTTCCGTCCGGGATTAAAAGGATCACGTTCTTGACAGGCTTCACGTTCTCCTTTTCCACGGCATTGGCCGGCATGATGATAATAGCCAGCAAAAGCAGAAAAGCTAATGTTTTTTTCATGTGCTTTAATTTAATAATGTATAACAAATTCTTCTATTAAATCCTAATTTCCAAGTGGGATGATCTCCTCGTTGAACCGTGTCAACTTCTCCACGCCCGTCTCCGTTACAAGGAAACTGTTCTCGATACCCACGGCACCGACACCCGGGATCACGAATTTGGGCTCCAAGGCGAACACCATATTCGGTAAAAGCTCCTCTTTCGAGCGAGGGGTAAGCACAGGTAGCTCATTGATCTGTATACCGATGCCATGTCCTACGAATTTAGCCTGTTGCTCGGTTCCCATAAAGTTAGCCGAAAGACCTTCTTTCTTAGCGATATTCGCCGCTATATTATATAAATCCGAACAAGCGGTTCCCGGGCGGGTAGCGTTTTCTACCTCCTGCTGTATCGTAAGGGCCACTTGATGCGCCCGATAAGCTTCCTCCGTCAGGCGGCCTACGGAGAAGACACGGGTCATGTCCGTCATATAAGCCGTATAATTGCCGGCCATATCCACCATGATAGCGGTACCTTCTTTTAATAAAGTACCGTTAGCGCCCAGCGGACAAGAAGCGTCTATGCCGCCTCCACCCAAAGCGAAATCAAAAGGGGATGGGGTCTCGGCGTTTTCCCCGGCGAGAATACTGCCCATATAGATATCCATATTGGCTCCGAAAGCACGGAAAAGACCGATCGAGCCGTTCTTGCGCATACGTTTCTCGATCTCGTACTGAAACTCCAAGTCTGTCATACCGGGACGGAAACATTCCGGGATCTCGCTATAAGTAGCCTCATGCTTGCGGGCGGCGATACGGAATTGCCCGATCTCCCAAGGGGTTTTTACCCGGCGAAGGTTTCGCATGAAAGCGGTGGCGTTACCGGCCTCCTCCGGTTGGAATACCTTTTGTAAACGGATATATTCATTATAAGTTAACTCATCTGCCTCTAATAAGAGTCTTTTCGGCATCTTAATTCCTCGTTCCGCAAATAAGGTTGGGATGTCTTCCGGCTTACGGATGTATTCCACTTGATGTCCTGAAAGCCCGTTCGGTCGCTTGATCAGGAACCACGGCTCACCGTCTACCGGCAAATAAAAATAACCACTATAGATTTGTCCTGTCGTATAATAAAGATTTACATCTACGGTAAGCAAACAGGCATCCATACCCATCTTTGCCATACCATCTCTCATCCGATCCCATTTTATCTTTAGGTCGTTCTTCAATTCTTCTGAAATCATCTTCCTTTGTATTACTTTTATTTTGTACCGGGCATCAAAGGTAACAAGAATTTACGAGATTTAAGTGGATTTGAGGTGAATAAAGTATTACAAACGCATATATGCGAATATACGGTTGAATAGGGAAATCTTCTTATGAATAAAGATAATCATATCTGTATCTATTCCTTGATTCTCGTCGTGAATCCTATAAACCACGGCGTGGTCTTTACAGATCATGGCGTGGTTTACAAAGACCACGCCGTGGTTTGTAGAATAGAAGTAGATCCGATATAGAATATATAAGTATTCAGCTGGTTATTCTTGCGGAACAGATAGGGTATTCGATACTATTGGACCGGGATCTTGATAACCACCTTCCGGATATTCCCTTGGCCGATACCCGGGGCGTGCCCGTCTTCCGGGAAATAAATGGCGAATTGTCCGGGATAGATTTTCGTATAGGCGGTAGGTTTGTCGATATAAAAGGCGATATCTTGCTCCTCGTTGTATGGAACGGACTCCTCTAGTAATTGATCTCCCGGTTTCCACCCGATTTTCTCTACGCCCAATAAGGGGAATTGGATATCGATAAATTTCTTGTGGGTCTCGATGGCCGCTTCCGACTTCTCCTTTCCGAAGAGGCTGGCGATGCTAACCGTGAAACCAGCGTCCGCTATATCGTATTTACCATCTTCCATTTTTGAAAAATCAGTAGACTTAACATAGTCAAAAGCCTGCTTAAACAGCGGATGGATACATTCGATCCGCTTAGAGTTCTCAAGTGAGTCTAGAATCATATTGTTATTAAGTTTTAGTAATTGGTTTGAAAATCCTTACAAATGTCGGGTATTTCCCTGTTAAATAATAGTCATATTTCTCAAATAAATCTATTAAGTTCCTAGGTTTCTTAACGTACGTAAATACTGTTTCGTAAAGTTTGCAATCTGGTTGCAATCATATTTATCGTATCTTTGTTATTCATTTATATATAACTAAACAGGTGATACGATCTATGAAAGATTTGGAGACAATTATACTACCGGTTCTCGAGATGAGTTGCGCCGTATGTGCCAATAACGTAGAGAATACGGTGAAGGGACTTCCCGGCGTGGAAGAGGCATCGGTGAATTTCGCGGCGAATACGCTTTCCGTCAAATACCATCCATCCTTGATTACTCCTCAGAAAATGAGAGAGGCCGTGCAGGAGGCCGGATACGATTTGGTCGTGGAGGTAGAGGATCCGACGGCGGTACAGGAAGAGATGGCACGAGAGCATTACCGGAAGCTACGCCGGAATACGATCGGGGCGTGGGTACTTTCCATTCCGCTGGCCCTGCTGGGAATGGTGTTTATGCATACGCCCGGCGGTAACTGGATCATGATGGCGCTGGCCTTGGTGATTATGATCGTGTTCGGGCGGTCGTTCTACGTGAACGGCGTGCGCCATGCGTTGCACGGTAGCGCCAATATGGATACATTGGTGGCGTTGAGTACCTCGATCGCTTTCCTGTTCAGTTTCTTCAATACCGTATACCCGCAGTTCTGGTATGAGAAAGGATTGGAGCCGCATGTTTATTATGAGGCATCCGGCGTGATCATAGCATTCGTTCTGTTGGGTAAACTTCTGGAGGAGCGGGCGAAGAACAGCACTTCTTCCGCTATCAAGAGCTTGATGGGATTGCAGCCTAAAACCGCCCGTCGTGTGCGAGATGGTCAGGAGGAAGAGGTCTCTATCTCGTTCTTGCGGGTGGGAGATCTTGTCAGTGTCCGTCCCGGTGAGAAGATCCCGGTGGACGGCACGGTGTCTCAAGGTTCCTCTTCCGTGGATGAGAGCATGTTGAGTGGCGAGCCGATTCCTGTCGTGAAATCACAAGGCGACCGAGTCTTGGCCGGGACGATCAACCAAAAGGGCGCTTTCTTGATGGAGGCGACCGGGGTGGGGAGCGCTACCGTATTATCGCAAATCGTACAGATGGTACAAGCCGCTCAAGGAAGTAAGGCGCCCGTGCAGCGTATCGTTGATAAAATAAGTGGTATATTTGTACCGATCGTTGTCGGATTGGCGATACTTACTTTTATCGTCTGGCTGGTAGTAGGAGGAAGCGGGTACTTCTCGTACGCTCTCTTATCGGCGGTATCGGTATTGGTGATCGCTTGCCCTTGCGCGTTGGGACTTGCTACGCCAACTGCCTTGATGGTCGGGATGGGTAAAGGCGCCGAGCATCATATATTGATCAAAGACGCTTTTGCCTTGGAAAACCTTTGTAAGGTGGATACCGTCGTGCTGGATAAGACCGGGACCTTGACCGAGGGCGTACCCGAGGTGACTGACTCTTTCTGGGTATCGGAGGCAAGCCGGGATATGCTGGATATCCTTTATACCGCCGAGATGAAGTCTGAGCATCCTTTGGCGTCCGCTATCCTCTCATGGTTGAAAGGAACGGAGGCTGCGGAGATCGACGCTGATAGTTTCGAGAGCGTAACGGGGCGTGGTATCCAAATGCAGGTACATGGCGTGACGTATTGGGTAGGAAGCAAAGGCTTTTTGGAAACCTTCAAGGCGATGGTTCCGCCCGAGGCTGGGCGGGAAATCATCCGGTGGGAAGAGGATGGCAAGAGTATCGTTTATTACGGTTGGGAATCGGAATTGCTTGCGGTCATGGCTATTTCGGATCGGTTGAAACTTACGTCGGGAGAGGCGGTAGAGGCCTTGAAAGAAATGGGTATCGAGGTTCATTTATTGACCGGCGATGGGAAACGGACCGCCGAGACCGTTGCGGCCATGCTGGATATCCGTCATTATAAGGCGGATGTCTTGCCGAGCGATAAGGAGGAGTATATCCGTTCCTTGCAAGCCGCCGGAAGGAAAGTGGCTATGGTGGGGGATGGTATCAACGACTCGCAAGCCTTGGCCCGTGCGGATGTGAGCATTGCGATGGGTAAGGGAACGGATATCGCCATGGATGTGGCGATGGTCACGTTGATTACTTCGGATTTGATGTTATTGCCGGATGCGATCCGCTTGTCGAAACGTACGGTTCGCTCGATCCACCAGAATTTATTCTGGGCATTTATCTATAACTTGATCGGAATCCCATTGGCGGCGGGGGGCTTATTCCCGGTGAACGGATTGTTACTGAACCCGATGTTGGCGAGTGCTGCGATGGCTTTCAGTTCCGTGTCGGTGGTATTAAATAGCTTACGGTTGAAATGGAGTAAACTTTAAATAATAAGTAGAGATATGGCAACATTAAAATTTAAGACAAACGCTAAATGTGGCGGATGCGTGGCGGCTATCGGCGCTAAATTGAATAAATTAGTAAAAGAGGACGCATGGTCGATCGACTTGAAATCCCCGGATAAAACATTGACTATAACAACCGATCTTCCGGCGGAGACAATTCTTTCCGCCGTATCGGAGGCCGGTTTCAAGGCTAGCGCCTTGTAGTCGTAGCGATCGGATGGATGAGAAAACAAAGACAGACTCATGGTGAGGAAGTAGCGAATGTGCTTACGCATGGTGCGGGCATGTTGTTCGGCTTAACGGCGATTGTCGTCTTGATGATCGCCGGGATTCGTACAGGTGATCCGTGGGTGATCGGTAGTTTCGCCGTTTATGCGTTGTGCATGACTTCCTCGTATGTGACCTCTACCTTTTACCACGCCGCTTCCGATCCCAAGCGGAAATGCCAGTTGCGCCGTTGGGATCATAGCGCTATTTATTTGCATATTGCGGGTACTTATACGCCATTTACCTTGGTGGCTCTCCGCGACGAGGGTTTCTGGGGCTGGGGATTATTTATTACGGTTTGGCTGGCAGCGGTTATCGGCGTATGGTTTAGCTTCCGTCGGATGAAGAAAAAGGATAATCTGAAAACGGTTTGTTATCTGCTGATGAGCTGGGTGGTGATTATCGCTTTCAAACCATTGATCGATGTTTTCCAGCGTACGGATTCGATGTATGTCTTATATTGGTTGATCGGAGGAGGCTTGTTCTATTCCTTAGGAACGATTTTTTTCTTTCTGGATAAATATAAATATATGCATTCCGCATGGCATTTATTCGTTCTCGGGGGAACGGTTTGCCATTTTATAGCGATCTATAATTTGGTGTAAGGAAAAATAAAGAAGCCGGAACTGTGTTTAGCGGTTCCGGCTTCTTTTATTCTTGTTCTTCCGGATGTTGTTTCTTGTATTTATAATCCGCTAAAATCAACCCCATTGAAAAGCAAGGAAGGGATTCGCCAGCTGGAGGATAGGCGGGGGTCGTTTCCGACTTCCGCTAGGTTACTCCATAGGGAGAGCATATTACCCGTGGCGTTCATCTCGGAGATCGGTTGGGATAGCTTGCCTCTCTCGATCAAGAAACCTTCCACACCATACGAGAAATCGCCGGTCGTGCTATTGCAGTTTCCACCGTTGAAGCCGGTCACCAATATACCTTTGTCGATAGAGGCGATCAATCCGTCCAGATCCTTATCACCATTCCGCATGGTAAGAATCGAGGGAGAGCCGATCGTTTGTTCCATGCCCATCTTGTTGGCGGAATACGTATCGATATAATACGTTTTCAATATACCCTGCTCGAATACCGGAAGACGTTTCGTGGCAACACCCTCGCTATCGAAATAACGTGCGCCGGAAGCCTTTACCAAATGAGGCTCATCTATCAAGGTCATCTTGTCGCTCGCTACCTTTTGGTCGATCTTATCCAACAAGAAAGAGTTCTTTTGCTGGATGGAGGAACCGTAAATGGCTCCGATTACTGGAGAAAGCAGACGACTGGAGTTCATGTTATCCACGATCATGGTATATTTACCGGACGCCACTTTCCGCTGTCCCAGTTTTCGAAGCACCCGTTCCAGCGCTTTCGTACCGATACCGGTCTTCACCAGCTCGTCATAATACAAGGAAGAGTCGTACCAATAAGACTCGGGACGGGCGTCACCCTCCCCACGGATGCTGACACTCCCCACCAAGCCATAAGAGGAACCAGAAGCCTCGCCTTCGAAACCGTTGCTGGCTACCATGTACTTAAAGTCCTTCTCGTCGCTGTAGGAAGCGTTGGCGGAGATGATCCGGTCGTCCTTGCCCATGATTTCCTCACAGACGCTCATGGCCAACGCTACCTTGTCGTCCGGTTGCACGGAGTCGAAATTCGGGTCGACCAATCGCAAGTCCGCCGCCCCACCTTTATAATACAAGGAAGCGTCCGGCAGCGTGCGAGCCTTGTCCTCGGCGAGGAAACGAGTGGCGGAGATACCATCCTTGATGAACTTCTCCAGCTCTTTCTTATCCAAGCGATTGGTAGAGTAGGAGCCGTAACGGCCGTCCACGAACAAATGAACCACCATGCTGTTCTCGGACGCCTGTTGCAGACGGTCTATTTTCATATCCCGTATCTCAAACGAACTGCTGGAACCATTGTAAAGCGTGACACGTGAAGACTGACAACCATTCTTCAAGGCATATTCCATGGCCCATTGAGCCAATTTCTTATTTTCGTTTGTTATCATATTAGTTTTCTCCTCCTACTGTAAGTTTGCTGACTAAGGCCGACGGCATACCGCAGGTTACCGGGCAAGACTGTCCATCCTTACCGCAGGTCCATGTGCCGTTATCCATTTTATAATTATTACCCACCATCGTGATATCCGCCAACGCTTTCGGGCCGTTACCGATGATATTGATATCCTTGATAGGTTGGGTGAGCTTGCCGTTCTCGATCAAGTAACCATCCTTCACGAAGAAGGTAAAATCGCCTGCGCCAATCTGTACCTGCCCGTTCGTGAAGTTGGCGGCATAGATACCTTTCTTTACGGTAGAGATGATCTCCTCTTCCGTCACGTTGCCCGCTTCCATATAAGTGGCACGCATACGGGGGATAGGCATCTGACGGAAAGACTCCCGGCGGCCATTGCCCGTAGAGGGGATGCCGTAATGTTTTGCGCTGATACGATCGTGCAGATAACTGGTCAAGACTCCCTCCCGTACGATATAGGTTTTTTGTCCGTCCACACCCTCGTCATCGATATTGACCGAGCCCCGGTTGAAAGGAATCGTGCCGTCGTCCACCACGTTGATATGCTCGTTGCAAACTTTCTTGTTCAGCTGATCGGAGAAAATAGAGGTGTTCTTACGGTTGAAATCCGCCTCGAAAGCATGGCCGATCGCCTCGTGCAATAAGATGCCAGAGCCACCGGCACCCATGACAACAGGCATTTCCCCGCCTTTTGGCTTGATCGCCTGAAATAAGATAGAGGTCTTATCCACTGCCTCTTGGGCAAGCTCGTTGATCAGGTCGTCCGTCAGGAATTCCGCTCCCATACGAAAAGCCCGTGCGGCGTACGAGTTCTCGATCTTCCCGTTATCCTCCATGATGCAGACGGCGCTCAAGGCGCTCATCGGGCGATAATCGTAATAAATCTGCCCTTCCGAGTTACAGAATAAGATATGAGAGGTCGTGTCTCCCAAAGAGGCCATCACCTTGGTGACCCGCTTGTCCTTTGCGAATATCTGATCGTTCAGTTTCTGCAAGAAAGGCATCTTGTCATTAATGGCTATCTCGTCCCAAGGTGTTTGTACGTTATAGAAATTGTTCGTACACGCTTTTTCCGTCAGGTTTATTGCGGTGGTGTTCGCCGATCCGGTGGCGATCCGTGCGGCCGTGCGAGCCGCCTTCAGCATCTCGTCTAAGGTAACGTTCTCTACGTAGGCGTATCCCGTTTGGTCACCAGCCAAGACTCGTACGCCCATCCCAAAATCGATGTTGGATGAGGCACGGTTTACGGCACCATCCTGCAACCCCACGTTGTTCCTGTATGAATGCTCGAAAAACAAATCGGCATAATCCCCGCCTTTCTCCAAGGCTGCCGCCAATACCTTCCTCAAATCCCCCTCACTCACCTTGAAATAATTCATGGCGAATGAAATACCGGCTGCTTTATCCCCCTCACTACCGGTGCAACTTCCTAGTAAGGAAGGAGCCGCTAATGTTCCAAGCATAACCATACCTCCTGTTTTAATGAAATCACGTCTGTTAATATTCATGTTGTTGTTGTTTAGCCCAATCCATCACGTTTGCGGGTGGACGTTGATTCAATAACTCTTTTTTCATAAAATCCATGTAAGGAGCTACATGCTTGAAGAATTTCTTGTATCCCTTACATAGATAATTTAGTCCCGGCTCCCCATTCGGCGTATGGAGAAACCGGTTTTTCGGGCACTCTCCATGGCAAGCGAAAAGATATTCGCATTCCTTGCATTGCGTAGGGAGCTTATCTTCTTTATCCGTTCCAAACTTTTGTTGTACCGGACTGTACATCATCTCCGTTAATGTCTTTGTTTGGATATTCCCGAGTTTGTATTCCGGGAATACGAAATGGTCGCAAGCATATACGTCGCCATTGAACTCCATTACCCCGGCGTGACCGCAATGGCGGGCCAAGGAGCAGACCCCGGGTTGTTCGCCTACCCAGTTCGCCAAGGTGGAATCGAATAATTGGATGTAGAACTTGCCGACATCCTCTTTCAGCCACTCGTCGAACAAGGCGCAAAGGAAATCCCCCCATTTCTCGCTATCTACCGAGAACGGAGCTAGCTCGATCGCTGCGTCTTGCTCCTCGGGAGAAGATAGCTTGGTGCCTTCCTTGTGCCGGCCGATACGCTCCACGATCGGGGCGAATTGGATGAAACGGCAATCCAGTTCCTTGAAGAAATTATAGAATTCCAGCGGATAATCCACGTTATAGTCATTCACGACGGCCATGGCGTTATATTCTACCCCATGTTTTTTCAGCAACTCGATTCCCTTCATCACCTTATAGAAAGAGGGGAGTCTCTGCCGGTTCCTACGGTATTCGTCGTGGAACTCTTGCGGGCCATCGATAGATACACCCACCAAG
The DNA here is from genome assembly GCF_000012845.1 of Parabacteroides distasonis ATCC 8503. Classification (NCBI taxonomy): domain Bacteria; kingdom Pseudomonadati; phylum Bacteroidota; class Bacteroidia; order Bacteroidales; family Tannerellaceae; genus Parabacteroides; species Parabacteroides distasonis. The sequence continues at coordinate 1,056,897 of NC_009615.1, forward strand.
AAATTATTTTCCTTGAAAAATTGGCACCACTCATCATTCAATAGGGTACCATTGGTTTGGATACAGTTGTCTATTTGCCGTCCTCCCGCATATTTACGCTGCAACTCCAAGGCTTTTTTATAGAAGCTGATAGGCCGCATCAGCGTCTCACCTCCATGCCATGTAAACAAGACTTCTTGCATGGTCTGGCATTCCATGTATTCCTTGATGAACTTCTCGAGTATCTGGTCTGTCATGATGTGATTCTTTACATCCGGATAGAACTTGCTTTTCTCAAGGTAATAACAATACTCGCATGCCAAATTACAAACAGAACCAACCGGTTTCAACATGATGTAGACCGGCTTAGCGAAAGGGGAAATATAGGAACTATTCATGGTATATTATTAGATGTTACATTTCTATTTCAACTCGAACTCGCTAAGTACAATTTTTTGTTTTAGTTCGCTGAACGTTTGATCGGACTTAGTCAGTGTACGGAAGGTATATTTATCCCCGTATGTGGAAAGTACCTTTTCCATCTCATTTTCTCCGATCAAGAAATAACCTTTGGCGGGTGTTTCTTTATCGAAGTCATGGAAGATATTTCCCATATAGAAGTTTAACCCGTACAGATTCCGATAAATCCGAAGGTTATTTACGACATATACATTCTTTTTATTCAATGGATATTCTTTCAGGATACGTTCAGCGAAAACGCGGCAAGAATCCCCTTCACGAATACCTCTCATAATGACACCGTCGATTAATAAATTAATCGAGAATGTCAAGGCTATCGTAGCATAGAGAATCTTGATATTTATTTTCTTGAACATCTGGTAATAGACCGTTCCTAATATCAATAGATTTATGAAGATAATACAGATCGTAAGTGTGCTGGGATGAACCAATACTTTTGATACCATTCGTACCATGTCCAAGGTCGATGCGTTTTGTGTATATTGACCGACGATACCAACAGGATCAATAATACCGAATACCGTAAGCAAGATCGCTATCATGACGACACTTACTACGGAAGCTAAAAAGGCAGCGAATACCCGAGTTACTTTCGTACGGTATTCTGTAATATATAAGGCATACTGAGCCAAGAACAAGGCAATGAACGGATAAGCCGGCATTAAATATACGCTTCGTTTACTGGAAGGGATCGAATAGAAGAAAAGGATGCCGACTAAAGCAACCAAACTAAATAAACGAACTTTTTCCATGGAGCGGATACGTTTCCACGTATTCTTTAAGATCTCTTTAATAGGTTGCTCAGGCTTGCTAAGTTTCAGCCCGAATAAAGAGAAGAAAAAGAAAATAGTCCAAGGTATAAAGCCTGCCGCCAACGTCATGAAATTGTACCAAACACCATTCTCATGCCCCAGATCATAGGAAATTTCAGGAGTGTTTAGGTGTAAGAAACGAGCGAAATTCTCCGCTAATACGACATTAAGGAACTCATCTCCCCCCTGCTTCCATGCGGCGGTATACCACAACATCGGTAGGAATAAAGAGGAAATTCCCGCATATAATAAAGTCTTGAATATGGTGAGATAACTGTATTGACCTAACATTAATAGATAAATGCCGAATACGAATAGGGGCAATACTACGCCTACCGGTCCTTTGGTCAGAACGGCGCATCCTAATAATAAAGGTATGAATATGGGAAGTCCTTTCAGCTCTAATTTATCTTCCCATCGATATAGCTGGAAAAGCCCTATGACGATGAAAGTAGTGAGCAACATATCCACCCGAGTCGTCATGGCCGCCCGATGTATCTCTACGCAGGTGACCAATAGGAGGGTCGCTATGAATGCCTCCTGAAACTTTACGATTCGTTTACCGAAAAAGACCAATACGAACCCGATCAAGGTAATAAAGGCTAAAGCCGATGGCAAGCGGGAGGTGAACTCGGAAACATATCCCTGTGGATAGGAGAAAGCAGCCATTAACCAATGCGCCATCGGTGGCTTAAAAGCGAACTCGTTGGCGTAGGATTGTGGCAAGACCCAATTGCCCGTCTCGAGCATGGAGATCGCTACGGCCGCTTCCCGGGGTTCCCCTTTGGTGGAGAAGTCGCCGAGGCCGATCCAAGGTAACACAGATATAATACAGATTACTACCATCATGGTTACCGGCTTTTGCAAGTAAAGATATTGAAGTGTAGGTGTACGCATATGACAATTAATATATAGGGCTTTGGCCCATTAATGTTATAAAACAGTTTGCAAAAGAACAATTTTTTATGGACTTTCCCCGCATTTTTAGAAACTTTTTATGTGCCCAATGAATGTTTGATAGCCTTTCGTATCGCTTCCGCATCCTCCTTGTTTTCCTTTAATATGGAGAGAATCAGGTTTAAATAACTCTCTTTGTTACTGATACCGCAGATCGCGCATAGGCGGCTCTGTGGTAACATCCCTTTTTGATTATAAACACGGAGGATGCTTTTGTAGTTCTCCGTTTCTATATAAGACTCGAACTCTTCTTTTATGTTTTTGTATATTTCTTCCACATGGATGTTCAGACGGATACTCTCTACATGTTCGGTTAATTGCTCCACCGTCGTTATCTTGCGATCAACGGTAGTCTCCAGTTTTTTACGGACTTGATGTTTGGCATGAAGGATTACTTGCGAGTCCAGTTCTTTTTGGAAAAGACGTACTACGTTTTCTTTCACTTGCTTGAAAACATCGTCCGGATCTTTCATCAACCGTTTGGCGACCGTCTTGATCACATCCTCTATCATCAATAGGTTCTCCACTTCCGCTACGTCCGGTACATAAATATGTTGTTCCCGTAGATAGTTTATTTCTCCTTGTGTACGCCTATCACGATCTACGATACCTTTGCTATCTAATGTATGGAAGTCTTTCAGTTGGCCGAACGCTTTGGTTGTCTCGATTACTTTTTGGCAACCACCCATCGGTTTCACCAAATAATCGGGGAATATGAAGGGGTAAAGCTTACTGTCGATACTGTTCGTGTCGGTCCCTTCGATAAACAAGATCGGTTTCCGGCTGCCAAGTATTTCCATATATACTTCTTCCGGGAAACTTTCATTACTCTCGATCAACTCGTAATCCCATACGGAATGATCCGCGTCGTAAGAACGAATCCAGATCCGTTTGCTGTCGGAGCGGGAGGTGGCGAAATCAATGTCATGTGTGAGATAAACAAACGTACAGTCCGGACGTATCGCCTCAATCTCGTCCCAAAGCTGGTTCTTTATGGAGTTGTGGAGAAGGGTTTCCGGCTCTTCGATCACGAGCAAGGCGTTCGGGCATGCGCATAATGCGGCCCCAATCAAGTAGAACACCAGTTTCTCGCTATCGCTCATGCGTCCGGCGGTGTAGGAATTTGAATCACGCCCCGTGGATACAAGCTCGATAAATCCCGACTTTCGTATCAGACGATTATGCGGAAACATCTTTTCCCAGATCGCTTGTATAATATCTATCTTGGTGATCGGAGGATCTACTTCGTTATTAGTCTTGCAGGCTTCCTTGAAATTGACTGCCGCCTCGAACTCCTCGCTCTGGAGTTGCAAAATCAGTTTCTCGTATTCAGAAATACGTGGCATGAACAGTCGTTCTTTGATCATAGACTGTAAACGTGCGAATTCATTGGAGGCCGATAATTTAGATTCGTCATCGCTGATGAATAAGGCATGTATACCGGATATTCTTTTCGCTTGACCCGCATATCTCTCCAATAAATCTCTGCCAAAAGAGCTTTTTCCCGCACCGTTCGCTCCGATCACGACTAATATCTTCGTGTCTAGCATGATGGGATGTGTCACATTAACTTTCGTTGGGAGTGTTAGTTCCATACATGTTATTGATTAGGTTTTCAAAGATAAGCTTTTTCTTTGAAAGTTCGCACGAGACCTAAAAAATAAAGTGCCTTTTCCGAAACATCCTTAAAGACGGGAAAGGCACTTTTATTAAAACCTTAGCAGAGTTTTTTCTTATTTGCTCTTCTCCAAGATAACGCGAGCGAGGCGAGCTTGTATTTGCATTAATGTATTAACATCCTCGTTCTCGAAATTGATGTCAGCTACTTTTAAACTTCTTTTGGAAACTACCGGAGCCGATTTAGCAGCCATTAATTCTTGTACTAATTCATCTACTTGCTCTTTGATTTTCTCTGCCTTTTTTGAATAATCTACTGTACGTGCCATAGTTCTTTTGATATTTTATTTTATGAATACTATCGCAAAGATAATTACATTTTTATAATACACATAATAAAACGTAAATATTCTGTGCTATTTTTACGAAAAAGTCCGAGCTGCAATATTTTCGCAGCCCGGACTAGGTAATTATCGAGATGAATGTGTGTTATGCTTTTGTCGTATTCGTCTCGGATACGTCATTTTTTACTTCCCAATGGAACGGTTCGAATTCAGTGTTCGGATCTACCCAAGATGCTTTCTTAGACGCATAGATAATAAACGGTGCCGCAACGACAACAATTACACCGATGAAGAGAACGGCGAACCAAACCGTATTATTTCCTGTAGAAATCTGGCTAGGAGGAATGAAACTTAATACGAACGCTAATAAGGAACCACAGAATCCTAAACCTCCGATTAACCACATCAAGCCATTGCCACCTTTTCCGATACGGAAAGGACGACCTGCCTTTTTCATCTTATAACGTAATGCGATCGCTCCGGAGAACATCAACATATACATTATTAAATATAAGATCACCGTAAGCTGTGATAAGATCTGATAAAAGCTTTGTACGGATGGCATTACCACGAATAATAAGCTAAGAAGTGTAACAGCCGCTCCTTGGATATAAAGGATGTTTTTCTGTACGCCGATCTTATTGGTCTTCTGGAAGAACGGGGGCAGATAACCTGCTTTACCAACTGCGAATATACCTTTGGAAGGACCAGCGACCCATGTCAATACTCCTGCTAATACGCCAAATGCCAAAGCGATAGCGATAATTGGGGATAACCATGAGGCATGAATGTACTTGAAGTAATTGTCGAATCCCACTAATAAACTTTGCGTAAGATTGATGTCTTTCTCTGGGATAATAATACCCAACGCAAAAGTTCCTAGTACGAAGATTACAACGGTGATCAAGGCACCGATAAATACAGCTTTCGGATAGTTTTTAGAAGGATTGTCAACGTCTTTCACGTGAATACCGCCCATTTCCATACCTGCGTAAAAAAGGAAGATACTTGCGGCTAAGACTAAGTTGTCGAATTTACTGAAGTCGGGGAAGAAGTTACTGTGGAAATCCATATTGGAATGCCCGCCAGTCGCTAGGTATACGATACCTAAAATGATGAGTAACGCCGCTGGTATGATAGTACCTACCATACCTCCGATTTTCGCTACTTTTCCAACCCAACTCAATCCCTTTAGTGAGATAAATGTAGCCAGCCAATAAATAATTAACACGATCGCTAATGTGTAGTATTTGTTATTCGCCAGCAGCATATCTTCGGGATGATCCATACCGATGAAGGCGATGGATACGGCTCCAAAAGTTAATACTGTCGGATACCAGATCGTACTTTCAATCCATTGAACCCAGATAGCCAGAAAGCCTAGACGTTTTCCATAGGCCTCACCTACCCAACGGAATACACCACCTTGTTTGTCTTGGAACATTGCCGCTAATTCCGCTGCCACCAAAGAGGTCGGGATTAAGAATACGATTGCCGCGAATAAGTAATAGAAAGCCGAACTTAGTCCGTATACGGCTTCTGCTGGCAGTCCGCGTAAAGATACTACTGCCGTCACGTTCATGATTGCTAGGGTAAACACACCTAGCTTTACTGTCTTGTTGATATTTGCCATAGATTTATGTTTTAAAAATGAGAATTACTTCTCTCGTTTAAGTCTGAGTTTATAACAGCGAATCAAAGAAGATGTTTTGTTTTTGCTACGTAAAACTTGGTTAATTAACACATTTCGCTGTTTAAACAAATGGTATATGAGGTTTGTTGTCATAAACCAAAATGAAAAGGATTATAATTAAATAAATAGTAACGCTTATGAAAATGGCCGTATTTGATTTCGCATTGAGAAAGAAGGGAGTATATGGTGTGTTACATATCATTATACTATTGTTGTCGCTGTTCTTGGTTATCAGTATCTCCATCGATACATTTAAGAATATTCCCTTTTACACGCAAACTTCTTATAAGAAGATTCAATTATGGATCTGTTTGTTTTTTCTTTTCGATTTTGTTTTGGAATTTTTCCTGTCGAAAGATAAATTACGTTATTTGCGAACGCACTTTATTTTCTTGCTCGTAGCGATCCCTTACCAAAATATAATAGAATATTATCATATTATCACCTCACCCGAGCTTAGTTATTTCTTACGTTTCGTTCCTTTGGTACGGGGTGGGTATGCGTTGGCGATCGTGGTGGGATGGTTGTCGTACAATAAGGCGTCGGGCTTGTTTGTCTCTTACTTGACGATGTTGCTGGCCACGGTTTATTTCTCAAGTCTTATATTTTTTGTCTTGGAGCACAAGGTGAACCCGTTGGTGGCTAATTATGGGGACGCTCTATGGTGGGCGTTTATGGATGTGACAACGGTTGGCTCTAACATATCCGCTATTACGGTTACGGGGCGAGTCCTTTCGGTCGTATTGGCTGCTTTGGGCATGATGATGTTTCCAATATTTACGGTATATGTGACAAGCCTTGTCCAAAAAAGTAACGAGGAGAAAAAAAGGTTTTATGAGAACATGCAGGCTCCTTCTCCCCAGCCAGAGGTGAAGGATAAATAGAAACTCTAGTTCCTACAGTGGATACTGCGAGGTCTTCCCGTAGGGAACAAACAGGCTGGAGGAAGTGGCGGAGATTACACTATGATTTGCTGGAAAGTTTGATTGGCTTCTGTTTTTTTCGTATCTTTACGGCCCCTAAAACCAGATAGGTAAAAGATGATAAAAGATAAGCAGGCATTGGAAGGCGGGCGCATATCCATACTTGGCGCACGTGTTCATAATCTGAAGAATATAGATGTAGAGATTCCGAGGAATAAGTTGACGGTGATTACCGGCATGAGTGGTAGCGGCAAGTCATCATTGGCGTTCGATACGATTTTCGCTGAGGGACAAAGGCGGTATGTGGAGACATTCTCGGCTTACGCCCGGAATTTCTTAGGGAATATGGAGAGACCCGATGTGGATAAGATAACGGGTCTGAGTCCGGTTATCTCCATTGAGCAAAAGACAACCAATAAGAATCCTCGTTCCACCGTCGGTACGACTACCGAGATCTATGACTTTTTCCGTTTGCTTTACGCTAGGGCGGGAGAGGCCTATTCCTATTTGAGCGGGGAGAAGATGGTGAAATATACCGAGGATCAAGTCTTACGGCTGATCTTGGATGAGTACAACGGGAAAAAAACGTATCTCTTGGCTCCGTTGGTCCGTAATCGTAAGGGGCACTATAAGGAACTTTTCGAGCAGATACGTAAAAAAGGATATCTGAACGTCCGTGTCGATGGCGAGTTGAAAGAGATCTTCCATGGGATGAAGCTGGATCGTTATAAGATGCACAGCATCGAGGTGGTGATCGATAAGATGATTGTCTCCGAGGCAGACGAGCGTCGTTTGAAAGAGAGCTTGAAGATCGCCATGAAGCAAGGCGATGGCCTTGTGCTGATACTGGATGCCGAGACTAACGAGGTTCGCCATTATAGTCGTCGTTTGATGGACCCGGTGACCGGATTGTCTTACAGTGAGCCGGCTCCGCATAATTTCTCGTTCAACTCCCCTCAAGGAGCGTGTCCGAAATGTAAAGGCTTAGGACAGGTCAATTTGTTGGATATGGACAAGATCGTTCCCGATCCATCCTTAAGTATATATAGCGGTGGCATCGTCGCTTTGGGTAAATATAAGAATTCGTTGATATTCTGGCAGATTGAGGCGCTTTGCCAAAAGCATGGCGTGACGATCAAGACGCCTATACGGGATATTCCCGAGGAGGCGATGGACGAGATCATGAACGGTACGGACGAGCGGTTGCAGATCAAGAATGACTCGTTAGGATCGTCTAACTATTTTTTGTCGTATGAGGGAGTCGCCAAGTATATCTTGATGCAACAGGAGAGCGAGGCATCCGCCTCGGCGCAGAAATGGGCGGGACAATTCATCAAGATGGCCACTTGTCCGGAATGTAACGGCTGGCGATTGAATAAGGAGGCGTTGAGCTACCGGATAGCGGGAAAGAATATCGCCGAGTTGTCGGCCATGGATATCTCGGAATTATACGAGTGGCTGGAGGGTATCGAGGAGAAGCTGGACCCGAAACAGCTTCGGATCGCTACGGAGATATTGAAGGAGATACGCTCCCGCCTGCGCTTCTTGCTGGATGTGGGATTGGATTATCTTTCCATGAACCGGGGTTCCGCTACCTTGTCTGGCGGTGAGAGCCAGCGTATCCGTTTGGCTACCCAGATCGGAAGTCAATTGGTGAACGTACTTTATATATTGGATGAGCCGAGTATCGGTTTACACCAACGGGACAACGTCCGTTTGATTAATTCCCTGAAACAATTGCGTGATACGGGAAACTCCGTGATCGTCGTGGAGCATGATAAGGATATGATGCTGAGTGCCGATTACGTGGTGGATATGGGGCCTAAAGCGGGCCGTCTGGGTGGTGAGGTCGTCTTTGAGGGAACGCCCAAGGAGATGTTGCGTGTAGATACCTTGACCTCTTCCTATCTGAATGGAAACACGGAGATAGCCGTTCCTGCCGAGCGTCGGAAAGGCAACGGGCAGTTTATTACGATCAAGGGAGCCAGTGGCAATAACCTGAAGCATGTGGACGTGTCTTTTCCCTTGGGTACGCTTATTTGCGTCACGGGTGTGTCGGGTAGCGGAAAGTCTACCTTGATAAATCGCACGCTGCAACCGATCTTGAGCCAGCATTTCTATCACTCGCTGGAAGACCCCTTGGCATACGACGTCATCGAGGGAATCGAGCATGTAGATAAGATCGTGAATGTGGATCAATCTCCGATCGGTCGTTCCCCCCGGAGCAACCCGGCTACCTATACGGGGGTATTCTCGGATATCCGGAATCTGTTCGTGGAACTTCCGGAATCGAAGGTGAGAGGGTATAAACCGGGACGTTTCTCTTTTAACGTATCGGGCGGACGGTGCGAGACCTGTAAGGGAAATGGCTATAAGACGATCGAGATGAATTTCCTACCGGACGTGCTGGTGCCTTGCGAGGATTGTCACGGCAAGCGATATAACCGGGAAACCCTAGAGGTTCGTTTTCGTGGGAAATCAATTGCGGATATCTTGGATATGACGATTAATATGGCAGTGGAGTTCTTCGAGAATATCCCGACGATCTTATCCAAGATCAAGGTCCTGCAAGATGTAGGTCTGGGATATATCAAGTTGGGGCAACCCTCTACTACCTTATCCGGTGGCGAGAGCCAACGTGTCAAGCTGGCTACCGAGCTGGCGAAGCGGGATACGGGAAAGACGCTTTATGTATTGGATGAACCTACCACCGGTCTGCACTTCGAGGATATCCGGGTCTTGCTGGGGGTATTGAACAAGTTGGTGGATAAAGGCAACACGATCATCGTTATCGAACATAACCTCGATGTTATCAAGAGCGCCGATTACTTGATCGATATGGGCCCCGAGGGCGGTCGCCGTGGAGGCAATGTCCTTTTTACCGGAACTCCGGAAGCTTTAGCAAAGAGTGGCGTCGGGTTTACGGCTCCGTTCTTGAAAGAAGAGTTAGATATAGCAAATAAGAAAAAATGAAGAATCCTATACAAATGATCAAGCAGTGCGTGGAGAAGGAGGAACCTTACTTCGTGCTGAGAGGGCAGGACGTATGTGCGTTGGCTGCCATAGAGACCTATTATGAGGAGGTGAGGAATAAGGTGAAAGATCCTTATTTCATCGAGGAGATCGAAGAGATCATGAAAGATTTCCGGGCGTACCGGGAGGAAGTGTCTAACACTAAAATACCGGATTGATTTATGGCAGACGACAGTTACAAGACCATCAAGCAAGTAGCCGAGGGATATTATACCGAGAAGCGCAGCCGCTTTATCTCGTATGCTATCCCCGTGCGTACGGTAGAAGAGGTGAAGGAGCAACTGGAGAAATACCGTAAACAATATTATGATGCCCGCCATGTATGCTGGGCGTATATGTTAGGTCCAGAGCGGCAGACGTTCCGGGCCAACGATGACGGGGAGCCTTCTTCCACGGCCGGGAAACCGATCCTCGGACAGATCAACTCGAATGAGCTGACCGATTTATTGATTGTCGTAGTACGTTATTTTGGTGGAATCGAGTTAGGAACCAGCGGGCTGATCGTCGCTTATCGCACGGCCGCCGCCGAGGCTATCGCCGCCGCAGAGATCGAGGAACGTACGGTAGACGAGGACATCACGGTCGTTTTCGAATACCCATACCTGAACGGGATCATGCGTATCGTAAAAGAGGATAACCCCGCTATCATCTCACAGAAGTTCGAGATGGATTGCGAGATGACGCTTCGTATCCGTAAAGGGGAGGCCGAACGCCTCAAGAATCGCTTGTTAAAGGTTGAGACCGCTTATCTAAAAGAGTAGCAAGCGATCAACTAATTCAATTTTCAATTGTTTTTTGTAGAGACAAGGCTCATGAGGAACCCTGCCCCTGCATTTTATTGTGTAAATATTAATATAGTTTTATCTGAATGAAAAAAGTTCTTTTATTCTCTTTTTTTCTAGTGTTGGGTTTGGTCGTGTCGCAAATGCTTCCCGCTATGGTGGGGGAACAGTATTCGCTGGTAAAGACGATCTCTAATACATTTTTGTTTATTTGCCTTGCGTTTATCATGATTAATGTGGGGCGTGAGTTCGAGATTGATAAGACCCGGTGGAAGTCTTATACCGAAGATTATTTCATAGCGATGGCTACGGCTGCGTTTCCGTGGATATTCGTGGCTTTATATTATATGTTTGTCTTGCTTCCGGGCGATTTATGGGGAAGTTGGGACGCTTGGAAGGAGAACCTGTTGCTAAGCCGGTTCGCCGCGCCTACCTCGGCGGGTATCTTGTTTACGATGTTGGCCGCCGCCGGGCTAAAAGCCTCTTGGGTGTATAAGAAGGTACAGGTATTGGCGATCTTCGACGACTTGGATACGATCCTGTTGATGATCCCGTTGCAAATCATGATGATCGGCTTGCGCTGGCAATTGGGAGTCATTATTCTGGTTGTGGTATTGCTCTTGATTCTGGGTTGGAAGAAAATGGGATATTATAATGTACGTCAAGACTGGAAAGCCATCTTGTTCTATGCTGTCGTGACGTTTGGTATCACGCAAGTGATTTATCTGGTATCGAAACATATGTACGGGGAGGAGGCTAGCATCCATATCGAGGTACTTTTACCTGCGTTTGTCGTAGGTATGATCATGCGGCATAAGCATATCGATACCAAGATCGAGCATCAAGTGTCCGATTTTATCTCTTATCTCTTTATGTTCCTTGTCGGAGTGAGCATGCCGGTGTTTATGGGCGTGGATTTCGCTCAGCAAGCGGCGGAAGTAACTACGGTGACAGGTTCCCAGCCGATGATGTCATGGTCGATGATCGCTTTACACGTCGTAATCGTCTCATTCTTATCCAATATCGGTAAACTATTTCCTTTGTTTTTCTACCGTGACCGGATGAAACGGGAGCGTTTGGCGCTGTCTATCGGTATGTTTACCCGTGGAGAGGTAGGAGCCGGCGTTATTTTCATAGCCTTGGGATATGGATTAGGTGGCCCTATGTTGATAATTTCTGTGTTAACTATTGTGTTTAATTTAATTTTAACTGGTATCTTTGTCATCTGGGTAGAGAAACTCACACGCAGCGCTTATAACCTGGAGCAAGCAGGAAAAGCCAAAGCTGTCAATTAATAGAAAAAACACTTGAAGGTATTTCAAGATGATATTCCGTTTCCCTCTTGGGAGGGAAACGGAATAGTCATAGTACGATCAATTGTTGAAGACCTTCATCTAACTTATTATTTATGGACCGTACGATTAATGTTATCCTTAAACCGTTGCGTCGCTTCGCTATACAGAAGCCGAACGCTAGTCTTTTATTGTTTGCCGCTACCATCGTTGCTATGGTCTTGGCCAATTCGCCTTGGGCAGATAGGTATCACCAGTTATTAGCTTTTCCAATCGATCTGCAAGCCGGGCAGTTTAACTTCTTTGCGCATCATGGCGAGACCATGTCTATGCTGGCTTTCGTGAACGACGCCCTTATGGCGGTTTTCTTTTTCGTGATCGGTCTGGAGATCAAGCAAGAGGTATTGATCGGTGAGTTGAGTTCCGTGCGGAAGGCGCTATTGCCTATTATCGCCGCCTGTGGTGGAATGATCGTGCCGGTCTTATTTTATATGTTAGTATGTAATACGCCTCCCGAGGTAAACGGGGCGGCTATTCCGATGGCTACGGATATCGCTTTCGCCTTGGCCGTATTGGGCTTGTTGGGGAAGCGGGTGCCGTTGAGCATGCGTATCTTCTTGACCGCCTTGGCTGTGGTGGATGATATTGGAGGTATCATAATTATCGCCCTGTTTTATAGCGGGCATATCGCTTTCGAGCCTTTGTTGATATCCCTGATAGTCCTCGCTTTGTTGTATGTGGGAGGAAAGTTCCGGGTACACAACCGATTGTTTTTCTATATCGGTGGCTTTATCGTTTGGCTGCTATTTCTGGAGTCAGGAATCCATCCGACAATCGCCGGCGTGTTGATCGCCTTTACGGTTCCTGCCCGTCCGGTTGTTAAGCTAGATGATTTCACGTGTGATATGACCGGGTATTTGAATATGCTGGACTATACCGAGGTTCGTCAGTCCCGTAAAGCGGAAGTGCTTACGCCTACACAAATTCAGGTATTGAATAACATCCATACGTTGGCGGATAAAACGATCAGTCCGTTGCAGACCATCGCTGATAAGTTGCATCCTTTGGTAAACTATGTGATACTTCCTTTATTCGCTTTCGTGAATGCCGGTGTGACATTCGGGGATATCCAACCCCAGACATTAGTTAATGTACCGTTGGCGGTGTTCGTGGGCCTATTTGTAGGAAAGACATTAGGTATATTCTCTTTCTCTTACTTGTTCGCGTGTACGCCATTTGCCTCCATGCCTACAGGCATGAGCAAGCGTAATTTATTTGGAGTATCCATGTTGGGAGGAATCGGTTTCACGGTCGCTTTGTTTATAGCGAATCTTTCCTTTGACGGCAGTACGGCGGCGGGTGCCGATCTCTTGAATCAGGCGAAGCTGGGTGTATTCACGGGATCGTTTATATCCGGTCTTTGCGGTTATCTGGTATTGAAATGGGTTTTACCTAAAGAAAAAGTGGAAACGATCTAAATAAAAAGGCAGTCCGGCAAGGACTGCCTTTTACATTATATTATGCCGTAACTAAAGTTTCGTGAGATCTTGTTGCCATGTAATATATGATTTGATAATTGAGCACGCCTTCTTAAAGCTCTTTGGATTTGTTGAATAGCGAGCCGATCCATAATAACAAAATAGCTCCGACCGTAGAGGTTATCAAGCTCCCTAAGATACCACCGGCCGATATGCCTAGTAAACTGAATACCCAGCCACCCAATACACCTCCAATAATACCTAGGATCAAATTAACAATGACCCCGAAACCTCCTCCACGCATAATCTTACCAGCCAGATAACCGGCTACGATACCGATGATAATAGACCAAATAAATCCCATAACGAATAGTTTTATATTTTATTAAAAAGTTCTGATGCTTTGTATTTAAACACATCCTAAAAGTCTTTAGTTGCGCTTTGTACCTCTTTTTAACGAATCATTCCAAAAGATCTAGCGAATCTATGAAGGATTCATAGACGGGATGGTTCAATTGAAAGACAATCGCTTCGAAAGGACGGAGCGTGATATCTTTTTGAGGCGCCATATGACTTCGGGCCCCGTAATTGTCCAATAGGACGTGTGCGTTACTCATATCTATCCCCGGAGTGGAGATTGCCGCCTTGGGGGAGAAATTGAGCATAATCAGATAAGTGTCGGCCCCAGTCTTGCGTAAGAAGGTATAGGATTGGGGATTCTCCGCATCCAGCAAATGATAACTGCCATAAATCAAACTCGGATTCTCCTTACGGAAGCTGACTACTTTCTTAAAATAATTAAGTATGGAGGTCGGATCTTTTTCTTCGTCCGTTACGTTTATCCAAGTATAATCTGGATTTACCTTTAACCAAGGGGTTCCTGCCGTAAATCCCGCTTCCGGCGAGCGATCCCATTGGAAAGGAGTGCGGGCGTTGTCTCGTCCGGTCTCTTTCTGTTCGTCCAATACCGCCTGCGGATCTTTACCCTCTGCTTTCGCTTTCTTATAGCGGTTGATCGTATCGATATCGTTATAATTCTCGATACGGTCGAACCGAATGTTACGCATACCTATCTCGTCCCCGGCGAACCAATAAGGCGTTCCTTTCATCGTAAGCAGAAAAGTAATAAGCATCTTGGCGGACAAGGCCCTGAACTCATCCTTATCGCTACCAAAGCGACTGACCATACGGGGCTGGTCATGATTACCCAAGTAGATCGAGGGCCAACCCTTATCTACCGCCTTATCCCATTCCGTAAACATCTTCTTTAGGGCGATCAAGCTATAGTCTATACCGGATTCCGGATTGTCCGGTAGGGTTGTATTCCGGATGCGGGCGGCGTCGAAATGATAAAGCATATTCAACTCTTCCCGGGCCGGATCGACAAATTTAGCGACATCATCTACCATCACGGCCGAACCTTCTCCAACACTCATACAATCGTATTTGCTTAATACCTGCCGATTCATCTCGTGAAGATAGAGGTGTAGGCGAGGCTCTTTGGCATAGAAAGAAAAGATATCCGGATATTTCTTGGAATCTATGAGAGGGAATGAGGGATCTTTGGCGATAAGAGAGATAGAATCCATGCGAAAACCGTCTATCCCTTTATCGAACCAGAAGCGCATCATATCGAAAATCTCTTGGCGTACCTCCGGGTTCTCCCAATTTAAGTCGGGTTGTTTCCGGGAGAAATAATGCAGGTAATACGAGTCGGTTGGCTTGTTATACATCCAAGCGTTGCCTTCCTCGTCGAAATAGCTGAGGCGCAAGGGAGGCTCACCTTTCTCGGCCGGCCACCAATGGTAATAATTATAATAGGGATTATGTCTGGATTTACGGGCTTCCTCGAACCAAGGATGCTCGTCGCTGGTATGGTTTACTACCAAGTCCAGTACCAGTCGCATCTCCCGTTTATGAATCTCTTTCAGGAGGCGGTCGAAATCTTCCATCGTACCGAATTCCCGCATGATTTCCCGATAGTCGCTGATGTCGTAGCCATTATCATCGTTGGGAGAGAGAAAGATCGGGTTTAACCAGATGATATCCACACCCAAGCTTTGTATATAATCCAGGCGGGAGGTAATACCGTTTAAGTCACCGATTCCGTCGCCATCGCTGTCTTGAAAGCTACGGGGATAGATTTGATATATAATCGCTTCTTTCCACCAAGTCTTTTGAATGTCCTCTTGACCGGACGTACTCTCTGTAACATGCTTTGAATCCATCTTATTATTCTTTAGTTTTTTACTATAACAAAAGGAGGTGGTGGTTAGTTTCAGCAACTTATGACGCTTGAGAAGTGTTGTTTTATCAACAAATAGAAGAAACATATGGAAAATGGAGTAATGATGCAGTATTTCGAATGGAATCTGCCGAACGATGGAATGCTGTGGAAACGGCTGAAGGATGATGCTTCGCATTTACATGAGATCGGGATCAGCGCCGTATGGATTCCACCCGCTTACAAAGGCCATGAGCAAGCGGACGAGGGGTATGGAACCTATGATCTATATGATTTGGGGGAGTTTGACCAAAAAGGGACCATACGTACCAAGTATGGAACTAAACAGGAACTTCAAGAAATGATCGAGGAACTTCACCGGAACCAGATTGGCGTATATCTGGATGCCGTGATGAACCATAAGGCGGGAGCCGATTATACCGAGTGGTTTATGGCGCAAGAGGTAGATCCTGGGCAACGGGAAAACGCTACCAGCGAACCCCATGAGATAGAGGGCTGGACCGGCTTCGACTTCCCGGGGCGTGGCAATATGTATTCTAATTTTAAATGGCATTGGTTTCATTTCTCCGGGACGGACTATGATGTGTCCCGCAAGAAGGAAGGTATATTCCAGATTCTGGGAGAGGGAAAACATTGGAGTGAGGGAGTCGATGATGAGAATGGAAATTATGACTATCTCATGTTCGCCGATCTGGATTTCGATAACCCCGAAGTCGTGCGTGAGATGCAGGACTGGGGGATCTGGGTATCGAACGAACTAAACTTGGACGGTATGCGCCTTGACGCGATCAAGCATATGAACGACCAGTTTATCAAGCATTTTCTGGAGGCGGTGAGAGCGGATCGGGGAGAGGGTTTCTACGCTGTCGGGGAATATTGGAAAAACGATACCGAATCGTTGGAGGCTTACCTGTCGCAAGTAGAATATAACGTGGATTTGTTTGACGTAGCCTTACATTATAACTTGAATGAGGCTTCCGAGAAAGGTCGTGACTATGATTTACGCGATCTATTAAAAGGGACCTTGGTCGAGATATGCCCGGATCAAGCCGTCACCTTCGTGGATAACCATGATTCCCAGAAAAACAGTTCTTTGGAGTCGCAGGTAAAGGATTGGTTCAAACCTTCCGCCTACGGTTTGATCCTGTTGATGAAGAAAGGGTATCCGTGCATCTTTTATGGGGATTATTATGGCGTAAAAGGGAAGAAATCTCCCCATCGTAAGGTATTGGATATGCTATTGCGTGCCCGGAAAGAATATGCGTACGGGGAAGAGGTGGATTATTTTGATCATCCGAACACGATTGGCTTCGTACGCTTGGGAGATTCGGGACATGCTGATTCGGGCTTGGCGTTGGTTATCTCGAACGGGGAAGATGGAGAGAAAACAATGTCTGTGGGGGAGAACCGGAAAGGCGAGGTATGGCATGAGATCACAGGCTCGGTAAAAGATACCGTGGCGATTGATGAGGAAGGGAAAGGCCGTTTCCTTGTCAAGGGAGGCAAATTGGCTGTTTGGGTCAAGGTCAAGGCTTAACGGATGCTTTACTTGACCTCGAATTGTATTTTCTTCTGGTTCCCCTCGTTGTCGATGAGGGTAAGGAGATGTTTTCCTTGGCTCACGGAGCAACTGATCTGGTGATTATCGGTGGTCTCTCCCAGATAGCTTTCGTCCAGATGCCAGTAAATCGTAGCGTCACGGCGGGCGTGGGCGGCCTTGAAGATAAATTTCTCGGACTTTCCGGAGAAGCCTTTCGGAAGGTAGAGAATGGCGTTATGCTCGGGATAGATCAGTTCGATCTGGCGGTTCTGGTCTTGCCCGCAGCCGGGTTTTACCGGAGGGAGCGGGATATAATCGATGTGATAGTTGCGGTAGTAATACTCCTGCGCGGGAGGAAGCACGAACCACGGGCGGCTGATCATCCGGTCGACAGACTCGCAGGAACTATTGACCCTGTACCGTCCGTCCGCCGATAGATGTACGAGCTTATGGTAGGGGCAGACCCCCGTGTTATTGCCGGACAGCGGCATGTATAAGGTGTCCGTTTGCTCGCAGTAGGGCGAGGCTTTATGTCCGCTGTTCCGGCAGATCGCCAGGGGAAGCGTCTCATCGTAGGGCAGGTCGAACCATTCGCTACCGGGCAATAGGGAAAAGAGATCGAAAAGGACCGGGGCGGCGTTGCCGACACCCGTAAGTCCTGGACGGCCCTCGCCGGAAGCGTTACCGGCCCATACGCCGACGACGTAGCGGGGAGTCGTGCCGATCGCCCAAGCGTCTCGTCCCCCGTAACTCGTCCCGGTCTTCCATGCGATCCGCTTCATCGACTCGAATTGTTGCCAGTCGGCCTCTTCCTCGGGACGGTTCAGGGCGGACATCGCCTCGAACGTGTACCACAGGGCCGCGGAGGAAAGGAGAGCCTTATCGGTGAGCCGGCTATCGGTAAGGGAACGGATGGGTTCCTTCCTCTCCGCCGGAAAGGGAGTCAGCGGATGGATGTCCGCCGGATTATA
This sequence comes from Parabacteroides distasonis ATCC 8503, assembly GCF_000012845.1. NCBI lineage: Bacteria > Pseudomonadati > Bacteroidota > Bacteroidia > Bacteroidales > Tannerellaceae > Parabacteroides > Parabacteroides distasonis. The sequence continues at coordinate 1,075,043 of NC_009615.1, forward strand.
GCGTCCGTTGTAAGTACGGTAATGTTTAAGCACACGAGACATGGAGGCATACATACCGGAAAGATCCCATAAGGTTCCCTCGGCCCCTCCCAAGATCAAGGAGGCCCCGTAATGTTCCTCGGAGAAACGTAAGGTAGTCATTCCCCACGATTTCAGTAAAGACATAAAGCGTCCGGTATTATACCGGGAGAGCATTCGTACCAAGGGGACGTTCAAGGAGCGTTCGATGGCTACATGGGCCGGTACCGCCCCGTAGAATGTCTTGTTGTAATTATGGGGGGAGAAGCCATTTATATTCAAGGGCACGTCCGATACCAGCATAGAGGGGAGCAACAGCCCGTCGTGCAGCATACCGGCATACAGGAAGGGCTTGAGGATGCTTCCCGTGCTGCGGGGCGAGGTGATGATGTCCACTTGGTTCCCCCGCCGCTCGTCGGCCGGATAGGTAGCGTTTCCGGCGTAGGCCAATACCTCCCCGGTCTCCACGTCCGCTACGATCGCCGCCAGATTATGGATATGGTTGGAACTGTATTCACGGGCATAACGGTTTACGAGGGCCTGTGTCTGCCGTTGCAGGGCTTGGCGGACGGAGGTTTGGATGCGTTGCCCCGGTTGTTCTGCGGCCAGTCTTTCTAACAGGTGAGGGGCATCATTAGGTAAAGGGAGAGGGGCTTCGGGAAGTGGCTCCATGCAGGCCAGCTCGTATTCGGTTTCCTCCAATACGCCTTTCTTCTGAAGGGAAGCCAACAGGCGATCCCGCTTCTCCTTCAGTTGTTTCCGGTTTCTCCCGGGGTGGATCAAGGCGGGGGAGTTGGGAAGAACCGCGAGCGTGGCGCTCTCGGCCCACGATAGCTCGGAGGCGCTTCGCCCGAAATAACGCCATGCGGCGGTCTCCAGCCCGATTACGTTTCCCCCGAAGGGAGCGTGCGAGGCATAGAGGTTCAGTATCTCTTGTTTGCTATAGGTGGTTTCCAGGAAGAGCGCCCAGCACATCTCGATCGTTTTCTCGTAGAAGGTCCGGTCTTGGTTCCCTCTCGCTATGCGTGCCAATTGCATGGTCAAGGTACTTCCTCCGCTCACCACACGCCCCGCTTTCCCGTTCAAGCGGATCGCCCGGAAGATGGCGGCGGGGTCTATACCGGGATGGTAAAAGAACCGTTTATCCTCATACGTGAGCAAGCAATCCACGAATTTATCAGGCAAGCTATCCGCCGCCGGGAAACGCCATTGCCCGTCCGGTGCGATACGTGCGCCTAAAAGCTCGCCCTCGGCCGAATATAATAAGGTAGAGCAGGGGGCGGGAAATAATTGCCGGGGCACGATGCCATACAGGATACACCACGCCGTCACGCCGATCCCCAAGAGGGATGCGAGGAGGCGCCATGGCACTCGTCCCGGCCTCGGTAGTAGCGACTTGGATAGATGGCTGAGGCATCTGCCAGTACTCCGTAGGAAGTACTGTAGTACTGTGCGCAAAGTACTGCGGTACTCCTTAAGAAGTACTGCGGTACTGTCCGGCTGAGTATTGCGGTACTTTATAAGGAGTACTGCCTCAATCATACCAATTGACACTCTCCTCATAATGATCGAACCTTAGCTCTTCCGTCACTCCGACTCTTCGCAAGGCGTTTAGCACGATCCTTTGCTCTTTAGGTGAGAGTGGAAATTCGCCCCTTCGCCGCTCAAAGTAGGGGTTACGTCCGAAATGGGACATGAGTATCGACATGAATTGCTGGTATTGCGCCGGGAACATCCGGCTCTGCATCCCGGTGAAGCCCCGTGCGTAGGTGACGGGAGCGGAGTCTCGGAAGTAGGGGCAAGCCTCATCCCGGGTACAGAGGGTGGGGTTCAGCAGCCGTAATACGGTTGCCGGTTGTTCGATGAGCGGTTGGTAGGCGATCTGGTGCAGGCACTTTCCGGCCCGAGGGCAATCTTGTTGCTGGCAGACGGCGTAGTCGATGGGGATTTCCTTGTGTAGTTTCTTGGTCATGATCTTGTTTTACAATCTTAGATGTTTCATTGAACGCAAATATAGCGAATATATTCGAGAAGTGATTGTTCGAAAAGGAGATATACGGATAGATCATTGCATCTTGGTATAATTTATGTACATTTGTGGATTAACCATTTAAACATTCATGTGTATGATACGGTCTATCGGTTTATTCTGCGTACTTTGTCTCTTGTCTATCTTGACAAGTTGTCATACGACAAGCCCTGCGGATCAAGATCTCCCTCCTTATAATCCGAATGTAGAGGCGTTTACTACCGGGAAGATTTCCCGGTATTCTCCCGTTTACCTGATCTTTAATCAAGAGATCCGGGCGGATCGATTAAAGGCGGACCGATTGGGGAAACTCGTGCGCCTCAAGCCCGATGTGCCGGGGAAATGGGCTTTCGAGAATAACCGGACGTTGGTATTCAAGCCGGAGAAAGGCTTTGAGCGAAACACCTCTTATCAAGTGAAAGCCGATTTGTCCGAATGGTTTGAGGCACAAGGTAAGGATAAGTGGTTCGCTTTTGGTTTTACCACGCTCCCTTTAGCCCTTCGGGGGAATCTGGAATCGATGGATATCAACAAGAAAAACGAGAATGGGTACGATCTGACCGCCGTGCTTTTCACGCCGGATAAGGAATCTCCGGAGACCGTGGAGTCGTTGGTGGATTTCTCGGAGAAGGTAGACGCTACTTGGCAACACAGCCCGGATGGGAAGAAACATGAGGTGACCTTACTCAATGTCTCCGCCGGGATGGAGGGGGAACGGACACTCAAGCTTTCCGTATCTTCTAATAAACTAGGCGTGGAAAAGGCCGATGTCGTGACAGTGAGCGTTCCGGATCAGAATGATTTCTCGGTGTACGACGTGACGTATGTGTCCGAGCCGGAGCGTTACGTGGAGGTCGCTTTCACGAAGTTATTGGATGTGGGCCAAGATATGAGAGGCTTGGCCTTTATCGCCGAGAATACGTCGGAGACCGTAACCGTGGACGGAAACAAGCTACGCCTATATCCGGATGCCGATTTGTGGCAAAAGGGCGTGATGAATATCCACCTGAACCAAGGCATCCGCAGCAAGAGCGGCTTGAACCTGAAAGAGGCTGTCGTGCGTCAAATAATCCTAGATGAGCAGAAACCCGGCGTCCGTTTTATCGGGAAAGGAGTGATCATCCCGCAATCCACGCAATTATCCGTTCCTTTCCAAGCGATTTATTTGCGAGGGGTTACGGTGAGCGTTATCAAGATATTGGAGCAGAATATCGGTCAGTTCCTGCAATCGAACAACTTGGATGAGTCCGGGGAGTTAATGCGTGTCGGGCGCTTGATCGCCCGTAAGACGATCTTCTTGGATGAAGAGGGTCTTGATTTATCCCGGTGGAATACCTTCGCGATCGATTTGAAACGATTGATCGAGCCGGAACCGGGCGCTATCTACCGTCTGGAGCTTTCGTTTGACCGTTCTTTGTCTGTTTATCCTTGCGGGAATGATACGGTGGTCCTCTCGAAGGAACAGATCTTGGCCTCGGATGAGATCCGTTTCAAGGAAGAGTCCGCCCGTTTTGACGAGGGAGGGTATTACTATTATCGCCAATATGATTGGTCTGATTATAATTGGGAGAAACGGGATGATCCTTGCTCGGACAGTTATTATTTTAATAAGGTGGAGGGAAAGAATGTCTTGGCTACTAATTTAGGACTGGTCGCCATGCTGGGGCAGGATAATGATATGACCGTGTTGGTGCATAATATACAGAATACGGAGCCGGAGCGAGGAGTTACGGTTACCGCCTATAATTACCAACACCAAGCGTTGGCCTCGGGCACGACCAATGACAAGGGGCAGGTACGGCTGGATCTCTCCTCGGGACGTCCGTTCTACCTGATCGCCTCACAGGGAACCCAACGTTCCTATCTGCGGGTGGATAACGGATCGGCTCTCTCGCTCAGCTCGTTCGATGTATCGGGCGAGGTAGTCCAGAAAGGGATCAAGGGCTTTATCTATGGTGAGCGAGGCGTATGGCGTCCGGGTGACACGTTGCATCTGGGCTTTATGCTGAACGACCGGGCGAAGCAATTGCCGGCAGAGCATCCGGTGGTGATGGAGCTGTACAACCCGTTAGGGCAAATGTATGCCCGTAAGACGCAGACCCGTGGCGAGCTAGGGCTTTATGTCTTCGATTTCGTTACCGAGGCGGATGCCCCCACGGGTGCGTGGAATGTGAAGGCGCAAGTGGGTGGGGTCTCTTTCTCGAAGCGCTTACGCATCGAGTCCATCAAGCCAAACCGCCTGAAGATCGCCTTATCCATGCCGGAGAAGACTTTGTTGCGTGGTGAGCCTATGGATGCCCGCCTGCATGTGGAATGGCTGCAAGGAGCTATCGCCCGTAACTTGAAATATGATATACAAGGTACCTTTATCGCTACCCCGACTACCTTCGAGGGTTATAAGGGTTTCTATTTCGACGATCCTTCCCGTGTATTTAATACGGAAGAGAGTAAGCTGATCTCCGGCGTTACCAATGAGCGGGGCGATGCCACGGTACAAGCCCGCTTCGAGCTGGGTTCTACCGCTCCCGGAATGTTGCTGGCAAACCTAGTGACCCGGGTATATGAGGAATCCGGCGATTTCAGTATCGACGCGGATCGGATGCTTTACTCGCCTTATCGCCGGTATGCCGGTATCAAGTCTCCGCAGAAAGATAAGGAACAACTAAATACCGGAACCAATTACACCTACGAGGTCGCTTCTGTTGATTATTTAGGGAAACCGCAAGCGAATACGGAATTAGATGTGAAAGTATATAAGGTCTACTGGTATTGGTGGTGGGACTCCAACAGTAGCGGTCTGGCCAATTACGTATCGGATTCCTACAATAAGCCGGTAAAGACATTTACCGTCCGTACGGATGGGGACGGCCGGGGTACGTTCCAGCTCTCGTTCCCGGATAAGGAGTGGGGAACGTATTTCATCTCCGTGAAAGATAAGGAGAGCAAGCACTCTACGGGAGTGATGAGTTATTTCGACTGGCCTTATAACGAGGGCCGACGTAACACCGATGGCAGCGAGTCCGCCACGATGCTTAGTTTCAAGACCGATAAGGATAGTTATACACCCGGCGAGAAGATGGTAGTCACCTTCCCCTCTACGAAAGGAAGCCGTGCGATTATCAGTATAGAGAACGGCATGCGTGTCCTTTCCTTGACGGAACATACGTGCGAGGATAAACAAACGACCGTGAGACTGGATGTGACGAAAGATATGCAGCCGAACGCTTACGTCTATATCACCCTTTTGCAGCCTCATGGCATTACGAAGAACGATTTGCCGATCCGCTTGTATGGCGTGGTCCCGTTCACGGTAACTTCTCCGGAGAGCCATCTGACTCCGGTTATCCAATCTCCCGCCGAGTTGAAACCGGATGCCTCTTATACCATATCCGTCTCCGAGAAGAATGGAAAGGAGATGGCTTACACGCTGGCGATCGTGGATGAGGGCTTGCTGGACCTGACCCGTTTCCGTACGCCGGAGCCTTGGAAGGCGTTTAACGCCCGGGAAGCGTTGGGCGTGAATACATGGGATTTGTATAACTACGTGGTTGGCGCTTATGGCGGCCGTATCGAGCAATTGTTCAGTATCGGCGGCGATGATGCGCTGAACAAAGGCCCGAAAGCGATCGTGAACCGCTTCAAGCCCGTGGTGCGATTTGACGGCCCATTCTTGCTGAAGAAGGGGAAGACCGCCCGGCATACCTATCAGATGCCGAATTATAACGGGTGTGTCAAGATCATGGTGGTAGCCGGAAACGGGGAGGCTTATGGACATGCCGATAAGAGCGTGATGGTACGTAAGCCCGTAATGCTGCTAGGAACCTTGCCCCGGGTGATTGGCGTGGGCGAGGAGATGGTAGTACCCGCTACGGTATTCGCTACCGAGGATGGCGTAGGGGCCGTGAATGTATCTATCGCTTGCAGTTCGAATATGGAAGTGGTCGGCGAGACGACGAGGAGCTTGAGCTTCGAGCGGAAAGGGGATCAGCAAGCCTCGTTCCGTATCCGGGTGAAGAAGAACCCGGGTATCGGGAAGGTAACGATAACCGCTACAGGTAAAGGGGATAAATCTGTTTATGAGACGGAGCTGGAGATCCGTACGGTACGCCGCCCGCAAGTGAAAGTTACCGCCGCTACCTTGGAGGCCGGCAAGTCTTGGAAAGAGACGGTTGCGATGCCGGGTGCCACGGGTACGAACCAGTTGACCTTAGAAGTGTCGGATATCGCCCCCGTGAACGTATCCTCACGTCTATCTTATTTGTTGGGTTATCCGCACGGATGTCTGGAACAGATCACCTCGAAAGGATTCCCACAGCTTTATATCTCCTCGTTTACGGATTTGCCCCTGCAACAGGCGAAATCCACGGAGGAGGCCGTGAAAGAGGTGATCCGCCGTCTGCGCTCTTACCAGACCGTAGATGGGGCTTTCGCCTATTGGCCGGGTGGAACGAGCAGCAATGGCTGGGGTACGGTTTACGCTACTCATTTCTTGCTGGAAGCCTCGAAGAAAGGCTACTTGGTTCCCGAGGCCATGAAACAAAGCGTATTGAATAATCTACGCCGGGTAGCTCGTAATTGGAAGCCGGTTACCTCTTATTATAAAGATTCGGAAGAGGCTACGCAAGCCTATCGCCTGTATGTATTGGCTTTGGCCGGGTCGCCGGAGATGGGTGCCATGAACCGCTTGAAAGAGATGAAAGATTTGACCTCCATGAGTCGCTGGTCGCTAGCTTCCGCCTATGCCTTGGTCGGCCGTGAGGATGTCGCTCAAGACCTGATCAGCAAGACGACGGCTCTTCCTTCCGGTTATTCCGAGTATGACGAGACGTTCGGCAGTGATGTCCGGGATCAATCCATCCAGTTAATGACGCTTTGCTTGTTGGATAAAGGCAAGGAGGCCGCTACCTTGGTGGAAGAATTGTCCAAACAACTTTCTTCGGATGATTGGTTGAGCACACAATCTACGGCATTCGCTTTAGTTGCCTTGTCGGACTACCTAGCTAAATATCGGGTAGACGGGGCCATGGATTTCACGTACGCTTGTGGCGGAAAGGATGGACAGGTGAAAACGGATAAGAATATATGGTCCGAGACCTTATTGGATAAGGCGGGGACCTCGGCGAGCGTCGAGTTGAAGAACACGGGTAAATCTACGCTCTTCGCCCGTATCATAACCGAGGGAATACCGGAGCAGGGAGAGGAAAAAGCGTATGCGAACGGTGTCTCATTGGCGGTTAGCTATGTGGACTTGAACGGAAGTCCGGTCAATGTCGCCCAATTGGAGCAAGGTACGAATTTCTCCGCCGTGGTTACGGTAAAGAACCCTTCGGCCCGGGGATATAATAATTTGGTATTATCGGAGATCTTCCCTGCCGGATGGGAAATACTGAATACCCGTTTCTTGAATGAGTCCGTTACGGACAGCTTGAGCGCCGGAGTGAATTATCAGGATATTCGTGACGACCGTGTTTATAGTTATATAGACCGTCTGCCGGCAGGCAGTCAAGTGACCGTGAAGATTAATCTTTGCGCAGTCTACCCGGGCCGTTTCTACCTGCCTCCGGTGTATTGCGAGGCGATGTACGATTATTTAATCCGTGCGAATACCGCGGGACAAGAAGTTACCGTATTCTAATTTCGTGGGGGGCGGGCAGACCCCGCCCTTATATTTTTTCGAAATTTATTGGATTTATAGTTGTATGCTCGAATAAAACCATTACATTCGCAGCATATTTGAGATTGATTTAAGTTAGTATTAGAAAGTATTTGCTCACAACTTGATTTGTTAGGTAAACTTTTTTAGTCGACATACTCAGCTCAATTAACCATTTAATTAAAGTTTACAAAATGAATCTTTACATTTCAAATCTAAGTTACAACATCTCTGATGAGGACTTAAGACTGTTATTTGCTGATTACGGTGAGATTACTTCAGCAAAAGTTATTATGGATAGAGAAACTGGCCGTTCAAGAGGCTTCGGTTTCGTTGAGCTGAGCGATGATGAGCTAGCTAAAAAGGCTATCGAGGAGTTAAACCAAGCAAGTTATGACGGCAAAGTCATCAATATAACAGAAGCCAGACCTAGAGAGGATAGAGGCGACAGAGGTGGTCGTTTCAATAACAACAGAGGTGGCGGCTACGGTTCCAACAGAGGCGGTGGCTATGGCTCTAACAGAGGTGGCGGTTATGGTTCTAACCGGGACGGTGGAAGATATTAATTCTATCTAGATAAAAATGGAAGAGCGATCAGAGATGGTCGCTCTTTTTTATTTCAAGCACATAGGCTCGTCCACGGTCTGTCGTGATCTTTAGGTTACTGTTTTCCTCCACTAAAGGCCGTAGCCTTCGGATCAAGGTGTTCAAGGTCTCGTCGGCGTTGATCTTTCCCGGCCATAAGCTCTCGCAGATATCCGAGCGGTTCAAGATATGAGTAGGCGATAGGAAAAACATCTCCATCAAGGCATATTGCTGAGGGGTGAGTTTTAGTTTCTCCTCATTCTCCTTATAGAAGGAGGCGGTCTCGCAAGAAAGGTTCAAATTACCGAAAGAGATGGTCTTTCCCGGATGGATAGGCTGAGGCATTATCAACTCCTTTCTATAACGTTTAAGCAATAAGGGCAGGGTAGCGGATAAAAAGGCAAGCCCGAGGAATAGGCCGGGCAAAGATTTGTCCGATAGCCCGATAACCGCAAAGGTGGAGCAATTGGCGTACCCTTGGAATGAGATCCCGATATGATCCGTGGTAGCATTGGGGCTGTTCGCTATGGATGATGCCCAGATAATCGTATCGCTGGCGATATAATATTCGTTGAGTTTCTTGTTGGCATTAGCGGGAGCGTTTTCGGTTTGAGGATCTTTATTGAGTACGTGGATCACGATTCCCGTTTTCTTCTTGTCGGGCGTATAACTCAGTGCGTCGGAAAAGTCCTTGTTATAACTTTCTATGGATACCGGATTGCCGAAAAGCTTGGATAGATTGGCATAGGTGCGTATGGAATCTTGGCTCATCCATAGGTGGGAATTTTGCAGGATCGTTTGTTGCAACGCTTGGTTCAAGTCTGTCACGATCGTTTTCTTAGCTTCCGTATAACTATGGAAACCGAAGCTGAACGAGAGAATCAGCATTAAGGAGGTACCCAAAACAGATAGATTGGCCGATAGTCGTGTATTCATTATTCGCTAGATTAGAATTAACATAAAAAGAACGTTCGAAGGTACTAAATATTATAGAAGGAAAGTATCCTTTTCGATAGGATTCGGGATGAAATAGACATAAATCCAGCTAAATGACCGGATGTCATGGAAATGTCATGGAAATGTCAGCTACTTATCCGGCGATTATTTACGTTGTCGTTGTCTGTTGCCTCTACTTTTGCCCGAAAACAAATCAAATAAGATACAGATATGAAAAGATTTCTGATGATGATGACCTTGATAGGGCTTGTGGGAAACTGGAACTCGACGTTGACCGCCCAACTCGTCTCTCCCGATTCATTGTATTTGAACGAGGACTTACCCGAGATAAACATTGTCGCCGTGAAACCCTTGATAAAGGCGGAGGCGGATAAGACTACTTACAGTATCGCCGAGGACCCGGATTCCAGAACCTATACCCTGCTGGAGATGTTGCGGAAAGTCCCTCTAGTGACCGTGGATGGCGAGGATAACGTGAAGGTAAACGGACAATCCAGTTTTAAGATTTATATGAATGGGCGTCCCTCGAATATGTTCTCCAATAATCCCAAGGAGGTCTTGCGTAGTATCCCCGCCAGCATGATCAAGAAAGTGGAGGTGATAACAGATCCCGGTGCCCGTTACGATGCGGAGGGTGTCAGCGGAATCTTGAATATCGTGACGAAAGGAGCGGAGTTCGAGGGATATAACGCGAGTATAAACACTACGGTGATGAACTTATTTAAGAGTGTCGGTGGTTTCGCTACGCTGAAATATGGCCGATTATCGCTTTCCGGAAATTATACGTTTAGCCAACAATCGTCCGAGAGCGAGTCGGATTATCTCCGTACTCAGTCGGGAGACGGTGGGAAGCTCCGGATGCTCTCAGACGTAGACGTGAAATATCCGGCTCATTATGGAAGTCTGGAAGGCAGTTTCGAGATCGATACATTGAATTTAATCTCCTTGTCCGGAAACTTGAATATCGGAAACAGCAACTCTATTTGGAATAGCCATTATAGCAGGCTTGATAAAGAGGGGGAAGAAATCTATGCTTATAACGAGGATATGAGTAAAAAGAACGAATGGGGTAGCGCCTCCTTAAAAGCGGATTATCAGCGTTTATTCAAACGAAATAAGGAAGAGATGCTAACGCTTTCCTATCAGTATGATTATATCCCGAACGATATCTATAGCGTGTTTTACGATAAGGATAAGATGGGTAATGTCTCGTTACCCCAACTGGAGGCCGATTATACCCGGCAAATCAGTCATGCCCGCACCCATGAGCATACGGCCCAGCTTGATTACGTGAATCCTTTTACAAGTATACATTCCATCGAGGGAGGTTTGAAGCTGATTCGGCGTAGCAGTACGAGCCACGCTACTTCGGAGGTAAAGGAGTTGGGTGAGGGTGTCTGGTTACCCGCAGATTTACAGCCTTTGGTGGAATATCGGCATGTGCAGAATATATGCTCCGCCTATGCGGGATATGGATTTAAGTATGGTAAATGGAGCTTGAACCCCGGCATTCGTATGGAACATACTTGGCAGGACGTGACTTATAAACAAGGCGAAGGCAAGGATTTTAATTATCGTGTAACGGATTGGGTTCCTTCTTGGACCTCCGCTTTCCGCTTGGATGACCGGAGTTTGTTTCGCTTGGCTTACAACTTACGTTTACGTCGCCCGAATATCAGCTATTTGAATCCTACGGTGTTCGTGTCTGGGACCTCTATCTCGTATGGAAATCCGGGATTGGTATCGGAGAAACATCATCGTCTTTCGGCGTCATACAGTTATTACGGAACGAAATTGAATGTGCAAGCTTCCGTGCTCTGCACCTTGGGAAAAGGGGTGATTGATGAGTATCTGTTCATTGATTCGGCGAATGTGGTGAATAGTACGTATGATAATCTCGTGGACGTGAAAGCAGCGGGAGGAAACCTTTATCTAAGCTATAATCCTTCGCCCCGGACAAGCGTGTCGCTGAACAGCATGTTGCATTATCTGGATTTACGGGCGCAGGAGGGGAATGAGGTTTACGATACGGATGTGCGTAATTCCGGCTTTTGTGGCTCTGCTTTTGTCGATTTCTCGCAGAAGTTTAAGTACGGGTGGCGTTTTGTCCTGTCGGGTGGGTACGTGCGTTCCGAGCCGAATGTGGGGATGGACTCGTACGGCTTTTATTTTTACGGCTTGAGTGTGGTAAAGAGCTTCTTGAAGGATAAATTGACTTGTACGCTGCGGGCGCAAGATTTTCTGGGAGATCATAAGACGATACAGATTAACGAGCGATATCCGGACTTTCATATCCGGCAGACCGAGCGTATGTTTAGTCGTGGTTTCGGCATCGCCATTAGCTACCGGATCGGTGATTTAAAAGCGAGCGTGAAGAAGGCGGGGAGAAGCATAAGGAATGATGATCTGTTGGACGCCCTAGATAAGTAGGGCGGGCACAGGCCCGCTCCCTACGGTATCATAACTCGTCCAGCCATTTCTTGCCGGGCTTCGTGTAAAGCCAAGCGATAAATAAACCTGTAATAACTCCTACTACTAAGAATAGGGCACTTAATGGATTTAATATCATATTCTTTTATTTTAAAATTTTATTTCCTAACCAAGCTAATGAATAGGTGACACTAAGACCTGTCATTATCATGACCCAACAACTCTTATCAAAAACATTCTCTTGCAAAAGGAGTATTTCTCCCAATACTATAGCGGCGAAAACCAACTTAGCCAAATCAAAAAAGAACTTCCCTAAAGTCTCCCTCCTGATCTTGTCCCGCTCTTTCTTAATAATTATTTTCTCAAAATTTCCCATTTCCCCATAGTCTCTTGTTTTGGTTAATACTACTGATTATATGTAGGCAAATGTATATATTATCGGCGACCTGCCCAACTTTTTTATGTGGAATCGCTTATTTTCCCTAATTTTGTATCCCTAAAACGGATGAATGTGGAAGAGTATTTGAATCAACTGAATGAGAGCCAGCGGGAAGCGGTGGTTTACAATGAGGGGCCATCCTTGGTCGTGGCCGGGGCTGGCTCCGGTAAGACAAGGGTACTGACCTATAAGATCGCTTATTTATTGCAATTGGGATTGCCTCCCTATAGTATCTTGGCGCTGACCTTTACCAATAAGGCGGCCCGGGAGATGAAAGAGCGTATTGCGGCCATCACCGGTGACCAAACGGCCCGTCGGCTATGGATGGGAACGTTCCATTCCATCTTCTCCCGTATTTTACGGAACGAGGCGGAGCATATCGGTTATCCTTCCAATTTCACGATTTATGACGCCACTGATTCCAAGAGCTTACTGAAATCCATCATCAAGGAAATGCAATTGGACGATAAGGTGTACCGCCTAGGAATGGTGCAGAGCCGGATCTCCAATGCGAAGAACTCCTTGATAACTTATACGGCCTACGAGCAAAATAAAGAGCTCGTGGAAAGCGATATGAACGCCAAGGTCCCCTTGCTCCGGGAAATCTACAAACGTTACCAGAGCCGTTGCCTGCAAGCGGGAGCGATGGATTTCGACGACTTGTTGCTGCAAACCAATATCCTGTTCCGGGATCATCCGGCCGTCTTGGAGAAATACCGGAACTTCTTCCGGTATGTATTGGTGGATGAGTATCAAGATACGAACTTCGCCCAACACTTGATCGTGCAACGGCTTTGCGAGAGACACGGCCATATCTGCGTGGTAGGGGATGACGCCCAGAGCATCTATTCCTTCCGAGGCGCTAATATAGATAATATCCTGCAATTCAAGAATCTTTATACCGGTTGCCGTATCTTCAAGCTGGAACGGAATTACCGTTCCACCCAGAATATCGTGAACGCTGCCAATAGCTTGATCGACAAGAATACACGTCAGATACCCAAAACGGTCTATTCCGAGAAAGAGGCGGGCAACAAGGTGAGTGTTTTCACCTCGTACTCCGATTATGAGGAGGGCTACACCGTAGCCGCCCGAATCAACGAGATGCACGGGATATTAGGGAAATTCTCGTATGCTGATTTCGCTATCTTGTATCGTACCAACGCCCAGTCCCGTATCTTGGAAGAGGCGTTGCGAAAGCGGGGCATCCCTTACAAGATTTACGGCGGTTTGTCTTTTTACCAGCGGAAAGAGATCAAGGACGTGATCTCTTACTTCCGCCTGATCGTGAACCCGCACGACGAGGAGGCCTTGAAGCGAATCATCAATTATCCCACCCGGGGAATCGGGGATACGACGGTAGGTAAGCTTGTTGGCGCCGCTACTGAATACGGGGTAAGTCTATGGACCGTGCTTCAAGCCCCCTTGGAATATTCGCTACCGATAAATAATGGTACAGCTAAGAAACTGAGCGATTTCCGTAGTTTGATTGAAGTTTTCATTGAAGAGAATAAAAAACTCTCCGCAGAGGAATTGGCTACCTTGGTGGTGAAGCGTAGCGGCATCGTTTCCGACCTGTTTCAAGACCGTTCCGTAGAGGGCGTGAGCAAGCAAGAGAACTTGCAGGAGTTGCTGAAAGGTATCGCTGAGTTTTGCGAGATCCGGCGTGAGGAGGGCATGGAGCAAGTCGCCATGTCCGACTTCTTGGCGGAGGTATCCTTGCTCACCGATCAAGATAACGATAAAGAGGAAAACTCCGATAAGGTCACGATGATGACCGTACATGCCGCCAAGGGATTGGAATTCACGAATGTTTTCGTGGTAGGCTTGGAGGAAGACCTATTCCCCTCGTCCCTGTCGAAAGATAACCCGAGAGCGGTAGAGGAGGAGCGTCGTTTGTTCTACGTGGCGATTACCCGTGCGGAGCAAAATTGCGTATTGAGCTATGCGAAGAGCCGCTATCGTAATGGGAAGACGGATATGTGTACGCCCAGCCGTTTCTTGAAGGATATAGACGCTAAGTATCTGGATATGCCTTCGGATGCCGGCGCTTCAGATGCATTCGCCTCGGCCCGTGAACGCTACGGGCGCCCGGCTTTTGCCTCTCCATTCCGGCAACCAAGGGCGGTTGAGGATGATTTCGTGTCGCCGGTGAAGCAAGCGGCACAGCGTCAAGGGCATCTTACGAAGTTAAAAAACACGATGGAATCGTCCTTTTCGGCGGCTCCAGCCACAGATCTATCGGGGTTACATGTGGGTTCCAAGGTTCGCCATGATCGTTTTGGGGAAGGTGAGATTGTCTCGATAGAAGGAGAGGGTGGTAACGCAAAGGCTACAGTGGCCTTCGATCATTTCGGACAAAAGCAGTTACTTTTGAAGTTCGCTAAACTCACTATGTTGAATGATTGACGGTTAGCTTATGGCATGTCTGGGCATGCTACGAGCCGCATCGTATTTCGCACCGCATTTCGCACTACGTTTCGAATGACCAAGGTGTTGGTTTTTAGTTGATTGAATGAAAAAGGTATCGCTTTTTCGCACTGCGTTTCGCACTACTATATATAAGTATATTAGGAAAGATAAGAAAAAAAGAAGAGGCGACGTCACGTCGCCGTTTTTTTCCTTTAAAACACACAATAGTGTTCACGGTTGAATACAATAATGTTCGCCGCCAAACACAATAGTGTTCGTGGCTAAACACAATAGTCTTTAAATGAAAAATATAGTTGTATTTTTATTGCTTTTTCGGAGCGGAAACCTTGCTTTCTCCGAATGTTTTCGCTATATTTGCATATTTATTATGAAATATTGAGATACAGCATGATAGACATCAACAAGATACCCTCGCCTTGCTATGTGATGGAGGAGAAATTACTGAGAAACAACCTGTCCTTGATCAAGAGCGTAAAAGAACGTGCGGGAGTGAATATCATATTGGCTTTTAAGGCTTTCGCTTTATGGAAAGCGTTCCCGATCGTACGTGAGTACATTCCTTTTTCGACAGCGAGCTCTAAATTCGAGGCCCAGTTGGCCTTCGAGGAGATGGGAAGTCCGGCGCATACCTATTCCCCGGCTTATACGGAGGCTGATTTCCCGTTGATCTTGAGATACAGTAGTCATGTCACGTTCAACTCGCTCTCTCAGTTCCATCGTTTTTATCCGATGGTGCGGGCGGATGGTAACCGGGTGTCTTGTGGATTGCGGATCAATCCGGAATACTCGGACGTGGAGACGGACCTGTATAATCCTTGCGCCCCGGGTTCCCGGATGGGGGTGACCGGCGACTTGCTGGGAGATAAGCTGCCGGAGGGTATCGAGGGGCTGCATTTCCATACCTTGTGTGAGTCTACCTCCTATGATCTGGAGCGGACACTGGCCGAGGTGGAGAGGCGTTTCGGCCGTTTCCTGCCTCACGTCAAGTGGCTGAATATGGGAGGCGGCCATCTGATGACCCGTAAGGGCTACGACGTGGAGCATTTAATCGCTTTGCTGAAAGGCTTTAAGGAAAGATATCCGAACTTGGAGTTGATCATGGAGCCGGGTAGCGCCTTCGCTTGGCAGACCGGGTTCTTGCTGACAACCGTGGTGGACATCGTGGAGAACCACGGTATCAAGACGGCGATTATCGACGCCTCGTTCACCTGCCATATGCCGGATTGCCTGGAGATGCCCTACAAGCCGGCTATCCGTTTCGCCACGGATGCCGTGGAGGGGAAACCTACGTACCGGATCGGGGGGAATAGCTGTTTAAGCGGTGATTATATGGGGGATTGGTCGTTCGACAAGCCTTTGGAGATCGGCGACAAGCTGATTTTCGAGGATATGATCCACTACACGATCGTGAAAACGAATATGTTCAACGGCATCCCGCATCCTTCCTTAGCCCTTTGGAGCAAGGACGACCAGCTGGTGATGTACCGTACGTTCGGCTATGAGGATTATAAGAACAGGATGGATTAAAAACAAGCAAAGGGAGGAATATGACCATGACAGCGAATGAGTTGAAATATACATACATGGAGGAAGCCATGAGTATCTTGGATAATGAGGAGCTTATGCGTAAGGCTTTATCGCTCTTGCGGAACTTAAAAGAGAAGACCTTCTCGCCTGCCAAGCGAAGCGAGCGGGAGGTGCTGGAAGAGGCTTTCCAGAGCGTAAAAGACTTGAAGGCGGGAAAAATAACCTCTCGCCCATTGGAGGATCTATTGAATGAGTTATAAGATTGAGGCATTACCGCCCTCCGTAAGGTCCGGATGTCCATCCGTTCGAAATCACAGGGCAAGAGAGGGGGAGCTCGGGTGATAACTTTTACGGTACTTGTCAGCGTTGATGAAGGAACAATTTATCTTGTGACGATGTATGATAAGAGCGAGATTGAGTCTATGTCCGTTAAGGAGATCCGGAAACTACTTGATAAGTGTGATTTGAAGTAAATAAAAACAGAAACAAAATAAATATGGGTATTTTTAGCTTTTTCAGTAAGGACAAGAAGGAAACCTTGGATAAAGGTCTGTCGAAGACGAAGGAGAGTGTTTTTTCCAAGATTACCAAGGCGATCGCCGGTAAGAGTAAGGTGGACGACGATGTGTTGGATAATTTGGAGGAAGTACTGATTACCTCGGATGTCGGTGTAGATACCACGTTGAAAATCATCGACCGTATCGAGAAGCGTGTGGCCCGTGACAAGTATGTCACCACCCAAGAATTGACCACCCTGCTGCGTGACGAGATCGCTAGCTTGCTGACAGAGAACAATACGGAGGATGCCGAGGGATTCGCGCTTCCGGAGGGCAAGAAACCCTACGTGATCATGGTTGTAGGCGTGAACGGGGTGGGTAAGACGACCACGATCGGTAAGCTGGCTTACCAGTTCAAGAAAGCCGGCAAGAAGGTCTATCTGGGCGCCGCCGATACGTTCCGTGCCGCCGCCGTGGAGCAACTAGTGATCTGGAGCGAGCGGGTAGGCGTACCTATCGTGAAGCAGAACATGGGCTCGGACCCCGCTTCCGTGGCTTTCGATACGCTGAGCTCCGCCAAGGCAAACGATGCCGACGTGGTGATTATCGATACTGCCGGACGTCTGCATAACAAGATCAACTTGATGAACGAGCTTACCAAGATCAAGAACGTGATGAAAAAGGTGATTCCGGACGCCCCCCACGAGATCTTGTTGGTATTGGACGGCTCTACCGGGCAGAACGCTTTCGAGCAAGCGAAACAATTTACCGCCGCCACCGAGGTGAACGCCTTGGCCGTGACCAAGTTGGACGGTACCGCCAAGGGGGGTGTCGTGATCGGTATCTCCGACCATTTCCGTATCCCCGTGAAATATATCGGACTCGGCGAGGGGATGGAGGATTTGCAAGTATTTCGCAAACGTGAGTTTGTCAATTCGTTATTTGGAGAATGAGAAAAAATAAAGTAGATATTATTACGCTGGGGTGTTCGAAAAACCTAGTGGACTCGGAGCAACTTATGCGCCAATTCGTTGCCAATGGCTATACGGTAGAGCATGATCCCCATAAGATCAATGGCGAGATCGTGGTGGTGAATACCTGCGGTTTCATCGGCGACGCCCAAGAGGAATCGATCAATATGATCCTCGAGCTGGGCGAGCAAAAGCAGAAAGGACGGATCGGGAAGCTCTTCGTGATGGGGTGCTTGTCGGAGCGTTTCTTGAAAGATCTGGAGAAGGAACTTCCCGAGGTAGATCGTTTCTACGGGAAATTCAATTGGAAGGAGTTGATCTCCGATCTGGGCAAGTCGTACCATCAAGAGCTGGCTACGGATCGTGTGCTCACCACCCCGAGGCACTACGCTTACGTGAAGATCGGGGAGGGATGCAACCGTACTTGTTCTTACTGTTCGATCCCGATCATAACTGGGGCTTATCAATCCCGTCCGATGGACGAGATCGTAGACGAGGTTCGTGGCTTGGTCGCGCAAGGCGTGAAAGAATTCCAGATGATCGCCCAAGATCTTACGTTTTATGGCCTCGATCGCTATAAGCGAATGGCCTTGCCGGAACTGGTGGAGCGGGTATCCGACATCCCGGGCGTGGAGTGGATTCGTTTGCATTACGGGTATCCGTCTCATTTCCCCTATGACCTGTTGCCGGTGATGCGTGAGCGTGATAACGTTTGCAAGTATATGGACATCGCCCTCCAGCATATCAGCGACCCGATGTTGAAGATGATGCGCCGCAATATCACGAAGGCCGAGACCTATGAGCTGTTGGAGCGTATGCGCCGGGAAGTGCCGGGCATCCATCTACGCACCACCTTGATGGTGGGTCATCCCGGCGAGACGGAACAGGATTTCGAGGAGTTGATCCGCTTCGTGAAAGATATCCGTTTCGAGCGCATGGGCGCTTTCGCCTATAGCCACGAGGAGGGTACCTACGCCTATCAGCATTATAAAGACGAGATTCCACAGGAGGTGAAGCAAGACCGGCTGGATTACTTGATGCGTGTGCAAGAAGGCATCTCCGCCGACGTGAACGCCTCGAAAGTAGGGCAGACCTTTCGGGTGATCGTAGACCGGGAGGAGGAGGATTTCTACGTGGGACGTACGCAATACGACTCGCCCGAGGTAGATCCGGAAATATTGATCTCCAAGGATACTCCCTTGAGTCCGGGTAGCTTTTACCAAGTAAAGGTGATTGACGCACAAGCGTTTGATCTGTATGGTAAAGTGTTGAATTGATGTAAAAACTGTCAATATATTTGTCGGTTAACGAAAAAATAACTAATATAGCAGCACGAACTGTTATGGAATTAGATATGAAAAACAAGGAACTTATAACGGAATTGGCGAATCGCATGGATTGGACCTCGAAGGAGGTATCCGACATGCTTTCTGCGCTCAGTTCCGTCGTAAGTTCGAAATTAGTGGATAACGATACGATCTATCTGCAAGGCTTCGGCCAGTTCGAGGTGAAAAAGAAAGCGGAACGTATTTCCGTGAATCCGGCGAACGGGAAGCGATATCTGGTTCCCCCTAAATTAGTTCCCGTGTTCAAGCCCGGAACGACCGTGAAGAATCGTTTAAAGGAATTGGGTGATCATGAATAACCGGCTGAATATACAAGATTTAGCCGGTTTATTATCGGAGCGTACCGGCAAGGACAGAGGAGAGGTAGAGCGCTTCTTGAGAGATTTTATCTCGGTGGTATCCGAAGGGGTCTATACGGATAAGATCGTAAAAGTAAAGGGCTTGGGTACTTTCAAGATTATCTCTGTGGAGAAGCGGGAGAGTATCCACGTGAATACCGGTGAACGTTTCTTGATCCCCGAACATTATAAATTCTCTTTCCTGCCGGATAAAGACCTGCGGGAACAGGTAAACAAGCCTTTCTCTATCTTTGAGACGACAGAGATCAACGAGAACGTGGATTTCTCGGACATGGATGAGTCCGTAGAGGAGAAGGAAGCGGAAGACGAGTCCGTGGAGGAGGTAATGCCGGATAAGGAAATCCCTTTGGCAAATACTCAGCCCAAAGAGAAGCCCGAACCGATACTAGAACCTGAACCTGAACCATTGCCTGAGCCAGAGCAAGCGTTTGATCCGGAGCCGTCATCGGTATCTGAACCGGAACGTGGATTGGAACCGGAACTGCCCGCGGAGCCATCTCCCATACCAGAGAGACCGGAAGAGCAAGCCCGTAGGAAACCGGAGGAAAAGGGGGTATTAATGATCGTCGCCTTTTTGATAATCGTAATCTCTGTATTCTTCTATCTGGGAAGAAATAATTGGAAACCGGCGCCTGCCCAAGAAGAGGTGATAACGGAAGCCAAGAATACGGCCAAGGACACGGTTCAAGAATCAGCTTGGATGCTTCATCCGGACTCGGTAGCGGAGAAGACCCCGCATACGGAACCGGAGCCTTATGTGGAACCGGCGCCAAAACCATTGGGGCAGGTGAAGATCAAGCATGGCGACCGCCTCACCGTGATCGCCTTGGAATATTATGGCAATAAATTATTCTGGGTGTATATTTACCAACATAATAAGGCTGTTATAAAAGACCCGAACAACGTCCCGATCGGTACCGTGATCGAGATACCCGCACCGGAATCGTATGGCATCGATGCCAAGAGCCGTGAGTCGCGGGAGAAAGCCGCCGCCCTACAAACAGAGATACTTGCCGGGGAGTAAGAGAAATCCCCCTTTTTTAAGTAAAATAAAACAAAACGAGGAAGTGTTGGTTAGTATTATTTAACTGCAAAAGTGAAGGATACGAATTTAACATTTCTAATTTTGTGCATCCTAAAAAATCAACGTAAAATTGGGACAATATAATAACAATATAATAGAATAAATCTTATGAGTCAGACAGTAGACATTCGTGAGTTGAATGAGCGAATTGAAAGTAAAAGCTCGTTTGTGAACATGATTACGATGGGTATGGACAAAGTAATCGTCGGACAAAAGCATTTGGTTGAATCCTTGTTGATCGGTTTGCTTTCGGACGGACATATCCTGTTGGAAGGTGTGCCGGGTTTGGCTAAGACACTTGCCATTAAAACATTGTCGTCGTTGATCGACGCTAAATACAGCCGAATCCAGTTCACCCCGGACTTACTTCCGGCCGATGTGATCGGTACGATGATTTACAGTCAGAAAAGCGAAGAGTTCCAGGTAAAGCAAGGCCCGATCTTCGCTAATTTTGTGTTAGCGGACGAGATCAACCGTGCCCCGGCGAAAGTACAGAGTGCCTTGTTGGAGGCCATGCAGGAGCGTCAGGTCACGATCAGCGAGCATACCTACAAGTTGCCGAAGCCTTTCTTGGTAATGGCTACCCAGAACCCGATCGAGCAGGAGGGTACGTACCCGTTGCCTGAGGCGCAGGTAGACCGTTTCATGTTGAAGGTGATCATCAATTACCCGAAGAAGGAGGAGGAGAAACTGATCATACGCCAGAATATATCCGGAGAACGTCCGGAGATCAAGCCGATCTTAACGAAAGAGGAGATCCTCGACGCCCGTAACGTGGTTCGTGAGGTTTATTTGGACGAGAAGATCGAGCGTTACATCGTGGATATCGTCTTCGCTACCCGTTTCCCGGCTGAGGCTGGTTTGCCGAACTTGGCGAGCATGATCTCTTTCGGCGCTTCCCCTCGTGCGTCTATCAACTTGGCGTTGGCCGCCCGTGCGTACGCTTTCATCAAGCGCAGGGGCTATGTGATCCCGGAGGATATCCGTGCGGTATGCCACGACGTGATGCGCCATCGTATCGGCTTGAGTTATGAGGCCGAGGCGAACAACTTGACTTCTGAGGAGGTAATTAGCGAGATCTTGAATAAAGTAGAAGTTCCTTAAATGGAGACAAGCGAATTATTAAAGAAGGTACGCCGTATCGAGATAAAGACCCGTGGTCTTTCCCGTAACATCTTCGCCGGCCAGTACCATTCGGCTTTCAAGGGCCGTGGTATGGCGTTCAGCGAGGTGAGGGAATATCAGTACGGCGATGATATCCGGGATATCGACTGGAACGTGACCGCCCGCTACGTCCGCCCTTATGTCAAGGTGTTCGAGGAGGAGCGTGAGCTGACGGTGATGCTGCTGATCGACGTGTCCGGTAGCCGTGACTTTGGCTCCGTCAACGTCATGAAGAAGGAGGTGATCACCGAGATCGCCGCTACCTTGGCTTTCTCGGCGATACAGAACAACGATAAGATCGGCGTGGTGTTCTTCTCGGACAAGATCGAGAAGTTTATCCCGCCCCAGAAAGGAAAGAAACATATCTTATATATCATCCGGGAGCTGATCGATTTCCATCCCGAGGAGACGAGAACGGATATCAGCCAAGTGTTGAAATACTTGACCAACGCCATCAAGAAGCGTTGCACGGCTTTCCTCATTTCCGATTTTATCGATAAGGAGGGTTTCAAGGACGCCCTGACGGTGGCCAACCGCAAGCATGACATGGTAGCCATTCAGGTGTACGACCGTCGTGAGACCGAGCTTCCCGCCGTAGGCCTTATGAAGATCAAGGACGCCGAGACCGGGAAGGAGCAATGGATAGACAGTTCCTCCGCCCGTGTGCGCGCGGCCTATAAGGAATGGTGGGAGAAACGGCAGGCGAAGATGAGCGATACGTTCAAGAAATGCCGTGTAGACTCCGTATCTGTCCGTACCGAGGATGATTATGTGAAAGCATTGATTGCTCTTTTTGACAAACGTAATTAAAGCAAGCAGATGAAATTGATAAAGAAAAGTATCCTGTTTCTGGTCGCCGCCGCTTCCCTCGTGGGGGGAAGGGCATATGCGCAAAGGCCGTTGATCGATGTCGCTATCGACTCGGCCGCCATATTGATCGGAGAGCAGACTACCTTGCACCTTACGGTAACGGCGGATAAGGATCGCCCCGTGCAGATCGTGATCCCGAACGATACCTTGATGACGGGGGTGGAGGTACTGAACCTCTCCAAGGCGGACTCCACGGAGATCGAGAACGACCGGCTCGTTATCAAGCAGGATGTATTGATTACCTCGTTTGACTCGTCACTCTATCTGTTGCCTCCGTTGAAGGTGATAGACGGGGTGGATACCGTATATTCCAACCAAGTCGCCTTGAAGGTCTCCACGATTCCCGTGAACGCGGACAAGCCGGAGGAGTTCAACGACATCAAGACCGTATGGAAGCCACCTTTCGTATGGGCCGATTATTATCCGATCATTTACGGGATCTTGCTGGCCCTGTTCTTGATTTGCGTGATCGCCTATATCGTGAAACGGATCCGTGCGAAGAAGTCGTTGATCCCATTCAAGAAAGAGGAGCCGAAACTTCCGCCTCACGAGCAGGCCATCAAGGAACTGGATGAGATCAAGCAACAGAAACTCTGGCAGCAAGGACGAAGCAAGGAGTATTACACCTTGATCACGGATACGCTGCGTAAGTATATCGAGGAACGTTTCGGTATCAATGCCATGGAGATGACTTCCGGTGAGATCTTGGACCTGATCCGCAAGAACTCCGAGGCGCAGAGCGTGTACGATAACTTGAGGCAGATTCTGCAATTGGCCGACTTCGTGAAATTCGCCAAGATGAACCCGCTGCCGGATGAGAATGATTTGAGTATGATGAACGCGTATTTGTTCGTGAACCAGACGAAGGAGGAGGAGATGGTGGAGCTGGTTGACAGTCCCCTGTCAGATGAGCTGACAGCCTCGGGTCAAGAGGAGCGACAGCCTGCTGTCAAAGCCGTTGACAGCCCTCTGTCAAATGAGCCGGTAGCCCCGTGTCAAGACGACTTGACACGCTATCAGCCCAAGTCTACGAACGATACAACTAATTTAAAGGATTAAGAGATGGTATTTGCGAATCCTAATTATTTATATTTATTGTTGTTGCTCATCCCGATGATCGGATGGTACGTCTACAAGCTGAGCAAGAGTCAGGCCAGCTTGCAGGTCTCCTCGTCGGAGGCGTTCGAGGCGCCGGGAGCGGTATCATGGATCGTGTACTTGCGTCACGTGCCTTTCGTGTTGCGTATGGTAGCGGTAGCGCTGCTGATCGTGATCTTGGCCCGTCCGCAATCCACGAATAGTTGGTCCAATTCTTCCACGGAAGGTATCGATATCATGTTGGCGATGGATATCTCGGGGAGTATGCTGGCGCAAGACTTGAAACCGAACCGCTTGGAGGCGGCGAAGGATGTGGCCGCGTCGTTCATCAACGGCCGTCCGAACGATAACATCGGTCTCGTGGTCTTTTCTGCTGAGAGCTTTACGCAATGCCCGTTGACAACCGATCATACGGTCTTGCTGAACCTCTTCAAGGATATCCAAAGCGGTATGATCCAAGACGGAACGGCAATTGGGTTGGGCTTGGCGAATGCCGTGAGCCGTATTAAGGACAGCCACGCTAAGTCGAAGGTGATTATCCTTCTGACCGATGGTTCGAACAACGCCGGCGAGATCGCTCCGGTTACCGCTGCCGAGATCGCCAAGACGTTCGGCGTGCGTGTCTATACGATCGGAGTCGGAACGAAAGGCATGGCGCCGTATCCGTTCCAGACCGCTTTCGGCGTGCAGTACCAGAATATACCGGTAGAGATCGACGAGGCTACGTTGAAGCAGATCGCCTCTACCACGGGAGGGCAATATTTCCGTGCTACGGACAACGCCAGCCTGAAGGAGATCTATTCCGAGATCGACCAGATGGAGAAGACCAAGATCAGCGTACAAGAGTACAGCAAGAAGCAGGAGGAGTATAAGAACTGGGCCTTGCTGGTGTTCGCCCTGTTGCTGGTGGAGATCTTATTGAGAAATACATTGTTGAGAAATATACCATAAAGATAAAAGGCTTATGTTTCGATTTGCGCATCCGGACTTTTTATATTTGCTTTTTCTCCTTCCCGCGTTGGTGGCGTTCTACGTGTACGCCATGATCGTGAAGAAGAAAGCGATAAAGAAATACGGTAACCCTACGTTGTTGGCCGAGTTGATGCCCGAGGTATCGACCAAGCGCCAGCATCTGAAGTTTTGGCTGTTGTTCGGAGCCATTACCATGGTTATCTTTATTATAGCGGGGCCTCAATTCGGCTCGAAACTGGAGACGGTGAAGCGTCAGGGAGTAGAGATCATGGTGTGTCTGGACGTATCCAACTCCATGTTGGCCGAGGACGTGTCGCCCAACCGTTTGGATAAGGCCAAACAGATGCTATCCCGATTGACGGACGGCTTTACGAATGATAAGGTAGGCTTGATCGTGTTCGCCGGCGACGCTTTCACGCAGTTGCCGATCACCTCGGATTATATCTCCGCCAAGATGTTCTTGTCCTCTATCAACCCGTCGATGGTCTCTACGCAAGGTACGGCGATCGGTGCCGCCATCAACTTGGCCGCCCGTTCCTTTACCCCGGACGAGACGACCGATAAGGCGATCATCTTGATCACCGACGGCGAGAACCATGAGGACGACGCTATCGGTGCCGCCAAAGCCGCCGCCGAGAAGGGCATCCACGTGAACATCGTGGGAATGGGTGATCCGAAAGGTTCTCCGATCCCCATCCAAGGAAGCAATAATTATATGAAGGATAAGGACGGAAACGTGGTGATCACGAAGCTGAACGAGCAGATGGGTCAAGAGATCGCCGCCGCCGGAAACGGTATGTACGTACGTGCGGACAATACGAACTCCGCCTTGAAAGCCCTTCAGAAAGAAATCGAGAAAATGAACAAGACGGAGCTGGATAGCAAGGTCTATTCCGAGTATGACGAGCAGTTCCAGATTTTCGCTTGGATAGCTTTGTTCCTCTTGATCGCCGATTTCATGACCTTGGATCGTAAGAACCATATATTTAGGAAAGTAAAATTATTCTCTTAATTCGACGAAGTGATGAGACGTATATATAAATCTATGATATGGGTATCGGTCTTGGCGCTCAGCGCTGGGGCGGTCTCTGCCCAGAAAGCGGAACGGAAGAACGTGCGTGAGGGGAATAAGCTTTATGAGAGCGAGAAATACACCGAGTCCGAGATCGCTTATCGCAAGAGCTTGGAGGTGAATCCCCGCTCTACGGAAGGAACCTATAATCTGGGGAATTCCCTATACAAGCAAGGCAAGTTCCCCGAGGCCGCCGAGCAATATCAATTGATCGCCGGGCAAGGGGAGAAGATGGTGGCTACGCCGGAAGGGAAGGCACGCTTGTCGGAGGTGTATCATAATATGGGGAATATCTTCATGCAGAACAAGGATTACGGCAAGGCCGTGGAGGTGTATAAGCAATCGCTTCGCTTGAACCCGAAAGATGACGAGACCCGTTATAACTTGGCCTTGGCCCAGAAACTGCTGTCGGATCAGCAGAATCAGGATCAGAGCCAAGATCAACAGAACGACGACAAGCAGGAGAACAAGGATCAGAAGGACGATCAGCAGCAACAGCAACAACAACAGCCGCAAGACGACCAGAAGCAGGATAAGACCCAAGAGCAACAGCAATCCAACGAGCAAATGAGCAAGGACAATGCCCAGCAGATGTTGGACGCCTTCCTGCAAGACGAGAAAGACACCCAAGAGAAGGTGAAGAAGGCGCAGATGCAGCAGCAACAACGCCGGAAGACCGAGAAGGAGTGGTAAACTGGATAATTAACGAAAAAATGAGATACACAATGAGGAAATTAATTTTCTTATTCATCCTGATGTTAACGGTAGGGGTGGCGACAAAGGCCGCGGATGTGACCTTCAAGGCCTCGGCGCCCCAAGCGGTGGTAATGGGAGAGCAGTTTCGCTTGACTTTCACCGTCAATGCCGAAGGCAGGGATTTGAGAGTACAGGAGATGCCAGACTTTGACGTATTAATGGGTCCCTCCCAATCCACCTCCTATAGCAGTAGCTGGGTGAACGGGAAGAGTACCAGCGAGACAACCGTTACGTATACGTATGTCTTGATGCCGAAGAAGGAAGGTACGTTTAATATCGCTCCGGCAACGATCAAGGTGAACGGCTCTAATTATACATCGAATGGCTTGGCCATCAAGGTGCTTCCTGCTGATAAGGCGGGTAAGCAAGAGGCGGAGACAACGACGGCGAGCGGGGCGATCTCTAACGATCGGCTGTTCGTGAAGATGGACGTATCCAAACGAAGCGTGTTCGAGCAAGAAGG
The DNA here is from genome assembly GCF_000012845.1 of Parabacteroides distasonis ATCC 8503. Lineage (NCBI taxonomy): Bacteria > Pseudomonadati > Bacteroidota > Bacteroidia > Bacteroidales > Tannerellaceae > Parabacteroides > Parabacteroides distasonis. The sequence goes on from NC_009615.1 coordinate 1,101,766, forward strand.
TTTCTTGGTGACTTTCAAGGTCTATTCCTTGGAAAATTTCTCGATTACGGGATTGAAATATCCGGAGTTCGAGGGTTTCTTGGTACAAGAGGTTGAGTTGCCGCAAGAGAAACAACTGACCTTGGAAAACTACAACGGGCGTAACTACCAGTCGGCCGTAATGCGTCAAGTGATCCTGTATCCCCAACGTTCCGGTAAGATCACGATCGAAGGTGGAAAGTATGATGCCGTGGTGCGTGTCCGTATGCAACAAGCGGGCGGCGGTAGCATCTTCGATAGTTTTTTCGACTCGTATCGGGATGTGAGCAAGGTGTTGACCACTTCTCCGGTTACTATCGACGTGAAGCCTTTGCCCTCCGGTAAGCCCGCTTCTTTCTCCGGTGCCGTAGGTACGTTCTCCATGACGGCTGATATCAGCTCGAACAACGTCAAGACAGACGAGGCTGTAACCATAAAGGTGAAAATCACGGGTAACGGAAACGTGAAGTTGGTGAAGAATCCGGAAGTGGTTTTCCCGAACGATTTCGATGTCTACGATCCGAAAGTAGAGATGGACATCAAGACCACGACCGCCGGTGTCAGTGGAAGCAAGACGATCGAATATATGGCGATACCCCGTTACGCAGGTGATTTCGAGATCCCGGCGATCGCTTTCTCCTATTTCGATATCAAGTCCGGTTCGTACAAGACCATCAAGTCCGAGCCTTATAAGTTGCATGTGGAGCAAGGTAAGGGCGGTAGCGGTTCTTCCCCGGTCGTATCGAACTTTAGTAATAAAGAGAGCGTGAAATACTTAGGCAAGGATATCCGTTACTTGAAGACGAAAGATTTCTCCTTTATCGAGGGAGGTGATGGTATTTTCTTCGGTTCCTTTATGTATTATCTTTGCTATATCGTACCAGCTATCTTGTTTATCGTATTCTTCTTTATTTATCGTAAGCAGGTGAAGGAAAACGCCGACATCGCCTTGGTTCGTACCAAGAAGGCGAACAAGATGGCGGTTAGACGTCTGAAGAACGCTGGCAAGCTGATGAAAGAGAATAAGAAGGAAGAATTCTACGACGAGGTGCTGCGTGCGTTGTGGGGCTATTTGAGCGATAAGCTGAGTATCCCGCAATCCGATCTGACCAAGGATAACGTAGAGATAGAATTGGCTAAATACGGTGTAGACGAATCCTTGACGAATGAGTTCATGGATATCTTGAATACTTGTGAGTTCGCTCGTTACGCTCCGTCCCAAGCGTCGGACGCTATGGATAAGTTGTATGAGCTGACGGTAGACGCTATTGGTAAAATGGAGAATACAATTAAAAAGTAAGAAGATGAAGATGACTATAAATTTAAGAAAGGTATTGTTTTTCTTATTGACTCTATGTCTGATAGGATCTGCTTATGCGCAAGATACCGCCTTGAAGGAGGCCGAGGTCGCTTACACGAAAGAAGATTACGCAAAGGCGATCGAGCTATATGAGGGAATCTTGAAGAGCAATGGCGAGTCTGCCGCCGTTTATTATAATTTGGGAAATACCTATTATAAGGCGGGTAAGATCGCTCCGGCTATATTGAACTACGAACGTTGTCTTCTGCTGGATCCGGGTGATAGCGATGCTCGCTTCAATTTACAGATGGCCCGTCAGAAGACCATCGATAAGATTGAGCCGGTTGGTGATTTCTTCTTGGTCAAATGGTTTAAGAGCGTGGAGAACCTCGGTTCCGCAGACTCTTGGGCGAAGACAGGTATCGTGTGCTTCCTGTTGTTTATCGGTTGCTTGATCTTGTTCTTTTTCTCTCGTTGGGTACGCTTGAAGAAGATCGGTTTCTATTTGGGTGTCCTATTTATTATCATGGTTGTTTTTGCCAATATATTCGCCAGCGACCAGAAGGATGAGATGATAAACCGTAAACACGCTATCGTATTCGCCCCGACCGTTACGGTGAAAAGCTCGCCTGACGCTAGCGGTACGGATCTTTTCGTATTACACGAGGGAACGAACGTGACCGTGAAGAGCACGCTCGGCGAATGGAGCGAGATCGAGCTTGAGGACGGGAACGTAGGATGGATGCCTAGTAAAGACATAGAAAAAATCTGATACATGCTAGAACAATTATTGGTTTGGGAACGTGATGCGTTCTTTATGCTTAACGGTAGCGACTCCGCTTTTTTAGATCGCTTTATGTGGATCTATTCAGGCAAGGCGGTTTGGCTACCGTTAGCCTTTTTTATATTGGTGGTATTGTGCTATAAGAAGAACTGGAAGGAGTGGTTGTTGATCTTATTGGCCATTGTCTTGACGATCACGTTATGCGACCAGTTCGCTTCGCATGTTTGTAAACCCATCTTCACCCGTTTCCGTCCGACTCATCACCCTGACTTTATGGATCAGGTAAGGGTGGTGTTCGGTTATCGGGGCGGTATGTATGGATTTATCTCCAGCCATGCGGCGAATGCTTTCGGCTTTGCGACCTTGATGGCGCTGATCTTCAGGAATAAACTATTCGGATGGACTATTTTCTTTTGGGCGATTTTGACTTCCTATACTCGTATTTATTTAGGAGTGCATTTTATCACGGATATTATTCCGGGAGCTTTATCCGGTCTGCTATTCGGGTATCTTGTATATCTGTTATACCACTATATAAGGCCTAAATTGATTCCGGCAGATTCTTGGGTATGTCCGGAGGCCATTTACTCGGATATCCGGAAACGCTGGATCACCTATGCGATTTGGTTGACCATCCTTTTAATAGCCCTATTTAATGAGCAATTGGTATCGTGCTTAATATAAGAGATTTTCGTTAAGTATGTCGTAAAGCATATTTGTTTTCAGCTCATTTTCTCAATAATAATTTGTTTCAATGCTATTAAATGACTAAGTTAGTGCCATAATATTAAACAAAAGTATTAACCTTCAAAATAAGAAAGCCATGACAAAGACGATTACATTTAACGAACTGAGAAGAATTAAAGATTCGTTACCTGACGGAAGTACACAACGCATCGCCGATGAGCTGGGATTAAAGGTAGAGACAGTTCGTAACTATTTCGGTGGACATAATTTTCAAGATGGACGGAGTTGTGGTTTCCATATCGAGCCCGGTCCGGACGGAGGGTTGGTTGTTTTAGATGACACGACTATTTTCGAGCGTGCTTTGCAGATACTGGCCGAGAGTCAGGATGCCGAAGCACAAAAAGCGTAAGAGAAATTCATTCGTATAAAAAATCCCATAGCTAAATGAAAGAACGCTTTGGGATTTTTTTATATTCAACAATTCATAAATCCCGATTGTTTCATCTATAAAAATGTATTGAGTATGGAAGATAAATTAGTGACATTGGCTATCCACACGTTTGAGAAAGCCCAGATTCTCAAGACAATCCTCGAAACAGAAGGCATAGAGGTCTATATACATAATGTAAACCAGATCCAGCCTGTCGTTTCGGCAGGAGTACGTGTGCGTATTAAGGAGAGTGATTTACCGCATGCTTTACGCATTATTGAAGACAATAAGTGGTTTGAGGAACCAAAGGAGGAAGAGGCGAAGGTTAATGCGGTCAAGAAAGTTCTGATCCCGATTGATTTCTCGGATTATTCCGCCAAGGCTTGTGAGTTGGGAATTAATTACGCTCATGCGGTAGGTGCGGAGGTGATGATCATGCACGCCTATTTCAGCCCCTATTTTCCATCCGCTATCCCGATGGGAGATACATTGGCTTACCAAGTAAACGAGGAGGAATCCGTACAGCATATCTTACAACGTGTCCGTATCGATATGGAGAATATTTGTACGCATATCAACCGGAAGATGTCCTCTGGCGAATTACCAAAGGTAAAATACGATTATGTATTACGTGAAGGCTTGCCGGAAGAGGAGATCATCGCTTATAGTAAGGAGTATCATCCGACATTGATCGTGATGGGAACGAGAGGTAAGAGCCAAAAAGATATGGATCTGATCGGTAGCGTGACCGGAGAGGTTATCGAGGTGAACCGGGTTCCTGTATTGGCGATACCGGAGAATGTTCCTTTCACGGATTTGAGAGACGCTAAGAATATCGCTTTCGCGACATCGTTTAACCAGAGAGATTTGGTTGCGTTTGACGAGTTTATGGAAATCATCAAAGGCTTTGATCTTAATATCCATCTATTCAATATCTCTACCAGTAATGATGAATGGAATGAGATTCGTTTAACGGGCGTTCGTGAATATTTCAAGAAACAATATCCACATGCCCATATTTCCCATACGGTTCTAGCCGATGGTGACTTGCTGTTAGCCATCGAGAAATTTGTTCGTGATAAACAAATTGATGTTATAGCCCTAAGCACATATCGCCGTAATATCCTAGCCCGGATGTTCAATCCTTCGATCGCGAGAAAGATGTTATTCCACACCGATACTCCGTTATTGGTAATCGATAGCAAGAAATAGCTTCTTATTCAAGTAACAAATAAAAAGTGGATATGAGAAAAGGCTTATCCACTTTTTTATTATATACCATGTGCTTAAAGCAATCTTTGTATCTTTGGCGAAAAAATATAAGGATAGTATGTGGGAAAGAATGTTTGATCTGGTACTTGGATTAAAGAAAGAACATAGATTAATGATAGTTATAACATTGATTTATGCGGTGACCCTCTTTGGTATTACTGTAGATGTAGAAGCGATGGAGAATTGGCTGCAATTAGTGGGGTATACCATACGTACTTTATGTATTGCTTGTATTATACAGCTTAGTGTGTTCTTTTTGACAAATATTTTTTGGAAGGAACTAAACAGAGGCTTGAATAAAACATTTGTTGTTATTAGTGGTAATGTGTTGTCTTTAGCTTTCTTACTTTTCCCTTTTTCTATATCATATATAGATATGACTGCTGAAAGTATGAAATTGAGTTCTTTGAATACAGAAAGAAATAGAATTGATAGTATGGTCCGGTACTATGAGAATTTAAAAAGTCTAGATTCTTCTTTTTCAGAGAATCTAGATTCTTTAATATTGGAAGAAAAGAAAACATTGATTCGGGTTATAAAAGAGATTGACTTAAAGCAATTTAAAATAGAAGAGAAACAGAAAAGATATGAAAAGCCATTAGTCTCCATCCTATTTCTTTTGCAAATATTCGGTTTTTATATATTGATTCTATATTCTTCCTATTTTGATAGGACGAATAAGGTGAATCGTGTTATCGCAGTGGAAAATATTCCTTATCGAAAGAAAGTAAGGAGCTATTTTTGCGATAAAGTTTTGAAGCCTTTGGTTTTACTGTTATCTGTTTTTCTTTGGGGATTCTTGTTTTTCCTTTGGCTTAGATAATATATACCTGATATTTGTATAAACCGGAATTTATGCTTTGCTTTGTGGCTCATCAGAAAAATAATAGAATATATGATTACTTATTTGATTATTGGAATAACAGTGGTTCTCTCTTTTATCTGTTTTAGTAATAGGGAGTTATTTATGAAATTAGCGTTTATCCCATATCGTACGATCCGGAATCATGAATATTATCGTATCGTGACACATGGATTTATCCATGCGGATATGACACATTTGCTAGTGAATATGTTCACGTTCTGGTCATTTGGTCTCTATATTGAACGAACGTTTCGATATATGGGATTCGGCAAAGGGGCTTATCTGGCTCTTTATTTCGGGGGAATGATCGTGGCTTCGCTTTATGATTTGATAAAACGACGTAATGATCCGTATTATGTCTCTATCGGTGCGTCTGGAGCGGTATCGGCGGTTCTATTTACCTCTATATTCCTTGATCCTTGGGGAAAGATCTTGTTTTTCGCCGTGCTGCCTGTCCCCGGAATCGTATTCGGCTTGCTATATCTGGCCTATTGCCAGTATATGGCGAAACAAACAGGAGATAACATAAATCATAATGCCCATTTCTACGGGGCTATTTATGGATTGATTTTCCCAATGCTGCTGGAGCCTTCGTTATTGCATCTCTTTTTGTCTCAACTTACGTTTAAGGGATGATCCACCCTGAACGGATAATTTAAGGTTATTTTTTGTCCGAAGATTATTTCCGGGTAGGTAAACTTGTCTATCTTTGTCCCCTTATAAGCAAAAGTTAGATGAACAAAGATAATAATTTGGGTAGAGTGTTAGCGTTACTGTCGCTGACGTTGTTGATGAGCTTTGGTTTATATAGCCTTCCGGATACATTGTTCGGGTATAAGATCAAAAAGGTAGATCTTTTATCGGATTTCAAGGTGAAAGAGGAAAAGCTCTCCTTGGATTCTTTGAAACAACAATTGGAACAAGCGGACACCCTTCAAGTAGATTCGGTAGCATTAAGGGATTCTATCATGCGTTCCGCCGGAATAGATTCTGCGGCTTTGGCCCTTCGTGATTCGTTATACAAAGCGGTCTATGCTGTTCAAGGGGCGGATTCGCTGGGGGCTCATATCGAGGACTATTCTCTTGGACATATCGGTTTGCAACGATTTTTCGCCGCCTTAAAAAACAGGCGGGAATTGAATCGTCCGGTACGTGTGGCCTTCCTTGGAGATTCTTTTATTGAAGGAGATATTATGGTGGCCGATTTCCGTTCCGGGATGCAGAAGGAATTTGGGGGGCGGGGTGTTGGTTTTGTACCGGTCACATCCGTAGCGGCACAGTTCCGTCCAACCGTGGAGCAACGTGCCTCCGGATGGACTACTTGGTCTATGCTGACAGATCATGAGCATGGATATACTTTATCCGGGATGATGTTCGAGGCAAACGAGGAGAACGCCTCTATCCATGTGAAGACGACTAAGCGTTATCCGGAGCTCCAGACGTTCTCTTCTTTGAAACTGATTTATGAGCAGAATAAGAATACGGAGATGCGCTTGGTTTGCAACGCTTCCGCCGATACCCTACAAGAGATGCTTCCCGCCACATCGATCGTAACCCAATACGAGTTGGAAGGGATGTTCACCGAAGCGGATTTCACTTTTAAGAATACTCCGGAGTTCCGGGCATTAGGGGTCGCTATGGAGGATCATTCAGGTGTTGTGGTCGATAATTTCTCTCTTCGGGGAAACTCGGGTATGATATTGGAGCGATTGGATGTCTCCCGTTGCCAAGCATTGAATAAGATCCGTCCGTATGACTTGATTGTCTTGCAGTATGGGTTGAATGTCGTGAGCGATAGCGTGATGAATTATGGATGGTATAGTAGCCGGATGGTAAAGGTCATTAACCATATACAACTTTGTTTTCCGGAAGCTGATATATTGATGTTGGGGGTGTCGGACAGAAGCCGTCAAGACGATGGCGAATTCGAGACGATGCCAGCCGTGTTAGCCTTGCTGCATGCGCAAAGGCAAGCTGCTAAAAAGGCAGGGGTTCCTTTCTGGAATGTATTCGGTGCCATGGGAGGAGAGAATAGTATGGTCCGTTTCGTAGAATTAAACTGGGCTAGTAAGGATTATACGCATTTAAGCTTCAGGGGTGGACGGGAGATTGCCGATGCCTTGCTGAAAGCGTTATTATCAGAAAAAGATTTTTATGATGAAGCGGAGAAAGTGGTTAATTAGTCTGGTTGTTTTAGGAGTGATCATGGGCTTCTCTGTTCCGAAACCTAAAGCCGGAATAAACGGGGATGTATCTCTTGATAGTTTGGCGGTTCGGGATACTGTAGCGTTGCCTCCTTTATCTTATTCTATGAAAGTGGGAAAAGATACGTTGATCTTACCGGATTCTAGTAAGGCGTGGAATAATTTTTTCAATGAACTGGATTCGTTGCGTGCAGGGAAAGATACGGCTATCACGATCGTCCAGTTGGGGGATTCGCATATCCAAGCCGGACATTTAAGCGGTCGTGTCATGCGCCTTTTCCAACAGGCGTTCGGGAATGCCGGACGAGGCTGGATCGCTCCTTTTAAGTTGAGCAGGACCAACGAGCCGGATGATTACTTTATCAAATCCGTCGCTAAGGATTGGATTGCCGGACGTTGTATTCAGCATGTCCGGAAAACCCCGATAGGGATCGGTGGGATCGGGATTAAGTCTGTTTCCCCCTCGATTAATTTTGATGTCGTGATAACTCCGAATAATGGTGCCGGATACGAGTTTAATGAGGCGATCTTATATAGAGGGGAGAAGTCGATGCCCATGCTTCCTGCTGGCGCTTTGAAAGACTCGGTCCAAACATTCCGTGCGGATACCGTATGTGTTCCTGGTGTATTAGCCGACACTTTCCGGATCTCCTGCTTGACCGATACTCTACAATTGCAGAGTACGAGACGGAAAGAGGGCACGAATACATTGCGACCGGCCTCATCCTTTACGAATTTATATTATGGCCTGACACTGAAGAATGGAGGCAAGGGTATCTTATACCATTCCATCGGAGTGAATGGGGCGATGTATGTGAATTATACGGACGAGGCTTATATACGTCAGTTGGCTTTATTAAAACCGTCCTTATTAATCATCTCTATGGGGACCAACGAGACATTCGGCAGACGTTTTAATACCGATGAGTTTTCCGGTCAGATAGAGGCTTTCTTGGCGATCGTCAAGAAGGAGCTGCCGAATACGGCGATCTTACTGACGACTCCTCCGGAATGTTATAGGAGAGTCCGATCGGGAAAACAGCGAACGTATGTGCGTAATGATAATACCGAGCGGGCTGCCCGTGCTATCCGGAATGTAGCGAAGAAAGAAGAGGTCGCTTGCTGGGATTTATTCACTACGACGGGAGGGAAAAACTCGTGCCGCAAATGGCATAGTTCTCGTTTGATGGGACGGGATCGGATTCACTTTACGAAAGAAGGGTATCAAGAACAAGGAACGCTTTTGTTTAGGGCGTTCATGGAATCATATAATAACCGATAAGAATCTTATATGGAATATAATATACTTAGAGATTGGCTTAGTAATCATCAATTCACGTGGGAGAAACTGGGAGATATCCTGACGTATCATCATAATGCCCCGATCTTGTTTAGTAGCGGGTTGTTCTTCTTCTTGTTTATCGGTTTCCTGATGATTTATATGTCGCTAAGGAAACATACGTTGGCTCGTATTATTTATGTGACATTGTTTTCCCTTTATTTCTATTATAAAAGTAGTGGACTTTGGTTCGGGCTGCTGGTATTTACGGCTACTTCCGATTTCTTGATAGCGCAATGTATCTCGCATACGACATCGGTATTAAAACGTAAATTATTCGTTACGCTTAGTCTCTGCATAAACCTAGGTATGCTGGGGTATTTCAAGTATTTCAATTTCCTAGGCGAACTGTTTACTATGGCCGCCGGGGGAGAATGGCTTAAGATGAACATCTTCCTTCCGGTAGGAATCTCTTTCTTTACCTTCCAGAGTATAAGCTATGTGATAGATGTTTATCGGGGACGAATCCAACCTCTCGGCCGTTGGATCGATTATGTTTTCTATGTATCGTTCTTTCCTCAACTGGTTGCCGGGCCAATCGTTCGTGCCCGGGATTTTATCCCTCAAATGTATAAGAATCCTACGGTGACGCGATCTGAGTTTGGTGAGGGATTGTTCCTTATCTTATGTGGTCTTTTCAAGAAAACGGTTATCTCGGATTATATCAGTATGAATTTCGTGGATCGTATTTTTGACGCTCCGTTGCTTTATACGGGTGTGGAGAATTTATTGGGTGTCTATGGGTATGCGCTACAGATTTATTGTGACTTCTCGGGTTATTCGGATATGGCGATCGGTATCGCTCTGTTGTTGGGATTCCGCTTTAATATAAACTTCGACTCTCCCTATCAATCGGCTACGATTACCGAGTTTTGGCGTCGTTGGCATATCTCCCTTTCCTCTTGGTTAAAAGATTATCTGTATATATCCTTAGGGGGGAACCGGAAGGGGAAGATTCGTACCTATATGAATCTGATGATAACGATGCTGCTAGGCGGGTTATGGCATGGGGCTTCCATTAGTTTCATCTTATGGGGAGCCTTACATGGTATAGCTTTGGCTGCGCATAAGTTCATCATGGGGCATTTCAGTAGCTTTAAGGCCTTAGGATGCGAGATGAAGCCTTGGCGACGGGTATTAGGTGTCCTGATTACTTTCCATGTGGTTTGTTTCGGATGGATCTTGTTCCGAGCTACCTCGATGAAGGCCGTGGGAGAGATGCTTCGCCAGATCTTCACGAATTTTCATCCGGAGGTGTTCATGCAATTCGTCTTAGGATATAAAGGGGTGTTTGCGCTGATGGTGATCGGTTATGTGCTGCATTTTATGCCTAAACGCTCTGAGGATGCCTTGAGAGGAGTCGTGACCCGTTCCCCATTATTGATACAGGCCGCTATATTGGCGATAGCGATTTTCATTGTTGTTCAGTTTAAGAGTGCGGGAGTGCAGCCGTTTATTTATTTCCAATTCTAAGGGGACAAATACATATATCGGCATAGCCTCACGCCAGTATAGGCACAACCCTACACCACTAGTGCCGTAAGGCTACGCCGATACTGATTTCATAGGCAAAGTATCTTAGGTTCATTACTGAAGTATCTTAGGTTCACTGGCGAAGTATCTTAGGATCGTCGGCCGATGCACCTAAGATATTTTTTTGACATCTTAGAGTGTTCCTATCATTTCCGGAAAAACATGTACATGAGTTTCTAGAAACACTCTGAGGGTTGTGAGCCGGCGGGAAGTTTGATGATGATATTCTTCAAATCCGCCCCGGATACATTTTGGAATACGCTTAGCCCAAACTCCGGTATTACTGCAAGTACATGGTCGAATATATCCGCTTGAATTCCTTCATATTCGACCCATACCTTATTGGATGAGAAGCAATAAAGTTCGATGGGAATACCTGTATCAGTCGGTTGTAGATGCCTTACCATGCAGACTAATTCCTTACTTACTTCCGGGAGGCTTCTTAGGTAACGTACGAGATAAGCACGGAAGACACCCAGATTTGTTTGTCTACGTCCGTTCACCCAAATGGAACTATCGATATGATGTTCTTCATTATATTCATCTAATTCCTGTTCTTTTCCATCGATGTAATCCGTGATAAGAGAGATCTTACGAAATTTCTCTAGCATTTCCGGGGTACAAAAATGTACGCTGTTCATATCGATATTGATAGAGCGCTTGATACGGCGGCCCGGGGATTCGCTCATACCTCTCCAGTTTTGGAAAGCGTCGCTTACTAAGGCGTAAGGAGGGATGGTCGTAATGGTATTGTCAAAGTTTCTTACTTTCACGGCGTTCAATGTCACCTCGATAACCGTGCCGTCCGCACCATATTTACTCATCGTGATCCAGTCTCCGGCCCGGAGCATATCATTGGCGGATAATTGGATGCCGGCAACGAAACCTAAGATCGTATCCTTAAAGACCAACATCAAGATAGCGGCAGACGCACCCAATCCGGCCAGTAAAGAAACCGGGGATTTATTGATAAGAATACTGATAATCAATATCACCCCAATAAAGAAAACCGTAACCTGCAAGATCTGTATGAAGCCTTTTAACGGCTTGTTCTTAAAGGAATCTTTTTTATTATAGATCTCGTGGATCAGATTTAAGGAAGCGTTTATAAACCTTAAAGAAACCGCTATGATATAAATCTGACAAAGTTTTTGGAGTACTATTAAAATCTTCGGTGTCTCTTCGGCTGAGAAGGCGAATGGTAACAATATATAAATCAATATGGCCGGGATCATATGCATCATCTTATTGATGATCTTACGATCCACGATTAAATCATCCAGTTGATTTTTCGTCTTCCTCGCTAATCGTTTGAACATACCTAGGAAAATATACCGGCAACTATAATCGATCCCAACGGTGACGGCTATAATAAGTAATAAGATCACTATATTGTCTAGGTAACTGGAATTTTCGCTTATCAACCCCATTTGAACTAATAAATTATATACCCATTCTTGTATCTTGCTCATAAATACGATTTTAAACTTTAAGTAGACAATCCGGAGACGAAGATAGGAAAAATAATCCGAACACGTACTTTAGTCTGAATATTGATATACTTTCAATTCAAATTTAGGAATCATAGCGAAGAAATGGTCGAATATATCCGACTGGATCCGTTCATATTCTTTCCATATTTTATTCCGGGAGAAGAAATAAATCTGGACGGGAACACCATATTCCGTGGATTGAAGTTGGCTGATAATTAAATCCAAATCTTGATTTACGACAGGAAGACTTGTCAGATAACGCTCTACATATACACGGAATACTTGGGAGTTTGTAGGTACTACATCCTTATCCGGTTGGTAATCCGCTAATAAAGGAATTTCCTTGCGGAAGGTATCTAGCATCTCCGGCGTACAGAACTTGATCGTATTCAAATCGAGATAAATGGACTTCATAACCCTGCGTCCTCCAGACTCAACCATCCCGCGCCAGTTTTGGAAAGAACTATTCACTAGATTATAAGGCGGGATTGTCGAGATCGTATTATCGAAGTTCTGAACTTTCACGGTGTTTAGGGTTATTTCTTGAACAATACCGTTCGCATTGGCAGAAGGCATCGTGATCCAGTCGCCGGGGCGCAACATATCATTCGCCGAAAGCTGTATACCTGCCACGAAACCTAATATGCTATCTTTAAAGACCAACATAAGAATAGCTGCCGATGCACCTAATCCGGCGAAAAGGGTAGCCGGGGATTTATTGACGAGAATCGCTATAATGACAATGCCGCCAACGAAGAAAACAAGCACTTGTAATACTTGTATAAAACCTTTCATCGGCCTGTTTTTCATTTTCTCCTGTTGGTTAAACAAATCCAGCATCATTAAGAGAAGACCGTTGAGCGCTAACAGCAGGGAAAATATGATATAGATCGCGCAAATCTTCTGGGAAATGAATAATAATTCCTTTCCTCGGATAAAAGCCATCGGGAGCAAAACATATACTAAAATGCCGGGAATCGTATGTACGAGATAATGTACGACCTTACGTTTAATTAATAACGTATCCCATTTATAATGCGTATGCTTAACGATACTACGTACCCCTCCGACAAAAATAGCTTGGCATAAATAATCTAATCCGATAGCGACCGCCACTAGTAAGATGGCGATGATCGCCTCGTCAAATGTGTTCGCTATTTTCTCGTCTACACCCCATCCGGTGAGGACTTTGTTCATCCAACTACCTAAATTTATCATAATAATCGTTTTTTGATATAACACTACTCTTAAAAATAGGTTCAATCCTACGTTAAATTTGCCCTTTTGTTAAGATTGCTTGTAAATGTAAGCGTATTAATCCAATTGAAAAATGTATCTTTGTGAAATAATATAAACTTAAATGGATTCCATGAGATCTCTGTTGTCAACCTCAGATTTTCTACAGGTACGAGAGCATAAATTAAGTAATGATTTGACGGTATGGTTGAATGAGGACCATAGCCAACCTAAGATATTCGGAGCCGTAGTTGTAAAAGCCGGAGCTAAAGATTCCCCTAACACAGGTATCGCGCATTATTTCGAGCATATGATGTTTAAAGGAACGGATAAGATCGGGACGATCGACTATGAGTCCGAGAAAGTCTTGCTGGACATTATCGCCGAGAAATATGACGCTTTGGCGGATACCGAGGATCCCAAGATGCGTGCCCATTTGCAGCAAATCATTAACGACCTGAGCGTACGTGCCGCTGAGTATGTAATACCGAATGAGTTCGACCGGTTGATCTCTCGTTTCGGTGGTACGAAGTTGAATGCCGGGACTTCTTACGACTATACATTATATTTCAATACATTCTCTCCGCAATATATCTCCCAATGGGCCGAGATCAATAGTGAGCGTTTGGTAAATCCCGTATTTCGTCTTTTCCAGAGTGAGCTGGAGACGGTCTATGAGGAAAAGAACATGTATGGAGATACGATGGCTAGTGTCGCCATCGAGAAATTGACAGAGCGTTATTTCTATCCGCATCCGTATGCTTATCCGATTATCGGAAGTGCGGAGAACTTGAAGAATCCCCGTCTTTCGGAGATGCGCCGGTTCTTCGAGAAATACTATGTCGCTTCCAATATGGGATTGATCTTAAGCGGGGATTTCGATACGGAGGAGGTCTTGCCAATCTTGGAATCTACTTTTTCACGGATACGAAAAGGGAAGCCGCCTCACCGGGATATTGTTACATTACCGCCATTCAAGGGACGGGAGAAGGTGAGCGTACGTATTCCTATGCCTTTCGTGAAAATTATGGCATTGGGATTCCGGGGAGTTCCCGCGAATCATCCGGATCAAGTTGCGCTCAATATCGCCGTATCTTTATTGAATAACTCCAATGGTACGGGATTTTTGGATAAGCTGACGGTAGATCATAAGGTGATGGGTGCGATGGCGGTTAACCAAAGTATGAATGAGGCTGGAATATTAGGCTTGTTGGTATTTCCGAAGTTCTTTTTCCAGACCTATGCGGCAGCCGAGAAATTAGTATGGAAACAAATCAACCGCATTAAGGAGGGGGATTTTAGCGATGAGATGTTTCAAAGCTTGAAATTGGAACAGAAACGCGAATATGCCTCCAAATTGGAAGACATAAACTCAAGGGCCGAGGTGATGATGCGTATTTTCTCTCAAGGGAAAAGCTGGCAGGATTATTTGGATGAGGTCACCCGTATCGATGCCTTGTCGAGAGAAGACGTGATTGAGATCGCCAAGAAATATTTTACGGAGAATTATATGTACGTCACGAAGAAGACCGGACGCTATCCGAAAACGATCTTGCCCAAGCCGGATTATTCACCGATTATACCGAAGAACTCCGATGCTTCCTCCGCTTATGTGGAACGTCTGGAAAAGATACCCGTACAAGAATTGAAACCGCATTTTCTCGATTTTGAGAAAGACGCCGAGGTCGTATCCTTGCGTCCGCTTGTCACGTTGTATAAGACTCATAATTCCGTAAATGATATATTCTCGCTGACACTATCTTATGGAGTGGGGCAGTTGGAGCTTCGTGATCTTGATAAATTGTCCGCTTATCTACCTTTCGTAGCGACGGAATCGATGTCTTTTGAGGTCTTTCGGGGTAAATTGCAGGAACTTGGTAGTACATTGACTTTTGATTCCACGGATTCTGAGTTTCTGGTGGTGGTGAATGGTTTTGATGGGCATTTTACCCAAACAATGGCTTTGGTCGGCGATTTCTTGCGGCACGCCAAGCCAGATGACAAGAAGTTACGGCAGATTGTGGACGAGGCGAAGGTAACGGAGAAATCGTTGTTCAATTCCAGCGAGAACGTAGCCGATATGCTGTTAGAGAAAGTCAAATTTGGGGAGCAATCCCGTTATTTGACTAAATTATCGTTCGCTGAAATCAAGAAACTAAAAGGAAAGATGTTGCTGGACACTTTCAGTAAGGTACGTTCGGTCGCTTGTAACCTGCATTATTGTGGTACATTGTCTATGGAGGAGGCCGCCCGGCAGATCAAGCAGCATTTACCCTTGGAGGAGGTAAGTATTCCATCGAACTCTCCCTATATCCGTGATCTTATGACGTATGATAAGCCGACTGTCTTTTTCATGGACATGGAGGATGTCACGCAAAGCATAATCTATGCCTATATGTATATCGATCCGTTGAAGGCTAAGGAAGATCGTCCTATTTCCCGGTTGTTTAGTGCTTATTTCGGAGGGGATATGTCATCCTTGATGTTTCAGGAGATCCGTGAGTTTCGTTCGTTCGCTTATCAAGTAAATGCCCGTTTGAAACATCCTCCTTTGAATCGATCGGAGAAGCCCGCTAGTTTCGTGATGAAATTGGCTACACAGACGGATAAGATGATCGATGCGATGGAAGTGTTGGAGAATTTGGTGCATGATATGCCGGAACGTCCGGAACGGGTGGAGTCGGTGAAGCAGACGATTCGTAATTGGGTGAATAATGAATATCCTACTAGTCGCTCCCTTTCCTTGAAGATCGCCGGTTTCCGGCGTGAAGGGTACGAGAGCGATCCGAACAAGGATTATCTGGAGGTTATCGATCGGATGACTATGGAGGATATCCTTCGTTTTTATAGGGAGAATATACAAGATCATTTAATGATATATGCGATAGTCGGTAATTCAAAGAGTATGGATATGGAGAAACTCTCTAAATTCGGACAGATCGTTAAGGTAACAAAGAAAGACATTTATAGGTAATGTATAGTAAGGAGGAACTGAAGAATCTCAAATTGGAGTTTTGGGAAAGCTTCGCCGCTTTTTGTGAGGTGCAACCCTATTTGCGGGGGCGTAAGAAAATTTGGACATTATATGATACGAAGGTAAAGGGCGTTGAGTTGAAATTCGACGCGAACCGCCAAGGGGCTTACGTTATTCTTGAGGTAAACCACCGTAGCGAGGATTTACGTCTGGAAATGTTTGAGCGCCTGACTTGGTATAAAGAGACGTTGGAACAGGATTTTCCCGAAGGCTTGATCTGGGATATTTGTTTTGTCCGTGAGAATGGCCGACAAGTGGCCCGTATCTATGTAGCAAAAGAAGGATTGGATTTGCATCGGAGAGCGCATTGGGGAGATTTTTTTACTTTTATGGCTAGCCAGATGTATTTGTTGGAACGAAATTTTATGGGTATAGCAGAATACTTAAGAGAATAATTACGAGATATGAATCTAAAGGTATTTATCGGAGCTTGCGTACTGTCCGGTCTGGTTGCTTGTAGCTCTGTTAAACAAGATGAGGCCGGTTTGTCCCGGCCCGGTGTGAGCCTTGAGCTAGCTCAATTCCGGAAGGAGCATTTCTCAAATGTCCGTTATAATCTTTTCTTCTCGATCCCGGAATCTCGTGACGAGGCGATCCGGGGAAAAGTGGAGCTATCCTTGCGATTAGACGAGAAACAGCCGCTTATTATTGATTTCCGCGGAGAACCGGAGCAAGTGACCTCCGTAACCTTGAACGGAGGAGATATTCCCTATGAAGTGAAAGATGAGCATATCGTGATTGCCTCAGATTGGGTAGCGGTGGGAGAGAACCGGGTAGCGATCACTTTTACTCCGGCGGATCAATCCTTGAATCGACGAGATGAGTTCCTGTATACGTTATTGGTTCCGGACCGGGCACGTACGGTATTCCCTTGTTTTGACCAGCCGGATATGAAGTCGCTTTTTACCTTGACCTTGGAAGTTCCTTCCACATGGCAGGCCGTGGCGAATGGCGCTATCACACAAACGGATAGTACGGGCGTCTCCGGTCGGAATCGTATTTCTTTCAAGGAGACGGAACCGCTTAGTACCTACCTGTTCTCATTCGTGGCCGGTAAACTGACTCGGGAGGTTTATTCCCGGAACGGGCGGGATATCTCTATTTATCATCGGGAGACGGACCCGAAAAAGATCGCTCAATGCCCAGCCATCGCCGATGAGGTGTTCGATGCGTTGGAATGGCAGGAAGACTTTACTGGTATTCCTTATCCTTTCGCTAAATATGACGTGATTATCTTACCCGGTTTCCAATATGGGGGTATGGAACATACGGGTGCTACTTTATATACGGATCGTCGGATGTTTCTGGATGAGCATCCTACCTTAAATGAGCGATTGAGTCGGAGTTCCTTGATCGCGCATGAAACCTCTCATATGTGGTTTGGCGATTATGTAACGATGAAATGGTTTGATGATGTATGGACAAAAGAGGTTTTCGCTAATTATTTTGCTTCCCGTATCGTAGAACCTTTATATCCGGACGTGAATCACCGGTTGAATTTTATTCGGGATTATATTCCCGCATCTTATTCGGAAGACCGTACGTCAGGTGCGAATCCGATCAAGCAAGATTTGGATAATTTGCGGAACGCCGGTTTGGTATATGGTAATATCATCTATGATAAATCTCCCGTGGTTATGGAAATGTTGGTACGTGTTCTGGGAGAAGAGGCTTTCCAGCAGGGAATCCGTGAGTACTTGACTACTTATGCGTATGGGAACGCTACGTGGGAGGGCTTGATCCGTATCTTGAATAAATATACGGAAGAGGATCTGGCCGCTTGGAGTGAGGTGTGGGTGAATCAGAAGGGTATGCCGGAGATTACGGCTTCGGTTAAGGACGGCGAGTTGGTCGTAGAGCAGCGTGATCCGTTGGGCCGGGGTTTAAAATGGCCGCAAGAATTAACCTATCGGGTGATCTGTGGAACGGATTCGGAAGAAATCCCGGTTTCTCTCGAAGGAAACTCTGATTCCTTCCGAATGAAATTAAGTTTTCTTCCGAATGGAAATTGTGTCATTCTTCCGAATACAAATGGGCGTGGCTATGGCTTCTTTAAAATAACAGAGGGGGAGTCTTCCGGTCTATGGTCTGTGCTTCGCTTATCGGAAGATGAGGTGTTGAAGGGATCTTTGCTGATTACCCTTTATGAGAATCTTCGTTGGAAAACGATTTCTCCACAAGGGTTCCGTGATGAAATGTTAGCGTATTTACCGAATGAGTCTAATTCTTTATTGTTCTCGATGGCTTTAAGCTATTTAGGAGATTGCCAGCGGATATTCCCGTCGGATTCTCGTCCGTTGGAAGAGGCCTTGTGGAGGATCGTGACAACGAATCCCGTATCCCAACATCGCTTGCAGGCGTTTCGTTTGTATCGTTCGATAGCGGATTCGGAGGAGGCGGTACAACGTCTGTATACGTTATGGCAGGAACGGAAAGCTCCGAAAGATTGCGCATTGAGCGAGAGTGATTATATTGGCTTGTCCTATATATTGGCGATACATTTGCCGGAAAAAGCGGATAAGATTATCGCTACGCAATTATCCCGCATACAGAATCCGGACCGGAAGAAGGAGTATCAATTTATCTCCCCATCCGTATCGCCCCGCAAGGCGGAACGTGACAGTGTCTTCGCTTCCTTGTTGATCGCCGGGAATCGTAGGGTGGAGCCATGGGCCTCTTCCGCTCTCGCTAATTTGAACCATCGCCTACGAGAACAAGAGTCGGTCGCTTATATCCGTCCGGCCTTGGAAGCGATGCCGGAAGTACAGCGGACTGGCGATATCTTTTTCCCCACCGCTTGGGTTCGCTCCTTGCTTTCCGCCCATACATCGAAGGAAGCTCGGGAAGAAGTTGATGCGTTTTTTACCGCGCATCCGGACTTCCCCTTGATGCTTTCCAATAAGATTAAGCAGCAAGCGAGTCATTTGTATTAAAGTAAATCATTATATTTGTCCTTGAGAACGAATTAATAAGAAAGGAGCATTTGTATGACGGCAATGGAACTAAAATGCCTAAAGATGGATTTGGTCGAAGAATTGTTAAGCATCGATGAGACAGAGATCAACTTGCTCTAACATCTACGACAAAGCAGAACGTGAATCTATAAGCTTGAAAGAGATAGAAGAGTTGCTTCGTAAGAACGGATTGAAGTAATATCGATATTGTGATAATATTTTGTCAGAAATATTTGTTCTTTCAATTATTATTGTAACTTTGCGACGTAAATAACAAAAGAAATGAAAATAACGACTACATTATATCACCATCATCATTACAGCGGGCAATAGTTCGGTGGGCTGAATGGTATGTATGTACTCATGATAAAAAGATAAAGGCTTGCCGTTTTGCGGTAAGCCTTTTTTTGTTGATATTTATAATATAAAAATAAGATATAGTTATGTTGAGAATTGCGGTACAATCGAAAGGCCGTCTGTACGACGAGACCATGATGTTGCTTGAAGAAGCAGGTATTAAACTAAACAGGGGCAAACGCATCCTGTTATTATCGGCAAAAGGTTTTCCGGTAGAGGTATTATTCCTTCGTGATGATGATATTCCTCAGTCTGTAGCTAACGGTGTGGCGGATATTGGTATTGTCGGAGAGAACGAGTACGTAGAGAAAGGGCAAGAGGCGAAATTGATCAAGCGTCTGGGCTTTAGTAAGTGCCGTCTATCCTTAGCGATCCCCAAAGATGAGGAATATAAGGGGGCTGAGTGGTTTGAGGGAAAAACGATCGCTACTTCCTATCCTGCGATCCTACGGTCTTTCTTGGAGGAGAGAGGCGTGAAGGCGGATATTCATGTAATCAGCGGCTCTGTGGAAATCGCCCCGGGCATTGGTTTGGCGGACGCTATCTTTGATATCGTAAGCTCCGGTAGTACTTTGGTAAGCAATCAATTGAGAGAAGTGGAGGTAGTCCTTCCTTGTGAGGCTTTATTGATCGCCAACAATAATCTATCCAAAGAGAAACTGGAGATATTGGATGAGCTTCTATTCCGCTTTGAAGCGATTCAAGTCGCCGAGGGCAAGAAGTACGTGTTGCTGAACGCTCCGAAAGAAAAGCTGGATGAGATTATCGAGGTGCTTCCCGGTATGAAGAGCCCGACCATCACGCCTTTGGCGAACGATGAATGGGTCTCTGTTCAATCCGTGATCGCCGAGAAGCATTTCTGGGAAATTATTGGTAAACTAAAATCATTGGGGGCTGAAGGCATCTTAGTGCTTCCGATCGAGAAAATGATTGTATAATATGGAGATTATAAAATATCCCGGACGTGAGGAATGGAGCTCACTAATCAAACGTCCCGCGTTGGATGTAACCACCTTGTTCGATACGGTCCGTACGGTATTGGACGAGGTACGTGAGCAGGGTGACATCGCCGTAAAAGCGTATGAGGAAAAGTTTGATAAGGTGCAGCTTTCTTCCCTTCAAGTCTCGGAAGAGGAGATGCGGGAAGCGGATGCCTTGGTCGCTGAGGACTTGAAACAGGCGATCCGTACGGCAAAGGCGAATATCGAGAAGTTCCATGCCTCGCAGCGTTTCGAGGGAAAGAAAGTGGAGACTACCCCGGGAGTCACTTGTTGGCAGAAAGCGGTAGCGATTGAGAAAGTCGGTTTATATATTCCGGGCGGAACGGCGCCTTTGTTTTCCACGGTATTGATGTTGGCAGTGCCCGCACGTATCGCCGGCTGCAAGGAGATCGTATTATGTACGCCACCGAACCGGGAAGGGAAAGTACATCCCGCTATCCTGTTCGCCGCAGAGGTCGCAGGTGTAAGTAAGATATTCAAGGCTGGAGGAATCCAAGCGATAGCGGCGATGGCCTATGGGACGGAATCGGTCCCCAAGGTGTATAAGATCTTTGGCCCCGGTAATCAATACGTGACGGCGGCAAAGCAATTAGTAAGCCTGAAAGAGGTCGCCATTGATATGCCCGCCGGACCATCCGAGGTAGAGGTGATCGCGGACGAGACGGCGAATCCCGATTTTATCGCCGCCGATTTCCTCTCGCAAGCCGAACATGGGGTGGATAGCCAAGCGATCCTCGTAACCTCTTCGGAAACGATCGTGAAACCCGTGGCCCGTGCCATCCAAGAGCAACTCGATCGTTTGCCCCGAAAGGAGATTACCGAGAAATCATTAGCGCACAGCCGTATCATCGTATTGAAAGATTCGCGGGAAGTCGTAGACTTCACGAACCAATACGCTCCCGAGCACTTGATTATCCAAACATCGGATTACACCGCTATCGCGGAGCGAATCGAGAACGCCGGCAGTGTCTTTATGGGTCCATATACTCCGGAAAGCGCAGGCGATTATGCTTCCGGCACGAATCATACCTTGCCGACCAACGGCTATGCCAAGGCATATAGCGGCGTGAACTTGGATAGTTTCATCAAGAAGATCACTTTCCAAGAGATCACTTCCGATGGTATCCGTGCCTTGGGTAGTACGATCCAAACCATGGCGGCCAACGAGCAGCTGGATGCTCACCGCAACGCAGTAACAATTAGATTGAACACGATATGAAAGACCTAAAAGATTTAGTAAGACCGAATGTCTGGAATTTGAAACCGTATTCATCCGCACGTGATGAGTTTCATGGGGATGCCTCCGTTTTTCTGGACGCGAATGAGAATCCGTGGAATATGCCGTATAACCGTTATCCCGATCCCTTGCAGTGGAAATTGAAGGATCGTCTGGCCGTGTTGAAAGGCGTGGACCGTAGCTCGATCTTCTTGGGCAATGGCAGTGACGAGGCCATCGATCTGGTGATCCGTGCTTTTTGCGAGCCGGGGTTGGATAGTGTAGTGACGATCTCGCCGTCGTATGGCATGTATGAGGTGGCAGCGAATGTAAATAACGTGGAATGCCGTAAGGTTTCTTTGGACGAAAACTTTGATTTGGATGCGGAAGCCGTATTGGAATCGGCGGACGAGTGGACAAAAGTGATCTTCCTATGTTCTCCGAATAACCCTAGTGGCAACAGTCTGGATCGTGGCTCGATCTATAAGATCTTGAAGAATTATGAAGGAATCGTGGTGATCGATGAGGCTTATATCGACTTCTCCGCTTATCCCTCTTTCTTGAAGGAATTATCCGGGTTCCCGAATCTGATCGTTCTTCAAACCTTGTCGAAAGCGTGGGGAGCGGCGGGTATTCGTTTGGGTATGGCATTCGCCTCTCCGGAGATTATCGGTGTCTTGAATAAGATCAAATATCCGTATAACGTCAACCAGCTTACACAGGAGAAAGCTTTGGAGCTCTTGAACGACGAGGCGACCATGAAGCACCAAGTGAACGAGATCCTCACGGAGCGTAACCGGCTGGAGAAGATCCTGTCCGAGCCTCCTTTCTCCTATCAAGTATATCCTTCGGACGCTAATTTCTTGTTGGTGAATGTCGCCAAGGCGGATGCCATGTATAATGGGCTCGTGAAGAAAGGGATCGTAGTGCGTAACCGTAGTAACGTGCAGAAATGCCGGGGTTGCCTTCGTATTACGATCGGTACGCCGAAAGAGAATGATAGCTTATTGAACGCGATGAAAAACATGAAATTATGAGCACGAGGAAAAGAGCGTTGTTTATCGACCGGGACGGCACGCTTGTAAAAGAGCCGCCCGTAGATTATCAATTGGATAGCTTGGAGAAACTAGAGTTTGTCCCGAAGGTGATGCGTAACCTCTATTTCATTCGCGAGCGGTTGGATTTCGAGTTCGTGATGGTCTCCAACCAAGACGGGCTGGGAACGCCCTCTTTCCCGGAGGAGACTTTCTGGCCTGCCCATAACTTGATGCTAAAGACGCTGGAAGGCGAGGGGATCGTGTTCGACGATATCTTGATCGATCCTTCCTTTCCCGAGGATAATTCCCCGAATCGTAAGCCTCGTACGGGAATGCTCACGAAATATATGACCGGTGAATACGATCTGGAGAATAGTTTCGTGATCGGGGACCGCCTTACGGATATGGAGTTGGCCCATAATCTGGGCGCTAAAGGTATCTGGTTGCGCCCGGAGGAGGGAGCGGAGAGTGAGTTGGCGGCTTACGCTACCTCATTGTCTCCCGCCTATATCACGGATGATTGGGATAAGATCACCGAGTATCTGTTTGCCGGCGAGCGTCGTGCGGTCGTACGGCGTGCCACGAAGGAGACGGACATCTATGTGGACTGGAATCTGGATGGAACCGGAAAGACATCGATCTCTACCGGGCTTGGTTTCTTCGATCATATGTTGGATCAGATCGGTAAGCATTCCGGTACGGATCTGACGGTACGGGTAAAAGGCGACCTGGAGGTCGACGAGCATCATACGATAGAGGATACGGCGATTGCCCTTGGCGAGGCGATGCTGAAAGCGCTGGGTGATAAGCGAGGGATCGAGCGTTATGGCTATTGCCTTCCGATGGACGATTGCTTGTGTAGTGTGGCGCTGGATTTCGGTGGCCGTCCTTGGTTGGTTTGGGACGCTGAGTTCCACCGTGAGAAAGTGGGAGATATGCCTACGGAGATGTTCCTCCATTTCTTCAAGAGCTTGAGCGACGCTGCCCGCATGAATTTGAATATCCGTGCCGAGGGTACGAACGAGCATCATAAGATAGAAGGTATCTTCAAGGCTTTGGCCCGCTCGATCAAGATGGCGATCCGACGAGATATTTATCGGTTTGAGCTACCGAGTACGAAAGGGCTCTTGTAATCTGTAAAAAACACTACTGTATTTGTGCACGAATACAGTAGTGTTTTAGTCTGAATACTATTGTGTTTATCCACAAACACTATAGTGTTTTCGACTCAGATTCTATGACATCAGATAAACCGATAAAAGCCTATAGAGGATATTCCTCGAAAGCATATAGAACCGTGGAGAGATACCTTTCTCCTGTGTCCGGAAGCAACGCCACGATCGTTTTTCCCTCATTCTCCGGAAGTTTAGCTAGTTCCACGGCGGCGTATACAGCGGCGCCGGAAGATATTCCTACCAGCAACCCTTCCTTCCCGGCCAGTTCGCGGCTGGTACGGATAGCGTCATCGTTCGTTACTTGCAGGATATTGTCAACTACCTCCCCGTTGTAGGTCTTGGGGATAAAGCCAGCTCCGATGCCCTGTATCTTGTGCGGGCCGGGCTTGCCTCCGGAAAGTACCGGTGAATCGCTAGGCTCTACCGCTACGATTTGTACGTTCGGGTTGTGAGCTTTCAATCCGGCACCGACACCGCTGACCGTGCCTCCGGTTCCTACGCCGGCTACAAACAGGTCTACTTTACCATCCGTATCACGCCAGATCTCCTCGGCGGTCGTGCGGATATGCATGGCCGGGTTGGCGGGATTCTCGAATTGTTGTAGGATGATGGAACCGGGAGTCGCATCACGCAGTTCCTCCGCTTTGGCGATGGCTCCTTTCATGCCTTCTGCCCCGGGGGTGAGGACGAGCCGGGCACCTAACGCTTTCAATAAGTTACGACGCTCGGCACTCATGGTATCCGGCATGGTCAGGATTAATTTGTAGCCTTTCGAGGCGGAGACAAAAGCGAGTCCGACTCCGGTATTACCGCTGGTCGGTTCGATAATGGTAGCGCCGGGTCTCAACAAGCCTTTAGCCTCGGCGTCCTCGATCATCGCCAAGGCGATGCGGTCTTTTACGCTACCAGCCGGGTTGAAATATTCCAGCTTGCCGATTACTTGGGCTTTAAGGCCCTTGCTCGCGTTGAAATTAGAGAACTCCAACAGGGGAGTGTTGCCGACAAGGTCGGTCAGTTGTCTTGCTATTCTTGCCATATACAAATGAATTTTGTTGTTTCTGGATTCTTTTATTTATATGACAAAGATAGTGGATGGATTGTTTACGGCATATACCATAAACCGGGTATTTTTTTACCTCCTTCTATGCGTCACGCACAAAAGGAGGTTACAATCATAATTATATACAAGTCTGAAAGGACTCTCTTTAATGTCTGCCTCCTCCTAAGGCTTGGTAGAGGTTTACGGTGGCTTGAAGCTCGTCAAAACGATCCGTTACTTGGGAGAGCTGGGCGCTGAGCAGGGTTTGCTGTGCCGTGAGCACTTCCAAATAAGTAGTGTTTCCATGCGTCATCAGCAATTGGGTGCTACGCACGGCATCTTCAAGCGATTCGATTTGGTGTGTACGCAAGTCGATCTTTCCCTTTGCGGTCTGGGCTTGGGTAAGTGCGTCGTTCACCTCTTTTCCGGCGTTGAGCACGGTTTGTTGGAAAGTGAGCTTGGCCTCCTCTTGCTGCGCTTTCGCTATTTTCAATTGGGCGATATTCGCTCCTTTGTTAAATAGCGGTTGCGTGAGGGAGCCGACCGCCGATAGTAATAGTTTACCCGGATTTACGATGTAACTGCCTGCGCTGTTTGTCCACCCTGCGCTGCCGCTAAGACGTAGCGAGGGATAAAAATTGGAGCGTGCGGAGGCTGTCCCGTAGAACGCTTGCGCCAATGCGTACTCGGCGCTACGTACATCCGGACGGTTCGATAGCAGCTGCACCGGGATGCCGATCGCCAGATCCGGGGTCAAGGACTGCTCTTCCAATCTTCCTCGCTCGATATCTTGAGGTGTTTCTCCTAATAAGACGGCAAGCGTATTCTCGGTCTCCCGGATGGTCTGTTCCAGATCCTTAACAGAGGTCTCGATGGAGTAGCAAGTAGCCTCGGTTTGCGATACGGCCGCCTCGGTAGTCATGCCGGCTGCCATTAACGCTTGGGTGGCACGAAGGCTCTCTTGCCATCTCACGGCGGTTTCCGTCGTGATCTCGTATTGCCGATCCAGCATCAATAGGGTATAATATAAATTGGCGATGTTGGCGATCAGTTGTGTTTGTACGGCTTGGCTATACGCTTGGCTTTGCGACAAGGCGGCTTTCGCTTGGCGTTTGGCGTTTGTCAGCCGGCCGAAGATATCGATCTCCCAACTGGCCGATACCGGGACGTTGTATGTCCACGACGCTTTTGCCTTATTGAAACTACTTGTCGTGCCCTGCGGATCTAGGGAGAGCGACGGGAGGTAGGAGAGGCGGGAGGTCATTAACGCCGCCTCGGCTTCTTGCACCTTTAGATGGGCAATCCGCAGATCTGTATTATTGGCTAATCCCCGTTCGATCAAGGATTGCAAGGCCGGATCGGTGAATAGGTCCCGCCAACTGATATTCCCGATGGAGAAGGTATCTGCCGGGGCTATCTCCTCCCGATATAGATTCTCCGGGAGGGTGGCGACAGGCTCGTATTTCTTGTAAATGCCGCAGCTATTCAACGCTAGCGTCGCTACGGCAAAGAGTATGATGTTATTCTTCATATACATTATATATATACAACTGGATAGATTATTTCTTGCTATCTAAATATTCTTTTCTTTCTTCGGCGGCCTCTTTTACCTCTTCTTGCACCTGCCAATCAAGGGAACGCTCGAATTGGATCGGGCGTAGTTTCTCTTGCAGGTATTGGAACGTGATGAATAAGCAAGGCACGATAAATAACAAAGCCAATGTACCGATCAACATACCGCCAACGGCACCGGTTCCCAACGAGCGGTTTCCATTAGCGCCTACGCCGTTGGAAACGATCAATGGCAGCAAACCGAATATCATCGTAAGAGCGGTCATCAAGATCGGGCGCAGACGAACCTTCGCTGCGCTAAGAGCGGCCGAGGTCAGGCTCATGCCGGACAAGCGGCGCTGGGTAGCGTACTCCGTCAATAAGATGGCGGTCTTCGCCAACAACCCGATCAACATGATCAGACCGGTTTGCAGATAAATGTTATTCTCCAATCCCATGAACTTGGCGAACAAGAAACTACCCATCAAACCCATCGGCACGGAAAGAATCACGGCGAAAGGAACAAGGAAACTCTCGTACAAGGCACTTAGGATCAAATAAATCATCAAGATACAGATACCGAAGATGATAATGGTCGTATTACTCTGCTGGTTCTCCTCACGGGTGATACTACCGAAGTCATACCCGTATCCTTTCGGGAGTGAGGTGGCCGCTGTCTCTTTTACCGCCTTGATAGCATCCCCGGAGCTATATCCATTGGCCGGTACGGCATTGACGGCGATCGAATTATACATATTGAAACGAGCTAAAGACTCAGCCCCATAGACTTTGGTCAATGTGATAAACTGACTAAGCGGTGCCATCTCGCCGTTCGACATGCGTACGAACGTATTATTCAAGGAGGCCTCATCCAGACGATATTTAGGATCAGACTGTATCATCACCTTATACACCTTCGAGAAACGGTTGATATTCGACACATATTGCCCTCCGTAATAACCGGAAAGGGTTGATAGAACAGCATCCGGAGTGATTCCGGCCCGTTTGCATTTCGCCGCGTCCACATCCATGCGCCATTGCGGGTACTTGATATCGAAGGTAGAGTAAGCCGTAGCGATCTCGGGCCGTTCACGCAAGGCCGCGAGATATTGCTGGGTCGTGTTAAAGAAGGTCGTTAAGTCTCCACCGGCCTTGTCTTGCGTATGCATTTCCAATGCGTTACCCATACCATATCCGGGGATCATGGCCGGGGCGATGGCGAAAATCGTAGCGTCCTTGATATCTGCCGTACGGCCATATACCTGTCCGATCACGGCTTGTACGTTATCTTCCTTGTCCGGGCGCTCATCCCAATGTTTTAGTTTCAAGATGAACATACCGAAAGAGCTACCTTGTCCGGCCAGCAAACCATAACCGGAAACCTTGGAATAAGATTGAAGCTGTGGAATCTGGTTGATCCGTTGCTCGATATTCGTCATGATCTTGTTAGTCGTAGCCAAGGAGCTTCCGGAGGCCGTACTTACGTTGACAAAGACCGTACCTTGATCCTCATCGGGCACCAAGCTGGATTTTGTCGTGTTCATCAAGACGATAAGTAATACGATGGAGCATGCCAATAAAGACCAAGCCAGCCATTTCCGCTTGATAAAGAACAATACCCCGTGCTTATATTTCTTGATGACCGAATCGAATGCGGCGTTGAACGCCTTACGGAAACGTGCGGCGAAGTTATTCTTTTGGGTACCGTCCTCGTTGATGTAAGGCTTCAATAAGATAGCGCAAAGTGCCGGACTTAACGTTAATGCGTTAACGGTAGAGATACCTACGGCCGCTGCCATCGTCAAGCCGAACTGCGTATAGAACGTACCGGATGTACCGCTCATGAAGGATACCGGAATAAACACGCCCATAAATACCAATGAAGTAGAGACGATGGCGGATGTCAATCCTTTCATCGCGTCCATACTAGCCATATAAGAGGACTTATATCCAACGTCGAACCGAGCTTGGACTGCCTCTACAACAACGATCGCATCATCCACCACCGTACCGATCACCAATACCAAAGCGAATAAAGTGATCAAGTTGATGCTAAATCCGGCGACCGTCATAAAGGCGAACGTACCGATCAAGGAAACTACGATCGCTACCAACGGAATCAGCGTAGAACGGATATCCTGCAAGAAGACATATACCACAAGGATAACGAGGATAATGGCCTCTATCAAGGTTTTTACAACCTCATGGATCGAGGCGTACAAGAAATCATTCGTACTCATCAATTTTACGACCTCGATACCTTTCGGGAAGTCTTTCGAGGCTTCCTCAAGAAAAGCGTCGATCTTATTATTCACCTCCGTGGCATTCGATCCGGCTGTCTGGAAAACCATACAGGAGATACCCGGCTTACCGTTTGTTTGTCCGATATAGGCATAACTCTCCTTTCCTAACTCAATGTCTGCTATCTCTTTTAGCTTCAATACCTCTCCATCCTCGGTGGAGCGGATCACGATATCGCCGAATTCCTCCGGAGTAAGCAGGCGTCCGCTATATTTCATGGTGTACTGATACGTCTCGTCCGAGTTCTCGCCTAAAGAACCCGTGGCGGACTCAATATTTTGCTCGGCCAACACGGAGGTCACGTCCGAGGGGATCAATTTGTATTGGGCCATAACGTCGGGCTTCATCCAGATACGCATACTGTAATCGCCACCCATAACCATCAACTCGCCGACTCCGGAGATACGGAGTATCTCTGGTTTTAGGTTGATGCTGATGTAATTACTGAGGAAGTTCTCGTCATAAGAACCGTCCGGGCTATAGAGCGAGAAGATCTGTAACATACTGGTCTGGCGCTTGGAAGTCGTGACACCCACTTGGGTAACCTCGGCCGGCAATTGCCCGGTCGCTTTCGATACACGGTTCTGTACGTTTACGGCGGCCATGTCCGGATCGGTTCCTTGTTGGAAATAGATCGTGATCGTGGCGGTACCGGAGTTGGTAGCCGTGGAGGTCATGTAGGTCATATCTTCCACGCCGTTGATCGCCTCTTCCAAAGGGGCTACGACACTCTTCTGCATGGTCTCGGCATTCGCCCCGAAGTAAGTCGTACTGACCATAACGGTAGGAGGGGCGATATCCGGATATTGTTCTACGGGCAAGGTGAAAAGCCCGATGATACCCGCAACCATAATCGTGATGGAAATTACGGCGGACAGTACGGGGCGTTCTATAAATGTGCTAACTTTCATTGTTCTTAATTTTGTTTTACTTCAATCGGTGTTCCTTCACGCAATAAACCTACGCCTTCGGCTACGATCACGTCGCCGCTATTCAATCCGGCGTTTACGATATACTCTTGTCCTCCGTTCACACGGGTCACTTCTACGGGGGCGGATTGCGTCTTGCCGTCCACTACCTTGAAGACAAATACCCGGTCTTGGATCTCGAACGTGGCGGCTTGGGGAATTACGACGCAGTTATCGTATGTAACCGGAATGATCACATTCCCGGAGCCCCCGCTATTCAATAATTGCTCCTCGTTCGGGAATGCGGCACGCAAGCTGACTGTTCCGGTGTTTTGATCGATAATGCCGCTGATCGTCTCGATCTTTCCCGTTTGGGGATAAAGCGATTTATCGTTCAGTTGAAGCTCTATCTCGGGCATATTCTCCAAGGCTTTGTCTTTCGAGCCGTATTGACGGGTCAAGGCCAATAGCTGATTCTCGGTCATGGAGAAATACACATACATCTCGGAATTGTCCGATACCGTGGTGAGCGGTTTGGGCAGGTTTGCGCTTACTAATGCGCCTACACGATAAGGCAGGGTTCCGATGACGCCGTTCGAGGGGCTTTTCACTTCCGTGTAAGAAAGGTTGTTACGGGCGTTTATCTCTTGTGCCTCCGCTTGGGCTAATTGGGCTTTTGCCGAGAGTAGAGTGTTGTAGGCGGTCTTTAGGTCGAACTCGGAAACTACTTTGTTTTTATACAATTCTTGTTTACTGTCGTAGGTCAGTTGCGCTGTCGCTACAGATGCCTTAGCGGCCTCTACGTTCGCAATGGCGGTGTTTAAGGCCGCTTGATAAGGAACTTGATCAATAATAAATAAGACTTGTCCTTTTTTTACACTCTCGCCTTCCGTTACGCAGAGCTTTGTAATAAAGCCGGATACTTGCGGATAAATATCGATGTCCTGTTTTCCTCGTATACTCGCCGAGTAATTATTGGATAAAGTTTTCTCCGAAGTGAATACGGTCATTGTCGTATACCCTGAACTTTGTTGGATTACAGGGCTTTGTTTACACCCAACAGCTACGATACACCATAAGGCGATCGCAGTCTTCATCAATCGATTTTGCTTTTTCATCTTAACTAATACCTATATTTTCGGATGCAAAGCTACTCGCTTATCGGCGAACCATTGTTTCCACAATGAGGCGATGATTGTTCATTTTGAGATGGAATGATCCGTTATATGCTAATGATCTCTTATATTCGCGGGCAAAATAGTAGACATATGAATCCATTTGAGATAGAGAGAGGAGAGTCGTTCATAATAGGCGATTCCGATTTGAGGGAGTTATTGGATCGTCCTTACAAGAGCGGATATGGCATGATCTTATTTTGCTATAAAGGAACGGCGAATATATCCGTCGATTTGAGCCGATGGGATATCCGGCGCAACACGGTGATCGTATTGATACCGGATACGATCCTGACGTTGAATGCGAGTAGCGAGGATTTCAAGGTACAATATATATCCTTTTCGAAGGTCTTGTTCGACGAGGCCGTATTCCGGCTGG
Source organism: Parabacteroides distasonis ATCC 8503 (assembly GCF_000012845.1). NCBI lineage: Bacteria > Pseudomonadati > Bacteroidota > Bacteroidia > Bacteroidales > Tannerellaceae > Parabacteroides > Parabacteroides distasonis. The sequence continues at coordinate 1,133,054 of NC_009615.1, forward strand.
ATCCGCCCTTTTTCCGCTTCATAAAGGATAGCCCTTGCTATACGCATCCCGCCGATCAGGAGGAGACCATAAATGTGATCATCCGGCTGTTTTGGCTGATTTACATGGATCGGAATAACGTGTACCGTGATATGATCGTGAAAAACCAGTTGCAATGCTTCTTCCTTAATATGTATGATAAGACAAGGTACTCCTTTTCGAGCCGCCAGCAAAATGGGTGCAACCGTGGGGAGGAGTTGTTCCATAAGTTCATCAATTGCATCCATGCCCATTATCTCGACCAGAAAGAGGTCTCTTTCTATGCGAACGAGCTTTGTATCTCTCCCCGTTATCTCTCCACTATCACCCGGCAAGTGGCGGGCGAGTCGGCGAAGACCATTATAGACCGGCATATCATATTGGAGACAAAGGTGTTGTTGCGTACCACGGAAATGACCGTGCAGGAGATAACGAACCACTTGAACTTTCCCAGCCAATCCTATCTGGGACGGTATTTCAAGAAGCATACGGGGGAGTCACCCATAGAGTATCGAATGAAAAGGAAGTGATACCACTTACTGCAAGGCGGGTTGCAGTAAAATAGCCATGAGGTTTTGTCCTTATAAAGCTGTGGAAGCTTTTCCCGTTTGCCCTTGATCGAACGTATCCGTGATTAAGGTAAGAGCACCATCTCCCGTCACGTTGCAAGCCGTACCGAAGCTATCTTGCAAAGCGAATATCGTAAGCAATAATGCCGTTCCCGCCTCGTCGAAACCTAGGATAGCGATGATCAGGCCCAATGAGGCGAGCACCGTACCGCCCGGTACGCCGGGAGCGCCGATCGCGAAGAAACCAAGCAAGATGATAAATACGAACATCGTCGTGAAGTCCGGCATGCTGCCATATAATATTAGCGAGACGGTCAATACGAAAAACACTTCCGTCAAGATAGAGCCGCATAGATGGATGTTCGCAAACAGGGGGACAGTCACGTCAATTACTTCCTCTCGCAAGATCTTGCTTTTCTTGGCGCAGGTCAAGGCCGTGCCCAAGGTGGCGGCGGATGACATGGTGCCTAAGGCTGTCAAATAAGCGGGTCCGTAGTATTTCAATACGCCCCAGCTATTTTTCCGGGAGTAGATCGATGCGACTACATACAGTAAGGTCAACCAGATGTAATGGCAAATGATGACAATCAACAGGACGGATAAAAAGATAGGCAACTGCTTTGTAATCGCCCCCTCATAACTAAGGACACAGAAATTTGCGGCGATGAAAAGCGGCAGGACCGGCATCAAGACCCGTTCTACCAATTTAAGTACCATGTTCTGGAATACTTCCAGCAACCTCTCCATCTCCTCGGATTTAACCCATGCGGTAGAAAGTCCCAGCATCACGGCCAATACCAATGCCGACATAACGCTCATCACTGGCGGAATCTCTAGATTAAACAACATGGGAGGGATGTCTTTTAGACCTTCCGAGGCGGTTTGAATATGCAAATGCGGTATTAATTCATAACCCACAACGGCGCCAAAGGTAGCGGCGCCAACCGATGACAGGTATGCGATACTAAAAGCGAATAATAAGACTTTGGATGCGTTGCTTTTCAAGCGGGCGATAGAAGGCGCCACGAATCCTAGAATGATCAACGGAACCAAGAAGAAAATAATCTGTCCCGTAATTTGTTTTACGATCATGACCGCTTTTAACACAGACTCGTTTACGGCAAGCCCAACCAGAAGTCCGATCAAGACGGCCAGTATCAACCGTACGATCGTGTTGGAAAGAATCTTTTTCAGCATATTCGGATGTTTTTATTTTTCAATGACAGCAAATATAAGATATTTTCTTGTGTGAATGGGTGAGTGGACAATTTTGATTACTTTTGTTTGATGAAAACAAGATCGTTGGTTTGTATTTTATAATCAAGTAATATGAAAAACATGAAACAAGCTTTACTGGTAGCGGGTTGTTTATTGGCTACCACTACGTTATTTGCCCAGACCGAGAAAGGGGACTGGGCTCAGTTTGGTCGTTATGCGGAGGCTAACAAGACCGTGAAAGTTCCTTCGAACGTGGTATTTATGGGGAACTCCATTACAGACGGATGGTGGCCGGCGGATTCGACTTTCTTTATCCGGAATAACTTCGTAGACCGTGGGATCAGCGGACAGACAACCTCGGAGATGCTAGTTCGTTTTCGCCAAGACGTTATTAACTTGAAACCGAAAGCCGTGGTGATCTTGGCGGGAATCAATGATATCGCTCACAATAACGGTGTGATCGCCTTGGAAAACGTGTTTGGGAACTTGGTCTCTATGGCAGAATTGGCGAAGGCAAATCATATCAAGGTGATTTTCTGCTCCGTATTGCCGGCTTATGATTTTCCTTGGAGACCGGGTATGCAACCGGCCGATAAGGTTATCCAGCTCAATAAATGGATCAAGGAGTATGCGGATAAGAATGGTTTGACATACGTGGATTATCATTCCGCCATGAAAGATGAGCGAAACGGATTGCCCGCTAACCTGTCGAAAGATGGTGTGCATCCTACCTTGGAAGGCTATAAGATCATGGAGAAGATCGTGCTGGAGGCCATTCATAAAACCGTGAAGTAAGCAGATGAGAAACTATTTATTGGCTTTATCTTGTTGTATGGCTTTATCTTGTTGTACGCAAGTGAAAGTTTCCGAGGTATATACGGCGGCGGCAGAGAACTCTTTACGTGCTCCGGCCGTTCCTTTGGTCACGATCGACCCCTATACAAGCGCATGGTCGTTTGCCGATCAATTGAATGATGAGTCGGTACGGCATTGGACCGGCCGTGATTATCCGCTTCTAGGCGGTATACGAGTAGATGGTAAGTCATACCGTTTCATGGGAATGGACGATATACAGGTGACCTCGGTGATCGGTATGGCCTCGGATGGCTTATGGGAGGCCGATTATACGATGTCTCAGCCTGCCGGCGATTGGTTCGCCGAGGCTTATGATCCGAAAAGTTGGAAGCGGGGAAAAGCCGCTTTCGGAACGGAAGATAATCCGAATCGTTCCACGCCTTGGTCTACAGGAGATATCTGGGTACGTCGTACGTTTGACTGGCCTTCGGATGAGCAAAAGGATGCCCTCTACCTCCAATATTCGCATGATGATAATATCGAGGTGTATCTAAATGGAAAGCAAATCGCCGTGGCAGGGAACGGTCTGGACTATGATTTGCTGAAAGAGATACCGGAAGCGGTGGCGGAGAGCTTGAAGCCTACGGGTAACGTGTTGGCCGCTCATTGCCGGAACAATGGGGGAGGCGCTTATGTGGATATGGGAATCATGCGGAAGGTGAAACGAGGAGATACGTTCGATGAGAAAGCGATCCAGAAATCCATGAACGTGATGCCTACGCAAACATTCTATACCTTTGAGTGCGGTGGCGTGAGTCTGGACTTGATTTTCACGGCTCCTTTCTTGCTGAATGATCTGGAGGCTATGACTTCTCCGTTTAATTATATAACCTATCAAGTCCGTTCCATCGACGGTAAAGATCACGACGTGCAACTATACATGGAAGCCACGCCGCAATGGGCCGTGAATACGATCGATCAAGAGGTGACTTTCGAGAAAACGGAAACCCCTGATTTAATTTACCTGAAGACAGGAACAATCGATCAAGAGGTTCTGGCGAAAACCGGGGATGATGTACGGATTGACTGGGGATATTTCTATTTGGCTATCCCCAAGAAACCGGGAGTCTCCGCAACGATCGACGAGTATTATGCTACGAAGAAAGCTTTCATGACTACTGGTAATTTACCGGCTGGATCGCAAAGTCTCTCTTCGGATATGCGTGAGCAAATGACAGTCCTCGCTTATACGGACCCGATCGGCAAGGTCTCCAAGGAAACCGTCTCCGGACATTTGATGATCGGTTACGATGATTTATATTCGATCCAGTATTTCCAAGACAACCGGATGCCTTATTGGAAGCACGACGGAAAGGTGGATATTCATCAGGCGTTCGAAAAAGGGGAGGCTTCTTACGAGGATCTGATGCGGCGTTGCGGTTCCTTCGATTCTTCTTTGATGAGCGAGACGAGTGCCGTAGGAGGGAAGAAATACGCCGAGCTATGCGCTATCGCATATCGGCAGGCGATCGCCGCCCATAAGTTGGTGACTGATAAGGAAGGGACTCTCTTATTCCTTTCGAAAGAAAATTTCAGTAACGGTTCTATCGGAACAGTGGATATTACGTATCCTTCCGCCCCCTTATTCTTAGTATACAACACGGATTTATTGAAGGGAATGATGAATCCCATTTTCTATTATAGCGAGAGCGGACAATGGAAGAAACCTTTTCCGGCTCACGATGTGGGTACCTATCCGGTTGCGAACGGTCAAACCTATGGTGGCGATATGCCCGTGGAAGAAAGTGGTAATATGCTTGTGCTAGCGACCGCTATAGCAATAGTGGATGGCAATGCTGATTATGCCGCCCAACATTGGGAGGTCTTGACTACATGGGCGAATTACTTGTTGAAGGAAGGCCTTGATCCGAAGAACCAACTTTGTACGGATGATTTTGCCGGACATTTCGCCCATAACACGAACTTGTCCATCAAGGCAATTATGGGAGTTGCCGGCTACGGAAAATTGGCGGAGATGTTAGGTAAGGCCGATATCGCTAGACAATATACGGAAGTCGCCCGTGAGATGGCCGCTAAGTGGGTGAAGATGGCGAACGATGGTGATCATTACCGCCTGACTTTCGATAAGCCGGGCACTTGGAGCCAAAAATATAATCTGGTCTGGGATCGCTTGCTGGGCTTGAATATCTTCCCAAAAGAGGTTGCCGCTACGGAAATGGCTTATTACAAGACAAAACAAAATAAATATGGTTTGCCGTTGGATAACCGGGAGGATTATACGAAGTCCGACTGGATTTTATGGTCCGCTTGTTTGACCGGATCGATGGAGGATTTCAATGCGCTGATGGTTCCGGTCTGGAACTACGCCAACGAGACGACTTCACGTGTTCCTCTAAGCGATTGGCATTTTACTTCCGATGGTACGCAACGAGGTTTTCAAGCCCGTTCGGTTGTCGGGGGATATTTTATGAAGATGCTGGAAAAGAAGCTAGGAAAATAATGTCATTCTAAGAAACGGAAGGAGGTCATTCCTTCCGTTTCTTAGTTTTGCGCATATGGATATTCACAGGGAGCGATGCCTGTGATCTTCTTAAATATAAGGCTGAAATACTGTACGTTCGGATAACCTAATTGTCGTGCTACCAAAGCGGGAGTATTACCGTTTTTCAGTAGCATTGTCTTAGCCACGCTCAATCGTTTGAACTGAAAATATTCCTCCAGTGTTTTGCCGGTCTCGAATCTTAACAGGTCGTTGAAGTAAGCGACAGAAAGGTCCAGTTCTGCCGTACAATATTCGGCGGTGGGTAGCTGGCCGTTCTCTAATTTACCGGAAATGATATACTCGTCGAGGAGCCTTTCCAATTTCTCCAAGATAGCCTTGTTCTTATTTTCCCGGGTAATGAACTGTCGCTCATAATAGCGTGTACAATAATCCAATAATAATTCAATGTGGCGGGATAGAATGGTACCACTGTGCGTATCGATGGCATGGTGAAGCTCGTCCTCGATGTTTTCCAGACAACACGTAACTTTGGCTGTCTCACGTTGAGAGAGATGCAGAGCCTCTTCTTTGTGATAAGCGAAGAAGGTATAGTTCTTAATAGGGTTGTCCAATGACGTGTGGAACAATAGGTCGGGATGGAACGCTAAAAGGTACCCTTTGTTGGGTAGCGTATTATTCTCGCTCATGCGGAAAATCTCACCGGGTGTAAGAAACACCATCGTAGCGTTGGAATAATCGTAATACTTACGTCCGCAACAATAGCAACCGTCCGGGCAGTCTTCTATCAAGAGGATCGCGTAGAACTCGAACTTTACGGCCTCTTGCTCTAGGTTCGGGCTCTCTAGATTGATGAGGCTTACTTGTGGGTGCAGCGTCTTGCATCCCAAGCACCGGTTACATTCATATACAGTCTTAATATCTAACATCTTCTTGAACGCCTTCTATAGATTCGTTGATAGACCGATCTGCGCACGGTATTCACTTGGCGTGTACCCTACCCGTTTCTTGAATAGCCGACAGGAGTGCTGCGGATATTGGAAACCGAGGGAATATGCGATTTGGCTGACTGTGTCCGCCGTGCCGGAGATACGTTCTTTGGCTAGCTCGATTACTTTCTCTTGGATGTATTCCTGCGGTGATTTGCCGGTTTCCTTCTTGAACATGTCACCGAAATAGTTCGATGAGAGGCAAAGCTTGTCGGCAAAGTATTTCACCGTAGGCAATCCGTCCTGTTCGGCGAGTGTACTTTCGAAATACTCATCCAACAGGTTTTCGAAACGTGTCAGCACATCCCGGTTTGTCTTGCCTCGGGTGATGAACTGCCTTTCATAAAAACGCATACAATAATTAAGCAGCAGTTCGATATGGTTTACAAGTAAGGTTTTACTATGTTTATCCACGCCATGTTCCAGTTCCATACGGATGATCTTCAGGCAATCCATCACGATAGATCTTTCTTCTTCCGAGAGATGCAACGCCTCGTTTACCTCGTAAGAAAAGAACGTATATTTCTTTATATTCTTTCCGAGTGACGTTCCACGCAGTAAATCGGGATGGAAAAGAATACCATGTGCGTTTACTTGGACTTTATCGGTTGTCGGATTTGTTTCCGCAGTTTGTCCGGGGGCGAAGCAAACGATCGTGCCTTCTTGGTAATCGTATGTCTGGCGTCCGTATTTGATATCGCAGGCTTTCTCTAGTTTTAGATACAGTGCGTAGATGCCGTAATTGAAGCGGATGAGATCTACACTACTCGTCGCTTTATTCAAATCTATGACACTGACAAGCGGATTTAGGGTTTCGAGGCCGTATAGTTTGTTATATAGGTCTACACTATCTAAGTTAAGTATCTTATCCATAAGCCGTACGTATTTAATCAATAATTCTGTACGCAAAAATAGAGGATAATTCATATATAGTTATAACCCTAATTACGGATTATATAACCATTGTTACGGATTATGTGTATTTACAGGCTTTCTGGCTGATTCCACAAAACCTGTAATTGAGGTCATGACATCCGTAATTTGTCTACAAAGGGATGCTATTTGAGCCTCTATCTTTGCCTTCGTAAAAATAAATAAGGAACGACATGAAGAAGTCATTAAGAGAATTATGTACGGCAATAGCCATATGCTTTTGCGCTACGGGAAATCTGTTCGCTACAGACAATCAAATTAATACCGATCATACAATGGACAAGAATTTGAATCTAATTAAGGATTGGGATAAAGTATTCCCACAGAGTGACAAGGTGAGCCATAGTAAAGTTACTTTTCGTAATCGCTATGGCATTACGCTTGCCGCCGATATGTACAAACCCAAGCATGCGGATGGAAAATTGCCTGCTATCGCTATTAGCGGTCCGTTCGGTGCCGTGAAGGAACAATCCTCGGGTTTATATGCCCAGAAATTGGCAGAACGTGGATTTCTGACGATCGCTTTCGATCCGTCATATACAGGCGAGAGTGGCGGAGAGCCTCGTTATGTAGCTTCTCCCGACATCAATACGGAAGATTTCTGTGCGGCCGTCGATTTCCTTTCGACACGTGATGATGTGGATGCGGAACATATCGGTATCCTCGGTATCTGCGGATGGGGAGGCATGGCTCTTAATGCGGCGGCTATCGATACTCGTATCAAAGCGACCGTAACCTCTACGATGTACGATATGAGCCGTGTGAACGCTAATGGTTACTTCGATGCGATGGATGCCGACGCACGTTATGAATTGCGCAAGCAACTCAATGAACAGCGTACCGCTGACACAAAGAACGGCTCATACGCCCTTGCGGGAGGTTTGCCCGATACGTTACCCGACGATGCGCCCCAATTCTTGAAAGACTACTACGCTTATTACAAGACGAAGCGTGGTTACCACAAGCGTTCGCTCAACTCGAATGGCGGATGGAACAAGACCTCGGCTTTATCGTTCATCAATATGCCTATACTCTCGTATAGTGACGAGATTCGTAGCGCCGTATTGATTATTCATGGAGAGAAAGCGCATTCACGTTACTTCAGCGAGGATGCTTTCAAGAAACTGAAAGGTGACAATAAGGAATTGCTAATTATACCCGGAGCGAATCATGTCGATTTATACGATCAGATGAGTGTCATTCCCTTCGATAAGATTGAACGGTTCTTTGTAGAAAACTTTAAATAAGATTCATTATGCAACAGATAAAGGATATGGAATTTAGTGGTGAGCGTCCTTTGTTCGCCTCTCACGATTTACAATTAGACAATGTCGTTATTCATGCCGGGGAGTCGGCATTGAAAGAGTGTAGCAATATCATAGCCATAGGCTGTCGTTTTGAGGGTAAATATCCGTTCTGGCACGTGGATGGCTTCACCATCAAGAATAGCCTGTTTACCGAAGGTGGACGTGCTGCGTTATGGTACTCCCAAAATCTAGTGATGACGGATACACGGGTGGAAGCCCCAAAGATGTTTCGGGAGATGGACGGTATCAGACTGGAAAACGTACAACTACCCAATGCTCAAGAAACCCTTTGGCATTGCCGGAACGTGGAATTGATAAATGTGCAAATAGATCATGCTGATTATTTATTTATGCACGGCGAGAACATTAAAATCCGGAACTACGCTCAAAATGGAAACTACTCGTTCCAGTATTGTAAGAACGTGGAAATCCGTAATGCGGTCATCAACTCGAAAGACGCTTTCTGGGATACGGAGAATGTTACCGTATACGATTCCGAGATTAACGGCGAGTACTTGGGATGGCACTCGAAGAACCTGCGTTTGGTAAATTGCAAAATCTCGGGTACACAGCCGCTTTGTTACGCCCACGATCTTATGATGGAGAACTGTACGATGGCAGATGATTGCGATCTAGCCTTTGAATACAGTTCCGTGCAGGCGACTATCAATAGCCCGATCCGTAGCGTGAAGAATCCCCGTACGGGAAGCATCACCGCCGGAAGCTATGGTGAGGTAATCCTCGACGAGAACATTAAGGCTCCGGGTAATTGCCAACTGAGGCTATGGAATGAACGTACTTGCTTTTCCGCATAAAGAATATGAGATATAACTTCGATGAAATAGTGCCTCGTACCGGTACGAACTCCTATAAATGGGATAGCGCTGTGGATACGGATGTTCTACCGATGTGGGTGGCCGATATGGATTTCCGTACGGCACCCGTTATTATCGAAACCTTACGGCAACGTGTAGAACATGGTATTTTCGGTTATACTCGAGTACCGGATGCATATTACGAAGCGGTGACAGGCTGGTTTGAACGTCGGCATGGATGGCAAATACGAAAAGAATGGATGATTTGTACCTCCGGAGTTGTTCCGGCAATTTCTGCCGTTATCAAGGCGCTAACCGAGCCGGGTGATAAAGTACTGGTGCAGACTCCGGTTTATAACTGTTTTTTCTCGTCCATCCGCAATAACAGATGTGAGATTATCCGCACCCCTTTGTCTTATGCCCATGATACATTCACGATTGATTATGAGGATTTGGAGAAAAAAGCCGCTGATCCGAAGGTAAAGGTCATGCTGTTGTGTAATCCTCATAATCCCGCTGGAAGGGTATGGACACGTGAGGAACTAAGTCGTATCGGCAAGATCTGTATCCGTAATGGCCTAATAGTCGTATCAGATGAGATACATTGCGAACTCGTATTTCCGGGATATACTTTTACACCGTTTGCATCTATCTCAGAAGAATTCCTACGGCATTCCGTGACATGCCTGTCGCCTAGCAAGGCTTTCAATATCGCTGGATTACAAATCGCCAATATCGTGTGTTACGATGAGAACCTACGTCGGAAGATAGACCGGGCAATCAATATCAACGAGGTATGCGATGTGAATCCTTTTGGTGTAATAGCTACCATAGCGGCCTATAATGAGGGAGAGGAATGGCTGTCGCAACTGATCGATTATTTATGGCAGAATTACTTATACATGAAAGATTTTTGCGGGAAATATCTGCCGGACTTTCCGATAACCTTGTTGGAAGGCACTTATCTTGTATGGATGGATTGCCGTAAGTTAGGTAAATCATCGGAAGAATTGGAGCACTTGCTGATCGAGAAAGCGAAGCTATGGCTCAATGCCGGAACGATGTATGGAGCAGAAGGCGAAGGCTTCATGCGTTGGAATATCGCTTGTCCACGTTCCTCGCTGATAAAGGGGGTGGAGCTGTTCAGGGATTTTGTAGGCTGTGCCTGTTAAAGAATAGTGATGATAGAAAACGTGAGAAGGGGAAAACATCTATTGCTTTCCCCTTCTTTCATATATCTCTCACTAGATAAAAGATTCGTTTTACTCGATCTCGATGCTATGTTTTACCGGAGTAAGAATGAACGTGAACTCATAGTCGCCGTAAGGAATCTGGTATTCCGGGAGTGCGATAGTTCCCCAGCTATTTACACAGCCTAATCCCATCTGTACCTTATCGAGACAAAGGTTTGTCAAGTCGGCTTCCTCTACTTCTGGAGAGTGTCTTTGATCCTTTCGGGCACCGTCGTCCAAAGACTCTATCGTATAATGCAAAGCGGAAGCGGAGAATGGGGCAGAGGCTACGACCTCGATACCGTTGCCAGCCTCGTTCAGCATTTTCCACCAGCGGATATCCGATTTCGTTCCATTCTCTTGCGGACGGATATACGAATAGAATTGCTCGTCTACGGTCTGGCGGTAAATAGCCAAGTCCGCGTTACCCTTGCGGTCGATATAATTCTCCACGGGACCACGGCCGTAGTATTCGATATTCTCGAAATATCTCGGCATCGGCATTTGCATACCGAAGCGGAACATGGGGGATACCTTGGCATTCTTGTCTGCTGTCATTTTCTGGGTAACCTTGATCGCACCCTTGTTATTGATCACGTACGTCAAGTTCAACTTGGCGGATACGGTCGGCATATCGTAAACGGCCTCTACGATCACTTGCTTGTTCTCCATCCGTTGGTTAAGAGAAGTCAGCTTCATTTCCGGATTCTTCCATGCGGCGTACTTCTTCTGTAGGCCAGCTCCGAAATCATTGTCTGTCGGCGCACGCCAGAAGTTAGGAGTCAAAGCCTCTCCTTCCTTGATCATGTCTTGGCCGTTTACCTCGTATTTGATCAGGTAACCATTCTCACGGTTGAATTCGGTACGGAAACCACAACCTTCCACGATCAGGTAATTGGCGTCGTTATCTTGTACGGCTGGAGCCTTGGTTTCGATATTGGTTGTTTCCACGTTTTTCAAATCCATAGATGGAGCCTTGTACGGGTTCAACGTCAGCTGATCCTTGGCCACGGTATGTCCGGCGGGTAATAAGCCCTCACGGTTCTTCAGTTTATAAGATACATTCAGCAACCATTCCGTGCATTGGCAAGTCTCGCCTAGATCCAATCGGATCGTTGATGTTTGTTGGGGAGCTACTTTCAGGTCATCGACACGTCCGCTACGAACAACCTTGCCACCTTTCAGCATTTCCCATTCCAGATAATAAGCGGAAAGGTCACGGAAGAAATTCTCGTTGTACACCTTGATCTCACCTTTCGACAGATCGCCGGGGGTTGTCCAGATATCTTGGTAATAATACCCCACCTCGTACATATGCGGGTTCGGAACACGATCCGGGCTGATCAAGCCGTTATCGCAGAAGTTATTATCGCTAGCGTCGAACTTATTGAAATCGCCGCCATAAGCATAGATCATTTTCCCGTTCTTGCCGGTCCAGCGCACGGATTGATCCACGAAGTCCCAGATGAAGCCCCCTTGATATTTCGGGTATTTACGGATCAAATCCCAATATTCCTTGAAACCTCCTTGAGAGTTACCCATGGCATGAGCGTATTCACATTGTATCAAAGGCTTTTGCATGGAGTTATCCTCGCTGTATTTAGCGCAATCCTCGTAGTTGTAATACATCGGGCAGAAGATATCGGTCTTTCCGTTCTTTCCGGCCTGTTCGTATTGTACGGCACGGCTGGGGTCTTCGTTCTTGATCCAGTCGTAAGCGGCCTCGAAGTTAGGACCGTATCCAGCCTCGTTACCCAAGGACCAGAAGATGATACTCGGATGGTTGAAGCCACGTTGGACGTTACGTTGGTTACGTTCCAGATGCGCTTTCTTATAAGATGGGTTCTTGGCTAACGTCTCCTCGCCGTATCCCATTCCGTGAGACTCTATATTGGCTTCGGCTACGACATAGATACCGTATTTATCGCAAAGATCGTACCAGAAGTTGTCATCGGGATAGTGGCAGGTACGAACGGCGTTCAAATTGAATTTCTTCATGATCTGTATGTCCTGTATCATGCGTTCGCGTGAAACGACATAACCGCCATCGGGATCCATCTCGTGACGGTCGGCACCCTTGAAAAGAACCGGTTGCCCGTTCACGAGTATCTGGGCGTTCTTTAATTCGATCTTACGGAAACCTACTTTTACGGGGATTACCTCGATTGTTTTGCCTCCCTCTTTTAAAGTAGCCCGTAAAGTATATAGATAGGGAGTCTCCGCAGTCCATTTGTGGGGAGAGGAGACTTCTATCGTCGTGCTGACCTTTCCGGAAGCGTTCAAGGATTGGGTAGTGACAGCTTTATTCTGGGCATCCAATAGTTCAAGCTCTACTGTACCTTTACCCTTCATGGTCAGGTTGACTGCCAACGAGCCATTTTGGTATTGAGCGTCCAGATCCGGAGTCACACGTATATCGGCGATCTGTTGCTTTGGGTTACGGGCGTATAAATAACAATCACGTCCGACACCGCTGTAACGGAAGAAATCTTGGTCTTCCAGATAAGTGCCATCACACCAGCGGAATACTTGGAAAGCAATCAGGTTTTTTTGTCCGGGTTTCAAGTAAGGAGTTAAGTTAAACTCCGCTTCCAGCTTGCTGTCTTCGCTATAGCCTACGTACTTCCCGTTTACCCACAAATACATATTGGAGGTAACGGAACCGAAATGGGCGATGATCTCTTTTCCGTTCCAGCTGGCAGGAACCATGATCTCACGACGGTAGGAACCCACATGGTTATTAACGGTAGGGACCTCGGGCGGGTTGTTCTTGAATTGCTCACGCCAAGCGTAACCAACGTTTACGTAGAGAGGATCTCCATATCCGTTCAGTTCCCATACACCGGGCACAGGCATATTGTTCCATCCTTTGTCGTTGTAATCGGTCCGCCAGAAATCGGTAGGACGAGCGTCAGCGTTCTTTACCCAAAAGAATTTCCAAGGACCGTTCAAGGTCATGAAGTTCTGGGATTGTTCCTTGGCGTCCTTCGCTGCCACCTCGGCGGTCTCGTAGGCGAAGAAATTGGCGTGCATCGGGGCACGGTTTACGGCGTTGACCTCGGGGTCTCGCCACTCATTCGACTGGGCTACCGCTGTGAAAGCCAAAGCGGCAAACAGTCCGGTCATAAGTTGTCTTTTCATGCTATTATATTTTTAATCTGCTTTACGGAATTGCAAAACTAAGAATAAAATTCCGGGTATGGCAATAATTCCGGCGGAAACTAACAGGGCGACACGTAAAGAATAGAAATCATTTAGCCAACCTATAAATGGGGCGATGGCAGCGAATATCAAGCGGATCACAAAGTTACGGATCGACAAGACCGTAGCCCGCATCTCCGAGAAGGTCATTTGATTAATGTAACCTTTCAAAATCGGTGTGGCGAAGCCCCGGACTATATAGAAAATGAACAAGATCGCTAATCCCCAATAAGTAAGGTTATAAGCGAGCGATATATATCCACCTACGATTATAAGTAGTATAAACGTGTTTGATTTACGCATCCCGAAATACCGCTCTACCTGATCAGAATAGAGGGCGGACAATCCCACAGTCAGATTGAGCACGGTCCAAATGACACCGTAATAGGAGGTCGGGGTTTCCAACTTCATCAATACGGGCTGCACGAACCATGCCATCGTTAATGTAGCGGCTCCGATGATACCGGAGAACATGATGTTATAGCATAGCTTACGGTTCGTGACCAAGGAATATTTCAAGATGCGGAGAATCTCGGAAACCGGGTTCTGCACCTTGCTCTTAGTATTGAATTCCTGCAAGGCGAACGCCGCTGGAATGCCGATAAAGGCGACAAACGCTTGGGCGTAAAACGGCAATCGCAAGGAATAGGCGGCCAGCAATCCACCGAATATCCCGGCGATGGCCTCGGCGAAATTACCGATCATCGTGATACGTCCCTCATACCGCAAATAAAGTTCTTCTTTTTTATATCGTACGGTTGTATCGTAGAGCAGCGCCGAATCCGCTCCGTTTACCAAGGTTTGCCCGGTTCCCAACAAAATCTCGGCGAAGAGAAATGCCGTGAAAGTGGAGGTGAAAGAATAACATAGGTACCCTCCAAAGAAAAGTATACAACCTAGAATCAAGCATTTCTTACGCCCCCATACGTCCGCCAGATAGCCCGAGGGAATCTCCAAAGTGACAGCGGCGACCGAGTAGACACTCTTCAAAATAAACACGTCTTGTAGTCCTAAACCATGATCCTCGTAGAATAGGACAATGATAGGCATTACGAGCGAGAACCATTTGGAAAACTTGATCAGATAGAGAGCGAGTATATTTTGTTTCATATTTTTCAACGGGATTGCCCTGTCGTTTTTATTTAGACACGCGAATGTATGAATTCTTTGCCAATAGCCTGAACTTTTTTAGGAAGCTTCTGTTCTTTTTGAAAAAGGAAAAATATGGTATTCAATCAACTTGATATTCATTTACTGATTACGGCCATTTGTGTCATATCATCCGCCTTGATATGCTATACGATCGGGGTCTGGGGCGAGCGTTTCCAAGGACAGTTAAAAGCGTGGCATCTTTGGTTTTTTGTATTAGGACTTTATGCGGACGCTATTGGAACGGGCTTGATGGAGCATATCGCCCAACTGACCCATTTACATGATACGGTACATACCGTAACGGGAATTATCGCTATTTGCTTGATGCTGATCCATGCGATCTGGGCGATTTGGACTTACTTTAAAGGTTCGTTAAAAGCCAAACAGCATTTCAACAGATTTAGCATTGTTGTGTGGTTCATCTGGTTAATTCCTTATTGCATCGGTATCTACATGGGGATGTCTCTCCATAAATAGAGGCCATCGCTCATATATCTTGAGAAATAAATCGTACATTTGGTGATATGTTTACTATATAAACGAGGTGATCGCCCTCTACGAGCGTTCCGCCGAGATGAATCCATTCTCCTCGAAGTTCGATGCTTGGCAAGCCGGCAAATGTCAATTAACAGAAGAGGAGAAACTAGGCTATGAGCTTTTCAAGGAAAAAGGGCTATGTGCCGAGTGCCATATCTTGGATCCCGACGAACGGGCCGGGAAGGTGCTATTCACCGATCATACCTATGATAATCTGGGGATTCCCTCAAATCCGGGCAATCCATTCTTTAAGGTTTCGGCTCCCTATAATACGTGTGGTAAGGATACGATGGATCTTGGCTTGGGCTCACGACTGCGTGATCCGGAAGAATACGGGAAGTTCCGTGTGCCTACGCTCCGCAATATCGCTCTGACAGCTCCATATGGCCATAATGGATATTTCAAGACCTTGGAGGAGATCGTACATTTTTATAACGTAAGGGATGTAGAGGATTTCCCCCCGGCGGAATATCCCGAGACCGTAAATAAGGATGAACTGGGGAACTTAGGTTTATCTCAGGAAGAGGAGACTGCGATTGTCGCTTTTTTACGAACATTGACGGATTGCATCAAATAAAAATCAGTCTTTCCAAAAACTTTCTCCAGCCCTTGATAGTTTTCTTATAAAATAAAAAGAAGAGTTTAAACTATGGCGAAGAAAGTTGCGGACCAGTTAGTGGATACGCTGGAAAAAGCAGGCGTACGACGTATATACGCCGTGACAGGCGATAGCCTGAATGAGGTGAACGAGGCTGTTCGGAAAAACGGCAGATTGCGGTGGATTCATGTCCGTCATGAGGAAACGGGGGCTTATGCCGCTGCGGCGGAGGCCCAGTTGACAGGCGAGTTGGCTTGTTGCGCAGGTAGTAGTGGCCCCGGGCATGTACATTTAATTAATGGGCTGTATGATGCCCAACGATCCGGAGCACGGGTCTTGGCGATCGCTTCCACGATCCCTTCCCGGGAGTTTGGTACGGAATATTTCCAAGAGACAAATACGATCAAATTATTCGATGATTGTAGCTATTATAACCAAGTAGCCACTACGCCGGAACAATTTCCCCGGATGCTTCAAGGCGCTATGCAAGCGGCGATCTCATCACGTGGGGTCGGGGTGATCGGACTTCCCGGTGACTTGGCGGCAGAGAATGCTACAGCGGGTTTGTCCTCTACCTTTTCTTTTCCTACGCGACAACGGGTTTGTCCCGCCGAACAGGAAATCCGGGAATTAGCGGATTTGTTGAATAACGCAAAGAAAGTGACACTTTATTGTGGAATAGGTGCGAAAGATGCCCATCCGGAATTGGTGCAGTTGGCTAAATTACTGAATGCTCCGGTAGCCTATTCTTTCAAGGGTAAGATGGAGATCCAATACGATAATCCGAACGAGGTGGGGATGACCGGTCTATTGGGCATGCCTTCCGGCTATTATAGTATGCATGAGGCAGAGGTGTTGGTGTTGTTGGGAACCGATTTTCCATACGAGGCATTCATGCCAGAGAGCAACACGATCGTACAGGTGGATATCAATCCGAATCGTCTGGGGCGTCGTGCCAAGATACAAATGGGGCTTTGTGGCGATGTGAAGGATACTTTGGATGAGTTGATTCCGTTGATTCACCAGAAAGAAGATAATAGTTTCTTGCGGGAACAGTTGGCTAAATATGAGAAAGTTCGGGAAAATCTCCGTTCTGCCGCCACTGTCCGGGGGAAAGAAGAGAAGATACAGCCAGAGTACGTGATCTCGGTCGTAGACGAGCTTAGCTCGGACGACGCCATATTTACCGTGGATACGGGTATGACTTGTGTATGGGGTGCCCGCTATTTGCAAGCTACGGGTATGCGGAAGATGTTGGGATCATTCAATCATGGCTCGATGGCGAACGCCATGCCGCAAGCGATAGGGGCGGCATTGGCTTATCCCGGCAGGCAAGTCGTGGCGTTGTGTGGTGATGGAGGTATCTCAATGTTGTTGGGCGACCTTGCTACGATCGTGCAATACCATTTGCCGATTAAATTAATCGTATTTAATAACCGTTCCCTAGGAATGGTAAAACTTGAGATGGAGGTGGCCGGACTGCCGGATTGGCAGACCACGATGCTGAACCCGGATTTCGCCCGGGTCGCCCTTTCAATGGGAATGGCGGGCTACAACGTGATCAACCCCGACGATGTATTCCCCACTTTGCAGAAAGTGTTTAACGCTGACGGACCGGCCTTGGTTAACATCATGACCGATCCGAACGCATTAGCGATGCCTCCCAAGATTGAGTTCTCCCAAATGCTTGGTTTTGCCCAGACCATGTATAAGTTAATGATGGAGGGGCGAAGCAAGGAGGTCTTGGATACCATCGATACGAATCTAAAACATTGGAAAGAGGTGTTTTAAACTCTCAAAAGAGCTGGATAACCGCTTTAGATTTCGCGCTTTGAATGGCAGCGTCCAATATCCGCACTACCATTAGGTTATTCTCCAACGAGGAAAGGTCCGTGGGAGGTACGTCAATCTCTTTACGGACAGCGGCTTTCAAGAAATAAAAGGAATCATTATAAGGAGCGTTCAAGGAAGGTGCTATTTCTTGGCGCTCCTTTCCGTTGGTATAAATTCGCATTTCCTTAGGCGTATCTTGGTAAATATATCCTTTGTCGCCATAGATATGCATATCTTTTCTACCCATCGGCCAACACCATGATCCCATGATCTGGACGGTTGCGGAAGGATATTCCACGATAATAGTTGCGTCATCGTCTACCTTGGGATAAAGATTCGGTTTATTCTGCCGTAGTACGGCGTATACGCTAAGAGGCTTTTCATCTTTCATGAGACGGGTGGCTAAGTTGGCTCCGTAACATCCAAAATCGATAACTGCCCCGCCGCCATTCAGCACGGGGTCGGTTAACCAGTCCGTGAACTCTTTTCCGCAGTTGATCTCGAAGGGACCTTGATGCCCGTCGTATACGTTGATACGATCGATCTTCCCGATAGCACCGCTGTCGATAAGGCGGAATGCCTCATGGTTGGTATTATACCACGTAGTCTCGTAGTTGGTAAGCAACAAGATATTTTTCTCACGGGCGAGCGATGCCATTCGGGTAGCATGTTCATTATTGACGGCCAATGGCTTTTCTACCATAACATGTATGCCTCTCGGTGCGCAAGCCTCTACCACACGAAGATGGTCGTGGATCGGCTCGTATACGATGACTGCCTCCGGATGGGTCTTATCCAGCATCTCGCCAAGGTCCGCATAGAATAGGTTAGGATCCAGCTTATCCCGCAGACCGTTATGTTCCCGTAAGTAATCATCTTTCTCGGCGACTCCTACAATCTTGAAATCGCCTCTATCCAAACGGCTTATCACCTCCCATAGATGTCCGTGGGATACTCCTGCCACGGCCAGTCGCAAAGGCTCTCCATCTTGCCCTTTCGCCGTGAGAGTTAAGAACGTAAATGCACATAACATAAGTAAGTAACGTGTGATCTTGTGTATATTCATGATATTATCTATATATAGTTTTTACAAAGATATACGATTATTTCTTACCTTTGCAACCCATTACTTATTCAGATTAAGGAAAACAGTATAATTTAGAAATATAAAGAAATGGCAAAAGAGCTGAAAGAACTTACACCGAGAAGTGTAAACTATTCGCAGTGGTACCAAGATTTGGTAATTAAGGCAGATTTGGCGGAGAATTCCGCCGTGCGTGGTTGTATGGTGATCAAGCCTTACGGATATGCTATCTGGGAGAAGATGCAACGTATCCTAGACGATATGTTCAAGGAAACCGGTCATGTGAACGCTTATTTCCCCTTGCTGATCCCGAAGTCTTTCTTAAGCAAAGAAGCTGAGCACGTGGAAGGATTCGCCAAGGAGTGCGCCGTGGTTACTCACTATCGTTTGAAGACAAATCATGACGGTACGGGGGTTGTCGTAGATCCGGCAGCTAAACTGGAAGAGGAATTGATCATTCGCCCGACTTCGGAGACCATTATATGGAATACATACCGTAACTGGATTCAGTCTTACCGTGACCTGCCTATCTTGTGCAACCAATGGGCGAACGTGATGCGCTGGGAAATGCGTACTCGCTTGTTCCTTCGTACGGCTGAGTTCTTGTGGCAGGAAGGCCATACCGCTCACGCTACTCGTGAAGAAGCGGAGATAGAAGCTAAGAAGATGCAAGACGTTTATGCGAACTTCGCAGAGAATTATATGGCAATGCCGGTAATAAAGGGCGTGAAGTCTGAGAGCGAGCGTTTCGCCGGTGCTTTGGATACCTATACGATCGAGGCGATGATGCAGGATGGAAAAGCTTTGCAGGCGGGAACTTCCCATTTCTTGGGGCAGAACTTCGGTAAGGCTTTCGACGTTACTTTCATCGACAAGAACGGTAAGAGCGACTATGCTTGGGCTACTTCTTGGGGTGTTTCCACACGTTTGATCGGAGCGTTGATTATGTCTCACTCTGATGATAACGGTTTGGTATTGCCTCCACATTTGGCTCCGATACAGGTTGTGATCGTACCGATCTACCGTAGCGCTGAGCAATTGACGCAGATCAGCGAGAAGGTCGCTGGTATCGTGGCTAAATTGAAAGCGTTAGGCATTTCCGTGAAATATGATGACGCTGATAACAAGAAGCCGGGCTGGAAGTTCGCTGAGTACGAGTTAAAAGGTGTTCCCGTGCGTTTGGCTATGGGTGGTCGTGATTTGGAGAATAATACGATCGAAGTAATGCGCCGTGATACTTTGGAGAAGGAGACGATCACTTGTGATGGCATTGAGGAATACGTGAAGAATCTGTTGGAGGAAATCCAAGCGAATATCTTCAAGAAAGCGTACGATCACCGTGAGGCTAACATCATAAACGTAGATACGTATGAGGAATTTAAGGAGAAGATCGAGGATGGCGTCTTCATCATGGCTCACTGGGATGGAACCCCAGAGACAGAGGAATTGATCAAGAACGAGACAAAAGCTACGATCCGCTGTATTCCTTTAGCTGGAGATAAGACTCCGGGTAAGTGTATGGTGACAGGTAAACCGTCGGCTTGTCGGGTACTGTTCGCCAGAGCTTATTGATTGTTATGCTAAAAGATGAAATAAAATGGGGGATGCTTTAACCGAAGGGCATCCCTCTCTAAGAAAATGAGCTACCACGAATTTATACTTGTCGTTAACTTTAGTAGCATCATTATCTTGGTGTTATTGGCGATGTTGTTATTGATTGCCACTCGGTTTCGTGGCGAGAGTGGTTATGCCGCAGCGATTATCGTTCTTCCTAACATCCCTGTTTATATTTACAACATGAGCCGCATGCTTGGTTGGCATGATATAACGTTGTTCTTTTTCCCTATCAGTTATTCGGTCAATACGCTGTTGATGCCGTTGCTGTGGTTATTTACCCGCCGCAACTTTGATCTTGATCCTCGTTTCAAGCCTGTCCAATTGTTGCATTTTTTACCGGCGATTGTCTGTGTCGTTATCGTGTTATCCATTCCTATGCGGAAGCGTATGGAGAGTATACTTCATGAGGTCACCGGTGATGATACTTGGATCGGTGATTTTAACGCTGCCGTGATTACCTCGCAGATGATCGGTTATTTTGTCGCTATCTTTATTTATCTTTACCGGAAGAAGCAGTATATAAAGGATAATTGGTCTGATGCCGAATACATGCAAAAGGAATGGATTCCGAAACTTATGATCCTGTTCGCTGCCTTGTTTGTCACCGTGATGACCTGTTATGCGATTTGGCCTCGGACTGATGCTTGGTTGATACAGATATTGAATGTGATGGCGATGAGCTTCCTCGTCTATAATTTTATTGCTCATCCAACTGTTCCTTATATCCAAGGAACGTCACGGATGCTCGTTAAGGATGAGACGGTAGGGTTTCAGTCTATACCAGACGAGGAACAAATGAGAGATATATGTTCCCAAGTGAAAGAGTATCTGGAGACAACAAATGCTTTCCTGCGAAAGGACCTTTCCTTATCCATATTATCGAGAGAGACCGGTATTTACCAAAAATTACTTTCTCGGTCGATCAACGAATACTTAAAACAGAACTTCTTCGAGCTTATCAACGAGATGCGAGTGGGGGAAGCCAAGCGAAGGTTGCTCCTGCCGGAGAATGCTGGTCATACGGTAGATAGCCTTTATGAGGAATGTGGTTTTCGGACTCGTTCCACGTTCTTCTTGGCATTTAAAAAGGTAGAGGGTTTGTCTCCCGCCCAGTGGCTTAATTCGGTAAAAAAACATACGGATCAATAAACGCAACAGCTAAAAAGAGTACATAAACTCTTTCCGGGTCTGATTTTATTACTATATTTGTGTCGCTATCGTCAGATAGCGGACATATTTAGACACAAGGAAAGTGTTTAGCTTCGTTCTCAGAGATAAAATCTGGTAAATTTTTCACGGGAGAATAAGCTGTACTCTTCACGTCATTGTTATATGCTATACGTATATGGACAAAGGGCGTGGGCTGTTGCTTATTTACCGTACGGGTTTACCAGAGCCTATCTCTTAAATAAGTTAATAGTCCCACGCTTTCCTCATATTAATACTATCCGGATCGGGACTTACCGGATGTACATCTTCGAGGCATTATGAAAAAATATCTACCACGTTTCTCTTTCTTTTTAATGATTTTACTCCATTTCATCATGAAATCAGTCTGAATATACAGCTTTCGGACTTCTCTAAACATCTTGTTTTAGGTGATTCGGGAAATAAACACTCTCTTTGCGGTATCGATTGAATCTCTTTGTTTACTTCTGAAAGTATTTGTGATGATTGGTCTTGTTAAATACGTAGGAAATCACTCTTTGTATATAAAGCATTTTTGTTTTATATGCATTTTATTGATGTGGATACTCTCGCTGATACCTTCTTGTCATCGAGAGGGAGAGGTTGGTCTTTCCCAAAATGATCAGGTGGGTATAGATAGTGTGGTCTCGGCCTGTCCGGACATCGATTCTCTACAATCATGCCTAAGGTATTTCGAGAGAACCGCAAATGAGCTGGGAGTGATACTCGCCTATAAGGAATTAGGGGTACGTTACCGGGAAGCGGCCCGTTTTAATGAGGCGATAGGATGCCACCGGGAAGGCTTGCGATTGGCTATGCAACGGAAAGATACCTCGGAGGTCATACAGGCCTTGAATAATATCGGTACGAACTTCCGGCGGTTAGGTATCATGGACGAGGCCTCCAATTATCATTATAGGGCATTGTCGTTGTGCGAGAGACTGGGCGATAAGGAAAGCTATAAGGCAAGAAAAAACCGGACCATTTCCTTGAGTGGTATCGGAAACGTGTATCTAACATTGGAAAATTGCGAGATGGCCGACAGTATTTTCCGAATAGCGCTGGAAGAGGAACGTACCTTGGACAGTGATCTCGGCTTGGCCATGAACTACGCGAACCTTGGCTCTATCTTCGAGATGCGTGGCATGATGGATTCCGCTTTTGTTTATTACAATTATTCTATGGAGCATAATCGTGCGGCCGGGTCTGTTGTCGGCATCTCGCTTTGCCATAACCATATAGGACGCTTGTTCGAGAAAAAGGGACAATGGGATCAGGCGATACGCGAATATCGTAACGCATACGACCTTATGGTAGCGGACAACGATCTGTATCATTGGCTGGAATCGTGCCTGGCCTTGGCACGGGTGAATATCTACAAGGGAGATCTGCGAATGGCGGAGGCTTTTTTGGAGCATGCGGAGGGTGCCGCTAAGGTGACGCGGGCGTGGAAGCATTTGTCGAGCGTGTATCATCTGGATTACTTGCGTTATGAGAAGCTGGGTGATTATAAGAATGCCCTCAACGCTTATACATCAAGTCTCGCTTATGCTGATAGCATGCGAAATACTGAGAATATGAACCATATACAGAACCTCCGTGTGGACTACGAGAAAGAGAGGAGCAACCGGGAGCTTTCATTGATACAGAAGAATTATGAGATGGGGCAGCGTACCAAGAATATTTTCCTGATCGCTTGCTTGATCGTACTCTTCCTTACGGTGGTAGCGATGGGCTTTTTATGGTATGCCTTGCGGATGAAGTCCCGCAATCAGCAGGTGATGCGGCGCATGGAGGAGGTGAGGGCCAATTTCTTCACGAATGTCACGCATGAGTTTCGTACGCCGCTGACGGTTATCTTGGGTGTGTCGGAAGAGTTGCGGAAAGGGGGAATAGGCGAGGAGGAACTCAAGACCGGGCTGAATATGATTGGACGGCAGGGAAAGAACCTGCTGGAATTGGTGAACCAATTATTGGAAGTGGCGAAAGTGAGATCTGAGATTGGCGATCCGGAATGGAGGACTGGAGATATCGTAGCTTATACGAGCATGATCGTGGAAGATAACCGGGCGTATGCCCGCCAAGGGCAGGTAGACCTTTGTTTTACTCCTTCGGAGACGATTATCAGCATGGATTTCGTGCCCGAGTATTTCCGGAGGATCATGGATAACTTACTCCGCAACGCTATCAAGTTCACGCCGAGAGGTGGGAGGGTTGTCGTGACGATGGAGTGTGTGGGGAGTATGCTTGTCACGCATGTGGCGGATACGGGCTGCGGTATAGCCGAGGAGGACTTGCCGCATATCTTCAAGGCTTTTTACCTAGGTGAGACCGGAGGGGCAGGCACGATGGGCACGGGGGTCGGCCTTTCTTTGGTACGGCAGATGGTGAGGAGCATGGAGGGCCGGGGTTGGTTCTGAGTTTGTCGTGATGTTGCCATTGAGACATGGCGACTCTTATTATATCGGCCGGCTGCTTAATGGTGCGTATCAAATAGTATACGCACGAAATGGAGCGGAGGGGTTGGAGATAGCGGCGGAGCAAATGCCGGACTTGATCCTCACCGACTTGATGATGCCCGAGATGGATGGCTATGAGTTATGTAGGCGGGTACGTGAATCCGAGGTGTTGAACCATATTCCGATCATTATCATTACTGCGAAATCAGGAGGAAAGGAACGTGTCTGTGGCTTAGAAGTCGGGGCGGACGCTTATCTGGAGAAGCCTTTCAATGCGGAAGAGCTGAATATCCGGATAACAAAGTTTCTGGAACAGCGTCGTTTGCTGCGTGAGAAGTATTCCAAGGCTATGCGTGAGGGGACGGAACTGAATGTAAAACTAAACCCTGCCGACCAAGACTTCTTGGCTCACCTGAATGATTATATATATGCGTTGATGTCCAACCATGGCTTGAACTCGGACATGGTAGCCGATAAGATGTGAATGAGCCGATCCCAATTGAATCGCAAGGTCCGTGCCATCACGGGCTACAACACTTCTGCCTATATCCTGCAGATGCGCATGGAGAGGAGCAAACGCCTCTTGGCCTCTACCGAGGAACTGATCGGCGACATCGCCCTTAAATGCGGCTTCGAGGATGCCAATTATTTCGCCCGCCTTTTCAAGCAGATCTTCAATGTAACGCCCTCACAATACAGGAAAAGCCTCATTCAATGATTCCGTGTAGCGGGTACTTCCGTGTAGAAAGGGGCTATGAAATTGAGAAATCCATATTTAACCTCATCATTGGGAAATCCGAGGGTATAGATATTGAATTCCGGATTGAAATCCTTGATGGTCAGATAGCCACTTTGGTAAATCACCGGGATAGGTCGGGTGGCGTCGGCTGTACATGGAAATATATTATAAACCAATCCGGGTACAATCCATCCTCAAGAATAACTCTTGTTTATAGAGCGTCTGTTACGATGGGCAACGTGACGTGCTTACAATGGGCATTATAAGGAGCTAATAATGCCCATTGTTATTCTTCCATAGATTCTATCGGAGGCGATTCGGCCAGCTAGCATTTCTAATCGACTGCTCTTTAATTAGTTAATTATTTTCAATGCGCAGATTCTCTTGGTTTGTCCTAGTGAAATGCGTCGATTATCCTATAAGAATGCGTCATTTCTCCTCACGGGCGATCGCTCTCGGGGCTAATTTTGCGAATAAAGAAATCGGACGTTTCACCAAATCTGGTTCGAGTATGGAAGAAGAAAAACACAAGAAGCCTTTGCTTTCTTATGAGGAGGTGATCGAGGTCATCGATGAGCGCATCTCGCGTGACGAGCCTGCCACTGCCGACGAGCGGATCAAACGTGTCGAGGAAGTGGCCGAGCAAATGGAAGAAGAACGTAAAAAAGGGATATCGTGCCGTAAGAAGGTTTCTCGCTTTTTTCGGAGATCCTTGATAAATCTGGACCGATCCATCAGAAGGTGTTTCGGTAAATAAATAGGAATGAATTATTAATCTAATGAATTAAAGGAAATGAAAAAGCTAGTATTTATTTTATCTGCCATGTTGCTCCTAATCGGGACAATGGACGTGCAAGCCCAATGGGGAAAGAAACTCCTCAAGAAAGCGGGTGAGAGTGCCAAACGGGCAACGGAGAGGAACGTGGAACGGAAAGTGGAACAGACCGTAGACAAGGCTTTCGAGGGAGCGGAGGATGTGGTGACGGGGAAAGGGAATAATAATAATGAAAAGGAGGAGCCACCAACAAGTACAAATTCACAAGGGAATTTTGAAACTATGGATGATGGGGAAGATGTGGCACAGCAGGAACAGCAACAACCACAGCAATCACTCGAAATGACGTATGCCAAGAGTGACTTCGTGCCGGGGGATGAGATTATTTTTGAGGATGATGTGACCCGGGAACAGATAGGAGAATTCCCCAGCCAGTGGGATTTATTAAAAGGTACTGTTGAGATCGCTCAAATCAATGGCGATAAGGTGATACTTTGCGTGAGTCAGGATGATCCGGTCATTGCGCCGCTATTCGATAATATGAAAAGTTATTTGCCGGAAAAGTTCACGCTGGAATTTGACTTTTGGGTAGGGCCTTTTACAAAAAAGGGAGATGATGAGCCGGAAAATTGCTATATCGTACGTTTTTACAAACCCGAATCGGGAAGTCGTGTTCAAACTATCAATCTTGACGACTGGTATTATAGTGCTTCAGACCATCGTACACGCCTAAGATGGGACTTTATTCCTTCCTCTGGGGAGAACAGCCGTAGCGGAAGCGATGACTCTTTTCGGACTATCCCGAACTCATGGAACCACTTCTCACTGTCCTTCAATCAACGGGCAATGAAAGTTTACATAAATGGTATCCGCTATGCCAATATTCCGAATACGGTAGCACCCGGACATTTTGACATACAGTTTTATAGAGGCGGTGGATATTTTACGAATAACACTTCCATCCGCAACATACGTGTCGCCAAAGGCGCAGTGCCATTGTACGACCGCATGATGAGCGACGGTAAGTTCATCACGTATGGCATCACCTTCGATGTCGGCAAGTCCACCATCAAACCAGAGAGTATGGGTGAGATCAATCGTATCGTCAAATTAATGACCGATAACCCCGACCTGAGATTCTCCGTAGAAGGCCATACCGATAGCACCGGCAACGAGGCTTCCAACCAGACGTTAAGCGAGGCCCGCAGCAACGCCATCGTAGGTAAACTGGTTGAACTGGGCATCAGTGCCGATCGCCTCTCCGCTTCCGGCAAAGGACAATCATCTCCCATCGCCGATAACGGAACGGACGAGGGTCGTGCCAAGAACCGGCGGGTGGAGTTTGTCAAGATGTAACGAATAAGTGAGCGATATGAAAAAGAAATTCTACATACTGATGTGCTTGGCGAGCCTCGTCTTGATGGTGACGGCTTGCGGCGGCAAGGAGAAGATCAAGGAGAAGCTCCGTGCGGCTACCGAGGCCGTAAAGGAGCGGAAGGAAGCGGCCGCCTCCGAAAAGGGGAGCGATCTGGAAATGGATAAACAAGGCGACAGGCCGGATAACGGTGCCTTTGTCGATCCGTCGCTCACGCCGGCCCAGCGTAAGGCGCTCGACAAGGAGAATCCGTGGTTCGCTCGCAACTTCCGTATGGAACTGACAGCTAAGTCAATGGGGAACAAGGTGAACGTGGAAATACAAAAGTCGGGCAAAATCCTTTATTACCATTTCTGGAACAACTCTGGCAATGTCGAGACGCTTATCCTGCTTGACGAAGGCGATTATAAGATTTACCAGATTTCGTCTAAAAACAAGGTGGCGCAGCTAAAGGCGACTTCCGACTCGGACTATTATGCGTTCTTTTGCGACAAGATAGGGAATGTGTATGGCATTGTCCATACTGCTCAGAAAGAGAAAAAGGTGGAACAGGACGATAGCTTTGTCCAGTCCAGCACGCAAGAATCTGTCGGGGTAGAGGACGTGCGTTGGGGCGGCTTCGATTGTGAGAAGATCACCCGTGTCACTGGTACCGAGAACGACCTGAGTGCCGGGATGAAAGCCATAGGAGACCTCTTTGGCACTAAATCCAGCATGGACAGCTCGATTAAAGACTTGAAACATATCGAGACGACCGACATCGTCTGGATTGAAAAGAATAGCGGAGCTGTGGTACACCGCAAGTTCTCCGTGAAAGGAGGAGCCGGAATGGGTAACTATGCGGAACGGATGAAACCGCAACCCTCCGTCACGTTGCTCACCTTCTCGCCCGATCCGTCGTTGATACCGACCTCTCAGGAGGGCTATAAACTGGTGAAATAGGTATTCATATAATATAGAATGTATAACACGCTCAAATAAGAAAGCCATGAAGAAGCTATCGATTCTACTACTCAGTCTTGCCGCTATGGGAGCATTCGCTTTCGTCTTGCCTTCCTTGCCCACCGGGCAAAGTGGCGCTTATCCTACGGAAACGGCTTTTATGGCCGAGGCCGAAGAGATGTTCCAAAAAGGGAACAAGCTTTACGAGCAAGGCTATATGCTACAGGCGAACTACTATTACGGGCAAGCCGTGGTAGCCGTGGCCAGCCTTCGCTACGGGTTGAGCGAGCTGATCTACGTAAAACAGCGCGACGAGAGGGCCGCCGCCAAGAAAGCCGCCGAAGAGAAACAGCGCAAGGAGGACGAGGAAGATATGGAAGATTGGGGATGGGAAGATGAGGGAGGACTCCTTACTGCGCTTACCAACCTAATCGGGAAGCTGGATACGATGACCGAAAAACTGAGCCAGGAGCTTGTCAATATGGAATTGGATGAGGACAGCGAGCGGAGCGAGGCTTGGGACTTGTTGGCTACCCAAAGCATAGCGTCGCCTTACCCTTACTTCTTCGAGGCCATCTCGTGGGATTACAAGGGAAAGGAAGATAAGGCGAGAGAATGCTACGCCAACGCGATGTGCAACCCCGCTTTCCCGTCCACCGTATGGGATTTCTCCTATTGGCAGGACCTTACGAGCGGCGAGCTCAGGGCCATTGCCCGCAGGCTGCTCCCCAAGGAGGAGGAATACCGCAAGTATTTTCACCTGAGCACCTATAGCTGCCCGCACCATTACCTTAATTTCGACGATGACTACCTGACGGCGAAAGCCGCCGACACCTTGGTCGTATTACCCACGGCCGTGGGAGCGGCGCTCATGCTGTATGAGACGGCCGTACAGGCGAACCCCTTCAACGCACGCAATTTCGCCGGTGCCTCGTTGCTGAGCGTACAGAACGGCGATAGCGTAAAGGCCGCCTACTACCTGAACGAGGGGCTGCTGATAGATCCGGAGAATAAAGGATTGCAAACATTACTGAACGTATGGAAAGGAGGACACAAATGAAACGCATAGGATTCATATTTACCGTGATAACGCTATTCTGCTTGTCCGCTGTTTCCCGGGTGATAGCGCAATCGGATTGGAGCTTGATAAACTTCGACTTGATCAACCTGCCTTGCGAGCCGGGAAGCCATTCGTTGACCTATACCATGTATTACGGAGTCAACCCGTTTAAGGTTAAGTCGTTTAACGATATAGAGCGCCCCATCATCTTCGGGGGAGAGTTGGTCTGCACCAGATCCATCGACCTGAAAGAAAAGAAGGAGGCGGTAAACCGGGCCCTAAGCGACCTGGGCTGGAATTTCGCCACGCTGCGGCAAGTGATCGAAAGGGCGGCGCAAGCCAAGCCGAACGATATAACGAACGAGCAATTCTGGGACGACCTCGTGAGCATGAGCGGGTTGAACGGCCTGGCGGGAGACGCGTTGGCGCTGATCAGCGGCGTGAAGGATCGCGACAAGTATTACGAGGCGGAGAGGATACAGGGACGGCTCAAGAGCGAGGCGTACAAATACTTGGTGAATAAGACACTCAGCACGGTGGGTAAGATCTTCAGCCTGAAAGGGCGTATCGAGATCTTCTTGAACGCTCGAGAACGGGATAAGCAGAAATGGATCAACTGCGTGGCCGAGGACAATCTGGTCTCGCTCGCCCGTTTCTATCGCATCGCCAACAACCGCTTGTGGCAGATCGCGCAAACGAAAGGACAGACGTGGGTGCTGCGCATGAACGGTTCGGCCAACGCTCCTTTCTTTTATGAGGGAGAGATGTGCGTACAGCAATGGAAGATCAAGATGAAGCTGGAGAAGAGTTATCACGGGGCCAACGAGAAACTGACGGAGCAGCAGTTCTACGGGACTTTCGCTGGTGAGTACATCGGGTGGCTGGACGCCGAGGTGTTGTATGCAGAATTGGGATGCGCACTATTTTGTGGATAAGGAACTGCTACGTTTCGGACAAACAACGATCGTTGGAGACGCCCCGATGTTCGCCTCCGATATAAGGATAAACCAGTCGTATATGAAACTATGGGCGGAGAGCTGGGGCCTTGGCTTCAAGCACAGCACGAAACCCACGCAGGCCCACAACATATACCGCCTGCCGGTGAAGGTGGTGGTGAATATGCCTAAGAAACCGACCAAATCTGTTTACGCCAGCACGGAAGTATTCATGGGAGACAGGGAATGGATGCCGGGCGACAAGCCCCAGCCAGAGATCGAGACCTATTTCCAGTTGCAGCATAACGTGGCGGTATCCGGTACGGTCAGCGATGAGGGAATATCGTTCAAAGCCGATCACTACCTGAATTATTACGCCACGCGAGATTTCATCGTCATCGATGGGAACATAAACGACGGGCTTAGCATCAGCGGATTGGGAACGATCCCTTTCCGCAGCCAGGGTAGCGTGAACGACCCGATCCCCAAGGAGGGATTCGGAGGCAAGCCCGACGGGAGCATCCAGATACATATAGATCAAAGCTTGGATGACGTGGAGAAATGGGAGCGTATCCGATACGAATAGACGACAGAATATTCACCTTATAAACAAATACAACGATGAGAAAGATCTTGAACATCATGGCAATCGCCCTTGCGATATTCTGCAGGATACCGGTGGAGGTGCACGGCCAGAGTTTCTTGAAGAAACTGAAACAGAAAGTGGGCAACGTAGTAGGTACCAAGGATGATACCGCCGAGATAGGAGAGGAGCCTTTCGTCGGTGGAGATGGCGATCAGCCGACACGATCTGTCACCCCCACGGATAAGCTACAAAAACGTCGCACGGCTACCGCCACGTGGGACGAGATGATCGCTCCCAGCAGAGCCAACTCGCCGGAGGCCTTGCTGAACGAGCTTCCCCCGTTGCCTTCCGTCGAGAGCATCGTCTACCCGGAGGAAACCGCCCGTGCGACCTACTACCGCAAGATCGTAGCCGTGGATATGCGTATAACGGAACTGGATTCGATACATACCTGCTCGGACGAGGAGATGATCGCCCTCCGGGATAAGTTCTATGTAGAGTTGGCCGATATCAACGGGATTACGGTGGAGGAAATGAAAAGCTTGGAAGACCCGAACCTCCCCGAAGCGGAAAAGGAACGCTTGATCGAGAAGATGAAGAACGCCTTGGTAGGCGATACCCGGGGGCTTGAGGCCATGGGCGCCGATCTGGAGAAACGTGAGGCAGCCAAAGGAGGCAAGTTGACCAACGAGGAGAAGATGGCCTTCTTAGCGGAGAACCAAGGCAACCTGAGCGACCTAGGTTCCATGATGGAAAAAATGCAGGCGACGAACGAGAAAACGACAGCCTTCAACGCCAAGTTCGTCAAGCTGGAACAAATGACCGTGCAGCAAACCGAGAAGATGAAAAAGATACTACAGGCGAGCGATGGCGCGATCACGAGTTGCGAGAAGATCGCCGGGGAATACGAATCGGAATTAAAGACCCTCTATGCCCAGATCTATGAGACCGACGACAGCCAGAAGGTTGAGGAACTTTATGCCCGTGCCGACGAGCGGATGAAAAACTATCGCCTCCGTGCCGCCAAGCTCTGGCGCAACAGCCTGCAAACCCAATTGGATGGGGTAAAGGCCATGTATCCGGACATCGTGAAGTTGCAGAAAGAGATGATGCAGGAGGGAATCATCCCGGCCTGCGCCGAGAAACGTGCCTCGTTCAACGCCGTGACCAATTACACCAATATCTTGCACAAGGCGTATTGCGACTTCCCGCAACCGCGGGTGTTGCCGGTCTACATGGAGACGATCATTGAGATTCCCGAGGGTGAGCACCTGTTTTACGCGGAGAGTGGTTTCGCCACGTCGGTCGACGGCTTCTTGAACAACAGCCGCGTCTACACCGCCGACAATGCGGGCAAGAGATACCTTTACGAAAACGGCAAGAAGCGGGAACTGGGGCCGAACGATCCCGGCGATTTCCAAGCGAAAGGGGCACGGACGGAACCCACCTACGGAGCTTGGACCTCGGCTAGCGGCACACGCAAGGTGACCTACACGCGCGACGGATCGCTTACCCTGCATGACGGCACCTCCTTCTATCCGCTGGCTTTCAAGAAGGAGAGCGACAGGCTGGTGTGGATCATCGCCTCGTCTGCAGGTGTTGAAAAATGCACGTACAAACTATAGCGGTATTCCTCGTTGCGTTGTTGGCGCGAGCTCTCAGCGGATCGACCGCCTTGGCGCAGGATTACCAAAAGATCTTTGAAAAGGAATGGATAGAAGCTGATAAGTACGTGGCGGGATAACGGGAGGTCTGGAACTTGATCTTCCCGGAGTTCGGTATCCGGACGGAGTTGGCCGTGGCGGTTGTCTTCCCCGAATTGGTTCGTTACTCGGCCTTGATGGACTTTATGGAGACAACAGCCGTCAAGGCGCTTTACCAGCAAAAGGGGGTAAAGGGAGCCGATTTCTCCATTGGCCGCTTCCAGATGAAGCCTTCCTTCGTGGAGGATCTGGAACGACAGTGGATGCGAACGGAATGGCGACACGAGTACGGGATCTATTTCGATCTCTCCGAGACGTTGGAGGCCCACCGCATATGCGTACTCCGGCTGGACGACCGGAACTGGCAATGTATTTATCTGGCCATGTTCTTGAAACTGTTATACCGCCGTTTCCCGGAACTGGCCGAGGAGGAGGATATCGAGCAAGTCCGCTTTTGCTCCACCGCCTACAACGCCTCGTTTTACGGCACCTACGAGCGCATCCGTAGCAAAAGCGCCCGCCGCTTCTACCATACTGATTTCATACCGACTCCCGGAACGAAGCGTTACGCTTATTCCGAGATAGCGGTCTTTTATTACAAGATAGCTCTCTGACATGCTGGAATGATTTTTATTTCCCTCCCTTCAAATCGTTCCAGCACTATGTGAAAGCAAGACACAAACGGGGATAGATTCTGGTAGACCCGTCGGAGACTCCGGAAGCGCAGGGATTCCTTCCCTCTGGCTTCCGGGGAATCCGATTCCCGACACCGGCTTCCCCTTATGAAGTGACAAGAATTAAAGAAACGAACGATAAAAAGAATGACTATGGCCAATTACGGTAAATATGGATTCCTTCCCGCCATCGCCCTCTGCCTTCTTTGGGCGACGGAGGTATCGTGGGCGCAGGTGAAGCTCGTGCGGATGCCCGTCGTTGAGAAGAGCGGTTCAATATCCTCTGGGAAGAGTATAATACGCTTATGGAGAATCAATTAAACACCGAGACGAAGCAAACACCCGCACAAATGCAAGGCGAATCGGGCGACGGTGGCCAGAGGGGAACGCTGGGGAGTCATCGACGAGCAAGACCATCGTGCGACGTTAACGGTGTCACACGTATGACATCAGCTGCCTCACACGTGCGACACCTAGAGCCTCACGCCTGCAAGACCGGCAACGAGAATAGAGAGAAATAACAATTATCACATTATCAACAATTTAAAACAAAACAAGATGGCAAAGTACAAGTTAATTAAGAAAGTGAATCCGCAGAAAAGACAGGAACCTGGCAAATGGTACGCGACCCCCAAAAGCGAGACCCCGCTCTCGGGCAAGGCGATGACGTGCGCCGCCACCGCCAACACCACTACTGCTCCCATCGAGATGGAGGCCTCGCTGGAGCTTCTGGCCAAGTTCGTGCCCCAACAACTCCAGCAGGGACACACGGTGAAGATACCGGGCTTGGGTACTTTTCGCCTCACCTTCAAGAGCGATGGCGTGGAAGATATTAACAGTTTCCGGGCGAACAGCATGATCAAGAACGTCCGGATCGTATTCACTCCCTCGAAAGAATTGCGGGAGAGCGTGCTCAGCGGCCTTACGTTCGAGGACGGCGGCGTACTGGAGGACGACATCAGCTACGCTTCTATAGCCGATTACCGTTTGGCCAAAGGTGTCCCGGAGGGCGGCGGAGACTCGGAAAGCCCGGGTGAGATTTAAGGTAACCATTAAAACAGGAACGGGATGAACATTTTCTCTTGCCATATACGCCGGATCGTGTTGTTGCTATTGGCACTCCTCTGAGTGCCGATGGCGACGCTACGGGCGCAGGAAGAAAAAGCGGACGGCACGAACCGGGTGATAGTATCCAAACAGGATATGCGGATAACCGTTCTTTGTCCGCAAGGCGATACGCTCGCCGTTTTTCCCATCGCTTGCGGACGCAATTACGGCGACAAGCAGCAGGAATGGGATTTCCGGACACCGGAAGGGCATTTCGTGATAGAGTCCGTGGAAGATACCTCCCTTTGGCCGCGAGACTCGACGAGGCAAGAAACTCCCGGCGAGATATACGGCCCCCGCTTCTTCCGCTTGAAAACACCCGGCTTCACGGGCATCGGCATACACGGGACCGCCAACCCCCAAGTGATACCCGGACGGATAACGATGGGCTGCATACGCCTCAGCAATGAGGACCTGAAAGCCTTCTCCCGGCTGGTGGACGTAGATACAAGGGTGGATATCCTGCCCGACAAAGGGAGAGAATGCGGCTCGCTTTCCAAGCTAGCCCGGGACGATGATTACTAACAACACTAAAAGGAATGGACATGAAAAGGTTAATCTTATTATTGATATGCGCGCTGTACGTAACGACGGCGGCGCAGGCGCAAATTTCTTTCTATGGTGAGTGGTGCCGGAAAGGGGGTGGCGAAAAGACCATCATGATCTTCGATATGAAGGAAAAGAAAGCCTACGTGATGAACGAGGCCCGGAAGACCTGCATGGTGATGGAGGAGATCGACAAGTTATCCACCAATAAGCTGGTGGGTTACGACTGGGAAGTGTCTCACTCTACCTCCCGAGAGTTTTTGGGCATGGAGGAGATAGACGGTAAGGAGTGTGCCCACTACTATGTCAAGAGCGAATCGATCTACAAGGATGGCGGCAAGGATGGCGCCGGCTATCACGAATGGATTTACTCGCCCATGAAGGTATCGAACTACAACGGCTGCATCGCCCACGACAATACGGTGTATGTGATGGACAGGACCATCGTGCTTCGCCGCGTCAAGATGGGGCCGCAACCGGCGCACCTCTTCCAAGTGCCCGAAGGGTATCAAATGACTGTGATGCCTGCCGGCGGCCTGCTGGAGATGATGACGGGGAAATCGTGCGAGGAGAACACCCAAAAAGTGGACGAGACACGCGATGCCATCCAAAAATCCAATGAGCAGATCAAGGAGCAACTGAAAGAGGTCAACGACAAGAGCAAGAGCGACGAGGAACGGATGAAGGCCTTGCTCGAGATGCTGGGCGGACAGAAGAAGAAATAGAGAAAAATTATTCACTTTAAAATAACAACGATTATGAAAACGAACATTAGATTTCTAGTTATGATCGCCGTTTCCTTGCTGACGGTATTGGGAATGAGCGCGCAAGAACCTTTCTTCCTACATAAGGAAGGCGTGAAACTGACTTACGCCGACAAGGACAAGAAAGGAAAGATCAACAGTTACACGGAGACTACCGCTACAAAGGTGACGGGAGACGCGGACAACTGCACCGTTACCTACTCGATGATGGTGATGGACAATAAAAAGAACCCGGTGCTCAAGCAACCGATGACACAGACATTCGAGGTGAAGAATGGCACGGTGACCTACGATCCCAAGTCGTTGGTAGGACAGATCATGGAGGGCATGCAAGTAACCGTGACCGGAACACCCTTCCAACTTCCCTCCAATGTCAAGGTAGGCGATACCTTCGGCGACTATACCATCACCTTGAACTTGGCCGGCATCAAGACCAATACGGAGGTGACGGGCGTGAAGGCCGTGGCCGAGGAAACCCTCGACGTGAACGGGACGAGTATCGACTGCGTCGTGATTGAGAACACTACCGTATCGAAAGTGATCGGTATCAAGCAGACCACTATCCAGAAGATCTGGTATGGCCACGGCATTGGCCCTGTGAAGACAAACATGTATAACAAGAAGGGAAAACTGATGACAAGCCAAGAGCTAGTTTCAATAGAAGGATTGTAAACCATTAAAAACATACGTATCATGAAACAGACATTATTTACATTCATGTTCATCATAAGCCTCGTGCTTATGACGGCATGCGGAGGTTCGCCGGTAGATAAAGCCTTGGCAAAACTGGATGATGCCATTGAAAAGCTGGAGAAAAAAGGAGATAAGATGACCAAGGACGAGATGGATGCCATCATGAAAGACTTGGAGGAACCCGTTAGCGTATTGAACAAAACGATAGAAGACAACGAGGTGGGAGGTGTCACCAAGATCAAGATAATCGCCAAGGTGACGAAACTGACGGCGCTGGCCACGAAGGTCGGGATAAAGAATCTGGATATGGGAGATTTCTCGGATAAGGCGAAAGGAACTAAGAAAGAGTAAGGTGGTATGGGAGATATTTTAACAGGAATCGTAAAAGGCTTGTCCGGATTCATGCTGCAGGATGATCCCGACGTGAAGATATTCAATGCCCAGACCGAGATGAAAGAGTTCTCGGAAAGGGAGGGAAAGATCTATGCCCGTCTCGGACGGCAAGTATATGAGACGGATGGCGGCGAGAACTATCCGGAGATAAGGGCAGAGCTAGATTTACTCGCAGCCAACAAGCAGGCGGCGGAAAGCCGCCTTCGAACGTGCCGAGGCCGAGGAACGTGCCCGCCGGGAAGCCGAGGAGCAGGAGCATAGCTGCCCCAATTGCGGGGCCTATAATCCGGAGGGAACCAACTTTTGCCAAGAGTGTGGAACCCGTTTGACGCAACCCGTGCAACAAGCGCCTGCGGCGAAACGTTTCTGCCCGAACTGCGGCACGGAAGTTATCGCCGGGCATCGTTTCTGCAGCGGTTGCGGAACAAAAATGGAATGATGTATAACAGTTACTTTAAAGAAAGGAGAAATCATGGCTTTTTGTACAAACTGCGGGACAAATGTCCCGGATGGCATAAAATTCTGTACCTCATGTGGTACGCCGATGTCGGTACAGGCACAACCGCAAGCCCCGCCACCGCCCCAGCAAACCTATGTGCAGCCGCAACCTGCGCCTCAGCCACTACCGCAGCAGGCTTATGCCCCGCCATCGCAACCGGCTTACGCACAACCTCAACCGGGATACGTGGCTCCGGCGGGCGATCCGAACGCTCCGCTTCCCCCGGGAAGCAAGTATGAACCGATCACGACGGGTGGGTATATCGGTATCTTCCTGTTGATGCTTCTTCCGTTGATCAATCTCATCCTACTCATTATCTGGGCCTGCGGAGGCTGCCAGAAGGTGAACAAGGCGAACTTCGCCCGTGCGATGCTGATCATGATGATAATCGGTTCGGTCTTGTCGTTGCTGATGTTCTTCGCCGTACGGATGCTGTTCGGTAGCGAGATAGACAGCTTGATGGAAGCTTTCGGAGATCTACTCAAATAATAACAATACTAAAATTAGGAGGAAACAAATTATGGCATTCTGTGGAAAATGTGGACAACAAGTGAATGAAGGCGTGAGATTTTGCCCGGCCTGCGGATCACCTATGCAAATAGTTGCCGCCGAACCGAACAGGCAACAGACACCTCCGCCGGTACAACCGACCGATGCGGAATCAATGGCTAAGGCTACCGCCACGGCCGATGCCTTGAGCGACAAATTAAGTGGTATGAACAAGACCGCGGACCTGACCGACCAGTTCGATAAAGCCGATGTAGAGCAAAATAAGGTAATGGCTATCCTTGCTTATTTCGGGATTCTGGTATTGATCCCGATCCTTGCGGCCAAGGACTCGAAATTCGCCCGGTTCCATGCCAACCAAGGCTTGCTTTTATGCATCGCCATGTTTGGCTGGATCATAGCGGACTCCGTTCTGACCGCCCTCTTGCGGGCGATCCTATGGAGGGGATTGGGCTTATGGAGCATCTACTCTCTTTGCGGTACGGTATTGAACCTCGTTTACATCGTGTTTACGGTACTGGCAGTCATCGGTATCATTAACGCGCTGAACGGGCGAGCTAAGGAATTACCTATCATCGGTAAATACCGTCTGTTGAAATAGCATAATAACCCATAAATGTATACTTTATGACAGCAAAAGAGATTTTCTTCAAGACCCTGCAATTCGGTTGGATAAAACTAGGATTAGGATTGCTGAATATATTGATAGCCGTGCTGCTCTTCGCTATCTTGATGGGCATATCGGTCCTGTTCAATAGCGACGGAGTGGTAGCGATCATGTTTTTCATCTGGTTGGGACTTATAGGGGTAGTGAATTTCTTCTTGAATCACTACATCGGTTATCTCGTAAAAGCCGGGCATGTGGCCGTGATCGCGATGGCGTATCAAACCGGCTATGTACCTGCCAAACCCTTCGAGATGGGAAAGACGATGGTAAAGGAACGTTTCGGTACATCTAACGTGTATTTTGCCTTGGATAAACTTGTGGCGGGTTCCATTAAACAGTTACAACGTACGTTGGGACGTGTTACGGACAGTTTGCTCGGGGCGCTCCCCGGAGCTGACGGGATAAAGAGCCTCACCAACATGTTTCTCGATATCTCGTTGGGGTATGTGGACGAGTGCTGCTTAGGTTACACCTTTTACCATCCGGCTCAAAACCCTTATAAATCGGCGGCAGATGGTGTCATTATCTATTTTCAGAACGTGGAAGACGTTGCTCAAGGATGCGGCGAAGACAACGGGGATGGTCATCTTATCGTTCGTGGTGGTTACGTTGATTGCGTTTATCCTCTTCGGTGGATTGTTCCGCTTGTTCGGCTGGAGCGGTTTCATGGCTTTCATTATTTCATTGTTGTTCGCCTATACAGTAAAGTATGCCTTTATTGATAGCTGGATCTTGGTGAAAATGATGAGCAGCTATATGCAAGTAGCTCCCGCCACGCAAGTTACTTTCGATCTGTATGGTAAGTTGAGCGGCTTGTCCGGTAAGTTCAAGGAGCTTTTCAAGAAAGGTAACGAGATGCCGCAACCGAATCCCACCGCTACTTCCGCAGCACAAGATCCTTTGCGACCGCAGATACCGGGACAGGTCTCAACGCCGGAAAGCCGCTTTTGCCCTCAATGCGGAATGCAATTAGCTCCGACCGCTACATTTTGCGGGAATTGCGGAGAAAGGTTATAGTTTTTAAGTTTAATCGTAAAAAATCAAGAATATGAAACGAGTATTATTTACATTGGTAGCCTGTTTAGTAGGTATTTCTTCATTGATGGCGCAATCATTCTCTCTTCCGGGGTATTTGTTTGGAAGATGTCCGGACTATAGTATTACCTATGACAAGAACGATGCGCAGGAACAGAAAGATGTTTATATATGCGATGGTAATAAAAGCGTGGTTCGTATAGACAGTTATAAATGGAACTCAAGTTCGTCTGATTGGGTATATGATGGCAAGACCGTGATGGAGAATGATAACCAAGGACGCACTTTGGTCGCTATCTCTTATTCGGCAGCCGACGTGGCAGGCGAGAAAACAGAATACACTTATACCGGAAATGGCTATGAGAAGTTCTCCGTCACTTCCTCCAGCTTTGAGGGAGGCGCATGGAAAGCCGAGGCGAAAGTGGATATAGAAGCCACTTTCAACAAAGATAAATATCCGGTCTCGATACTCATGACAGGTACGGCTGAGGGAGAGACGTTCAAGATGAAAATGGAGTGGTCTTACGATAAGAATGTCACGAAAACCTCGTCTTCCATTGATTTCGGTGGTAGTTGGATGCTTATGTCAGAAAGCAAGACGGAGATCGTGGACGCGGGAAACCCGATGATTTCGAAAAATTATCAGAAAATGTATTTCCCCGCTGAGACAAGCTGGGAATATTCAGGAAAGACACATGACTATTTCAATGGAACAACCTCTATCGCTCCTGTAGTAGAGGAGAACGAACTGAAACTTCATATTTATGGAGATGTGTTGGAAGTACAAGGAACGGAAAGCGGGATTTCTATTTATGCGATAACTGGAGGGAAAATGGCAGAGAGTAAGTCGAATCGTATTGACATCTCTCGCTTGCCAGCAGGAATCTATTTGCTAAATACAGCTAGAGGTTCTATAAAGTTTATTCATAAATAAGCAAAAGTAAGGTGCGCCTTACTGAATGTGTGAGGCGCACCTTTTTTATTTGAATCGTTTTACTGTCTATTAACTCAATCCCTCAATCATGCCATCCACGATATCGATCTTTCGGGCTTGCGGCTCTTTCGGGAGTCCCGGCATACGCATGATCTCGCCCATGACGACAACGATCATCTCGGCTCCGTTATTGATGATTACATCTCGTACTTTTAGTTCGAAATCTTTGGCGACCCCATAAGCTTTCGGATCGGAAGAGAATGAATATTGAGTCTTGGCGATACAGATCGGATAATGGGAAATACCCAAGCTTTCGATCTGACGCAATTTTTTATCGGCCAAAGTCGTATAAACAATCGAAGAAGCTCCGTATATCTTCTGGGCCACTTTTTGTACCTTCGTACGGATCGGATCATTCAGATCATATGTATATTGTAAAGGAGCGGAAGGATGATTTTCGATCGTATCAACCACTAAGCGGGCAAGCTCCGTACCCCCTTCACCGCCTTCGGCGAAAACGTTATTCATGGCGAATCCAACCCCTTTCTCCTCGCAATGCTCAGCCACTAACGCAATCTCCTCGTCCGTATCGGTAGCGAAACGGTTGAAAGTAACGATTACTTGCTGGCCGAAGCTCTTCATATTCTCAATGTGTTTATCTAAGTTAGCGAATCCGTTCTTTAATCCTTCGATATTCGGTTCCTTGATTTCTTTCTCCGGAACGCCACCATGAAGTTTCAAGCTCTGGGCAGTCGCTACGATGACTGTCAGTTTCGGTGAAAGCCCCGCTTTTCTACATTTGATATTAAAGAATTTCTCTGCGCCCAGATCAGCGCCGAAACCAGCCTCCGTAATCACATAATCTCCATAAGTAAGAGCCATTTGGGTGGCCGATATGGAATTACATCCATGGGCGATATTAGCGAAAGGACCTCCATGTACAAATGCGGGAGTATTCTCCGTTGTTTGTACAAGGTTCGGCAGTAATGCGTCTTTTAGCAATACGGTAATAGCTCCGGCTATGCCAAGATCATTTACCGTGAAAGGCTTATCTTCGTTTGTATAACCCAATAAAATATTTCCGACACGTCGTTTCAAATCCTCTATATCCGTAGCCAAGCAAAGGATCGCCATGATCTCTGAAGCGGGAGTGATGTCAAATCCGGTCTCGGTAGG
Organism: Parabacteroides distasonis ATCC 8503; assembly: GCF_000012845.1. Classification (NCBI taxonomy): domain Bacteria; kingdom Pseudomonadati; phylum Bacteroidota; class Bacteroidia; order Bacteroidales; family Tannerellaceae; genus Parabacteroides; species Parabacteroides distasonis. Next base: position 1,174,230 of record NC_009615.1, read on the forward strand.
GACACCGTTCGCCGAGCCGCCTAGACCCGATACGATGTTACGTAAGCTACGGTCGTTTACGTCAAGAACCCGTTTCCATTTGATCTCCTTCAATCCCTCGCAGGTGTTGCGGGTCTGATAAATATAGTTATCCAATAAAGCGGTAATCATATTGTGGGCGGAAGTAACCGCATGAAAATCCCCTGTAAAATGCAAGTTGATGTTTTCCATGGGAAGCACTTGGGCATATCCACCTCCGGCAGCACCACCTTTCATGCCGAAACACGGGCCAAGAGACGGCTCACGTAAAGCGACCACCGCTTTCTTCCCTATTTTATTCAGCCCTAAAGCCAGACCGATCGAAACCGTAGTCTTTCCGATTCCCGCTTTAGTGGGAGTGATAGCGGTCACTAAAATTAAATTATGCTGGTCCATTTGCTTTTTATCGATCAAATGGATAGGAACCTTGGCAATATACCTGCCATAATTTTGTACTTCCTCACGAGGGATACCTAACGTTGTCGCAACTTCCTTAATTTTACGCAAGTCTGTTTCTCTTGCTATCTCAATGTCCGATTTCATGTGCTTTATGTAAGTTTATATAGTTTGAACAAAGTAAATCTAATTTATTATAATAACAAAATGATACGGAACAAGGTTTTCCCCCTTTATGGAATAATAAGATTGTGTTATTTTGATATTTTTGTGCGAAGATGGCGAGGATCTTGCTTTTTGTGATAGCTGTCAGGCTTGAAATTAAACTTTTTGTAAAGTGAGCTTTGCAAAAATCATACGTTTTGCTTGTTGTACTTTTAAAGAATTATAAAATAGTCTTTAAAATTATTCATCTGTAATAATTTGATTAATTTTGTGATGTCACAACGATAAAAAGAAACCTAAAATGGTTTGAGTGTGATAAATTGAAACAGATAAGAGACTAATAACATTAGCAATATAATATGTAAATTTAAGGTTATGTCAACAGTAAGATTTAGTCAGGTTACATTTGCTACTAAATCGTGGGTAGCAGAAGCATGGGAAAAGATGGTAGTGGAATTGTTTAGCGGTCGTGTCGTAGCGGAAGTCAAACAATTGGATGAAGTATGTGAATCAAAGTGGGAAGTAGAATTGAAGAAGCTTCAAAACGAGGTTCATTCTTTATGTCATCATGCGATCCATCAATTGCTCCCGATAGCCGGCTCTTATCAACAGGCGTTACTGGATGACGTTGCCCAAGCCTATACGGTATACGCTCCGGAAGAAGCAGAGTCTATCTTCAACCGGGGAAACCAAGCGATCGAGGATATCAAAGGACATGTATCGGGTATTCGCTACAACGCTTGTAAAATGCGTGAGGCGAACCGTAAAGTAAGCGAGTTGGAAGATATGCACGCAAAAGCGGTCATGTACCATAATTCAGTGAAACCTTATATGGATACACTTCGTTTCCATATCGATCAGCTTAAGCATATATTGCATGTAGCGTAATAAGATGGGCTGTCCGGGTTTGGTTACTCTCCGGGCAGCCTTCTTCTTTTAGCGAGGTTGGATAATCAGTAGGGAGAAATAGGGGAAATCCTTGGAATGTATAGTGGCGATATCAGTAGTATAATATTCTTTTCTTGTTCCTACATTCTCGAAATAATGAAAAACCGCCTTATCCGCATACTGCCGGATACAAGTATGAATAGCCTCTTGGCAACCCGGTAATTTCATGATGACGATGATCATTCCATTTTCTATTTTTGCCGAAAGTTCATCGAACGACGCAGTCCCGGGGATTACGTTAATTTGCTCCTCTTGTTTTACGATATGTATCCCGGCCAAGGCACCTGCCGCTATAAATGCCGGAATTCCTGCGATTCGATCTACCGGGATTCCTGTTTCCTCGAATTTATCGTATACATATTGTATAGATGAATAAAAACCAGCGTCTCCCTCGGCGACGATCACGATTTGTTTCCCTTTCAAATATTCAGCTTGGGCATCCAGAAACAATTCGTTATAAGCGTTTAACGCATCTGTCCGTTCCTTACTCATTGGCAAAATAAACGGATGGATCAAGGATTCGTCTACCTCAATAGCTTTCAATATATCCGTCGCCCGAGATATGATTCCATGCTTGCCTTGTGTAGCAGGACAATAGATAATATCAGCCTTTTGTAATGTTTTAAGCCCTTTCAGCGTAATTAATTCCGGATCACCGGGACCTAATGAGACGAAGTGAATAGGATGATTCATGTGTATCTGTTTTTATTTGAAACGCAAAAGTCCTTAAAATTGTGGATGTATACAAATATTCTTACTACTTTTGTCACTGTAACAGGCTCCGCTTATCTCTTTTTCCGGGAGGCGGATTAAAAGGGAACCGGGTGAGAATCCCGGACAGACCACGCTGCTGTGAACTTTTAAACATTCGGACAATACCTTGGCCACTGGTTTTGTAATCGGGAAGGCGTCCTGAATGGAAGTAAGTCAGAAGACCTGCCGGTTCATAAATAAATGTTGCTGTCCCGTGGAGCAGGACGAGAGTAACTGTCAATGATCAACTGTCAATTAAACAAGGATTATGAATAAGTTTATAGCGGGTGGATGCTTGCTTTTATCGGTATTGACTTTATCATGTACTTCAGGTATCCGTGAAAAAGGAGAAATAGGGAAGACGGCTTCCGTAGAGCAATCTGCGTTCTCGCAAGAGCAGGTTAAGCCTTTATACGCCCAAGGATTCAAGCTTACCTATGCGGATCAATATCTCTTGGCTGATATCCAAGATCCTCAAAATGAGGAAAGCACCACGTTTCATTATGCGTTCGTGAAAAGAGGTGCGAAACCCACGGGGATTCCCGCTGATTATACGGTGATAGAGCTTCCTATCCGAAGCGTTATCTGTATGACTTCCCTGCAATTATCGAACTTTATTAAATTGGGTGCCTTGGATAGGGTCGTTGGGATTACCAGTACACGGCATTTGTTCAATAAAGAGATGAACGAACGCCTGAAAGAAGGTAAAACCGCTAAGATCGGTATCGAGGGGAATTTCGATAACGAGGTTATCATGAGCGTGAATCCTGATTTGATCCTTGTATCGCCATTCAAGCGGGGAGGCTATGAGATGCTGAAAGACGTGGGTATTCCCTTGATTCCCCATTTGGGTTATAAGGAGACTACGCCATTGGGACAGGCCGAGTGGATCAAGTTCGTAGGCTTGCTGTTGGGGATAGAGAAAGATGGCAATGAGCGTTTCGCCACCATCGAGAAGAGGTATAATGAATTAAAGGAACTTACGGCGGATGGTAAGGTTAAAAAACGTCCGATCGTTTTTAGTGGCGAGTTACGGGGTGGAAACTGGTATGCCGTAGGAGGAAAGAGCTTCTTAGCGCAACTTTTCAAGGATGCCGGCGCTGATTATTTCTTGAAAGATGATGAGCGATCCGGTGGTGTTACATTAGACTTCGAGACGGTCTATAACCAAGCGGACGACGCTGATTATTGGCGTATCGTGAATAGTTTCCCGGGAACGTTCAGCTATGAGGCATTGAAAGAGCAAGATCCTCGTTATGAGGATTTCCGTGCGTTCCGGGAGAAAGGAATTATCTATTGTAATATGAAGAACACGCCGTTTTATGAGAGTATGCCGACAGAACCGGAGATCGTCCTAGCGGATTTGCTTCATATCTTTCATCCGGATTTATTACCGGATCATGAGTCGGTCTATTATTCTCGACTTAAATAAGGAACACTGATGAGACATTCAAATACCCTATGGATGCTGGCGATTGTCACGGCTATTTTTGTTCTAATCTTTTTGAATTTGGTGTTGGGGTCAGTCTCTATTCCTCTTCAATCGGTTTGGCATATTATCTGGAATTTAGGAAATGAGCCTATTACATGGCAGAATATTATCTGGAAATCCCGACTACCACAGGCATTGACAGCGTTGGTAGCGGGAGCTGGCTTATCCATCAGCGGCTTACAGATGCAAACCGTTTTCCGTAATCCATTGGCCGGACCTTCGGTCTTAGGTATCAGTTCGGGAGCGAGCATGGGTGTCGCTTTCGTGGTGTTGTTAAGCGGTAGTTTAGGGGGCGTTGCCTTGAGTAAACTTGGTTTTATGGGGGAGATCGCCTTATCGATAGCGGCCGTGATCGGTTCCTTATCCGTGATGGCGCTGATCGTGTATGTTTCCCAAAAGGTAAAAGGAAATGTCACGTTGTTGATTATCGGTGTGATGATCGGTTACGTGGCAAACGCCGTGATCGGTGTACTTAAATTCTTTAGCGTCGAGGAGGATATCCGTGCATACGTGATTTGGGGATTGGGTAGTTTCGCCCGTGTTTCCGGTAATCAGATGACGTTGTTCGTGATTCTTATGACAATCTTGATCCCTCTCTCGTTCCTGCTTATCAAGACCATGAACTTGATGCTTCTTGGGGATAGCTACGCACGCAATTTGGGACTTAATATCAAGCGGGCCCGTTTGTTGGTTATCACCTCGGCTGGGGTCCTTACGGCGATTGTCACTGCTTATTGCGGACCTATTATCTTCTTGGGGCTAGCCGTTCCGCATTTATGCCGGGCCATATTTCAAACTTCCGACCATCGGATTTTAATGCCTGCGGTCTTATTCGCCGGTGCGGCGTTGGCGTTGATCTGTAATTTGATCGCCCGTATGCCGGGGTTCGAGGGAGCGTTACCTGTCAACTCGGTAACCGCTTTAGTAGGTGCTCCAGTAGTGGCCTCAGTATTATTTAGAAAACGTAAGAATGAATTGAACGAGCAAGATGAAACAAGATACGATTCATATTAACGGACTTTCGATCGGTTACCATTCTAAGAGTAGTACAAAGCTGGTAGCTAAAGGTATACACTCTACGATCTATAGTGGTGAATTAACCTGTTTGCTGGGTGCTAACGGGGTGGGGAAGTCTACTTTATTGCGCACGTTATCGGCTTTCCAACCTAAATTAGATGGGGAAATATTGGTCCTAGGAAAAGATATAGATACTTATTCCGATAAGGAATTGAGCACCACGATCGGTGTCGTGCTGACCGATAAATGTGAGATCCGGAATATGTTGGTACGGGAATTGGTCGGGATGGGACGTAGCCCGTATACCGGCTTCTGGGGTAAGTTGAGCAAGGATGATAAGCGGATCGTGGAAGAATCCATCGCCCTTGTCCGCATTGAGGAACTAGCATCCCGCATGGTCCATACCTTATCGGATGGAGAACGCCAGAAAGTGATGATCGCTAAGGCGCTCGCTCAGGAGACTCCGGTTATTTACTTGGATGAACCTACCGCATTCCTTGATTTCCCCAGCAAGGTAGAGATTATGCAATTACTCCATCATCTAACCCGGAAAACGAATAAGACGATATTTATGTCCACTCACGATTTGGAGCTGGCTCTTCAGATATCGGATAAGATCTGGTTAATGGACAAAGCGAATGGTATCTCTACCGGTACTCCCGAGGATTTGGCATTGAGTGGTCATCTAAGCAACTTTTTCGCCCGGAAAGGGATTGTTTTCGATAAGGATACCGGATTATTCCGTATAGATAATCAATTCTCTCGACAGATTCGCCTCGTTGGACATGGACAGAAATACGCTATGGTGCGTAAAGGGCTCCAGCGAAACGGAATTTTGGCGAATCGGGAAGTGGAATCGAATATTTGGATTGAGACTGGCGATTTAAAGACCACCCACTTTATCATCCATGAGACTTCCGGCGGTACCTATATCACCCAAACGATAGAAGAATTACTTGCCTATTTTGATACTGAAAAATCATAACTATGAAATTTTCAATTCATAACTATGTTTTTCTTCATTCATAGTTATGAATTTTTTCCATTTACATCCATTGTTTTAAAGTAAGCTAGCTTCGTCGACTTTCCTGTAATTGCTTGAAAGATACATACAACTTTAATTCCACCATTCCTGTCACTCCTACGGCTGTGTGGAGTACAGGTGTTGTATATACCAACACATCTTCTCGCTTTTCAATTTCAGTTTGATCAAATGGTCCGGGAACAGCCACCCCTAATACTTGTCTGCCTTTCGTAGGGAATGGCTACAGACAAGAAGAATAAGCTTCCCATACAGATAATTTTTCTTGTTCCCATATAATTATTATTTAAAAGTTTTTAGTTACAAAAATAGCGGTTATTTGGGGTGTAGACTGTATCAATTCCACAGATATAATAACCAATTTCATCGGACGGTGAGAAACGTATGAAAGAAAAGGTTATCTTTGCAATCGAAGCCAAATACAATTGAAGATGAATGAGATAAAGAGAATAGACACTGTGCAGCAATACAACGATTATTTCGGTATGGAAACGTTGCATCCGCTGGTTACGGTCATCGATGCGCGAGAGGCTAATCCGGTACATTTCTGTCCGAAACTCTATAATTTGTATGCTATCTTGATGAAAGACCCGGACTGTGGTACTCTCAAATATGGTCGTAGCATCTATGACTATCAGCAAGGCACGATGCTTTTTCTCGCTCCGGGGCAGGTCATGGGGTCTGACGATGACGGTCAGTTGCATCAACCCGGTGGATGGCTGCTCGCTTTTCATCCCGAACTGGTACGTAACACTCCGTTAGCCCAATTCATCAAAAACTATAGTTTCTTCTCCTATTCCGCCAATGAAGCACTCCACTTGTCTGAACAGGAAAGGCGAACCATTATTGACTGCATGTGCAAAATCAGAGAAGAATTGCTCCATCCCATAGACAAGCATACGAAATCACTGATTACAGACAATATAAAACTCCTACTTGATTATTGTGAGCGGTTCTATGACCGTCAATTCGAAACGCGGGAGAATGTGAATCTTGACATCTTAGCCCGATTTGAGCAAACGCTGGATGATTATCTTGCGTCCAATCTTCCCATAAGTAAAGGTACGCCCACCGTGCAGTATTGTGCCGACAAGCTTTGCCTGTCGGCTAACTATCTAAGCGACCTTCTGAAAAAGGAAACCGGTGTTTCTGCGTTGAAACATATCCAGCAGAAGATGCTCGATATAGCGAAAGAGCGTGTATTCGATGTCACCAAATCCATCAGCGAGATATCCTACGAATTGGGATTTCCATATCCGCAACATTTCAGCCGTTGGTTCAAGAAAATGGTTGGGGTTACACCTAATGAATATAGACAAAATCGAAACAATTAGACATTTAAACCACGGATCGTAATATTGCGATCACGGTTTAGTCAATCATAAAGGCACGGACATAACGGCAAGATGTCTGCGCCTTCGTATTTCCTAGTCCTTATCAATTCAACGTCATGTAACAATATGAAGTTTGCATGTATGGATCTTTACACGGTTCCCCCGTCGGGAATCGTGCTACCTCGTGCGTGCCGTTTCGGACAGTAAGTCCTAAATGTTAAATGAGTAGTGAGATGTAAAGAGACAAACGGTAAAATAAACGATAATGTAAAATGAATCGAAAAACAGAAGTGATTGAGAATAAAGAAGTATGGAGAAAAAAAATGTCTCTTTCTTACGCAGAAAGAGACAACTCTCAGAATGACGGATAAATAGTATAAATTCTATCTTGGGGTGACTTGGTGACCGATTACAATATCTATCAAGATTATCATTATAAGCTGACGGTGAATATCGCCGGCCCTAATAGTGCCGACCTCCGTGTAACGATAACAAACGGCAACGTGGCTGTCTTTGATGATGTGGACAATGTCGAGAATACCGTTAATTTTGGTGAAGAGAAATAGTATCCATTCTAAGGGCTGTGCAGGAATGCCTTGACGAATCTACCCTTTGGCATTCCTGCATGAACTATCTTAAATAAATGAGAATAACTTAGAGGCAATCGAGGAAATGAGCTTCTTGCATTTCTTGCCGATTGTCTCTTAAAGCCATCACCTTATTTTTACTTCTTTGTCGAGTGGAAGAGCTGCGAACCAAATTGTTCAACATATTATCGGAGGCCCTGTCTATTTTAGATACTGATATCCGGCCAAGATAGATCTCGATAGTCCGTAGGGACATATGTCCTAAGGATTGGCTGATAATGCCGATTTCTGAATTCGCCTCCAGCATCATGGAAGCCCAGCTATGCCGCATCACATAGGTAGTGAATGGCTGTTCGAAGTGTAATTGCTCTCCCATTTTCTTTAAGTGGCGGTTCACTCTCCGAAGCGCGGACTGAGCCGTGACTTCTCCCTCTCCGCTGATTTTCTCGTGTAAGAAAGGGAATATCCACGGGTTATTGAAACGCCGATAAGAGAATATGATGTTCTTTATCTCGGGGGTGATCTTTACTTGCATCGCTACGCCAGTCTTGCTACGTACGTAGTGGATATAATCATCGTTTATATTGCTGTGTCGCAGATTAAAGACATCCACGAAGCACATACCTCTAGCGTAAAATAAGAAAAGAGCCAAGTGAAGGGCCGTACAGGCGTATGGGTTTTTGGGCCGCTCAAGAGTCGCCAGATTTTGTAGGTCGAGACTTGGCAAAGCCCTTTTCCGGGTGGGTGGGACCTTTATCTGCAGGCCAGAGAACGGGCTTTCTCTCGGAACATCCATTTGTTTATCTTGGGCGATCTTGTTGTACATTGTCTTTAGATTACGAATGTAGAAGTCCAAACTACCCGGTTTCAAGGGAGCCTGTTTCCCGTCTTCCCCTTGCATCAACCATAAAAGATAGTGATGAAGAAAATCGGTCGTTAAGTCGGCAAATATAAATTCCATTACCCTCGGACCTAAAAAGGTGGATAATTTATTCCATGCGCTTCGATAATTCCCAGCGGTTCTTCCTTTCCCCTCATCGATTTTACTATTGATCAATTCTTCTATACATTCCTGTAGCAAAGGAGAGTTGTCTGTTGTTTCTATATTCATATGATTACTATTTATGGATATAGAATAACGAAAATAGAAAAGATTGGTTTTATCAAAACCTCCCCTTACCAATTGTGGTAGAGGAGGCTTTATTTTATTTATAGTTTATTTGAAAGCTTTCTCACTAATTCCGTCTCCATCGAGCCTCAATCGCTCCATATAATCCGGAACGGTACGGCCTAACGCTTTATCTACGTATAGTTTAGCCAAGTATTGAGCGAGCATGAAGCCGTGACCTTGCAAACCTACGAATAGTCCGTTATCCGGATCGATAATGTAGCGAGGCTCTACATAATAACCGGACCATGTGGCTTGTACGGGTACTGTGGCTAACGATGGAATCCAATCGCAGAACACCTCGGAGATGATCTCCATGAAACGACGGGTATTAAACTTCAACTCATCAAAGTTGCTGATCTCCGCTTTAGCGTCGACAGCGGGGGAGGCGCAAGCGATAATCTGTCCGGTCTCGGCGAATTGCTGACCGTAGACAGCGGAGAAGTCGTTACGTTTCCGGCGGTCTATCAACATATCGAGGATATCCCCGTTTTTACCCAGATTCGGTAGGCGATGGGTAATCAACGCTTGGTGCTTGACCGGATAGAGGCCGGTGTAAAGGCCTAGCATGCGGGCGAAACGCTCGGCGCTATAACCGAGGGCGTTCACGAAATGATCGCATTCGTATTCGATGTATCGCTTATCATGCGTATATAATAAGACGTGATATTTTCTACCGTTTTTGTGTACTTCCACTAGGTGTGTGTCTTCCCAAACCTCACCTTGCCGCTCTTTGCCTTTGTTTCGTATAAAGTCTATCACACGCCCCGGGGTAGCTTGCCAACAATGCTGGGAGATTTGTGCGGCGAAATAGGTGTTTTGGTTCGTGTTGAAGTAGGGGGATACCTCTTTCTGAAAGTCTTTCTTGTCGATCAAATAAGCGTTGGACCAACCGCAGGAACGTTCCAGATCATTGTAGGTAGCCTCGTCGTGGGCGAACGTGATATAGCGTATCTCACGGTAATGGATATCGTATTCTTTTTGTGTCTCCTCGAATATCGTTTGGTTATTACGGGCGATCTCCGCTAATTCGGGGATCGAGAACGCTGGACGACCACCACCGATATTACGCCATGATGATCCTCGATCCGCATTAATAAGCACGGTCTTTTTACCGGCTTCCGCAAAATAACGGAACAATGCGCTACCACCTATACCTCCGCCGGCGATTAAGACTTCCGTCTTACGAACCTGCTTTCCAGAATCTACTTTATAGGTATCCGCTATCTGACGCTGTGGATACATTTCCCCTAGGACGAAGCGAGTAGATAGGGGAGCACGGGGGGTAGCGTCGCCTACCAGTTCGATACCTTTTTCCCTTAGTTTCATGCGTAGGCGGGGTATGCAGCGTTTTCCACGGCATGGCCCCATTCCTAGGCGGGTGATATGTTTTACCTCGTCGACGGAGATATATTTACGATCCCCAATGGCGGAAAGTAGCTCGTCCAAAGATACGTCCTCGCAATGGCAAACATAGGTCTCCGACTCACACTCCGGCTCTTGCTTGAAGTCGATCTCCTCCGGATAGTTTTCTTTTACGATGAATCCTGTGATATTCAATAAGGCATCGTTTTCCATTCCTGCCGCTTTCACACGGGCCACGTTTGTTTTTGTCGGCTTCTTTAATACTTTCTCAATGATACCTTCGCCTTGTTTCTTCCCGTTATCATCGACAAGCCACACCTCGGCACCTACTTCTACCTCGTATTCTACCGGTAAGAATAAGTTTTGCTTCCGGGTATCGTAGCCGAAAATAGCCAGCCCCGGACAATGGGATACGCATTGCATACAGCCGGTACATTTTTCGTAATCGATCTCGGGCGTTACGCTGGTGGAGCTTTTGGTGATTGCCTTTTGAGGACAAGCGAAAGAGCAAGGGTTACAAGCGAAACCGTATAAGCAATCCAAGCGAACGAAAGGGCGTTGGGCTTGACGCTCGGGAGTGGGCCTTGGGGACTCTTCCTTGATGCGGATCGGATGTTGCTGGGAGTCGATGTATTCCTTAGATATTTGTAAGTAATCGTTGTAGTTGAAACGTACGCCTAGCTCTTGGGCGATCTCATAAGCGGCTTGCTTTCCTCTTAGTACGGCGGTAGTACCTTCTCCGATCCGTACGGCATCACCTACGCCGGCACAACGTTTTCCAAATGTATATTGGCCTTTGGTTAGCAATTGGTTGTCGGGAATCAATCCTGTACATATATTAATGACATCAATACCATCGATCACTTTCTCTGTTCCCGGGATTGGCTTGAAGTTCTCGCATTCGCAGACAACCGCGCCGGTGATACCTGTCCGATCCAGGTTTGGAATGGCTTTCAAAAGCATATGAGAGGTATAAATAGGTATGCCAAGGCGGCGAATTCGATTCGCTTGTACCGGAAATCCACCTTCATGGGGCATCGCCTCTAAAATAGCCTTGACTTTCGCTCCGGCTTGCATCAATTGGTAGGACGTTAGGTAACCTATATTACCGGCGCCTACTGTCAATATGTTTTTGCCGAGTAACGTGAATTCAGCGTTCATCATTTTCTGTACGACTGCCGCTGTATAAACTCCGGGCACATCATCATTCTCGAAGGTCGGCATAAAAGGAACCGCACCGGTAGCGACTATCAAGGCTTGAGCTTCTACATAGAAATTTTTATGGTTAAGCATGTCTTTTACGGCGATACGCTTATTTTGTAGGATATCCCAGACCGTAGAATGTAAGAAAATACCAGAGTGGTCGTCTCCGGCTAAAGTTTTCGCGATATCGAAACCACGCATACCCCCAAAGCGCCGCTCTTTCTCGAAAAAGAAAAATGCATGGGTTTGCATCAAAAATTGACCGCCGATCTTATCATTGCTATCGATTACGATGCTGTTCAAGCCTAGTTCTTTTAAGGTTTCCCTACAAGCTAATCCAGCGGGGCCGGCACCAATGATGGCCACATCTGTTCGATAGATCTCTACCGGTTCTTCTCTGGGTTCTATTTGGGAATCTGTCGTATAATTCTGTACTGTTATTTCCGATACTTCCTTTACATTGTCTACTTTCGTAATACAGATACGCTTTACTTCTCCGTCTACCAGCATTTCGCAGGCGCCACATTTACCGATACCGCAATTCAGCGAACGATTGCGGCCATTTACGCTATGACTGTGTACTGGATAGCCGGCCTGATGTAAGGCGGCGGCGATGGTAAAACCCTTCATTCCCGTTACGGGTTTGCCATTGAATAAAAAAGTGTGTTCTCCCTCTTGTGGAATTGTTAAAATAGGATGATTAACGATTCTTTCCATAATTGCTATTGATTTAATTGGGCTAAAATTACGGATATAATTGGATAAATGTCCTAATTTTACTTGAAATCTATTCATGAAAAAGCGATTATCCCTAAAGATTTAGGAGTAATCGCCGTATTTTACTTGAAATTTGTCGTTTTGAGTAACCGCTCCACCAACCATAGCGTCGGAAGCGTTTTCATTTAATGTTAATTCTAGTGCGCTAACGATAGGAACCGTTAGAAAAGTGTTCCTCATCCGCTTCCGCATTCATCCGGAAGGCAAAAAGCATTATCATAAACAATAATATAGAAAATAACTTCTTAATCATGCCTCAAACCGATCAATCATCATTTTTATCTTTGTTTGTAAAACAATTTGCAGCTTGAAATGTTTTATATTCAAACAGTCGATAAAAAGAAAAGCTCTCAGACTAAAAGAAATTACTGGTGAACCTTTTCAAACAATCTTCTGTTATACTATAAAATGACTCAGAAGTCACCTTGATAGTAGTCATCGTATAATAATTTGTTAGTAGTATTTGTTTTTTCATATAAGTAGAGTTTGTTATTTGTTTGGTCCGCATGTAGCTGTGAAGCTGGATGCGGATTTTTATTTGTTTCCGCATGGAATCTGGCTTTCAATAGAATTTAGATGGCTAAATATATCGTTTTTGTCTAACTCTGTTTGCTCAAAAACAGATAATTTGTTTCACAAATGTTTTACAAGGGTTATGGCAATGAATTGGGACTTTTGGGGCATAATTACCCAAAAATGTCCCATAAAATCCCGTAATATCCCAATTCATATGTTAATGCTAAAATATAAGATGTTGTGTGTCATGACTATCTGTAGATAGGCGAAATTTGGCATATCCGTTGTTCTATATCTATTGATTACGTTAATATGAATAGATTGTTTAATTAAAAATCAAGAGTCATGAAAAAGGTATTAGTTGCAGTAGTATTGATGATGGGTATTGGTAGTTTCAGCGCATTTGCCGCAGAGACAAGTGTTGATTCAGTGGTAATCGCTTGTGAGGTTAATCAAGATGACTTTGTTAAGGTCGAGGTAAAGGATCTTCCGGGAGTAGTTACGCAATCCATAGAGAAATCTTATCCGGATTCAGTGATCCAAGAGGTATATGTTGCGGAAAAGACTAAAGGGAAACTCTTTAAGGTGATTTTGGTAATCGAGGGCAAGGAGGCTATCGCTATCTTTAATGAAAAGGGAGAAGAGATGAAGTAGTTATTAATGAATAAGATAATCCAAGATACTCTATATTTGTCCCAATAACCGTATGCAATGAGCGTCTACCACTTTTTAGGTAGGCGTTCTTTTTTTCTTCTATTCCCATTCTCCCTTCCAAATGGGAGATCATTGTACTTCGACACTACACTGGCGATTCAAGTCCAGATTTTTTAATTAGCTTGAGAAAGGGACTGTTTTTTGAATTTCGGTATTTATTTATTGATTATCAATAAATATTTGTTACATTTGCAACGTCGTTTAAAATTAACATCATACGTCATGAAAAGAATTTCAACAGCATTTCTTCAAACAGTTATTGTTCTTATCGGTATTGTGGCACTTATTATTTTGATTTGGTTTCCCTTAACTGAGGGACGAGCCACACACCTAGATTTATTTAGTACTTACGCTGATCCATTTATCTTATATGGATATGGAGCGTCAATGGCTTTTTTTGTTGCGTTGTACAATGCTTTTAGGTTGCTCGGTTATATTGGGCAAAATAAAGTATTTTCAACAAACTCTGTAAAGAATTTAAAGAACATAAAGCATTGTGCGATCTTACTAAGTATTTTAATCGTGGTGGCAGGACTATTTATAAGGTTGACCCATAATACAGAAGATGACCCCGCAGGTTTTCTTGCCATTTGTATCGTAACTACTTTTGTCGCTATCGTAGTTGCGACAGCCGTGGCTGTATTTGAAAAATTATTGCAAAATGCGATAGATATGAAATCAGAGAATGACTTAACAGTTTAATTATGCCTATTATTGTAAACTTAGATGTAATGATGGCAAAGCGGAAGATTTCTTTGAACGAACTTTCTGAAAGAGTTGGTTTGACATTATCTAACCTTTCTATCTTAAAAACGGGAAAGGCGAAAGCAATTCGTTTTAGTACCCTAGAGGCAATTTGTAGAGCATTAGACTGTCAGCCAAGCGACATTTTGGAATATGTAAATGATGAGAAAAAAACAACATAAGGAATCAACACTTTGATGCGGTTCAGTCTGCTTATTAGTATAATACAACTTTATGTAGTGCCTAACTCTTGTAAGAGTTTGTTATTTTGGATCCGCATGTAGCAGTGACGCTGGATGCGGATTTTTATTTTCTGTTTTATTTTGGCTATTGAAATTCATCAAAAGCATAAACATTATGACCTTTAATCTGGTTGTAATAATATAAGGTATTAGTTTAAGGCAATATATCCACTTCCGCTTCACCTGTGAAGGCCGAGCGGTTTGGTTTTCTAACTTTACTTCATGGCGTTTAAATCCTGTTCATGCAAGACTTAAGCGCCATTTTTCTGTACTTTCCCTTGAAAACTTTATGGGATCTACTCGGTATCTTTATTTTCAGTTTCTAGTTCCTTGATCTCTTTATTCAGAAAGACAGACAGAACTGTTCTCAGCACGACTATTCCACCTAAAATGGCCAATTCATTAAGTGTTGGCTCCAATACTGTTTTTAAGATATCTGACGCTATCAAAAATTCTAGTCCGAGAAGTAAGTATGTACCGAATACAGCTCTTAGTTTTCTTATGTTAGTAATGGAATAATTACCAGTAAGTCGCTTAAGCTCATTTCTGAAAAATGAGATGACTCCGATTAATGCACCATAGGTGACAATCAGAAGGCTTGTCACACTTATTATTGTCGCTAAGGTATTTAAAAAAACAGTAAGCATAAATAGACCATTTTATAACCATAACATAAAAGGCCTATAGAATGTTTGTTGGAAGGCCCGCAGGTATGGTAGGTTTTCGGACTCACACTTTTACCCGTATAGGATCAATCATGGATAAAAAACAACCTGATAGTACAAAACTTGTAATAAGATGAGTGTTCTTAAAGTGAGTAATTATCTTTTAGGAAAAATGGATTATTTGTCACGTATAAAAAGTGATAATTCAAGTAAGATACTAAAGTATATAGAGTCTTTTGTCTGGATGATAAATCATGCGGGTAACCGTAGGCTAAGTTATGTCTCTGATAAAGATTATGAATTGATGCAAAAATTATTTGCGATTATTTATAGGAATAGTATTGTCCATTGAGTAGAATCGAAAGTCTTTTTTAACTTTAGGCTAAATCAAAAGAATTTAGCCTAAAGTCATTGATAGTGTCGTAGAATCTTTAATGATTACAAACCTTTGTAATATCTACCGTGAAACCATTTTCGACAGGCATGAATTTCCCCTTTTGTTTCAGAAATACGATTAACTCATCCGCATCCATATTTTCCGCCGAACAAGTATAGAAACGCTGATCCTCACCAAAAGTCTTAACGATCGCTTCTTTTAAAGAAGCTTCTGAATAACTATTACCCTCCATCATATGAAGGACTTCGTGTGCATGTAACTGTTCCATAAATCAAATTACTTAATTATCGGATACAAAAATAAGGGGTTTATCCGTATAAAGGTGTAACAAATGTGACACCCTTTCAACTTTAGGCTTTTCTAAACAAAAATTAATCAAACCTGTTTAAATGATAGGACGTCTTATTTTTTAAGAAATAAAATATATCACAATATGAAACGTATATTCTTCATGACATTGTTTGTCGCATTAACGACAATCACATATAGTCAAACGGATGATAAAGGATATGAGGAAGGCAAATGGGTACTGAAAGGTGTGACAGGTTTGAACTTGTCGCAAACGGCGATGTCGAATTGGTCGGCTGGCGGTGAGAACTCTGTTGCCGGAAATGCGTATCTGAATGGGGCATTAACACATAAAAGCGGTGACTGGTTATGGGTAACCAATCTCGCTCTCGATTACGGATTATCAAAGACTAAATCGCAGGGAATGAGGAAAAGTACCGATAATATAACCCTGTCTACCCAATTAGGATATTCCACCAATAATGTATGGTATTATACGTTGATGGGAGATTTAAACACCCAGTTTGCCAAAGGATATAATTATCCGGATAAGACACATTATATATCGAACTTCTTTGCGCCGGCGTATTCGAATATCTCCGTAGGTATGGAATATCGTCCCAAAAGCAATTACTCGGTTTATCTTTCTCCGGCTTCCACGAAGATGACTTTCGTGGAGGATGATTACCTTTCTGAGTTAGGAGCTTTCGGGGTCGATCCGGGAGATCGCTTCAGAATGGAATGGGGAGCTTACCTGAAAGCTCGTGCGGAATTAACCGTGATGGAAAACGTGAACTTGATTACGACTGCGGACTTTTTCACTCCTTATAGCGATCAATTCGGAAATATCGATGTCAATTGGGATGTATTGATAAGCATGAAGATTAATAAATTCCTGTCCGCTACACTCAATACGACGCTTAAATATGATAACGACGTGAAAACTTTTGAGGATAATGGAGAGAAACGGGGGGCGAAGGTCCAGTTCAAGGAAATATTAGGCATAGGTGTCGCCTATAATTTTTAAGTGGCATTTACTTGCAGAAAATTCATAGTTATGACTACTTTCACTCATAGCTATGAATTTTTTTATAACTATGACTTTTTCTTGTAGTAATGATAACGCTCCAACACTTCCCGCACGTAATTATATGTTTCTGAGCCACGCAAGTATCCATGCTTGCAAACAGGATCGTTATAATACTCGGGATCATTTTTCAAACGAATATATTCCGCTACATTATTATCCCATTTATTGGGATCTTTTCCATATTTTCGGGCCAATCGCTGCGCATCGTAAATATGTCCGATCCCAGCGTTGTAAGCCGCTAGGGTAAACTTGACTTTTTCTTCAGGATCCGTAATCTCAGAAAAACCTTGACGGAAGCGCCGTAAACAATCTACTCCCGTACGGATTCCCGTATCCGGATCTTTCAATTCATGCGGGGTGACACCTAATGCCTTCGCCGTATTTGGCATGATTCCCATAAGCCCCTCGGCACCGGCCCACGATACAACCGTAGGATTGAAATGAGACTCTTGATAGGAAATAGACGCCAGCAGCTGCCAATCCCATCCGATGTTTTTCGCATGTTTCTTGAATAAAGGGTCATACGGGGAAATATGTCCATTCTTTACCTCCGGAATATCTGCGGTAAAAGGTTGCTTGCTTAATTCAAAGTACCGCTTAGTAACTGCCTTGAAAGAATGTTTACCCGTTTTATCGGAAGCCCATTCATCGATCGCCTTCGCCAAGTCCGGACTACTTTTCCTTACCACCCATGAAGAACGTTGGGGAAAACTAACCTTTAGGTCGACATTGATATTCCAATAATAAGTCTTGTTTAGGCGGGCGGTGTTATCATCGCTGATCGTATAGGGAATTTCGCCCAAGGAGACCATCTCGATAAGATCTTCGGTAGCAATGGAGTCATTTTCCACTTTTTGGATATGGATTCCTCCGCCGAGTTCCTCATCCAAGTTCTTCAGTCGTTCGGAGTATTTGGTGTTAGGCTTTACGTAAACATTCTTATCGATTAATTGAGTGACATCGGTAAGAAGCTTATCGCCTTTATTGGCCCGTTGTATCAATACTTGACTGGAGATATCCTCCCGGCCGCAATAAATGACCTCTTGTTTCAGCTTGTTATTGATTGGGATAGGGTAGGCTACAACATCGACCTCGCCGGCTTCTAGCATCTCGATCAGACGGGCAGGATTCTCGGCGACCTTGATGTTTAATTTCAAACCTTGGCTCTTGGCAAAATCGTTTATCAGATCGTATTCGTAACCCATGGGTTGCATCTTATATTGGAAGTAGGAGGTAGAACTGTATAAAGTCACCGCCGTGATCTCGCCTTCCGCTTTCAGTTGCGGTAAATCCACGAAAACGGAAACGTCCTCTTTCTCCTCTTGTTTGTTACCGTTGCAACCATACAAGAAGAACAAAAAGAGCAGAAAGGGGACGTATTTCCTATACATTATATTATATGTTTATTTTTTCTCAAGCAAAACCACGTTCTCCACATGATGTGTATGAGGAAACATATCGACCGGACGGACTTTCTTGACGGAGTATTTCACGCTCAACAAACTCAAATCGCGGGCTTGCGTAGCAGGATTGCAGCTAACGTAAACGATACGTTCCGGCTCGGCGAAGAGAATAGTGTTGATCACATCATCATGCATACCGGCACGTGGTGGATCGGTAATAATAACATCCGGACGTCCGTGTTGGTTTATGAAATCCTGCGTAAGGATATCTTTCATATCACCGGCATAAAAAAGCGTGTTCTCTATATGGTTCAAGGCGGAATTCACTTTTGCGTCCTCGATAGCCTCCGGTACGTATTCGATGCCGATAACCTTCTTTGCTTGGCGAGAGACGAAATTTGCGATCGTACCTGTCCCGGTATATAAATCGTACACCATCTCATTTCCGGTAAGACCCGCAAATTCTCTAGCCACTTTATATAGATTATAAGCCTGTTCACTGTTTGTCTGATAGAAAGACTTAGGACCTACCTTGAATTGAAGCCCCTCCATCTCCTCGATGATATGATCTTTTCCCTTGAATACGAGAACTTCTTGGTCGGTGATCGTGTCATTACATTTGCCGTTGATGACGTACATCAAGGACGTGATTTCCGGGAATCGTTCCGCCAGATGAGATAATAACGCTTCCCTGCGCTCTACATCCTCATGGAAGAAAACCAATACGACCATCAAATCCCCAGTGGATGCCGTACGGATCATCAACGTACGAACGAATCCCTCTTGGTTCCGTAAATCGAAGAAAGGATATCCCTCATGAGATAGGCAATATTCCTTGACGCAAAGACGGATCTTGTTCGATATATCATCTTGCAACCAACATTTATGGATGTCCAATACCTTATCGA
This sequence comes from Parabacteroides distasonis ATCC 8503, assembly GCF_000012845.1. NCBI lineage: Bacteria > Pseudomonadati > Bacteroidota > Bacteroidia > Bacteroidales > Tannerellaceae > Parabacteroides > Parabacteroides distasonis. The sequence continues at coordinate 1,193,462 of NC_009615.1, forward strand.
ACATCCCCGGTATATGAAACCCGACACCATTCATGCAATCGAAAGAAGCACCGGACTGGATCTCTTCCTCCGTAAGCCATTTCTTGTTTGAGAAAGTAAACTCAAGCTTGTTCCGGTAGAAAGTCGTGCGCTCGGAACCTAAGATCGGAAGTTTCTCTTCCATTTCGACTTTCCCGATGCGGGTAAGATTATCGTAGACCTGTTTTTGCTTATAGTAAAGTTGTTCCTCATAGGGAAGATGTTGCCACTTGCAACCTCCACAGACACCGAAGTGCTCACAAAACGGCTCCGCACGTTTGGCCGAGTACTCATGGAAATATACAGGTTTCCCCTCCGCATAACTATTCTTCTTACGGGTCAGTTGAATATCAACCACGTCTCCCGGAGCGACGAAGGGTACAAATACCACCATATCGTTCACTCTCGCGATAGCCTTGCCCTCGGCGGCTACGTCCGTAATGGTTACCTTTTCTAATATAGGCAACTGTTTCTTCTTTCTTGCCAATGTCGTTAAGTTTTAAATTCGCTTCGCGAAAATACTTACAATTCCGCTAAGAACAAAGAGCTTCGTTCTATATACTTAAATGAGTCCGGCAAACAGTTCTCGTTATTCTATCAAGATTGATGAAGATATGATTATGGACAGAAAGGGATGTATAGTATGTGTTTATAAATCAATATATTGCAGTTTCTTAAAATTTCTTATAAGGAAAACTTTTGTTTTGCTATAGAAAAACTTTAGTTCCACTAGGGAGAAACTTTAGTTTCATGCTGTAGAAACTAAAGTTTCTTCAGCAAAAAACTCCTGAGTCTTCCTATTGGAAATAAATAGACACAAATAAAAGAAAAAGATCATATAATTATATGTAAGGGGCAAAGAGATAGGCGGGAAATCCGATGGGAAATGGAAGCGTCAACAAACTTCCGCACGCAAATGTAAGCATTTGCTGGATATAAATGGTAAAGAATAGTTGTAAAACATGTAAAAATCTTTAACGCTATTCGTGCTTGCAAAGTAGAAATAGCATATATTTGCAGCATTGCAAAGTTGAGATAGCAATATAACAGTTGAAATCAACAAAACTAGAATCTAAATTCAATACTGTCGAATATGGAAAGAAAAAGAGTTTACACGTTCGGAAATGGAAAAGCCGAAGGTAAGGCAGATATGAGAAATCTGCTGGGTGGTAAAGGCGCTAACCTTGCCGAGATGAATCTGATTGGTGTACCGGTTCCTCCGGGATTCACGATTACAACAGAAGTTTGTATAGAGTATTACGAGTTAGGCAAAGATAAAGTCGTAGAGTTGCTGAAAGCGGATGTTGAGAAGGCGATCGCTAATATCGAAACGTTAATGAACTCTAAGTTCGGTGATGTTGCCAATCCTCTGTTAGTTTCAGTTCGCTCCGGTGCCCGTGCGTCCATGCCAGGTATGATGGATACGATATTGAACCTTGGCTTGAACGACGAGGTAGTGGAAGGATTGTCTCGTAAGACGGGCAACGCTCGTTTCGCTTGGGACTCTTATCGTCGTTTCGTTCAAATGTACGGAGATGTCGTATTAGGCATGAAACCGACAAGCAAAGAGGATATCGATCCGTTTGAGGCGATCATCGAGGAAGTAAAGAAAGCGAAAGGCGTTAAGTTAGATAACGAGCTTGACGTTGAAGATTTGAAAACATTGGTCTCTAAATTTAAGGCAGCCGTTAAGGCCCAGACCGGACAGGATTTCCCGACTTGCGCTTATGAACAATTGTGGGGCGCTATCTGTGCCGTGTTCAATAGCTGGATGAATGAGCGTGCTATCCTGTATCGTAAGATGGAAGGTATTCCAGACGAGTGGGGAACGGCGGTTAGCGTACAAGCCATGGTATTCGGTAATATGGGCGATACTTCCGCTACAGGCGTTTGTTTCTCTCGTGACGCGGGTAATGGTGAGGACTTGTTCAATGGTGAGTACTTGATTAACGCTCAAGGTGAGGATGTTGTAGCAGGTATCCGTACCCCGCAACAGATTACGAAGATCGGTTCACAACGTTGGGCTGAACGTGCCGGAATCTCAGAAGAAGAACGTATTGCTAAATATCCGTCCATGGAAGAAGCCATGCCGGAAATCTATAAGCAATTAGACGCTATCCAAGAGAAATTGGAAGATCATTATCGGGATATGCAAGATATGGAGTTTACCGTACAAGAGGGTAAACTTTGGTTCTTGCAAACCCGTAACGGCAAACGTACCGGTGCCGCTATGGTGAAAATCGCTATCGACTTATTGCATCAAGGCATGATCGACGAGAAAACAGCGTTGAACCGTATCGAGCCGAATAAACTGGATGAGTTGCTTCACCCAGTATTCGATAAAAAAGCCGAGAAACAGGCGAAAGTATGGGTAAAAGGTTTGCCGGCTTCACCGGGTGCCGCTACCGGACAGATCGTATTCTTCGCTGATGATGCCGCTAAATGGCATGCCGATGGCAAAAAGGTTGTCATGGTCCGTATTGAGACTTCTCCGGAAGACTTGGCCGGTATGGCTGTCGCCGAAGGTATCCTTACCGCTCGTGGAGGTATGACTTCTCACGCCGCTGTCGTGGCTCGTGGCATGGGTAAGTGCTGTGTATCCGGCGCTGGTGCCTTGAATATCGATTATAAGAACAAGACTGTAGACGTCGATGGCGTAACCTTGAAAGAAGGTGATTATATCTCTATCAATGGTACGACCGGGGAAGTCTATGTAGGACAGGTCGAGACGAAAGCGGCAGAGTTGTCAGGTGACTTCGCGGAGCTAATGGCTTTAGCCGATAAATATACAAAATTACAAGTTCGTACAAACGCTGATACGCCTCACGACGCTTCGATCGCTCGTAGCTTCGGTGCCGTTGGTATTGGCCTTTGCCGTACGGAGCATATGTTCTTCGAAGGTGAGAAGATCAAAGCTATGCGTGAGATGATCTTGGCCGAGGACGCTGAAGGTCGTAAGAAAGCGTTGGCGAAGATCCTTCCTTATCAGAAAGAGGACTTTAAGGGTATCTTCAAGGCTATGGCCGGATGTCCTGTTACCGTTCGTTTGCTCGATCCTCCTTTGCATGAGTTCGTTCCTCACGATTTGAAAGGTCAAGAGGAAATGGCTGAGACAATGGGCGTGTCCGTTAAGGAGATCCAAAAACGTGTGGAATCTCTTTGCGAGCATAACCCGATGTTGGGTCACCGTGGTTGCCGTCTAGGTAATACATATCCGGAAATTACGGAAATGCAGACTCGGGCCATTTTAGGTGCCGCTTTGGATTTGAAGAAAGAAGGTATTGAGGCTAAACCGGAAATCATGGTACCATTAACAGGAATCTTATATGAATTCAAGGAACAAGAGAAGGTGATCCGTACCGCGGCCGAAGAGCTATTCAAGGAAGTTGGCGATCGTATCGAATTCAAGGTAGGTACGATGATCGAGATTCCTCGTGCGGCATTGACAGCGGATCGTATCGCTTCCAGCGCCGAATTCTTCTCATTCGGAACGAATGATTTGACTCAGATGACATTTGGTTACTCTCGTGACGATATCGCTTCCTTCTTACCGGTTTACTTAGAGAAGAAGATTTTGAAGGTCGATCCGTTCCAAGTACTAGACCAAAATGGTGTAGGACAGCTGGTTCGTATGGCAACTGAGAAAGGTCGTGCCATCCGTCCGGATTTGAAATGTGGTATTTGCGGCGAGCATGGTGGTGAGCCTTCTTCCGTTAAGTTCTGCCATAAAGTTGGCTTGAATTACGTATCATGTTCACCTTTTAGAGTGCCCATCGCTCGTATCGCAGCGGCGCAAGCGGCTCTAGAAGACTAATCAAGGGGTTGATTTTTAATAGTTTAAGCACACGATAGGCAGGAGGGTGGATTGAGTGATCAATCTACCCTCTATTTTTTTATAGTCATATGGTATAATCTTATATATCAGGATATTGAAGTGGTGGGGAAGGCAACAAAACGACTAGTTTAATCGTTCGTTTTAATTAGTCGTTTGCAAATATCGCAAAAAACATTTACTCATGAAAGTCAAAAAGACTTTAGAATATAATTTTGATGCGGTTTTTGGGGTATTTTACTAAACCTATATGTTCCCTATAAAATAATCGATATAAACGACTAATTAAAACGAACGATTAATTCATTCGTTTTTTATGGCTAAACCCTCTTTTTGCATAAATATAATGAGAACGGATATATATGAAAACGACATTAGGCATAGAGTTCGAGCTTTTTTTTCCTCAGATAAGTCATCGTGCCAAGATCGGCTGCGCAAAGTATGATTTGTCCACTGGGGAAGGAGTGGCGATGGAACAATGGTATCTGAATATGGGTGAAGTTCCGGGAACTCCATTGAGCCAGATAGTAGGCATATATTCCAATGTCAAGCCAGAAGACCGTGAATGCTTGAAAACTTCCTTGAGCCGACTTGTCCACGGAGAAACTGATCATGATCAACGGGAAGCCCGGGTCAAGGATGGCGAGGGATGGAAATGGATTCGTCTGGATATAATGGAGGCGGGTCTGGAGAAATCAAGCCCCATCCTATTACTGATGAATTATGATATATCTGAACTGAAAGCGATGGAAGAACGAATGCTGAAGGCCGAGAAATCAGAGCGTTTGAAATCCTCCTTTTTGGCAAACATCAGCCATGAGATCCGCATGCCATTAAACGCTATTGTCGGATTCTCTTCTCTTTTAGGGGATGAAGAGGATGGTGAGCTAAGACAAGAGTATATTAATCTTATTCAGACCAATAATGAGTTATTATTGGGTATCGTTAATGATGTATTGGATCTGGCTAAGCTCGAGTCTGGTACCATGACCTTTGATTTCATGGAATTTGATCTAAGACAACTTATTGTAGAAACGGTAGCTTCTTTCCAGATCAAAGTACCGAGAGGAGTAGCTTTGACCTATCCGGCATCTTTGGATTCCTTTTTATTACGCTCCGACCGTATCCGTTTGAAACAAGTTCTTGGCAATTTTATAACAAACGCAATTAAGTACACCTCTATAGGTAGCATCATCTTGTCATATCAAGCCATGGAGAACGAGGTTCTGTTATCCGTGACCGATACGGGGGAAGGAATGTCGGAGGAAATAAAACTTCATGTGTTCGATCGTTTTTATAAAGGACGAAACCAAAAGCAAGGCATAGGGCTTGGACTTTCTATCTGCCAAAATATAATTGAAAGGCTGGGAGGGCGTATCGGTGTTTCTTCTGAGCAGGGAAAAGGCTCTTGTTTTTGGTGCACTTTACCAATCTTTCCCCCAAAAGATACCTATTAAATAAAGAAAATACCGTATATTTGTTTTTGAAAGAGAAACGAAAAAACAATTTCTACGTATGGAGCGGTATTTAATTATAAAAACAAGGGATGAGTTGTTGCGCATTAAGATTGGTCAGATCCTTTATTTTGAAGCAGACAGGAACTATACGAAACTATTGTTGTCAAATGGCATCCAATTTACCTTCGCTATAAATATCGGAAAAATAGAAGAGATCTTAGAGAAGCAGGTCGCTGGTTGTAACAAGATATTAATGCGTGTCGGAAAAAGTCATATCATAAATAAAAATCATATCTTACAAATAAATCTCCCTAAGCAGCGTTTATTATTATTGACGGAAGAGGGTAAGCCTAAAGAGTTGGTAATATCCAAGGATCCGTTGAAAGTGCTGAAAGATAATCTTGAGAAGGAGATGGGAAAGCCTCAAGAGGAAGAGGAAAAGGAATAAGACGATGATTATAAAGATAGGAAAAGCAAAAGACAACGATTTTATTGCAAACGATCCTCATGTAAGCCGCCATCATGCCCGTCTGATACGTGAGGATGGTGGCAACTTATTATTGGAGGATACGGGATCTACTAACGGTACGTTCGTGAATGGTGCCCAGATCGTAAAGAAACGTGTTACTCCTACGGATCATATTCGCTTGGGGGATAGCTATGTATTAAATCTTTCCGAGGTGCTTAAATACAATAATGATTATAGCGATGAATTTGCCGCATTGAAAAAAGTCTACGATGATTATATTCAAGCAAAAGTTAAGATTCAATCCTCTAATCAGTTTAAGACCAGATTATTTCAATCCTTACCATTTGCTTTGCCCGGAATAGTGGGGGTCGTGATAGGCTTCTTAGGGAAAGGTAGCCCGGAGCTATTCGGCATCAGCCTCCTGATAACGATTTGTGCCCCTACGGTAGGAATCTATCTAGGAGCCAAGCAGTCGGCCAAGATTCCCCAGCAATTGCAGGATATCGCCAATCAATTTAAGATAGACTATGTTTGCCCGAAATGTGGGACATTCTTGGGTGAGATCCCTTGGGAATCATTGAAAAACCGAAAGCAATGCCCAGTTTCTTCCTGTAAGGCCAAATGGGTGAGAGAATGAGCCTTTTCTTTTCGTATAGTAAAACAGCCTCTTTTGTACATGAAACCCAAATGTTTGATTATAAGAGAGAATAACAAGTTTATTAATCCATTGCTTTTTGTACTTTTGTTTTCGGAATATTAATATATTAGGAACAAAGGTTATGCAAGAAGAGGAATATACATTCGTAACTTTAGACGGCAATGACGTCATGCCAGCGGATGCTGTCATAATAGACGTGGAAGGAGGAGGTGTCGACCTAGGCGACGCCATAGTTATAGACGATAGTAGCATCGAGTCTTTCGATCATTCAGACTTTATAACATTGGCGGACGATACGGTTATGCTTTCCGATACAGATATGATGGATCTGTACTCTACGGATATGGATGGCGCAGATATTTCGTTTATCGTATGATCGCAGTTAAATGTCCACATTGCCATGTAGGATTAAAGGTAGCCGAGGGGAAGATTCCCCTCGGCATTACCTCCTTTAAGTGTCCGAAATGCAAAGAGCCTATTCCTTTGTCCTTATTATCCGAGAAAAGTAATCATCAGGAAGTCGATTCCGATACGATTTTAGTGACACCTGTCAAGACTGGAATCGGCAGACTGACGGTTCTTCCAGACGCCGATACACCTGAACAAGCGTTTCCTCTTCACGAAGGGAAGGTTGTCATTGGCCGGAAGTCGAACGCCTCACAAGCTACGATGCCAATTATCACGGCTGATCGCACGATGAGTCGCGAGCATATTTGCATTGAGGTGAAAAAAGATTCAAAAGGTGGATATAAACATTTCCTTACCGACAATAATAGTAAAAACCATACGTTATATAATAACAGTTACCTAGAGAATGGCGAGGTGGTCGTGCTCAATGATAATGACGAGATTATTATTGGTCGCACCGTCTTACGTTTTAATGAATAAAACTCATTTGTTATGATTATAACGATCGGTAAGCCATGTGCTATTACGGAAAAAGGAGGCAGATCGAATAACGAGGATTCCATTTACCCGCTTCCCGAACAAGTGACCCTTGACCAAAAATTGTTTATGGTTTGCGATGGTGTGGGTGGAGCCGAGAAAGGGGAGGTAGCCAGCTCATTAGCTTGCGAGTCCATACAAACTTTCTTTTCTACGTTCCTAAAGGATGATCCCACGCCAGAGTTTATCCATAAAGCCGTACATTATGCGGAAGTCTGTTTCGACTCCTATGTTCAAGAGCATCCGGAAGCGATGGGTATGGCTACTACGCTCACCATGGCCTATATCGCTTCTTCCGGAATCGTATTGGCTCATATCGGAGATAGCCGGATCTATCATCTGAGGAAGGGGGAGATTTTATATCAAACAGAAGATCATTCATTGGTAAATTCGTTGGTTAAATTAGGTAAGATCACTCCGGAAGAAGCGTTAACCCACCCCCAGCGGAATGTGATTATCCGGGCTATACAAGGCACTCATACTCCAACAGAAGCGGACATTATTACCTTGAACGATATTCAACCCGACGATTTCCTCTTTCTTTGTACGGACGGGGTTCTTGAAAGACTGAAGAATGAAAAGATTGCAGAGATATTTAATGGTCGTTTATCTGTTCCGGAAATAAAGGACGCTCTCATGGAAGCCTGTGACGGCAAGACTCGGGATAATTTTTCTTTTTATATCATAACTATTCAAAAAGTGGAAGATAGCATGGGTTTTAAGCAAAATATTCTCTCTTTTCTTTATTCTTTTATATAAATAACGTACTTTTGGCAGATTAAATGGAATTATTCAAGGTTATGAATCTGCCAGACGGACATCTTCTTCAAAACGGAAAATACAGACTTACTCATGTGGTTGGTCAAGGTGGTTTTGGCATAACCTACAGAGGAGTTTGGTACACAGAGGTTAAAGGATCTTTAGGTACCGTAAAGACGGAGGTCCCTATCTGTGTCAAGGAATATTTCTTCAAGGATTATTGTTATAGAGAACCCGGTTCCCAAGCCGTAAAAGTACATTCGGAGACGGGAAAGGTCTTATTTAACAAGTTCAAGGAAAAACTGATCAAAGAGGCAAAGATCCTATCGGAAGTTCACCATCCCTATATCGTAAACGTGTTGGAGGTTTTCGAGGAAAACAATACGGCTTATATTGCCATGGAGTATATTTCCGGCTTCTCGCTAAAATATATGCTTGAGAAAAACGGGATATTGCCCGAAGCTACGGTCCTTAAATATGTACGGCAAATTGGCGAGGCGTTACAATTCGTTCATGATAAGAGTATCTTGCATCTGGATATCAAGCCTAGCAATATCTTGATCGATAAGAACGGGAACGCCCGCTTGATCGATTTCGGAGTCAGCAAACGTTACGATATCGAGCAGGAAGAGACCAGCACTACGATGTTAACCCTTTCTAAAGGATTCGCATCCATAGAGCAATACGATAACGAAGGAACACAAGTGTTCTCGCCCCGTCCGGATATTTATTCCTTGGGAGCCACGATGTATAATCTGTTAACGGGAACAATCCCTACAGAATCTATACTACGTGCCGCACGTCCTTTGCGAAACCCCTCTGAAATCAATGCGGCGATCAGCCCGAAAACAGAGGCTGTTATCATAAAAGCGATGCAAATCATTCCTGCGGATCGCTTTGAGACGGTGGGCGAGATGTTGGCGTCTTTGGATTTTTCTCAAGCGGAAAAGGAAGTTCAGGTTGTCCCAAGTCCATCTCCCGAGATTGTGAATGAGGAAACAACGGTGGTTTATTCATCACCTGTAGATTCTAAATTAGTAGGATCGGATGATGAAGAGACTGTTGTCAATGTGGCTAATCCACCTGCCGTGGAGCCAATAACAGAAAAGAATAATTCCAGAAAGAAAATAATTCCTATCGGAATCGCTATATTTGTCGTTGTAGGATCCGCTACGGCTCTTTTAGTGCATAGCAATAGGCCCACAAAAGAGGTTGTCGAGAGTATTGATTTACCTTCAGCTGTGGAGCCGGATAGCAATGTCTCAAAAGAAGTAGAAATGCCAGATCACCCAGTTCTACATACGGAACCTCCTATCTCTGAGATAAAGAAAGCGGAGAAACAAGAGCCTAAAGTGGAAGAGAAACGACCTATGGAAACAGAGCATACGACAGAAGAGAATGTTCTCCCGGATCAGCCATCGGAAAATGAGATGAATGAGAAATATAACTCGTTAATCGCCTCCGGTAAGGAAAAAATGGCCAAAGCTGATTATTCGGGAGCTAAGAAAGATTTGTCGGAGGCAAAGGATACGAAACTTACGGAAGAGGTAGTCCGGTTGATCATCGCTTGCGATGAGAAAACCGAGGAGAAACGTATAGCGGACAAAAAGGCCCTGTATGAGGAGAAAATGGCTTTCGGACGATATAAGATCGTACGCAAGAAGTCAAATAACAGATACGGGGCGATCGATTCGAAAGCCGAGGAACGTATTCCTTGCAAATACCTAAGTGTCGGTATCGCGGATAACGGCCGGGCATTCGAACGGGAAGACAATTTGTTTGATATTTATAATTCTGACGGATCATTGATTAGCGAAGGCCTTACTTATTATTGATTGTAATATTATGAACAACTAAACATGTATTTACCTATTATATGAAAAGACTTTGGATATTGATGATATGTGCGGTATTTCCCCTCGGACTGCTGGCGCAACAGCGTACGGAATACAACCGTAAGGGAGATGAAGCGATGAAACGTCTTGATTATAGTGACGCTAAAATGTGGTACGAGGAAGGCGTATCGCAATGCGACGCATACAGTATTGATCAGCTGACTACGATTTGGCTTTCCAACGAGCGAATGCGGCCTTCCATGCGTAGCTTGATGAATAAATGTTTAAACTGCCTGACGGTCAAAGCTACGGAAGATGATCCGGATGCCATCTCTAAATTAATCATTTATTATTCGGAAGGTATCGGAACCCCTAAAAGTGAGGAGCTAGCAACCTATTGGAAAGAATACCAAGAGATATTGTTAAAGCCGGCGGAACCGGCGGCCCAACCAATAGATTCCGCGGCGGTATCCCCTAAGAAACGAATGGAGTTTTTCGCGGGATACTCGTATTCGATCGAATCTCCTTATGGAATCACGGTAGGAGGTATGGGGCAACGCTTCGGTTGGTATGTCCGTTTCAAGACGAATATGTCTTTTATGAATTATACGGACGAATGTAATAACCAAGGGCAGATTATTAAGTTCTCTAATTCGGAAGGGGAATCTTATGAGCTTAATACAGGTAAATCCTCGAAGACAAATAGTATAGCCGGAACGGCCGGTTTAATCGTAAAATGCTTTCCGTGGTTATATGCCTCCGTTGGTTTGGGATATGGTGAAAGAGCTTTACTACATTCGTTCACGACCCATTCCTATGAAAACTACGACAGTACACGAGAGGTATGGTGCCGGAATATTGATTCCTCATACAAAGGGGTCGCTGCCGAGGTTGACTTGATGATGAAAATAACGAACTCTGTATTTATTAGCGTTGGATGCAACACGGTTAATTTTAAGTACTTGGATCTAAACGCTGGCTTAGGTGTATTCTTTTAATATTGATTATTTATGAAACATATATACTCACTCTTCTCTATTCTATTTGCGGCTTTATTAATGGCCGGATGCGTGAATGATCCGGATATAGATGGTGGCATTCGAAACGCTAAAAAACCGTCTGTTAAGACAGACGAGATATTGAAGTCCACGGCTAGTTCAGTGACAGTATCGGGGGAGGTCCTGCAAGAAAACGGCGCTCCCGTGACAGAGGCCGGTTTTTGTTGGAGCACGGAATCTACCTTTACTGTGATAGAGAAAAATAAAAAAGCCGTATCCAAGCGTAAGGTAAAATATGAGGCTACGATCGAGGGCTTAACCAATGATCTGGATTACTATATCCGGGCCTATGCGATCAATGCGGTAGATACCGCTTATGGAGAGATTTTACCTTTTAAGACGAAAGATGGATTAGGAAGCGTTAAGACCTTATTTCCAGTCAACGTGATGTCTACTTCCGTTCAATGCGGAGGTATGATAACCAAACAAGGAGAAGCCGAAATCGAGGAAAGGGGTATTTACTTAATGCTGAATCCGGAGCCTTCAGCATCTGACTCCACGATTCGTATAGACATGGAAGCCGATTCGTTCTATTGTACGATCTCCGATTTAAAACCGGAAACTACCTATTACGTTAGAGCTTACGCAAAAAGTAAATATGGTGAGTATAACGGGGCGAAAGTCGAGACCTTTAAGACTACGAATGGTCGTCCTGTATTAGATGATAACAAATTCAAGAAAATAGCGACAGAGTTTACCTATGCGGAGTTCTCCATGGAAATAATAAGCGAGGGAGATTCTCCGATCACGGCATGTGGTTTCTGCTTTAGTACTGATAAATCACCGACAATAGAAAATGGGGATACGATTATTTGCGGAGCGGGTATCGGAGAATTTGCCGGGAAAATCTATGATATGCAACAGCAGAAAGGGTATTACGTACGTGCTTATGCGACAAACGCTTTAGGTACTACCTATAGCGCAGGCGAAGGTATCCATACGATTCTGGAAAGTGAGTTGCCTACAGTCAATACAAAGGAGGTGTCTACTATTAAAAACGGTACCGCATGGGTAGGAGGAGAGGTCTTAGCCGAAGGTGCCTCACCGGTTACAGAGGCTGGTGTATGTTGGGGAACTAGTCCTAGTCCGGCCTTTGGTAATTGTGAAGGAGCGGTAGCTCTTTCTTCCGGTACACAAGCGTTTACGGGTACGATAAAGGAATTGAGAGGAGGCACGAGCTATTATTTAAGAGCTTACGCTAAAAATAAGAATGGTATCGCTTACGGAGAGGAAGTTCGCTTCCAAACTCCGGATATATTTGGAGTAGGGGCAAGGTTTGAGGGAGCTTTCCGGATACCGGGATCTACCTCTTTCTGTACCTTGGCTAATAGCACGGGATTCTTATTAGGCGGTGACACGGGTAGGGAATACACCGATGAGTTTTGGGGATATATGACCTCTAAGAAAGAATGGTTGCCCTTAAGGTCTCAGCCTGAGAAATTATCGGGCCAAGCATGTTTCAGTATCGGATTTGGCCTATGGACTTTTGGTGGTTTAGATAACACGGGAAAGATATGTGACAGTTTATATGTATACTCCACGTCCGATAATTCTTGGAGCGCCGTACAAACAGACCAGCAACGGCCTAAAGGTATGTATCGGACGGCATGTTGCAGAATGGAAGATCAGGCGTTCCTCATAGGTGGACGTAGAGGTAACGAACTAATCGATGAAGTCTGGACTTATGAACCGAGCGCTTTCGTTTGGAGCAAGAAATCTAATTTCCCGATTAAACAATACGGCGGAATATCCGTTGTAATTGGTGACCGTATATATGCCGGACTGGGGATTATTAATAAAGCGGATCCTTCTTTGGAATATACGACACAGTTTTGGTCTACAGACAAGAACGCTGTAGCTTGGGAAAAGGAGGCTTCGTTCCCCGGAAGGATGCTTTTATGTGCTATCGCTTATGGTAATTACGTATATGGCGTAGACGGGGACGGTTATATTTGGCGCTATGATCCGGACTCTCAGAACTGGAGCCAGAAATCCCAGTTACCAGCGGCTAACAGGTCTGTACATTGCATGTATGTCTTGGATAATTATATCTATATCGGTTTGGGCAATGCCTCTAACTCATTAATCAGTTACGATCCTACTTGGGATAATTAAAGATGAATAGAACAGCGATTTTAGAACAGATACAGAAGAACGTAGAACGGCTGTCGGCTCCTGATCTACCGGAATACAAATATATCCCGTTGCATCAGAAGCCATCGCCTTCAGTCGCTACGTTGCATGAGATCATGCGCCTATTACGTACGGTTATCTTCCCCGGATTCTTTGGTACGGAACAAGAGGCTCAATTAGGCTCTATCCAATATTATACGGGAGTCTATTTGGAAAAGATCTATGATCTCTTGCAAGAGCAAATATATAATGGACTTTGTTTTGAGGTAGAGCGTTGTTGTGATTCCAAGGACCGGGCTTCCGAGATCTCGATCGCTTTTATTAACCGGATTCCTCATATCAAATATTTACTGTCCACCGATGTAAAGGCCATCTTGGATGGTGATCCGGCAGCCAAGAGCGTGAGTGAGATTATATTCTGTTATCCGGCGGTCTACGCGCTTTTACATCAACGGGTCGCTCATGAATTATTCGAGCTAGGCGTACCGGTACTCCCGCGTATCATTACGGAAATGGCACACTCGCAAACCGGGATCGACATTCATCCCGGGGCGCAGATCGGAGAATATTTCAGTATCGATCATGGAACGGGTATTGTCGTGGGACAAACCGCCATTATCGGAAACCATGTCCGCCTTTATCAAGGTGTGACGTTAGGAGCTAAGAGTTTTACGCTGGACGAGGAAGGACTTCCGATAGATTTACCCCGTCATCCGATCATCGAGGATTATGTGACCATTTATTCCAACGCATCCATATTAGGACGGATCACTATTGGCCGAGGATCTATTATCGGGGGTAACATCTGGCTCACCCATAGTGTACCTCCCAATTCCAAGATATCTCAATCACGTGTCGAAGAAAAATTCACGGAAATATGATATTATTTGAAAGAGATTCCGTATGTTTGTGCAAATGACATTACGGTGTTTTCCTTAAATAATAGAATATGACCATGAACAAAGTAAAGACATTAGATGATCTCAAGAAAATGCGTGAATCTCTTCGTGCGTCTTTGGATCTGCGTGAAAAAAGCAATACCCCTGATCAGCTCGTACAAATTAAGGTTTCTATGGCCACTTGCGGTATAGCTGCCGGAGCCAAGGAGATAATGAGTTATTTTATCGAGGTTTTAGACCGGCAGAAAATCGATGCGTTGGTAACTCAAACCGGATGCATGGGCTATTGTTATGCGGAACCGACTATCGAAATCAAGCTTCCGGGTCAGGAGCCGTTGGTATTCGGTTATGTTGATAAGGCAAAAGTAGAAGAGATCATAGATAAGTATATCCGTAAGGGTATCTTGGTAGACGGCATCATTCCTGTAACTTACACCACCGTAAAACCCGAATAAGAAATTTAATATCTTACATAAATGGCACAATACACGAATTATATATTGGTGTGCGGTGGCACAGGTTGCCGTGCATCACAAAGCGAGCAGATCATCGAGAATCTGAGAGCCGCCGTCGAGCAATACGGATTAGAGGATACACAAGTGATCCGTACCGGATGCTTCGGTTTCTGCGAGAAGGGTCCGGTGGTTAAGATGATCCCCGATAACACTTTTTACGTACAAGTTCAACCATCGGATGCGGACGAGATCGTACGGGAGCATTTGGTAAAAGGCCGTAAAGTGGAACGGTTACTTTATATGAATCCAGAGACCCGTGAGCTGGTTCCGGACTCCAAGCATATCAGATTCTATAAGAAACAGCTACGAATCGCCCTTCGAAATTGTGGCTTTATCAACCCTGAGAATATCGATGAGTATATCGCTCGTGACGGCTATGTAGCGTTAGGAAAAGCCCTTGTGGAAATGACTCCCGAGGAAGTAATCAAGGAAATCATGGATAGCGGTTTACGGGGTCGTGGGGGCGGTGGTTTCCCCACAGGTTTGAAATGGCAGATTACCCGTAAGGTACAAGCACCTCAAAAATACGTGGTTTGCAATGCGGACGAGGGTGACCCGGGCGCTTTTATGGATCGCTCCATATTGGAGGGCGACCCGCATTCGATTGTGGAGGCTATGGCGATTAATGGATATTGTACGGGAGCTAGCAAAGGTTTGGTATATATCCGTGCCGAATATCCGCTAGCCGTGGAACGTTTGAAAATCGCCATACGGCAAGCGAAAGAATATGGATTGCTGGGCGAGAATATATTTGGGACTGATTTCTCATTCGATATCGAGATCCGGTACGGTGCCGGAGCTTTTGTTTGTGGAGAGGAGACTGCTTTGATCCACAGTATGGAAGGTTTGCGAGGCGAGGCTACCGTAAAGCCGCCGTTCCCTAGTGAACACGGGTATAAAGGTTGTCCGACCAATGTAAATAACGTAGAGACTTACGCAAATATCCCGGTGATCTTGTTAAGAGGCGCTAAATGGTTCAGTAGTATCGGAACGGAGAAAAGCAAAGGAACAAAGGTGTTCGCCTTGGCTGGAAAGGTAAACAATGTGGGGCTGATCGAGGTTCCTATGGGTACGACTTTGCGTGAGGTTATCTTTGGAATTGGGGGAGGTATCAAGGATGGAAAGAAGTTTAAGGCTGTGCAAACCGGTGGCCCGTCAGGAGGTTGCTTGACTGAAAAGCATCTTGATCTTCCTATCGATTATGATAATTTGCTTGCCGCTGGTTCCATGATGGGTTCCGGAGGTATGATCGTCATGGACGAGGATGATTGTATGGTAGCCATGGCTAAGTTCTATCTGGACTTTACGGTCGAGGAATCTTGCGGTAAATGCGCACCGTGCCGTATCGGTAATAAACGCTTACATGAGATATTGCAGAAAATTACGAGTGGAAACGGAGCCGAAGAGGATTTGACCCGTCTAAGGAATCTGGCGATGGTGATTAAGGATACCGCTTTATGCGGCTTGGGACAGACTTCTCCGAATCCGGTTTTATCTACGATGGATAATTTCTACGATGAATATCTGGCGCATGTCCGGGAGCATCGTTGTCCGTCTCATCAATGCCGGGAACTTACTCAATATTTCATCAATCCGGAGAAATGTAAAGGATGTACGCTCTGTGCCCGTGTTTGTCCGGTGCATGCGATTACAGGTGGACGGAAAATTCCTCATATTATCGATCCGCAAGCTTGTATCCGTTGCGGTACCTGTATGGAGAAGTGTAAGTTCGGAGCGATTTATGTCCACTAAATTTATTTATAAGCATGGAAACAATTCAATTAATCATAGATAATAAAGAGGTGGAAGTGCCGAGAGGAACCACCATTTTAGATGCGGCAAAAAGTGTAGGTATCCACATCCCGACACTCTGTTATATGAAACTGGAGGACTTGCACTACGAGAATAATCCGGGAGCTTGCCGTATTTGTGTCGTAGAGATCGAGGGACGTAGAAATCTAGCCCCATCCTGTAAGATGGAATGTACGGAAGGCATGGTCGTACGGACACATACCCCCCGGGTGATGAATGCCCGTAGGACGGTGATGGAGCTGATCCTCTCGAATCATCCGGCGGAATGTCTGACATGTAGCAGCAACGGACATTGCGAGTTACAAAAGATCGCACATGACTTAGGAATCCGTGAGATCCGGTATAAGGGAGAGATGTCCACATTTACGATAGACCGTTCCCCTTCCATTGTGCGGAACATGAACAAATGTATCATGTGCCGCCGCTGTGAGACCATGTGTAATACGATACAGACAGTTGGCGCCTTGACTGCCGTGAACCGTGGATTTAACGCGGCCGTATCGACTGCTTTTGAACGGGATATGGCCGGAAGTACCTGTTCGTATTGTGGACAATGCGTATCCGTCTGTCCTGTAAACGCGCTTAGCGGACGTAATACGCAACAGCCGGTCTTGGACGCTTTGGCCGATCCTACTAAAATTGTTATCGCCCAGACAGCGCCGGCGGTTCGCACAGCGTTGGGACGTGATTTCGGGTATGAGCCGGGTACATTGGTTACAGGCAAGATGGTTTCAGCTTTGCGTCAATTGGGTTTTGATTATGTATTCGATACGGACTTTGCCGCCGACTTGACCATTATGGAAGAGGGTACGGAATTATTACATCGCCTAGGTAGTTACCTAAATGGAGACAAAGAGGTGAAAATACCGTTAATGACGAGTTGTTGTCCGGGTTGGGTTAGCTTTGTGGAACAACATTTCCCCGAGTTACGGGATAATTTATCTACAGCCAAGAGCCCGCAGCAAATGTTCGGAGCGATCGCCAAGAGTTATTTCGCCGAGAAGTTGGGAGTGGACCGTAAGGATTTGGTAGTCGTATCTATCATGCCTTGTTTGGCGAAGAAGTATGAGGCTAGCCGCCCGGAGTTTAGCGTGGAAGGTAATCCCGATGTAGATTATTCGATCTATACCCGTGAGTTAGCCCGTTTAATCCGTTATGCGAATATAGATTTCAATGAACTGCCGGATGGTGAGTTCGATAGCCCGTTGGGTGAATCTACCGGAGCGAGCGTGATCTTCGGTACTACCGGCGGTGTTATCGAGGCCGCTTGCCGTACAGCTTATGAATTATATACGAAGAAAAATCTGGATAAAGTGGACTTCGAGGAGTTACGCGGGCTGGAAGGTATTCGTAGCGCTACGATCGATTTTAATGGGACTCCGGTAAAGATCGGTATCGCTCATGGTCTGGGGAATGCCCGCAAATTGATCGAGGAGGTGAAGAACGGTACCTCTCCTTATCATGCGATCGAGGTGATGGCTTGTCCGGGAGGCTGTATCGGCGGTGGTGGACAACCGTTCCACCGAGGCCGTATGGAGGTACTTCGCCGGCGTGCTTCCGCTCTTTACCGGGAAGACGCTAACAAACCGCTTCGCAAGAGCCATGAGAATCCGTATATCCAGCAATTATACAGCGAGTATTTGGGAGAGCCTTGCGGACCGAAAGCCCATAAATTACTGCATACCCATTACATAGATCGTAAGGAAGTAATCGGTATGTATATAGAAACCGAAAAAAGTAAATAAGCCATGAATGAGATACATTTGCCTAAAACAAAAGTAGCGGAGCTACATGCGATATGCGCTGAACGCAACAACGATCCCGGGGAGTTGATCAATATCTTGCACGCCGCCCAAGGCTTGTTCGGATATTTACCACCGGAAGTCCAACAGGTTATCGCCGCCGAATTGAATATCCCGGTCTCAAGGGTATATGGCGTAGTTACTTTTTACTCATTCTTTACGATGACCCCCAAAGGGAAATACCCCATCTCTGTTTGTCTGGGAACGGCCTGTTACGTGCGTGGCGCAGAAAATGTTCTGGAAGAAATGCAACGTCAATTGGAAATAAAGGTAGGAGAGACTACACCGGACGGTTTGTTCTCCTTGGATTGCTTACGCTGTGTCGGTGCTTGCGGATTAGCTCCGGTGGTCATGATCGGCGGGAAGGTCTATGGAAGGGTTACTCCCGAGAAGGTACGGGATATACTTTCCGACTACTATCTGAAAGAGCAATAAGATACGAAAACACAAGCGGTCACATAAAGTTTTACGTGACCGCTTGTATAAAATAATGCGAATAATCGTATTTTCAGAAACGACTGATCGAACCGCCACCCCCGGAGCTTCCACCTCCCCAAGAGCCGCCTCCGCTAAAACCTCCGAAACCACCACCGCCACCCATAATAATAGGGCCACCTCCTCCTCGGTGTATGCGGTCGATGGTACGATTTTTTTTCTCTGTATACCCGCAACTCTTACAGCGGTATACATCTTCGGCCAGACCTTCCGAGAAACGAGTCGCTTCCCGGATCACCTGCTGCCCCATATACACAAAGGTTTTCTTTCCACAACGGGGACATGCCTTCGGACGATACTTTAAGTATGCGATAAATGCCGAGAAACCGATCATCCCGATAATCCCCACCACGAATATCCACATAAAATCATCATCGGACGAGGAAGAAGAACGGTTGCCAGTCATGCCTGCCCGTTCATAGTCGCTGGACATTAAATACTTGGTAACCGCCATGACTCCTTTCAACATGCCGGCGCTATAATCCCCGGCCTTTAGATCGGGCATCATATACCGCTGCTGGAGCCGGTAGCAAATCGCGTCGGGTAAGACACCCTCGATGCCATATCCCGTCTCGAAAACGACCGAACGTTGGGAAGGTTCCGTCACCAACTGGATCAATAAACCATTATCCTTGCTCTTTTGTCCCAATCCCCAATGTTTGAATAAATCCGTAGCGAACATCCGGGCATCATGATCACCGATGCTATTCACGGCAACGACAGCTACCTCGATACCGAGACTATCTTCCACTACATTTAATAATTGATTGATACGTGCCGCATCATCCGGGGTAATGATACCATCCGGATTACTGACATGGTTCAACCGGTTGGAAAGACGTACGTTCGGAATGGTCTCGATCGAATAATCCTTTGCCGCGAAAATAGAGGAGGCAAAACCAACCAGCAATAAACTGATCCATAAAAGGCTTACCGGACACTTGCGTCTAGATCTTATATTCTTTATCTCACTCATTCAGCGAATGGCTATTAGAATTCTACCTTAGGAGCCTTTTCCGCACCGGATTCAGCGGCGAAATAAGCTTTCGATTGGAAGCCGAACATTCCGGACAAAATATTGTTCGGGAATTGGCGAATATAGGTATTATAAGACTGAGCTACCTCATTAAAACGTTTACGCTCTACTGAGATACGATTTTCGGTCCCTTCCAATTGCGCTTGAAGCTCCATAAAGTTTTGATTCGCTTTTAAGTCTGGATAACGCTCTAAAACAAGCATCAAACGGGAGAGGGCATTTCCTAACTCACCTTGTGCGGACTGGAATTTCTTCAAGGATTCCTCAGTAAGGTTAGAAGGATCAATCGTAGTCTTCGTCGCCTCGGCACGAGCGTTGACCACACCTTCTAAAGTCTCTTTCTCATGCGCGGCGTATCCTTTTACCGTATTTACCAGATTCGGGATCAAATCCATACGGCGTTGATATTGGTTCTCAACTTGGCTCCATGCGGTTTTCACGCCTTCGTCTTGAGTTACCATATTATTATACACGCCTTTCACCCAAAAGAATAATATCGCTACGATAGCGATGATAATCCATACAACTTTGTTCTTAAACATCTTTGCCTTATAATTTATTGATTATACATAATGAGACAAAGCTATATAAAAAAATCGGATTATCCACATAGCGATTGGCGGCTGCTTATAACTGCGATTGTTAGCTGCTTATAATGGGCATTGTAACATCCTTATATTGCCCATTGTTAGAACCTCATACTGGGCATTATAGGAAGGAGCTTGCCGCAATGCTGCGGATGGAAGCCTACCGCATAGATTCTATTTATCTTCCCATAGATAAAACTGATCAATGAAATCCAAGGCTTTTAGGGTACATGTAAGTGAATTGTTCTATATTTGCACTTAATAAATCTAAATAAATATAGTTATGCGTAAAACAATTTATGCTAAAATGGCGGCATTACCGGTAGGACTCTGCGCTTTAGCCTTTGCGGTTACCTCGTGCGGTTCTTCCGAATACAAGAAATTTGCCGACAATGAAGGTAAGCAAGTGGCCTCTATCCTGCGGGAAAACGACTGTTTGGCCTGCCACTCTGAAAATGCGCCTCTGCCATTTTACGGTAATTTACCGTTGATCGGTCCCGTAGTACAGGCAGACATGAAGGAGGCCGTTCACTATGTGGACTTGACTGCTATGGTGGAAGCCTTGGAGAACGGGCAGCCCGTTTCAGAGGTTGATTTGGCGAAGGTGGAGAATACGGCCCTAAGCGGCTCTATGCCCCCGGCTAAGTATTCCCATATGCCGATGCACTGGGGAACCAGCCTTGACGACAATGAGAAAGCGGTGATCATCTCATGGGCGAAGAATGTCCGTAAAGATCGTTTCACGACCGAAACCGTAGCGGAAGAATTTAAGAATGAGCCTCTTCAGCCTCTAATGAAGAGCTTGCCTACAGATCCGGCGAAGGTAGAGTTGGGTTTTGCCCTGTATCATGATACTCGTTTGTCTGCGGACAATACGATCTCTTGCGCTACTTGCCACGGATTGAACACAGGTGGTGTAGACCGTAAGCAATATTCGGAAGGTATTAATGGACAGTTCGGTGGTGTTAACGCTCCGACCGTATATAATGCGGCGCTTAATTTCGTTCAATTTTGGGACGGACGTGCGGCAGACCTAAAAGAGCAAGCGGCTGGTCCTCCATTGAACCCAGTGGAAATGGGTTGTACCTCATTCGACCAGATTTGCGAGGCTTTAGCGCAAGATAAGGATTTCACGAAGAAATTCACGGAAGTGTATCCGGAAGGTTATTCTCAATCTACGATCACGGACGCTATCGCTGAGTTTGAGAAGACCTTGCTTACGCCGAGTCGTTTCGACAAATACTTGATGGGAGATAAAAACGCGCTTACAGCGGAAGAATTAGAGGGTTATCAACTATTCAAGGACAATAAATGCGCTACTTGTCACGTTGGTGTAAATGTCGGTGGTCAATCTTACGAGTTCATGGGTATCAAGAACAGCTATTTCGATTACCGGAATACAGGGTTGACGGACGGTGATAACGGACGCTATGCCGTGACTAAGAAAGAATCCGATCGTCATAAGTTCAAAACCCCGACACTTCGTAACGTGATGCTGACTTATCCGTACATGCACGACGGAACGGTAGCCTCTGTAGAGGATGCGATCCGTATCATGCATGAGTTCCAGATCGGAAAGGAGATCAATGATGTAGAAGTTGAAAAAATCGTTGTTTTTCTAAGGACTTTGAACGGAGAATATAATGGAAAAATGCTTCAATAATTGATTAAAAAAAGGTACATGTCCTTCCGCTTGTTCTACATATTACTTATATTTGCCGCAGTTAAGTGTGGAGAAGGAATATGGGCACAGGAGGAAGGACTTGCTTCGTATTACCATCATCGTTTCCACGGCAGGAAATCATCCAGTGGAAGGGTTCATGATAAAGAAGAATTAGTCGCCGCGCATCGTACGTATCCTTTTGGTACTTTTTTAAGAGTCACGAACTTGGAGAATATGAAAAGTACCATTGTATGCGTAACGGATCGTGGACCTCGTTATAGAAAACGAATCATTGATGTATCAGCGAGCGCCGCCGAGATATTGGATTTTATCGATAAAGGTGTCGCTAAGGTACGGATAGAAGTCGTTCCCGGCCCCTTAGACCTCCGCTATCTGGACTTGATCTATCCTAAGATTCCTTATCTGGATATAGATTATTTACGTCCGGATCCACCTTATAGGGTGAAATTCACGAAATAAATTTAATATAATGAAGCAAATACTTATCACCGGGGGCGCCGGCTTTATCGGTTCTCATTTATGTGCCCGTCTTTTAGAAGAAGGAAATGAAGTAATTTGTCTGGATAACTATTTTACGGGAAGTAAGGAGAATGTGATTCCTCTGCTGAAAAATCCACATTTCGAGTTGATCAGGCATGATGTTTCTATACCGTTCCAAGCCGAGGTCGATGAGATTTATAATTTGGCATGTCCCGCATCTCCAGTTTATTATCAAATAGATCCGATACAGACGATCAAGACATCCGTGTTAGGAGCGGTCAATATGTTAGGTCTGGCAAAACGGGTGAACGCTAAGATATTACAAGCATCTACCAGTGAGGTGTATGGAGATCCCATGATACACCCGCAGCCGGAAAGCTATTGGGGAAATGTCAACCCGATAGGGCCTCGCTCTTGTTATGACGAGGGCAAGCGTTGCGCCGAGACCTTATTTATGGATTACCATCGCCAAAACAAGGTTCGCATTAAAATCATCCGCATCTTTAATACGTATGGGCCTAATATGAGTACGAACGATGGCCGTGTCGTCTCTAATTTCATTATACAGGCATTACAAAATAAGGACATTACGATTTATGGGGATGGAAACCAAACTCGTAGTTTCCAATATGTAGACGATTTGATCGAGGGGATGATTCGCATGATGAATACCTCGGATGATTTTACCGGCCCGGTAAATATCGGAAATCAGGGAGAGTTCTCGATGAACGAGTTGGCCAAGATCGTGATCCGTTTGACAAACTCCTCCTCTAAGATCGTATACCGCCCGTTGCCGGGAGACGATCCCAAGCAACGTAAGCCCGATATTACGTTGGCCAAAGAGAAATTAGATGGGTGGGAACCTACGGTTTGTTTGGAGGAAGGATTAAAGAAAACAATATTATACTTTAAATCTCTCTAATAAATTTCTAATTTGGCCTAAGAGTATTCTAACTAAATATTCATAAGCGATAAAAGAGTGACTTCTACCTTTGCGTAAAATTTAACGCAAATGGACAGACGAGTCACTCTTTTACTTTTTTTATCTCTTCTTTTCTCTGGGGCGAAAGCCTCTGTTGTCTCCCTCTCCTTGAAAGAGTCCGAGCAACGTTTCTCTGAACACAATCTGGAAGTGATAGCCGAACGGTATAATATCGATATAGCCGAGGCCCAAGTAGTACAGGCCAAACTTTTCGAGAATCCCGTGGTCTCTTTGGAGCAAAATGTTTATAACCGGTTGAACGGACGTTACTTTGATTTCGGGAAACAAGGGGAAACGATCGTAGAGGTGGAACAGTTGATCTATATTGCCGGACAGCGAAACAAACGTGTCCGTTTGGAGAAAATCAATAAGGAAATGGCCCTTTACCAATTCGAAGAGGTATTGAGAACCCTCCGGAGCGAGTTGAAGGAGAAATTCATAGCGCTTTATTTCACCCAGAAATCCCAATCTATTTACGATCGTGAGATTGATTCATTGGCTCATCTGTTGGTGGTTCTCAAGGAGCAGAATGAGAAAGGGAATGTTTCTTTATTAGAGAAGTCCCGTATCGAGGCCCTATTACTCTCTTTACGGCAAGAGCGGAATGATATCGCCAACCAAGTTATCTCCCTTCAAGGAGACATGCGGCTTTTACTAGGAATATCCGGCAATGATACCTTCGAGCCGATATTCGATGAGTCTGTGTTGAACCAGATCGATATGGACTCCGTTCCTTTCTCTGAATTGACCTCTTTATTATACGAACGTCCGGATCTTAAGTTGGCGCAAGCAAGCGTCAAGGCTTCGGAGGCGGACGTGAGATTACAACGTTCCCTCGCTTTCCCGGAAGTGAGCGTAAAGGGTACGTATGATAAGGCGGGTAACTTTATCAATGATTATTGGGCGATCGGCTTGAGCGTCTCTCTCCCTATATTTAACCGGAATCAAGGGAATATCAGGGCGGCGAAAATATCCGTCGCTCAAAAGGCCCATAAGGAAGAATACGCCCGTCGACAAGCCGAGAATGAATTATTCACCAGCTATGCCCGGTTGGAAAAGGCGATTCAGCTTTATCGTTCCTCGAACTATGGATTGGAGAAGGATTTCGCCTTGATTATCGAAGGCGTGAACTTGAATTTCCAAAAACGGAATATCAGTCTCCTTGAGTTTATCGATTATTATGAGACCTACAAAACAACCTGCTTGCAACTTTACCAAACCCAAAAAGAAGTGTTACTGGCCTTGGAGGAGGTAAACACCGTAACGGGTAGCCATGTATTCAACTATTAAAAGCAAATCAAATGATATGAATAAGCATCTAATTACATTTATCCTTTTAGTACCCTTGGTATGTTCCTGTGGGAAACAGGCGACCACCTCGGTCGATACCCGGGAACCTTTACTATTAAATGACAGTTTACAGGAGATTATAACATTGGATACGGTTCGTGACACACCATTAACCAACGAGTTATTGCTCAATGGCCGTGTCAGTTTCAATCCGGAGCGAGTGGCTCATGTGTATCCGATATTTGGTGGAAATGTCACCTCCATTCATGCGGAAGTTGGCGATTACGTAGGGAAAGGAGATGTCCTAGCAGTGATCCGGAGCGGCGAGATCGCTGATATCGACAAGCAGCGAAAGGAGGCCGAGCATCAACTGGCTATCGCTAACCGTAACTTGGAGGCTACCCAAGATATGGCCCGGAGCGGTATGGCTTCCGACCGGGACTTCCTGCAAGCCCAGCAAGAGCAAGCCGATGCCGAGGCCGAGACCAAACGTATCCAAGAAATGTATTCCATTTATAACATAACAGCCCCATCCACCTATGTGGTGAAAGCGCCGGTCTCCGGCTTTATCATCGATAAGAATATAAACCGGGATATGCAGATCCGTTCCGATCAAGGGGAGGAGATGTTTACCATTTCCGGTCTCGACGATGTCTGGGTGATGGCCGATGTCTATGAGGGAGATATCAGCAAGGTAAAAGAGGGGGCAACCGTTCGTATCACCACTTTGGCCTATAAGGATATGGAGTTTACGGGAACGATCGATAAGGTCTATCATATGCTAGACCGAGAAAGTAAGACCATGAGCGTAAGAGTCAAATTAAGGAACGAGAAGTATATGCTTAAACCCGGAATGTTTACGAACGTATATGTACAGAGCGCGGTAAAAGGAGAAAGTATGCCTTGCGTAAACGCCCATGCCGTTATTTTCGAGGATGGCAAAGAATACGTTGTCTATGTCTCGAAGGAGGGATATTTGCAAATGCATGAGATCTCGGTGTATAAGCAAACCGAGAAGTTCTGTTACCTGCGATCCGGCTTGAAGGATGGGGATCGGATCGTAGATCGGAACGCTCTCTTGGTGTATAACGAATTAAAGTAACCGGACGATATGCACACATTCATAGATAATATCATAACGTTCTCCCTCCGGAACAAATTCTTTATCTTCTTTTGTACCACGATCGCCGTAATCGCCGGTATCACCAGCTTTATCCATACGCCGATCGACGCATTTCCGGATGTGACGAATACGAAGGTGACGATTATCACCCAATGGCCGGGCAGGAGCGCCGAGGAGATCGAGAAGTTTATCACGATCCCGATCGAGATCGCCATGAACCCGGTACAGAAAAAGACGGATATCCGGAGCACGACCCTTTTCGGTCTTTCCGTCATCAACGTGATGTTCGAAGATAAGGTGGATGATTTCTTCGCCCGCCAGCAAGTTTATAATCTCTTGAACGACGCCGACCTGCCGGAAGGGGTCACACCGGAAGTGCAGCCCTTATATGGTCCGACCGGCGAGATCTTCCGCTATACATTACGTAGCGATAAGCGTTCCGTCCGGGTATTGAAGACCTTGCAGGATTGGGTGATCGAGCGGAAGTTGCGGGCCGTACCCGGTGTAGCGGATATCGTCAGCTTCGGAGGAGAAGTAAAGACTTTCGAGGTTAGCGTCAACCCGAATCAACTGATCAGTTACGGGGTAACGACCTTGGAACTTTATGACGCTATCGCAAAAAGTAATATCAACGTAGGCGGCGACGTGATCACGAAAAGCTCGCAAGCCTATGTCGTGCGGGGTATCGGCTTGATTAACGATGTAAAAGAGATCGAGAACATCGTCGTAAAAAATATCAATGGCACGCCAATCCTTGTCAAGCACTTGGCTACCGTACACGAATCCAGTCTTCCCCGCCTAGGGCAAGTGGGCCGCATGGAGGAAGATGATGTCGTACAAGGCATCGTTGTCATGCGAAAAGGGGAGAACCCCGGCGAGGTAATCGCCGCCTTGAAGGATAAGATCAAGGATATCCAACAAAACGCCTTGCCGGAAGACGTGCGAATCGTATCGTTCTACGATCGTGAGAATCTGGTAGATCTGGCGGTCAAGACCGTAACACATAATCTGGCGGAAGGTATTCTGCTGGTAACTTTCATCGTATTAATCTTCATGGCGGACTGGCGTACGACGGTAATCGTGTCGATCATTATCCCGTTGGCACTCCTCTTCGCCTTTATTTGTCTCCGGGCGATGGGGATGAGCGCCAACCTCTTATCTATGGGAGCGATCGACTTCGGTATTATTATCGATGGCGCCGTCGTGATGGTGGAGGGGCTTTTCGTGGCATTGGACCGGAAAGCCCGTGAAGTAGGCATGCCCGCTTTCAATTTGATGAGTAAGATGGGTATTATCCGTCATACGGCGAAGGACCGTGCGAAAGCGGTTTTCTTCTCTAAGCTGATTATCATCACCGCCTTGGTCCCGATCTTCTCTTTCCAGAAGGTGGAAGGAAAGATGTTCAGCCCGCTCGCTTATACCTTGGGGTTCGCCTTGTTGGGAGCGTTGATCTTTACGTTGACATTGGTACCCGTCCTCTCTTCCATGCTATTAAAGAAAGAGGTGCGTGAGAAACATAATCCGTTCCTCGCATGGATCAATCAGAAGTCGATCGGTATTTTCGACTGGTGCCACGCCCGTAAGAAGCGGACAATCACGTTCGCCACGCTGGTAGCCGCCGTAGGTATCTGGTGCTTCACCTTGTTGGGCAGCGAGTTTCTCCCGCAACTGAACGAGGGCTCTATTTATATCCGTGCGACCTTACCGCAAAGTATATCTTTGGATGAATCCGTTACGTTGGCCAACCAGATGCGCCGGAAGCTGGCGGCTTATCCGGAGGTTCGTCAGGTCTTATCGCAAACTGGCCGGCCGAACGATGGCACGGATGCGACAGGTTTCTACAACATCGAGTTCCATGTGGATATATATCCCGAGAAAGAGTGGGAAAGCGAACGCTCGAAAGCGGGCCTGATCGAGAAGATGCAAGAGGATCTGGCGATCTATCCGGGCGTGGATTTTAACTTCTCGCAGCCTATCTCGGACAATGTAGAGGAAGCGGCCAGCGGCGTGAAAGGTTCCATCGCCGTGAAAGTCTTCGGTAAGGATCTATACGAGTCGGAGAAAAAAGCGGTAGAAGTTTTCAAGGTCTTGGAGACCGTAGACGGTATCGAGGATCTGGGCGTTATCCGGAATATCGGCCAGCCGGAGCTACGGATCGAGTTGAACGAGTCTCGTTTAGCCCGCTACGGCGTGGCCAAGGAGGATGTACAATCCATTATCGAGATGGCGATAGGAGGTAAGAGCGCCTCCCTGCTTTATGAGGACGAGCGTAAGTTCAATATCATGGTCCGCTACGAATCCGCTTTCCGCCGTAGCGAGAATGAGATAGGCAAGATACTGGTTCCGGCAAAGGATGGTTCCATGATTCCTATCCGCGAGCTGGCGGATATCCATACGATTACCGGCCCGTTGATTATCTACCGGGATAACCACGCTCGTTTCTGCGCCGTGAAATTCTCGGTCCGGGGCCGCGACATGGGTAGCGCCGTGGCTGAAGCCCAGCGGAAAGTGGAGAGGCAGGTAAAGCTCCCCGAAGGCTATACCTTGAAATGGACCGGAGATTTCGAGAACCAACAACGGGCTACCAAACGCTTGGCCCAAGTCGTCCCCGTAAGTATAGCGATCATCTTCGTGATCCTATTCGTCCTTTTCGGCAACGCCCGGGATGCCGGACTGGTCTTATTGAACGTGCCTTACGCCGCTGTCGGAGGTATCTTGGCCCTATTAATCACGAATTTCAACTTCTCGATCTCCGCCGGTATCGGCTTTATCGCCCTCTTCGGTATCTGTATACAGAATGGCGTGATCATGATATCGGACATCAAGAATAACCTGCGGGAGAGGCATCCTCTGGAAGATTCGATCAAGATGAGCGTGAAATCAAGGGTACGTTCCGTATTAATGACCGCCTCCATGGCCGCTATCGGCCTGCTTCCGGCCGCCTTGAGCCACGGTATCGGATCGGAAAGCCAGCGTCCTTTGGCGATCGTGATCATTGGCGGATTAATAGGAGCCACGTTCTTCACCCTCTTTGTCTTTCCGTTGATGGTGGAGGCTTTTTATCGACGAATGCTTTACGATAAGAACGGTAAATTAGTGCAACGTAGGTTGTAATTGCTATATTTGTAGCAAGAAAGTCCGGAACTATTAGGGAGGGCGACTGGAGTTATTATGCGAAAGGATTATACTTACTGATCTTTTCACGGCTGTGAAAAGATCATATCACAGAGGTGAAACGATCGTATCACAACCGTGAAAAGAACGTTTCACCTCTGTGATACGATTAGCATCACCCTAAGTACGCATTATTAATGATGGACATTCTTATTAATACATACGATACAATGGCGAAGATATTATTAGTAGAAGACGAGGTAAACATCGCCTCTTTTATAGAAAGAGGCTTGCGGGAGTTCGGGCATGAGGTATATGTCGCTTATGACGGTGCCGCTGGTTGGGAACTGACACAGAAGAACGATTTCCAATTGCTGATTCTGGATATTATAATGCCGAAGATGAACGGCCTGCAACTTTGCAAACAGTACCGGCAACGGTTCGGTTACCATGCTCCCGTGATCATGCTGACCGCCTTGGGAACCACCGAGGATATCGTTAGTGGGCTGGATGCCGGGGCGGATGATTATCTGGTAAAACCTTTCAGCTTCCAAGAGCTCGAGGCCCGCATAAAGGCGTTATTACGTCGATCGGGAAACGAATCCGTCCATATGGCTCTTCGGTGCGGGGATCTGGTCTTAGATCCTCCAAGCCATCGGGCTATACGGAATGGGCAGGTCATCGATTTGACGGTAAAGGAATATAGGCTCTTGGAATATTTCATACAGAACCAAGGAACGGCCCTGAGCCGGATGAACTTGCTAAAGAATGTCTGGGACAAGGATTTCGATACCAATACGAACGTGGTTGATGTCTACGTGAATTATTTGCGCACGAAGATAGACAAGGACTTCGAACCTAAGCTAATCCATACCGTGGTGGGCGTGGGCTATATGATGGAAGCATGAAGACAGGAAACAAGATCGCTCTCTTTTACTCGGCCATTACCATAGGCGTGATAGCCGTCGTGACGCTTGTCTTCTATTGGGTTTCCACGAGCTATATCTCTCGCCTGTACTATTCTTACCTGACGGAAAAAGCCTATGCCACGGCACAGAAGCATTGGGAGAAGGACGAGACCGACGACGAGAGCTATGCCCGTATCCAACAGCGTTACGAGGAAACCCTTCCCGTCGCTACCGAGATATTGCTGAACGCCGATAGCTTGGAGACCCGGCAAGTGCTGTCCCGTTATCTGGACGCCACGCAGGTGAGATCTCTATACCAAGAGGATATCGTTCACTTCAAGCACGATACGCAAATGGGAGCGGCTTTGTATTATCCCGACAACGAGGGGAATTTCATCGTGATTGTCCTTTCCGGGAATCAGTATGGGATGGATATCCAGCATCGGATCGGCTGGCTGTTGCTGGGATTGATATTGGTTAGCTCGGTATTGATCTATTTTGTCGGCAGACTATACGCGACCCGGATGGTAGACCGGATCGACGCTGCTTACCAAAGTGAGAAAGCGTTTATCAGCAACGCCTCGCATGAGTTGAACAATCCACTGACAGCCATTCAAGGCGAATGCGAGATCAGCCTGCTGAAAGAGCGCTCCCCGGAGGAATACCAAGCGGCATTAAGACGTATCGCCACGGAGACGAGCCGTATCATACAATTGATCAAACACCTGCTGTTCCTGTCGCACGGGGATAAGGAGATCCAGAAAAGCGCGATGGAGACGATCTTCCTAGCGGACTTCTTGATGCAGTTCTCCTCGGCCCGGATCTCGTTCTCCCCGGATAATTTCTCTTATATGATCAGTGCCAATCCCTATTTATTGAAGATAGCGATCAAGAATATCTTGAGCAACGCCTGTAAGTATTCGGACGATAAATCGGTAGAGATGCGGCTTCGAGGCAGTGTCTTGACCATATCCGACCGAGGTATCGGCATTCCTCCCGAGGAATTGAAACGAATCTTCCAACCCTTTTACAGGGCGAGCAATACCCGGGAATACGCCGGGCATGGTGTCGGGCTAAGCCTCTCGCTACGCATATTGAGCACCTATGGGGCGAAGGTGAATATTATTTCTGATCTAGGGGTTGGGACGAGCGTGGAGATCGACTTTGGGTAGCCGTCAGGTATTCTTTAGCCGGACCTGTTATTTCGACAGACTCCGGCGTTACCCCTATCGCCTCTTCCGAAGATATAAGTCCACGATCTACCAAGCGATCCAGTATTACCCTGTAAAAATCCTCATAATACGGCTTCAACCGCAACCCGTCGAAGCAATAGCGGACCTGTTTGGGCTTGGGGATAATGCTGGCCATAAAAATGCACTCGGCAAGGTTTAATTGGGAAGGTTCCTTCGCGAAATAATAACGTGAGGCCTCGGCGGCTCCATAAATCATGGGACCCCATTCGGCGATGTTCAGATAAACCTCAAACATCCGCTCTTTAGAGGTCAGATGATCGCTCTCGATCAGCCATACGATTAACATTTCCTCCAGCTTGCGGGCGATCGTCTTATTACGGCTCAAGAATACATTCTTCACCAATTGCATGCTAAGCGTACTGCCGCCACGGGCGAAACGTCGTTCCTTGATATCCTGTATCAACGATTCCCGGATAGCGCTTGGAATAAAACCGTTGTGATAAAAGAAGCCGGCATCCTCACTCTGCATGATCGCTAAAGGAAGATAACGGGATACGGCGTTGAACGGGCGGAAAGAGGGATTCGCCGGACCGATCTCGAAAGAGCGTACCGGCTCGCCTTGCTCATAGACAGTATATTCAAATGGCTCATTCATCTTCCGCAAATCCGTATTCCCATAGGCAAGGATCTGGAAGTCCTTCGCTTTCAAGGTAGACTCCAAGATCAAGCTGTCTACCTGTCCGAAATCCAAATCCAATCGGAAATGATAGGAGAGGGTACCTTCTGTTCTCAGGCCTTCCAGATTGTAGAATAAGCCTTTAGGCAGGGAGGAGAACAGTTGATCCGCAGGGAAATCTCTTTTATTCACAGAGGCCGTGATTTGCCAACTGGTATCTTTAACGATCTTCAGATAAGGATGGAAATCCAGATGATTAAACCGGATATCACTGACGCTATCTAATTCGATATAGTTCTTACCGATGTTTGTCCGGTAGTGTATAGAGCCTTTATCCAGTAAGACCGTGTCCAGAGATATACGCTCTTGGTGGATGGTAAGCCCGCTCACATAGGCGCTTCCGAGTAAGGATTGTATGTCTTCTTCTATTTTAGGTCCCTTAAGCTCGAAGGCCAAGGTGTCGAAACGTACCGATGCCCCCCAACGATATTCCAGAAAAGGAAGAGGAATCTTCGTATGCTCGTCGGCGTAGAGACGGGCTTTCACGAGTCGCTCCTTATCAGAGAGAGAGCCTTCGCAAATCCATTCGCTGCGAACTCCGTTCTCCGTGCTGTTTATATGCGTAGAGAATTGATTGTTAGTAAGATTGAGTTCGGGTATCTCTAGTATTAGTTCATCTCCTTTATTACTATAAGAAACACATAAATCATGTACCAAGGCATTTCCGGGCAATAAATTGAAAAGGAGACTAAGGGAGCGTTCAGCCTTGCGTGCGTAATCCTGTTCCTTATCATCTACAGCTGTTTCCTCTGGCTCACCTAGGTGATTCGATGGTTTATAAAGGAAATCAAAATTAGCTCTCTCTCCCTTCTTAATAAAATGAATATGCAAATTATCCGCTTGTACACTCTCTATGGCAGGGGTAAGTAGCAATAATCTGCCAAGCTCCAGTTTCGCTTGAAGCCTGTCCGCATGTATCAACGTATCAGCATCAATCGGGATAACGGTCAATCCCTCCATACGTACGGTACTCAGCCCTATCAACCGGATCTTATCATAGCGTATGTCAAGATGATGCCTTTCGGCAAGTTTACTCAATTTATGTCCCGCATACGCCCCTAAGATCAGGTCGATGCCCCAAAATGCCATAAACAAGAGAAAGCCAATAAAAATAAGAACTGCTATAAAAGATCTTTTATGGGATTGATTCATGCTCATCTATATTGTTACCCAGCGGACAAAAGTACTATAATTAAACGAATGGATTTCTTTTTCGATAAACAATCAAGGGCTTAATTTAGTTATATTAAAAAACTAAAGTTATATGGCGTATAAGATTGCGTTTTTTGGTGCTAAACCCTACGACATCGCTTCTTTCGATAAGATCAATGAGCGGTATGAGTTCGATATTCGTTACTATAAAGGACATTTGAATATCAATAATGTCGTCTTAACCCAAGGGGTAGACGCTGTATGTATTTTCGTGAACGACACGGCTGATGCCGCCGTAATAGACGCTTTGGTTGCCAATGGTGTGAAACTGTTGGCGCTTCGTTGCGCCGGTTTTAATAATGTGGATTTGAATGCCGCCAGGGGGAAATTACCGGTCGTACGCGTACCGGCCTACTCACCTTATGCGGTCGCTGAATATACGTTGGCCTTGATGTTATCGTTAAACCGTAAGATACACCGGGCATACTGGCGTACGAGAGATGGCAACTTCTCCTTGAATGGCTTGATGGGATTTGATATGCATGGCAAGACCGCCGGTATTATCGGTACCGGAAAGATCGCCAAGATATTGATTCATATCTTAAAAGGATTGGGGATGCGTGTATTGGCAAATGACCTGTATCCGGATGAGAAATTCGCCAAGGAGGAAGGGATCACCTATGTCTCTTTAGACGAGTTATACAAAGAGTCCGATATCATTTCCTTGCATTGCCCGTTGACTGACCAGACTCGTTATCTGATCAACGACGATTCGATCGCCAAGATGAAAGACGGCGTAATGATTATCAATACGGGACGCGGGTTACTGATCCATACCAACGCCTTGATCGAGGGATTGAAGACCAAGAAAGTATCCGCCGCTGGATTGGATGTCTACGAGGAGGAAGGAGACTATTTCTACGAGGATAAATCGGATAAGATTATCGATGATGATGTCTTGGCCCGTCTACTCTCGTTCAACAATGTGATCGTTACTTCCCATCAGGCGTTTTTCACGAAAGAGGCTCTGCATAATATCGCCGATACTACCTTGCGGAACATCAAGGATTTCGAGGAAGGCCGTCCCTTAGTGAACGAAGTGACCAAGTAAATTCTAAAAAGGAACTATTATTTATCGCTGATTTATTATATTTTTGTGGCCATTGCTTGGTGGGAACCCAGCAATGGCTTTTTTAATTCAGAGGTATATATATGGAAATAGATAGTCAGACAGGTTTGGTGTTGGAAGGTGGCGGAATGCGTGCTATATTTACGGTGGGAGTATTGGATTATTTTATGGATCATGATATTTGGTTTCCTTATACGATCGGAGTATCGGCGGGCGCGAGTAACGGAATCTCGTATGCTTCCCGCCAGCGGGGACGCTCTCGTTTTAGCAATATCGACCTATTGAAGAAATATAATTACATAGGTCTTCGTCATTTCTTACGGGGAAGGGGATATATCGATCTGAATTTCTTGTTTTATGTCTATCCGGATTTGTATTATCCGTTGGATTACGATACCTATTTCAAGTCCAAGGATCGGTTCGTTATGGTCACGAGCAATTGCTTGACGGGTAAAGCGGAATATTTCGAGGAGAAGAAAGATAAGAAACGTTTGGTGGATATCTGTAAAGCATCTTGCACCTTACCGATCCTCTGTCCAATTACGTATGTAGACGGGATACCGATGGTCGACGGAGGCGTATGCGATGCCATCCCTATCCGACGGGCTATCGCCGACGGCTTCTCCAAGAACGTCATCATCCTTACCCGTAACAAAGGCTATCGGAAAGAAGAGAAAGATTTTTACCTTCCCGGCTTTATTTATAACAAATACCCGGCGATCCGGGAACAGTTGCGACTACGATACCGGCGGTACAACGAGGTCTTGGATTACATAGACCAACTGGAGGCCGAAGGAAAAGCCTTCGTCATCCGTCCGCAAAGCCCGATTAAAGTCGGCCGTACCGGAAGCGACACAAAGAAACTGGAAGAACTATATGAGGAAGGCTACGAATGCGGAAAACAAATCACTCAATTGTAGAGACGGGGCATGCCCCGTCTCATCCCCTCAAAACAGTATTTTATTTACAACCTTGCAAATCCTTACTTAACCGCATAGCGCAGAAATTAGGACCGCACATCGTACAGTACTCTCCATCCGTAACAGCACTCTCCTTATAATACTGTAAAGCCCTTTCCGGGTCCAAGGACAAATTGAACTGGTCTTTCCAGCGGAAATCAAAACGTGCCTTGCTCAACGCGTTATCACGTACTTGAGCGCCGGGATGCCCTTTCGCCAAGTCAGCGGCATGCGCCGCTATCTTATAAGCGACCACCCCATTACGCACGTCTTCCTTATTCGGCAATCCCAAATGCTCCTTCGGCGTAACGTAGCAGATCATGGCCGTCCCATGCCAAGCAATTTGCGCGCCACCGATAGCCGACGTGATATGATCGTATCCAGGAGCGATATCGGTCGTCAACGGGCCCAGCGTATAGAACGGCGCTCCATGACAGGCATACTGTTGTTCCTTCATATTCTCATGAATCTTATTCATGGGAACATGGCCCGGGCCTTCGATAATCACTTGTACGAACTGCTCCCAAGCTATTTTCGTCAGTTCTCCCATCGTGTGAAGCTCGGCGAATTGTGCCGCGTCGTTCGCGTCATAGATAGAACCGGGACGAAGCCCGTCTCCGATAGAGACCGCCACGTCGTATGCCTTCAGTATCTCGCAGATCTCGGCGAAATGCGTGTACAGGAAGTTTTCCTCGTCATGAAGCTGCATCCATTTGGCCATGATCGATCCGCCTCTGGATACGATCCCCGTCAGGCGAGTCGCCGTCAGCTCCACATGCTTGCGCAACAAACCCGCGTGGATCGTGAAATAATCCACGCCCTGTTCCGCCTGCTCGACCAACGTATCCCGATAGATCTCCCAAGAAAGATCCTCTACCTTACCATTCACTTTCTCCAAGGCTTGATAAATAGGAACCGTACCCATCGGAACCGGGCAGTTACGGATAATCCATTCGCGCGTCTCATGGATATGATCGCCGGTAGAGAGATCCATCAACGTGTCTCCGCCCCATTTACAACTCCATATAGCCTTCTCGATCTCCTCGTCGATACCGGAGGAAAGAGCGGAGTTACCGATATTGGTATTGATCTTTACCAAGAATTTCTTACCGATAATCATCGGCTCGGCTTCCGGGTGATTGATATTCGCCGGGATGATCGCGCGACCGGCGGCGATTTCCTTGCGGACGAACTCCGGCGTGATATACGACTTCAGTCCCAAAGCCTCGATTTGCTGGTTCTCACGGATCGCCACGTACTCCATTTCCGGAGTGATAATGCGCTTCTTCGCATAATACATCTGGGTGATATTCTTACCCTCTTTAGCCCGGAAAGGCAAGTATCGCTTGGGGAAACGCAGGGAATCCAGACTCGCGTCCGCCAATCGCTCACGGCCATAAGCGGAAGTCAATTCCGGCAATTGAACCACATCTTTACGCTTACCGTACCATTCCTCACGTATACGAGGAAGTCCTTTAGCGATATCAATCGATATCTTGGGATCGGAATACGGGCCGCTCGTATCGTAAACGATTACCGGATTGTTCTTCTTGAAGATTCGTTCTCCATGCTCATCCAAGGTTACCGTGTCCAACAATTTAATCTTACGCATACCAACCTTGATCTTATTGATCTCGCCCGGGACATAAATCTTTTCCGAGGACGGATAGGAAATACGCATATTCTTTTTATTAGCCATATGTATTTAGTTTAGTACTTATTGATTTCCTCTATAAACCGGCGGGTTTCCTCCACGGGATCGGAAGCATTGATAATCGCGCCCGAAACAGCGATTCCGGTTATACCTGTCTCCATCAAAGGGCCTACGTCTTCCAGCGTAATACCACCTATCGCGAAGATAGGAATATCAATGTCAGCCTCCTTGCATTGAGCGATTATTTTACGATAACCATCCAAGCCTAAGATGGGACTCAAATTCTTCTTGGTACCCGTAAAGCGATACGGCCCTAGTCCGATATACGAGGCGCCTCGCTCTACGGCCAGCCGGATATCCTCAAAGGTATTCGCCGTAGCCCCGATATAGAAGATGGCATTGGAATCTAACTTGTCTCTCAGTACTTCCCAAGCGATATCCAAGGGCATATCATTCTTACCCAGATGACAAGCCGTAGCGCCACATGTCACGGCAGCCTCCAGATCATCGTTTACGCAGAAATCCACGATTCGCTCACATTCTTCCGCGCAGATAGTTGCACATGTACGTACGGTATCCTCATAAATCCCATCCTTCATGCGCAACTGTATCCATGAGCACCCTCCTTGGATTGCCATGCTTACCTCGTCGCATTCCGTATATTTAGGCGTACGATGCGTTATAAACATCAAGCGATTGTTTCCACCAAAAGGGGGGCGTAATCCGGTTGTTCTCCGATCGACTCTTCCATTCTCATCATATCCGAAATAATAATTTAAGGCCATACTTGTAATCGTTTGAATTGTTTTATGAGTTGATCCGCAACAAAAAGGGAGGGATCGTTTCCCCAAAGGGCCCCGAGAACGGCGACACCGCCGAAGGGGATATCTTTTAATTTCGTTATTGTCCGCGGGCAGATTCCTCCCAAGGCAATCACCTTATCATCGATGATGCCCTTCGCATTTCGCAATCCATCTAAGGAGAATCCGCTACCATATCCTTCTTTGGATATACTCTGAAAGATCGGGCTAAGGAACACATAGTCGCATACCGGTTTATACTCGATAATCTCTTCCAGACTATGGCAAGAACGACTTATACTACCTTTATATAAAGGTGGAGCTTCCGGGTTCCTCTTGTTCAAATGGATTCCTCCTAAAGCCCTTTCTTCTGCCAAGGTAAACCAATCATGAAGAACGATCCTGTCGTAATAAGCCGGAGAGATCTTATCCAATAAGCCCTCCAATTCATCACGTTTACAATCCGGTTTACGTAGATGTAAACGAGACATTCCTTCCGCGAATAGAAGTTCGATCAAAGAAGCTTCATCCGCGAAAAAATAAGGTGTAGTAATTACGACCAGCTTATTCATGATTCCATCGGATTTTATGAAGGGCAGAGGGTGAGAAGAAGTGGTTTACAGGTCCGTGCCCTTTTCCCATGCATACATTTGCCCCGTGAACGAGCGCGTTATTCATATATTCCTTGGCTAATCGTACGGCTTCCACCAATGAATGGCCGAGTGCCATATAAGCGGCGATGGCGGACGATAGCGTACAGCCCGTTCCATGGGTATTGAAGGTCTCCACTGTTGGCGAGGCCAGACAAATCGGATTATTCTCATTGATAAATAACCGATCCACCGTTTCTACTCCGGGAATATGCCCCCCTTTGATCAATATAGCGTTACATCCTTTTTCCTGCAATTTCCGGGCGGCACATAAGATATCCGCCTCGTTATTGATTTTTATACCGGAAAGATATTCCGTCTCGGGAATATTCGGAGTAAGCAGTGTCGCTTTAGGGAACAACTCATCCATGATGGTTCGGATGGCGTCATCCTCCAATAATTTACTTCCGCTCGTGGATATCATCACTGGATCTAAAATGATAGAAGTTCGTCGGAAGGAAGGTAAAGTCTCAGATACAACCTTTACGGCATCCTTGTTATGTAGCATCCCTATTTTTACGGCATCTACGATGAAATCCTCAAGAATAGCTTCGATTTGTCCTCTCAAAATCTCGGGAGAGATCGCTTGGATCCCTCGCACTCCCTGTGTGTTTTGAGCGGTTATAGCCGTTATCGCCGAGGCTCCAAAAACCCCCAGCGAGGAAAAAGTCTTAATATCCGCTTGTATTCCGGCACCACCGCCACTATCAGAGCCCGCGATCGTTAAAGCTACCGGATAACGGTACATTTCATTTTTATCCATCTAACATTCGTTTTTCTTACGGCGGCATTACCCGCATCAAGTAGTAAGGGTATGATCTCAGCCCATATAGTATGGCACCCCTTCGACGACGCAAACTTAGTGAAAAAAATCGATATTAAGATATTTCCGGCTTTTAAACGATAATTTTAACGCAAGGTTATACTTCCATAGATCGTAGACGGGAGCCTTCTGGTTTTAGAAGGCTTCCGTCATATTCATATAAACCGCCATTCCTTTTTGGTTCGGGTCTTTGCCTACGTCTAGGCGGAAGTTCTTGCCGGGTTGCATTTGGATACGTAGGCCTACGCCGTAGTTGAATTTCCACTTATTCCAGTCTACGATAGGAGCGTTTCCGATCGTACCCGTGCCAACCCAACCTACAAAACCACACTTCGCCCAGAAATTACCGCTCTTATATTTCTCCACGCTGCCGAACATATGACGATACTCCAGAATCCCATACGCCATGGTCTTGTCACGGTACTTCCCCCAATAATATCCGCGAAGATCGAAAGGGGAACCAAATGAAGGAAGCTCCGTAAAAGGAACGTTCCCCACACCGATTTGTGTCTTGGCGATCCATGCCAAGGTGCTACGAGGACGAAATACTTGCTGGAATTGGCGGTATTCCAGTTCGAACATCTCATAATTATATGCACCGCCTAAATACTTTCCGTACACCTTGGCGATCGCGCTTAGTAACATACCGGAACTTGGGGTCGCCACATCATTTCGTGTATCGTATTGAATCAAGCCGCCGACACCGATATTGACATAATCTCGTTTGAACTTATTGAAATAAGGATCTTCGGCCATCACCGGGTTGATATCATCTGATTTGCTGAAATTAATATCAAAAAGAGGACCCGTATATAAATGAGGCCTAACTTCCCATACGAAACGGGGATATAGTTGGAAAGAACTCTTATGGAATTTCGTTGTCGAGTCGCTCTTCTCGATTTGCTCGATCGTCTCATAGCCTTTCCCGAAATAATGCGAAGGTTCGTTCCGATAACCGTAACTGATATAAATACGGAAGCGATTCTCGTTGAAGAATAAGGTACCAGCACCGGCAAAAACGAACGTCCCGTTTAAGGTGATGTTAAATCCCGCAGGGATAAACGATCGTTGGGATATCGTATCATTCTTGTTTAAGCGAAAGCTAGCCAAAACCGCACCACCTACGCCAAAGGAGGCTTCCGGCGTGTAAGACGGTCCGCCAAGGATAGACCACCAGATCCTTTTGTTGGCCCGTATGGAGTCTTTATGTAATTGTTTATGATAACGTTGTATTTGCTTTTCGGTCATAGGCTTACCGTCCAGCATCAGCACTTCTTTCGGAATCGTGTCATTGGAAATACCTTGCGCCTTTACGGAAAAGGCGAATAGAAGGCAGGCCATATAAATTAAAAGATATCTAAACATTATTTTAATCAATATTTAGAGGGCAAAAGTACGAAATCCTCCTAATATGTATTCTTAAAGAATCCCTAATAAAAAAGAATAAACAGCTAAAAAGAAATGCTATTACAGTCTGGGGGGTGTAGAGACGTAGCGTGCGTGCTGCGTCTCTAAAGCTAAGATTGGTATAAGACCTTGCCCTCTTCGGATATTAACAGCAAGGTTAGTTCGCCGTCGGGAAGGATAGGAGCGCAATACGATTTACATTTTTGTAAAAGTAATGGGAAGAAACGATTTTGATCTTTTTCC
Organism: Parabacteroides distasonis ATCC 8503; assembly: GCF_000012845.1. Taxonomy (NCBI): domain Bacteria; kingdom Pseudomonadati; phylum Bacteroidota; class Bacteroidia; order Bacteroidales; family Tannerellaceae; genus Parabacteroides; species Parabacteroides distasonis. The sequence goes on from NC_009615.1 coordinate 1,234,099, forward strand.
GTAAGAAGCTCCCATAATTCACGGGCCAACGTAATCCGATTGATTGCATCTACGGTCGCCTCCTCGCATTTCGCTTCTTTCGCTACATCTTGAAGGAAGCCTTTGTTCATGACGACTTTTTTGCTGTGTGTATCCAGGAAACCTTCCGCAAGTTTCACCGCCTTGCCGATCATGATGCCTAAGATAACCTGCTTGAAACCTAAATCGGCAGCGATCTTTAGCGTCTCTCCGATAAAATTCCCGTAATGGACGAATGATTGTGGAGGCAAAGAAGCGTATAAGCTCCGAAGGTAGCGTTCACTCTTCGCCCCGGAATTAATAACCAACGTCTCGCAACCTATCGCTTTGGCGACACTGGCTTCTTTCCGTATCGAGGCGATAAAAGCGTCCGATGAGAAAGGACGCACGATTCCGGATGTCCCGATAATAGAGATTCCCCCGATAATTCCAAGTTTCGGATTGAAGGTACGTTTCGCCAACTCCTCGCCACCGGGAACCGAGACCGTGACAATAGCGACGGAATCGGGTGAGGGCAGGAGTGGAATCAGCTCTTGCCGGATCATCTTACGGGGCGTGGCGTTTATAGCCGGGCCACCGACTTTCAAGCCGAGTCCCGGAAGGGTCACGGTTCCGACTCCTTCACCTGCTTGGAAGATGACTCTTCCCGTATCGTCGCTTTCTGTTTCTTGACAATGTTCTTCTTGTGCCATTACCGTGGCACAACCGGATGCATCGGGAGATAATTGAACAGTAACCCGGATCCGGCTATGATTCGTCACGTCCGGATCATCCCCAGACTCCTTGATCACGGTACAGGTGGCGGAGGAACACCCGGCCCATTCGGTATAGGCTACCGGCAACGTTATCTGTTCTCCCGAGGGTAATGTTATCTGGCTTTCTGTTTGTTCCTTCCGTGATAATAAGGCCAATAAAGCAGCTTTTGCGGCGGCGGTAGCACAAGCTCCGGTCGTATATCCGCTTTTCAAGGGAAAGAATTCTGGTAATAGGCGTTCAATTTGTTTACGCAATCCGTCTTCACCATACACTCGGTAGAAAGTTTCCGGTAATGCGGGACGCTTCACGACAAATACTGGTATTCCGAATTGGCGGGCAGCGTTCACTTTATCCGTAAAATAGCCGGAGAAACCACTTTCCTTTGTCAAGATCGCATCCGGATGGAGTTGCTCCAACAACTTTAACTCATCCTCACCTTCTCGATAGAAAACCAGACGTTCTTGGGGGAAGCCCTGCTTTTCGGCCAACGACAAAGATTCCTCCCGCTCCAATATACGGAACCAAGTGGTATGCGATCGCCAATAAGGGCGGAGCGGGGCAAGGGTGTTCACGCCACTGAGGGCAAGTAGCCGTTGGATACCTTTGTTTTCCATTTGGTGAATTGCGTCTGCATAACTATCGCACCAAATCAAGTCCTCATCACGAGGTGGATACCGACGTTCGTAACGGATCACCGGAATCTGTAAACATTTCGATACTTTTTCGATCGTTTGGTGTAACACTTGAGCGAAAGGGTGTGCCGCATCAATCAATAGCTTAATCGCGTGGTCACGACAAAAACACTCCATTTCCTCCGCATTCATGGCTCCGGTCAAACGGATTCCATGCGCACATTCAATGGATTGCAAAGTTCCTTTCGTAGAATAGTAATAGGTAGCGGCTGCCTCGTCCGCTACCCGCACAGCCACACGACCTTCTGTCGTTCCTCCAAGGATCAGTATCATTACTTACGGAAAAGATGTTTGAATTCATCCGCATATAAGCGGGATAGACCCTTGCGATTATCGATGGCATCCCCGACGACAAGTAATGTTGTCAGTGTAAGATGATTCTCTTTTACGATTTTCGCGAGATCTTTCAGTTGCCCACGGTAGATCCGCTCGTCTTTCCATGTCAATTTATAGCAAGCGGCTACCGGAGTGGTTGGAGCGTAATGTCGCGATAATTCCTCTTGGACCTTCTCTACGACACCGGCGCTTAAGAAAATACACATCGTACTTTGGCTTTGAGCCAGTTTGTGCAGTTGCTCTTTCTCAGGCATGGGCGTACGTCCTTCGCCACGAGTGAGGATGATCGTTTGTACTTTCTCCGGAATCGTGAACTGAGAATAAAGAGCGGCGGCGGCGGCTTGGAAAGAGGAGATACCCGGAGTGATATGATAATCCATCCCGTATTGATCAAAGTAATTCATTTGCTCTTGAATAGCTCCATAGATGCAAGGATCGCCCGTGTGCAAACGAACGACAAACAATCCTTTATCATAAAACTCTTTCATCAACGCGAACTGTTCTTCCAGATTCATATCCGCCGAGCTTCGCACCGTAGCGCCTGCCTTCGCGCATAAGGTAAGTTCTTTCGGGACGAGGCTTCCTGCATACAGGATCAAATCCGCTTTCTCCAACATTTGCCGTCCGCGGATAGAGATCAAGTCCGGATCGCCGGGACCGGCTCCTACGATCTCGATATGTCCCTTGCGGCAGGCCGCCCGATCTAACGCTACGGCAAAGGTATATTCATTTCCTTTCCCTAAATCCGCTTTTTGCTTCTCGACCAAAAGCGGACCGCCATGAGCCGCATAAATGGCGGAAGCTTCCGATACACTTGGGGATTCGGTTACCTCCAGTACCTTCTCCGAGGGATTGGGTACCGGGATATCTTTCAGCTCCTCCGATGTATAGGTGTGGAAAGGGCATTCCATAACTCCATAAGCCAATAATGTCAGCACCGGTTCGCATTTCTTCAAATCGATTGTATTTACATCCGCCAAAGCTTCCGGATATAGGCGTTTATCACGCAATACATCTTTAATATGTTCGTAAACGACCGTAGGATCGCCTTGCATATCCTTGCGGCAACCCATTCCTAGGTGGAGGACTTTCGGTATATAGGTGATCGTAGGGATGGATGTATCGTATTGTTGGGGACTGACGATCATCAATAACTCATAGTCTTGCTGCGGTATCGCCTCGAAGGAATAAAAGATAGAGACATGAGACGGGACCGTACGCTCCAAATAATCCGTTCCTTTATCTCGTATATCAAGGAGTAGCGCTGTCGGTTTTCCATTGACAAAAGTGGAGATGGCGGCATTGCTATCTTTGGCGATCAAGGTCCAATCGTATTTCTTCCCTAATGTATCGAGCGCCCATAGGTTTGCGTTGTCGCTTTGTGTCGTAATAATCGCTTCGGCTCCTAATAGGTTCGCTAACTCTTTGGAAAGATCGTTCGCTCCACCGATATGTCCGGATAAGACAGGAATCACGTATTTGCCGGTACTATCTATACAAACCACGGCCGGATCGGTATGTTTATCTTCCGCGAAGGGAGCGATACTGCGTACGCAAATTCCCATCGCTCCTATAAATACCAAACTACTGGATTCGTGAAAAACCTCTTTTGAGAAAGAGCCGAATGGTAAGATCTTCGCCTCAGGATAAGAAGCAAGAATTCGCTCAGCAAGCACCCGGCTGCTATCGGATATTGGAATAATTGATATTGTACTCATAATTTATAAATAACATTCACGGTAATCGTATTAAAATCATCAATCGTGATACGGGTTTGGGCGGATATCCGAAGACCGGTTTGGCGGACCGCTTCCTCTAAAAGCGCTTTGCTTTCGTCGGATACGGAGTTGAAGACGATGACACCGTTCTCTTTCATCTTTTTGGAAACTACCATAAGGATCTCCACTAATTTCCCGCCATGTCCGCCGATAAAGATTGCATCCGGAGCCTCCAACGCTGATAAATCCACCGATAAGAAATCTCCGATTATAGCCTCGATACCCGGAGTCCCAAAACGACGGCAATTCTCAGTCATTAACTTTCGTCCCTCTTCCCGGATCTCAAAACTCGTGATATGCAAATGCGGGAACAGCAATTTAGCCTCTATCGAGACAGAACCCGTGCAAAAGCCGATATCCCAAAAACGTTCCCGGTTTCTCAGATCCAGCATGCTTAAAGATAACAAACGGATCGGCATTTTGGTTATCATCTTCTCCCGTCCGTTCAAATGCTCGAACGCGGAATCCGGCAGGCCGAATTTACGGGAATGCCCGTCACGCTCTTTCTTTAGGATCAAGCAATTCGGATGAACGAAATTATTCATTGCCGCGGCTTGTATACTGAATTGGCGGATGCTCTGCCGTTCGGTATTTCCTAACCGTTCTCCCACGAACATGGTATAATTATCATAGCCGTATTCCAGCATCCGGCGAGCGATAGTCGTAGGCGTATGTTCCCGATCCGTGAGCACGCCTATCTTAGACGCACTTTCGATCAAGGCACGATCGAACTCGTGCCAAGGCCGTCCGGTAAGGGAGACGATCCGCATATCGTGGTAAGGCATCAATAGATTTTGTGCCAAGAGTTGCAAGGAATTAAATGACGGGTACAGGCGGATTTGCGCATCCGGCAATCGGTTTTGAATCGTAACGGCGAATCCGAAAAACAAAGGATCTCCGGAAGCGAATACAACGATGCTTTCCCGACCGTCGTACGAACGATAGCGATCGAAGACCTCGTCCAACGGGACTTTTATATCGATCCAGTCCGCTTTCTCGGGCAAGAGCGAACGTACAATCTCATGATGCCGCACGCCTCCGGAGAACACCCGGTGGGACGAGATTATCTCCAATATCTCCGGCGGAAAGTATTGCCGCATATTATCATCCAGCCCTATGACATAAAATCGGTTCATACATCTCTTCCCGGCTTTAATTGTTCTGCGTCATTAAAACAAAGGATGGCATTCACTAGCGTAGCCGCTAAATTACTACCTCCTTTACGACCTTCCACGATTAGTTTCGGTATACCGATAAAAGGTTTCACCATATGTTTGGATTCCTGCACATGTACAAAACCTACCGGAGCCGCGATAATGCCAGCTGGAGTGGCTTTACCTTTACGTATTAAATCGCATAATTCCATAAGGGCGGTCGGGGCGTTCCCGAAGACAAACAGAGCGGTCGGATGCTCTTCCACGGCCCGACGAATACCGGCTTGGGTACGGGTAATTCCTTTGCTCGAAGCCATCTCAGCGACCCGCTCGTCTTGAAGATAACATTTCACTTCGACACCCAGACGTTGCAGAGCTCCCTTACGAATGCCGGAAGCAGCCATCGTGACATCGGTGATGATCGTAGGAACTTCCCCGCCGCTGATCTTATTATATAATGTAGAGACAGCATCCGGGTCGGCATAAAGGATATTTTCCATATCGAAATCGGCCGTCGTATGAATGGCATGGAGTAACGCCCATTTCTTATCCAACGGGATCTCTTGGTTTTTCAATTCCTTCTCGATCGTACGGAAACTACGGATCATGATGTCCTGTCCGATACCCGTATCCATTTTCTTTTGTTTGATCTCGCCATAATATCCCCGGGGAGTGATCATATGATTCCCGGAAAGATATGTTTGTGAGTTTCCGATCAAGACTACCGTAAACATATCGATCTGCTCGGGGTCCAGATCTGCGAGCGTAGTGACGAATACTTCTTGCTCCTCCCGTCCGGCCTGACGTACATAACCGACCGGAGTCTCCGGCTTGCGTTCTTGCAGGAACAATTCTTTTAAGCGATAGAGTTGCCAATAACGTCCCTCGCTTTTTGGATTATAGATCGCCGTAACAAAATCGGCCATGGCCGCCGCGTGAATCCGTTTCTCGATCAGTTCCCAAGGAGTCATCAAGTCTGAGAGGGAAATCACACAGAAATCATGTCCGATAGGAGCGCCAAGCAAGGACGCAGCTTTCTGGAAAGCGCTGATGCCCGGATACGACTCGATCTCGATCTCGCTTCCGGATTCTTTCTTCATCTCATAAATCAGAGGAGTCATGCCATAAATACCGGCGTCACCGGAACTGATCACGCAAACCGTCTTTCCCTCGTTGGCATAAGCGAAAGCTTGCTCGGCACGAGCTTGCTCACGTTTCATACCTGTATCTATACATTCCGTTCCCTCACGAAGCAAGTGGGTGATAAAACGGAAATAATATTTATATCCTATGATGACATCCGAGCTTTGGATAGCGGCCAAAACCGCAGGCGTTATATCGGCCTCGCTACCGGGGCCGATTCCGGCGACTATAATCTTGCCTTTATTCATTCAAATCTATTTTATAATACAATGTTCTCAATAAATATAATACAAATATACAGGCTTTACTTCTTTCTTCTCGCTTTTCGCCTGATATATTTTATCGCAAGCCATACACCGGATAAGGAAACGAACGTGCCTCCCAACATGGTTCCCCACATCACGATATTCCATAAGACCGGATGATCTACCAAGAATTTCAGATTCAAGCTATGCAATGCCGGATACATCCAATGGTTCCAACGAGACGGCGTATTTACATAACGGTATTGTCCATTACGGGGATTAATGTAATAACAACTATTGTCCACGTCTTGAATGGATACTTTCCAGACCGGGAGTTCTAAATTCCTTTTTCGTGAGATATAATATGTATCATACGTATCCAACAGCTTGATATCAGCCGTGGTCCCGATACCATGTATCTGAGACAATACGGAACGGATTTCTTCCGGTCGCAGGTTCAATAAAGATATCCTGTCGCTCTTATTCGCGTTCACGACAATATCCTTCGTGTCTGTTTGTACGATGTAAAAGGGTATATCACCAAAACTACTCCATTCCAATTGACGGATCTGGCCGGGATAGGCTTGTACGACCGCCCTGTAATCCAACGGATAATCGAGTGGGGAAGGAGCCATCTTCCGCAGTTCTTGAACCGGGTTTGTATCGAGCTTGGCTTTCAACCCCCAATCCTGTACACGAGCCAAAGACATCATACCACTAAAGCAGAAGGTGAGGACGAATAAACCGAATAACACCCCAAGAATATGATGCCATTTATACCAGAACTTCTTATAAGGGGAAATCAAATGACGTCTCCTCGCTAACCGGAAATCCCGTATTCCTAAATAGATCCCAGCGATACACATAACGCATCCAATGCCGGATAACCAGACAACTACCTTTATCCATAATTCAGCGTCTTGCCGCAAGGAAGTGAAATAAACCCAATGAGGGATCGCCCCGAGCCAAGCCCAGAAACGACTGTTTTTATCCGTATATTGCAAAACCTCCCCGGATTTAGAGGATATGTATAATTCATGTCGTTCCGGATCGGCGAAATGGAATTTATAGATCGGAAATTCCTCTTTTAAACGACCGAATGGAATCCATTGGTCCAAGGTGTACAAGGAATCTACCTTCGCTATGGAAGAGGTATTCCATTGTGATGCCACACGTTGGATACGATTCCAGTCGATTACGGGTAATCTTTCCGTCGAGTCGGCAGGAATATCATAGCTCCCTTTCTCCGTCCGGATATGAAAAACAGTTTGTCCCAAATAGCTGTTTAAGGTAACATGGCTTATCCGCTCGTTCTGCGGTAAACGTTTCTCTATCTGGTCTAACGAAGGAAGATTCTCCAGAGAGAGAATATCCATCTTCGCCCGTTTATCGGCCCGGTCCGCTCGCGGGAACGTATGGTAGATCATTACCAATCCCGATAGGAACCAAACGAGAAACAGGATACTGAACGCCGTGCCCAGTATCCTGTGTATAAATAGCGTGATCTTTGTCAATAGATTCATGAGCGTATGTTCTATATATTATAATGTATAGGAGATAGCCACTTGGAAATTACGAGGCATGCTTGGCACCATCTGTTGTCCGAGCGCTTGGTTATAATAATTGTTGTCAAACAAGTTATTCAAGTTGAATGTAAGGTGAATATTGTTGTTCAACAAATAAGACATACCGAAATCGGTTACCCAATACGGATCGAACCAAGAGTTGTTTGACGTATTACGGTATACTTTACCGGTATAACTGCTACTCAAGTGAAATTCCAGATTCTTCAAGACACCCCGAGGGATGGTATAACTGCCGTATGCGTAGAAAGTCTGGTTCGGTACGTTGCTCTGCCAGTTTCCTTCTTGGCTATTCAATTGTTGCTTTGTCTCATCCGGGTTATTGCCATAGATAGCCTCGATCAATTCCGGATCCTTTATTTCTTTCATCTCCCGGATCTTGGAGTCGTTCAATCCATAACCGATCGTCAGCGCTAAGGTGCTTACCGGAGAAAGAGTGACATCAAAATCAAAACCCTTGGAATCTTGTACACCCACCTGTCCGATTACGCTCATCGTGGTAGTCTCGCCGTTTACCTCCACTTGATAGTTGTTGGTCAACGTAGCCGTACTGTTCATCTTCCGGATATAGAACAAGCTGGCATTGGCGCTTAATATATTGTTCAATTGATATTTAAGCCCCACCTCGGCTTGGTATCCTTTCTCCGGCTTAAATACTTCCTCATTGCGAGCAGGCTCGAAACGATTTCCATCACCTCCTACATAAATGACGTTATCTTGATAGAACGTACGGATCGGCTTGAAGAAAGAGGCGAAAGACGCATAAATGGATGTATTCGGATGGGGCAGATAGACCGCTCCGAAACGATAAGTCAACGCCTTATTCTTTATCATATTGAAGCTTGAATGCTCCTCATACTCACGTCGTCCGGTAGGAGTTGTAGCGCTGGCGGACATATAACGGAAAAAGTCGTAACGTAGAGCGGCTAATACCTTCCATTGCTCGTTGAACTCAACCATATCTTGAAGATAAAGGCTGTTGGAATAATGATGCGTAACCGTCGCTTTCGAGAATTTACTGGTCATATATCCCATGCTATGCGGATCATAAACGGATACATGCGAATAAAGGCCGGGACCCTGAACATCATCCCCTAAATTATAGCCCGAATAGCTGGTACGATTCAAGGCGACGAAAGAGTAACCTCCCATATACGTATGCTTTATCTCACCCGTCCTGAATTTACCGCTTAGCTCGAGCGTATTGGCTACCGTCTTGGCTATATGGGAGAAGCGAAGCGGGAAAGAAAGATATACACTGTCCAAACAGATATATTTTTTCTGGCCGTTTTTCATATAATAATGATCATAGATCGGATCATCACTTTCGAGATAGTCGAGGGCTTCCGTCCCAAAATAGTTGATATCGTCGTTATTGTAAGAAAGGCGATCTGTTAGTTTTGCGCCGTTCCAAAAAGTATGTGTATACTGCGTCGATATGTTCCAAGCATGATTCTTCATAAAGTCGGACTCGTTATTGTAGCGAGCCTCACGGTCAAGTCCCGGTAGCATATCATTTTTATGGAGATATAACTGTCCTGTTTGCACATTATATACATCATTTGCCATTAAATCGGGAAGACCGATCTCCGTCCCATAGAAGTCGCGGTTAAAACCTCCACGAACATCTAATATGTCACGTTCCGTCATTTTAGCTTGCAATGCCAGATAACCGGAAAAGCGACGGTTGCCATTATCACGCCAGCCCTCTTGATCGGAAAAGTTGACATTGGCGTAATAATTGACCGGACCGACCAATTTACCGCCCATGCCAAGCGTCGCCTCTTTATTCTCGTAACTACCATAGGCCAATCGGGCGTTAACGCTCTGTTTCTCTGACGGGGATTTACGAACGATATTCAAGGTTCCACCTACGGCTGAATGTCCGTAAAGTACAGAAGCCGGTCCCTTTAATAATTCAATAGACTCGATACAGGATAGATCGGGTACGGGATAAGAGTTGTTTATTGCCGAACGTTCATCGCGGATACCGTCTATCATCATGATAGAATGATCGAAACCACGGATCGACAATTGTTGAAATGCGCCATAAGATGTCTGGAATCGTACGCCCGGCATAAAGCGTACCGCATCTTGGATATTACGGATACCTCGCAACTCCAAACTACTCGCCGTAATGCTATTAATTGAAATAGGAAGATATTTCATAGGTACGTCCAACTTCGTGATTTGTGGACGTGGCTTGCGTGCGGCGGTCGCTACGACTTCTTGAATATTGAATGTCGTATCGGCGAAATTCGTGTACTCATTCTTGTGTTGTGCCTGCATCGTACTGATACATAAGGCCGTCAACGGTAAGATTGTCAAAACTCTTTTCATATATTTAGCATTATAACTGTTTATTGTATGCATGTGAAATCCCTTTCGAAAGAAATTCCATTTTCCTTCGAATGAAAATTTAGTTTCTTTCGGAAGGAATTACTTTTTCTTCCGAAAGGAATAAAAAACATTGTGTAGTGAACTTTTTTAGTCCTTCTCTACCGCATAAGCTTTCTTCTTATCAACGATATCGATCATCTTATGTTTAGCCATGAAACGGGCATGTTCGATGAAGATCTTCTGGATATCCGGATTCTGTCCCAGACCTTCCATAAATACGCTTACCTCGTAGCCTTTCTTTTCCAATTCCTCTTTCCAATCACCGGCGATATCGTTTTTCGCATGGTCTCCGGCAACAAACATAAATGGCATCAACAAGACTTTCTTCGTTCCATTGGCCTTTACTTGGGCTACCATCGTATCAAAAGTAGGATAGCCCTCGATGGTTCCTACGGAATAATCCTTGAATCCCTTCTCCTTCAACATATAATCCAACATAGCATATTGGGCCGTCGCCGGTGTATAAGTGCCATGGCCTACCAATAAAGTAGCGCCTTCTTTCGCCCCATTTTTTATGATAGCGGCGATTACCGCCTCATAATCCTCCGGTGTATACAATAAAGGATTACCGATACGAATCTCCTTGAAAGAAGATTTCATGGTGGCAACATCCTTACGTAAGGATTCCATCTCGATACCTTCGATTATATTCGTGGATTGGATCAAGACATGTGTATAACCATCAGTCTTTAATTTTTCCAAGGCCTCGATCGGGTTCAGTTTCTCTACGCCACGAGCTTTTAAGCGGCGCATTACAATGCGAGAAGTCCATGCCTCACGCAACTCAACATCTTTGAAAGCTTCTTTCGCTTTTTGATTGATCGCGTCGATTGTCAAGGCACGGGTATCATCATGGGTTGTTCCAAAATGTACCATCAATAAAGCGGCCTTATCGCCCGGTTGTAAAGAGGCGAATAAATCGGATGCTACAAAATTCTCGCCATCGTGCGCACGACAAACTAGGCTGATGACCAGCAGGAAGAAAGATAGTAAGTGTTTCCTCATCATATGAATATATTAATAATTAGATTACATATCAATCCCACGGAGACAACGTATTATTCCGTCTCCAACATCTTTTAGATATAGGTGATATTTCTATCCTCTTAATTACTCCTGACCCCGGGAGGAATTAATCATTACTTCGCTTGGCAGGTTTCCTGACTGGCTCGGAAAGCAACCTTCCCATCTTTCTTAAGACAGTGGCATAGCAGAACGCTTTCCTTTTCAAGAGCTTCACAGTAGCGGGCACTGTTCCGGATTCTAACCGGATTCCCTTTTATAGAATTGTCGGTAGACAAACTCTATCACCTAAGCGGTCGCAAATTTATATAAATAATCCCGAAAAGTAACAACATCTTTCAAAGAATCCCTGTTTCAATAGCATCTTTTTTGTTTAACATCAAATAAATAGATATGGAATGGATAACTAATTTACTTCAACATTATCCGGAGCTAGCTATTTTCATAACCTTAGCTCTCGGTTTCTGGATTGGCAAGTTTAAGATAAAGAAGTTCACGCTGGGAACGGTTACCAGCGTATTATTGGTCGGTGTATTGATCGGGCAATTAAAAATCGATATAAGCGGACCGTTAAAGTCCGTCTTTTTCTTGATGTTCCTCTTCGCTGTAGGATATAGTGTTGGGCCACAGTTCTTCCGGGGATTGAAAAAGGAAGGTCTTCCTCAAATGCTTTTCGCCGCCGTCATGTGTGTGTTTTGCTTGATCGCTCCTTTTTTACTGGCGAAACTTATGGGATATAACGCAGGCGAGGCCGCAGGATTATTGGCGGGCTCCCAGACGATGTCGGCAGTATTAGGAGTTGCCGAAGATACGATCGGACAGATGAATATTAGCGATACGGATAAAAGCGCTATGGTCAACGTGATGCCCGTGGCCTATGCGGTAACTTATATTTTCGGTACGGCAGGATCCGCATGGTTGGTGAGTGATATCGGGCCACGTCTTTTAGGAGGACTCGACTACGTGAAAAAAGCCTGTAAAGAGCTAGAGGCTAAAATGGGAAATAACGACGAGAGCGAGCAACCGGGCTTTATGCCTGCCGCCCGTCCGGTAACTTTCCGGGCCTATAAGATTAGTAATGAATGGTTCAAGGAGGGTAAAAGCGTAAAGCAGTTGGAGGAATATCTGGACCAATTAGGACGGCATTTGTTCGTGGAGCGTGTCCGTATTAATAATGTACTAACCGATGTTAAACCGGATTTGGTTTTACATACCGGAAATGAGGTTGTCCTAAGCGGTCGCCGGGAATTCGTGATCGGAGAGGAGAACTGGATTGGCGACGAGGTCAATGACATTGAATTGCTCGATTTTCCGGCAGAGACGTTACCCGTACTAGTGATCCATAAGGAATACGTGGGGAAAAAGATCTGCTATTTACGCAATCAATCGTTCATGCACGGTGTTAGCGTCAAGTCCATAAGGCGTGCGGGTATCAATATCCCGGTCTTGGCCGCTACGGTGATAGATTCCGGTGATATGTTGGAATTGGTGGGTATGAAATCAGAGGTAAATAAAGCGGCTACGACTTTAGGATATCCCGATCGCCCAACCAATCAGACCGATTTGATTTTCGTGGGTATCGGTATTTTCTTAGGGGGAATTTTAGGTTCGCTTGCGATTCATTTCGGAGGTGTCCCGATCAGCCTGAGTACGAGTGGCGGCGCTTTGATAGCCGGACTCGTCTTTGGATGGCTTCGTTCCAAGCATCCGACCTTCGGGCGTATTCCAGAGCCTTCCGTCTGGATATTAAATAATTTGGGACTGAATATGTTTATCGCCGTAGTCGGTATCACTGCGGGTCCCAGTTTCGTGACCGGATTGAAGGAAGTCGGTATAAGTTTATTTATTATCGGTGCTTTAGCGACATCTATCCCGCTTATCATCGGTATTCTGATGGGACGTTACGTTTTTAAGTTCCACCCGGCTATCACTTTAGGTTGCACGGCAGGTTCACGTACGACAACCGCCGCATTAGGAGCGGTGGAAGATGCCGTAGGAAGTGAGACTCCAGCCTTAGGCTATACCGTTACCTATGCGGTGGGTAATACTTTATTAATCATCTGGGGTGTCGTTATTGTGCTAATCATGTAATATATATAATGTATGGACAAGAAGAAAATACATGTCACGAGAGAATATGAGAAAAAGATGTCGGAGATTAGCCCTTTCGAGCTAAAGAACATCTTGATAGAGTTAGCGGATGAGAGCGCTCGTAAAAGTACGCACATCATGCTGAACGCAGGAAGGGGAAATCCAAACTGGATCAGTACGGTTCCACGGGAGGCATTCTTCCTATTAGGGCAGTTCGCCTTGGAGGAATGCCAGCGGGAAGCCGAATTGGCAGGATGAGATGGCCGGAGCCGCAGGGGTTCCCAACCGCAAAAGGATCGCGTCTCGCTTCGTACAGTTTCTAAAGAAACATGCGCAATCTCCCGGCGCTACTTTATTGAAGGGTACCTATGAATATCTGGTCACGGAAAAAGGTGTAGATGAGAATGAGCTTGTATATGAATGGGCGGAAGGTGTCATTGGTGATCAATATCCGGTTCCCGATCGTATCTTGAAATATACGGAAATGCTCGTGCGGGATTATTTAGACCAAGAATTATGTGACAACCGGCCCCCCGAGGGAGTATTCGACCTTTTCGCTACCGAAGGCGGAACTGCCGCCATGTGTTACATCTTCGATTCCTTGCAGCAGAATTTCTTGTTGAATAAGGGAGACAAGATCGTCCTTTTCGCTCCGGTATTCACTCCTTATATAGAGATTCCGGAACAGGCCCGTTATCTTTTTAATGTCATAGAGATAAAAGCTTTGAAGATGACAAAAGACGGCTATCACACGTGGCAATATCAAGAAAAGGATTTAGATGTCCTAAAAGATCCTAGCGTGAAAGCCGCTTTCATAACAAACCCGAGCAACCCGCCTTCATACGGATTGACAAAAGCATTGATGAATAGGATCGTTGAGATCGTACGGAACGACAATCCCAACCTTATGATTATTACGGATGACGTGTATGCGACATTTATTCCGCATTTTCGCTCGATGATGGCCGAATTACCAAAGAATACGTTATGTGTCTATTCTTTCTCCAAATATTTCGGGGCAACCGGATGGAGATTGGCGATAATCGCTTTACATCAAGATAATATTTACGACCGGATGATCCGTGAATTGCCAAGAGATAAACAGGAGCTTCTAAAAAAACGATATAGCAGTCTATCCTTACATCCCGAGGATATCCGCTTTATTGATCGTATGGTAGCCGATAGCCGTCAAGTAGCCTTGAATCATACGGCCGGTCTTTCCTTGCCACAACAAACACAAATGTCTCTGTTTGCGTCTTTCGCTCTATTAGATGCGGAAAATACCTATAAGAAAAGGATGCAGGATATGATCCACGAGCGTTTACACACATTGTGGGAAAGCACCGGATTCACCTTATTAGACGACCCTTTGCGTGCGGGATATTATAGTGAGATCGATATGCTTGTCTGGGCTAAGAAATTCTATGGGGATGATTTCGTGGAATATCTAAAAAAGAATTACGAACCTCTGGATGTCGTTTTCCGTCTGGCACAGGAAACTTCCTTGGTTTTACTGAACGGAGGAGGTTTTGATGCTCCCGAGTGGTCTATCCGCGCATCTTTAGCCAACCTTAAACGGGAAGATTATGTCCGGATCGGAAAGGGTATCGCATCTATTTTGCATAGTTATGCCCAAAGATGGAAAGAAAGTCTCGATAAGTAGAAAAAACAGCTCCAAGGCTTGAACAAAACGGGCTAATGGTACGTTTTATTAATAAACGTGCGATTAGCCCGTTTTTCTAAGTTATCCGGGAGATTATAAATAACCTCTATAACCTCATAGAAATTATCGAACAAATTGTATTTCATTATATTATATATTTGTTGATAATAAAAACAAAGACTCATTGGCAGATGTCTTATTTATTACATTTTAGCTGGTTATAGATAAATATATTTGCGAAAAGGCTTACAATAAAAAACGAATATGAATTATGGTGTACGACATTGACATGCTTAGAAATTTCTATGCGAATTTCCCCAGAAGAGTGGACACAGCCCGCGAACGTATCGGTGGTCGCCCGATGACCTTGGCCGAGAAAATCTTATATGCGCATCTATACGATGAAAGCTCGACTCGCCTTTTCAAAAGAGGTGAGGATTATGTGAATTTCCGTCCCGACCGTGTGGCTATGCAAGATGCCACCGCTCAGATGGCGCTTTTACAATTCATGAACGCCGGAAAAGAAAAATCCGCAGTACCGGCTACCGTGCATTGCGACCATTTGATCCAAGCGAATATGGGAGCCAAAACGGATATCGATACGGCTACCAAGAGCAATAGCGAGGTCTATGATTTCTTGAAATCGGTCTCCGATAAATATGGAATCGGTTTTTGGAAACCCGGAGCAGGCATTATCCATCAAGTGGTATTGGAAAATTATGCGTTTCCCGGCGGTATGATGGTAGGAACTGATTCACATACCCCGAATGCCGGAGGACTTGGAATGGTCGCTATCGGAGTAGGAGGAGCCGATGCCGTGGATGTCATGACCGGAATGGAATGGGAACTGAAGATGCCGAAACTAATTGGTGTTAAGTTAACTGGTAGTTTGAATGGTTGGGCCTCGCCGAAGGACGTGATTCTTAAGCTAGCGGGCATCTTAACCGTAAAAGGTGGAACGAACGCTATCATCGAATATTTCGGTCCGGGCACCGCCTCAATCTCAGCGACCGGAAAAGCTACGATCTGTAATATGGGTGCCGAGGTAGGAGCGACTACTTCCTTATTCCCATTCGATAATACAATGGCTCAATATCTTCGTGCCACGGGACGTGACGAGGTAGCGAGCTGGGCCGAAGCTATCGGTGAATATCTGGAAGCGGATATGGACGTTCGTGCCGAGCCAGATAAGTTTTACGATCGTGTAATCGTTATTAACCTTTCCGAATTGGAGCCGCATATCAACGGTCCGTTCACGCCGGATGCAGCTACGCCTATCTCGGAGTTTGCCGCAAAAGTAAAAGCGAATGGCTATCCCCGAAAGATGGAGGTCGGATTAATCGGTTCCTGTACCAACTCTTCTTATCAAGATCTAAGCCGTGCGGCATCTATTGCTCGCCAAGCTTATGAGGATAAAATACCGGTAGCGGCACCCTTGATCATCAACCCGGGTTCCGAGCAAATCCGTTATACGGCAGAAAGAGATGGTATTATCGGTGATTTTGAACGGATTGGCGCAACCATTATGGCGAATGCCTGTGGTCCTTGTATCGGACAATGGAAACGTCATACGGATGATAATACCCGTAAGAATTCGATCGTTACTTCATTCAATCGTAACTTCGCTAAACGTGCGGACGGTAATCCGAATACACATGCTTTTGTCGCTTCTCCGGAACTGACACTGGCCTTGACCATCGCAGGTGATCTATGTTTCAATCCTTTGACCGATACCTTGAAGACAGAGGATGGTAAGGTTGTGAAACTGAAAGAACCGAAAGGCTCGGATTTTCCGCCGAAAGGTTTCGAGGTAAAGGATAACGGCTATCTGGCACCTACGGGTAAGAACGTAGTGGTGAACATCGATCCGGAATCCAACCGCCTACAAGCATTAAAGCCTTTCGCTCCTTGGAATGGAGAGGATTTCACGGATATGCCCCTTCTTATCAAGGCTGAAGGTAAATGTACGACGGATCATATCTCGATGGCCGGTCCATGGTTACGTTTCCGTGGGCATTTGGAAAATATATCGGATAATATGTTGATGGGAGCCGTAAACGCTTTCAACGGGAAGACAAACTCTGTATTGAATCAACTGAACAATGAATATGAAGCAGTTTCTGCCGTAGCGAAACAATACAAGGCAAATAGTATTTCCTCGATCGTCGTAGCGGAAGAAAACTACGGTGAAGGCTCTTCCCGGGAACATGCAGCCATGGAGCCCCGCTTCCTAAATGTAAAAGTGATCCTAGCCAAGAGTTTCGCCCGTATCCACGAGACAAACTTGAAGAAACAAGGAATGTTAGCACTGACTTTTGCCAATAAGGAGGATTACAGCAAGATCCGCGAGAATGACCATATCTCGATCATCGGATTGAAAGATTTTCAGCCGGGCAAACCGTTGACGGCCGTTCTTCTTCATGCGGATGGTACGCAAGAATCATTCCCGGTTAACCATACGTATAATGATTTACAAATTAAATGGTTCAAGGCGGGTTCCGCTTTAAATACAGCTCACTAAGACAAACAAAAAAATCTTGATATCATGAGTAAGATAACAAAGAAAGGTAATCATATTTTCGTTCCGGATCACGTGACGATCCCTTATATTGAAGGAGATGGCGTGGGGCATGAGATCACTCCCGTTAGCCAAAAGATAGTAAACGCTGCCATCAAGCAAGCTTACAACGGAACCCGTTCCATTGAATGGAAAGAGGTCTTAGCCGGTGAAAAGGCGTTTAAGCAAACCGGAAGTTGGCTTCCCGATGAGACTATGGAAGCATTCCGTGAATACATCGTCGGTATTAAGGGACCGTTGACAACTCCGATTGGTGGAGGTATCCGTTCATTAAATGTGGCCCTCCGTCAGACGTTGGATTTATATGTTTGTCTCCGTCCGGTACGTTGGTTTAAAGGAGTCGTATCTCCGGTAAAGGAGCCGCAAAAAGTGAATATGTATATCTTCCGTGAGAATACGGAAGATATCTATGCCGGAATCGAATGGCAACAAGGGACTCCGGAGGCACAAAAGTTATTGAAGTTCCTCACCGAGGAAATGGGAGTGAAGAAAATACGTTTCCCGGAAACTTCCTCTTTCGGCATCAAGCCGGTTTCTGTGGAAGGTACGGAGCGTCTGGTGCGTGCCGCTATCGAATACGCGATATTGCATCAGTTACCGAGCGTGACTTTGGTACACAAAGGTAACATCATGAAATTCACGGAAGGTGGTTTCAAACTATGGGGATACGCTTTAGCGGAACGGGAGTTTGCGGATTTCACTTTCACATGGCCTCAATATGAGAAGATCAAGAAAGAGCAAGGCGAGGAAGCGGCCAATACCGCCTTAGTGGAAGCTTCAAAGGCCGGTAAAATCATTATCAAGGATGTCATAGCCGATGCTTTCTTGCAAAACACTCTATTAATTCCGGAAGAATATTCCGTGATCGCTACCTTGAACCTGAACGGCGATTATATCTCCGATCAATTAGCGGCGATGGTAGGTGGCATTGGCATTGCTCCCGGCGCTAATATCAACTATAACAGTGGTCATGCGATCTTCGAGGCAACACATGGAACCGCTCCGAATATCGCGGGAAAGAATCTCGTAAACCCCTCTTCCTTATTATTATCATCCGTGATGATGCTGGAATATATGGGATGGAGTGATGCGGCTAACCTGATTACATCTGCTATGGAGCAAGCTTTCTCCGCTGGAGAGGCCACTCATGACTTGGCTCGTTTTATGCCGAACGGCAAATCTCTCGGCACCAAAGAATTTGGTGATCGTATCATCTCTATTATCGAAACAATTAAATTAGTATAGTCATGTTGAAGAAAGAATATTTAATTTACAAATTGTCCGAGGCTGCCAGAGAGGCTTGCAAGATTGACAACGAACTTTTCCCGATGTATAATGTGAAACGTGGCCTTCGTAACGAGGATGGTAGCGGCGTGTTAGTAGGATTGACCCAAGTCGGTAATGTAGTAGGATACGAACGCTTGCCAGAGGGCGGTCTTAAAGCGATCCCCGGTAAGTTATTCTATAGAGGTTACGACGTAGAGGATTTAGCGCATGATTTCATCAAGGAAAAACGGTTCGGTTTTGAGGAAGTGGCTTATTTATTACTTTCTGGTAAACTCCCCGATAAAGAGGAATTATCAGCCTTTAAAGAACTGTTGAACGATAATATGCCCTTGGAGCAAAAGACCAAGATGAATATTCTGGATCTGGAAGGACAGAACATCATGAATATATTGGCTCGTAGCGTATTGGAGATGTATACCTTCGACGCAAACCCGGACGACACCTCCCGAGATAACTTAATGCGCCAATCTATTGAATTGATCTCTAAGTTCCCGACGATTATCGCTTATGCCTACAATATTTATCGTCATAGCACACAGGGGCGTTCTTTACACATCCGTCATCCGCACGAGAACTTATCGATCGCAGAAAATTTCCTTCACATGCTGAAACGTGATTTCACGGATCTGGACGCACGTACGTTGGATTTGCTCTTGGTATTGCAAGCAGAACATGGTGGTGGTAATAACTCTACGTTCACGGTACGCGTCACTAGTTCTACGGGAACGGATACGTACTCATCTATCGCAGCTGGTATCGGCTCATTGAAAGGCCCGTTGCACGGAGGTGCCAATATTCAGGTAGTAGATATGTTCCATCATTTGAAAGAGAATATCGCGGATTGGAAGAACGTGGACGAGATCGATACTTATTTCATGCGGATGCTTAACAAAGAGGCTTATAACAAGACAGGCTTGATTTATGGTATCGGCCATGCGGTCTATACGATTTCCGATCCCCGTGCGGTTGTATTAAAGGAACTAGCTCGTGATCTGGCAAAAGAGAAAGGTCGCTCTGAGGAATTCGCCTTCCTTGAGTTATTAGAGGAAAGAGCGATCGAATGTTTCGCCAAGCATAAAGGAACTAAGAAAAGGGTTTCCTCGAACGTGGACTTCTATTCCGGATTCGTTTATGAGATGATCGGTTTGCCACAGGAAATCTATACGCCTTTATTCGCCATGGCCCGAATCGTGGGTTGGACCGCTCACCGTATCGAGGAGTTGAACTTTGACGGAAAACGCATCATCCGTCCGGCTTACAAGAACGTTTTGGACGATAGGGAATATATCTCAATCAACGAGCGATAACACTAAAAAAATCATAGTTATGTTTTCTTTCATTCATAGTTATAAGTTGAAGGATTCATAACTATGATTTTTTAGCATGCTCAGGCTTATAATAAGATCCTACATAAAACCCTTAAAATGTAAATTTCTCAAGTTTCATCGCACCTAATCCTTGCAATTTAGGAACCAACGTTACGAAATGCTCCGCTTTTTCGTGACCTGATAAGGATTCAGCGTCTTTCCACGTCTCACAAATCATCAATACATCACTACGGGTAGCGCTCTCGAAAATATCATAAGCAATACAGCCATTGTCTTTCAAAGACTTTTCAACCAATTCTTTCGCAGTCTCCAATGCGGCGGGACGATTCTCCTCACTTACTTGAATAAATACATTTAGTCTAATCATACTCATAATTGTTTTAAGAATGTTACATACTTGATCAAAAGTACAGCACAAATATAGAAATAAACCCGTATATTTGTCATTCGAAACGTATAATTAACAGCATGAAGGAATCTGTTCGTATTCTTCGTTTCGCCATTGTAGGTTCTTCTAACGCTTTGATCACCGCATTGGTAATCTGGATATTAATGGATATTCTGGATTGTAATTACTTGTGGTCGAACATGGCTGGATATGTGGCTGCCTTGGTGAATAACTTCTTTTGGAGTAAATACTGGGTATTTTCTTCCGGGAAAGGTAATTTCTGGAAGGAGATTCCTTTATTCCTAATCGCTTTTGGTTGCGCTTACGCTACTCAATTCATATTCTTGCTTTTAATGGTGGAGGTGATCGATCTAAATGAATATTTGGGTCAGTTCCTTGGACTTTTCGTTTACGGAGCCGTTAATTTTATGATGAATAAGAGGCTTACTTTTAAGAGCTAGAATCCGATAAATCGTATCAAAGGAAGTGGTATAGTACGCCATTAGTGGTGAAGGTCAACGCGACTACTCGCATAAGCCTTCACCACTAATGGCGTTGACCATCGGGACTAGTCGCGTGAGCCATCGAGACATAATCGTGCTGAATCGCTAACGGGTAAGGCTCGTAAACTGCTTCCCGAGTCTGTAAAGATAGAAAGCTAGATGCGTAAAAGCGAATACGAATGAGATAATCAATAAGACTTTGCTCTCGCCCCATCCCACGGTTTGCTGGTGCCAAAGCCCCGTAATCACGCAAAGCACGGATAGGGTAATACCGATCATATCCAATGTGGTCTGTCCCGAGCGATGTTTCTGCATATGTTCCAGTTTGCTATGTTTGATTCCATAGCAGACATATATATCCAGACCGATTAACATCCATAATACCAAACGAATCCATGTATCAGCCGGGAGAAAAAGCATCATCACCAGACAAGTTATGATACCGGCGATAGGCACGAACGGAACCAACGGGGTCTTGAAAGACCGGGGAGCGTCCGGCATTGTCTTACGGACAATCAATACCCCGGCGCAAACTAGCGTAAAAGCGAACAAAGTCCCGATACTACACATCTCGCCCGCTACGCTCGCCGGAACGAAAGCAGCCAATGTACCGACCAATAACATAAACAGGAAATTACTTCGTGCCGGCGTGCGGAATTTCTCATGGATATGGGAAAATAGGGGAGGGAGCAGCCCATCCCGGCTCATACTCAAGAATACACGGCTCTGTCCTAATAACGTTACCATGATAACCGAGCAATACCCCAGTAAAATAGCTATTACGATCGCCCGATTCATCCAAGGGTAATCCGGACGAATCACACCAGAAGCATCCATTTGTCCCATATGATCGATAGCTATTGCCACAGGAGCGATTCCATTCTGGCCAGCAAAAGCGGAGTAATGTACGACTCCGGTCATCACGTGGGCAAACAGCATATATAATATAGTACAAACCACCAATGACATCAAGATCCCGATCGGCATATCCCGTTTCGGGTTCTTGGTTTCCTGCGCTGCCGTACTTACAGCGTCGAAACCGAGGAAAGCAAAGAATACGATAGCCGCCCCTCGTAGGATACCGGAAAATCCGAACTCGCCTAGAGTCCCTGTATTAGTGGGGATATAAGGCGTATAATTCTCCATACGGATATATTTCCATCCCAAGACTACGAACACCAAGACTACGGAGACTTTCAAGAATACGATGATCCCATTAAAGATAGAACTGCCTTCCGTTCCTCGTATCAACAAGATACTCATTAACACCACGATCACGAAAGCCGGGATATTCACGATACCGCCATCCCAAGGGCAAGCTGTCAAGGCTTGCGGTAAATGTACTCCGAATCCTTCCAGAAAAACGACCAAATACCGACTCCAACTTATGCTAACGGTCGTAGCGGCCACGCAGTACTCGAGCACCAAATCCCAACCGATAATCCAAGCGACCAACTCACCCATCGTGGCATACGAGTAGGTATATGCGCTACCTGCCACCGGGATCATGGATGCGAACTCGGCGTAACATAACCCGGCGAAACAACAGCCCAAGGCGGCGATAGCGAAAGATAAAGTAATGGCAGGCCCCGTATACCCGGCGGCCACCGCACCCGTAATGGAGAACAATCCGGCACCGATAATAACACCGACACCTAAGGCAATCAAACTCCACGGGCCAAGGATACGCTTCAGCGATTTACTGCCCGAATCATTTGCCTCGGTCATCAAATCCGCTAAAGGCTTCTTAATAAATAAACCCATCTGTATAGATTAAAAAATTAGTAATTGGGCGCAAAGGTAGGAATTTTTATTATGTTTGCCGAAAAGTAAAAGCAAGGACAGAAACAAACAAGAAAATAAACTGACAACTAAATAATGAAACAATTGATAGCCTGTTGCGGATTAGATTGCGAAAGTTGCGATGCCCGCATAGCCACAGTTAAGAATGATGATGAGCTAAGAGAAAAAACCGCCCAAAAGTGGAGCGCCATGAACAATGCGCCCGAAATTACAGCCGCAACTATAAACTGTATGGGGTGTCGTGCGGACGGAGTGAAATTTGCGTATTGCAGTGATTATTGTGAAATACGCAAATGTGTATCCGGAAAAGGCTTTAATACATGTGGCGATTGTGATGAATTAGATAGTTGCCAGATAGTCGGCGCAGTCCTTCAGCATGCTCCCGGCGCAAGAGAAAATCTAATGTAGAAGCAAAAAAGATAAATCTCTAACATACCCGATCCTAATTCCGTATTGGCAGCCATTCCCAAAGCCATTCAGGGATCAGTCTCCAGAAAAAGACAAGGATAGCGTATCTCCAATCGATGATCGCCCTTCTCTTTTTCCGGTCTATAGCGTTAGCGATACGCAAGGCGGCGTATTGGGGAGACATCAGCATAGGATAATTCCTGCCGTCTTTCAATAAATCCGTACGGACAAATCCCGGACGGATATCCGTAAATGTAATAGGCTGTTTCTCCATACGGGAAAGTTGGGCTAAAGCGTCTATATAAATATTTTGGTATCGTTTGGTAGCCGAGTAGGAGGGAGCGACACCTAATCCTTTGGTTCCGGCAATAGAGCTGATTACAGATATATGCCCACCACCTTGACTGGAAAAATAACGATAAGCAGCTAGTACCATACGTGTAAAACCCGTCACATTCGTCTGTATCGTAGCTTGTTCAATGGAAGTATCTAAGTATTTATTCTGGTTGCCGATCCCTGAACTAAGCAGGAAGATGTCCATTCCTCCTAAATCACGGATTAATTCGTCTAAACGATCAGCGGCATCCTCGGCGGTCACGTCCAACTGCTTTATCCGGATATGCTCCGGATCTTGCTTACGAAACTCCTCCAACCGATCAACCCGACGGCCAGCCAATCCCAGTTGATATCCTCGTTTCCAATAAATCTTAGCAACCTCATAGCCGATACCGGAGGTAGCGCCAATAATGATAATTCGTTTGACCATAATACTTGATACAATAAATTAACAATAAAGATAAACAAAATTCTCATACTAAGCTCTATCTTTGTCACCCATCTTTTAAATTTAACACATAAATCCATGAACAACGCAACAACACAGTCACATATCGTGTGGCTCGATGTAATACGAACCGTAGCTATGCTGATGGTTATCGGAGTACATTGTATAGATCCTTTTTATATCTCACCTACACTCGGAAGTTTACCGGAATATAAACATTGGGCCGCTGTTTACGGCTCTCTTTTACGGCCCTCTGTTCCTCTTTTCGTTATGATGACGGGACTTTTACTATTGCCTATACGGGAACAATCTTTAGGTGTTTTCTATAAAAAGAGAATATATAGGGTATTATTTCCTTTTTTGATATGGTCTGTATTATACAATATATTCCCTTGGGTTACAGGGCTATTAGGTTTGCCGAAAGAGATAATCGGTGAGTTTTTCTGCTATGTGCAAGGAAATGAGTCACAATCCTTATCCGACGCATTGAAAGACATCGCCATGATCCCGTTCAATTTCAGTTTTAAGGAAAACCATATGTGGTACATTTATTTACTCATCGGATTGTATCTGTATATGCCATTCTTCTCCGCATGGATCGAGAAGGCGGATCGTTCCAAAGAGAGGGTCTATTTAGGGATATGGTTCGTATCTCTTTTCTTGCCTTATATGTCTGCCTATATCAGCAAATATTTATACGGGGAAGCGACGTGGAATCAATTCGGCATGTTTTATTATTTCGCAGGATTCAACGGATATCTCCTATTAGGACATTACTTAAAACAAGGTAATAATTGGAATATTTGGAAAACCTTCGCTATTTGCGCAGCCATGTTTGTGGTTGGTTATGCCATAACCTATAGTGGATTCAGTTCGGCCGCAGCGAATCCCAAGGCAACAGAATTGGATATGGAGTTATTTTTCACCTTCTGTAGTCCGAATGTAGTCTTAATGACGGCGGCTGTATTTATTCTTCTTCAAAAGGTACGTATTCATAATACTCTCATAGCTAAAAAACTATCGAAAATATCCAAATATGGTTTCGGAATCTATATCGTACATTACTTTGTCGTAGGTCCGATCTTTATCTTGATCGGGAAGTTTGATTTACCGATACCTTTGCAAGTACCCATAATGGCACTTTTGATTTTCATAATCTCATGGGCGTTTACTTGGTTCATGTACCGTATATTAGGTGAACGAGCTAAATGGATCATGGGATGAAACTCTCTCGTATACTGCAATCCGCCTTGCCGTGTTACTGCACGCCTATTGCAGTAACACGGCTAAAATACCATAAAACTTCTTGCAATCCCCATCTGTTTCGTTATATTTGCTACAATTTATAAACATAAAATAAAACGCTATGTCAGTAAAATCTTATATCGAATCCAATAAGGATCGTTTTCTTGAAGAATTGTTCTCTTTAATCCGCATTCCGTCAATCAGCGCCAAGCATGAGAATAAGCCGGACATGTTGACATGTGCCCAACGTTGGACAGAGGTGCTGCTGTCTTCCGGTGCAGATAAGGCCGAGGTAATGCCTACGAAAGGCAATCCTGTCGTATACGCCGAGAAAATGGTATCTCCCAATGCTCCGACCGTATTGGTTTACGCTCATTACGATGTAATGCCTGCCGAACCACTAGAACTGTGGAAGAGTGAACCTTTCGAGCCGGTGATCCGGGACGGACGCATTTGGGCCCGTGGAGCAGATGATGATAAGGGACAGGGCATGATTCAAGTAAAAGGTTTTGAGACAGCGATTAAAGAAGGTTTGTTACAGTGTAACGTGAAGTTTATTTTCGAAGGAGAGGAGGAGATAGGTTCTCCTAGCTTGGAAGATTTTTGCCGGGAACATAAAGAATTATTGAAAGCGGATGTAATCCTCGTTTCCGATACAAGCATGGTCAGCGCTGAAACACCGTCGCTCACGACAGGCTTACGTGGTTTGGCTTACTGGGAAATAGAAGTAACCGGACCGAACCGCGATTTGCATTCCGGTCATTTTGGCGGAGCCGTAGCGAATCCGATCAATGTACTTTGCAAATTGATGGCAGATATCACCGACGTGGATGGACGCATCACGATCCCGGGTTTTTATGACGACGTGGAGGATGTATCTTCCGCGGAACGGGAGATGATCGCCCAAATCCCATTCGACGAGGAAAAATATAAGAAAGCGATCGGGGTAGACTCTCTTTTCGGAGAGAAAGGCTATTCTACGCTAGAACGTAATAGTTGTCGGCCTTCTTTCGATATCTGTGGTATTTGGGGCGGATATACGGGGGAAGGAAGCAAAACGGTATTGCCTTCAAAGGCTTATGCCAAGGTTTCCACTCGTTTGGTTCCACACCAAGATCATGCCAAGATCTCCCAAATGTTTGAGGAGTATATAACTCGTGTGACTCCACCTTATGTGAAAGTGAAAGTTACGCCCAGCCATGGCGGGCAAGGATATGTTTGTCCGATCGACTTGCCGGCTTATCAAGCGGCAGAAAAGGCTGTTGGCATCGCATTTGGGAAGAAGCCGTTGGCGGTTCGTCGCGGAGGTAGCATTCCTATTATCTCTACATTTGAGCAGGTATTAGGTATCAAGACCGTACTGATGGGATTCGGCTTGGAGCAAAACGCGATCCATTCGCCCAACGAGAGTCAGGAGTTGGATATCTTCTTCAAGGGAATCGAGTCGGTAGCGGAATTCTACCGTTTATATAAATAAGAAGGAAGAAGATGAGTATATTAATAAAGAATGTCCTGTTTAACGATAAAACGATTGATATCTATATCGAAGGAAAAGAGATCAAGCAAATAGGAGCGGGGCTGTCCTTTCCTGCCGATAAGATACTGGATGGTAGCCGTAAAGCCGTCATTCCCGGTTTCGTGAACGCTCATACGCATGCTGCCATGACTTTGTTCCGCGGCTTTGGCGATGATATGCCGCTTATGCCGTGGCTTGAGCAAAAGATCTGGCCGAATGAGGCGAAAATGACCCGTGAGGATGTATATTGGGGAGCGAAATTAGCGTGTTTGGAAATGATAAAAAGTGGCACGACCACTTTCTTCGACATGTATCAACGCCCTCGTGTCACGGCCGATGTGACGGAAGAGATGGGATTGCGAGGTATCATAGCCGGCGTTTGCTTCGATGGTTTTGATAAAGAAGAGGCGGAGAAATGCAAACGCCATAACGAACGACTGATCCAAGATGTGGATAACTACAGCAAACGGGTTCGCTTCTCGATCGGGCCACACGCTATCTATACCGTTTCCGGTGAGCTTCTGAAATGGGCGCATCAGTTCGCCATGGAACACCAAATCCCTATCCATCTGCATCTGGCAGAGACAGAGGGGGAAGTGAAAGACTCTCTCGATAGATTCGGACTCACTCCCGTACGTTATTTATATGAGTTAGGTGTGCTTTCTCCACGTTTGATCATCGCTCATGGAATTTACATCGATGATGACGAGCTTCGTATGTTGGCCGATCACGAGGTGAAAGTCGTACATAACCCGGCCTCAAACATGAAACTGGCTTCCGGCATGCATTTTAAGTTCAAGGAAATGCGCCAATTGGGTATTACCGTGGGATTGGGAACGGACGGTTGTTCCTCTTCCAATAACTTGGATATGATCGAGGCGATGAAGCTGGCTTCCCTGTTAGGAAAAGCTTGGCGAAAGGATCCCGAAGCCTTGACCGCAAATGAGATGCTGCAAGCCGCTACTGCGGAAGGAGCCGTTATGTTCGGTTTAAAAGCCGGGCAGATCAAGGAAGGGTATTTAGCCGATCTATGTTTGATAGATCTCAACACCCCCGCTTTTACCCCAAACTTCAATTTCGTCTCAAATCTTGTATACGCCGCCAACGGCAGTTGCGTGGATACCGTTATCTGTGATGGTAAAATATTGATGGAGAATAAGAAGGTACCGGGAGAGGACGAGATTATGGAGAAAGCGGCAGAGATAGCTTATAACTTGATGAAACGTTAAATTGATTAAATATGGAAATGATTAAAACCGAACAATATCGGGAAGCGGCCGCCTATTTAGCTAGCCGGATCGAAGGTAACCCGGAGACCGCCATTATCCTTGGTAGTGGCTTAGGCTCTTTTGCCGATCAAATAATAGACCCTATAGTGATACCTTATGTGGAGATCCCACATTTTATGAAATCTACCGCTACCGGGCATAAGGGGAATTTTATTTGTGGCAAACTAGGGGATAAGCAAGTCTTGGCTATGCAAGGCCGTTTTCATTACTATGAGGGTTACACGATGCAACAGGTGACTTTCCCCGTACGTGTGATGAAACTCTTAGGAATCAAGAACCTTTTGGTCTCGAACGCCGCCGGAGGTATCAATAATACGTTCAAGGTAGGTGATCTGATGATCATCCGGGATCATATCAATATGATGCCGAACCCATTGATCGGTCCGAACAATGAGGATTTCGGCACTCGTTTCCCGGATATGACACGTGCTTATGATCGTGAATTTATCCGCTATGTGGAAGAAATAGCCGCCTCCCGATCTATCCCGTTAAAGAAAGGTGTATATGTAGGTTTGACAGGCCCTTCCTTCGAGACTCCTTCCGAGTACGCTTTCTATGGAAAAGTCGGGGGAGATGCGATCGGCATGAGTACGGTACCGGAAGTAATCGTGGCACGTCATGCGGGCTTGCGTGTATTCGGTATGTCTGTCATCACGAACGAAGGTTATCACTTCGCTGACGACTTTGTAAATGATGGTGCCGATGTTATCGTAGCGGCTAATAAAGCAGCATCTGTTATGACACAACTATTTAGGGAATTGGTCAAAAAAATCTAATAAAAAAGTAGCGCAAAGGCTTGGTGGTTTCAATGAAATCACTACCTTTGCACTCGCAATCGAGAACAAAGCGGTTGCATATGCGGAAGTAGCTCAGTTGGTAGAGCATAACCTTGCCAAGGTTAGGGTCGCGGGTTCGAGTCCCGTCTTCCGCTCTTTCTCGTATTGATTGCCCAGGTGGCGGAATTGGTAGACGCGCTCGTTTCAGGTGCGAGTGGTTTTGCGATCGTGCAGGTTCGAGTCCTGTTCTGGGCACCCTTTCTAAAATGCGCAGGTGGTGGAATTGGTAGACACGCTACTTTGAGGGGGTAGTGCCGGTTACGGCGTGTGAGTTCAAGTCTCATCCTGCGTACTTAAGTAAAAAAAGAAATAAGAGCATGATCTATTCAATTAGGTCATGCTTTTTTTGTGTGTCAAAATGACAGACGAATAAGATGGACGAACATAAAAAAAGCCGGACTCACGCCCGGCTTCTATATTCATAGACAAACTTATTCAGCATCTTTCTTTTTTATCGAAGTCGTGATTTTCTGCTCTTCCTTATCAAAGTCTACGATAATCGTATCGCCTTCACCTACTGAAGCACGGATAATCATCTCCGCCATCTCATCTTCCAGATACTTCTGGATCGCACGCTTCAACGGACGGGCACCGAATTGGACATCGTAGCCTTTTGTGGCAATGAAATCTTTTGCCTCGTCTGTGATCGACAACTCATAGCCCAGATTTGATACACGCTGATACAGACCCTGTAACTCAATATCGATAATCTTATGAATAGCGGCTTTATCAAGCTGATCGAACATAATGATATCATCCACACGGTTCAAGAACTCTGGAGCAAACGCTTTATTCAACGCTTTCTGGATCACGCTACGGGAGAAATCCTTATCCGGCTCACCGGCCATCTGGGTATTGAAACCAACGCCACGACCAAAATCTTTCAATTGCCGGGTACCGATATTGGAAGTCATGATCAAGATCGTATTCTTGAAGTCAATACGTCTACCCAGACTATCCGTCAAACGGCCTTCATCCAAGACTTGCAACAGCAAGTTAAATACATCCGGATGCGCTTTCTCGATTTCGTCCAATAAGACCACCGAATAGGGCTTGCGACGTACTTTCTCCGTTAACTGACCACCTTCCTCGTAACCAACGTATCCGGGAGGCGCTCCGATCAAACGGGAAACAGCGAATTTCTCCAAGTATTCACTCATATCGATACGTACCAAAGAATCCGCCGAATCAAATAGATATTCAGCAAGCTTCTTGGCCAAGTGAGTTTTACCTACACCCGTCGGTCCTAGGAACATAAAAGTTCCGATCGGCTTATTCGGATCTTTCAAGCCAACACGGTTACGTTGAATTGCCTTTACGATCTTTTGAACAGCATCATCCTGCCCAACCACCTTACTTTTCAATACGTCCGCCATTTCCAGAAGCTTGACATTCTCTGCCTTAGCGATACGTTGAACAGGTACACCGGACATCATGGCAACAACTTCAGCGACCTTCTCTTCATCAACGGTCTCCCGATGTTCTTGAAGCTCTTGTTCCCATTTAGCTTTCGCAGCCTCCAGTTGCAATAAATACTGACGCTCCTTATCGCGGAAACTTGCGGCTAACTCAAAGTTCTGAGATTTCACGGCCGCTAATTTCTCATTCTTCGTATCCTCGATCTTTGCCTCAAGCTCTTCGATACTTTTCGGAACAATGATATTAGATATATGTACACGGGAACCGGCCTCGTCTAAAGCATCGATCGCCTTATCTGGGAAATTACGGTCACTGATATATCTTTCTGTCAATTTTACACACGCTTGTAAAGCATCTTCAGTATAGATCACGTTATGGTGCTCCTCATAACGAGGTTTGATATTACGCAAGATCTGCAAAGTTTCTTCCGCCGTAGTCGGATCAACGATCACTTTCTGGAAACGACGTTCCAACGCACCGTCTTTCTCGATATTCTTACGATATTCATCCAAAGTAGTAGCGCCAATGCATTGAATCTCACCACGAGCCAACGCAGGTTTCAGCATATTCGCCGCATCCATAGATCCGGAAGCGGAACCAGCGCCAACAATCGTATGAATCTCATCGATAAAGAGGATGATATTCGGGTTCTTCGATAACTCATTCAAGATGGCCTTAATACGTTCCTCGAATTGTCCGCGGTATTTTGTACCAGCGACAATAGAAGCCATATCCAAGCTAATCACACGCTTATCGAATAACACCCGGGAAACCTTACGCTGAATAATGCGTAAAGCCAATCCCTCTACGATAGCTGACTTACCCACACCCGGCTCACCAATCAATACCGGATTATTTTTCTTCCTACGGCTTAATATCTGGGCCAAACGCTCAATTTCCTTCTCACGTCCCACAATCGGATCTAGACGGTTTTCTGCGGCGGCACGTGTCATATCCGTTCCGAAGTTATCCAGAACAGGTGTATCATTAGGGGATTTCGGTTGAGCGGCTCCCGCTCCAGTACCGGAAGAGGGGCGAGATGCCTCACGACGAGAAGAGAAACCTTCGTCCTCGTCATCTTCGTCATCATCCGTATATCCGTCGCTGATCTCGTCGAATTCCTCCATATTGTTCAAACCGGTTCCGCTTACTAATATATTATATGCGGAACGATAAGTAATACCCGCATCGTTCAACACCTTGGCAGCAACATTAAACTCCTCTTTCAATATCGCTAATAGAAGATGTTCCGTATCGGTCTCATCTTCCTTGAATAAACGAGATTCCAGCATACTCATACGCAAGACACGTTCTGTAGTCTTACTTATAGCGATCTCATGCTGGACAGAATCCTCAGAATCGAATGTGTTCTTTATTTCTTGCTCAATCTTGCGTTTAATATCCATCGGATCGGTATGTAGCTCTCGCAAGACACGCATTGCCTCGCCTTCGCCTTCCCGGATGATGCCTAGCATCAAATGTTCCGGCCCGATATAGCTATTCTGGAGCCTAGCCGCTTCTTCACGGCTATACTCAATCACGTCAATCAATCTTTTCGAATAATTTTTCATACTATATTATATATGTACTGATTACGCAAAGTTACATAATCTATTCCAACTATCATCAAATTTCGTGCCATTATTCCTTAATAAGCCTTGAAAAGCCCGAAGGCTCAAAATTTCAAGACAAATTCTTTCGTAGTATACGGAAAAACCTTACCTTAGTGCAATTTTTCAGAGGTGAGATATTGAGTGTAATTAATATAAAACTAAATGGTTGATCAAGACAGAATTATTAAGATTAACATCGAAGAGGAAATGAAATCGGCATACATTGATTATTCAATGTCTGTCATTGTTTCACGTGCTCTTCCTGATGTTAGGGATGGCTTTAAGCCGGTTCACCGCCGTATTTTATTTGGAATGAATGAACTGGGTAACACATCCGACAAACCTTATAAAAAATCTGCGAGAATAGTTGGTGAAGTTTTAGGTAAATATCATCCACATGGCGACTCGTCTGTATATTTCGCCATGGTTCGTATGGCCCAGACATGGTCTATGCGTTATCCGTTAGTAGACGGACAAGGTAACTTCGGTTCAGTGGACGGTGATAGTCCTGCCGCTATGCGTTATACAGAGGCACGACTGAGTAAACTCGCCGAAGAAATGCTCCGGGATATCGATAAGGACACGGTAGATTTCCAGCTTAACTTCGATGATACGTTGAAGGAGCCGACCGTATTACCGACTCGTGTTCCTAACTTACTTGTAAATGGTGGATCGGGTATCGCCGTTGGTATGGCTACGAATATGCCAACTCATAACTTGAGCGAGGTATTAGATGGTTGTATCGCTTATATCGATGCCAAGGGAGATATCGAGGTAGAGGGCTTAATGCAATATATCAAGGCTCCGGACTTCCCTACAGGCGCTACAATTTATGGCTACGCAGGCGTGAAAGACGCTTTCGAGACGGGTAGGGGACGTATCATCCTTCGCGGTAAAGCCGAGATTGAGGTGGAGAATAATCATGAGAAGATTATTATTACCGAGATTCCTTATTTGGTAAATAAGGCTGAGTTGATCAAGTATATCGCTGACCTGGTAAACGAGAAGCGTATCGATGGCATTTCCAATGTCAATGATGAGTCCGACCGTAGCGGTATGCGTATCGTAGTTGACGTGAAACGTGATGCGAACTCGAGTGTCGTACTGAATAAATTGTATAAGCTTACGGCTCTGCAATCCTCATTCAGCGTTAATAATATCGCTTTGGTGAACGGCCGTCCGAGGTTGCTTAACTTAAAAGACTTAATCAAGGCGTTTGTTGAGCACCGTCATGAGGTCGTTATCCGGCGTACAAAATATGAATTGAGGAAAGCGGAAGAGAGAGCCCATATATTGGAAGGCTTGATCATCGCTTCCGATAATATAGACGAGGTAATCGCGATTATCAAGTCTTCCAAGAGCCCGCAAGAGGCTATCGAGCGTTTGATCGAACGTTTCTCTTTATCTGAGCTTCAAGCACGTGCGATTGTAGAGATGAGACTTCGTCAGTTGACAGGTCTGGAACAAGACAAATTGCGTGCGGAATATGAGGAGATCGAGAAGTTGATCGCTTATTTGAATGAGATTCTGGAGAATGAGGACCTTTGTATGAAGGTTATCAAAGATGAATTATTGGAAATCAAGGATAAATTTGGCGACGAACGTAAGACGGATATCGTTTACGCCTCTGAGGAATTAAATCCGGAGGATTTCTATGCGGATGATGAGATGATCATTACCGTATCTCATATGGGATATATCAAACGTACCCCGTTGAGTGAGTTCCGTGCGCAAGGCCGTGGTGGTGTAGGAGCGAAGGGTTCCGAGACTAGAGACGAGGATTTCGTTGAGTATATCTATCCGGCATCCATGCACGCGACCTTATTATTCTTCACGGCAAAAGGTAAATGTTATTGGTTGAAGGTATTCGAGATTCCGGAAGGGGCTAAGAACGCTAAAGGACGTGCGATCCAGAATCTTCTGAATATCGAGCCGGATGATAAGGTACAAGCTTTTATACGTGTTAAGAAATTAACCACCGATACGGAATTCATTAATTCTCATTACCTATTATTCTGTACGAAGAAAGGTGTGATCAAAAAGACTTTGTTGGAGGCCTATTCCCGTCCTCGTCAAAACGGTGTGAACGCTATTACATTGCGTGAAGACGATGGCTTGATCCAAGTATGTATGACGAATGGTAACAACGAGGTGATCATAGCGAACCGTAACGGCCGGGCGATCCGTTTCCATGAAAGCGCGGTACGTGTAATGGGCCGTACGGCTTCCGGAGTGAAAGGTATGACTTTGGACGAGGATAATACCGATGAAGTCGTTGGTATGATCTGTATCAAGGACAAGGAAAAAGAGACCGTACTCGTCGTATCAGAGCAGGGATATGGAAAACGTTCCTCTATCGAGGATTATCGTATAACGAATCGTGGCGGTAAAGGCGTAAAAACCATTAATATCACGGAGAAGACCGGTAAATTAGTTGCCATCAAGAATGTTACGGACGAGAACGATTTAATGATTATCAATAAGTCGGGTATCGCTATCCGTATGAAAGTGGCCGATTTAAACGTAATAGGACGTGCTACTCAAGGTGTTCGTTTGATTAATCTAGAAAAGCGCAACGACGAAATCGCTTCTGTATGTAAAGTATTGTCTGAGAGTGAAGAGGAGATAGCCGAGCAAAAAGCGGAACAAGAAGCCAGACAAGAGAATGAGGGAAGAGAGTTCAGTGAGAATCAAGCTAGTCTAGGTACTGATGTTGATCTACCGGAATCAGAGGAGGATAACGAACAAAATGATAACGAAGAAATAACTGAATAATTTTAAACAAATAGAAATATTAATCTCAAAATTACTATCACAATGAAACGAGTATTATTAACAGTGGCACTATGTGTCGCAGCATCGGTCTCTTTTGCACAGAAAAAAGCTGTAAATGAGGCTCAAAGTATAGCTAAGGGTTCGACTCCTGATTTCTCGGAAGCTAGAACTCTTATTAAAGGAGCTTTGGAAAATCCAGAAACAAAGGATGACGCTAAAACTTGGTATGTTGCCGGTTTTATCGAGGATCAACAGTTCAGCAACGAAAGAACTAAACAAGTCTTGGGCCAACAACCGGACGAGCCTGTTATGTACGAGGCATTGGGTAGTATTTTGCCATACTTTGAGAAAGCATATGAGTTAGATCAACTTCCTAATGAAAAAGGAAAAGTTAAACCTAAGTTCACGAAAGATATCAAAGGTATCCTAGGAGCAAACCACGTATATTACATCAATGGTGGTGCTTACTATTTCGATCAGAAAGATTATAACAAAGCTTACGATTTCTTCGAGCAATACCTGAAAATATCTGATATGCCGATGTTTAAAGGTGAGGCTGTCGCTGAAAGAGATTCAAACTTCATGACAGTTCAGTTCTATGCCGCTGTAGCAGCGACCCAACTTGGCGATTCTCAAAAAGCTATCGCAGCGTTAGAGCGTGCTAAAAATACGGATTATAGAGCAAGCGAGGTATATCAATACTTATGCTATGAGTATGAGCAAGCTAAGGATACCGTGAATTTAGAGAAGACTTTGGAAGAAGGTTTGAATAAATTCCCCGAGGAACAGTATTTCTTAATGAGCCTTATAAACAATTACATCTATTCTAATAGAAATGAGAAAGCTATTGAATATTTGAACACAGCTATCGCTAAGGATTCCAACAATCCACAGCTTTACGATGTAATGGGCCGTGTTTATGAGACTGGTTTGAAAGATTACGCTAAAGCTGAAGAGTATTTCAAGAAAGCATTGGCGATCAATCCGGACTATATCGAATCTCTCTCTAACTTAGGTCGTGTATATTACAACCAAGGTGTAAACAAGCAAGGTGAGGCTAATATGATCAACGACGCAAAACAATATCAAGAGGAATTAGGCAAAGCTAAGGAATTTTTTAAGCAAGCTCTTCCTTACTTTGAGAAAGCTCACCAAATGAAACCAGAAGAAAGAGAATATATGACTGCTTTAAGAGGTATTTACTACAACTTGAATATGGGTGATAAATTCGATGCTATTGAAGCAGAGATGAATAAGTAATTTCTTCTTTCAGAATAAATGGAACCGTCTAGTAATATAAGGTTACTAGGCGGTTTTTTATTTGTGTATCATGTATCGGAGTAGTCATTTTTTGATCGTTCATAATACTATTAAACATAATGGGAATTATAAAATTAATAGCAAGATAAGGATAAATTAGTGCATTCAAGCAAAGCTTGTAGCTGCTTTGAGTAAAGACACAGATCTTTTCACGGCTGTGAAACGTTTGTTTCATGGATGTGAAAAGATCGTATCACAGCTGTGAAAAGATCAGATCACCTATATGAAAAGATTAATTCAGCTTGACGCAACTATTTGATTCGCTATTAACTCCTTCAAATAAAGCATGACTTTCGGATGACTTAATGGCATGTCCTCTAGGATTTCTTTAAGCTCTCGCGTACTGATATCAAATGAAACCAGATCTGAATGATATGAGAAATGAATGTTTATGTCCGGATTACTGCCTATAAGCATAGCCATTGTACCCGCCAAATCTCCCAAAGGCGGACAATCAATATGAGATGAGACAAAACAAGCAACAACTACCGTACCTTTTCCCTGTATGGAAGATATTTCCACATTCCCGCCTGTTTGCTCCGCGTTTTGTATCAAGAAAGGTAAGCCTAGACCCACTTTTCGTGTCGTGCGAGTCGTATAAAACGGATTACGGATCAGAGAGACTGTTTCCGGATCCATACCACAGCCATTATCCGCGATACGAATACATATGGATGTGTCCTTTATCTGTATATCTATCTCTATATCAGAAGCTTTTGCTCTAATACTATTAGCGGTTATATCCGTGATATGAAACGAGAGATTATCCATGAGAGGCGAAAATTAAGTGATTGTCTTTTTGATCAAAAGCCTTTCGTAAGCCATCGAAGGTTAATTCCTCCGTTTGCCAAATGGAGGGCTGAGTACCTATTTGTTCGGGGTAATGGGCATCCGAGGCTGAGTATTGAGTCTGCTCTTTCAAATACCCGTGAATAGACAATAACTTACTGTATCTTTGCTGATTATTATATTCAATAGCATCTAAAGATAAGCAGGGGTCTATAAAACCTAATTGACTGATCAAGCTGAATGACGGACGTTCTACATGGGCGGCTACAAATAGAGCATCCACCTTACGTGCTTGAGCGGCTATTTGGTTTACGCTTTGATCCAAGGCGGAGAGCAAAAGATAGGGTACTTCTCCTAGAATCTCATTCTCCGCATTCACCCAAACTTGATCGCCAAAACGTTCCGGATCATTTGGAATTGGAGGGAGATGCTCTTCTAAATATCGTTGGAATCGCTTACGGGATTCATCGGTCGGGAAATAAACCAGACAATGCGCTTCCTCACGGGTCGTAACTTCTACGCCCGCAAAGACCCTTAGTCCGAATCTCTCGCCAAGGGATTGAATCTCCGGGCATTGTAAGGTCGTATTATGGTCCGTAATGGCAATAGCATCCAAACCTTTCGCTAAGGAACGACGCACGATCTCCGATGGACTCATTTCCAGACTGCCACATGGCGACAGGCAAGTATGGATATGTAAATCAGCTAAATACTGTTTCATCCATTCTCATTCTGTAATAAGCGGTAAATCATACCGGAAGCCTCGAACGCGGTGCGTGTAGTTCCTAAAAGAGGGACAGCCTCTTCCCTACCTTTTTGTAAGGTCTCATCATCCGGAGAGGTTCCGTTCACGATCAATACAGCGGAGGCGTCTTTTAAAGTAGCCACGGCCAGTATATTCTGATGGGTTTGCATGGTAATCCATAGCATACCCTCCTCGATATGTCCCATGACATCACTTAATAAATCGCTCGTATAGCCTCCGGTTATCTCTGTATCAAGGCCCTCTTCTCCACAAAATACAGTAAGATTCAACATCTTCACTAAATCACAAACCTTCATATTTAGCTCCTTTCTTATAACAATCCTTATTTAAACGATCTTTCCCCCATGTCTTCTCAACGATACGGAAGGCATGCTCTTGGTCTAGTTTACCGTGCTTCTCCATATTACGTTGCATAAATACGCAATCACTGAATTGAGCCTCGTGGCGTACGATATCCTCAGCCAAGCTTTGACAGTTCGGGCTACCGCAAGCGCCACAATCGATTCCCGGTAGGTAGCACATCAATTTCCGCACTTGCTCCATTTTCTTCAGCATCTCATCGATCGTTCCATCGTACAACCGTTTGGGATTCGGTTGCACCGGACGGATCGTAATATGCTGCCTCAAATAGGATAAAGCCTCGAAATTATCGGCGGCGTATATCATCGGTACTTTATCCCGGTTCATGGATCGCTTCATGATACGCTCGGCCGTGAGGAAACGGTTCGCTACGGCTAATACACCTCCGGCACAGCTACGGTCGCAAGCCCTCAGTTCCAGAAAGTCTACGTTACGTACCTCGCTGGTCGTTTCCATTCGTTCCAAGAAATCGATCACATTATGGATCTCATCGATCGCGAGGCAACGACCGGAGAAATGTTTGGCCTCCCCTCCTGTCTGGCTCCATCGCATCTCTTTTTTCGTTAATGGCGGAGGAAGCTCACATTCCGGCTCATATCCTCTCGGGCGATTCTTAAGAATATGGTATACCTTATTATATAGGGTATCCATATTTATCACGCCTTTGATCGTAGATGAATAACCTTCCGCTCCCTTCAACGCCGCGATTTTCGCCGCGCAAGGCGTAACATAAAAGATACCGATCTCTTCCGAGGGAACACCTTGCCCTTCCAATATCTTATGATAATAAGTGGCCGAGGCGTTTACCGGCGCTTTCACCAATAAGATATTATCCACCAGCGCAGGGAAACGGACTTGTATCAACCGGACGATAGCGGGGCAAAAAGAACTGATCACCGGTTTTTCCTCGGCGTTTTCCATCTGCCGTACCATTTCCTTATGGATCATATCGGCGGTAAACTCTACTTGGAAAACATGGGTAAAGCCCAGTTCCATAACGGCACTGATAATTTCCTTCTCGGTCGTGTACTTTGAGAACTGCCCGATAAATACCGTGGGCATCAACGCTACCCTGCATTTATAATCAAATATACGCTGGAAGTCATCCTGCTCCACATAGATAGCCTCTGTCGGGCACGATTTCAAGCACTCGCCGCAATCCACGCACCAATCCTTATGGATCAAAGCCTTACCATCCCGAATACGGATCGCTCCCGTAGGGCACTCTTTCATGCAATGCGTACAGCCTATACAGCGGTCATTGTCAATCTTCAAGGCATGATAAAAATTAGCTTCCTCCATGGTCTACGCTCCTTCTTTATTAAACCATGTGACCATACGTACCGTGGTACCTACGTCTACTTGGCTCTCGATCGTTAATTCATCTACGTTCTTCTTCATATTTGGAAGTCCCATTCCGGCACCAAATCCCATCTCACGCACGGCCTCGGATGCCGTCGAATACCCTTCACGCATAGCTAGCGATATATCCGGGATTCCGGGCCCTTCATCCTTCAGTTCCAAAGATATTTTATCAGCGTCCAATTCAGCGACAACCGTTCCTCTCCAAGCGTGAGCCACGATATTCACCTCCGCCTCATAAAGCGCCACGACCACCCGCTTAATGATCCGGGGATCGATAGCCAATTGCTTCAAGACCTTCTTTATCTGGCTAGACGCATAACCCGCCTTCGAGAAATTACCGCCCTCTAACTCAAACTTAAATAGCATATCTCACGACCTCCTTTCTCAATATATAGGAAGGAGCCCCGCGCTATAAAGCTCTCCGACCGTATGATACATAGAATGATCCGTCTCCAGAAGAACCATATTGTTCTCACGAGCCAGCTCCAGCATATCCGGGGTTACTTTCTTCCCTCGCACGAAAAGTATATAAGAAACTTCCGCCATCTCCGCAGTACGGATCGTTTGCAAATTACAAAGTCCTGTCACCAACAGCACATCACCACAATCCAGCGTAAGCACGTCACTCATCAGATCGCTGGCAAAAGCGCACTGCACATCGTTCTCCCGTTTCTCTGAGCCACAGACGATGGAGGCATCGGTAAGTTCTTGAATTCTTTGAATCTTCATAAGGTACCAGAGGTTACATTTTACATGGGCTAATGTAAGAAATAATTTCGAATGTCGGCCTAGTATATTACATTAATTACTATCTTTGGTACACTAACAAAAAATAATCCTTATGTTCAGTAAAGAAACTTATATGGCCCGCCGGGCTAAGCTGAAACAAACCATAGGTTCCGGTTTGTTGCTATTCCTTGGAAACGACGAGAGTGGGATGAACTACGCCGATAATACGTATCACTTCCGTCAAGACTCTACCTTCTTGTATTTCTTCGGATTGCCATACGCCGGGTTATCCGCTATCATCGATATCGATAACGATAAGGAGATCATCTTTGGCGATGAGTTGACTATAGACGCGATTGTATGGATGGGTACGCAGCCCACCCTAAAAGAGAAGAGCGAGGCCGCAGGTATCAAGGAAGTCCGTCCTTTTAAGGAGATCGAGACTTATTTGAAGAATGCCCAGCAAAAAGGCCAGCCAATCCATTATCTGCCGACGTATCGTGCGGAACACCAGATCAAGTTATTCCAATGGTTGGGTATCGTACCCGGTGCGGAGAAACCTTCCGTGCCTTTTATCATGGGTGTCGTAAACCAACGGAATTACAAGAGCGAGGAAGAAATTGCCGAGATCGAGAAAGCCTGTATCGTAACCGCCGATATGCACCTGACTGCCATGCGTACCGTACGTCCGGGAATCCGGGAGTCGGATGTAGCGGCTGCCGTTGCGGAAGTCGCTTTCGCCAACAATTACCAGCTCTCCTTCCCTATCATCGCCACGATCAATGGGCAGACCTTGCACAACCATGATCATAGTCATATGATTAAGAGCGGTGATATGCTATTATTGGACGCCGGTGCCGAGACTGAGATGGGATATGCCGGAGATATGTCGTCCACCATCCCAGCCGACTCTAAGTTCACGACCCGTCAAAAAGACATCTATGATATTCAAGTAGCCGCCCATGAAGCTGCCGTAGCGGCTTTGCGCCCGGGTATTCCTTTCGTGGATGTATATGAGTTGTCTTGTAAAGTGATCATGGAGGGCTTAAAGGACCTTGGTTTCGTGAAAGGAGATCCGATGGAAGCCGTAAAAGCCGGTGCTCACGCCATGTTTATGCCTTGTGGCTTAGGCCATATGATGGGATTGGATGTACATGATATGGAGAATCTGGGAGAGGTATACGTTGGTTATGACGGACAGCCGAAGAGTACGGAATTCGGACGTAAGTCATTGCGCTTGGGACGTAAGCTGGAACCGGGTTTTGTCTTGACCATCGAGCCGGGTGTATACTTCATCCCTGAATTAATGGATTTATGGAGAGGCCAGAACAAGTTCACCGAATTCATCAATTACGAGAAGTTGTTTACATATAAAGATTTCAGTGGCATACGTAACGAGGAAGACTATCTGATTACCGAGAACGGCGCTCGTCTATTAGGAAAGAAGATCCCTTTGCGTACGGAAGAAGTAGAAGCAATTCGATAAATCCTATACATTATTATATATAAGCTTATGCAAAAGGGAGAGCCTTAAAAACAGCTCTCCCTTTTTGGGCTAAACGAGAAAGACAATGTATGAAACGATTTAAAACCGATATCCGATACTTAGAAAGAATGAATGCATAAAACGAATCCGAGGCATACTAAGCCTTTTCCCCTCTACAATGAAGTTTCGCCCTCCACTATATAAATCAAAATTCGAAAATATATACCCCAAAGAGAATATATACCGCTGGTCTATATCGAGACTCAACATACTTTTAATATGATAAAATAACGATTTACCTCCCTTGTTCTTTATATGATCGAATTTTTGAGGTATCCATATCCCGGGAGTGTTTGGAACATAGCTTATATTAAACTCTTGATTGACAGGCAAAGGAATGGTTAATCCGGGTGAAACGACCAAAGAGAGCCCCGTATCCTTGTCTTTCCCGAATTTAAAAGCGGGAGTTACTAACTGGATGGCCGGACGTAACGCAAAGAAATGACAGCCCGGATTACTCTCATCTGAATCCCAGAACCACTGATTATCTCTTGAAAACCCCGTATAACTATCTTTCTCAATCGTATTACAGAAAAGCAACCCCATAGTAATTCCCACATAAGGAATCGGTAGATAAGTAACAGATGGCTCTACCTCCCATGCTGAATTATTATTCAAGGCACCGGAGAGTTCTACTTTCCACATATGGGATTTTTCTTCCTCTTGCGCCTGTCCCCCAAAGGTAAAGATCAAACAAATAAAGAAAAGTATAGATCTCATTATTACAGGATGTTAGCTGTTCATTTACAGTAAAGACAGAGGACCTTCTCAATCACCCTATCCATTAGGGTTAATAAATCAAAAAGAGTTAATAATAAACACGGACTTAAAAAGAAAGCGCACATTTCCTTCTCAGACTATACATGCTATTTCATCATCTCGAAACGAAAACTCGTGAATCGATAAAAAAGGCTGTCCCATCTTGAAGTGGAACAGCCCTCTTTGCTAAATAATACTGATTAAATTGCTTTCAGAATCTCGGTCAGTTTTTCCGGGGTGACGTTGGCGGCGATTATCACTCCTTCGTCGTTAATCAAGAAGTTCTTGAAACCTTTTCTTAAATCATACTTCTTGTACAACTCTGACTCTTTACCCAGTCCTTCGTGAAATTGCGTTGACAGATCCAACTTGTCAATCTTTACCGTCTCGGTAAAAATAGATTCTTTCTCATCCATAGAGATCGAACACATCGCAATTTTGTCCGGACCAAACTTGTTAACCTCATTCGCCAATTGCACGTTACGAGCCCGCGATTCCGCATCGTAAGCCGCCCAAAAGTTGAGCAATGTATAACGTCCTAATTGGTTGTGGAAACTGGCTTTAGCGTCGTTTCCCAAAAACTCTATTCTCGGAGCTAGATCACCGGGGTTCACACCCTCGGTAAGTTTCGCCTTTTTCGAACCGGCAGACATTCCTAATAACGCTACCGATGCGATGAGAACATAAGCTCTTACCTTCATATTTTCAATTTTACGTTAAACTTAATCGGGGGAATCTCCCGGGGGACAAACTCCCGACTCCTGATTTTCAGGATCGTAAACAAGCATGTTTCTTTCGCTAAAGAGACACTAACTTGCCTTTAACGGGTGCAAATATAAAACCAAATACTTCTTTCTACCAAATTATATAGCGATTTTCTGCAAATTAGCAAGCTTTTTTATATGTTTTAGCGCACATATCGATAAAAAATTAACTGTTTTGCAACATAAATTTAGAAGTAGAGTACCTTTTTCTCCCCGAGAGAACCGCAAAATCATCAAGAATCATTAGCTTCCCGCTCCCCTACCTTTAGACCGATAACAGGGAATCCTTAGCGATTTCATCTTTAAGTATAGATTATCCAACGGCTGTTGCATAATCATCTAACAGTTGGTGCATGATCTTCCA
The DNA here is from genome assembly GCF_000012845.1 of Parabacteroides distasonis ATCC 8503. NCBI lineage: Bacteria > Pseudomonadati > Bacteroidota > Bacteroidia > Bacteroidales > Tannerellaceae > Parabacteroides > Parabacteroides distasonis. The sequence continues at coordinate 1,277,515 of NC_009615.1, forward strand.
ACAGCCGTTAGAAGATCATGCACCAACTGAAAAATTAGCAATGCTTCAAGAGCAAACCGCTAATCCTTCTTGGAAAAGAGGCTAATAGCATTAAGAGATTCCCTTTAATCACCTTGTACTGCCATCTTGAAAAATAAAAGGAAAAAAACACCCTTCCCTCTTGTTTATTCAAAAACTTCCACTACATTTGCAGTGTACTATTAAACTAATACACTAAAGCAGCAAAACATATGATTACATTAAAAGAACTCTCATTCAGCTATAGCCGCAAAAAAGAGGTACTTGATCGTATCAATCTTGAGGTTGGATCGGGACACATCTGTGGCTTATTGGGAAAGAACGGTGAAGGAAAGACTACGCTTCTAAACCTTCTAAGCGGACAGATCTTTCCGGATCAAGGTTCTTGCCTCGCATTGGAAGAAATTCCTTCCGAGAGAAACGCTCGTTTCTTGCAGCAGATCTTCTTATTGCCGGAGGAAATCTCCATGCCTGAGGTCACCGCCATAGAATATATAAAGATGTACGCGCCTTTTTATCCGACATTTAGGGACGATATCTGCAAGGCTTGCGTAGAATCGTTTGAGATCAATCTATCCGATCGCCTGTCGAAAATGTCTCAAGGACAACGGAAAAAGGTGGCGATAACCTTGGCGCTGGCCGCTCATACGCCCCTGCTTCTAATGGATGAACCAACAAATGGGCTGGACATTCCCTCGAAAGCGACATTCCGCAGACTGGTAGCCTCTTTGATAGATGACAATCAGACGGTTATTATCTCCACGCATCAGGTCAGGGATCTGGAAAGCTTGATCGACACGGTATTGATCTTAGACCAAAGGCAAATCCTATTGAATAAGACGTTGAACGAGATCGGCGAGAAACTTTATTTCGGACCACTCCTGCCGGAAGAGAAAGCTCTTTATTCCGAGCCTACCCCGCAAGGGACAATAGGCGTCACCGCAAGGGATGGCAAGGAAGAGACGGCCGTATCCTTAGAGTTGCTCTTTAACGCGGCGATAACGTATCCCAAAGAGATCCAAAGAATCATGAACTCCTAAATACACATAGACATGAAAACAGATTTTAGTATACAACGCATCAATCTTTTACTTCGCAAAGATTGGATAGAGAATAAGAAGAAATTAGCTTATGGGGTGTTGGTCATCCTCGGAGTCCTCTTCTTTTTCCTGTTATCCTCCATTTTATGGGATACGAGATTCCGTACCCTTACATTATATGTATTGGGATCATTGGGGACTTTTATCGCTTTCTGTAGCTACGTAAACTTAATGATACACCGTCCTAGAGGATTGTTCTTAACGCTTCCCGCGAGCAACCAAGAGAAATTTGCCGCTATCTTGATCGAAGGCATCGTGGTATTCTTAACATACCAAGTCACGTTCTGGACTGGGACGGGAATAGCCTCAATGCTCATTCATATACAGCCTGTAGCATTCAAGGACATTACCATGCCCTTGCAAGAGTTCACCATGCTGGCGTTTGTCGGTTCCTTGATGTTCCTCTCTTACGTTACATTCAAGAAGTATGCTTTAGGAATCGCTTGTGGCGGATATATATTGATAGTTGCCTCTATCATAGGGATTGTCTATCTATGCATAAGCACGTTGAACATCCAGCCGGGTATGGATAGGTTCTGTTATGAGTCTTCCCCACTTTATACCGCCGTGTATTGGCTAAGTTTTGCCTTTACACCCGCATTTCTCATCGCTACCCTCGTGGTCTTATACGTCGCTTATCTAAAACTTAAAGAAAAGGAACTAAGATGAACTACAATACGAATCAATCCATATTTATCCAGATAGCCGAGCGGATTTGCGACCGGGTATTGAGTGGTAATTACAAAGCCGATAGCCGTATCCCTTCGGTACGGGAACTGGCGGTAGAGATGGAAGTGAATCCGAACACGGTCATGCGTTCCTTCGAACGTCTGCAAGCGAATGAGATTATTTACAACAAGCGTGGGATCGGCTACTTCGTTGCTTCCGACGCCGAGCGGAAAATCCGTGAGATGCGCCATAACCAGTTCGTGGAAGAGGTGCTTCCCGCTGTATTCAAGGAGATGCACCTGCTAGGCGTAGGTATCGACGAGCTTACGAAAGCCTATACATTATATATATCTACCATTAAATAAAGACAATCATGAAAAAAAGTAATCGCGTGTTTATCGCCTTGATAGCGACATTATATATCGTTCCAGCCCTCACTTTCGGCGCTGCCCAGTTTACGTCGGAAAAATGCCTTACAGGTTTCACGCAAAAGTTTCAGATTATCCAGATAGATAATCCGGAGTTGAAAGCGGAAAACATAAAAGTCGATACGAGAACCGCCTCCGAATTTCCCCGGGGGCAAATACTGGAAGCAAAGGACCGGTCGTTACTCTATTACGAGGGAATGAAACGGTATTTGCCGGAAGTCAGCCGCCACGATTCTCTATTATTGGTTAGCGGGGCGAGGGGCGCCGGGCAAGATAAAAATCTCACGTTGCATATCCGTATCAACAATATCCAGAAGATCCGTCTGAACGGAGAAGAGATTTGGACTAGGTAACAATCACATACACACATTATTTCTTAATCATTAAATCGTACTATAATGAAACAAATCATTATGGCGGCCCTTCTTATATCTTTTTCTTGGGGTATCCGGGCACAGCAATTACAGATCAGGGGGAAAGTCATTGATCTATCCGACAAGTCTCCTCTTGAGTTTGCGAATATCACGCTTCAAACAGCCGATTCCGCATTTATCACAGGGACGACGACGGATAGTAAAGGACTTTTCCGGATCGAGAAAGTCAAGGCCGGAGATTATCAAGTATCTGTTTCCTCCATAGGTTACAAGACCTCGGTAGTCTCCGTGCTGGGACTTTCCCAGCCTATAGATCTCGGTACGATCTCATTGGCATCCTCCTCTATATCCTTAGATGAAGTCACGGTCAACGCTTCCGCTATCCGCAATACGGCGGACCGTAAGATCACGTTCCCTACCTCTGAGCAAAAAGCGGCTTCCAGCAATGGCATCAACCTATTGAACGCCTTGATGCTTCCTCGTTTGGAAGTAGACCCGATTCGGAATAGCGTATCGCTACCGAATGAAGGGACTATTCAATTCTGCATCAACGGTATCAAGGTGGAGCTATCCGATATCCGGGGCTTATCGCCACAGGAGGTAATCCGGGTAGAATATCATGATAATCCGGGCTTACGTTACGGTAACGCCTCTGTCGTACTCGACTACATTGTCCGGAGGGAAACTAGCGGCGGTTCTGTCAATCTGGATCTTAGTAATTCACCGACCACCTCTTTTGGAGACGATCAGGTATCGACGAAGTTCAATCATAAGAAATCGGAGTTCGGATTGCAATACGCCGTCCGTTACCGGAATCCGTATCATATCTGGACGGAAGGAGTCGAGACCTTCCGCTTTGAGAGTGGCGAGACGATGGAACGTACCTCGGAAGGTCTGCCAAGAGGAATGTCCGAGACCGCTCATAACCTCTCTCTTAATTATAATCTGGTAGATAACGACCATTATTATTTCAATGCTACGCTACGCTATTTCTTATCAGACGAGGATAAAGGTGGCGGCAAGAACCTGTATACCAACAATAATCCCGAGGATAAGACATACGCTTGGAATCCAAATAGCAACTCTACCAAACGTCCTTCCCTCGACCTTTATTACCAACGCTCCTTACCACATAAGCAGACATTGATACTTAATATGGTAGGTACGTACATACATACGAACGCAAACCAAATGTATCAAGAATGGAAAAACGATATCCTCTTATCGGATATCTTGTCGAACGTGGACGGAGACAAATATTCCATCATCGGCGAGGGAATCTACGAACGGCAATTCGAGGCCGGTCGATTGGGAGGAGGATTGAAACACACCCAATCGTGGACGGATAACACCTACAGCGGAACGGTTGGAGGACGAACCAAGATGAAACAGTCGGAGACGTATCTCTATACGGAATTCAGCGGACGTGTCAAGAAGTTGAATTATACCGCCGGAATAGGTGTCTCCCGCTCATGGTTCAAGCAAGAAGGCGAGGAAGATTATCAATATTATACGTTCCGCCCAAAGGTATCCTTACAATATAACTTTACGGATAATATGTATTTCCGGGTAAACGGTAGCGTAAATAATGTCTCACCTAGCCTATCGGAACTAAGCGCCATCGAGCAATATATCGATACGCTACAGATACGCCGGGGAAATCCTTATCTGAAACCCTATAAGAGTTATGACATGCAAGCCAATTATCTATATAAAAAAGGAATATTCACCGGAGACTTAAACTTTTATTACAGTAATAGCCCGGACCAGATCATGGAGGAAGTGATACGAGAAAATAATAAGTTCATTCGCATTACCGATAACCAAAAAGGATGGCAGAAACTAAGCGGTGACTTGACATTACGTGTCGGCCCTATCATCAAGCGGATCATAAGCCTATCCGTGACAGGTGGAGTCAATCGTTATATCAGCGAAGGAAATAGTTACTCGCATACCTATAACAATTGGTATTACCGGGCTTCCGTCATGGCTATGTACAAGAAATTCATGGCTATGTTCCAGATACAAAGTAGCTATAATACGTTTGTCGGCGAATTATTGCATGGCGGCGAGAATATCCATATGTTTATGTTCCGGTACAATCAAGGTAAATTCGCCGTTGGAGCCGGATTGATGATGCCTTTCTCCAGCCAGTACAAACGGGTAGAGGAAAATCGGAACGCTTACGCTCCCAGCCGTACGAACATGTACGCGAACGACTTCAGCCGAATGTTGATGCTAACCTTCTCTTGGAATTTTGACTTCGGCCGCAAGTTCAAGGAGGCCAATAAGAAACTTTGGAATAGTGACGAGGATTCGGGTATCATGCGATGATCCTCAAATAAAAAAAGTCCGGTATTAATTACCGGACTTTTCTTTTCTATCTTCAGGAGGGGGAATTGGAACCCCTTCTTTAATAAACTCATCATATACGATCTTAGGATGGTCTTGCGGAGAAGCCAGTTGATATTCCGCGGCGAAATTATCCCGCCTAAAATTCTTCAGCTTAAGGTTTTCCGCGCTGTAATTTCTCAAGGTCTCCTTTCTGTCACCAAACAAAGAACTGTTCAATACTTCCGAATCCAGAATATTTTCTTTCGGAGTCATCGTCGGCAAAAGGTTTTGTTCCAGCAATCCTCTATAAGCGCCAATGTATTCGCACCAAACAGAATTACCTTTTTGATAGATTCGATAGGTGTAGTTAGACCAAGCTGTCGTTACATGAATCTCATGCTCCCAGATATCGACGCATGCCTCTGAATCAAAGTAGGGATCTTTAATCGTCACACGTCGTAATCCATGATTCTCATCTCTCACTAAAGTCAGCCACTTATCTGAATGAAGTATTTCAGAAATAATGTCGGGCAACTTTTCCTTGATTTCAAATTGGATTCTCATACATTTCGCCTGCCGGTCAGGACTTTTTAAGGTTGCCAGGTTCTCATTAAACATTTTGTCGTTAATACGATAAAACAAATATAAGCAAAAATGTTTAATATATTATACTCTTTTTCGATAATTCTTACGTACTTTTGCCTAATAGAATGACAAATATGGCACAAAACGACGAAATAATACTGATAAATATCAATGGAGCGGATCGTCCGGGTGTAACGGCGGCTCTTACGGAGATTCTAGCCAAGAACAACGCTGTTATCCTCGATATCGGTCAAGCGGATATCCATAACCATTTATCATTGGGTATCTTGTTTCAAAGCACGGAAGGAAATTCCGGCGATATATTGAAAGAACTACTGTTCAAGAGTTACGAATTAGACGTCAATATCCGTTTCAATCCCATTACAGAGCAAGAATATAGTAAATGGGTAGGTATGCAGGGCAAGAACCGATATATCATCACGATATTAAGCCGAAAGCTTACAGCCAAGCAAATCGCGGGTGTTTCCCGGATCGTAGCGGAGCAAGATATGAATATTGATGATATCAAGCGGCTCACGGGACGTATCCCGTTGGACGAGAATGCCCGTACCCCCAAGGCGAGCGTGGAGTTTTCCGTACGTGGTACCCCGAAAAACAAGGAGTGCATGAAAGCGGAGTTCATGAAACTTTCCACGGAGCTTGAGATGGATATCTCTTTCCAAGAGGATAGCATGTATCGCCGTATGCGCCGTCTGATTTGTTTCGATATGGACTCTACCTTGATAGAGACGGAGGTTATCGACGAGTTGGCGATACGTGCCGGAGTTGGCGATCAAGTAAAAGCGATTACAGAGGCAGCCATGCGTGGAGAGATCGATTTCTGCGAGAGCTTCCGCCAGCGTTGTGCCTTATTAAAGGGGTTGGACGTATCCGTGATGCAGGAGATCGCCGAGAATCTACCGATCACAGAAGGTGTAGACCGTTTGATGCGTATCTTGAAAAAGGTGGGCTTCAAGATCGCTATCCTTTCCGGAGGTTTCACTTATTTCGGTAATTTCCTTAAACAAAAATATAATATCGACTATGTATACGCCAACGAGCTTGAGATCGAGAATGGCAAGCTAACGGGTAATCATGTGGGCGATATCGTAGATGGGAAGCGGAAAGCGGAATTATTACGCCTGATCGCGCAAGTGGAGAACGTGGATATTCGCCAGACCGTAGCGGTTGGCGACGGGGCGAACGACTTGCCGATGATTAGTATCGCCGGTCTAGGTATCGCCTTCCATGCCAAACCGAAGGTAAAGGCGACCGCCAAGCAATCTATCTCTACGATTGGCCTCGATGGTATCTTATATTTCCTTGGATACAAGGATTCGTATTTGGATGAACAGATGTAATATATATAATTAATGTATAGCGATTATGATCAGACATATTGTAATGTTTAAGTTGAAGGAGTTTCAAACTCCGGCTGAGAAGCAAGCCAAAATGCAAGAAATTAAGGATAAACTGGAAGCCTTAATCAATAAGATAGACGTATTGAAAATGATCCGTGTAGATTTTAATTGTAATCCGGCGGAGACTTGGGATATTATTTTAACTACTGAATTGCCTACCTTGGAAGATGTAAATACGTACGCTAATCATCCGGAACATGTAGCGGTCGCTAAAGGAATTATTGGCCCGGTAAAGGCGGACAGAGCTTGTGTTGACTATGAAATCCTTTGATATAGAGGAGCGTGTGAACCAAGCGGTCCACAACTTCGAGTCCGGATATAATTGTGCTCAATCTGTATTCCTCGCTTATTCGGATGTCTTCGAGTTGGATTTAGAGCTGGCGAAAAAGATGTCTGTATCTTTTGGAGGAGGTGTCGGACGCATGCGTGAGGTTTGTGGTACCGTAAACGCAATGGCGATGTTAGCCGGATTTAAGTATCCGGTATTTGATCCGCTAGATCAAGAGGCGCGTGCCCGCAACTATGGCATGGTACAAAAAATGGCGGCTTTATTCAAGGAGAAGCATGGGACGATCATTTGCCGTAGCCTTCTTCCTCCGGAAGAGACATCGACGAATCCCTCTCCTTCCGCACGCACGCAACAGTATTATGCCAAACGTCCTTGCGGTAAATACGTTAAGGAAGCGGCTCGTATCGCCGGGCATATGCTAAAGGGTGAACTTGAATAAACGGCATTGTCAAGCTAGAAGACGTATTTGTGAAATATAACCAAGTTTTCGAATCTCAGTGAATAACTCACTGTAAGAGGACTTGGATTTCACATTGACTTTATAGGTAATTGTCGACGTATTCTTGTCGTAATTATGCTCATAAGAAAGACTTACGATAAATATGCTCCTATTTTCCAAGATTTTCCGGATACCTTTAAGATCGGGAGTCGAGGTTGAGCAATTTATCGTAAGTATTTTATTAACACCATCCAAATACATACGTCGCTCCAGCCTTTCTAAAGAAACCAATACGAACAAGGTAAATGCCGTAGTGATAGAAGCGGCCAAGAACATGCCGGCACCAGCGGCCAAACCGACTACAGCCATTACCCAAATACAAGCCGCCGTAGTGAGTCCATGCACGCTTCCATGACTTTGAATAATAGCTCCTGCTCCCAAGAAACCAATACCTGTAAGGACTTGGGCGGCGATACGCCCCGGATCTCCATTCAAGAAATTCGGATAGGTTTGTGGTATCCAGATAGATATCAACATGGCGGCGGCAGATCCCATACAGATCAAGGTAAAGGTCCGCATACCAGCGTCCCTACGGCGAAATTGTCTTTCTACACCAATAATAGCGCCAAGCACGAAGCTGATAGCTAATCGTACGGCGGCGGTCGAGGCCGTTATCTGAGTATTCTCTAAAATATCGTTCAAATGTTCCAGCATAGTCTGTCATTCATTCTAAGTTATACAAATATAGAAAATTTCTATGTACCGATTATGGAATGAAAACAATGTAAAATCGTCAAAAGTTGTATCTTTGAGACAGAATAAAAGTCATTCACCTCTAAACTTAGAAAAATTGAAAATAATAACGTACAATACAAATGGATTAAGGGCTGCCGTAGGTAAAGGCTTGCCCGAATGGTTGGCTCAAGAACAGCCGGACGTGTTATGTATCCAAGAGACAAAGTTGCAACCAGACCAGTTCCCGTCAGAAACATTCGAGACTTTAGGATATAAGTCTTATTTGTTTAGTGCCCAAAAGAAGGGATATAGTGGCGTGGCCATTCTTACGAAACAGGAACCGGATCATATCGAGTATGGAATGGGGATCGAGAAGTATGATAATGAGGGACGTTTCCTCCGTGCTGATTTCGGGGATGTATCGATCGTAAGTGTCTATCATCCTTCCGGGACTAGTGGGGATGAACGGCAGGATTTTAAGATGATATGGCTGGAAGATTTCCAGAAATATGTCGTTGAGTTACAGAAATCCCGTCCGAACTTAATTCTCTGTGGCGATTACAACATTTGCCACGAGCCGATAGATATTCATGATCCGATCAGGAACGCAAAGAACAGTGGTTTCCTTCCGGAAGAACGGGAATGGATGACTCGCTTCTTATCCGCAGGTTTTACGGATACATTTCGCTTCTTGAACCCGGATAAGCAAGAATATACATGGTGGAGTTATCGCTTCAATTCCAGATCTAAAAATAAAGGATGGCGTATTGATTATTGTATGGTTAGCGACAATATGAAGCCGAAAGTTAAAGCCGCTTATATATTAAACGATGCCGTACATTCTGATCATTGTCCGGCCGTATTAGAGATCGAATAATTTTTCATAATAAAAAGAAAGGATGTGTTCTTTTTGCGTAAGCGAACACATCCTTTTTTATTATTGAAAAAATGGAAATAAAGTCTATAAATGAACTTAGATTATCTCTGAATATCCAATGCTCCGATCAACTCTTTTACTGATTTAAAACCATGTCGGTCACAATAGTCATTCAATCCATCAATAACCTTGATAGAAACAGTTGGATCTACAAAGTTATAAGTTCCGATCTGGATAGCACTAGCCCCAGCTAACATGAACTCCACGGCATCTTTCCAATTTGAAATACCTCCCAAACCTATAATTGGAATCTTTACCGCATGATACGTTTGCCATACCATACGTAGAGCTACAGGTTTTACGCAAGGCCCGGAAAGACCTCCAGTTATTGTAGATAATATAGGTTTACGTTTCTCTGCGTCGATGGCCATTCCAAGCATCGTATTAATTAACGAAACAGAATCCGCACCCTCCGCTTCAACAGCTTTAGCGATCTCCGTAATATCAGTTACATTAGGAGAAAGTTTTACAATAAGTATCTTTGGATAAACCCTACGAACAGCCTTAACAACCTCTCCCGCACCACACGTAGTAACGCCGAAAGCCATACCACCTTGCTTTACGTTCGGACAAGAAATGTTCAGTTCGATAGCGGGAATCCTATCCAACTCTGCGATCTTTTCCGCACACTCGACATACGTTTCAACCGAAGACCCACTCACGTTTACGATCATATTCGTATTGATGTCCTTGATCTTCGGATAAATATGCTCAGCGAAATAATCGGCGCCCTTATTCTGAAGCCCCACGGCATTCAACATTCCGGAAGGAGTCTCCGCCATTCTTGGATAATCATTACCTTCACGAGGTTGGATAGTGGTACCTTTCACGAAAATACCCCCCAAACGTGAAATATCCATGAAATCAGCATATTCTATACCATATCCGAACGTGCCGGATGCTGTCATTACCGGATTTTTCAACGGTAAATTCCCAATGTTTACATTTAATTCAGCCATGACAATTTCTCAATATTAAATACGGGACCTTCTGTACATACACACACATTATGACCTTCCTTGTTTTTCTCTACGCAGCACAAACAAGCACCTATGCCACAAGCCATCGTGTTCTCAAGAGAAACCTCGCAAGAAATAGCTTCCGCACCTGCGTATTTCGCTACCGCCACCATCATTGGTTTAGGACCACAAGTATAAATCTGGTCAAATCGGACCTCTTTAAGGATCGTATGGTTAGTCACATACCCTTTCTCGCCTAGCGAACCATCTTCGGTTGTGATATAAACCTTACCAAATCTCTGGAATTCATCTAATTGCAATACATCATCCTTAGAACGAGCTCCAAGTAGAAAAGTAGGCTCAAAACCGGCTTCTTTTAAACAAGCTCCTAGATATAACATCGGAGCGGTTCCAACACCACCACCAATCAGCAAAAGTCTTTTGTTCTCCTGTTCCTTGGAAGGAATTGTAAAACTATTACCCAGTGGTAGCATTATGTTTACAATATCACCGGGACGGAATTCTGCCATTTTTCTCGTGCCATCACCAACAAGTTGAATCAATAACCACAACTCATTTTTAGACTTATCTACATAGTTGACAGAAATCGGACGACGTAAGAATGTTGTAGGAGAGTTTTCTACATGAACCTCTACAAATTGTCCGGGAAGCATCTCTGGAAGATTCCCATCCGAGGTTAACTTTAGCAGGCAATAATTTTTATGAAGGTGACAGTTTTCAGTCACCTTCATGTCTAAGATGTACTTCTTCATATACACGATTACTCAATTTATCCGCAAAGATACATGAATATAACGTATATACCGAACAGTTTACCTTAGTCTTTCTTGTTTTTTTCAGGGACGAAAGTATCAAACGTATTGTCGGAGTAAAATATCATTATTTTACTAACATTTTTAGAAGGCTTTTCTTGGCATATAACTTGCTCTACAACAGGTTGTTTCTGGATGTTTACAGGTGTCTCAACCCCAATTTCCTTGCGATTTTCGGCAACAACTTGTACATTGGGACGATTTTCAAGCATATTTGTAAACAAATTAGGTTCAGTTAACACATGTTCTCGGATCATTTCGCCTTTGCCAAACAATAGCCAGTCAGAATCAACATAAGTGAACCGTTCCAGTATTTTTAGCAGAACATCCAAACTCGGATTATTTCTCCCAGATATAATATGTGACATTGCCGAACGCTGTATACCGATCGATTCGGCAAATTTAGAAGGGGTAAGTCCTTCACGTTCCATTATTTTTAAAATACGATCTCTCATATTCATATATATCTTAAATTCTTACTAGAATACTGCCATTATGACCGTTTACTAAGATAAATGTCCATAAAGTAAACTGGATACAAAGATAAATCAATATTTCCATTTGTGCAATTTATTTTTATAAAACTAAATTGATACATATGTGTCACACCGATACATATGTGATGGGTAGAACTGTAAACCGTGTTCAAGAAGGAGGTATAGAGTATTTAGAAAAACTTTAGAAAAATAGCATATATATCTGATCTATATGTAAATATAATAATACATATAATGTATAGTTAGGGGGTTTTTATACGTTTGTAGACGAAAAAACATGTTTAGTTAATGTAAACAATCAATATTTCTATATAAAAAACTGGTTATTTATAATTTATAGCAAATCTTACGTGGATAAAGAAATATATAGTAATCCATGATTTATATTAGTAATGTAAACATGATACATTTGTAACGTCTATATAATGATTACAAAAACCACCAACATTTGTAATCTACTCAAATACTTTTATTGTATATATGATTGTAAACATCCATTCCTCGGTTATATTTGTATACAATATAATTTTACTCTATTTATTTTACTGCCAACTTGTCTATTTTTCCTTTAACGGATAATGAAGGCAATCTATGGCTATACCGATTATAGCTTTAAGTATGGATTTCTTGGAATTTTTGAGGAAGAAGTACGTGATTGAATAAATTTTAAAATCTCAGAGAGATAAAATATGCGTAATTAATTGATAAATAAACAAAAAGGCCTCTTTTTCCAGTTTGACTTTTTCATCATTCTAGGAAAAAAGGCCCTTTTGCCTGCACTAAGTCTATGATTTCTGTTTAATGTAAAATTTTGTAAAGTAATTCTTTTAGTAAATCTGCATCTGTCGCTGAAGAGTTTTCCACTCCCTTAGATCTTGCGTCAGTCGTTCGGATATCGCTGATCAAATTAAAAACTTTCATCGCTGGATAATTTTTCATCCCCAAAAGATAGTCCTTTACTTGATAAGTTCCCCGTAAACCAAGTGCGGTCATCAATCCTGATTCCGATCGATCCTTTGAATAATAACAAATCAGCAAGTTTGAAAAATAGTTAAATAATACAGGAAGTGTCATCTGTATCGGATTACTTTTAGGGTTTTTCTCAAAATACTGAGCGATCCGGTTAGCCTTTAATATATCCTTCATGGCAAGTGCCTTTATCAGCTCAAAGTTATTGTATTCTTTACTAATCCCTATATTTTGCTCGATCAATTCCGGTGTGATGCGTTTTGAGGCCTTTTCAGCCAAGATAATTGCCAGCTTATCTAATTCCTTATTGAGACGGTTTAAATCGTTTCCAAGGAAATCTGAGAGCATTTGAGCGGCTTTTGGATCGATACCGATAGAACGCTGTTGCATCAAAGAGGTGATAAAACTCGGCATTTTATAATCCGGGATCTTTTTTGACTCATATAAAATACCGTTTTTATCGGTTGCGGCCGCTAACGCACGACGGCGATCTAAAGTCTTATATTTGTAATTTATGACCAAAATAGTTGATGACAAAGGATTCTTCACATAACTGCTCAGCAACTCTATATCTCTCACTAATTGAGCCTCTCGAACAACGATCAATTGATATTCGGACATCATCGGAAAACGACGTGCCGCATTGATAATAGAAATAGCATCTGTATCTGCGCCGTATAGAATAATCTGATTGAAATCTCTCTCAGATTCCTCTAATACGCTTTTTAATAACAAATCTGTTATTTGATCGATGAAGAAAGGCTCTTCGCCCATTAACACATAAACAGGCTGAAACTTCCTTGCTGTTATATCCCTACAAATCTCCTCGAAAGTAATTTCTTTTTTTGCCATAAATTATGAGGTTTCGCTATTACCAACTAAAACGGATATGACGGATGGTTTTCTTACCATCCAAAATCTGTTGAAGAGCTTCAACTCCCAACATTACCTGTTCTCCTACAAATTGTTGAGTTACCTTCCGGTCACTCGCTTCTGTTTTTACACCATCTTCTTCCATCGGTTTATCCGATATCATCAACAATGCACCCGTAGGTATTTGGTTAGCGAAACCGGCAGTAAGCAAGGTTGCGGTTTCCATATCGATACCAGTGGCATGCGTACTACGAAGATATTCCTTGAAAGCATTATCGTATTCCCAAACCCTGCGATTTGTCGTGTAAATCGTACCTGTCCAATAATCTTTTCCATGATCACGTATGGCGGAAGAAATGGCACGAAGCATTGAAAAAGCGGGCAATGAAGGTACCTCAGGTGGTAAATACTCATTCGACGTTCCCTCACCTCGGATCGCCGCTATTGGCAATACATAATCCCCTAATACATTCGCTCTTTTTAATCCTCCACATTTACCGAGGAAAAGCACCGCTTTGGGCATGACTGCTGATAATAAATCCATGATTGTAGCAGCGTTCGCACTTCCCATCCCAAAATTGATAATGGTAATCCCTTCTGCCGAGGCATTGGGCATCGAACTTTTCAATCCCAAAATCGGGACATTAAAATGATCCGCAAATATCTCGACATATTTAGTAAAGTTAGTGAGTAATATGTGCTTAGTGAAGTCTTCTAGCTTTCGCTCGGTATAACGAGGCAGCCAATTTTCTACGATTTCTTGTTTTGTTCTCATAAATAACTACCTTTGAGGTGCATTTTAGTTAGAATATAAATAGCAAATATAGCAAATGCTCCCATTAAATCTACCAAAATTCTCAGTCAAAGTTACGGAGAAAGCAGGAAAGCCTTCTATTTGGGATCCTGTACGCCGAAAATTTGTCGCATTAACGCCAGAGGAATGGGTACGACAACATTTCGTGAACTATTTGGTCACGGAAAAAAACTATCCTCAAGAACTTTTAGCGAATGAAGTAGCGGTGAAACTAAACGGAACATCCAAACGATGCGATACCGTTGCATACAATCGGTTTCTAGCACCTCTAATGATTATTGAATATAAAGCTCCACATATCGAGATAACAAGCGCTGTATTCGATCAAATCGTACGTTATAACATGGTCTTACACGTAAAATACTTAACCGTAAGCAACGGCATCCGTCATTTTTGTTGCAAAATTGACTATGAGAAACAGACGTATGCTTTCCTCGAAGATATACCGGAATACAATCTATTGGAGAAAATCGTTTAATTATCTAAAATAAGTCCCCCTTATCCTTCTATGCACTCGCACGGATCAGATAAGGGCTTACTCAGCCCAACCAGTGAGTAGTTCTATCGATCAGGAATTTACAGCTTGCAGATAAGTCATCTTGTTCTATATACTCGACATCACCGGAAGTCTTAGAAGGTAGCACCATATCTGATACTTCTACCTCCTCATTTTCAAGGCTGGCAAACTTAAACAGATTATATATGCTTGATAGAAAGAGAAGAAAAAGAAACAGGAATGCCTTTGCGACACTTCCTGTTTTTTCTATATATTGAGTAGATTTCAAATCCATATCCCACGCATTAAAAGTTACATGGGCACAAACATAGCAATATTCGTCAAATAAACAAATATTTTAACACGAAAATTTTATTTCGTAAAGAGATAATCCTCCGGTTTTGCGATTCGTAAAATATATTCCGGAGTATTAGGGAGCCTTTTCGCATACAAAGTGACAGAATCACCCCTCTCAGGCATCGTAGAATTAGATTCCAACGATATCTGGTCAACATTACGCAATTTTATTTCATCATCTTTATCGAAAAAGAATGAGTATCCTAATAAAACCGCAAAAAAAGATAAAATCAATGGCTTCATGTCTAACTTGTTTTTATGACTATATAAGCTTAGATGCTTATAAAACGATAAACGCTGCATATTATTTCAAAATAATTACATTTTTAATGTGCCGACATAGAAGTACGACTTATTTCGTTAATGAAGTATATATCCTATGACACATGCAGTATATATCCTATAGCATTTGAAGTATATCTTCGTAAAGAGGAGTTTCAAGGCCAAAATAAAAAGGCGAGGATCTTAACCCCCGCCTTCTATCTGCAGATATAGAAATCCTATTTTATCCACCGAAATCATCGAAGTGCAACATCTCACGAGGTACACCCAAGTTATCCAGCATATTTTCCACGGCCTTTGACATCGGGCCCGGACCACACATGTAGTATTCGATATCTTCCGGAGCCTCGTGATCCTTCAAGTAAGTATCATGGATTACTTGATGAACGAATCCAGCCGTATATTTAACACCCGCAGCATCAGCGGCAGGATCAGGACGGTCAAGCGCCAAGTGGAACGTAAAGTTTGGGAATTCTTTCTCTATTTCCAAGAAATCTTCCAAATAGAACACTTCGTTCAAGGCACGTGCGCCATAGAAGTAAGACATCTTACGATCCGTAGTCTTCAACGTCTTCGTCATGTGCATGATTTGGGCACGCAACGGAGCCATACCAGCACCACCACCAATCCACATCATCTCTCTCTTAGAATCGAAAATTGGGTGGAAATCACCATAAGGACCACTCATAGTCACCTTATCACCCGGTTTCAACGTAAAGATATAAGAAGAAGCGATACCCGGCATCACATCCATGAAACCAACTTGTGGTTTCGGTTTGAACGGCGGCGTAGCGATACGCACGGTCAACATGATACGGTCACCCTCAGCAGGATAGTTAGCCATAGAATAGGCACGGATAGACGGTGAGTCGTTCTTACACTTCAAACCGAATAAACCGAATTTCTCCCAAGCCGGCAGATACTCGGGGCCGATCAAGCTCTTATCGATATCCTTGTTATAATCCATTGAGTATGTAGGAATCTTGATCTGAGCGTAAGAACCCGGAATAAAGTCCATGTGCTCACCTTTAGGCAACGCAACGATAAACTCCTTGATAAATGTAGCGACGTTCTTGTTACTGATAACCTCGCATTCCCATTCCTTAACGCCAAATACCTCGTCTGGTACTTGAACGACCATATCCTCTTTCACCTTGCATTGACAAGCCAAACGCCAATGATCTTTCACTTGTTTACGAGAGAAGAAACCTTTCTCAGTAGGTAGGATCTCACCACCGCCATCAATAACTTGAGCACGGCACTGACCGCATTTACCACCACCACCACAAGCGGAAGACAAGAAGATGCCACCGCTCTGTAGCGCACCTAGCAAAGTTCCACCAATCGGGGTCTCTATATCTTTCTCTCCGTTAACCTTCAAGCTTACATTCCCTGAAGGCACCAATTTTGCTTTGGCGAACAAAAGCAAACCGACCAAGATCAGCGTGATCAATAAGAATACTATTGCGCTGACACCAATCGTAAGTCCGCCCGACATTAATAAAGTCATCTTTATATTTTGTTTAATGCGTTAATACTTAAATCTTCAGACCAGAGAAACACATGAATGCCATACCCATCAAACCCGTGATGATGAAAGTAATACCCAAGCCTTTCAAGGCATTGGGGACATTTGAATAAGACAATTTCTCACGGATAGCCGCCATACCTACGATAGCCAGCAACCAACCGATACCAGATCCTAAACCATAAACAGTGGCGACACCTACATTAGGGAACGCCTTTTGTTGCATAAACAGAGAACCACCCAAGATAGCGCAGTTTACAGCGATCAGCGGCAAAAAGATACCAAGGGAAGCATACAAAGACGGAGAGAATTTCTCGACTACCATCTCGACCAACTGCACGAAAGAAGCGATAACGGCGATAAAGATAATAAACGCCAAGAAGCTAAGGTTCACCTCCGCATATTCCGGGCCTAACCAACTTAACGCACCTTCTTTCAATACATAATTCTCAAGCATATAGTTAATCGGCAACGTACAGAAAAGTACGAATGTCACTGCTATACCTAATCCTAAAGCGGTCTTCACGTTCTTTGAGACAGCCACGAAAGAGCACATACCCAAATAGTATGCGAAGATCATGTTGTCAACGAAGATCGAGCGGACGAATGTGCTTAATAATTGTTCCATTCTATTATTCGTTTAATCGTTAACATTAATTTTCTTGAAGTTCCTTGTTCTTAGCACGATGAACCCAAATAATAACAGCGATCACGATCAACGCCATCGGAGGCAAGATCATCAAACCATTGTTCACGTAACCCAGATCATAGAATGCCTGCGGAATCACTTGGAAACCCAATAAGGTACCAGATCCCAGCAATTCACGGAAGAAACCTACGATAATAAGAATAATCGCATATCCCAGACCGTTACCTATGCCATCCAAGAACGATTCCCATGGGCCGTTACCCAAGGCGAACGCTTCCAGACGTCCCATCAAGATACAGTTCGTAATGATCAAACCGACAAATACGGAAAGCTGTTTGTTTACGTCATAAGCAAAAGCTTTCAACACCTCACTAACGATTGTCACCAAAGCGGCAACTACCACCAATTGCACGATAATACGGATACGGTTCGGAATCGTATTACGCATCAATGAAATGATCACGTTAGCGAAAGCCACGACAGCCGTCACCGAGATACCCATCACGATGGCCGGCTCAAGTTTTGATGTTACAGCCAACGCAGAGCAAATACCCAACATCTGAACGACAACCGGGTTGTTAGCGCTCAACGGGCCTAACAGAACTTCTTTATTCTTTTCAGATAATAATCCCATCTTCTACTTAATTTTGTGAGGTCAAAAATTTAACATAACCGCTCAAGCTGTTGAATAACATTTCATCCACACCTTTACTGGTAATTGTACCACCTGAGATACCGTCTACATAATCCTGTCCCGCTACGCTCTTACCCGGCTTAACAACAGCGACAGACTTGAATTCTCCACTCATGAAGATCTTCTTACCTTTGAACTCATTGCTGAACACCGGTTTAGAGATCTCTGCTCCCAGACCCGGAGTTTCACCTTGGTGGCTGAAGTCAGCACCATAAATAGTATTCTTATCACTATCTACAGAGATATAACCCCATAACGGACCCCAAAGACCTGCTCCATGCAAAGCCATGATATATTTCGGTTGACCATCTACATTCGCGACGAAAACCGGATATTGATGCTCAGTGGCAGCCTTAACTACATCCGTAGCGAAAGCGTCGCCTTCAACCTTCTCACCATTCTCGTTTACCAAGAAAGCTTCCTTGATCAACTCGTTGTACTTGGTCTCAGCCTCAGAAGAAGAAACATTTACGTTGATAGAACGCAGAATTTGTTGTCTCTTATCGTTATCCTCGTTCTGTTTCTGAAAACTTCTCAATGATTGTGAAGTAAACGCCAATACGACAGCCACTAGCACAACCATCACAGCCGCATAAACAACCGTATAAACATTGCTATCCCGGTTTATGCCTTTCTTAGCGGCGCCCTCCTCCTTGATTTCCTCAAATTCGGAAGCAGGAGCGGAACATACCGGGCAAGTGTCAGGAGCCTTATTTCCCTCGTGGACATAGCCACATACCTTACATTTATATTTAGCCATATTCCTTCTTACTTTATTTTATTACACGTTTCAATCTGCGAGAGATATTAGCTTCCACAACATAATAGTCGATCAGCGGAGCGAACACGTTCATCAACAGGATAGCGAGCATCATACCCTCTGGATAACCCGGGTTCAACGCACGAATAATAATGGCCATAGCACCTACAAGGAAACCATAGATATATTTACCTGTCTCCGTACGAGCGGAAGTCACAGGGTCTGTAGCCATGAACACGGCACCAAAAGCGAAACCACCTAAGAACAAGTGATCCAGCGGAGATACGCACATAGCGACCGTTGTACCGACCATATTAAAGATCAATGACATGAAAGCACCACCCACGAACACGGAAACCATTGTCTTCCAACTTGCGATACCCGTAACCAACAAGATAACCGCACCGATCAAAATAGCCAATACGGAAGTCTCACCGATAGAGCCCGGGATCAAACCAATAAACGCGTCCCAAGTAGAGATCGGGTTGCCTAATACGTCAACAGCTTGGAAAGAACCGATCATCTCCTTACCAGCGATAGCGACTTGTCCCAGCGGAGTAGCTCCGGAAAAGCCGTCAACCACTTGGCCAGCCCCAATACCAAACGTATCAGCCGTACGAACGAACACTTGATCACCAGACATTGCTGCCGGGTAAGCGAAGAATAAGAACGCACGTGTAACCAATGCTACATTAAATATATTATATCCCGTACCACCAAATACCTCTTTCGCGAAAATAACAGCGAAAGCAGTAGCTACGGCGATCATCCATAACGGAGTATCGACCGGAACGATCATCGGAATCAAGATACCGGAAACCAAGAATCCTTCTTGAATCTCTTCCTTCTTCACTTGGGCGACAGCGAACTCTATACCCAAACCTACCACATACGAAACAATGATCTTAGGCAATACCGCCAAAAATCCAAAAATAAAAGTCATCAAAAATCCCGGATCAGCCCCCACAGCTAAATTGTGCTGATAACCGACATTATACATACCAAAAAGCAAAGCAGGCAACAAAGCGATGATAACCACGGTCATGGCACGCTTTGAATCAATACAGTCATGAATATGTACGCCCGTTTTAGAGGTCTCGTTCGGAACAAATAAGAATGTTTCGAAACCGTCAAAAACAGAACGGAACATCGCCAGCTTTCCGCCTTCCTCAAAGTTAGGCTTAATCTTGTCGAGATAATTCCTTAACGCTTTCAATGTATTATAAGTTTTTTATGTTATTAATTCATTTCCTTATACAACAGGTTCAATCCGTCGCGAACGATCTTTTGCAACTCGATCTTGGAAGTGTCCACGAACTCGCAAAGAGCGAAGTCCTCGGGAGCCACCTCATAGATACCTAAGTTCTCCATCTTGTCGATATCGAACGCAATGATCGCTTTCAACAAATACTCCGGATAGATATCCATCGGAAACACCTTATCGTATTCATTAGACATGATCATGGCACGTTTACCACCTTTGATACGGGCGTCGATCACATATTCCTTGCTAGTACCTAACCAGCTAAAGTAACTATGGCTAGCGCTGAACTGGTTGAAACGAGGCATAGCGAAACCTAAGAACTCATGCGTCTCATCACCTTCCGGAATCACGGTGATCTGGTTATCATAAGCGCCTAGGTAACCATCCATATTCACCTTGGTACCTGTCAAAACATTACCGCTGATAATACGGATATGTTCCTGTCCTAACACTTTACCGTTAACCAAGCTCTTAATCGTACAACCTGAAATCGTTTTAACGTAGCCTCTCTCGGTAGTCTCGGAACCGGTAATAGCAACCATACGGCTGAAATCGGCGACACCCTTGTTGAACAAACGTCCGATAACGATCACGTCTGCCGGATTAACCGTCCAAACTACCTCACCCTTGTTAACGGGCTTGATATGATTGATCTGCACGCCAACGTTCGCTGCGGGATGCGGACCTTCTACTTCCACGATCTCCACACCTTTCATTCCGCTCACGACAGAACCACTTCTTACACCCACATACACTTTTCCATTCGTTAATTTAGCTAGGGCGTTTAATCCAGTCTGGAAATCAGCCTCCTGACCTTTTACGATAAAATCGAAGTTTGGAGCCAACGGAGCGGAGTAAAAAGCCGAAACGAAGATATCACGCGGAGTATCTAATGGAGCGGCAACGATATCGTATGGGCGTTGCTTGATAAACGGCCACATACCAGCGTTCAGAAGTACCTCTTTCACCTCTGCTCCCTGTAGGGATGCTACGTTCTTCTTACCGAACTCCTCATACTCGATCTGCGCATCCGGCTTCACAACGATGCTTAGCACCTTACGCTTCTCTCCTCGGTTTACGGCAGTTACCTCGCCACTGACCGGCGAAACAAACTTGATCTCGGGGCGGTTCTTGTCAATCATCAGTACAGAACCGGCTTTGACTTTTTCTCCTACTTTCGCAACAACTTTGGGGAGAATACCGTTATAATAATCGGGGACGATCGCGTAAGACTCGCTCTTGCCGCCGTTTAACAGTACATCCGAAGCTTTGCCCTTCAGATTAATGTCTAAACCCTTTTTAATCTTAATCACATTTGCCATGATACAACTAAAATTGTTTATATGTAATTTTCCTGCAAAAGTAAACATTTTTTCATGCTTTAGAGCAGGGAAAGGCAAATAAATAGAGAAATAATTCCATAATTTTGCGTCGTTAAAGAAAGTAATAAGAAAATGAAAGTTTTTAAAATCCTATTTCTGCTGCTTATCACGGTTTTAGTACCGTTGAACGCTCAAGTGACTTACTTCACCAACGTTAGCGATAAGCAAATAAAGACCCTCCAAGTGAAGGTTGCCGGCGAGATGTTCTCCGATCCATTCATTGAACTGGGCGGTGAAAACCGTATCGAAGTTAATTTCGATGCTTTTAATCCGGGCTTCGGGCGATACGCCTATAATCTGGTTCATTGCAACGCCGATTGGACGCAATCGAATCTTTCCCCGATTGAGTATATGAATGGTTTCCAAGGGAGCACGATCGAGGATTTCGCCAATGCGATGGGTACTACGGTGCAATACACCAACTACCGATTACTTTTCCCAAACGATGACGTTCAACCGAAGGTCTCGGGGAATTATGCCTTGCAAGTATATAACGAGGATGATCCCTCCCAGATCGTATTTACCGCTTGCTTTTCTATTTTCGAGCCGATGGTTAGTGTCGCCGCTACGGTGAGCGGAAATACGGATATCGATACCAATCAGTCACACCAACAAGTCAGCTTTGCGATCAATAACAAGAATTTCCCCATCACCTATCCTCAGACCGACTTGAAAATCTGGGTTTATCAGAATAACCGCAGGGATAATGCCGTAACAGGTCTTCAGCCTATGACTATTTTAGAAAACCAGATCTCTTATACGAACAATCAGAACTTGATCTTTCCCGCAGGAAACGAATATCGCCGTATGGAATTTTTGAGCAACAAATACAATGGCATGCACGTAGAAAGTATCTCGTTCCATAATCCATACTACCATGTAGAGTTGATGACGGACTATCGGCGTGACCAATTATCGTATCAATACGATCAAGACCAAGACGGCCGTTTTTTCATCCGTTGCAGTAATTGTAACGACCCGGATACGGAAGCGGACTATTACATCGTTCACTTTACCCTCGCCATGGACTTAATTCCCGATGGAAACGTGTATTTGAACGGCGAATTATATAATAATGTATTGGACGAGAAAAGTAAGATGGGCTATAATCCGGAGACGCATCAATACGAGAAATCCGTCTTACTGAAACAAGGCAGTTACAACTATCAGTACCTCTTTGTCCCTAACGGACAGACCGTAGGACAGACCGGCCCTATCGAGGGTAATTTCTTCCAGACGGAGAACGAATATAGCATTTACGTCTATTATTGCCCGATGGGAGCACGGTATGATCGTTTAATCGGTGTAACAAGTATCAGAAATACAATGCCCGTGCTATAATTATTCGCGTAAAAGGCATACTTTTACGCATAAAATAATTGAGCATGAAAACGAGACGTATTGTTATCAGTACCGTATTATTAGTCGGGGGACTTCTCTCGATCGTTCAAGTCATGCCTAAAAATCCACTATTGATAGGCGAAAGGTTATTTCCGTATGGAGGATGGATACAAGTGATACTTGCCATGCTATACGGTGGTTGGCTCTGCTATAAGATGCAAGATCGGCAAGAACGTCCCAAATGGAGAAAACGAGCGTGGTTGTTATTCTCGATCGTTTTTTTCGGGCAACTTGCTCTAGGGATTTTTGCCGATCCTATTTTCCTTATGACCGGAAAACTGCATTTACCGATCCCTGCGGTAATCTTGGCCGGACCGCTTTATCGCTTCGAGGGATTATTCATGCCCATACTTTTTATCAGCACCTTATTACTATCCGGTCCCGCTTGGTGTAGCCAGCTTTGTTACTTCGGGGCATTTGACGCATGGAGTGCCCGGGGAAAATTGGAACGAAAAAGGTTCCCCTATCACAAGCAAATGCGATACAGCATATTATTTCTGGTTATGTTGGGGGCCATCCTACTCCGAATATTCGGGGCGAGTGGCAGGATAGCCACCGCTTTTGGAATAGCGGTCGGAGTTATCGGCCTACTTGTCATGCTATTGTTTTCCAGAAAGAGACGGAAGATGGTGCATTGCAGTAGTTATTGTCCGATCGGGACTTTAGTGTCTTTCCTCAAATACCTCTCTCCTTTCCGGGTACGACTGACCACGGATTGTTGCCATTGCATGGCTTGCACAAACGCTTGCCGTTATGATGCCCTACATAAAGAAGAGATCGAGAAGGGAAAGATCGGCTATACCTGTACCTATTGCGGAGATTGCCTCTCCGCTTGCAAGCACGGGGCTATAGAATATCATTTCCCGGGATTGCGCCCGACTACTGCCGAGCGCCTATGGATCGTCGTAACGGTCGTATTACATACTTGCTTCTTGATGATCGCACGAATCTGAGCCGTATACTTGCTTGCCCATTATATAAGTACATACCGTATTCCGGTCATCGCCGAGGGTTTGCAGGCCAAACAGCTTATTCTCGATCGTCCATTTATCTCTCGAACGAAGATACTCCATACGCAATTTCTGGACAGAGGTAGCGGCATAATCCACGACTATGAAATCCGCTTCACGGCCAGGGAGGAAACTTCCGATTCGGTCGTCCAACGATAAGGCCCGTGCAGAGCCTAGCGTACATTTATAGATAGCCTCCAATGCTGTCATCGGATAACCGTTCAACTGTTGTACCTTATAGGCCTCTCCCATCGTACGCCACATAGAGAAAGATGTACCCGCACCGACATCTGTCGCCAAGGTAGTACGTACGCCGTAACGGTTCGCTTCCCTCATATCGAATAATCCGCTTCCAAGGAAAAGGTTCGAGGTCGGGCAATGGGCGATAATGCCTCCCGTTTCTCCCAACCGCTTATATTCCCGATCGGTTAGATGGACACAATGCCCGAATATCGAACGATCGGTCAACAATCCGGCACGCTCATAGACCTCCAGATAATCCGCATGACCGGGACAGAGCGATAAGACAGATTCAATCTCTCCCAGATTTTCCGAAAGATGTGTCTGTATATAGGTACTGGGATATTCGGCATGTAAACGACCGGCAGACTTTAATTGATCCGGCGTACTGGTTATGGCGAAACGGGGCGTGATCACATAGTGATTCCGTCCTTTCCCGTCCCAATCCTCGATTAAGCTACGGCAGTCCAACTCACCCTGATGCGTGGTATCCATCAGATAATCCGGAGCGTTCCGGTTCATCATCACCTTTCCAGCCAAGATACACATATTATACTCCGTAGCCACGGAAAATAATGCGGTTACGGAAGCAGGATGAACCGTGGCATAAGCGGCACAAGTCGTAGTTCCGTTCTTTACCAGTTCCTTCACGAAAAAGCGAGCGATATCTTGTGCATATTCCATGGAAGAGAAAGCTTCCTCGGCGGGAAACGTATATTCGTCCAGCCAATCCAGAAGTTGCTTGCCATACATTCCCTGTATCTCCGACTGGGAGAAATGGATATGGGAATCAATAAAGCCGGGTGTAATCAATTTACCGGAATAGTCTGTCACCGGGAAATCCGGGTAACGGGAACGCATCGCCTCGAACGGCCCCGCCTCTACAATCTTTCCATCAACAACAGCCAGTCCCCCATCCTCAAAATAGCGGTAAGCCTCCACATGATCCAGCGGGGAAGCGATCAAATAGAGCACTTCTCCCCTATATAAGTTCTTCATCATGGTCAAATAACAATTCGTTTATTTAATTGGTTCCACGTGCAAAGCGATGTGCGTAGCCTGACCGAACTTATCACGCAGATTCTGTTCGATCTCTTTCGTCAAGTCATGGGCACGAGTCACGGTTATCTGTCCGTCCACCCGTATATGCGCCTCGATAGCAAAATTATTACCGATGCGGCGGGTACGTAGATTATGCGGGCTCTTTACCTCGGGAATCTCACTAATGATCGCCAAGATCTCATCCTCCACCTCCTTCGGCAAAGATTTCTCCAATAAGTCATTAATCGCCGGGATCACTAGTTGTAAGGCTACTTTTACGATAAATAAACTGACAATCACAGCCGCCAACGGGTCCAGCACACGCCAATTATCCCCCAACAAAATCGCCCCTCCGATACCTAAAGCCGTACCGATCGAGGAAAAGGCATCCGAGCGATGATGCCAAGCGTTAGCGATAACGACTTGACTATTCTGCTTCCTTCCTACCCAAACCGTAATATGATACAGTAATTCCTTGATCACAATGGAGATAAGAGCGGCAACTAAAGCGATCATTCCCGGACTTTCCAACGGAATCCCCTTGAAATAAAAGTCATAAATCTTGTTCGCTCCCTCCCAGAAAAGGCCAAAACCTACACAAAGCAAGACGATACCAACAATTGAAGTCGCCAAAGTCTCGTATTTACCATGCCCGTAATCATGGCTCTCGTCCTTTGGCTTGGAAGATATATTGACAAAAAGAAGTACGATTATATCCGTTACGAAATCAGATAACGAATGTACCGCATCGGCGATCATAGCGCTACTATGCCCCCAGATACCCGCCACGAACTTGAATACCAATAAAACAAAATTAGCGAATGACCCTAAAAGTGTCACTCGCATAATCTCTTTTTTCCTCGCCTTTGGTGCCTCCTCCATAGAATCCCATTAACAAGATTTACCGGTCATGATGTCCAGCACCAGACGATCCGTCGCCTCCATTCCTTTAGAACCGATAGCGGTCAAGTTCGCGATCGATTTATCCACATCCTCATCGATGATACCTTCCACGGAAGTCACCACCTTATCCTCCATGGCCATCAAAGCGGAAAGCATCGCCGTAGATACGCCACTAGATACTTTCATCGCACAACTCGGCTTGGCACCGTCACAGATCATTCCGGTAATATTACCGATCATATTCTTGATCGCATAAGAAATCCGCGCCTTATTTCCTCCCATCAAATAGGTGATAGCGCAACTCGCTCCCGTAGCGGCAACCACACAACCGCAAAGGGCGGACAAGCGTCCCAGACTTTGCTTGATATAGATCACCATCAAATGGCTTAACATCAACGCACGGATCAGTTGCTCTTCCGAGCATTGGATATCCTCGGCGAAAGAAAGAACCGGAAGCGTAGCGGCGATTCCTTGATTACCGCTTCCCGAATTACTCATCACCGGGATCATAGCGCCATCCATGCGAGCGTCGCAAGCGGCGGAAGTCATGATCAACATATGCGTATAAGCGGAATCTCCCATGAACTTACGGCCGAAAGCACCCGAGACCGTCTTGCTTACGGTATGTCCATAATTGCCTTTCATGGAAGCTTGGGCGGCTTTCTTATTCAACTCAGCTGTTTCTAAAATAAAACGAATCTCATCCAATGGCATTTCCATGGCAAACTCATAGACCATAGAGAAGGAAAGACGTAAATCCTTATTCTCACATACTTCCTCGCCAGAAGCGTTTGCCGTACGTAAATCAGTCAATACCTCCCCGTTTTTCTCTACATATATTATATGGGTATGCTCATGGCAAATGATCACCCTTGAACGATCGTTCCCTGCTGAACTTATAATTTCGATATAAAGTTTATCTACATTCTCTTTCAGGTCTATACCGATACATTTCTTGCAGACCATTTCCTTACCTTCTTTCAATCCCTCCGAAGTCAAGTCTTTCAGCACCTCTAGCCCATAAGCGGACTTACCGATGATCGATCCCAAGGCGATAGCGATAGGCAACCCCACCATGCCAGTCCCCGGGATTCCTACTCCCATGGCATTCTTCAGGATATTGGCGCTCAGATAAACCTCTATCTTCTCTGGCTTACGCCCCAGCACTTCTGCCGCTTTTGCGGCCGCCAAAGCCACGGCAATAGGTTCCGTACATCCGATAGCAGGGATTACCTCCCTGTGAATCAAATCTATAATTTGAGTTTTTATGATAGTATCCATACTGATAGTCTTTATTTAGAATTAGATAGTTAATATACAATAGATTAAGAACAAAACTCAACAACGATATCTCGCAAGGCATCGTATTGTTTTCCCAATGCATCTTCATAACGCAACGCTTCTTCCAGATTCCCTTCTCTCAACAGCGATAGTATATTATTCGATACATCGAATAGATTTACCAGACCTAAATTAGCGGCTATCCCTTTCAAGGTATGCGAATATAGCTTGGCATTCTCCAAATCCCGCTCTACTAAAGAGCTCCGTAATTTCACATACGAACCATCTGTAGTAATAAATTTATATAGAAACTTTTTGAAGAGGCTATCACTATTCATAAAACGATCTAAGGTATTCTCTTTATCCCAAGCAGCTACATCTATTAATGCGTTATAAAAAGCATCGTTCTCATTCATTTTTTTATGATATTAGTTTTCGTACAAAATTAGGAATTTTATAGACACTACCAACGTTAGCGGTATTCTTTTTCTTTACTTACCGCAACTTGGGTACGGAACGATAATTTTAGTACTTTTGTCGCCTACTTCGGGACCTAGAACGCCCGGGCTGTATTTATCCGATTAATTGAATTGATAAAGGAATGGGAATTTCATCGCCGCTTGTTGATTTGCAAAATCAATATGATCTCCTGCAGAAAGAATATGAATATGAGAAGGAAACATACCGACAGCAATCCGAGCGTACGGGTTTGCGAAAACGAGTGGCGCAGGGCCTCTGTTGGTATCCGGTCACTCCGGGACGCAGTTATTATAACTCCTTAAACCAATTGGTGATCGAGATCGAAAGGACAGAAGACCGGGAGATCGAGCATAATTTTGAGTACGGGCGCCCGGTTTGCTTCTTTACGGCAGATATCAGTGGTAAATTTAAGTATCTGGATTTCTCCGCCACGATCAGCTACGTGCAAGAGGACCGGATGGTGGTAGTTCTCCCCACTCCTTCCGCCTTGATGGATATACAAGGAAAAAGCAATGATCTCGGCGTGCAACTCTACTTCGACGAGACCAGCTATAAAACGATGTTTTCCGCTCTCTCGGACGTGATGCGGGCAAAAAACAACCAACTCTCTCATCTAAGGGATGTATTGCTGGGACAGGAAAAACCGGGACAGCGGGAATTATTCCCGATCCGCTTCCCTTGGTTGAACCGCTCGCAGGAAGAAGCCGTAAATAAGGTATTGGGAGCGAAACAAGTATCTATCGTACACGGCCCTCCCGGAACCGGGAAAACAACCACCTTGGTGGAAGCCATTTACGAGACCCTTCACCGGGAGAATCAAGTGATCGTTTGCGCTCAAAGCAATACCGCCGTAGACTGCATCTCGGAGAAACTGGTAGATAGAGGCATTAACGTCCTGCGCATCGGGAACCCCACTCGTATCAATGACAAGATGCTCTCTTTCACATATGAACGCCGTTTCGAATCGCATCCGGATTATCCCGAATTATGGAGCATCCGGAAAGCGATACGGGATATACAATCCAATATGCGAAAGAAAAGCCGGGAGGAACGGGATACGATCCGAAACCGCCTCTCCCGTTTGAAATTCCGGGCGACCGAACTGGAAGTCAAGATCGATACAGAGCTGTTCGACGAGGCTCGTGTCGTTGCTTGCACCTTGGTTGGCTCCGCAAACCGGGTCATGATGAACCGGCACTTCACGACCTTGTTTATCGATGAGGCCGCCCAAGCCTTGGAAGCTGCTTGCTGGATAGCGATCAGCAAGGCGGACCGGGTCATACTAGCGGGCGATCATCACCAATTGCCCCCTACTATTAAATGTATAGAAGCGGAACGAGAAGGCTTAGGACGTACCTTGATGCAAAAGATAGCCCACACGAAACCGGAAACGGTCTCTCTCCTGAAGATCCAATATCGTATGCACGAGGATATCATGCGCTTCTCCTCCCAATGGTTCTATCATAACGAACTCGAATCCGCTCCCGAGGTAAGTGGGCGGGGAATCTTGCGACTGGACACTCCCATCGTATGGTTCGATACGTCCGAGTGCGATTTCACGGAAAATACGAGAGAAGAGACCATGAGCCGTGTCAACAGGCAAGAGGCGGAATTGCTCGTGGAACAATTACGCTCCTATATACAGAAAATATCCAAGGAGAGAGTGCTGGAGGAGAATATCGACTTCGGATTGATCTCCCCTTATAAGGCGCAGGTACAATACATCCGTAAATTAATCAAACAGGACGCTTTCTTCAAGCCTTTACGCAGACTGATTACCGTACATACCGTAGACGGTTTCCAAGGGCAAGAACGCGATGTCATCTTGATCAGTTTGGTAAGGGCCAACGAGGATGGAAAGATAGGCTTCTTGAACGACTTGCGGCGCATGAACGTAGCGATCACCCGTGCCCGTATGAAACTGATGATCTTGGGAGACGCTTCCACCCTTACCCGGCACGCATTTTATAAAGAACTCTATAATTATATCTCCCAAAGAGGTAAAATAATCACGATCAACACGAAACAAGAGCATGAACTATAAATTATTGGTACTGGATTTAGACGGTACACTGACAAACAGTAAAAAAGAGATCACCCCGTTTACGAGGGAAACCCTTCTGCAAGCGCAGGAAAAAGGATTGCATCTGGTCTTAGCCTCCGGCCGGCCCACCTACGGTATCGTGCCTTTAGCCGAGGAACTGAACATAAAGCAATATGGTGGTTTTATCCTTTCCTTCAACGGCGGTAAGGTGATCGACTTGATGACAGACAAAGTACTTTTCGAACAGGCTTTGCCACCCGATATCGTACCTGTTTTATACAACCGCTCCAAAGAAGCGGGACTGGCTATCCTTTCCTACAACGGTAAATATATCTTAAGCGAGCACCCGGAAAATAAATACGTACAATACGAATCATTCCTAACAAAGATGAAGATCAAGGCTACCGACGATTTCCTGCGGGATTTACATCAACCTGCCGATAAATGCTTGGTGGTAGGCGAACCGGAGATGTTGGTACCGTTGGAAGAGAAGCTCCGCCAAGAATTAGGGAAACGTATCAACGTATATCGTTCCGAGGCATTCTATCTGGAGCTTGTCCCCAAAGGTATCGACAAAGCCGCCTCATTATCCCGCTTACTAGAGCGAACCCGGATAAAACAGGAGGAAGTGATCGCTATCGGCGATGGTTTCAACGATGTATCCATGATCCATTTCGCCGGATTGGGAGTCGCTATGGCCAACGCCCAGCCCCCTGTCAAGGCCAATGCCGACCGCATCACCCAATACACGAACGATGAGGATGGAGTGGCTCGTTTCATCCAAGAATTGCTTTGAAAAAAACACGTACGTATTTTCCGAGAAACACGTACATGTTTTCGCGAGAACACGTACGTGTTTTTTCAGAGACATTTACACCAGTATCGACACAGGCCAATGCCTATATCGGCATAAGCCTGTACGTATATCGCCGCAAGGCTACACCAATATAGGCGTGAGCTTGCGCCGATATACGTAAATTCCTTTCATAGAAATGTCTTCTAACTATCAACTATTTTATGTACATTTGTATTCTAAACCATAAAATAAGACGCCATGAAGTACAAATTATTAGTCTTAGACGTAGATGGGACGTTGCTTAACGACAAGAAAGAGATAACTCCCCGGACCCATGCCGCCCTGTTAAAGGCTCAGCAGATGGGAGTTCATGTTGTATTGGCATCCGGCCGACCCACCAACGGGGTTCAACCCTTGGCGGAGGCCCTTGAATTGAATCATTACGGTGGTTTCATATTATCTTATAACGGAGGTCAGATCATCAATGCCCAGACCGGAGAATTGATGTTCGAGAAACGAATCGATCCGGCCATGATTCCTTATTTGAACCGGAAGGCGAAGGAAAACGGTTTTGCTATCTTCACGTATCACAAGGACTATATCCTGACCGATAGCCCGGAAAACAAGCATGTCCAAGAGGAGGCCGAACTCAATAAGATGCGCATCATCGGTGTGGAGAATTTCCCGGAAGCGGTGGATTTCGCACCCTGTAAGTGTATTCTTACCAGCGATGACGAGAACAATCTAGTGGGTCTCGAAAATCATTGGAAGAAACGTCTGGACGGGGTATTGGAAGCTTTCCGCTCCGAGGACTATTTCTTGGAGGTAGCTCCTCATTTCATCAATAAGGGAAATACGTTGGCGGTATTGATGGAGATGCTGAATATCACGACCGAAGAGGTTGTCGCTATTGGTGATGGCGTAGCCGACGTATCCATGCTTCAATTAGCCGGTACCGGCGTGGCGATGGGTAACGCACGCGACTCCGTAAAGGCTTGCGCCGATTTCACGACCTTATCTAATAATATGGATGGTGTGGCGGTAGCGATCGAGAAAGCGATCCTTGCCACGATCAAACCCACGGAGGTTCCGTTAGATCAACTAAACGCACGGGCCAAACATGCCTTAATGGGTAATCTAGGCATTCAATATACCTATGCGTCGGAGGATCGTGTGGAAGCGACCATGCCTGTAGACGAACGGACCCGCCAGCCTTTCGGTATCTTGCACGGAGGCGCTACGCTGGCTTTGGCGGAGACCGTGGCCGGACTAGGTTCCATGATTCTGGCGAAACCGGACGAGATGGTAGTCGGCATGCAAGTTAGCGGCAGCCATATGTCGTCCGCCCACGAGGGAGACACGGTACGTGCCGTCGGGACGATTATCCACAAAGGCCGTTCATCCCATGTGTGGAACGTAGACATATTCACCTCTACCGACAAACTGGTTTCCTCGGTACGGGTAATCAATAGCATACTAAAGAAGAAATGATTCCAAGAGATTCTTACGAAATAATAGACACGTTGATCAAGCAAGGCCGGAGTTTCGCTATTTGGCGTATTCCCGGTGAGGATAGGCTCCATTTCAGGATGCAAAGCGCCGGCTCTCCTTGCCTATTATACGACATAAAAGACTTAAATGAACGGAGCGGTTTTGTAATCGCTCCGTTTCAGGTGACAGCGGAACGACCTATCGTTTTAATCCAACCGGATTGCTTTGAAATCCCCTCCGAATCCGATTGGGATTTCTCTCGAGAGAAAAACGAATTCCCTTCGAATGAAATCGAAATCCCGTCCGAATCCGAGGAGAAGGAACGATACGCTTACCATTTCTCCCTGTTTACCAGCCCTTTGCTAAAAGGAAGCCAAGATAAACTAGTCCTATCCCGTAGCAAAACGATCCGGAAAGATCCCTCTTTCTCACCCGGCAAGGCATTCTTCGCCGCAGTAGAACGATATATCCGCTCCTATGTCTACCTTTGCCATACCCCGGAAACCGGAACTTGGATGGGTGGGACACCGGAAATCTTGTTATCCGGCGAGAAAGGCGACTGGCAAACGGTAGCTTTGGCCGGAACCCAATCCTTACGAGACGGGAAATTACCGAAAAGCTGGGACCATAAGAATTGGAGAGAACAGCAATTAGTCGCCTCCTATATACGCCGCCAGCTGTCCACCTTGGGTATTACTCCCGAGGAGAAGGGGCCTTATTCAGCCCGGGCCGGAGAGGTTTCCCATTTGAAAAGCGATTTCTTCTTCTCCTTGCCGAATCCCGAGAAGCTGGGTGATGTCCTTCAACTATTACACCCTACTCCAGCCGTTTGCGGTCTTCCCAAGGAGGAGGCTTATCATTTCATCATCGAGAATGAGGGGTACGATCGTAGCTATTACTCCGGTTTCATCGGTTGGCTGGATCCCAAAGGCAAAACAGATCTGTACGTAAACCTCCGTTGCATGAATATCCTCCCCCAAACCTTTACGCTGTATGCCGGAGGCGGTCTGTTGGCGGCCTCGCAGCTAGAGGATGAGTGGCAGGAGACAGAGGATAAATTAGATACGATGCGGAGAATAGTGGGTAATTTATAATTTTATATCATATAATGTATAGCGATAAAAAGAACATCCTTCAATTGGTAGCCTTGCTGATAGAGCACGGCGTAAGTAATATCGTGCTATGTCCGGGGAGCCGGAACTCTCCGATTGTGCACACATTGGCAAACCATTCGTTCTTCAATTGCCATTCCGTGACGGATGAGCGAAGCGCGGGATTCTTTGCCGTAGGGCTAGCGTTGCACGGAGGTAAGCCGGCGGCTGTTTGCTGTACCTCGGGCACGGCCTTGCTGAATATACATCCGGCGGTAGCGGAGGCTTTCTATCAGAAAGTTCCGCTTGTCGTGATATCCGCCGACCGCCCCGCCGCATGGATCGGGCAAATGGACGGACAGACCTTGCCGCAACCCGGGGTGTTCGGCTCGCTGGTGAAGAAATCGGTACAGCTACCGGAAATACATACGGATCAAGATGAATGGTATTGTAATCGATTGATCAACGAGGCTTTGTTGGAACTGAACCATCACGGCAAAGGGCCGGTTCATATCAACGTCCCGATCTCCGAGCCTTTATTTCAGTTCACGACACCCGAATTGCCGAAGGTACGGGTAATCACCCGTTATCAAGGCCTAAACGTGTACGACCGGAAATATGACGATCTGATCGAGCGTTTGAACAAATATAGCAAGCGAATGATGATAGCGGGACAAATGAGCTTGATCTATCTCTTCGAGAAGAAAATATGTAAGTTACTATACAAACATTTCACTTGGCTCTCCGAGCACATCGGCAACCGTATCGTACCGGGATTGCCGATCAAGAATTTCGACGCCATCCTGTACGCTACCCCAGAGGAGGAAAAAGAGAAGCTGGTTCCCGAGCTCGTGATCACCTACGGCGGCCATATTGTCTCCAAGCGGCTGAAAGAGTTTTTGCGGAAACACCCGCCTAAGGAGCATTGGCATGTCTCATTGGATGGGGAGGTAGCGGATTTATTCGGTAGCCTGACCACGGTGATCGAGATGGACGCTTTCGAGTTTCTGGAGAAAATCGCTTATATGCTGGAGAATAGGCAGATTGAATATCCGAAGGCTTGGGAATATAAATCCCGGAATCTGCCGGAGCCGGAGTTCGCTTACTCCGAAATGGCGGCGATCGGTGGTTTGATACGTTCGCTTCCGGCTGAATCGGCCTTGCATCTGGGGAATAGCTCCACCGTACGTTACGCACAATTGTACACCGTACCCGAGACGGTTGAGGTTTGTTGTAACCGAGGTACGAGCGGGATCGAAGGCTCCTTGTCTACGGCTATCGGATACGCCTCGGCCTCGCAAAAACTAAACTTTATCGTTATAGGCGATCTTAGTTTCTTCTATGATATGAATGCGTTGTGGAACGGAAACTTGCACAATAACCTTCGTATCCTGCTCTTGAACAACGGAGGTGGTGAGATCTTCCAAGCCTTGCCAGGATTCAAGATGAACGAGCGTACGCACCGTTACGTCACCGCCTCCCACCAGACCTCAGCGGAGGGATGGGCCACGGAAAGGGGATTCTCCTACTCCGCCGTTCATAACGCCGAGGAGTTGGCAGCTGCGATGAGCGCCTTTACCCAAACGGAGCAACCGAGCGAACATCCCCTATTCATGGAGGTTTTCACGGACAAAGCGGAAGACGTACGATTGCTCAAGGAATATTATCATCAACTAAAAAATTCATCCCAAGCACAAAACATATAATATATGGAAACGAAAAGAGAATGGACAACCATCAAGGAATACGAGGAGATCTTATTTGATTTCTACAACGGCATCGCCCGCATTACGATAAACCGGGAACGGTATCGCAACGCTTTTACCCCGACTACGACCACGGAGATGAGCGACGCCTTTTACATCTGCCGGGAACGTCCGGACATTAACGTAGTCGTTCTGACAGGAGCCGGAGATACGGCGTTTTGCGCGGGAGGCGATATGAACGTGAAAGGACGTGGCGGCTACGTGGGTAAAGACGGCGTACCTCGCTTGAACGTATTGGACGTACAAAAGCAGATCCGCTCTCTCCCGAAACCCGTCATCGCGGCCGTGAACGGTTTCGCTATCGGCGGCGGACACGTATTGCACGTGGTTTGCGACCTTACGATCGCTTCCGAGAACGCTATCTTCGGACAGACAGGCCCTCGTGTGGGTAGCTTCGACGCCGGGTTCGGCTCTTCTTACCTCGCCCGTGTGGTCGGACAGAAAAAGGCCCGTGAGATCTGGTTCCTATGCCGCAAGTACAATGCACAGGAGGCTTTGGATATGGGTCTGGTAAATAAGGTAGTCCCCTTGGATAAATTAGAGGACGAGTACGTTCAATGGGCCGAGGAGATGATGTTGCTTAGCCCGTTGGCTTTGCGCATGATCAAGGCGGGCTTAAACGCCGAGTTGGACGGACAGGCCGGTATACAGGAGTTGGCCGGAGACGCTACCATGCTTTACTATATGACGGACGAGGCGCAGGAAGGCGGTAAGGCATTCTTGGAGAAACGCCGTCCCCGCTTCGAGGATTACCCGAAGTTCCCGTAAAGGGAATTGAGAATTGAGAATTGAGAATTGAAAATTGAAAATGAATGGTGAAGGAGAGGTTTTATAAGACAGAGGTGGTTCCCCGGTGCTTGACTTTCAAGCGACCGGCAGGAACCTCACGGGGGGTTTACACGACCCGGAAATTGTGGGAGGTCCGAATCCGCAAGGAAGACGAACCCTCGGTTATTGGTATCGGAGAATGTGCCCCCCTGCCGGATCTCAGTTGCGATTATGGAGTGGATTACGAGATCACGTTATCCAAGGCTTGCCTCGATCTGGAACAGAAGGGGCATGTTGATACCGAATCTTTGCGCCATTACCCATCCATCCTTTTCGGGCTGGAGACGGCCATGCGCCATTATGAACAGGGCGGTTGGCGGCATTACGACACGCCCTTCTCGCAGGGGCAGGCGGGCATCCCCATCAACGGACTGATCTGGATGGGCGATTATAAGTACATGCTGGAACAGGTAGAGGAAAAGATGAAGGAGGGCTTCCGCTGCGTCAAGCTGAAGATCGGCGCTATCGATTTCGACCGGGAACTCTCTTTATTGAAACACATCCGTGCGCATTTCTCTGCCAAGGAAATAGAGCTTCGGGTAGATGCCAACGGCGCTTTCACACCCTCGGAGGCGATGGACAAACTGAAGCGGCTCGCCGAGATGGACTTGCATTCCATCGAGCAGCCTATCCGTGCCGGGCAGTTGGAAGAGATGGCACGCCTTGCGGCAGAGTCACCCCTTCCCATCGCTCTCGACGAGGAACTGATCGGCTGTAACGCCCCGGACGAGAAACGGCGGTTGTTGGAAACGATCCATCCCCAATACATTATATTAAAGCCTTCCCTCCACGGAGGTATCTCCGGATGTACGGAATGGATTCACTTAGCGGAAACTATCTTAGGGAGTACCCCTGAACAACCTAAATGGTGGGTCACCTCCGCTCTGGAATCGCAAATCGGACTGAACGCTATCGCCCAATGGTGCGCCACGCTAGGTAACCCGCTACCGCAAGGTCTGGGAACCGGCGAGATTTTCAGGGATGATAAACATACGTTGATCCAACGAAAAGGAGACACCATCTGGTTCACTAACGACCTTTGACCTATGCCGATACAAGAAGATTTACAGGCATTCTTAGCTGAATGGCACGATCCCTCCCCTTTTCTGGAAGTCCAGACCTCCGGCTCCACCGGTACGCCCAAGCGGATGAGAGTGTGCAAGGACCGGATGCTGAACAGCGCCCGGCTTACCTGCGATTATCTGGGTCTTAAGAAGGGCGACAAGGCCCTGTTATGTATGCCCCTGCGCTATATAGCCGGAAAGATGATGGTGGTCCGCTCCCTATACGCCGGACTGGATCTGGAGGTGCGTGAGCCCTCCGGACACCCGTTGGCGGATTGGGGGGATACGCCCCTGCGCTTTGCCGCCATGATCCCCTTGCAGGTTTACAATACGTTGCGAGTACCCGAGGAACGTAAACGGCTGGAGCAAACGGATATCCTGATTATCGGCGGCGGGGCGATCGACGCGGCCTTGGAACAGGAGATACGGCAGATGCCAAACACGGTTTATTCCACCTACGGAATGACGGAGACGCTGTCTCACGTCGCCCTGCGCCGGCTGAACGGGCCGGAAGCCTCGCCCTATTACCATCCCTTCCCCTCGGTGACGTTATCCTTGTCGCCGGACAATACCTTGGTGATAGACGCCCCATTGGTTTGCGACGAGCGGCTGGTGACGAACGATGTCGCCCGCCTGCTGCCGGACGGGAGTTTCGCCATTATCGGAAGGAAAGATAATATCATCAATAGCGGAGGTATCAAGATACAGATCGAGGAGGTGGAAGAGCGGCTACGGCCCTACCTAGACCTCCCCTATGCCATCACCGCCGCCCCCGACCCTCGGTTGGGAGAGGCGGTAGTCTTACTAATCGCCCCAAGGTCATGTGAAACGGTATCACCCCCTCGGGTGACACCACACATGAAAGCTATCATGAGCGACTCCGCGCAGCTATCATGTGAGGTATCGACAGTGGCTCTCGCCAGCCTGCCCAAGTACCTCCGTCCAAGGCACGTCATAGAGGCAAGCGAGATCCCCCAAACCGGAAGCGGCAAGATCGATCGTGCCGCCTGCCGGGAGCTAGCGAGAAATATCATCACAAAAACACTATAAACATGAAAAGGATTCTAACAATCACCGCGGTCTCCCTATTGGCCTTATCGCCTATGTACGGGCAGGATTCTTGCCGATACCCGCAAGATCCTACCTTGGAGAAATCGCAAGCCTACGCAGGATACGACTGCGTCACCTTGCTGGACAGCACCGCCGTCACGGTACAACCTACCGGCTCGGGGGCTTTCGCCGTATGCAAGGCTTTTAAGGTACAGACTCCCAAGGGAGCCGTCGCCAACCGTATCATCAAATACGATTACGACCCGCTGACGGCGCATGCCGAGTTTCGTTACGCCACGATCTACCGTGCGAATGGCGACGTGATCAATCTCGACGTGACTGGGGCTTGCGACTATGCCGCCCCCGCACGTGCCATCTACTGGGGCGCCCGGCAGATCATGCTGGAAGTGGGCCGCCTGCAACCGGGAGATGTCGTGGAGTACGAGATCGCCAAGAAAGGTTTCACCTACGCCTTGCTGACGGCGGGCGACGACGAGCGTTTCATCCCTCCTATGCGGGGACAGTTTTACGATATCGTCCCCTTCTGGGCTACCGAGCCTACCGTGCGTAAGGTATACCGGGTATCCATGCCGATGGAGAAAGAGTTGCAATTCCAGTTCTACCAAGGCGAATGTACCTCTTCCATGCGATATGAGGATGGACGGAAAGTATATACCTTCGCCTCCGACGATATCCTTCCTTTCGCCAAGGAACCGAATATGGTAGACCTATTCGACGCTGCCCCGAAGCTCATGATGTCCAGCACGCCCCGCTGGGAAGATAAATCCGTATGGTTCAATAAGGTTAACGAGGATTACGGAAGCTTTACCGCGATCCCGGAAGCCCAAAGGAAGGTAGACGAGCTGATCAAAGGCAAGAAGACGGAAATGGAGAAGATAGCCGTATTGACCCACTGGGTAGCCGATAACATCCGTTACTCCGGAATCTCGATGGGTAAAGGCGAGGGTTTCACGCTTCACAACCTAAAGATGAATTATACCGATCGTTGCGGTGTCTGCAAGGATATCGCCGGTACGTTGATCGCCTTCCTCCGCATGGCCGGATTCGAGGCTTACCCGGCGATGACCATGGCGGGAAGCCGTGTAGAAAGCATCCCCGCCGACCATTTCAACCATTGCGTGGCGGTGGTAAAACTGGCTAGCGGCACGTATATGCCTCTCGACCCGACTTGGGTTCCTTTCTGCCGAGAATTATGGAGTAGCGCCGAGCAACAGCAGAACTACCTCCCGGGTGTGCCCGAAGGCTCCGACCTCTGCCTGACCCCTGTCTCCGCCCCAGAAAACCACTACGTCCGCATCCACGCTGACAACCGCCTAGACGAGAAAGGCACGCTCCGCGGACAATTCACGATCACCGCCGAGGGACAGTCCGACAGCAATATCCGCCGCATCTTCACCACCGGATGGCAATCCGACTGGCAGAACACGATGGAGAAGCAATTGCTGGCCGTATCCCCCAACGCCAAACTGCTTCGTGTAGATTACGGTAAGGACCCGAAGAACTATCAAGCGGCCCCTATCAAGATCACGTTCTCTTATGAGATCCCCGATTATGCGATCATCGCCGGAGACCAGATGCTTATCAAGCCGCTAGTCATGAATAACCTCTACAATCAAGTGAAGAGTTTCTTGCGTATCGATACGAAACCGGAAAACCGTGCGTATGGATTCAAGGACGCTTGCTCCCGTTTGGTAGAACAAGATGAGACCATCCGTCTCCCCAAAGGCTATACCCTCCTGAACGCCCCGAAGAATGACGCCCTGCGAAGCAATGCGGCCGATTTCGAAGGTTCCCTTTCACAGGAAGGCGACCGGAACATCGTCTTGCGCCAGAAGCTAGCGTTGAAGAAGCGTGTCTACGACGCAGCCGACTGGAAAGGCTTCCGTTCCGCCGTGAACGCCTATAAGAGTTATGGTGACTATTTGATTATCAAGAAATAAAAAAAGAAAGACAATGATTAAGATAACCTATAAACTGATTCTTCTCCTAAGCTTGTTAGCGATGACGGTTACTTCATTCGCCGCATCGGAGGCTGAGTACGGGAAAGTATCGAAAGCTTGGACCTTGCATGCCGACGGCAGCCAAGAATATCGATCCTCCATGGAGTTGACGCTCTTCACGCATACCGCAATGAATAGCACGTATGGCGAGAGTTTTATCGTCTACAATCCCGATTTCCAAACACTGAAGATTCACTCATCCTATACGAGGCAGAAAGACGGTACGATCGTAAAGACACCCGATAACGCCTTCGTGGAGGTCCTGCCCCGTTTCGCCGCCGACGCTCCGGCCTATAACCAACTCAAGGAAATGGTCGTGGTACACACTGGCCTAGAACTTGGGGCCACGATTTACTTGGATTACTCTATTATCACAAAACCGGGCTACTATCCGGCTCTGGATATCAACGAGCGACTACAAGAGACCTCTCCCGTGAAGGAATGCAAGGTCTCTATTTCCGTACCGGAAGGGACCCCCTTGGCTTGCGGTCTATACGGCTCCCCCGTAAAAGCCGTGGAAGAGAGCCATGACGGTATAAAGGAGGTACACTGGACACTACGGAACATTCCCGCTTCCTCCCGTGAGGCTTTCCAACCAAAGAACCGTGAGGCTTCACCCCACTTGGTAGCCTCTACCTATCCTTCAGGTAAAGCGGCCTTAGCCACTTTGGATAAGCGCTTAAAGGAATCGCAGGGATACGAGAGCAAAACCTTCGCCCAATTCCTCACCGATAAAAGCGGTAACGAACAAGAGAAGGTGAACATCATCCGAGACCATATACTCAACAATCTCAGTACCTGTCCTATCCCCATGGCGATGACCGGCTATACCGTCCGTGACATCGATACCGTTCTCCGCAGTGCTTACGGTACGCCGCTAGAGATCGCACAGCTCTTGAACGTGATGTTGAATGCCGCCGGAATCCCGTCGGAAGTCCTCGCCGTCTATCCCGGCCATCTCGATACGGACGCTTGCGGGCTGGCTGCCATCCAGACACTAGCCGTAAAAGCCACTGTCGATGGGAAAGACCAATACCTATCCGCCTCCCCGCTGACAAATCGTGGCGGACTAGATAAGGTAGTCTCCCTCTCCGGAACTTCCATTGAGATTGAGACCACACCTATTCAGATTAAGGAAAGTAGATCCGTGGCCATCTCCGCCGATCAAGCAAAAGACGGTTTCGCCATCTGCGTATTGCCAGCCATCTCCGCCGGAATCGATAGCTGGGGCATGAGTGCCTTGAACAGCAAGCGTTCCAACTTATTCGAACTCCCCTCCCTAATCAGGGAAGAGGTAACATACACGGTTACTCCCGCCGAGGGCATGAAGTTGCAGACCTCCACGCAAGAGCAAGTGATAAGCAAGCCTTTTGGTAAAGTAACCCGCACGATCACACCAAGAGGAAATACGATCGAGGTGGTACGTACGATAGAGTTGAACAAGCAACAGTTCACTCCCGCCGAATATAGCGACGTGCGTAGCTTGATCCATGAATGGACAAATCCGGATAACCGGGTATTGCTATTCTCCCTATAAGATCTAAATACGGAGGGCACGGAACAAATCTGTGTATTCCGTGTGCTCCGTGTTTAATTATTTCATACATTTACGAACGTTAACATTAAATCATATCGTATATGAAGACACTAAAGTATTTACTCGCCACCATGCTCCTTCTAGGCGTTTGTAACCTAACGCATAGCCAAAAGCTATCCCTAGGAATCTTCCCCGAGCCCCAAGAGGTAACTATCTCCAGCCAGACATACGCGCCGCCCCATGGATACGCCCTACGAGGCATAAATAATCCGGACGCAGACGCAGTCAGACTACTTAAAGAAGCGCTACCTTTCGCTAAATCCGGCAAATCCCTCCCCTTAGAGATCAAGAAGCTAAAAGACAAAGCCCCGGAGATGCAACGCTCGGGTGCCTATACGCTGACGATCACTAAAAAAGGTATCACGATCGGGATCGTAGACGATAATTCCTTGTTCTACGCCGCCCAAACCCTCAAGCAATTGGTCAAGTATGACGAGGGTAAGAAGATCCTGCCTCTCTGCTCGATCAAGGACTATCCGGACGTATTATTCCGGGGTACCGTGGAAGGCTTCTACGGACAGCCTTGGAGCCACGCCGACCGTATCGAGCAAATCCGCTTTTACGGAAGGATCAAGCTGAACACCTATATCTATGGTCCGAAAGATGATCCTTATCACAGCTCCCCCAACTGGCGCAAACCGTATCCCGCCGAGGAAGCCGAGCATATCAAGGAACTAGCGAAAGAGGCCGCCCATAACAAAGTAAACTTCGTTTGGGCCATCCACCCGGGACAAGATATTCAATGGAACCAGACGGACAGCATGAACATCCTTTCCAAATTCGGGAAAATGTACGATTTGGGCGTACGCTCTTTCGCCGTCTTCTTCGATGATATATCCGGAGAGGGAGCCCGCCCGGAAAAGCAAGCCGGCTTATTGAATTACATCCATAAGGAGTTTATCCGCAAGAAAAGCGACGTGCAGCCCCTGATCATGTGCCCTACCGAATACAACCGCTCATGGGCTAAGACCGATTATCTGGATATCCTCGGTACCCAACTCGACCCCGCCATCCAAATCATGTGGACCGGAGACCGTGTCGTAGCCGATATCACGAAAGAAGGTGTCGAGTGGGTAAACAACCGTATCCGTCGTCCCGCCTATATCTGGTGGAACTTCCCCGTAAGCGATTATTGCCAAGATCATTTGTTGATGGGACCCGCCTACGGCCTAGATACGCAAGCCGCCGGCACCATGACCGGATTCGTATCCAATCCTATGGAATACGCCGAGGCTTCCAAGGTCGCTATATTCGGCGTTGGAATGTACACTTGGAATATCGAGAATTACGATC
Organism: Parabacteroides distasonis ATCC 8503; assembly: GCF_000012845.1. Classification (NCBI taxonomy): domain Bacteria; kingdom Pseudomonadati; phylum Bacteroidota; class Bacteroidia; order Bacteroidales; family Tannerellaceae; genus Parabacteroides; species Parabacteroides distasonis. The sequence continues at coordinate 1,320,598 of NC_009615.1, forward strand.
CTACACAGGCATGGAAAGACGCTTGCGACTTCATCATGCCGGAGGCCTCCATGGCTTTCCGCATTTTCTGCGAGCATAACTGCGATCCGGGTCCGAACGGACATCAATACCGCCGGGAAGAGTCCGCTAACTATGTGGCTCCTATCCAGACATTCCTCGCCGGATATAAGAAAAACACGTTCCCGGAGCAAAGCGCGAATCTTCTGGGAACCTTATTCGCTCAAATCACGGCTTCCCCGAGTATGATCTATAGCCAAAGTCCCAATAAACGCTTGATCGAGCAAATCAATCCATGGCTTATCCAATTCGAGTTCTTAGGAAAAGCCGGAACAAGCGCTCTGCATATGGCGCACGCTTGGTATGAGAAAGACCGGTCTTATACGTGGCAACGCTATCTGGAAACATCCGCTTTGCTAGATAGCATGAAACTGATAAACCGCACGCTGAACCAGAAGGCGCAGCCTAAAGGCGTGAAAGTCGGATCGAAAGTCTTACACCCTTTCATCGTAGACTTATACCGCCAGACAGGTCGTAACCTGCTATCTACGGACGGTATCGCCCCGGACGAGGTGAAGGTTAGCATCCCTTCCATATTCACGAATATCGACCAATTAAAGAGCCAGCCTTGTGCCGAGGGTGACAATACGGTCGGTTACGTTCCCCTATTCGAGGTAGTCAAGGTACAACCTAACCAATATCTGGGTATCGGCTGGGAAATCCAGAAAGAAGCGGAATCCTTCTGTTTCAATCTTCCGAAAAGCAACCAACCCGGACGGGTATTCGAGTGGTCCGCCGACGGAAAGAGCTGGAGCCTAATCCCTCATGTCTCCACGGAAAACGCTAAAGATACGATCCGCACCATCGACCCGAAAGCCCGTTATATCCGTATGCGAAATAACTCGGATCAGCAAATGGAGCTATACGTACTAGGATTCACGGCGACAACCAAACAAGACCCGCAAATCAATGAGGCTCTTATGATGTACGATATGAACCTAGATACGTATAAGAACTTGAACCCGGGAGAAATGATTCATATAAAATGTGATGATATCAACGCCGTATCTTTCTTCCTCTCCGGAAGTAACGAGAATCTGGTATCCATCACCGGCCTCTCCCAAGATGGCGAGAAAAACATCGTCTATCAAGGAAACGTAGGCTACATCAAATTAAATAAAACCATGTTCGAGGATTTCTCTTCTTTAGAAATCACCACAATAGGAAAAGAATCTATACATATCCACCAGATCGTTAGGGAATAATAAATAAAAAAGTACCGATTTCTTTCTCTCTTAGATGGAAGAAGGAGATCGGTACTTTTTTATTTATTCGTACAATTCGGGTGTATCTTATTTTTGGCACATCTCCGCTTGTATATTCCTATTAAAAGTTATACCTTTAGGATGCGAAAAACAGAAACCGAAAAAGCAATGCGAAAAGAAGAAAGGTATAAAGGCGTATTAAACTGGTTTAAGGAAAACGTACCGGTAGCCGAGACTGAACTACATTATGACGACCCCTATCAACTATTGATAGCGGTAATCCTATCCGCACAATGCACGGATAAGCGAGTGAATATGATCACACCTGCCCTGTTCGAGGCTTTCCCGACTCCCGAGGTAATGGCGGCTAGCACACCGGAAGTTGTCTTTGAATACATACGAAGCGTATCTTACCCGAACAATAAGGCTAAACATCTGGTAGGTATGGCGAAAATGCTGATAGAGGATTTCAAAGGCGTGGTTCCCTCCGATATTGATGAGCTACAAAAACTGCCGGGCGTAGGAAGAAAAACAGCGAACGTAATCGCATCCGTAGTATATGACAAGCCGGCCATGGCGGTGGATACGCACGTATTCCGTGTTTCCAACCGGATCGGCTTGACCAATAATAGCAAGACACCTTTGGAAACGGAAAAGGAGTTGGTGAAGAACATTCCGGAAGAATTGATCCCCATCGCCCATCACTGGTTGATATTGCATGGAAGATATGTTTGCCTCGCCCGGAAACCGAAATGTGAGGAATGCGGATTAAAGCCTTGGTGTAAACACTTCCTAAAGCAAACATGAGGATCAGCAAGAAAGACATAACGGCATTTTTTGTCTTGTTTCTGGGTACGATCGTATGCGTGAGGTACTTTTACAAGCATATGAACGACGAGCAATTTGTCGCTACGGTAGATCCCTATAGTTTGGTCGTTCCAAGCCCCACGGCAATTTTTGCCATCAATCGTCCTCCTGTATTCGAGAAGATGATACTACCCATGGAGAATATACGCAAGGCGTTCTCAGATCATACCCCCGCTATTTTCCTTTCTTTAATACGGCAAAATCTGGAATTATCGTCTTTCCTAATCGCTTATTATCCACAAGGGGATGTCTTGTACGCCCCTATGGATAGTCATACGGCAGAGCGTATTTTCAAGCAACTGGACGTCTCTTTCACTTTTCCGGCCCAGCAACGAGAGGAAACCTCCGTTCCTGTTAGATATTATCCTGATGTTGATAAGCATTTTCTAGGTTGTTACTACCACGAGGGTATATTCGTAGCGTCCTACAACCGAAGATTATTGGTAGAGACGGTGGAAAGGCAACAGACATACCCCGCACATGTCATTCCGGAACTAACAGATCTGATTCGTAAAAAAGGCAAGCGTGGCGCAATGAATCTCTTCATCAAAAGCGCCCCTTTACATTTACGGGTACAAATGAATGACTCGACGGAGTGGAGAATGAAAAATCAATGGTTGGCAATGGATTTATTCTATAATGAAGGAAGCCTTTGCTGCTTCAACGAGCAACCCTATGAGAAAGCCTTGGAGAACTTTTACCCCAATTTATGCGATACGATAACCACCCGGATCAATCGGCTATTCCCGCAAATAAAAACCACGACACAAGTCAGTCATGACGAGGCCGTGGCATATTTTACGGTTTGCGGGAATTAAGCTCCAGTCTCTTCTTTCTTGAAAGCTGCCACAAACATATCTTTTACGAATAAATATCCGATACATCCGAATAAAGCGAGGAAGACAAAACCGACCAAGATAAGTGCCTTCTTAGGAGAAGATGCTTTCAAAGGTACGGTAGCCGGCTCGATTACGGTATACACCGGAGTTTCTTCCTGTACACGCAATTTATCTTGCTCCAACTTCTGCGCCAACGTATTGTAAACATTAAACGTAAGGGTCATCTCATTCTTCAAACGTTCCTGCTCCGTACGGTAGCTGGAAGAGATAATATTACGGTTGGCATCCTCGAAAGCAGCGTACGCACGTTGCGCTTTATAATAAGCGTCACGTGACTCGCCAAATACCTTCTGGGTAAATTCCAAATCTTGCTTTACTTTTTGCGTACGATAATTCGTAATATAATTCTGGAGGTTTTCCAAAACGACCTTTGTCATCTGAGCGGAAATAACCGGGTCCTGCATCTGTACGGAAGCCGTGATAACCAAGGTCTTCTTGTCCACGGAAACAGAAACCCGCTCCTGCAAGGCCTTCACCACCTCTTCTTGATCCTTTGTCAAATGGTAAGGATTCAAGCCCTCAGACTCTTCCTCGTCACCGGAGATTAAACTCATTACCGCACCCAACGCCTTGAATGGAGCGGAGACAATATATCCCCACCAAGCCTTACGTTGATGTTCACTCATATAATCATACAATGTAGTGCTTAACTCCTTTTCCTTATCGGTAACCTCTACCGGAAACAATTCCAACAGAAACGGGGTACTCTGCACCACATCCGGATACAAATCCGGAGAGATCGCGTCCGCACCGGTAGCGGCATTCAGATTAATCCCAGCCATAGCAGCCAAACCGCCAAGACTAGATTTTTTTGCCGCATCCTGTGTCTCTGGTGCCAATTTCACCGTAGTTGTATATTCCTTGGGAATACTGAAAGCTACAATCAAACCTACTACCACCGCAATACCACAGCCTTTCAATAAGAACTTACGCTCTTTCCACAGTTTTTGCGCCAGTTCGATTAAATCGATCTCCTGCTCCTCAGGTAACTCTTGTCTTTTTATCTCGTTTATCGTATCCATGCCTGATTAGTTTTTAATCATGTTAACAATAGAGGTAATCATCGCAGCCATAGAGGTAGCGGAGCTACTGATACTCATGATCTCAGCCAAGCTTCGGCGCTCACGTTGCGTTTTCGTCGGAACTACGATCTCACAGCCCGGCTCCACTTTCGGATAACGCTTGAAAAAGATAGCGGTACGCTTCGTCGTAGCGACCTTACCATTCATATATATTACGATCGGATACTTACGTGCGATATCATTATAACCACCGGCTTGAGACAAGCAATCCATAACCGACATACCTTTCGTGTAAGTTACGCTGTTCGGATAAGTCACGGCTCCGCTCATCTTCACCGTACTTTGCATCTGCGGGATATAAAGCTCATCGCCGTCACGAAGCACAACGTCATCGATACTACCCGGATTTGCCAACGCTTTCTCTAAATCAATACCTACGGAATAGTCCTTCACATTCATCAACGCTACACCGATGGAATCCCGGCTTTGCTTATTCGCCTCACTTAAAGCCAGAAGGGTCTCCATGCGTTTCAATTCATCTTCTGTCAACTGACGTTTCAAGCTAGCACCTTTTACATAAGACTCTGGGGTAACTCCTCCCGCTTTCGCGATAATATCACTCAAGCGAGCGTTCTTCGTAGCCAATACATAGCTACCGGCAAAAGTGATCTCGCCGTTCACCTTCACGACCTGTTGCTCATGATACCCCGGGGAGAAACGAACATAAACCTCATCGAACGGCTCCAATGTGAAGATCGTATCTCCCGCATTCAACTTGAAGTCCTCACTCAACGAGAAGTTATATACATCGGCGATCCGGTTGACATTCTGATTGGAACTAGGATCCTTCACACGACGGGCTACCTCTACATTAATAGAAGAAGCGGACTCTCTTAAACCACCTGCCATCATGATAGCGTCTTCTATTGTCAAATTATGACGATACGGAAGCACCGTATCCGGATAATTCACGGCTCCGCCAACCTTGATCGTATAAGGTTCGCGCAAATCGAATAGGGAAGGAATGCTTAATTGGTCTTCCGCTTGCAACTCCACATCTGGAGCGGTACCGTTCAAGATACCACGAATATCCACGGCGATCATCGTAGTCGTGAAATCCGGATTCAAACGGGTAATCAAGGCACGGCCGGCGAACTCGTCTCCTTTAAGACCTGCGGCCTGTTTTACCAATTGCTTTACCGTACGAACCGACGGACTTAACTCATATTCTCCCGGACGCCATACAGCTCCCGTCACGACCAAACGATTCTCATAAAAAGGAATAACGGAATCTACCTGCAAAGAATCGCCATCCTGCATCACGAAAGAAGCGAACTTATCCTCCGAAACCGTAGAGATCTGGTAACGACTATCTGATTTACGCTTCACTTGTACGTCCTTCGTATAAGCGTCGCCGGTAAATCCGCCAGCCATATCCAGCAATTGCTTCAAGGTCTCGCCCTTGCGCAACTCGAAAATACGATTACGTTTCACCTTACCTCGAACCACCGCTAACTGGTCGTACGGGCCTACCATAATCATATCGTTCTCTTCCAAACGGACATTCGTTGTGTACTTTCCGTTCAATAAATAATCATATACGTCGAGATTAGCGATTTCCTTGCTATTACGATATACCTTGATGCTACGCAAAGAACCAATCTTATTCACACCACCGGCGGCATACAACGCATTAAATAATGTGGCGAATGAAGGTAATGTATACGTACCGGGAGCGACTACCTCGCCGACAATATTCACCTTCATGCTACGAATCTGGCTCAAACTGACGGAAACAAAGGTATTCCCCTCTCCCGAACCAGACAGCGTAGACATAATCTGGCTCAACTCCTGACGCAGACGAGTCTCAGCGCCAGCGATCGTCAATCCACTGACCGACACCGGACCTAAATTTGGTACAAGGATCGTACCGTCCGGAGAGATCTTTAATTTCAAGTTTAGCTCGGAATCTCCCCATACATTAATCAATAACTCATCACCAGCGGAAAGCACATAATCCTTAGGTGTAGGGATGTTTAAATCTGGGGCAAAAGATAAGTTCTTGTTTGAGAAGATTTCATGCCCGAATACGGTATTCTCCATGGCTGAAGCAGGAAGATTATTTCTACGTTGGGCTTCTAAGGATTGTCCTTCATCGATTACCGGCATTACCCGGTCGCTAACCTTCGCATCGGTAGCGGTAGCTTGAGATCCGACAGATCCCCCTTCTTGTTTCATACGCTTGGCTAATTCCTGCTGTATCTGCGTATCCGACATTCCAGCGGCTTTCGCCTTGTCAATCAAGTCTTGCGGAACCTGCGCATACACAGATCCCGACAGCAATAAGCAACATACGCATAGTACGTTCTTAAACGATAAATTCATACAGTCTATTATTGTTTTTTATTATATACCACCCCTGCTATAAGCGACTAACTTAAAAAAAGCAGCTATTCTCTAGATTTTCAGCTGGCAAAGATAAAGAATCTTTTTAATATATGGCTTAAAAAGTCACCGTTAATCCATCATATGAGTAATGTACATGCGGAGGCAACTCTTTTTCAACGACCGCATGCAACCCTATGCGATGACTCATATGGATTAAATAGGCCTCCTTGGGCTGGATACGGGATATATTCGCTAAGGCTTCCTCCAGACTCTCATGCGATTGATGCTCTCCTTTCCGAAGAGCATCAATAACCAATACATCAAGGTTTTCCAACTTAGCGTACTCCTCTTCCGGAAGATATTTAAGGTCGGTCAAGTAAGCCATATTGCCGATACGGAAACCTAAGATCGGCAGCTTAGCGTGCATTACACGAATGGGAGTGATCATGACACCGGCGGCCTCAAACGGTTTCGTCCCGATCGTATGCAATACCAAATTAGGCACTCCCGGATATTTATGCTCCCGGAACACATAAGGAATGCGAGTTTTTATCGCCTCCACGACATTGTCTTCCGCATAAATATCCACATCTTTATACCGACCAAAAGGACGTAGATCATCTAAGCCACCTACATGATCGTAGTGCTCATGGGTTACTAAAACGGCGTCAAAATGGTAAATCTTATTGGTTATCATTTGCCAACGGAAGTCCGGACCACAATCGATCAATATCCGTTTCCCTTCCGTCTCTACCAAGATCGAGGCCCGTAGACGCCAATCACGGGGGTCTTTACTAGTACATACCTCACATTGGCAACCTATCTCAGGATTGCCCGTAGACGTTCCTGTTCCTAAAAAAACGATTTTCATTATCCGACATATTTAACCTCAGGCATAAGCTCTATACCGAAACGATCTTTTACGGCGGTACGAATGCTCTCCGCGACCAACGCGATCTCATCCCCCCGGGCATCTCCTAAATTCACTAATACCAACGCTTGTTTCTCGTAAACACCTACCGACCCATGGTTTTTACCCTTAAACCCACATTGCTCGATCAACCAACCGGCCGGAACCTTGATCTTTCCTTCCGAAGCGGGATAAGACGGGATTTCCGGGAATTGCTTTTTCAATTTCTCAAAATGCTCTGCCGTAATTATCGGGTTCATAAAGAAACTGCCTGCGTTGCCTAATACTTCAGGATCGGGAAGCTTCTGCCTGCGAATTGTTATGACAGCCTCACGGATCGTTTCCAAAGTAACTTCCGGATATTTCGTCAACTCCTCCTTTAAGTTCCCATAATTAACTGAAAAACCAGGGTTCTTGGATAGTCGAAGCGTGATATAAGTTATGATGTGGGGGTCATGATGTTCATTCTTGAAATAACTATTACGATATCCATATTCACAATCCGAATTCGTAAAAGTCCGTTTCTCGAATGTCAACTGGTTATAAGCCTCCACGCTCTCGATCACATCCTTGATCTCCATGCCATAAGCCCCGATGTTCTGGATAGCGGCAGCGCCCGCCTCACCGGGTATTAAAGAAAGATTCTCTATACCTCCCCAACCTTTCGATACGGCGTATGCCACGACATCATCCCAGATCTCCGCAGCCCCGACACGAAGCGATACATACTCGTCCGTTTCCGCCGAGATAGAAATCCCCTTGATTCGGGAATGGATGATAATGCCATTATAATCGTTGATGAACAATAGATTGCTCCCGCCTCCTATATGCAAGGATAAACATTCCTGAAAGTATTCATCATGTAAGATTCGTTGCAACTCCTCCTCCGTCTCATACTCCATGAACCAACGTGTCTTTACTGGGAGATGGAACGTATTGTGTTTCTCCAACGAATAATTCTGCTCTATTCTCATCGTCTATTTTATTTTTAGGGCAAAAGTAGTCATAAATAACTCATCCGCAAATTATGTAGTTCCGGATTTTTTCAGTAGATTTGTATATAGAGTTGATCGTATGGATGAGAACACGTCCGGCATATCCGGTGAAATACAGAAGATGATCCTCGACAAGTTAAACACGTTCAATCGAGGAAAAACGTCAGACAAAGGGCGGTACTACATTCTTTTGCCTACCTCAAAGACCTTATATTATACGCTTTGGTTCTTTACGCCTTCGGCCACTTATCATCCGACGGTCTATTTGGCGAATCTCGACTTGAATGCCATCAGCTCGGTGAATAAGGCGATTAAGATGGTAAGCAACTCCTTTCTACCTTTATTTATAACGACAGATATCAAAGACTCTCCCGATAATGGAGACGATATTATTTCTTTCGGTAAATACAGAGGATACCATTTGCATGACATCTATACGATCGATCCCCGATACGTCGTTTGGATAGCCGATAAATATGAACCTCACGTAAAAAGCGAGATGCGTTTTAAAGAGTTAGCGGTGACCTACAGTAAAATCTATCTCGACCTACAGACCCGTAAAAAATATAAAATGCCTGTAAGCCGCTTTGTAGGAACACCGGGAGAAAAATTGAGCGATTTAAAGTTAACAATCACAAAAGTCCGCATTGAAGACGATTCTTACAAGACACAGATTATCCGTGGTACCGAATATTTCTATGTAGATCAATTGCTCACGGCCGTGGACATCGCCGGAAATTACTTCTTATTGAGGATAAAAGCGAAAGATCGTAGTCTTACCACGCAAACGTTGCCACCGGGCGCTCATGCTTTCCAAGTAGGGGAAAAATTGACTTTGACTTCCGCTAAAGTCTTAAAACATATAGAATCCCGTACTATCAAGTACACACGAATCGGGTATATCAAGATTCAATAAATGTTTCGAAATTCGCAAACAGACACATTATTAACATTTTTTGTTCTTAAAAATGTAACAAACATCTGTAGGCCTTGTTTAATAAGAAACTCAAATGCAAATGTATCTTTGCAAAACGTAACTATAAAACCAGCTTCAAAGTGTACATTTGTAGTGTTTAACAATTTAAAAAATTTGCATTTATGAACAAAGCAGAACTTATAGAGGCTTTAGCAGACAAGACCGGGTTACAAAAGCAAGAAGCAAAGAAAGTATTGGATGCTTACATCGAGATCGTAACTGAGCGTATGTCTGAAAATGAGGAAATCGTACTTGTCGGATTTGGAACACTGATCCCAAGACCGCAAACACAGCGTCTTGCCAGAAATCCTAAAACAGGTACTCCGGTAATGATCCCCGCTCGTACGACCGTAAAATTCAAACCGGGTAAATTCCTCCTTGAGGCGATGAATGCCCACCTGAAATAATAAAGTCACCGAAAACGTAGTAAAAATATCCCCGGTAAGGGGATAAAAAATCATAAGTATGAAATCTTTCATTTATAAGTATGAATGAAAAATTTCATACTTATGATTTTTAGTGTCCGGAAATGATTACTTTTGGGCTCAAAAAAGACTCATGAGAATCGTTAATCTTGGAGACACCAATTCCATATTAAACAAGTTCGTAGCCGAACTTAGAGATGTAGATATACAAAAAGACAGCCTTCGCTTCCGTCGCAATGTCGAGCGTATCGGAGAAATCATGGCTTACGAGATCAGTAAGGAATTTCATTACAGTACGAAAGACATCCAGTCCCCGCTAGGTATAGCCCCGATGAATACGCCGGACGATCAAATCGTGATTAGTACGATCTTGCGTGCCGGGCTTCCATTCCACCAAGGTTTCCTTCGGTATCTGGATAATGCGGAGAACGCTTTCGTATCCGCTTACCGCAAATATAAAGACCGTTTGAATTTTGATATTCATATCGAATATATCGCCTCTCCTCGCTTAACAGGTAAAACCTTGATCATATCCGACCCGATGTTGGCCACCGGAAGTTCTATGGAATTGGCGTATGAGGCCCTGTTGACCAAAGGAGTACCCGGCCATGTACACGTAGCCTCCATCATCTCAAGCAAACAAGCCTTGGAATACTTGCAGAAGAAAATGCCGGATGACAAGACTACAATCTGGATCGCCGCATTAGATAATGACCTCGACGATCATTCTTATATCGTTCCCGGATTAGGCGATGCAGGAGATTTAGCGTTCGGCGAGAAGGAATAGGGATGTGTAAACCAAAACGTACTGCCTTTGCCCAACTCGGAATTTACACCGATCCGACCACCTAGTCTATTTACGATGGTCTCGCAAATAGATAGCCCCAAGCCCGTACCTTGTTTAAACGTATTTCCTTTATAGAAACGATCAAAGATATGGGCTTGTATCTCTTGGCTCATGCCATCCCCCGTATCAGTCACGGAGAATTTTATCTCATCACCTATGATCTCGTAAGCTAAGATGATACAACCTTCGCTCGTATACTTGATCGCATTGTTAAGGAAATTGGAAATTACCTGCGTCAGCCGCATACGATCGCTATAGATTTGGCATTCCGGTGAATCTTTGGGAGCAATCAGAGCTACGTTATCGGGCATCTTAATACGGAAAGAGGTCACGATCTCATTGATCACCTCTTTTATGCTCATATCGGCGAACTTGAAATCCATCGTACCAGATTCAATTTTTGCCAAATCTAGAATATCACTGATCAATTGAAGCAACATCCGATTATTGCTATCGATGATTTCCACAAACTCATGCCTCTCCTCGGGATCATCCGTTTCCGCCAATAATTGAGAAAAACCGACAATGGCATTTAATGGCGTACGAATCTCATGACTCATATTCGCTAGGAAGGCAGACTTCAAACGATCCAGTTCTTCCGCCCTTTCCCTTTTCAATTGAGAGTCCTTTAACTCCGTGATATCATAATTAATACAGATCATCTCCGGTTTATTCGGGTCTACGCTTTGAGGGTTACGGGTGATATTGGCGCAAATCCATTTCCATCCGTCACCAGACTTCACACGCACTTCCCTACGGAAATGATGCGCTTTACCCTGTTTCACCTCCTCAAAGAATGAGTTTATATATCCAGCGTCGTTCGGATGAATATAAGAATAAATCCCAATAATTTGGGACAAGGGGGTTCCATCCTTCTCTCCCATATTCTCATACCATTGCTTAATGGCATAGCCCTCAAAGGTATATAAGTCATAAAGGGCATAACCGACTTTAGCGTATACGCTGACCAAGGTAAATACATTCTCAAACTCAGAAATACGGTTATAGGCGATCATCTTTTCCGTATTATCCAAATTAATAAGTAAATAGCTGGAAGGTTCACCTCTTTGGTCATATAAAATACTGGCCTTGGTAACGATATCCAACTCGCCTACTTTCGAGGTGTTATAATAATCATCGACCTTCTTAAACGAATAATTCAGCCGGAAATTCACGGATTTATTCTCCTTGAGTTTCTTGATCACATCTTTAGGCAGAATCGGGTTGCTAAAAATATTGACTCCTAAAACGTCCTTCTTTGACCGGATACCGAATATCTCCATATCCTTTGCGTTCAGATCAATCAAGTAACCGTCCCTGTCATAAAGCTCGACTCCCACAGGTAAATTTACATACAGCTTTCGGAAGATCATTTCATTATGATCGATCATCTTACTAATCTTTTCCTCTTTCAGTTTGAAATTAGGTAAAATCTGTAATATGCCCAACGCTTTTACGCACACTCCGTTATTCAACTTACGCTCACATAATCTGGAGCGTACCCATTTTTCCCCAGTCGGTGTTATTATCGGAAATATTTGCTCATACGTATCGACAGATTGGATCGATAAAAAATCCGTAGTAATCAGATCCCTAAAGTCTTCCCGGATTATATAGTAAAATTCAAAAAAAGAGAGATTATTCCCCTTCTTCCCAAATATACTCATTAAATAATCGGAACAGATATAACTTCTTTGAACAAAATCGGCTTCCCACAAGCCAACTTCCGCCCTATCCAATAACAATTTACATTGATCCAATTGAGTCTGTATATCCTCCATAAAAATATCCCTTCCGATAAAATTACACTATGATTTCACAAAGATATAATTTAAATAGTATAAATCCTCTATAATAAAAAAGAGATTGTCTCGAATAACTCAAGACAATCTCTTTCTATATTCAAAGCCTAATATAAATTATTTCAATTCCTTGATACGAATATTGCGGAATTTGACAGGGGAACCATGCCCTAAGAAACCTATATGACCTTTTTTGTTAAACAAACCCGGATGCTCCTTTCCATCAGGCGTACCATTCTTCACGGCATCCCGAATATTTCCATCCAAGATTACTACTCCATTCACCGTCACACGGATATGATCGCCATCCGCCATGATCTCTTCCGTATTCCATTCTCCAACCGGCTTGAACGCTTTCGGATGATCCTCACGGGCGGGAATGATACCGTATACGGAACCGTGATGTTGCAGCGGAGTGATGTTTCCTTGGTAAATAGGATGTTCACAATCCAAGACCTGCACTTCCATACCTACATATGCTGCATCTCCTTCCATCGGCGTACGAATACCGACACCGTTATTAGCTCCCGGGGTTAACTGGAAGTCAAAACGATAGATAAAGTTTCCGTATTCCTTCTTGGTGTACAGATTACCACCGAAACTACTGCTTGGGACCATAGAGATACAGCCATCTTCCAAGATATAATCAACCGTGTTTCCAGTCCACTCATGCATATTCGTTCCGTCAAACAAAACCTTGAAGCCCTCTTTTTCCTCTTCCGGCGATAATTTGAACGGTTCTTGTTTTTCCAATTCCTTTACGTAGATATTACGGTAATAGACCTTGCTGCCATGAGCTTGCATCTCGATTTGCTCTACCGGGAAAATCGGAAGCTTGCGATCCCAATAGTTTTCCAGAATCACGTTATCTACCACTTTTTCTCCGTTCAAGACAACCGTCACACGGTCACCAACCATCTTAATATAGAAGGAATTCCATTCACCCAATTTATTGTCGGTCACTTTCGAAGGCTTGCTCTCGTTTACCTGATTGTTGTACAAGCCACCGGAACCTACTTGCGCACCAACATTTACCCGAGAAGTATCCCAGATCTGGACTTGAGGAGTACCACGCAGATAAATACCGGCATCAGCCTCAGGGCCTTTCGGATCCAACATCCAATCCACATACATCTCGAAATCACCATATTGCTTTTCCGTACATAGGTTATCGTACCCAGTACCGTCAAATACTAACAGGCCGTTCTCTACTTTCCAGTCACGACGCATATTCTCATCTGCCTGCTCCTGCGCTTTCGCCAATTGAGCCGGTTTCATTTTCGCGCGGGCGATCGGATTCTCGACCAAACCTTTCCAACCCGTTAAATCCTTACCATTAAAGATAGAGACAAATCCGACCTCGTCCGGCATCGCATCCAAATGTTGCTTCAAGGCATCGATATCATAACGAGCGTCTTCCCCGTCAAACATGGTCAAAACACGTTTCAAGATAGCCTTCACATTGTCACCCTTATATTCCGGATGGTTACGAGCGATATTCCAAACCGCATAAACAGCCGCAGAACGAACAGCCGCATCGCTTGAATCCAAGAATTCCGACGCATACATCAATGCCAAGAAGGTATCCGCCCGTTGGATCTGACGTAAAATAAGAGCCTTTTGCTCACTCGTCCGGGCAATCTCCATGACTTTCCGCAAGCTCAACAAACGATTCTCTCTCGTAAATGCCGGATTAGATACCAACTGCACATAACGCTTTAACGCCCTGTCGAATACTTGATCGGAAGCGGCTGATTGGCAAACCTTAAATAGTTCGTCGGCAGCCTCAATACCCTTCCAAGCCAACAAAGCGTCAAGAGCCGCATCCTTGGCCGCTCCATTTCCTTTATTCAATCCTTCCACGATCGTAGCCAAAGCCTCTTTCTCGCCAGTCGCTGATAAGACCTTATAATAAAGATATCTCTTGCTGTCCCCCGCTTGTATCATACGACGATTCACGTTAGATACTTGAGTTGCCGCCGGTTGTTTAGAGATGGCGGCAATGATCGCATCTTGAAGCGGAGCGACAGCTGAAGCCTCCGCAGTCTCCAACATTCCGCACAATAAAGTGAAATCTTTCTCGGATACTACATCTTTCAATGCGGTATAAGCGGCTTTCTTCACCTCTGAGGAGCCGGATTTAATCTGATCCAGTACCGTATTTAGATTCGCATCGGCCATACGTATCGCCAACAGCTCCAAACCAGCGATTTTTCCGGCATCGGAAGCGGACGGGATCACTTTAGCGACTGCTTGATCAATATCGCCGTTAAATGCCATCAAAGCATCTTGACCCAATAAAATCACTTGCTTGTCATTGCTCTTCAACAAATCAGCCAGCACAGGAATGACACTCTTATCACCGATTTTAACCAAGGCCCAAACAGCGGCCTGTTGCACATAGAAATCCTTATCTTTCAATTGATCCAAAAGAACTTGTCTCGCTGGTAGATCAAAACGAAGTTCCAGATTCTTGATCACGTCATGTTTAGACGGGCATTTGCTTTCACGGCCTATCCAGTTCAAGATATCTACCTTGACTTCCGGCTTCGCCTTTAACATGTGTTTCATGACCTCGATATAAACATTTTGATCAGCGAAACCCGAAGCGAAGTTCAAAGCCGCATTACGGTATCCTTTATCCGTATCTTTCAAAGCCGATAATAAATTCTTCGTAGCGGCTTCCGGCTTAGCGGCCAATAGAATCTGAAGAGCGGCCTCACGGGTCTGTGTCATGCCCGCTTTCGTAGACTTCTTCAATAAATCATTCGCCGCTTTCTCCGCGTCTTTGGTATCGCCTTGCTCAAGGACACGTTTAATCAAAGCGATATACGCCTCATTCGCCCCGGTCTTTTCCATTTTATAACCGGCTTTCTCGGCAGCGGCGGCTAAATCACTCAGAGAAGCTTTAGAACCTACACGGCTCAACGCATAAAGAACCTCTTTCTGCATATTCTCATCGCTGGAACCAAGCATCACTTTCAATACATTTTCCGCATCAGCGATTTGCACGTCAGCGATCGCACGGATAATATCCTTTTGCGTCTTCGGAGTACCGGAACGACGCATCAAGGAAGCCACCAAAACCTTCTTAGCGTTATCGGTACGGATAGCGGATAACGCACGGGCAGCAGGACCGCTTAGGCTCTCATCGTTCAAATAGCTAGCCAGCGTATCCACACACTCATCTTTTCCCAGTAATTGAAGCTGCCGGATAATAAAAGCCTTTGTCTCCCGGTCGCTCACCTTATCTAAGGCTTTCAAATATGCGTTGGCTGTTGCTAGACGGGCATTTTCCTCACCTTTCGCCATCACGTAGTGAGTCAATCCGCTTAACGCATAATCCACGTTCGAGTTACTGCCTTTTCCCGGAGCGTTAATCTTGTTAATCAACATCAAGACCCCTTCCTCGCCAGTGGAGCTTAAGTCATTAATTAATTTGTTATATTCAGCTTGTTGCTCCGCCGGCATCTGTGCCAGTACATCGGCAACGATCGTCTTCGATGTACGATTAGCCGGGCTTTGAGCCATTAACATACTACCGCACAACAATAAGCTGGCAATTGATATATATACTTTTTTCATATGTGTATGTATTTAAATGTTCCAAGGCGCTCTCATCGGCTGATCCAACAAACGATTAGCGGCCTCATCATTAATAAATTCCAGTTTTACGGGATCAAAGTGAAGCGTACGATTCAAACGAAGGGCTACGGCACCCATATTCACGATCGTAGCGGAACGGAAGCCATTACGCTCATTCAAGGCAAAAGGCTGACGAGTCTTTACGCACTCGATAAAGTCGGTAACCTGTGGCTCAGGTTCGGGATAATCGGATAACTTTTTCTCCCAATCCGGGATATCACATACGAAATTCTTATAAACATTCCCGTTCGGTCCGGAAATATAAGGTGTGTTCGGATCCCCGTAATCACCTCCCCAAAGTACGATCTGGCAACCATCCTCATAGGTATACGTAATCGAGCGCCAAGTACCCACGGCGTCCGGATGTTGTTGCGGAGCATCCACCTCTACCTTAACCGGGCTGGTATTATCTTTTCCTAGAAAATATTGTACAGGGTCAATATAATGCTGTCCCATATCCCCTAAACCACCGCCGTCATAATCCCAGTATCCACGGAATGTCTGATGCACACGATGCGGGTTATAAGGTTTGTAAGGAGCCGGACCCAACCAGAAATCATAATCCAGCTCACTAGGCACCGATTGTGGTTCCAGATATTCTTTACCAACCCAATAGAACTTCCAGTCGAAACCGGTATGCTTGCTGATCGTTACCTTTAGCGGCCAGCCCAACATACCACTTTGAACCAGTTTCTTCAAAGGTTTCACTGGAGTGCCCAGTCCATAGAACGGGTCAGCGAAACGGAACCAAGTGTTCAAGCGGAACATACGTCCGTATTGCTTCATCGCTTCCATTACCCGTTTACCCTCCCCGATCGTACGGGTCATAGGCTTCTCACACCAAATATCTTTTCCTGCTTTAGCGGCCTCGACAGACATGATACCATGCCAGTGAGGAGGCGTAGCTATATGAACGATATCTACATTGGGATCTAGAATCAAATCACGAAAATCATGGTATGCGGCAATCTTATCCTTTACCAACTGTTTACCTAGCTCCAGATGATTCTTATCGACGTCACACACAGCGACAAGACGAGTCCCGGCATAGTCCACATGTCCACGGCCCATACCACCTGTACCGATAATTCCTTTTGTTAATTGATCACTTGGAGCGATGAATCCATTACCCAACACGTGGCGCGGTACAATCGTAAATGCCGCGATTCCTCCAAGAGTCTTCAGGAAGTCTCTTCTGTTTGTCTTCATAGTACGAATTTAAAATTTAGATAGAATAGATTAACTTGAGTGACAAAAATAATCATAATACTCGAAGAGACAAGAAAAATGTATATAAAAAAGAAAAGGATGCCTTTAACAAAGACATCCTTCCCTAGTATTTTATGAAAATCTATTACAAAGCGAATTGCGGTTGACGGTGAATCCATTGCCCACGGGTGAAATCCGGGAAGTCTACCAAAGCACCGCCACGAGCGATTGACATCTCCGACAAGCCGGAGATAGCGCTCCAAGCGGCAGCGTCATAGCAGTCCATTGGAGCCGGTTTCTTATTACGGATAGCGTCGATCAAGTCGTACATCATGATATAGTCCATACCACCGTGTCCGGCCTCAGCAGCTTGAGACTCTAAGGAAGCCCACAATTTATGATCATATTTCTTGAACCATTCATCGGAATCATCCCAACGATGAGGCTTAGACTTTCCTTGTACATATACATGATCGCCATCATTCATCCATAAACCCTCAGTTCCCTGAACACGGAAACCTAATGAATAAGGGCGAGGAGAATTGGTATCATGGGTTACGATAATCGTTTGTCCATTAGAACACTTAATCATAGAAGTCACGATATCTCCCAAATTGAAGTTGACCTTCGCCAACGGATGATTCTCACCCCCATTATCCACGATAAACTTATGCAATCCACGAGATTGAGTAGCCATAGCGGATAAAGAAAGGAAACGGTTACCACGATTGATATCCATACAATGAGCTATCGGTCCGATACCGTGAGTCGGATAGATATCGCCATTACGATGTACGGAATGGTTCGTACGCCATTGAGCCTCGGCGAAAGCCGTCGGACCCATACGAAGATCACCACTACCCGGTACATAGTTGTAATGAGTTCCATCGTTGAATTTCACCTCACGCAAGTCATGCTCATAACCACAACCACCATGCAAGATCTCGCCGAACAAACCTTGGCGGACCATATTCAACGCAGCCATACAGTCACGACGATAACATACGTTCTCCATGATATTCAAATGGCTTCCGGTTGCTTCCGAAACATTTACCAAATCCCAGCACTCCTCTAACGTGTTAGCCGCAGAAACCTCCACGCCTACATAAGGAACACCAGCCTTCATAGCGGCGACAGACATCGGTACGTGCCATTCCCAAGGACTTGCGATGATCACGCAATCAAACTCCTCGTTGTTCAACATATTCTCAAATTCACGTTCACCCCCTTTGTAAACTTTCGGAGCAGGGACATTAAATTTAGCGATATGTTTCAAGGTACTATCGATCGGGCCCTGTTGGATATCGCAAATCGCTACGATCTTATTACCGGGGATCGCCAATACATTATTAATATGCTCATGGCATCTAGAACCCGTTCCGATGAAACCGAAACGTAATTTACCATCATCTTTACCGGCTGTTTTTTTCTTTTGGGGTTCAGCGGCAGTTGTTGTAGCTCCGGCGTTTCCAGCCATTGCCAAGCCTGCGGCACCAATACCAGCGGCAGATACTTTCTTAAGGAATGAACGACGAGTGTTTTCCATATATTTTATAAATTAGTTTGTGTTTTGAGGATACAAAATTAAAAAAATATTTTTTCAATCAAAACGTTATTGAGTATTTTGAAAAATAAAGAGTCCAAGACTAAAAGTTCGTTATCTTTCCGGTTTCCCTTTTTAGCCTCTCGAAGGTCATCATCATCTGTCGAAGTCTTTTAGGTTCTTTTTCCGCCAAATTAACTTGCTGACCGATGTCTTCCTTTACATTATATAATTGATAACAGTTACTATTTCCGGCAAAGGCAGCCTCCTCCGCGTCGCCATAGGTATCCGGATACGGCGGGATCATGACCCAATCACCATCACGTAGCGCATAATTGAAATAACCTTCCAAGACAAGTTCCTTTCGCCCATTACCACCTTTTCCTAGGAAGACAGGCAAGGTGTTTTGGCTATCTACCTTATCAGAATAGGTCTGTCCGATCAACGCCGACAGCGAGGCTAACAAATCCATCTGGCAAACCAAGGCATCCGACACAGCGCCCGGCTTAACTTCCGCAGGCCAACGAAGCATGAACGGGATACAGGTCCCACCATCATACAAGCTCGTCTTTCCTCCACGAAGCGGTCCGGCCATCTTATGATCCCCTACCAATTCCACGGCTTGATCTTGATAACCGTCATCCAGAACCGGTCCGTTATCGCTAGTGAAAACAACTAACGTATTTTCCGTTAGCCCCAACTTATCCATTTCCTTCAAGAATTCGGTCACGCACCAATCCGCTTCCAAGATAACATCTCCACGAGGTCCCATCCCCGACTTACCCGCGAATCTCTCGTTCGGAACACGAGGTACATGCGGTTGATGCAAGCCATAGTACAGGAAGAAAGGTTTATCCTTATTCTCTTTCATAAAACCTTTCGCCTTCTCAAGGAACAACTCTGCCATATCCTCATCTTTCCATTGGGCGGTCTTGCCTCCTTTCTGGAAACCAATTCGAGGTACACCGTTTACGATAGCGCCGGCATGCCCGACACTCGGGAGCATTCTCAGTAATTCAGGATTATCCTTCCCAGTCGGTTCCCCGGGGAAATTCTCCTTATAACTGACATAGAGAGGATCGTTCGGATCGAGGTTTACACCTCTCCCATTCTCGATAAAGATACAGGGAACCCGGTCATTAGTAGCAGCTTGGATAAAAGAATAGTCGTAACCGATCTCTTTCGCTCCGGGATAAACCAGCTTGTTCCAGTCTACCACCCCGTCACCTAATCCTAGATGCCATTTGCCGACCGAGCCGGTGACATAGCCCGCTTGCTTCATCACCTTCGGCAAGGTAACCTGTTGAGTATTGATAATCAGAGCCGCATTGCCGGGAAGTATTTTGGCATCCCTATTTGTCCAAGGATATAATCCGGTAAGCAAGGAATACCGGCTGGGGGTAGAAGTAGCCGCCGTACAATAACCTTGCGTAAAGCGTATGCCTTCATTTGCGATACGATCCATTCCCGGAGTCTGTATGCGATGAGCCCCGTAACAGCTTAGATCACCATACCCGAGATCATCGGCCACGATGATCACCACGTTAGGTTGCCGGGGAGCTGATTGAACTATTAAAGTTGTTGGCAAGGAAAACCCTGCCAACACACTCATTATACAATACTTATTCATCGCTTATTACGGATTCTGAGTTAATGTACCCGGATAAGCGTTAATCTCAGACTGCGGAATATACTGGATAGCCAACGGGCTGGTAGCAGGATATTCAGGCACGCCGTCATGGAATCCCGGGTAATGACGTTTCATCGTATCGCCTACACGATATACATCAAAACCACGGTCAGCCTCATAAGCTAATTCCAACTGACGTTCTTTCATGATAAGCTCATGAGCGTTTGTCGCATCCAAAGATTTATATCCGGCGTTAGGTAAGGAACGGGTACGAACGGTATTCAAATCGGCTAATGCTTTTGTATAGTTTCCTAATTTAGCGCTAGCCTCGGCGCGAATCAGGTATAACTCACCTAAGCGAGAGATAACCGGTGAATAAAGGTGGGGATAACCTTCTTGCTTAGAGCATTTATAACTATAGAATTTCGGATTACCTTGGCTTTCTAACATCAGGTAATCATAATCACCGACATAAGTTTTTCCCTTATAACTAATAGAATAACGTTTATTATCCACATCTACGGGAGTTAATGTGTACTCTTCATCATCCACGGTAGCGATTAACTTACCACCTACTTCCTTTGTCTCACCCTGACGATATACATAACCGGAAATCTTTCCGTCCGTATACAAGTTAGCGACGAAACGGAAAGCCGGAATTTGATCTCCCGCATCATTCTTCTTATATTGTGGATGGATAAAAGCCTCGCGGGCATCCGTATTTTTACCTGTCTCATGCAGCAAATCCATGTATTTAGCGCTAGCGTATACCTCACCCCAGCCTTGACCATCAATCTCCGCATACATACTACCTAACGGGCTACCCCAATCATCCCAATCCGAAGCAATGAATTTCACGGCAAAAATAGTCTCCGTTTGAGAAGCCGCATCCGGAGCAAGCTCATTATATGTCATAAACGTCGAACGACTCAATAAGGAGAATTGATTACTCTCGATTACCTCATTCGCATAATTATAAGATAATTGAGCGTATTCCTTATTCGGATTCTCAAAAGTACCACTCATATACATATAAACCTTGGCCAACAAGGCTTGAGCCGCATACTTTGAGGCATAGGCGGGCGACTTAAAATCAGACATCAACTCTTCTGCCTTTTTCAAGTCAGACAGAACTTGCTCATACGTATCTTTCACGGAAGAACGATCCGGAAGATCCAGGTTATCCATATCCTCAGGCATACCATTCACAATAGGTACACCCAGATTCTTCTCCGGTTCTTGATAATAAGGACGGCCAAACACACGACACAGATAAAAATACATCATGCCACGCATATAATAGGCCTCACCCAACTTTTGGTTCAACTCTGGAGATTCATTCTCATTGATCATCTTCATTAAAGAACTTGTCTGCGAGATGATATTATAAGCACTGTTCCAAACCGTAGAAAGCCCACCATTATTAACGGTATGCTGATAAGTAAAGTAAGTACCGAATGGATTTGTGGTCGGCTTATCCTTGCAAACGTTATCCCCGGGGAACTCTCCACAATAGTGTAAATGCTCAGATGCAGTTTTCAATTTAGCGTAGCAACCGTTTAATAAGACATCAACCGCAGCATCCTTATCTTCCATGATCTTGTCCTCCGTATACTTATCATAAGGCATACGTTCGATATCACAGCTTGTTATAAATGTGGCCGCTGCCGCAAGAGCCACTATAGCTATTTTTTTCATTCTTATTCCTTTAATTAAAATGTAACATTTAAACCAAACATAAATTTACGGGCTTGTGGGTACGGAGAAATGGCCACACCAACCGAACCAGCCTTGTATTGGCTTCCTACCTCAGCGGGAAGTTCCGGATCCACTCCAGAGAACCCCGAAAGAACAAACAAGTTCTCACCCGAGAAAGAAAGACGGACATTGTCTACATATTGGATCTTCCAAGGTAACGTATAGCCTAATGTCAAGCTACGCAAACGTAAATAGCTCGCATCCTCCAAGTAACGGGAAGATCCCTTGCTGGATTGGCTCTTATTACCATATTCAGCTTTTGGATGGGTAGCGATATCGCCCGGTTTTTCCCAGCGATTCCAATCATCCCTTAAATTCATTTGATTATAGTTTACATAAGCACCATCACTATCATACATAGAACGGTCATAATTGTAAATCTCACCTCCTACCGAATAACCGAAGACTGCGGATAAATCGATATTCTTCCAAGATAGATTTGTAGAGAAACCACCGTAGAAGTCAGGGCTTAATTTTCCTAATATAGTCTGGTGCTTGGAAGCCTCGCTATAATCAGAAGTTGTTATGCGTTCTCCTTTCTCATTTGTTGTATACCACAACGGAGCTCCTGTTTGCGGATCTACGCCAGCCCATTCAGTTCCATACCAAGTATCCACATCCTGACCCGGAGTCAAGATCTTATCCATATAGATGTAATAGCTTGTTCCTGCGTTGGCAGTAATAATCTCGCTCTTACCACCATACAATTCTGTGATCTTATTACGGTTCAAGCCCAAGTTAGCGGCAACGCTCCAATTCCAATCACCACCTTTCAAGATGTCCACACCTAATGAAACCTCGAAACCATTATTCTTAACAGAACCAACGTTACGATAGATACCCGTGATACCTGTCACACCGGGCAGAGGCACTTTATAAAGCAAATCGGTTGTTTTCTTATTGTAATAATCCAAATTAATAGTCAGACGATCGAACAAGATAGCGTCGATACCTACACCCGCCGTATAGGTTTTCTCCCATGTCAAGTTCTTATTTTCTTTTTGAGCAATTACCGCACCCGGATCACCGTTGTATCCCGTAGACATAGCATACAAAGTATACTGCGAATACAGCTCAGTAGGACGATTACCTACAGAACCATAGCTAGCGCGCAACTTCAATTGCTGTACCCAATCCTTTGCCTTGAAAAATTCCTCCTGATGGATATTCCAACCACCACTAACAGAGAAGAAATTACCATATTTAGCATCCTCACCAAAGTTTGAGGCACCATCTCGGCGGAAAGAGAAAGACAATAAATAACGATTGTCATACGCATAATTGGCATTGAACAAATAGGATTGTACAGCCCATTCCTCTTGCGATCCTTTTATTGTCTTAGGAGTTGTCGCTACATCTGCCACGGAGAAACCCGGAGCGAAACTAGCCGCTGTCTGATCCTTGATTTCCCGGGTATAAGAGTTCCACTCATAAGCCAATATCGCATTGATGGAATGTTTATCGAACACCTTATTAAAACGAAGCAATTGGTTGCTATATACCCGATAAGAAGTTGTGGTCTTATCTTGCAACAATCCATTGTCGGCCTCTCCTGCCTTAGAGCGAGGATCGTTATAGCCTTTGAAAAGAATGTTATTATATTTATAGCTATTCACGGACGCAAAAGTCAACCAATCGGTAAACTTGATATCGAAGTCAAAGTTTCCCATAAACTCATAGGAAGTTTTCTTCTCATAATTCCATTGCAGGTCATACAAGTAATTTGTAGCATCGCTATTCACCCAATCGGTCGGCCTGTATTGCTGGATCAAGTCGCCATTCTCGTCATACGGGGAGTCCCAAGGGAAATTAACGTACATGATAGCGCCTAGATCTTGCTGCTGGTCCATCACGTCGCTACGGGTAGCCCATACTTTAGGTTTGATAGTCAACCAATCCGTCGCTTGGTAATCCACATTGAAACGCAAGTTATAACGCTTGTAGTCATATCCTTTCACGGCACCATCCTCATTATAGTAACCAACGGATGTATACGTCTTGATCTTCTCTGAGCCACCGGAAACAGATACGTTATAGTCTTGAGCGAAGCCCAGATGCGTACCCTCTTTCCACCAGTCGAAGTTACGGTTGCGCAAATCCTCCGTAAAATAACTCGGAAGGGCGTCTTGATTAGCGAAAGATTTATAATAATCATATAATTCCTCGCCGTTCATCATATTCATGTTTCCACGGTGCAACTGGTTCACACCCATCTTTACGGAAGCGTTGATCGTAGCTTTTCCGATCTTACCTTTCTTCGTAGTCACCACGATAACACCGTTCGCTCCTTGAGAACCATAGATAGCGGTTGAAGCGGCATCCTTCAAGATAGACATGGATTCGATATCAGCCGGGTTCAAGCTACCCGCATCCGTACCGACGATTACGCCATCCACGATCCAAAGAGGGTCCGTGCTACCGTTTACCGTAGACTTACCACGGATCACCACCTTACCGGCAGCGCCCGGCTGACCACCACCCGAAGTAACCTGCACGCCCGGAGCCTTACCAGACAATAAGTTCTCGACCGTAGGGCTAGTGGCATCCAACAATTTCTCGTTGCTCACCACCTGCATGGCACCCGTCAAGCTTTCCTTTTTTTGCACGCCGTAACCAACAACAACCACCTCCTCAAGGTTCTGAGTGTCTTCCTTGATACGGATAGTCATCGGAGCACTAGTCGCTTTAACCTCATGGTTCACATAACCGATGTAAGAAACGACCAAAGTAGCTCCGGCCGGAGCTTCCAAACTAAACTTTCCATCGAAATCGGTACTGGTACCGTTCGTAGTGCCTTTCACGAGCACATTCGCACCGATTACCGGCTCACCCGTCACCGCGTCAACAATGGTACCTGAAATCGTAATCGTCTGCTGCGCCACCATTCTCTCCGCGTTTCTCAATTCATTTGGATTAGAAGATGACTTGTAAACAACAATCCTATTGTTGTTTACAACAAAATCAGCATGCTGATTTTTCAGCGCCGTCGTCAAAATCTCCTCGACCGAGCGGTTCGACATGTCGATTGAGATACGCTCATTCAGATTGATGTCATTGTTACGGATAAGGAACGTGTAATTGAATTTTTCCTCGATCAAATCGAAAAGTTCTTTTAATGTCGTACTTTCCATTTGAACAGACATCATTTGTGTCTGAAGTTCGGACGCTGAAACCGTACCGGGAATAAACGGCAGTCCCGCAAGCATACATGCGGCTACCATCATCTTACCGGTCTTCTTGAAATAGTTCATTTCCATTAAAGTTAGATTTAATAAATAATTTTCTCGTTTATACTATTTTCCACACTTACACCTTAGGATTAAGGTTTGTATTTTTATTTATCTTTTATAATAATCTCATCTCCCGAACGAGTCCACACATATTTGTGATCCACGTCCACCTCACGAAGGATTTTATCCAACGAATAATCTTTCGTAAAGCTACCGGAGAAGATTTCCTTTCTCAAAGGATCGCTCTCAACGCGGATACGCACGTTGAACTTACGTTCCAAATCCTTGGCGATACTCATGAAAGGTTGTTCGGAGAATTTCAGGCTACCGTCCATCCAAGAGAGAGCATCCTTGGCATCCACCTCACTGACTCTTACCTTATTGGTCTGCTTATTAAAGCTTAGTTTCCGGTTTGGAGTCAAGGTCACATCGCCCGCATGGGCAACCTCATCCCGCAAGCTCACGTTTACTTTTCCCGACACCAGAGTGACATCGGTCGTTTCATCCATTCCGTAAGCCTTTACGTTAAAGCTAGTTCCTAGAACCTTGATATCCAATCTCTTTGATTTTACGATAAAAGGCTTAAGGGAATCCCGGGTAATCTCGAAGTAAGCCTCACCATCCAATTGTACGCTACGTCCGTTCGTATTGAAATCACTGCCATATCTCAACGTGGAACCTGCGTTGACCCAAACCACGGATTGATCCGGCAAAACGACTTTCGTTTGGGCTCCCATAGGAGTTGTCGTCTCAAAATAAGCCAAGGCGGCAGATTTCGGCTGATTATGTCTCGTACCTATATAATAAGAGGCAGTCCCCACCGATACCACGATCAAGACCGAGGCGGCAACTTTTCCTAAAAACCGAAAATTTAGCCAATGATTCTTTTCAGAAGGAATAGCGGGATCGATAAGTGTCCCGAAATGTTTTTGGAAATCGGCTTTCATATCAGAGGCAAACAAAGGTACATGCGCCGTCGCCCAACAATCTGCCATCTCGGAAAGGCACTGTTTATGAGCGTCATCCGTTTCCAACCATTGTAGTAATTCATTTCGCCCCTCCTCGGATATATCTCCCATGAGGTAGCTATAAATTAAATCTTCTATGTGTTTATTCTCTATTTCCATGATATTAACAAAGGAGCCGGTTTTCAACCCGGTTTCTATTATATACACCTGTTTTAGAGATTCCGTTTAAGGAGATTCCAATTATTTTTCGAAAAAATTAAATATAAGTAAGAAAAGAGGGTAAAGATCGCCTAAAAGTTCACGCAACTTCGCCAAACCGATCTTGATCTGTACTCGTACCGTACTGGAACTGATATGATTTGTTATCGCTATTTCCTCATAGGTCTTGTTATGGTAAAGATATTGCACGAAGATATCCCGGCATTTAGCGGGCAAGGAATCCACGGCACGATAGATTTTCTCCTCGAATTCCTTATTCTCCAGATAAGCCAACGGATGGGGATCGGCGTCTATCTGCAACTCTTGTA